>JAJEBY010000014.1 GCA_022822305.1 Anaerolineae bacterium
GATGCGCCGCAATTCGCTTTCCATGGCTGATTGCAGCAGTGGGCGCTCGTCCGCCGCGACCCAGCCGGCGCCCAGGAATGACTCGATCAGGCGGGTCATCTCGATGCGGAGCAGATTGCGCTCGGCGCGGCGGAAGTTTGTTTCACGCAGCCACACGCGCTTGAAAAGATCTGCAGTCGCTTCCGGCAATTCTCCCCACAGAAGCTCCAGCGCCTTTCTACGGACGGCCGAGCCTTCCGCTCTTTGTTTTTCTCTATGCTTGACGCTGATCGCTCCGGGATGGCGGCGATAGAGCATCAGGATATCGGGCAAGTTGGCGAAGCGCGTTTGCTGAATCAGACGTGTCCAGAGTTCCGTATCGTCGGCTGTGCGGCAGTCTTCGTCATAACCGCCCGCGACCACAAGAAGCTCGCGCCGGATCATGGTCGTGGGATCGGCAACCGACGCACTGAAATACAGTCCCCACGTGACAAGAGCGTGTTCCAGCGGCAAGTTAGACTCGAAACGGAATCCCAAGTCTTGGTCGACAACGTGGATATTTCCTCCAACTACGCCAATGGGCGGATTGGCGTCCAGAAAGTTCACCTGCCGGCGCAAGCGATCGGGCAAACAAATGTCATCGTTGCCCATCATCGCCACATACTCGCCGCTTGCTGCCGCGATACCATGATTACGCGTCGATGCAATGCCGCGGTTTTCTCCCAAAGGCATGAATTGAATGCGGGAATCGCGCCGCGCGTATGCTTCGACGATCGCAGCCGAACCATCCGTCGAGCCGTCATCAACGATGATCAACTCAAAATCGGGGTAGGTTTGTCCCAGGACGCTGGCAATCGCTTCGGCGAGGTAACGCTCGCTATTGTAGACCGGCATCACCACGGATACGCGCGGCATACGTTCTCCTCTGCGCAAGTACGACTGTAGCCTTGAATAATCATAGCGCTACGTCAAGCGGAGAATCTGACGCAGCTTCGTTTCGATGACGACATGATGTTTACGCGGATTCAGCAGGTAATCGCGCCAGCGCTGGCGCCGCGACATGGTCCGCTGCAAGTCGCCATCTATTACGGCATTAAGCAGCGTTCGCTCGTCTTCTTGAACCCAGCCGGCGCGGACGAAAGCCTCAGCGAGGCGTGTCAGGTCCGCCCGCAGCGGCAGTCGCTCGGTAGGGCTGAAGTCCGTTTCGCGCTGTGTTAAGCGGACAAAACGAGCCAGTGTCGCTTCTGGCGCTTCACCCCACAAGCGCTCCAGCATGCGTTTGCGCACGGCTAAGCCCTCGGCCTGCACGCGTTTTCGATTCCCGATGCCGGCCGCTTGCGGGTGCCGGCGATAGAGCATCAGAATATCGGGCAAGCTGGCGAAACGCGTCTTCTCGATCAAACGCGACCACAATTCCAGATCATCGGCGTAGAGGCGTCCCTCTTCATAGCCCCCGTTGTCGACCAACAGCTCGCTGCGAATCATGCTCGAGCCTCCCGGCAGGATGGGATTGAAGTGCAAGCCCCAGGCGATAAGCGCGTGCTCCAGCGGCGCTGTATTCTCCGCCAGTGGTCTCAACTTGTGATCTACCGCCCACATCGTACAGCCAATCACGCCGATATCCGGGTTGCTTTCCAAGTGTTCTACTTGTCTGCGCAGGCGATCAGGCAGACAGATGTCATCGCAATCAGAAAACGCGATGAATTGCCCCTTTGCGTTTTCAATGCCGCGATTGCGCGCGGAAGCCATGCCTTGGTTGCCAGCCAACGGGAGTAGGCGAATGCGGGAATCGCGCCGGGCGTAAGTTTCCATGATGCCCCTAGAGCCATCGGTCGAGCCATCATCGACGATGATCAACTCGAAATCGGCGTAGGTTTGCCCCAGGACGCTGGCTATCGCTTCGGCAAGATAGCGTTCGCCGTCGTAGACCGTCATCACAACCGACACTCTCGGCGGCACGATTTCTCCTTTTCACGCCCTACAAAATCCGCCTTCCAGGTGTATATTGGTGGAAATGACAAGCAAAAGCAAGTGTGCCGTTGACGATGAAAACGTGGTCGCATACAGCTACGGAGCAACGCCGAAGCCAGCGCTGGCTTAATCACTGGAATCTGCTGATCGCGCTGGTCAGTCGGGATATCCGCGCCCGCTATCGGCGCACGCTTCTGGGTCCGCTCTGGGCGATTATCCCCGCCATCCTGGCGACGCTAATCTACAGTTTCCTGGGAGATGTGGTCGGCGTCGACAGCGAAGGCGCGCCGCGCCTGGTCTTCGTGTTCGCCGCGACCGTGCCCTGGACCTATCTGCAAAGCTCAATCGTGCGCATTCCCCATGGGGTGCTGGCCAATGGCAATCTGCTGCGCAAGATGTCGATTCCGCGCTTGATATTCCCCCTGGTCGTCTTGCTGACCACGTTTTTTGACTTCTGCATGAATTCGATAGTTTTGATTATTACGCTGCAGCTGTTCGGCATTCCGGTCACCTTGAAGTGGCTGTGGCTGCCGATTTTGATCATTCAGTTGAATCTATTGGCGATTGCGGTAGGCTTTGGCATCTGCGCTTTTTCTGTCTACCGTCGAGATATGCTTCACGGCATTCAGCATCTGATGCAGGTCTGGCTGTTTCTGACGCCCGTGATTTATTCTTCGTCGGACCTCAAGGACAGATTGAGCATTGTCCATACGCTCAATCCCGTTGTGGGCATCATTGACGGCTTTCGCAAGGTGCTGGTCTTCGGCGAAGCGCCGGATCTCGGCCTGCTCGGGATGAGCCTGCTGATATCGTTGTTGATAATGATAATATCCGTGCCGCTGTATCAAATGATGTCACAATATTTTGCGGACGTTCTCTAAGCTGTGTTGCGTGAATATGGGACGGACTTGGCCGCCGCGATGAACATGACGACTGGAAGCAGCCTCCAATGACCAGCCATTTGGCCATAAGCGTCCAGGAAGTCTGGAAGCGCTACGGCTTGCCCCTGCGTCCCTGGATGCGGCGACAAGCCGATCGTCTGCAAGGCCAGTCGCAGAACGGACTGGCGGCGTATGGTCCTTGGGCGCTGCAGGACATTTCATTCGAGGTCGGGCTGGGCGAATCGCTGGGCATCGTCGGCGCGAATGGGGCGGGCAAAAGCACGCTGCTAAAATTGCTGGCTGGCGTGAGCCCGGCGACGCTCGGCAACATTGCGATAAACGGTCGCCTGTTCCCCATGATCGAATTGGCGGCCGGCATGCATCGAGACTTAACCGGCCGCGAGAACATCCGCTTGCTCGGCGCAATCATGGGTTTTACCTCGCGTCAAATAGATGTCAAAATGCCCGAGATTGAAGATTTCGCCGAATTGGGCGATTGGCTGGATAAGCCGGTCTGGCAATATTCCAGCGGCATGCAAGCGCGCCTGGGCTTCAGCGTCGCGGTCAATGTCGACGCCGATATCCTGCTGATTGACGAAGTGCTGTCGGTCGGGGATGTCAATTTCCGCAAGAAATGCCTGACAAGGATGGACAAGTTATCCAGCAGCGGCGTCACCATCATCTTCGTGACGCACAATCCTTATGCCATCGAACGGCTTTGTGATCGCGCCATTTACCTGCGTGACGGCAGGATCGCCGCCGCCGGCTCAACCAGCGACATTCTGAACGCCTATCACCAGCAGTCTATTGACAAATCGACAGGCTTTTCCAGCGGCGACGCCTTGGCCGCCAACCTGCGGCAAGGCACAGGCAGCTTCCGCATTACCAGCGTCGCCATGCTTGATCCCGAAACTAATCATACGATTGATAGCTTCCACACGGGCGACACGGTCAAGTTTGCCGTTGAACTCAAGGTTCACGAACCACTAACCAGTTACAGCTTCTCGATTCGGATTCTCGATCCGGCTGGGACCATCGTGAGTTTTGTGGATATACCGACCGCGGCAAGAGCTGAACTGGCGCTGGGGCAAGACAGCAGTCTGGAATGCACTATCGAGAATATCAATCTGTTGCCGGGCGAATACTATATCGATCTAGTCGCAAAAGAGCTGGCGGGTCCCGTGATTGATTCAATTTCCGTCGCCATGACCTTCGCGGTGACCGGCGACAGTGACATCATGCAGCGGACGGAAAACCGCGGTCTAATCTATCTGCCGGCGAACTGGCGCCTAGTCCCAGTTGAATAAACCAAGCGTGACTCAGCCAGCCTTCCACTTGACCTTGTTCTTGATGTACAGCTGCTCGCTGCGAACATGGGCAGATTGGGGCATCTTAGACAGGGAGCTCGCGCTGTACCGTAGACTTCAAGAAAAGAACGTGCGCGTCAGCATCGTCAGTTACGGCGGGAAAGAAGAATACGACTTCCAGACGCGGATTCCGGATATCCAGATTCTCTGCAATTGGATCGGATGGAGCGAGCAACGCTACGCTCGACGTCTTCATCAACTACATGGGTTGCGCTTGATGAAGAGCCAAGTCAACAAGACGGACCAAATGATCGGCGCTGACGCGGCCGTTCGCGCTTCGCGAGCTTGGCAAACACCGCTTGTGGTGCGAATGGGATACGACTGGTCATATAACGCGAGGCAGATACATTCGGACAAACCCGAGTATTTGAAGCGAGTCGAGGATATACACCGCGACGCCCTCGAGCACGCTGCGCAAGTGGTCGTGACCACGCAGGATATCGGCGAGCGCATGATCGAAAAAGTGCCTGCCGTCGCCGAAAAACTAAGCGTTGTTTCTGATTTCGTCGATACGGATCATTTCAAACCGATGCCCTGCGCAAAGCAATTTGACTTGGTTTACGTAGGTCATATGATTGAAATAAAGAACGTCCGCGCTCTGCTTTGCGCCATTGAAGGCACAAAGCTCTCGATAGCCATGATTGGCGATGGAGAGCTCCATAAGGAATTGCAGGACAGATTTGGCACGCTCGACGGGCGGATCCACTGGTTTGGCAGAGTTTCCAATCCGGAATTGCCGCAATTGCTCAATCAAGCCCGCGCTTTCGTATTGCCATCTTTATTCGAAGGGCAACCCAGAGTCATGCTCGAAGCCATGGCCTGTGGGATGCCGATTATCGGGAGCAACGTACCAGGCATCAACAACCTGATTGAACATCGTGTTACCGGCTACCTCTGTGATACGGATGAGAAAGGCATCGCCGCTGCCCTAGGCGACGTCTTGTCACAGCCCGAGTTGATGCGTACCCTGGGTGAAAATGCCAGACAATATGCCGTTGATCACTTTTCGCTGGAAAGCGCGGCTGATAGGGATTACAAATTGCTTGAGCGCATAGTGCGCGAGCGCCCTACGAAGAGCAAAGCGGAGCGAATAAGGGACTATCTTTTGCGGCGAGTCTAGCAGCGATATTGTCGTTCGAGCGAGAACTTGAAGTACTCTGCGTTCCGCTGTCGTTCACGTTGCCGGTCTTTTGCCGGCAAAACTGATTGCGCAACCCTGCTAAACCGCCCTAGCGCAGGAAGAAGATGGCCAATAACACCGCTCCGATGATGATGATGAAGATCCAGTGCACAGTATAGATAGGCAATATTTCCATGAAGTCATTCTCCGCCGAGACATAATAAAAGCTAAGTATAACTGCGCCGGATGGGACAGATCAAAACTCTAATGAAACATTCAGGTTTCTTCATCCGGACGCGTCACGCGGACGCCCTCGGCGTTCAAATTTATGAACCTATCCTCACATCAGCTTAGGAATGCGCTCAATGACATTGGCGTGCAGGGCGCGATCACGGTCGTCGGTCTACTCAGCCGACGCGTGACCGTGCTCGAAGCGCGCGCGCCCGATCAACCGCCGCGGCTATTGATCCTGCGGCAGCACAGCCTGCGCGACCGCCAGCGCAACCCTCACATCGCGCGGGACGAATACAGACTGATGCGCCGCTTGTGGGACGCCGGGATGCCGGTTGCGCGACCGCTGCTCCTGCGCGCGGATGGCGAGACGCCCTTTCTCCTCACCGAACATATAGCCGGCGAACCACAATTCTCGCCGAATGACCCGGCAGACTTCTGTGACCGGCTGGCCCGGATCTTGTCAGCCATCCACCGCTTTGATATTCGGGAGCATGACTTGTCTTTCCTGCCCGCGCAGCGAGACCTGCTCGAAGATGAGCTGCGTTCAATTGCGGCGGATAGCCACGGCATTGGGCGAGCCATGGCGAACGCGTTTCCGCATATCAAGATGAACGCGACCGCGCTGCTGCATGGTGATTTTTGGCCCGGCAATCTGCTGTGGCGCGGAGATGAATTGGCGGCGATCATCGATTGGGAGGACGCGATGCTGGGGGATCCGCTGGGAGATCTGGGCAAATGCCGTCTGGAGACGCTCTGGGCGCTGGGCGACGCCTGCATGGCGCGCTTCACCGCGGCCTACATCAGGCGCAACCGGCAGATAGACACGAGCGCTTTGCCCTTCTGGGATCTGTGGGGCGCGTTGCGGTTGTCGCATTTCGCGGACTGGACCGACGACCGTGAGAGAGTCGCGCGCATGAGCCGACAGTATCACGCTTTCGTCCGCGCTGCCATCAGCGCGCTAGAGACGCCCCAGAAATGACACGACGGCGCGCTCGAAGGCGGCCGGCTGTTCCAAATGGGTATTATGTCCGGCGTCGGGAATGATGCTTAGCGCCGCGCGCGTTAATTCTCCCAGCAGGTCTTGATTGATGCGGCGGAACTTTTGATCGCGTTCGCCCGCGATCAGCAGCGCCGGCAGCTCAAGCGAAGGCAGCAGCGGCCATAGATTGGGCTGCGCGCCCGCGCCCATGCCGCGCAGACTGTTCGCCAGGCCGCGCGCGCCATTCTGCAGCCGTTGTTGACGCTGCGCCGCCAATACATCCGCGTCCAGCCGCGCTTGCGTCGCCCAAAGCGGCAGGCGCTCCCAATAATCGACGAACCACTCGACGCCCTCAGCTTCAATGCGATCGGCCAAGGCCTTATCGCGATGCCGCCGCGCTTGACGCTCGGACTCGCCGGCGATCCCCGCAGACGCGCTCTCCAGGATCAGACTCGTGAAGCGATCTGGATAATGCAAAGCCAGATATAGCGCCAGACGACCGCCCATCGAATAGCCGAGCAGATGCGCCCGGTCGAGCGCCAGTTGCATGAGCACGTCGATGATGTCCCGCGCCACGCGATCCATGCCGTAATCACTCGCGCTGGTCGGTTTTTCGCTGGCGCCATGACCGAGAATATCGAGAGCGATGACTTGGTGAGTTCGCTGCAGCGCCCGTCGCGCTGCGTCCCAATTGGAGTTGTCGCCGCTGAATCCATGCAGCAGCAGGATGGGATCGCCCCGGCCGCTGACCGCCAGATGGTAGCATTTGCCGTCAACGCGCAAGCGCAAGTTATTCATCAAAAAGGCCGCGGACATCGCCACGCTTGATTTTTCCCGAAGCCGTGCGCGGCAAAGCGTCGACAATGCGGATCTCGCGCGGAATCTTGTAGCCGGCGATGCGCGCGCGGGCAAAAGCGATCAGCGCCTCAGCCGAAATCTGGTGTTCCGGCTTCAACGCTACGGCGGCGGCGGCGCGCTGCCCCCAATCGGCATCGTCAACGCCGACGACGACCGCCTCCTCCACGGCCGGGTGGGCGCGCAGAACCGATTCGACCTCGGCCGGATAGATATTCTCGCCGCCGCTGACGATCAGATCGCTGCGGCGCTGCAAGATGAAGAGATCGCCGTCTTCGTCCCGATAGCCGATATCGCCCGTGTGCAGCCAGCCATCGCGCAGCGCTCTTGCGGTTGCGGCCGGATCGTTGAAGTAGCCGCGCATGACGCTGTCGCCTTTGACGAGGATTTCGCCGGCGATATTGGGCGCGGCGTCTTCGCCCTGCTCATCAATGATGCGCACCTGAGTGACCGTTAATGGTTTGCCCACCGTGCCCGGCTTCCGATAAACGAGCTCGGGCAAAGCGGTAGCGACTTGCGACGCCGTTTCAGTGAGGCCGTAGCTCGTCGCCATTGGTATTTCATCCGCGATGCAGCGCTGCAATAAGCGGGGCGAGGGCGCTTCGCCGCCGAGCAGAATCAGGCGCAGGTATGGATTCCAGGGTCGCGTCTTGGCATCCAGCAGGCGCTGCAGCATGGTGGGCACGAGCGAGACCAGCGTGATTGGGCGATCGCTCAGCTTCTGATTCACCTGATCGACATCAAAGGGCGCCGCCGGCATCAAGTCGATGGCCGAGCCATAGATCAGCGAGCGCAGGAGAATGCTCATCCCGCCCAGATGATATAGCGGCAAGACGCATAACCAGCGGTCGCTCGGGCGATTCTCCAGCTTGAGGCTCGAACCAAGCGCGTTGCTGAAAATGTTGCGGTACGTCAAGAGCGCTGCTTTGGGGCGACCGCTTGTGCCCGAGGTGTGGACAATGGCGAAGTCGTCAGCCAGATTCATCCATCCGAATTCGTCATAAGCTGACGGCGGTTCGATGAAGCTCTGCTGCCGCAATTCGAGGGCGGCGACGCCTAATCCATGCGCTTGAGCAACAGTCGACGGGTCGCATAAGACCAGCTGGCAATCGGCGTTATCCACCTGCCACTTGAGCTCGGGTTTGGTCAAGCGCGTATTCAAGGGCACGGCTACCATCCCCATCCGCATCAGCGCCAGGAGCGACCCGACGAATGGCAGCCCGTTGGCCATCAGTATGCCGACTTTGTCGCCGGGTCTCAGCGGTTTGAAGCGCTGAATCACGCCGCAGCCGCCCGACGCCAATCGATTCATACCGGCAAAGCTAATGCCCTGGTCCCCCAGGAAAAGAAAGTCCTTGTCGGGATCGGGATTGATCTGCCGCTTTAGATCGCGCATTGCGGTGGCGCCGCAGCTTCTTTTTCGGCTCATGCCCGGCGCGGGAACTTGCCGAAGTCCGGCTTGCGCCCTTCCAGGAAGGCGTTCTTGCCCTCGCTGCCTTCTTCCGTCATATAGAAGAGCATGGTGGCGTCGCCGGCCAGCACTTGCACGCCGGTCTGGCCATCAAGCTCGGCGTTCAAGCCGGCTTTGATGAACCGCAGCGCCAGCGGACTCTTGCTCAGGATCTCGCGCGACCAATCCAGCGCTTCCCGCTCAAGATCCGCCAGCGGCACGACGGTGTTGACCATGCCCATTTCTCGCGCTTCTTCGGCGCTGTATTGCCGGCAGAGGAACCAGATCTCGCGCGCCTTTTTCTGCCCCACGTGCGCCGCCAGATACGACGAACCGAATCCGGCGTCGAAGCTGCCCACGATGGGTCCGGTTTGCCCGTAGATGGCGTTGTCACTCGATATCGTCAAATCGCAGCAGACATGCAAGACGTGCCCGCCGCCGATGGCGTAGCCGGGCACCACGGCGATCACCGGTTTGGGAATGTTGCGGATGTAACGCTGCAGCTGCAATACGTTCAGGCGCGGCACGCCATCATCGCCGACATAACCGGAATGACCGCGCACCTTTTGGTCGCCGCCCGCGCAGAAAGACCAGATGCCGTCCTTGCTGCTGGGACCGTTGGCTGTGATCCACAACACCCCGACATCGCCATCATGCCAGGCGTGCAGCAGCGCCTCGGTCATCTCGTCGATCGTCTTGGGGCGAAACGCGTTGCGGATATTGGGACGGTCGAAGGCGATGCGCGCGATGCCCTCGCCCTGGTGATAGGTGATGTCGTCATAAGCCTTGATCTCCCGCCAGTCGACCAGTTGCATCAGATCGGCAGTCGTGATTTGCGCTTGCTGTTCGGCTGTCGTTGCCATCCCGCTTCTCCTTTTCTATTGATTCAGTTGTTATGGTTGCGGTTGCTTTAGGCGCGCCTGCACGGCCTGCATGATGTCCCGGCGCCGCCGCAAATCCTGCCGGGCGTCCGTGCGCACTTCAATGATGGTCGACCGGCGCGAACCTACCGATTCGCCCAAGGCCGCTCGCAAGCCCGCGCGGTCTTCCGCCAGCGCGTAATCCAGGCCGTAAAGCTTGGCGGCATGCGCAAAATCCAGGCCATGCGCCGTGATGAAAAAATCGCTGAATTCCGGCTCGAACGATCGAACCGGCAGCCGATGAAAGATGCCGCCGCCGCCGTTGTTCAGCAGCACGATGGTCACGGGCGCGCCGCAGCGATGGACCGCCAGCAGCCCGTTCATATCGTGGTAGAAGGTGATGTCGCCGACGACCGCCAACAGCGGCCGCTCCGGTTTGGCCGCGCCGATGCCCAGAGCGGTCGAGATATTGCCGTCGATGCCGGATGCGCCGCGATTGGCAAAGGCCAAGATGCGCTTGTCGCCCGGGCGTCCGAATTGATCCAGGTGGCGCACCGGCAAGCTGTTGCCCGCGAATACGATCCCGTCCGCCGGTAGTAGATCCACGGCATCATACACCGCCGCGCCGTCAAAATAGACGCCGTTGTCAATCTCGCGCTCGATGATCGTCCAGGCGTCGGCATCAATGCGGGCCAGGCGCTCGCAAAAGCTGCGGTCTTCCGCCGCGGGCAAATCGCCCTCAAATGCGAAGGCTGCGGCCGCCATCGGATCAAAGGCGACCAGATCGCTGATGCGATGGCCATCATCCGCCCAATCACCCGCCCGGCTGCAATAGATGTGGAATTCGGGATCGGCCCGATCGAAGGCGTCTTGCACCGTCTTGGAGAGCGGCGGCGCGCCGAAGCGAATCAGCACCTCGATTGACGCCAGGTCGATCGCGTCGGCGTTGATGGCGCTTTCGTAGGCGCTCAGCGGTTGATACGCTCCCGCCGCGAATCGCAGATTCGAGGTGAATTCGGCGAGGATGGGATAATCCGCCGCGCGCGACAGTTGCGCCGCGAATCGGCTCATCGCCCGCGCCTCGACATCGCTACGGCAACTGCCGTGCCCGAAATAGATCAGTCCGCGCCGCCGCAAGACATCCGGCGTAAGCAGATCGCGCAAAGCGCTGGCGCCAGCCGGGCGCGGACGCTGTATCCGAGGTGGGGGACGGCGGTCGATGGTGGTGGCGCGGCTGTCATCGTCATCCGGTTCGAAGGGCTTGCGATATGGCAGGTTGATATGCACGGCGCCGGCTGCCGTCATGGCCAGGGCGCGCGCTGCCAGGCTGCGCAGATTGCGCAGCGCGACCGGCGGCGGATCCGCCTCGGGCAAAGGCGCGTCGTAAAACCAGGCGGCGTAATCGCCGTAGATTTTCACCTGATCGATGGTCTGATTGGCCCCGCTCCAGCGCAGTTCGTGCGGTCGATCGGCCGTCAGCACCAGCAAGGGCAGTCTTGACTGTCGCGCCTCGACGACGGCCGGGAAGAAATTGGCCGCCGCCGACCCCGAGGTGCAGACCACCGCTGCCGGCTCATTTGAACCGAGGGCCAGGCCCAGGGCAAAAAAGGCCGCGCTGCGTTCATCGAGATGGGAGTAGAGCGCTATCGCCTCCCGATGCCGCGCCAACGCCAGCACCAAAGGCGTATGCCGCGAGCCTGGCGCCACACAAACGCGCTTCAGCCCGGCGCTGATCAGGGCGTCAACAAATGTATTGGCGTATAGCGTATTGGGATTCGACATGATTCGTTACCACCGAGCGCAGAAAGTCCTAAGTAGAACTGCTGTAGTGGTCTTGATAAGCCGGACACCTAATAAAGAGAGTATACTGGATGCACAGTGACGGAGATACACTGATGGGAAAAAATCGCAAGTACTCACCGGAAACGAAAGTCAGGATCGTGCTCGAGATTATTCGTGGCGAAAAATCCGTGGCGCAAGCCAGCCGCCAATACCAGATCAAGGACAGCCTGCTCTATCGCTGGAAAGACGAGTTTCTGGAAGGCGCCAAACATGCCTTCGCCTACGGTCCGGCGACCGAGCGCAAGCGAAGCGCCGACAAAGTCGCCGAGTTGGAGCGCTTGGTAGGGAAGCTGACGATGCAACTGGAAATTGCAAATAAAGCCAATCGCTACTTGAAGTCTCTCCCGCCCGAAAGCGAGAGCTAGCGCGAGCCTTGAGCCGAGAGTATCGGACGACGGACTGTTGTGCCGTGCTGGGACTGGCGCGAAGCAGCTGTTATCATCGGGCTAAACCAAACGAGAACGGCTACGCCGAGCGGCTGATCCGCGCCATTACGGAGGAGGAAGCGTATCTTGGCGACTACCAGTCCATGCAAGACCGGGCGCGAGCAGCTTGGACACTTCATCAACGTGGTCTATCGACACAAGCGCCTGTACAGCGCCCTGGGCTGCTTGACGCCGGCAGAATTCGAGACAGTGTGGCAGCGCAACCCTCCCTCAACATCCTGATATTCGTATTCAATAAAACCGGACCGCTACGCTAAACCTTGCAACATGCGCGACCCTTCATTTGCCCTTTCCACTCAAAACCGCTTACACTCACCCCTATGGATCCGTTTCATACTCACTTCCAGGACTCGATGCCGCGCATGCCATTTGACTATCGCGCCGCTTGCCAAAGCCGGGCAGGGGGTACCCCGCAAAATAGCACCCTAGTATACATACCGTATCAATACCTTTTAGAGATATTGGAGGTTCCATAGCGAATATGAGGGGAAAAACCGCATGCCCATCGAAGCTGTAATCTATGACATGGACGGCGTCCTGGTCGATAGCGAAGTCTACTGGGATAAATGCCGCGTCCAATTCGCGCGCGATCGCGGCAAAACCTGGACCGACGACATGCAGCGCCAGGCCATGGGACGCAGCACCGTCGGCTGGGCGGGGGTCATGCGTGATCGCCTGCAGCTGGAAGAATCGATCGACGACATCATCGCCGAGATGAAGGCGCGCGTCATCGCCCAATATGAAGCGCGCATGCCGACTCGCCCCGGCGCGCTGGAATCCGTGCAGCAGATGAAGACGCGCTTCCGCGTTGGCCTGGCATCAGGCTCGCCCACCGACATCATCCAAGCCGTCATGCGCATCACCGGGCTCGACAAGGTCTTCGAGACCATGATCTATGGCGATGAGATCCCCCGCGGCAAGCCGGCGCCGGATATCTATCTGGAAGCTATGAAGCAGCTGGGCGCGACGCCCCGGGTCAGCCTTGGCATTGAAGATTCCGCCAACGGCTTGCGCTCGCTGAAGGCCGCCGGCATGCTGGCGGTCGCGGCCCCCAGCCCCGACTATCCCTTGCCGGACGAGGTTCTGGCCCTGGCCGACGCTCATATCAGCTCGCTTGAAGATTTCAACATCGACTTGATCCGCCGGCTGGAACGCCAAAACGCCTGAGCAGCCCGTAGCGCGCCGGAAATGAACACAGCCGGCACAATCTCGCCTGCGCACGCTGTCCAGTCCTTTCACGGCCAAGGACCGGGAGGAATTGCCAAAGTAAGTCATGCGAAAAAGTGATGAGTTGGACATAGTAAAGGCGGGCGAGCCACCGGCTCGCCCCTACAAGGTTGTCCAAGTTTTTGGAGATTTCTCACATTATGTCGGCGAGTTGCATGTATAAGTGGGAATTACTTAGTCAATGAGCTTGTTGTTGCATTACTTTCTTGGGACCACTGATAGCGCAGGGTTTTGCTGTTTGCCGTGCGAGGTTTTGACTTTCTCCAAATCAACCACTCCACCAATCGACGCAGATTTGACAGCGCTATGCGCGCGGGATAGAATCCACCGCAAGCTAATGAAATCGTTTTCAGTCGCGCGGTTCAAAGCCAGTCAGCGCCTGCGAATCCGGCTGAACCGCAACCGCAACCGTCCATGACCGATTCCCACGTAATCGCGATAGATTTAGGCGCGTCTTCCGGGCGCGTTATGGACGCCTCATTCGACGGCCGTCAGCTCGCCTTGCGCGAGGCGCATCGCTTTCCCAACATTCCCGTGCAGACGCCGCACAAGCTGCATTGGGATGTGCTGCGCTTGTGGAATGAAATCACGACCGGCATCGCCCAGGTGGACGAGGCCGCCTCCATCGGCGTCGATAGCTGGGGCGTCGATTACGCGCTGCTGGACCGCAAGGGCGAGCTGCTTGCCAATCCCGTGCATTATCGCGATCCGCGCACTGATGGCGCCATGGAATGGGCCTTTGAGCGCATGCCGCGCCGCGAAATCTTCGATCGCACCGGCATACAATTCATGCAGCTCAACGGGCTTTTTCAACTGGCCGCGAGCATCCGCGACGGCGATCCCGCGCTCGATCAAGCCGAGACCCTGCTGACTATCGCCGATCTCTTCAATTATTGGCTGACCGGCGCCAAATCCTGCGAATTCACCGAAGTCACGACCACCCAGCTCTACAATCCCCATATCGCGGATTGGGATCGGGAGATCATGGCAGCCATCGGCATACCCACCCGCATCCTGACGCCCATCGTGCAGCCCGGCGCGCGCATCGGCCGCTACCTCAATATTGATGTGATCGCGCCAGCCTGCCACGATACCGGCAGCGCCGTCGTGGCCGTGCCCACGGTCAGCCGCGAATACGCCTATCTGAGCAGCGGCACCTGGAGCCTGCTGGGACTGGAGCTCGACGCGCCCATCATCAGCGATGCCGCTTACGCGGCCAATGTGACCAACGAAGGCGGATACGGCGATACCTGGCGCCTGCTGAAAAATATCATGGGGTTATGGATCGCCGATCAATGCCGCGCGACCTGGAAAGCGGCCGGCAACGATTACACTTTCGCCCAATTGACCGCCATGCTCGAGGGCGCGGATCCCTTCAAAGCCTTCATCGAGCCGGACGATCCCGTCTTCCTGGCGCCCGGCGATATGCCCGCGCGCGTCATCGAATTCTGCCGGGCGAGCGGACAGCCCGCTCCCACGAACGACGCCGAAGTGATGGCGACAGTCTATGCCAGCCTCGCCTGCAAATATCGCTACGCGCTCGAACAATTGATCGCTGTCTCCGGTCAAGATGTGGGGCGATTGCATATCATCGGCGGCGGCTCACAAAACGCCCAGCTCAATCAGATGACCGCCAACGCCATCGGACGCCCGGTGATTGCCGGGCCCGCGGAAGCCACCGCCATCGGCAACGCCATCGCCCAATTCATCGCCCTGGGCGAGCTGGAGGATGTCGCGCAGGCTCGCCTGATGCTGAGCGAGACCCTGAATACCACGCGCTACGAGCCGGAAAACACCCGAGCCTGGGATGATCACTACAAACGCTTCTGTGCCTTGCTGGCATAGACTGATACAATTGCCGGCATTCACGCTCGGCTGCGGAACGCCTCGATGACAACAGCGCTTTTGGACCTGCAAGCTATAGACAAACACTTTCCCGGCGTGCGCGCCTTGAAGGACGCCAGATTCGATGTGCGCCAGGGCGAAGTGCATGCGCTGATCGGTGAAAACGGCGCGGGCAAATCCACCATGATCAAAATCGTCTCCGGCGTCTATCAGCCCGATGCCGGGGAGATCCGGCTTGACGGCGAGCAAGTCCACTTCGCCAACCCGCGCGAGGCGCAGCAGGCGGGCATCGCCACCATCTATCAGGAACTCGGCCTCTATCCCGAATTGACCGTCGCCGAGAATATCTTCATGGGCCACGCGCCCATTCGCAAACATGGATTCTTCCGGGCTGTCGATTGGGAGCGCATGGAAAGCGAGGCGGAAGACCTGCTGGCGGAGCTCAACATCCACAATCTCGATGTGGGCGCCAAGGTCGGCACGCTCAATGTCGGCAATCGCCAACGCGTGGAAATCGCCAAGGCGCTTTCGCTCGACGCCCGCATCCTTATCATGGACGAGCCAACCGCCGCCCTGACCGAAAGCGATGTCGAGCAGCTGTTCAGCATTGTGCGGCTGCTGCGCGAACGCGGCGTCAGCATCATTTACATCAGCCATCGACTCAACGAAGTCTTCGAGCTGGCCGACCGCGTGACCGTCTTGCGCGATGGCGAGTATATCGGCACACACGATGTCAAAGATACCAGCGAAGGCGAATTGATCAGCATGATGGTGGGCCGCACCATCGAAAATCTCTTCCCCAAGCAAGACGCCGACATCGGCGAAGTCGTGCTGGAAGTGCGCGATCTCCATCGCCCGCCCCTGACCCAAAATATATCCTTCAGCGTGCGCGCGGGTGAAATCGTGGGCTTGGCCGGCCTCGTCGGCTCGGGACGCAGCGAAACCGCGCAAGTGATATTCGGCGTGCTGCCGGCCGAATCCGGCGCGATCCTGCTGAACGGCGAAGCGGTGACCATCCAGCGGCCCTCGGAAGCGGTCGAGCATGGCATCGGCTATGTGCCGGAAGACCGCGGGCATCAAGGCTTGGTGCGCGAGATGACCATCCGCGAAAACACCACGATGGCTGTGCTGGATTCCGTCTCCAAAAATACCTTCATCAATCGCGCCAAAGAACGCCTGCTCGCCAGTCGGTCCATCAAGCAGCTCAGCATCCGCGCCACCGGCTCGGAACAGATCGTCAACAAACTTTCCGGCGGCAATCAGCAAAAAGTCGTCGTCAGCAAATGGCTGGCCAGCAATCCCAAACTGCTGATCATGGACGAACCCACCCGCGGCGTCGATGTCGGCGCCAAATCCGAGATTCATCGCTTGATGAGTCAGCTGGCGGCGGAAGAGGGCTTGGCCATCCTGATGATTTCCAGCGAATTGCCCGAGGTCCTCGGCATGAGCGACCGCATTCTGGTCATGCGCGAGGGACGTCTGGTGGCGGAGTTCTCGCGCGCCGAAGCCACGCAAGAAGTCGTCGCCCACGCCATGATGAGCGAAGAAGTGCGGCAGGCGGCGGGGGCGCTGGCATGAGCAAATTTAAAGCCTCGCCCGTGCAGCGCAGACCGGTGCATTTCATCGGCATCGTCCTGGCCTTGATCATCATCGGCGCGTATGTATTTCTGCCCTTCATCGTCCAGCCGGAACGCGGTCCTTCCACCGTCGCCGCGCTCACCGAGAGCAAAAAAGCCAACGAGCTGGGCATCTTCAAAAGCGGCCTGGAACTCATTCCGCTGGCGAGCCTGGGCATCCTGCTGCTGGGCATCTGGAATGTCTTGGTTCCCCAAGCCAGCCGCGCCATTTCGATTCTGATGAGCGTGGCCGGCTTGCTGGTCGTGGTCTATTACATCAACTTTTTCCGTGAATACGTCGCGGAGGAAGCGACCTTCATCGGCAGCATGGAGAGCGCCTTCTGGATCATGCTGATCGCCGGCAGCTTGACCATCCTGCAAGTCTTGATCCCGCGCCCGGTCCCGGGCCCGCGCTATCGCGTCATGCGGCTCTTCGGCAATCAGGAAAGCGTCATCCTCTTCGGCCTGCTGCTGCTGATATTCATCATCGGCATCGCCAATCCGCGCTTCCTGCAGGAGCGCAATATCTCCGATATTCTGCAGGGCAATGCCTATATCGCCGTGGCCGCCCTGGGCATGACCATGGTCATCGTCACCGGCAATATCGATATTTCGGTCGGGTCGCTGGTGGGATTGCTGGCGGTGATCAGCGGGAGGCTGGTGGTTGCCGGCGCGCCGGCCCCGATCGCCTGGCTGGCGCCCCTGTTCATCGGCGGCGCCTTTGGCGCCTTCATCGGTTTCCTGGTCGCCTACCTGCGCATACCCTCGATTGTCGTCACGCTCGGCATGCTCAGCATCATCAAAGGCATCTTGATTATCTGGGCGCAAGGCGACCGCGTGCGCGATATGCCCGCCGACTATTTTCTGTCACAAATGCGACCGCTGGGCATTCCCATGCCCATCATCATCATGGTCGTTTTGACCATCGTCGTCGTCTTGTGGATGCGCTACAGCCCGACCGGGCGCGCCTTCTATGCGCTCGGCGGCAATGCCGAAGCGGCGCGGCTCTCCGGCTTGTCACAGAAACGCCTGCTGATGACCGTCTTCATCCTCAACGGCGTCTTCATCGGCGTCGCCAGCGTGATGTATTCGACGCAATTCAATATCATTCAAGCCACCCCGCCGCCGGCGCTTGAGCTGTCGGTCATCACCGCTTCGGTGGTCGGCGGCGTCAGCATCCTGGGCGGGACGGGCACCGCGCTCGGCTCGACCCTGGCGACGCTGCTGCTGAATTTCATTCGCTCGGCGATGATCTTCATCAATGTCTCGCCCTTCTGGCTGAAGGCCGTGCAGGGCTTGCTGATTCTCGCCACTGTATTGGCCGATCTGATCCGGCGGCGCCGGCAGAGGTTATAGATTGGACATCATTTGGAGGGGAGTGGAAGCTGCCAATTGGGGCAAATGCCAAAAACGATTAGACTGTGATGATGCCGATACTGACCAGAGTGGTAATGAGCGAAGAAATGGCGACGAAGACCAGCGCAAGCACACTGGCGCCACCGGTAATTTTCATGCGCCAACGGCGCTCATGTTCGATTTTGTCGCTAAGCTCAGTGAGGCGGTTGCCGATGTCTTCAGTTTGTTTGTCGATTTTGGCGTCAATCGCTCTTCTCGCTTCATTGACTTCCTTGCGCACGAAGTCCTTCGTCGCCAGCGAATCAAGCCTGCCTTCAATCCGCCCGATGCTGCGTTCGTGCCGATTCAAAGATTCTTCAATGTCCATGCTTCATCCTGTGCGCGATCTAGGAAAACTATAACCTGAGTATGACACAAATATGCCTTTCCTTCAACATTTCGATGATTGAACCCAAACGACCTTGATCGGACCGAGAAAGAATCAAGTTATGGCCACCGCCGAGCCGCCGACCGCGCGCAACCCGTCACTCAGCGAAAAGCTGCGCGACCTGATCTTCAGCCAGGAAGGCGTGCTCTTCATCATCATGTTGATCTCGGTGCTCTTCCTGGCCACGCGCACCGACAAATTCCTGACCGTCGACAATCTCTTGCAGCAGGGCCGCTTCATGACCGAGGTCGGCCTGATCGCCATCCCCATGACCTATATCATCATCACCGGCGGCATCGACCTGTCCGTGGGTTCCATCCTGGGTCTCACCGCCATCGTGCTGGGCTGGACCTGGCAGGAGCTGGGATTCCCGCTGCCGCTGGCAATCGTCACCGGCATCGCCAGCGGGACGCTGGCCGGCTTCGTCAACGGCTTGTTCATCGTGCGCGTGGGCGTGCCGCCCTTGATCATGACTTTGGCCACCCTGGCGCTTTATCGCGGCCTGGCGGAAGGCATCAGCGAGGCCAAATCGGCGCGCGGCTACCCCGAATGGTTCTTCCAGCTGGGCCAGGGCGAATTCCTCAGCATTCCGACCCAGCTGTGGCTGCTGATCATCGCCGTCATCGTATTCGGCATCGTGCTGGCGCGCACGCGGCTGGGACGGGCGCTCTATTCCATCGGCAACAACGAGACGGCCGCCCGCTTCTCCGGCTTGACCGTCAATCGCTATCTGCTCTTCATTTATTCATTTTCGGGCTTTATGTCAGCGGTGGCTGGATATATCTTTGTATCGCGCGTCAGCACCACCCGCTCGGACATGGGCACGGGCATGGAACTTGATGTCATCGCGGCCGTCGTGCTGGGCGGCACCAGCATCTTCGGCGGCACCGGTTCCATACCTGGCACTATCATCGGCGTCGTGCTCATTCAGTTGCTGAAGAACGGCCTGGCGCTCAGCGGCGTCACCAGCGACGCCACCATCGTCGTCATCGGTACGGTGCTGATTTTTGCGATTCTGGTCAATAATTTCATCCAGCATCGCCGGGGGGAAAGCTAAGGACGCGCTCGCTATTATGCTCTGCCCGCCGCGCCGACAAGCGCATGACGCGCGCGGCCGGCCAAAGGGTGACATTAGTATCAACTGCGAAAGGAGGTGAAGCGGCAAAACCAATCAACGCGTTACCTCAACTTGTTTATCCATTTAGTGTGTTGGGAGTAAAACCCATGAAGAAGACATTTGCAATCACCCTGATCCTGGCTCTTGTGCTGGCGCTGTTTGCGCTGCCCATCAGCGCTCAGGATCGCTGGGACGGCGCCGACGACCTCGATGTCAATCCGCTCGCCTGTGGCATGGGCGACGAGATGATGGAAGACGACGGCGACGACATGGAAGAAGAGATGGAAATGATGGAATACGATGGCGGCATGGCAGCCATGGGCGACGACATGGACGACATGGCCGGCATGGACATCGTATTGGTTGACGTGCCCAAGCTGGTCGGCATCGGCTACTTCGCCGCTACCACCCTGGGTCAACAGCAAGCCGCCGAGGAATTGGGCAACGTCAGCGTCACCACCGACGCGCCCACCGAAGCCAATATCGACGATCAGATCCAGGTCATCGACAGCTACATCACGGCTGGCGTGGACGGCATCCTCTTCGCCGCCAACGACCCGGTCGCCATCGCCCCGGTATTGCGCAAGGCGCTGGAATCCGGCATTCACGTCGTCGGCTATGACGCCAACTCCGAGCCCGATGCTCGCGAATGGTTCGTCAACCAGGCCGAATTCAACGGCATCGCCAAAGCCCTGGTCGACAGCCTGGCCGACCAAATGGGCGCGGACGCCTCCTTCGGCATCGTCACCTCGACCTTCACCACGCCGAATCAGGCGCGTTGGATCGCCGAGATGTGGGCCTACGCGGGCGAATGCTATCCCGATCTGGAGTGGCTGGAGACCCTCGAAGCCCAGGAAGACGCTGTCTTGAGCTTCCAGCAAGCCCAGACCCTGCTCAACAAATACGGCGAGGACCTTGATGGCATCTTCGCCATGACTTCGGTCGCCACGCCCAACAGCGCCGATGCCGTCCAGCAAGCGGGCGTCTGTGAAGATGTGGCGGTAGTCGGTTTGGCCACGCCCAACGGCATGAAGCCTTACGTCAATGATGGCTGCGTACGCGATGTGATCCTGTGGAATCCGGTTGACCTGGGTTACGCGGCGGTTTACGTCATGCGCGCCGTTGTCGATGGCGAATTCCAGCCCGGCGACGCCTCCATCTCGGCCGGACGGCTGGGTGAACTGGTAGTCGTCAATGGCAGCGAAGTCTTGCTTGGCCCGCCCTTCGTCTTCACGGCGGACAATATCAACGACTTCGATTTCTAGCCCCCCACCCTAAATCCCTCCCCCAAAATGAGGGAGGGACTTTGGTTGCCCCGCAAACTCGGATAGGTTTACTCCCCTTCCCTCTTTATGGGGGAAGGGGCCGGGGGATGGGGGTCAAGAGCCAAACACAATGACCAACCCACTCGACAGCCTCGTCGACCTGACCCGCGCGCTCGGCCAACCAGCCATGGACTACGTCATCATCGGCGAGGGCAATACCTCGATGGCAGTCGATGCCGAGTCCTTCGCCATCAAAGCCAGCGGCCAGCGTATGCGCGAGATCGCCGCCGACGGCTTCGTCACCGTGCCCTTCGCGCCCTATCTGGAATGGCTGGATAATCCGGAGGCTCCCGCGCCCGAGCTGACCCAGCCCGACGGCCTGCGCCCGTCCATCGAAGCCAGCTTCCACGCCATGCTGCTGCATGATTGCCGCGTCAATTTCATCGGGCATACCCACCCCACCGCCGTCAACCAGATCCTCTGCAGTCCCTACGCCGCCGATTTCGCCGAGCGGCGCCGCTTCCCCGATGAAGTCGTGCTTTGCGGACCGATATCCCTGCTCGCGCCTTATGCCGATCCCGGGCTGCCATTGGCAATCGAAATGCGTAAACACCTGCAAGATTTCATTGCCCAGCACGGCGAAGCGCCCAAGCTCATCCTGCTGCAGAATCACGGCTTAATCGCTCTCGGGGACAGCGCGGGGGAAATCCTGAACATCACCGCCATGGCCGTCAAATCCGCCCGCATTTACCTGGGCGCGCAACAGCTGGGCGGCGTCGTCAGTTTGCCCGAACGCGAGGTCTACCACCTCTACGGCCGCCCCGACGAAATCTATCGCCGCCGGCGCTTTGTCGACGAAAACGGCGCCGAGTAGACTAGCCCGCATCATCTTGTCGACACTCACGGAGGGAACGCGATGCCCACGCACGGCGCATTGACCTGGCTGATCCCCGATGCTTATCTGGCAACGCCCGCCGATGACGATCCCGTCAACAAGAATCACGAATCCGTCTGCATCCTCAATACCACCGTCGATGACGCTCAGGTCGTATTCGACTTTTTCTTCGAGGATCGTCCGCCCATCGAGGGCATCGAAATCACCGTGCCCGCCCAGCGCTGCCCGCATATTCGGCTGGACAAACCGGAGCAGATTGCCGGAACCGTCGTCCCCTTCGATGTGCCCTACGGCATCCGCGTCCGCAGCGATGTGCCGATCACGGTGCAGTATTCGCGCATGTACGCCAGCGGGGGCAAAATCGACAGCCTGATCACCACCATCGCCTACGCGGTGGAGTAGAAACTGCTATTTCGCTCAATTGAATGGCAATTCTTGCGCCCGGGGATTATTCCGCGCCGACAAAATCCAGCGCCACCGGACAATCCAGCGAATGCCCGCCGCCCTCGGTGATCGTCTCTGTCCCGACGAAGGTCCCGTCCTCGTTCAAACTGAGACGGTAAGCGACCGTGTAGACGACAGCGCGTCCGTCCGCCGGCATCGGCGCGATGAAATCGGCGCTGCCCGCGTATTCTCCAGCCTCGTCCACACGCAGATGAAACTCATCGAAGACCAGCTCGGTCGCGTCCAGGCGCGTGACCTCAATCGGCTCGGCTTCGCGCCCCGTACAGCCGCCGGTGTACGCCAGTGACCACCTGCCAACGCGCGGCGTTTGCGGCTGCGCTGGGCCAGCGTCCGGCATTGGCGCCATCGCGCCGCAGGACGCCAGAATTATGACGACAAGCAGGACAATCGCCAGTCGCATTTTATGAGACCTGGCAGGCAGGTGAATTCTGACGCGAATCGAGGGCGGAGGCGGGCGGAGGAGGGCGTCTCGGCGAGATTGGCGTCTTTCGGGCGACCTGATAGGTCGCCCCTACACTGCTTGTCCGATACTGTCGTATTTACGGCCATTTTGAGCCTATAGCCTGCGGGCGTCTCGGCGAGACGCCCCTACAGTTGACACATTAGGTTCAACAACTGATACACTCTGTATGGGCGAGCCGGTGGCTCGCCCGCGCCCGCAAACCTTCTGACTCAAAAGGTTTACAGCAGCACCTCGCGGCCGGTTTTCTCGCTTTCATAGATCGCATTCAAGATCGTCATCACCTGCAGCGACTGCTCGGCCGGCACCGGCGAGGGCGCGCCATCGACGATCGCCTGCGCGAACTCGACGCACTCCAGCGCGTGCGGCTCAACCCGGTCGCTGGCCAGTTTCAGCGTCCGGTTATACAGCTGCATATCATCGTAATTGGTCTGATAAAACTCGCAGCTGGGCCAATGCGATCCGCCCTCAGTGCCATAGAGCCACATCTGCATGTCCTCGCCCATGGTGTCGTGATGCAGCAGCCAGGAGATTTCCAGCACCAGCGTCGCGCCAGTCTCGAAGCGGACGAAGGCCATGGCCATTTCCTCGACATCCATGCCATCCGGCAGGCGTCCGAATTTGGGCCAGAATCCAAAGGCTTTCGGATTCTTCGAGAGCTTCCTGCTGGCGACGCCGGTGACCGAGACCGGCTCGGGATTGCCCATCATCCAGAGCGTCAAGTCCAGGATGTGTACGCCAATATCGATGCAGGCGCCGCCGCCGCTGTGCTGCTTCTTTAAGAATCCCAAGCCGGTGGGTATGCCCGTCCGGCGCAGCATCCAGCTGCGGGCGTGATACACCTCGCCCAACGCGCCGGTTGCAATTTCCGCCTTCAGCGCTTTGGAATTGCCCGCAAACCGAAAATGCTGCGCGGTCATCAGCATTTTGCCGGATTCATCGCGCGCGTCGATCATGCGTTTGACATCCGCGGGCGTCGGCGCCAGCGGTTTCTCACAGATCACGTGCTTGCCCGCTTCCAGCGCGGCAATGCTGATATCGGCGTGATACATATTCGGGGTGCAGACATCGATGATATCGATATCCGGGTCGTTGATCACGGCGGCGACATCCGTTTCCAGCCGGTTGATATTCCATTGGCCGCCCCAGCGCTCCAGCGCTTCCGGCAACAGATCCGCCCCGGCGATCACTTCGGCATGCTCGGATGCTTCCCAACCCGGCATGTGTGTACGAGCTATCCCGCCGACGCCGATCACACCCACTTTCAATGTAGTCATCTTGCATCACTCCTTATTGACATCTCCGGGGTTCAACCCAGCTATTGGTTTCCGCAGCTCGATAAAAGGCGTTCATGACGGCTGTGCGGTCAGCCGCTTCTTGCGCAGAAATCAGAGAAACATCTTTGCCGACCAAGGCATCGAGAAAGAGAACGAAGGCGTGCGGCAGCGCTTCCGGCAGTTCCGTCCATTCGCCCCCATCGGCCTCGGCCGCATGCGCCGATTTTACATAGAGTTTGCCCTCATCGACATAGGCTAACCCTTTTGTGCCGCTGACCCATATGGGCGGGCCGCGCCAATGATCCGCCCAGCCGGCCGCGATCGTGCCGATGGCGCCGTTGGCGAAGCGCAGCATGCCCTCGCCGTATTCGTCGCAGGGATACTTGCCCAGCAGCGCGCCCGTCTGCGCCGTGACGGCGTCGACATCGCCCATCAGCCACATCAGCATATCCAGCGAATGCGCGCCCAGATCGCCGAAGCCGCCCATGCCCGCCTGCTCGAGATCGGTCATCCAGCGCCAGCCATCCGCGTACCAGCCGCGCCCGGCATCGAACCAGCCCTCGATGGCGCCGTGATGCGCATTGCAATGACGGATGCGCGTGATCCTGCCCAAAGCGCCGTCGTCGATCAAACGCTTGAGGGCGCGATACACCGGATAACCCCGCATGAAATGCCCGATTTGGAAGATCACGCCGGCCGCATCTATCGCCTTTTGCATGGCGAAAGCGTCATCGGCGTCGATAGCCAGCGGCTTCTCCACAAACATATCTTTTCCCGCCGCGGCCGCCCCTTCCACCAACGCGCGATGCAGGACCGTCTCCGATGTGATGACCACGGCGTCGATGGCCGCGTCAGCCAGGATCGCCCCGTAGTCCTCGACCGCGCCGCAACTGAGATGACCGGCGGCAATCTCGGCCCGCTCCGGCTGCGAATCCCAGACCGCCTTGACACGGAACTCATCCGGTCTGTCGTTGATCTGCGCGATGAAGTTTGGCGTGTGGATATGCGCCACACCAAGAAATCCCAGCGTTCTCATTCTAGTCTCCCGCGACGGTCGGTCAATTCAGAAATGTAATGCAAATCCTGTCTCAATGAATCTTCGTTTGCCACCGAGTACAGGACACTTTTTCTACCCCACCCCCCAGCCCCTTCACAATCTCTATTGTGAAGCATCCGAAGCATCAGGGAGGGGGAGCGCAATCGTCGCAAACCTTACGCTGGCCGCAAATCCTTACCGTTTCTGAATATACCTCATTTGCTCATCAACAAGTCACCATTCCCCATTGCAATGGGATACATCCCCCGTGAGGCGGGTGACGGAGGGGGCGCTGGCCGGGGATGGGGTAGACCCGACTTTCACGCCAGTCATGCCGCATCCAGATTATGGAACCGTCGCTGCCAGATTATTTCCAAAATGTCCTTCTCGTTGTACTCTCAGTTATCTCGGTGTACTCGGTGGCTTATTCTGAATTCGTGCGCAACACGTCACGCGCCCTCGGCGTCTTTCAACGCCCCCGCAAAACGCGCCGTAATCGTGCGCGGCCGCGTGATGGCGGAGCCCACAACCACCGCCCAGGCGCCCAGATCCAGCGCTGCGCGCGCCTGCTCCGGCGTCCCGATCCGACCCTCGGCGATCACCGGAATCGACAGCGCATCAATCATGCCCGCCAGCAATGCAAAGTCGGGCCCGGGACGCATGGGACGCGCCTCCGTGTAACCGGACAGCGTCGGCGCAGCCAAATCGACGCCCAGTTCACAAGCAGCCCGCGCTTCCGACAGGGTCGATACATCGGCGAAAATCGGCAGATTCAATTCCGCCTGAATCCGCGCCAGCAATTCGCGCAGACTCGCGCCATCGGGTCGCGGGCGGTCGGTGCAATCGAGGGCGACGACATCGGCGCCGGCTTCGGCAATGGCCGCGGCCGCCTCAAATGTCGGCGTGATGTAGACACCCGTGCCGCCCCGCTTGTACAAGCCGATCACCGGCAGGTCGACCGCGCTTTTGATGGCGCGGATATCCGCCGGGCTGTTGGCGCGTATCGCCGCCGCCCCGCCCATCGCCGCCGCCGCCGCCATCCTGGCCATGATCTCCGGACTATGCAGCGGCTCGTCCTCGAGCGCTTGGCAGGATACGATCAGCCGCCCTTTGACCGCGGCCAGGAAATCATTCGCGTTCATTTATGCCCTATCTTCATTCGTCAGCCTTGCGCCAAGCCAGCATCGCCGCGCCCAGCAGCACGGCCTCGACCCCGTGAGTGGCTGGCAATATCGGCGTATTCCATAGCGGCGGCGACACCGACCGCCGGAATCCCGCACCGAAGGCATCCCACCACAGCGGGCCGATTTGTGGCACGCCGCCGCCGACGACCAGCGCGTCCGGATTGATCGAGGCCACGAATCCGCCCATGACATTGCCGAACTCTCGCGCCTTGGTCTCAATGATGGCGGCGGCAAGCGCGTCGCCGGCGGAGGCGCGGCGGCTGATGTCAGTCAAGGGCAGCCGCCGGACCATGTCGCTGGCCGCCTGATAGGCGCGCTCAATGCCGGGACCGGAGACATGCTGATCGAGAATCAGCGGCTCATCGCCATCCCAGCCGACGACCAAATAGCCAATCTCGCCCGCGCTGTAATTGGCGCCATGCAAGATTTCGCCATCCAGGACGAGTCCGCCGCCGATGCCCGTCCCCACGGTGACGCATAAAATCGACGCATATTGCGCCCCGGCGCCAAGCATCGCTTCGCTATAGGCGAGCGCCCGCGCGTCGTTCTCGGCAACGATGGGCAATCCGTCGATATCGAGTTCGGCCAAGCGCGTTCCAGTCCAGCCCGGCAGATTCTCGTTGGCGTAAATGACCTGCCCGGTCGAAGCGTCAATCGTGCCGGCGCTGCCGATGCCGATGCCGATCACCGGCGCCGCGCAGTCGTCAATCAGACGCTGACACAAACGTCGCGCCTCAGCCAGGATCGCGGCCGGCGTCGCCGGCGTGGCCAGCGACAGTGTCCGGATGACGGCGCCGTCGCGGCCGACCAAGCCAGCGAGTATTTTGCTGCCGCCGATATCGACGCCGATGACTGCTGCGGACTCCGTGTCGCCCATGGCCAATTGATTGCGTCAGTCGATCTTGAGCAGCGCTTCTTCGCCGCGCCGTTCGCGATACCCGCTAACGATCAAGCCGGGACGTCCGTTGCTCTGCCCGGCCCATTGGTCGTTGTGCGGATCGCGATAGCCCATGCGCACCATACGCCGCGGACTCTTGGTCTGGTTGATGTAGGAGCCATGAATGCAATAGAGATGAAATACCACTACATCGCCCCGTTTGGCCGGCACCGGCACCGTATCCTCCAGCTTGAATTCGCCCGTATCGAGATGCGGCGAACAAGGCGTGCCATCGGGAAATTCCAGAATGTGAGGGATTTTGCCCCGCTTGTGCGAACCGGCCAGGAAGCGGATCTCGCCGTTTTCGTGGAAGGTATCATCCAGGTGCGCCAGCACATCGACATAACGCCCATCGGCGTGCTCATAAAAAGGATAATCCTGGTGCATCGGGAAGGGATGCCCGGTCTGCGGCGGTTTGATATGCATGGTGGTATGATGCAGCTCGATGCTCGAATTCAGCAGCTGGGAAAGCGCCCCGGCCAGCTTGGCGTTGGTCACCGCGCGCATCCAGGCATCCGAATACAGATGCAGATCGTGCATGGCCGTCAGCTTGACTTGTTTTTCCACCGCTTCATCCAGGTAAACATCGCGCCAGGGACCGGACCAGCCCGCGCTGGTGATCGCCCAATCTTCGATCAAGCGATCGAGGCTTTCCGACATGGCGTCGATTTCCGCCTCGCTGTAGACCTGCGGTATGCGCAGGAAGCCGTTTTCATCGAAGAAGTCAATCTGTTCTTGTGTCAGCATTTCTACCATCCTTTGTCGCTCCTCAGATGTCGATCAAATGTCCGCGTTCCGCCCCGGCAAACCCTGGCTGGTTCCTCGGCGCCGAACACGGGCGATTACCCCGCGGCATAGCCCTCTCATCAAAAAGAAGCATGACCAAACGATCATGCTATCTATACAACGGAAATATGAACGATGCGCCTAATGTCGCCGTCGATCAAATCCTCGCTCTACCCGCCGAGACTCTCAATGACAATGGTGTAACCTTCGACGCCGATGCCCTCGTAGGGGCCGACGACGATGGTGTAATCCCCGTCCTGATACAGCTTCAGCTGTTCGCGGCGGCTGCGCTGCCTGCTGTCCAATCCCAGCGCCAGGCTGCCGTCGGGCGCGTATACGGTGGCGAAAGGCGCATAGAAGCCGCTGCCGCTCAAGCCGGCCCCGCCCGTCACCAGACGCATCCGCACTTCTTGACCCGCCGTCGCCGCGAAGGTGTAAACGTGTCTTTCCTCGTCACCCTCGATTGTGTTGACCGCCTCGATGCCGAGCGTCAACGCGCCCTTGTCCAGCGCGCCTTCCGGGCTCAGCCTGAAGTCCGGTTCTTCCACCGGCGCCGGCATTTCAGTCGGTTCCGGCGCGGGCGCTTCGCCTTCTAGCACGATGGTGTAACCCTCGACGCCGATGCCCTCATAGGCGCCGACGACGATGGTGTAGCTGCCGTCTTGATGCAAGGTCAAGCCCTCGCGGCGGCTGCGCTGACGATTGTCCAGGCCCAGCGCCAGGCTGCCGTCGGGCGCGTAAATCGTCGCGAAAGGCGCGTAGAAGCCGCTGCCGCTCAAGCCGGCCCCGCCCGTCACCAGACGCATTCGCACTTCTTGACCCGCCGTCGCTGCGAAGGTGTAGACGTGCCTTTCCTCATCGCCCTCGATTTCGTTGACCGCTTCCACATTGAGCGTCAGCGCGCCTTTGTCGATCGCGCCTTCCGCGCTCAGTCTGAAATCGGGTTCTTCTACAGCCGGCGGCGCGGGCGCTTCGCCTTCGATGGTGATGGTATAACCCTCGACGCCAATGCCTTCGTGGGCGCCGACGACGATGGCATATACGCCAGCCTGATCAAATGTCAAGCGCTCGCGGCGGCTGCGCTGTCGTGAATCCAGGCCCAGCGTCAGGCTGCCATCGGGCGCGTAAATCGTCGCGAAGGGCGCGTAGAAGCCGCTGCCGCTCAAACCGGCCCCGCCCGTCACCAGACGCAATGTGACCTCTTGCCCAACAGCAGCGGAAAATGTGTATAGGTGCCGCTCGTCATCGCCCTCAATCTTGTTGACCGTATCGGCGTTGAGTGTCAACGCGCCTTTGTCCAGCGCGCCTTCCGCGCTCAGCAAGAAGTCCGGCGCCGCAACTGCCTCCGCGGGCGCTGCTTCTGCGGGCGCTACGGTTGGCTCGATTTGGGCCGGCGTCGCCGTGACCACGACGATCTCCTCTTGGATCTCGACGACCGTTTCCGGTTCGCGCGTGCCGGCGATCAGCACGCCAATAATAAATGCGATGACGATGAGCGCGGCGGCGGCGATCCTCTCGCGATTTCTGCCGCCTCCGACCGCGACCGCAGCCACGCTGATGGGCTGATTCACCAGCATCGGCGGTTCGATTGGCGCGATCTCATTCTCATCGTAGAGATAACAAGCCGCTTCGTGCTTGGGTTTATCCATCTTGAATAGCGGCGGCTGTTCGATCAGGCATTTGTCCATGCGATGCGGACAGCGCGGATAATAGCGGCAGCCCACAGAAGCGGCCGTGCGCATTTCTTCTTCGCTCGGCAGCGAGATGTTGACATCCCACTTGTCGGTCGGATCGGGCACCGGCACCGAATCAATCAGCAGCTGCACATACGGGTGCTGCGGCGCGTCAATTACATCTATCGCGGTACCGCGCTCGGCCGTCGTGCCCTGATAAAGCATGTAGATTTGATCGCCAATTTGATAGGCGGTGCTCAAATCGTGCGTGATATAAAGAAAAGAGATATTGTGCTCATCGCGCAGCCGCAGCATCGCATCCAGGATCGAAGCGCGCAGCGAGGCATCCACCATCGATACCGGCTCATCGGCCACAATCAGCCGCGGCTTGATCATGTAGGCGCGCGCCATCATGATGCGCTGGCGCTGTCCCCCGCTCAATTGATGCGGATACTTGCGCAGGACGTCCTCGCCATACAAGCCGACCACATTCAGCCCCGCTTCCACCATATCGCGGTATTCGCTCTGATTGTCCGAGAGGCTGAAGTGCTTGTTGACCAGGTCAAAAACATGATCAATGCGATAGAAGGGGTTATACACGCCGAAAGGATCTTGAAAGACGGCTTGCACGTTGCGGCGATACAGCTTCAGCTGATCGTTGTTCATATCGGTGATATCTTCGCCATCGAAGATGATTTTGCCGTCTGTCAGCTTGATGAATCCGAGCACGAGATTGGCCAGGGTCGTTTTGCCGCTGCCGCTCTCGCCGGCGATGGTGGTGATGGTGGCCGGCGAGCCGCCAATGGTCATATTGAAGTTATCCAGAGCGACGACCGTCTTCTGGCTGCTCCCCAAAAAACCGCCGGAGGAATAGATTTTGGTGGCGTCACGGATTTGCAGTAGTGGCGAAGGCATGAGCCCTCCTCTCCTCGAACTGCTCGTCAAACATGTGACAAGCAACCTCGTGTTTCCTGTCGACCTGGATCGGCAATGGCTCGACCTCCGCGCAATGCTCCCAGGCGAATGGACAGCGAAGCCGGAAAATGCAGCCCGAAGGCGGATTGCGCGGATCGTGGGTGATGCCTTCGGTGATGCGCAGCGGCTTGCGTTCCTTGATCGACGGGATTGAGTCGATCAGCAGTTTTGTGTAGGGATGCAGCGGTTCGGCATATATGCTTTCCACCGGCGCGATTTCGACCATCTTGCCGGCATACATCACCGCGATGCGATCAACAATCTGCGCCAGCAAACCCATGTCGTGGCCGATCACGATCAGCGAAACGCCAATCTCGTCTTTCACCTGGATCAGCGTTTGCGCCACGATGCGCTGCACCACCACATCGAGCGCGCTGGTGGCTTCGTCCGCGATGACGACCGTCGGATGCAGCGCCACGCCCATGGCGATGCAAACGCGCTGCTTCATCCCGCCGCTCAGCTCGTGCGGATACATATTGTAGATGCGGTTGGGCAATCCGACTTTGGCGAACAAGTCATAGATGCGCTCGCGCAGGGCTTTCTTGTCGGTCTGTTTGCCCTCATGCGCTTCAATGACATCGATAATCTGATCTTTGACGCGCATGGTCGGATTTAGAGAATTCATCGCCCCCTGCGGAATCAGCGACAATCCCGTCCAGCGGAAACTGCGCAGCTCTTCTTCCGACAAATCCAGCACTTCCGTGCCATCCACCTTGATGCTGCCATGCACGATATAACCCGGCGGCTGCACCAGCTGCAAAATGCCGTAGGCGGTTGTCGATTTGCCACAGCCGGATTCCCCGACCAATCCCAGCGTTTCACCCTCATACAGATCGAAGCTGATATCGCTGACGGCGATGACTTCGCCTTGCGGCGTCGCATAGTGGATGCGCAGTTTTTCGACATTCAGGACAACGCGTTCGCTGCCATTGCTGCGTGTTTGTGACATGAGGTCTCTTCCTTCGCGGCTCTAGCTGGCTTTGCGCAGCCGCGGATTGGCGATTTCATCCAGGCCCAGGTTGATCAGCAGCAGCGCGATGAAAACAATCGCCAGAATCACGGTCGGGATGCCCCACCACCACCACATATTGCGCAGCAGGGCGGCCGCCTCAATCGAGAAGAAGATGGCCACGCCCAGCGACGGGATGCGCTGCGGACCAAATCCCAACACCTCCAATCCAACTGCGGAAATGATCGCGCCGGTCATGTTGCCGATATAACTCGCCGCCAGATACGGCAATAAGTTGGGCATGATTTCCTTGAACATAATATCGCGCACGGGCACGCCGGAAAGCCGCGCCATCTGCACATAGCCGCTCTCGCGCATCGTCAAGACCTGCGCGCGGATGTAACGCGTCGGCGTCGCCCAGGAGAACAGCGATATCAACAGCGCCATCGTCACCAGATCCACGCTGCCCAAGACCGATTGGATCACGATCAAAACCAGCAATGACGGTATGGTGATCGTGATGTCGGTGGCTAATCGAATCACGTCATCCATCCAACCGCCGATGAATCCCGCCAGGAAGCCCAGCAAGATGCCCACCACCATGCCGACCGAGGCCGCAATCACGCCGACGCCGATCGTCCGCGGCGTTCCCACGATGATCAGCGCCAGCATATCGCGTCCGCTGTTTTCCGTGCCCAGCGGATGTTCGGGCACGCCGACCAGGATCGTGTCTTTGCCCTTCTGATATTCCAGTCCGAAGGGCGGCAAATTGAGCGGCGAGCTGGCGGTCAAGGCCAGGCTGGTGTCCCAGAATTGATAACCGAGAAATACCAGGGCCGCGATCAGCCCGAGGATGCCGGCGCCAGTCAGGAATTTCCAGTTCAGCCAGGGATTATCGAAGCGATTGAAGGCGCCCGCTTTCTTGGTGCCGCCGAAGACAACAGTGGTGCTATCGATTTCAGCCATCGCTATTTCCCTTCCAGGCTAATGCGCGGATCAATCAGCGGGTAGCACAAATCGATGATCAGCACCGCCAGCGCGCTCGTCACGATCAGGATGAAGGACGTGCCTTGTATAAGGTTGAAGTCCTGCTCGCGGATGGCCGTGAATATCAGCGTGCCCATACCGTTATAATTGAAGATGACCTCGACCAGCACCGAGCCTCCGACAAGCGTGCCGATCGACACCGCCAGCGCCGTCATCTGTGGCAATATGGCGTTGCGGATCATGTAGCGATAGAGCACGTAGAAGGGCTTCAGTCCTTTGGCCTGCGCCAGGATCATGTAGTCTTCGCCTTCAATCGTGACCATCATGCCGCGCATGCCCAACGCCCAATAGCCGAAGGTCACCAGCACAATCGCCATCGCCGGCAGGAAACCGTGATACAACACACTCAAAATGAATTCGAGCGTCAATTCCGGCTGCGCGCCTAGAGGATAGGCATAATTCTGCGGGAAGATGCGCAATTTGAAGCCAAATACATAGAGGAGCAGCAAGCCTGCTAACAAGGGCGGTATCGAGGTGAAGATCATCGACATCGGAATCATCACCTTGACCAGCTTCGGCGTTTTAGTCCACGCCAGCAGCGCGCCGAACAGGTTGCCTACGGTGAAGAAAATCAGCGTCGCGAAGCCCACCAATCCAATCGTCCAGGGCAGCGCCCGCCCCACCAGCTCCGACACCGTCGACGGGAAGCGAGCCATCGCATAACCCAGGTCGCCACGCACCAGATTGCCCATATAACGGACGTATTGCACATAGACCGGATCGTTCAAGCCGAAGCGTTCTTTCCAGCCTTCAATAATGGCGTTGGAATCTTCGACGAAGCCGGCTTGATAGGTCAAACGCGCCACCATCGCCGCAATTGGGTCGCCAGGCGCCAGGCGCGGGATGATGAAGATCAACGTCGCCGCCACCCACAGCGTGAGGAAAAAGACCAATAGACGACGGACCAGGTAGTTTAATGATATGCCACCCATGCCTGTGCCCTTCTCTAATATTCTTGATGATGCGCTAATCAATTACATGTAAGAGTTTAACAGTAAAGCGCTCTCTAAGCATTAATTCTGGTTTCTCAAGCGAACTCGCTGGCGCCAGGAACAGCCGTAGTCGGGATGGTGGGGGCCGGCAGTCGCCAGCCCCCAACCGCATTTGCGTCAAATCCGCTTACATTCCGCCAGCTTTGTGAATTTCCTGGAAGAATTGATGCGTCGATTGCCACCAGGTAGCCGGGTGGTTCCAGTTGTTGTCCGAGGTCGGCCAGCCGTCCCAGTAGGTATTGTTGAAGGGGATCAGCTTGGTCGCCTGGTTCAAGGGGATGAAGGGCAGGTCTTGGTAGAGATAACCATACGCTTCCAGGACCATCGGGAGGATATCCGGATGCCCGAGCGGCAGCGAACCGATCTCGCCAACGATTGCGCTGTAGGCTTCGTTGTTCGGGCCGTCCCAACGGACGTGGTTGTTGTTGCCATTGACAGCTTCGCCCGGAGGAGCGTACCAGCGGGCCGTGTAACGATCCAATGACGCCCAGGGCTCGTTGATCGAACCGCAAGCATCCCAGTCGGTCGTGGCTTCGTAGTTGCCGAAGCGCTTGTTGTCGCTCCAGGTCGCGCCGGCGATGACACCCGCAGTGGCGTCAATGCCGAAGGCCTGCAGCTGCTCAACCAGGTTGCTGGTGATACGGCGCTTCTCGACGAAACCCTCGTGTACCTGGATCTCCAGGCTCAGCTCGTTGCCGTCCATATCGACCCAACGGCCGTCGTCATTGCGCGAGTAGCCATTGGCCGTCAGCAATTCTTCCGCGGCCATGTGATCGGCCGTGGAGCTGAAGGCCATGCCGGCATCTTCGATGGCGTCGATGACGGGGAACATGCCACCGTACTCGACATAGAGCGTACGCGAGGGGATGGTCACGCCTTCGTAGGCGACGCGGATGATCTCATCGCGGTCGATGATGTGGTTGACGGCCCAGCGCATGTCGGCGTTGTCCCAGGGCGCGTGCTTGGTCTGGAAGGACAGCTGACGCGGGCAGGGATCGAGCCATACGTAGGGCATGCCCTCTTCCCAGGCGAAGATATTGTCATTCTGGGATTGCATGGCCTGGAAGGCGCCCAGCGTGACATCCATGATGCTGTCGACTTCGTTGTTGACGGCCATCGTCGTGCGGATGGTGTCATTACCGGTCACGACCCAAAGCGCGCGCTGCGGCTCCGGCAGGTTGAAGACACCGGTCTTGGCGCCCCACCAATCATCGTTGCGATCATAGGTCCAGGTGGTTTCGTTGGCGGCGGTCAAGACATAGGGACCGGAACCCAAAGGATAACCGGCGTCGATATCGAAATACTTCCAGGTATACGGATCAACATCCGGGCTGTTCCAGACGTGCTCGGGCAGGATGCTGATTCCACCCCAAATGCGGACCGAGAAGAAGTTCAGCTGGAAGAGCGGGTTGGGCTTGGTCAGGTTGAACTGAACCGTCACATCGTCGATCATCTCGACGCTGTCGACCCAGGTCTGGACGTTGCCGGCGTAGGTCAGCGAGCTGGTCTCGTCATTCAACAGCAGCTCGATCGTCCAAACGACATCCTCGGCATTGAAGGCTTCGCCATCGGCCCATTCCACGCCTTCGCGCAGGGTCAGGGTCCAGACGTCAAGCGAGTCGTTGACCGTCATGCTCTCGCCCACCCAGGGCATGATCTCGCCGGTCTCGTAATTGAGGATGAAGAGCGGTTCCATTACGGCTTGATGCAAACCGTAGGGACGGCGACTGTCGGGAAGCAGATAGTTCATCTGATCGTAGTTGGCGACGGCGCCGGCTGGGCCGTCAATGTCAAAGACGACGGTGTCTTCGCGCGCGACATCTTGCGCGGCAGCCGTGAAGCTGATCGCGGCAAACATGACGACGAGAAGCGCGAATAGAATGGTTCTTGCTTTCATGTGGTGTTCTCCTACAACTAGACATATAAAGGGTTTGCGATTGTCAACTCCAGCGCTGGTTTGCCACTCTGGTCGAGTGACGGGCGCGTTGACGGCGCCCTGGAAATCCACACTTGGATCGGTCGGGTTTCTATCGATATCCCCTCCTTTTTCTGACGAATTCTCCCGCTTAATCACGTACAAGCAGTGGAGGCGCCGCCGATTTTCGCACGCGTAATCGCGTCGGCACCCGCTCCGCGCGCGGCGGCGAATCGCGTCCGCCCAGGCGCTCGATTATCATCCGAGACGCCACGCGCCCCAATTCATAAGCATTTTGCGATGCGGTCGTCAGCGGCACGCCAATATAGGAGGCCATGCTGATATCATCAAAGCCGACCACGGAAACGTCCTCCGGCACGTGAATGCCAATACTCTGCAACGCGCTGATCGTGATAATCGCCAAAATATCGTTGATGCAGACGATGGCCGTGGGCTTGGGATCAACCGCGTTCATCCGCATCACAACTTGATCGACATAAATCTGGCGCTGCTGCCCGATCAAGTGATAAATGTCCGTTTCATGAAACTCGGGGCGATTGGGCGAGTTGATCTTCCAGGGCGAATACGGGCGCAAACCGTGATCAGTAACCGCGCACACATAAGCGCGATGCCGATCGTCAATCGGCTGCAAATGGTCGATATTGGGCATCAACTGCACGATATGTCGATGACCAAGCTCAATCAAATGCGATATCAGGTGGTAGGTGCCATTGAAGTTGTCGCTCGCCACATAATCGGCATCAATGCCTTCAATGCTGCGATCGATGAAAACGATGGGAATCCGCCGCCGCTGATATTCCAGCAAGACGTTTTTGGTCGCCGCGGTGGGATTGGCGTTCGACCAAATCATCAGCCCGGCGATGCCGTCATCCAAAAGCTGCTGCAGCGTATTGACCTCTTCGGCGTTATCGGTGGCGTTGCTGAAGATAACCTGATATCCGGCCGAACGCAGTTCCGCTTCGGCGCTGCTCAGCAAGGTGCTGTGGATTTCGTTGTGGAAACTGCGCGTGATATAACCTATCGAACGCGAATTGGTGCGCTCATGCGGCTGGTAACTGACGAAGGTGCCGCGCCCGGCGGTGCGTTTGATCAAGCCTTCGATCTCGTTCCGCTGCAAAGCGATGCGCACGGTCGTCCGGCTGATATCAAGATGACGAGAAAGCTGCGCTTCCGTGGGGATGCGTTCGCCCTGCGTCCACCGCCCAGAAACAATCAAGCGGCGCAACTGATTGTGCAGCTGCACATGCAAGGAAATATAACTGTCGTGGTCGAGCCGAATTTGCTCAAGTTTATCGCGCATGTAGACTGGCGCTGTCAGGCTAATAACTCTTTTGAAATGTACACAAATGTATGTACAATAGACAAAGATATCATGGATAAATCGGCCTTGCAATACCCGAAATTCACCCGCGCGACGCAAATCGCGCTAAGCAAGTTTTGAGGCAATTGTGCTAAGATGCTGTACGCTATCGTGCACTTGTCCGGCGGCCCTCCGACATCACATCGCGATCACGAAAGCAAAAGGCGTCCATCATGGAAATCAATCGCAAACCACTTAGCCTGCCCCGTCTGTTCTTCGTCTTGATATCTGCTTCCGTCCTCTTCATCGGCGGAATCATCCTGCTCGCCGATATCAAATGTCACTACGATATTGAGAACTGGTGGGCACAGCCCTATCCCGGCGCCGAGACCGTCTCCATCGAATATGATCTCTTCCGCGCGCGGGCGTTGGGCGAGACGCGCTGGATCCTTAGAACGGACGACGACGAACAGACAGTCAGAGAATGGTATCAGGATTTGACGCTGCAAATCCTGGAAGAAGGCCGCGCGCGTGGGCTGGCATGGGCGGACCGCCGTGTGCAAGCCCTGGACGGCGGCGGCACGCAAATCGTGCTCTACAGCGCCTGTGGCACCTGATCGCGCCTTACGCCGGAAAGAGATGAGTTCGTGAAAATCTCCGCCTTCCCCAAGTGCTACCTGGAAACAATCGCCAGCGGTCGCATGACCGTCTTCGATTGGATATCGATGGCCGAGTCGCTCAACGCCGACGGCCTGGAAATGTATGAGGGTTTCTTCACCAGCCTCGATGATGATTACCTACAGCGCGTGCGCGACGCGATTCACGGGGCCGGCTTCGCCATGCCCATGCTCTGCTGCTCGCCCAACTTCACCCACCCCGACCCCGACGAACGAGCGCGCGCCATCGAGCGCGAAGCGACCATGATCCGCGTCGCCAGATTGCTGGGCGGAGAGGGCGCCGTCTGCCGTGTGCTGAGCGGGCAGCGCTATCCCGATGTGGGCCGCGAGCAAGGAATGGAGTGGGTGGTCGAGTGCATCAGGACGCTCATCCCGGTCGCGCGCGAGCATAAGGTCATTCTCGGCCTGGAAAATCACTACAAGGACGGCTTCTGGGAGTATCCCGAATTCGCCCAGAAGATGGATGTCTTTCTCGATCTGCTGGATGCCATCCCCGAGCGCGAGCATTTCGGCGTGCAATACGACCCGTCCAACGCCATCGTCGCCGGCGATGATCCGCTCGAATTGCTGCGAGCCGTGGCCGATCGCGTCGTCAGCATGCACGCCAGCGATCGCTATCTATCCGACGGCGTCAGCCTGGATGATCTGCGCCAATCCGATGGCACGATCGGTTACTCGCCGGCCCTGCAGCACGGCGTCACCGGTCAGGGTCTGAACGATTACGACGCCATCTTCCAGATTCTGCGCGACGCCGGTTTCCGCGGCTGGGTCAGCATCGAAGACGGCATCAACGGCATGGACGAAATGCGCGAATCGCTCGACTTCCTGCATCAGATGCGCGACAAGTATTTCTAGCCCCGGTCAGTGGCGCGTTCCTCAGCGCAGGCATGATGCGGGACGATTTCGTGCTGTGTTATACTCGGCAGATACCAGCGCTATAGGTTGAGTATCAGGTGGCGATCCAACAGAAACTATACACCGTCGACGATGTGTGGGAACTCTCGCATCGCCCGGAAAACGAAAACAAGTATTACTATCTCATTGATGGGGAGTTGTTTTGGGATCTGCCTCCAGGTGGAGAACACGGAATATTGGCTGTTGAAATTGCTTATCGTTTGAGAGTTTTCCTCGAGAGACCTGTTCCGGGCAAACTTACGGTTGAGACTGGCTACTATCCGCCAGGCGACCGGCATACCGTGCTCGCGCCCGACCTTGCTTTTGTCAGCAAGGCGCGCGCGCCTCACCCGTTCCCCAAGAAGTATGTGCCTGTCATGCCCGATTTGGCGGTCGAAATCCTGTCTCCCACCGATTCGCTGCAAGCAGTCCGTCGTAAAGCTGCGGTGTACCTGGCCAATGGCGCGTCTCTCGTATGGATCGTCTTGCCGGCGGAACAGGGCGTGGATGTCTGCCGCGCGAGCGAAGGCGCCGGGCTGAACACTCAGTTTGTGGGCCGGGAAGGCAGCCTGTCCGGCGAGGATGTGTTGCCCGGATTCGCGCTTGAGCTCAGTCAGCTTTTCCCCGATTCCTGAGCGCGCCAGATGCTTGTCAACTGAATTTACGAACCATGTAGAGGCGCACCAGCGGCCCAGCCCGCCGACCTATCGAAAACTCGGAAATGGACTCAAACTATGGACGCGCTCATCAAGTACGGACGCCAAGATAAACAGGTAGAACTGCGCGCAATCCCGCAGCCGCCCGACCCCGGTCCCGGCCAGGTCGTGGTGGAGGTGGGCGCGGCCGGCGTCTGTGGCAGCGACCTGCACATGTGGCGCGATCACCAGAGCTGGGCGATTAAGCTGCCGCTGGTGCTGGGCCACGAATTCTGCGGCAGCGTGGCCGCGCTGGGCGAGGGCGTGCGGGACTTCCAAATCGGCGATCGCGTCGCCGTCGAAACCGCGGCCGAGGTCTGCGGCGCCTGCGCCTTCTGCCATTCCGGCGACTACAATCAATGTCCGCATCGCCTCGGTTACGGCGCTTTGCACGATGGCGCATTCACCCAATACGTCACGGCGCGCCAGCATATCCTGCATCATATTCCCGACAACGTCAGCTTCGAGCATGCCTCGCTCACCGAACCGATCTGCGTCGCCTACAACGCCCTGGTGGAAAAGACCCCGGTCGTGCGTCCGGGCGACCGGGTCGTCATTCAGGGACCGGGTCCCATCGGCATGATGGCGCTCTTCGTGGCCAAGCTGCGCGGCGCCAGCGAGATCATCATGCTCGGCACGCGACGCGACCAACAGCGACTGGTGGTGGCAAGCGAGATCGGGGCCACGGCGACGCTCAATATCGACGAGGACGACCCTATCGACTTTGTCCGTTCAATGGGAGACGGCTACGGCGCAGACCTGGTCGTCGATTGCACCGGCGTCAGCATCGCCTTAAAATCGGCGCTGGAGATGGCGCGCCCCAACGGCATCATCACCAAAATCGGCTGGGGACCCGAGCCGATGGACTTCAATCTCGATCCCCTGGTGCAAAAAGGCGTGACCCTGCAAGGCAGTTTCAGCCATCTCTACGATACCTGGGAACGGGCGCTGAATTTGCTGTCCACCCGCCAGATCAATCTCGATCCCATCATCGGCGGCGTCTATCCGCTGACGGACTGGGAAGCAGCCTTCGAGCGGATGGAAGCGGGCGTCAACGTCAAATCCGTTCTCGTGCCCGATTAAAATGGTTATGTACGGCTTGTCCGATAATTCGCCTTGTCAGCGCGTTTTTCTACCCCATCCCCCGGCCCCTTCCCCATGGCAATGGGGAAGGGGAGCCATATTTCGTGGATTCGGCGTTGAATCCGAAATTTTCGCGCTGCGCGATTCTGCTTCATTCGCCTTTCGCAGGCAGACGCAAGTTATTTGCGGGTGAATCTGCATTATCCGACAAGCCTCGTAGGGGCGGCCTGGCAGGTCGCTCGCACACACACAAATCATGCCGCGGAGGACATTCCAATCAACGCTAAAATCCAAATCTCAATTGATGTCATCGACCTGCAAGAAGCCCTCGATCTCGCCCGCGCCTCAGTCAACGCCGGCGTCGACTGGCTGGAAGTCGGCACGCCCCTGCTGCTGGCCGAGGGACTGCACGCCGTGCGCGCCTTCCGCTCGGCTTTCCCGGATACGCCCATCGTGGTCGATCTCAAGACCATGGATGGCGCCGGACTGGAAGCGGAGATGATGTTCAAAGCCGGCGGCGACATGGTGGTGGTCATGGGACAAGCCCACGACGCCAGCATCATCGAGCAGGTCGAGGTGGCGCGGCGCTATGGCAAGGCTGTCATGTGCGATGTCATGCTCTGCCCGGATAAACCCGCCCGCGCCAAACAAGCCCAGGACATGGGCGCCGACTATATCATCGTGCATACGGGCTTCGACGAACGCAACCGGATCCCCGGCCTCAGCCCCCTGAACGACCTGCCGGCCGTGCTGAAGGCGGTCGATATCCCCGTGCAAGCGGTCGGCGGGCTCAGCGTGCCGCAGGCCATCGAGACCCTGCAAATGGGCGCGGAGATCGTGGTCTTCGGCGCGCCTCTGGTCATCAGCGGCCAGGAATTCAAAGCCGCCGACCCCAACTTCGACCGCCAACTGCGCGAGATAGTCCGCGAGGTGCGCGAGGCCTAATCCGTAGCTTTCCGCGCCCGGCGGTGTTTTCACTTGTGAAATTTTTCCCATTTTATCCAGACGCCCAGCAGGCATCGTATTGAGCTTGGGCGCGATTGGGCGTATACTAGCCCGCTGGTAACGACAGAGTGGACATGGATTTATGTTTCTGAAAGACGCGGCATTCGGGGAAATCGTCGACTTCGATAACTTGCGCGAATCGATCCGCCATCTCTATGACGCGCTCCTGCCCGATTTCGATATGCACAAATCGCTGCAGGTTGGCGCCGAGCTCTATGGCGACGAACCCGACCTGTTGATCGCCGCCGGCGCCAGCATGCTGGCCTGGATGACCGTCATCGCCGCCGGTGAAGACGAGATCGCCGAAGACTTGAAAGACAGCCTGTTCACCCTGGGCTGGACGGAAGAAGCCATCGGCTCCGATCTGCTCAGCGCGTCCACCACCGCCACCCCGCTGAATGACGACCCGGATTGCGTCGATTATCACATCAAGGGCCGCAAGTGGCTGATCAACAATTCCTACCACGCCGATTATCACACCATCGTCGCCAAGATTGATCCCGATTCCAGCGGACCGCGTTCGCTCTCGATTTTCCTGGTGCCACAGAGCAGCTGCAAGAACTGGCAGCGGCTGGAAACGCACGTGCTGCGCCGGATGGTGCTGACCAGTTTCGACATCGATGGTCCCGGGCGCTTGCTGGGCAAAGCCGGCCACGGCCTGCAGATCCTGCAACGCATGGCCATGCCCAGCAAATACCAATGCGCTTACGTCGGCGTCAACCTGATCAACCAAGCCATCCCGGCCGGCATCGATCACTTGTCCAAGAAGCGCATCTTCAACGAGAATCCCATCAATTTCAGCAACGTGCTGCGGCAGATGTACAATCTGGTGCTGCAAGGCGTCGTGCTGAACTTCATCTATTATCGCGCGCTGGCTTTCAGCACCGGTACATTCCTGCAATTCCACGGCGTCATGCTCAAGTCCTGGCTGTTGCTGCGCGCCAACGAACTGCTGGGACAGAACCTGCTGGTGGTGGGATCCAAGGGATTTCTGGCGGAATCCGTCATCGGGCGCAACGCCATCGAATCCTTCGTCTTGCCCGTCTTCGACGGCCACTACACCATCAACACGCTGATGACCGCCAAGCACATGCGCCGCTACCTGGGCGCGACCCGCCGCGCCGATGTCGATGAACGCATGGCCACCTTGCGCCGCGGCATCCTGGAATCCAAAGCCGGCGATCCCATCCGCGCTCATTCGCGCAAGCTGCGCAATCCCGATTTCTTCGACTACGCGGCATATATCGAAGACCTGGGACTGCCCATCGATTTGGACGCCCGCGCCCTGGTGGCCGCCATGGCTGCGCTGACCGACGAAGTCAACGCGCGCGATCTGGCCAAGGATCCCGAGCATCGCTACAAAATGGGCACGCTGATCCACTGGATGGAAGCCTTGCTGGCCGCCTGCGAAATGTGGAAGGCCACGGACGAAGACGAATACCTCAACGCCGTCATCATGCAATACAACGCCTTCGTCAATCAGTTCAATCAAGTGGTCAGCGAGAGCGCGCTGAGCGCGCCCTTCCTGCCGCCGTTGCGCCAGCGTCCGCTGCCGCGCGTGGACGATCCGCGCGAATTCCTGCTGCGGCTGTATCGTCTGGAAGACCATTTCTCCTTCCAGCGCGCGGCGGTGTCGGAATAAAGGAAACTAACCACAGAGAACACAGAGGGCACAGAGGGCACAAAAACGGCTCGATTGATGGTGGCAATGCGTCATTCTGTAGTGCTGTTATTCGGCTCAGAAGGGGGGAGTGATGGAAATCAATCACAATGCCCAAAATCTACTGGACAGCATGGCTGGTGGCAAATACGGGTATATTCAGATTCAGGGATATGAAGGTCGTGATCCAGAAAAAAGGCTTATTATCCGTGCCTACGAATCCGAAAACTCACAAGAACATATTGCGATTTATCATTTGCCGGAAAAACAAAGGGAGTCAGTGAAAAAGGTCGCTGCACAACACAAGATCGAGTTTGAAGAGCTTCCTGATCTTGAGACAAAAACAAAAGTTCAAAATGAATTTGACGCATGGATGACAAGAATTAAAGAGAAGGAATTGGAGACAATCAATCACTACGAAAGAGCATTGGAGTTTGCGAAAGAGTTATCTCATGGCGTAGTTCGCGGATACTGGAGAAACGAAATCGCTAAACCATTTGACCTTTTTGATTTAGAACGAAACGAATGGTCGCCATATCGTGTGTCCACTGTTGCGCGAAACAGGCTGTACAAATATATGATAGAACGAATTGGATACGGTAATAGGTCTGGGCAAAGCTATACCGACAAGAGAGGAGCATATCATTATCATGGAGATGACGAGCTTGGCGATGTTGATCTAATGATTAGCGCTATGGTCGGAATTGGGATGTTGAAAAAAGTAGATGGCAGTAGCATTTACGAATTAACAGGTGAGGCGTTTGCTCTACTGAGAGAACCAAGTTGGTTTGAGAAATATCATTCCAAAATGGCGTTTTGGACAGGGATTATGTCTTTTTTGATGGCCGCAGTGCTGTGGCTGAGAGAAATCACATTGGGATAATTGCGAATGAAATTCCAACTCCACGAAATCACAGTCCGCCAGTTCATCTTGCGGCTAATATGTCAACGTCAACTATGAAATAGGAAACAAAATGACGGCTAAAATCAAGAAACTTGTTTCGCGACAAAACAAACGCGCCCACGCTAAAGGAATCAAAGGTGTCCTTGAGTACAACTCAGTGCTACAGGTATGGGACGCAACTATATTTTGCAATATATGTGGAGCTTTCATAGAGGACGAGGATGCGAGCATAGACCATAACGAGCCATTAGCTAGTGGGGGGCGGAACGAGCTAGACAATATCCATTTTGTTCACTATTGGTGTAATAATTTTAAGGGGGATAAGAATTGGTTAAATGTAAAGGCCAAGTGGGACAGACATTATGAAAAGCCGCTGACTGGCTCTATTGTGATAGATTCTGGCGCGGGGGCATTCTTACATAGATGGCTGGTTAATCCACCAAAACGTTCTAATCTATCGAGTAATTTCGCATCTCTTAGCTATTTCGAGCAAATTCTCATTGTTCATCCAAACATTAAAGAAGAAATTGAGCGCGAACAGGAGACTCTATCTGAAACAAGAAAAGGGCGCAACCAATGATAATCGAGTTGCTGACAGACCCCACCCTCCGCAACCCCGTCGCTGGCTGCCATGACGATGGCGAGGGTGGTGTGTTCGGCTATGGCGGAAGGCACAGTATCCCTCCACCTTTCCAGCGTGGGGAATCGTTGAAGTATGACACAATTATGGTAACATAATGCTGTGTTAAAGCAGTGTCGAGGCAGCGGGCAGTGGAAGCTACACACCTGGTTATCAGTATCGAAGGGACCCTGGCAATTGCTGTGGCAATTGTAGGCGGCGCGTTTGGTATCTATCGAGAGTCTGCAAACGCCCACGCTGAATTCAGATCGATCCTCGCTGCTCAGTCGGAGAAGTTCAACGCCTCAGACGAGCGATTCGGCAGAATGGACGAGCGATTCAACGCTGTGCAGGCGCAGATCAAGTCCGTTGATGACAAGGTGGACAAGCTAGGAAATAGCTAAAGGTCCCGCAGCCTCGTGATACCCCGCAAAAAGCTGTTGCCATGAAATTCGAACTCATTGACCTCACCATCCTCAACCTCGGCGACGGTCGCAAACGCAACCGCGAGAAATCCGCCAACTAAGCGCCTTCGATACAGGACACTCCGCTTTTATGGACACCATCAACCACCCCGACTTCGGCAACATCATCGACTATCAGCGCCTGCGCGATGGCATGCCCGCCGTGCTCGATCACGTCTACCCCACCTTCAACCTGATGGGCTCCATGCTGGAAGCCACCCGCCTCTTCGGCAACAATCCCAGCTACATGACCGCCTGCGCCGCCAGCGGACTGGCCTACATGATGCTGGTCGCCGCCGAAGAAGACGAGCTCGCCGCCCAACTCAAAGGCAAAATCTTCACTCTCGGCTGGACCGAAGAGCATACCGGCACCGACCTGCTCAGCGTCAGAACCGAAGCCGCGCCGCTCAATGGCGATCCCAAGGGCAAGCGCTTCCACATCAAAGGCAAGAAGTGGCTGATCAACAATTCTTACCACGCCGATTATCATTCCGTCATCGCCAAGGTTGATCCCGCCGCCAGCGGCCCGCGCTCGATTTCGATCTTCGCCGTGCCCCACAGCAGCACCAAAAACTGGCAGCGGCTGGAGACGCACGTCTTGCGCAGCATGGTCCTGACCAAGTTCGAGATTGACGGTCCCGGCATCCTCATCGGCCAGGTGGGGCGCGGCCTGGAAATCCTGCAGCGCATGGCATTGCCCTCCAAGTATCATTGCGCCTACATGGGCGTCTCCATGGTCGCCGATTCGCTGCCCGCCGCCATCGAGCATCTCTCGAGCAAGCGCATCTTTGACGTCAATCCCATCCAGTTCAGCAATGTCTTCCGCCAGCTTTACAATCTCGTCCAGCAAGCCGCGCTGATCAACTTCAGCTTCTTCCGCGCGCTGGCTTTCAGCGACAGTCCCTTCCTGCAGTTTCACGGCATCATGCTCAAATCCTGGCTGCTGCTCAAATGCAACGAGATTCTCTCGCAGAATCTCCTGGTCGCCGGCTCCAAAGGCTTTCTCAAGCCCTCCAATATCGGCGGCAACGCCATCGATTCCTTTGTCTATCCCGTCTTTGACGGCCATTACACGATGAACACCTTGATGACCTACAAACATACCCGGCGCTACCTGGAAGCGACGCGGCGCGGCGATATTGACGCGCGCATGAAGGTGCTGCGGGAGAAAGCCTACGTGGCGCTCGAAGGCAAACAGATCCTCAACAACAGCCGCGAAACCCGCCATCCGCCCTTCTTCGATTATGCCGAATACATCGAGCGCTGCGGGCTCCCGATCGCGCTGGATGCCGGCATCCTGATCGCGACCAGCCGACGCATCATGACCGAGATTGGCGCGCGCGATGTCACCAACGAACCCGAATATCGTTACAAGGTCGGCATGCTGGTGCACAATCTCGAGGCGCTTCTATCCGCGGTCGAACTCTGGAAAGTGACCGCCAACGACCACTATCTCAATGCCATCGTCATGCAATACAACGAGGTCGCCAAACTGACCAACCGCATCATCAGCGAGGGCTGCCTGGACGTGAACTTCATTGAGCCGCTGCGCCAGCTGCCGCTGCCCAAGCCCGCCGATCCCCGGCAGTTTCTGCTCGACCTGCTCGATGTGAAAAGCCAGATCCGCGGCGCGGAAGTTCTACCCCATCCCCCGGCCCCTTCCCCAGCGAGCTAGGGAAGGGGAGCCAATTGTGTTCGAATTTGCTTTCTAGGTCAGCGGAATACCACGCTGAAAGACCAAGATTGATGCAATTGCATGACGCTTGGACGCCTGTCGGCCAATACCAATCAAGCTCGGTAGGGGCGAGCCGGTGACTCGCCCGCATTTGCCATGCCTGCCAATCACGTTTTCCATGAATTCGTCTAAACTCCAGAGGCTTGCAGTCCCATGACCGAACTTCACACGCTGCTCAGCGACCTCGTCGCCATCGATTCAGTCAATCCCGATCTCGTGCCGGGCGCGGCGGGCGAAGGCGCGCTCGCCGATTTCATCGCCGCCTGGGGACGAAACGCCGGCATGGACGTCATCGTCCAGGATGCCGCGCCGGGACGCCCCAATGTGGTTTTGATCGTCCGCGGCGTCGGCGGCGGCCAATCACTGATGCTCAACGCCCACACCGATACCGTCGGCGTATCCGGCATGGACGAACCCTTTCAGCCCAGCGCGCGCGACGGCAAGCTCTATGGCCGCGGCGCCTACGATATGAAGAGCGGATTGGCCGCCGGCATGCTGGCGCTCAAGGCCGCGCAAGAGATGTCCCTCGCCGGCGATGTCATGCTCAGCGCCGTCGTCGACGAAGAATACGGCAGCATCGGCACGGAAGCGCTCATCGCCGACTGGGAGCGTTGGCCCGCCGACGCCGTCATCATCGCCGAGCCCTCCGAATTGGCCATCAGCATCGCGCATCGCGGCTTCGTCTGGGTCGAGATCGAGACCATCGGCGTGGCGGCGCACGGCTCGCGTCCGCAGCTGGGCGTGGATGCCATCGCCAAGATGGGCGCGGCGCTCGTCCAGCTCGAGGCGCTCGATCAAAAGCTGCGCGCCAACCCGACCCACGATCTGCTCGGCAGCGGCTCGCTGCACGCCTCGATCATCACCGGCGGCGAAGAAATCTCGATGTATCCGGCGCATTGCCAACTGCAGCTCGAGCGCCGCACGCTGCCCGGCGAGACGGCCGCGGGCGCGCATGCGGAAGTCCAAAACATTCTGGACGAGATCGCGGCGGCCGATCCCGAGTTCAAAGCGACCTGCCGGGCCACCTTCTCCCGCGATCCCTTCAGCATTGCGCCCGATCATCCCCTGGTGCGGCAACTGCGCCAAACCGCGCAAACCTGCCTGCAAAGGGATGTGCCGCTGGTCGGCAGCAGTTGGTGGATGGACGCCGCGCTCTTCGCGGAAAAAGGCCTGCCCACGGCAGTGCTGGGACCGGCCGGCGCCGGCGCTCACGCCCGCGTCGAATGGGTGGATCTGGAATCGATGCGGCAATGCCTCGAAATCTATACGGCCTTAATCGCCGATTTCTGCGCGTGATCTCGCTCAGACATTGAAGCGAAACAAAATCACATCGCCGTCGCCCACCACGTAATCGCGCCCTTCCACCTGCAGCAAGCCCGCCTCGCGGATGGCATGGCGATCCTGATATCGCTCGAACACATGAAAGGGAATGACCTCGGCGCGTATGAAGCCGCGTTCCATGTCGCCATGCACCACGCCGGCCGCCTGCGGCGCCGTCCAGCCGCGGCGGATCGTCCAGGCGCGCGTTTCGCTGTCGTTATAAGTGAAATAGGAGATGAGCCCCAATAGGTCGTAACTCTTGCGAATCAATCGATCCAGGCCGCTGCCGTCCAAACCATACAAGGCCAGGTATTCGGCCCGCTCCTCGTCGCCCATGGCCGCCATCTCGCCCTCGAGGCTTGCGCAAATGGGGATCAGCTCGCTGCCCTCGGCCGCGGCGATTTCCCGCGCGGCGTCCAGCTGAGCGTTGCCGGATTGAAGGCTGTCTTCGCCAACGTTGGCCACATAGATGACCGGCTTGTTGGTGAGGAAACGCAGCTCAAAATCGAGCGCGGCGAAGTCCGGATCATCGCGCCGGTCGAAGTTGCGCAGCGGCTCGCCGTCGCCGATGAAGGCTTCGACCTGCCGCGCCATCTCGAGCCGCGGCTGCAGCTTGCGGGTCGCCTTGACCTCACGCTCCAGTTTTTCCAGGCGGCGCTCCAGTTGCTGCAGATCCGCCAGCGCCAGTTCGGTATTGATGACGGCCATATCATTCGCGGCATGCGGCCGCTCATGCACATGCGAGACATTCTCATCGTCAAAGCAGCGCACCACATGAGCGATGGCATCGACATGACGGATATGCCCGAGAAAGTGATTGCCCAATCCCTCGCCTTTATGCGCGCCTCGCACCAGCCCGGCCACATCCACGAAATCGACGCTGGTATGGATCACTTTCTCGACCCCGACCCACGCACCCAGCCGCGTCAGCCGGTCGTCGAACAGCGGCACGACAGCGTGATTGGCTTCGATGGTGCTGAACGGGTAATTGGCGGCCAGGGCGTTCTGCGCGCGCGTCAAGGCGTTGAACAGTGTGCTCTTGCCGACATTGGGCAATCCGACGATTCCGATGCTCAGGCTCATGTCGTGTCCTCTGATTGTCTCCTGACCCGCTATTCTATGACAAAACGCGACAAGACCAAAGTCCCCCGCGCGGCGCTGACGACCAGACAGGTTTGCTCCCATCGGCAATGGAAGCTACAGGACAACAGTCACGAGCATCTCAATCAGCGAATATCGTTGGGGCGACTCTGTGAGCCACTCGCGAGAACGCCTGCGCCTGTAAGGCTTGTCCGGTACTCAGTCATGCTTGCGCGATTTTCTACCCCTCCCCCCAGCCCCCTCCCCATTGCAATGGAGAGGGGGGGCTTAGGCTTTGCGAACTCGTCTTTAATTGTCGGCTACGGACAATACAGTGGTCGAAATACACCGGCTGATACAGAACGTGGCAAGCTTCCCCCTATTGATATGGTGAGATTGAGGGGGCTAGACTATGGGCAGATGTGAAGAAACTTAGTAGCGGACAAGCCTTGTACGGGCGAGCCGGGGGGCGCCCATCCTCTGTGCTCTCTTTTTTAACAAACCTCCTAGCTCATGCAAGGAGCGAGTTTGATATTTTGTGTGAGCGCGGCAGACCTTTTCGCTGCCGCCGAGCGGCTGTGGTTAATCCTTTTGTATCGTCTCACAGTCAGCTACGTACACGCATGATATCAATTGCTGGACTGATTTCCGCTGTTGACAGCATCATGCTATGAAACTGCTATAATCTAATCAGTCATATCCCGTCATCGCGGCAAGGGCATCATGGATGGCACTTCAGATTTCTCTCGGATAGCGCAAGCGACCGTGGACCAACTGCGCGAGATCGGCGCGGCTGCCATCGCCGGCGCGCTGGCGCAGAAAGCCGGCATCCGCAATCCGCATCTGGCCGGCCTTGTCTCCTTCAATCGCGGCAAGGCGGTGGCCGGGCAAGCCGTCACCCTGCAATTCATGCCCAAGCGCGAGGATGTGCATTGGGGCGATGAATATGCCGCCGCGCCGGAACGCGAATTGCATCGGCAGGCGATTATGCGCGCCGCGCCCGGCGATATTATCGTTGTCGATGCCCGCGGCAGCATGACCAGCGGCGTCTTCGGCGAGATGATGCTGACGTCTTTCAAGGCGCGCGGCGGCGAAGGCCTCGTCGTCGATGGCTGCATCCGCGACTTTCCCGAAGTGGAAAAGCTGGATCTGGGTTTGTGGCTGCGCGGGGTCACGCCCAATTTCCATACCCAGACCGATATCTTCCCGCATGCGGTCAACGTCCCGATCGCTTGCGCGGGCGTTTACATCGTGCCGGGCGATATCATCGTCGCCGATGATGACGGCGCCGTCGTCGTGCCCCTTGACCTGGCGGCGACAATCGCCGAAGTCGCCTCGGGCAAGCTGGATTGGGAAGAATTCTCGCGACTGAAACTGGCGGCCGGCGGCGCCCTGGACAAGTACTATCCGCTCAATGACGAAGCTGCCGCCGAATACCAAGCCTGGCTGCGGACAAATGACAAGCGAGCTCCCGACCCACCGCATCACGCGAATGAGGCCTGAAGATCATGGACCGAGGGCCTAGAGTCGGCCGCAACTGATGCCGCAGAGCATATTGGCGATCAGCTTGTTCTTCCACATCCTGGCGACGGCCCTTTGGATCGGAGGCATATTGTTGATCACCGCGCTGGTATTCCCGGAAATCAACCGCGCGCTCGCGGATCAACCGGCGCTGCATCAGTTGCTGCTGCGCATCCGCGCGCGCTTTGCCCAAGTCAGCAACTTGTCGCTGGCCGCCCTCATCGTGACGGGCTTGCTGCAAATGACCGCCGATCCGCACTATGACGGCCTGCTGCAGCTCGACAACGAATGGAGCCGCGTACTGCTCATCAAACACGTCTTAATCTTGCTGATGGCGCTAGCTGGCCTGGTATTGCAATTCGGGGTGGCGCCCGCCCTGGAACGATCGAGCCTGCTGCTGCAGCGGGGCCAGGACGACCAAAGCGAGTGGCAGCGATTGCGCCGCAACGAGCGCCGCTTGAGCCTCGTGATCGCGGCCCTGGCGCTGCTGATTCTGGCGGCGAGCGCCTGGTTGACTTCACTCTGAAATGAATTAAGAGCGCTTTTTTGTTATAACTGACGATATGGAGGCTTAAAATCCTTGCAGATGACAAACACGCCATGCTAGCCGAAAAGACGGCGCCAGCGCCGGAACGACCGCGCGACCGACCGACCGACTTCACGCTGGAAGATCGTTACACCCTGGAAAACGGCCGCGTCATCATGAGCGGGATTCAAGCGCTCGCGCGCCTGCCGATGGATCAGCATCGCGCCGACAAGCGCCGCGGCATCCACACCGGCAGCTTGATCACCGGTTATCGCGGTTCGCCCATCGGCGCGCTAGATATGATCCTGGAGCAGATCCCGTCGCTGCTCGACGATTATCACATTCGCTTCATCCCGGCCGTCAATGAAGAGTTGGCCGCCACCGCCATCCTGGGCAGCCAGACCGCCAACCTGCTGCCCAATCCCAAGTACGATGGCGTGCTGGGCATCTGGTATGGCAAGGGTCCCGGCGTCGATCGCAGCGGCGATGCCTTCAAGCACGCCAATCTGACCGGCATCGGCCGCTATGGCGGCGTACTCGCGCTGGCCGGCGACGATCCCTCCTGCAAGTCTTCCACCATTCCCTCCCATTCCGAAGTCGCGCTCTACGATGCCATGATGCCCATCCTCTATCCCGGCAACGTGGGGGAAATCCTCGATCTCGGTCGGCTCGGCTTCGAGCTGTCGCGCTTTTGCGGGCTTTGGGTAGGATTCAAGATCGTCACCGATGTGGCTGACGAATACAGCACGGTCGACCTGGATGCCGAACGCGTCCGGATCGTCGAGCCGGCGTTTCTGGTCAACGGGGCGCCCTGGCGTCACGTGCAGAACACAGCCCTCCTCGCGCCCTACAGCCTGCAGCTCGAGCGCACGATCCATGACGATCGCATCGAGGCCGCCAAGGTTTTCGCCCGCGCCAACAACATCAATCGCATTACCGTAGCCGCGCCGGGCGCGTCCTGCGGCATCATCGCCGCCGGCAAGACTTATTTTGATTTGCGACAAGCGCTGGGCGAGATCGGCCTGGATGACGCCGGGCTGGAACGCGCCGGCATCCGCCTGCTCAAGCTGGGCATGATCTTCCCGCTGGAACCCGAGATCATTAGCGAGTTTTCCCGTGGCTTGGAAGAAATCCTGGTCATCGAAGAAAAACGTTCATTCATCGAGACATTCGTCAAAGAGGGCCTCTACGGGCTGAAAGACGCCCCGCGCATCGTCGGCAAGCGCGATCGGGAAGGCCGTCATCTGGTGCGGGCGCATAACGAACTCGATGCCGATGAGATCGCGCGCGTGCTGGGCCGCTGGCTGTCCGGGCGCGTCGATGCGCCTCTTCTGGACCAGCGCCTGAAGGATATCAATACCGCGCCCGATTTTGGAGCTGTGCCGATACACATGCGGCAGCCTTACTTTTGTTCCGGCTGTCCGCATAATCGCTCCACCAAAGTGCCCGAAGGCTCGATGGCGGCGGCCGGCATCGGCTGCCATACCCTGGCGATATTGATGGACCGCAACACTGCCGGCGTCACCCAAATGGGCGGCGAAGGCGCCAACTGGGTCGGCGCGTCGCTCTTCTCCGACATCGATCATATCTTCCAGAATATCGGCGACGGCACCCTGGCGCACAGCGGCTCGTTGGCGATTCGGCAAGCCTGCGCGGCCGGCACGCATATCACTTTCAAGATTCTCTACAACTCGGCGGTGGCGATGACCGGCGGTCAGCAAGCCGATGGATTGATGCCGGTGCCGGAATTGACGCATCTGCTTTACGCCGAGGGCGTGAACAAGACCATCGTCGTCTCGTCCGATCCGGCCAGATTCCCGCCCGATACCCACTGGGCGCCGCAAGCGGAAATCTGGGATCGCGACCGCCTGGAAGAAGCGCAACTGCAGCTGCGCGATACGCCGGGCGTCACCGTGCTGGTCTACGATCAGGAATGCGCCGCCAATCTGCGCCGCAAACGCAAACGCGGTTTCGCCGCCGATCCCAGTCTGCGCATCTTCATCAACGAGGCCGTCTGCGAGGGCTGCGGCGATTGCGGTTCCGTGTCCAATTGCCTCAGCGTGCAGCCGGTCGATACCGAATTCGGGCGCAAAACCCAAATTCACCAATCCTCCTGCAACAAAGATTACACCTGCCTCGAGGGCAACTGTCCCGCCTTCGTCAGCCTCGTCCCTGCCGAAATGGCAACGAAACCGACCAAGCCGCCCTTCACCGTGCAAGGCCGGATCGCCGAGCCCGAGCGCCGCGTCAACGGCGATGCCAATATCCTGCTGATGGGCATCGGGGGAACCGGCGTCGTCACCGCCAATCAGATTCTGGGCACCGCCGCCGCCCTGGATGGTTTACACGTGCGCTCGCTCGATCAGACCGGCCTCAGCCAAAAAGGCGGACCGGTGGTCTCCAACCTCAAGATCACGGAAGCGCCGATCGATATCGCGCCCAAGATCGGGGTCGGCGCGACCGACGCCTTCCTGGCATTTGATGTCTTGACGGCGACCGAAGCCAAGAACTTGATCCGCGCCCATCCCCAGCGCAGCGTCGCTATCGTCAGCACCAGCCGCGTGCCCACCGGCGCCATGGTGCGCGATACCATGGTTGAGTTTCCCCAGCCGGATCAAGTGCTGGAGATCATCAATCGGCAGACGCGGGCGGGGGACAATGTCTTCTTCGACGCTATCGGCCTCGCCGAAGCGCTTTTTGATAATCACATGATGGCGAACATGATCGTGATCGGCGCCGCCTATCAAACCGGATTGCTGCCGATGTCCGCCGCCGTCATCGAACGCGCCATCGAACTCAACGGCGTCAGAGTCAGCGAGAATCACAACGCCTTCCGCGCCGGCAGGTTGGCCGTCGCCGACCGAGATTGGCTGCCAAGCCTCGATCTGGGACGTCAGGACGCGGTCAAAGCGACGCCTGCCGTCTCTCCGGCGGCGCGGCGCATCATTGATATGCTACCGGCATCGGGCGAGCTGAAACGCCTGCTGGAAATCCGCGTGCCCGAATTGATCGCTTATCAGAACGAAGCCTACGCCCGGCGCTACATCGCCGATGTCAAGCGCGTTTTCGAAAGAGAAGGCGCCGTTTGTCCCGGAAGCACCGCGCTCAGCGAGGCGGTGGCGCGTTATCTCTTCAAGCTGATGGCCTACAAGGACGAATACGAAGTGGCGCGGCTGAGTCTGAAGCCCGACGTGCGCGCGGCCATGCGGGAGCAATTTGGGGAGCGCGCCAAGCTCCGCTACCATTTGCATCCGCCGATTTTGAAAGCGCTCGGATTCAAGCGCAAGATCCGCTTCGGACGCTGGTTTGAAATGGTCTATCATGTGCTCTGCCGCCTGAAGGGCTTGCGCGGCACGCCGTTTGACATCTTCGGCTATGATCGCGTGCGGGTGATAGAACGCGAACTGATCGCGCAGTATCGCCGGCTGATTTTCCAGGCGCTCGACGAGCTAAGCGCGGACAATTATGCCCGCGCGGTTGAGCTGGCCGAATTGCCCGACATGATTCGCGGCTACGACGAAATCAAGCTGGGCAACGTGGAGCGTTTTTGGGAGGCGGTGCGGGCGCTGGGATTTGACGTGCCCCTACGCTAAATCCCTCCCCCACAAGGAGCTGACGACAGGACAACGTCAAAAGCATCAGATTTGGCGAGTATCGTAGGGGCGACCTATCTGGTCGCCCGCGAGAGCGCAAAAGAATGTAGGGGCGAGCCGGTGGCTCGCCCGTTTTTCCCGTGTCCTGCGGATCACGCTTGCGCATGACCAACTTGGAATCACTGAGGCGGCTTGCCTATGCTTCCGGCGGCTCGGCGCTCGGATCGTACGGCACACCCAAATGGTCGATAATCGCCTGCAGCATTCGCCGGAGTTCTTCAATCGCCTCGCGGTTTTCCCGAATCGCGGCATGAGACGAGAAGTTGTTAGTCACATTGGACACCGACCGGCGTTCAAGCTCCACTTGCCCAAGCGGGATATCATTCTGGAACGCGCTGACTCCTTTTGACATGCTCCAGGATATTCACAAGTGTATCTCAAGCGCGAGCGTCGGACGCGAGCAGCGCAGTACCCAGGGGCGCGGTCGTTTGCGTCATGCCCCCTCATAGCGGAAACCGAGCGATGTTCTGCAAATCAGATGTTATACTCGGGGCAGAGCGCCGGGCATAGCGCCGCATGAGCACTTTATTAGGGGAGGCGGCAGATGATCGCTAGGGGTACATTTGGCATTGTTGACGCCGCGATAGCCGAGCGCATTGCCGCCATCGCCGGCGCCGACAATTGCAGCAGGGCGCGGGCCGAACGCGAGCTGCATAGCGTGGATCAATCGATGCATCCGCCCAGCTTGCCCGATATCGTCGTTTGGGCGCGCAGCGCGGCGCAAGTCTCCGAGATCATGCGGCTCGCCAACGCCAATCGCATTCCGGTGACGGCCTGGGGCGTGGGCACCTCGATCGAGGGCAATCCCATCCCGCTGCATGGCGGCATCCTGCTCAGCTTCGAGCGCATGAACGAGATCGTCGCCATCCACGACGAAGACTTCCAGGTCACCGTGCAGCCGGGCATCGGTTACAAAGATCTCAACGAGACGCTGGCGCGCTATGGCTTGTTCTTCCCGCCCGATCCCGGCGCCAACGCCACCATCGGCGGCATGATCGCCAACAACGCCGCCGGCATCCGCACGGTGAAATACGGCGCGACCCGCGACAACGTCCTCGCGCTGCAGATCGTGCTGGCGGATGGCCGGATAATTCGCACCGGTTCGCGTTCGGTCAAGCAAAGCTCCGGCTACGATCTGGCGCATCTGATCACCGGCAGCGAAGGCACGCTGGCGCTGGTGACCGAAGCGACGCTGAAGCTGGCGCCCATCACCCAGCACAATATCGCCGTGCAAGCGGTTTTTGATCAGGTAGCCGATGCCGTGGATGCGGTGGTCGCCGTCCGCGGCAGCGGTCTCGATCCGGTCGCCCTGGAATTCATCGACAGCCACATGGCCGCCATGATGAACAGCAGCCCCAATGTATCGCTGGCGGAAAGCCCGCAGCTCTTCATGGAATTTCACGCGGCGCATGCCGAGACGCTGGAGCGGACCATGGCCTTCATTCGCGAGATCTGCCAGGACCTCGGCGCCACGCAAGTCCTCGCCACCGCCGACAACAAGGAACGTCTGGCGCTTTGGTACGCGCGGCATCACGTCTTCGAGAGCTTCCAGCGCCTGCACCCGGGTCAGCGCGCCTATTTGAACGATGTCGCGGTGCCCATCAGCGCCTACCCGGATCTGATCGCCTGCATTGATGAGCTGCGCATCGAGTCCGGCCTGCCCGCCTACCTGCTGGGTCATGCCGGCGATGGCAATATCCACATCATCTTTCCCTTTGATGACGAAGCCGAGTATCGCATTGTCGACGCCATGAACGCGCGCGTGGTCGAAAAAGCGATTGAGCTGGGCGGCACCGCCACCGGCGAGCACGGCGTCGGCATGGGCAAGGTCGATTTCATGGCGGCGGAACATGGCGAAGCGCTGGAGCTGATGCGGCAGATCAAAGATGTTTTCGATCCGCGCGGGATTCTGAATCCGGGGAAGATCTTCGGGGCTTGACTGCGTTAGTTGTCCTTTCATCACAGAAACACAGTGCCCGGGTTGTAGACATATTTGCCTCAACGCTCAAACCACGCAACGAAAGATATGCCACACATCGCGGACCCCTGCGATGATTACTACGTAAATGATATATTGAGAAACATTAAGCAGTATGTATAATATAACGGTTTGCATATCCTGCCTTCATGCGGAGCGGTTTCCGATATGAGTAACGCCGAACCAATCAATTCCAATGATCAGTTTCCATCTGAAGAGCGAAACCTGTTGTCGCTCTTCAGTCGCAAAAAAGACTTAATACTGACGTTGGTCAACAAACGTCTTAGTGAAGGCGATGCTGTTCGAAAGAGCATCTCAAAAGGTGATTTGCGTAATCATATCGAAGAACTCCTAGCCAAGGGTATTCTGTACCCTTCAGACATCGCAGCACTCATAGACCAACTGCAGGGCTGGGGACGTCAACAGATTTATCTGTTCACAGCCGCTATTGACGAAATAGAAAAGCGGAACTGGCTCAACAGTGTATGGGTAAAGACACGCTTTGAAGAGGCAGACCTCGTAGACATTTTCAATGATGCCCGACCCGCAACTTACTCTGAAGATCCTACCCTCTTCGAGGCTGAACACTCAGAAAACGAAGGTCATATTCGCTTTAAGTGGGCTGAAGTCGTCGGAACTCTTGATCGGAGACCGGAAAAAGACATTGTGAAACCCTTCGAACGTAGCGCTGACGGAACAAGGTATCAACGCATGGTTTATCACGCGTACCTCGAGGCATTCGCCACAGATATATCGTCGTTTGAGTGGGACATACAAAGTGGCAACGCAATGTTCATGATTCGAAAACATAGCAACAGAAGTTATAAAGATGTGCGTGACAACATGATAAGCGATGTCGCTCGCATTGTGCCTATTGAGAAGAAATTCCTACCAATTGAATTAAGAAAACTGCTTAGAAACCTTGACGAAATTGAGGAAGTAAACAAGCGGAGACTAAGGTTTAGATCAACACACAACAGGGGAGGAATTACTTTATCAGCTGGCAATGACAACGACATATTCGATGATGAGATTCTAAGGCAAGCTTATGAAAGTTTCGAGCGGGACGCCGATCGATTGGGTGGCTCGGTAAGCTGGCCCGTGGATGGGCGGAAACCCATCGGTGTGTACTTATATGCTAGAGATAAACACGATCAACGGATCGGGATCGGTGCTCAAGCGCTAGAGGAAGAAATACGAAGTGTACTTCAAGATATCAGACGATATTCGACGTGAAACTAATTTCAAGATTGAGGACATAAGACGGCTAGACGAATATCTTGCGAGTCCTAACCGCAAGCGTTTTGACCTATTTTCTGTAGAGAGCCACACTGAACTTGGGAATTGCACCGAGCCGCTTCTTGACGAATACATCAAGAGAGGTGCAGTATCCGATCCATCGTTTACATATCTTTGCCCTGTTCACGATAGTGCATTGAAATCTGCAAATTCGGGACATGGACATTGCATTGATTGCGGCACAACATATGAACTTGAGAGCTGCGACAAAGAGGTTGTCTATGAACGCATTAGGGTGCCGGAAAAGTTGCCAGTTCCTGCGAGAACGACTCAGATTGTCCATTCAACCAAGACTCACCAACCGACCGTTCGACAAAGGTTGTTGGAATCCTTCGGCCAACACACTGTCTTCATTATTCGTGGAGTGATTGTGGGAGTCATTGTGGCTCTGTTGGCGGCTTGGCTGATTCCAAGCGTATTCCCTCCTTCTACCAACGGTGCAACACCGACTTCGCCGATTAGCACTGCGTCTCCGACCGACTCTAACCAGTCGTCTCATGCGGTCACCGTGTCAGCCGAGAGTCGGCTATTACAGGATTCTACGTCTACATTGGCATTTGCCATAACACCTAGAGTCACGTCAGATGCTAGTCAATTACCAAGCCCGACGTCTTAGACCTCCCTGTGTACTCCACCCCGCTTTCAAGTTAACATTGCCTCGATCCCTTTAGTTCACGACAAGGAATGTAGCATGAGTGAAAAAATCGGATTCATCGGCCTGGGCATCATGGGACGCGGCATGGTCGATAACTTGATGAAAAACGGCTTCGACCTCACCATCTGGAACCGCACCGCCAGCCGCATGACGCCCTTCGTCGAGCGTGGCGCGACCGCCGCCGATTCTCCCAAAGCCGTCGCCGAAAACAGCGACATCATCATCATCTGCGTCAGCGACACGCCCGATGTCGAAGCGGTCGTCCTGGGCGAAAACGGCGTCATTCACGGCGTCTCCGCCGGCGACCTGGTCATCGACATGAGCACCATCAACCCGGTCAACACCGTCGACATCGCCAAGCAGCTCAACGCCAAAGGCGTTAACATGCTCGACGCGCCCATCAGCGGCGGCAGCGAAGGCGCGGAGAAGGGCACGCTCAGCATCATGATCGGCGGCGACGCGGCCGATATCGAACGCGCCAATCCCTGCTTCGAAGCCATGGGCAGCTTCATCACCCACGTCGGCGATCAAGGCGCCGGCCAGACGGTCAAGCTCGCCAACCAGATCCTCTGCGTGGTCAACATGCTGGCCGCCAGCGAAGCGCTGCTCTTCGCCCACGCCGGCGGCGTCGATCTGGATAAAACCCTGCAAGCGGTGACCGGCGGCGCGGCCGGCAGTTGGATGCTGGCCAATCGCGGTCCCCAGGTCATCCGCGACTATTGGGAACCGGGCTTCTCGGTCGATTTGCAGCAGAAAGACCTGCGGCTGGTCATGGGCGCGGCCGACGAGATGGGCGTGCCGGTGATCGCGACCGCGCTCTGCTTCAATCTCTATCGCGTGCTGCAGCAGCAGGGGCTGGGTCACGAAGGCAACCACAACATCATCAAGGCGCTCGAAGCGATGGCGGGCATGCAGGCGCGGATGTAGCAAATTCCATTTCACTGCGTTCCACGTCGGAATGGATCAAATTATCTCAAATGCTCTATGAGTGAGTATTGTCGGTAGACACACTGTAATTGTGTGTTAGGTTTATCGCGTATTGTTTCGAATCCATCTGTATGAGCAATCTTCAGATGCTTCGGCACATTTTGTTTGCGGCGAACTACAAGAGGAGTATCAAGTGCAGGTCAGGTCAGTCCGAGTTCACAATTTCCGATCGTTGCACGACGTCAAATTTGACTTGAAGGACTATAGCCTACTTGTCGGTGCCAACAATTCGGGAAAGAGCAATGCCATTGACGCTTTGAGAACATTTTACGACAAGCCGAAATTCGATTCGAAAACCGACACAACTATAGGTGCCGCCACCGATGCTGAAAGCTGGATAGAAATCGACTTTGACCTTACCGACGAAGAATATGACACGTTGAAGGCGGACTATAAGGTCGGCGAGAATCGTCTGAAAGTGCGTAAACACCTTTCCGGCAAGAAGAAAGGAATATTTGCTTATACGGTAAACGGTATCCTTGCTGATGAGCAATTCTATGGGGCGAGAAATGTTCAGCAAGGCAAACTTGGCAGCGTTATCCATATTCCGGCTGTTAGCACTGTTGATGAACACATGAAAACAAGCGGGCCATCTACGCTCCGAGAGATTATGAATGAAATAGTAGGCAAGCTTGCTGCTTCAAGTCCTATTTTTCAGAAGATGACTCATGACTTTGAGGGAAACATAAAAGCGTTTCGCGAAGAGGAAACTGAGGAAAATTTATCTCTTCGGGGGCTACAAGACCAAGTGAATAATAGGATTTCGGAGTGGGATACCGAATTTCAAATTAACATTGATCCATATTCAGGAGCGGACATCGTCAAGAATCTAGTCCGCTTTGGATTTCGCGATTCTCAGATAGAAGATTCGCTGCCCGCAAAGAGTTACGGTCAGGGATTCCAACGCCATCTGATATATACGTTGCTTACACTTGCTTCTGAGTACAATATTCCGAGTCAGCCTTCAGGCAAGAAAGAGTTCAAGCCAAGTCTGACTCTAATTCTGTTTGAAGAGCCCGAAGCATTCCTGCATCCCCCTCTACAAGATGCGCTTTGCTGGAGCCTACAAAGACTAAGTGAGCACGAAGGAACCCAAGTACTTGCGTCCACGCATTCTCCTCATTTTGTTTCCAACAACACCGAGAATCTCTCGTCGATCGTTCGTCTTCAAAGACTGGCCGGCAAGACGCGGGCATGGCAATTATCATCGAAAACTATCAATGATGTCTTTCAGTCAAATCAAGAAATAAACGACTTGCCAAGTATACAAGCCAGCGAAGAGAGCAAACAGTTGAAAATGGAGGCAATCAAGTACTTTCTTTGGCTTAATCCGTTAAGATGCGGGCTTTTCTTCGCTGATCTAGTCTTACTGGTTGAAGGAACAACAGAGGTAGTATTTGTGAACTACTTAATGTCTAACGGAAAAATAACGATGCCCAAAGGCGGGCTATTTGTGTTGGACTGTATCGGAAAGCACAACATACATCGATTTATGAACTTGCTTGGTGAACTGGGAATAAAACATTCGGTTATGTACGATGAAGACGATATGTCAATAACACTTCACCAAACACTGTCCGAACTCATTATTAGCAGCGCGAACGCGCATACATGCCAGATAAAGGCTCTCTCTCCTGACCTAGAGGGCTTCCTAGGCGTTGGCAAGGCAAAGAAACCATATCAGAAACCTCAGCATTTGATGTACCAGTATCATCAAGGTGCGATAGCTAATAGCGATCTCAATAATTTCATTGCTCTGATTATTGGATTGACACAGTAAGTATCCACGGCAGACTACCAAACAATCTGATTGTAAATCCCGCGCGCAGGACGCATAATGCACTGCGCCAAGACACGGACAAACACAAGAGGACAACATGAAACCCATACGCGTCACCATCTGGAGCGAATACCGTCACGAACGGCATAACCCGGCCATCGCCAAAGTCTACCCCGATGGCATGCACAACGCGCTGGCCGAGGGCCTGGCGCCCTACGGCTTCGATATCAAGACCGCCACCCTGGATGAACCCGAACACGGCTTGACCGAGGACGTGCTGGCTAACACCGATGTGCTGACCTGGTGGGGTCACATTGCGCATGAAGAGGTCAGCGACGCCGTCGTCGACCGCGTGCAAGAGCGCGTGCTCAACGGCATGGGATTGATCGTGCTGCATTCCGGCCACCTGTCGAAGATTTTCCGGCGGCTGATGGGCACCGGCTGCATGCTGCTCTGGCGCGAGGCCGACGAAAAAGAACGTATCTGGGTCGTCGATCCCTCGCACCCGATCTGCGACGGCTTGCCCCCGTACATCGAAATTCCCGAAGCGGAAATGTACGGCGAGCACTTCGATATCCCGGCGCCGGATAACCTGGTCTTCATCAGCTGGTTCGAGGGCGGAGAGGTCTTCCGCAGCGGCTGCTGTTATCAGCGCGGACAAGGCAAAATCTTCTATTTCCGTCCCGGCCACGAGTCTTATCCAATGTACTACCGCGACGACATTCGCCTCGTGATCGCCAACGCGGTCAACTGGGCCAAGCCGACATCGAATCCCCGCATCGAGCGCGGCAACGTGCCCGAATTCATGCCCTAAGCCCAACGCCGCCAGCATAAGAGATCTGTAGGGACGACCACAATGGGTCGCCCGCGCGCGCGCAGAATCGTAGGGGCGAGCCTTGGCGCGCCCGCATCCACACAAAGGAACGCTCATGCAAACACTTAACGTTGGCATAATCGGCGTCGGCAATATCGCGCCGCAATACATCCGGGGTTGCGCGCCCTTTGATATCATCGACGTCATCGCCTGCGCCGATATCCTGCTCGATCGCGCCCAAGCCTTTGCCGCCGAGCACGGTCTGGTCGCCTGCAGCGTTGACGAACTGCTGGAGCGGGACGACATTGATATTGTCATCAACCTGACCATCCCCGCCGCCCACGCCGAGGTCTCGCTGCAAATCATCGAGGCCGGCAAGCACGTCTATAGCGAAAAGCCGCTTGCGCTCAACCGCGACGATGGCGGCAGAATCATCCGGGCCGCGGCGGATAAGGGCCTGCGCATCGGCTGCGCGCCCGATACCTTCCTCGGCGGCGGCGGCCAGACCGCGCGCAAAGTCATCGACGACGGCGGCATCGGCAGGCCGGTCGCGGCGACCGCCTTCTTCCTCAGCCACGGCCCGGAAGGCTGGCATCCCAACCCCGGCTTCTATTACCTCGATGGCGGCGGACCGCTGTTTGACATGGGACCCTATTTTCTGACGGCGCTGGTGAACTTGATGGGTCCCGTGGCGCGGGTGGCCGGCGCGGCGCGCAAGACCTTCGATCAACGCATCGCCACCAGCGAGGCGCTGATGGGACAGCGCCTGCCGGTAGAGGTCAACACGCATATCGCCGGCACGCTGGAATTTGAATCGGGCGCCATCGCCACCGTCATCACCAGCTTCGATATTTGGGGGCATCATCTGCCCTGGATCGAGATCCACGGCAGCGAGGGTTCGCTGAGTGTGCCCGATCCCAATCGCTTCGACGGCGACGTGCGCGCGCTCCGCGGCGGCGGGCAGGCCTGGGAAGAGATTCCACACTTGCATACTATCGATATCGGGCGCGGCGCCGGTGTGGCGGATATGGCGTATGCCATCCAATCGGGCCGGCCGCATCGCGCCAGCGGCGCTCTGGCTTTCCACGTGCTCGATATCATGCAGGCGCTGGAAGAATCATCGGCGCGGAAAGCGTTTGTCGAGATCGCGAGCACCGTTGAGCTGCCGTCCGCGCTGCCGGCTGGTCTGGCGGATGGCGTGCTGGACGAGTAAGTTCGTATTCCTTTTTTCGCCACAGAGGGCACAGAGAGCACAGAGAAATCTCGTGACGCCTCGCCACGACGCCTGCCAAACTACAGAAGAACGTAGGGGCGACCTATCAGGTCGCCCGCCCGCATTGCCCCCAATCTTCTGCCGCACAATTCTTAGTACCGATCAAGCGATGTACTGGCGAGCCGTCGGCTCGCTCACAAACAATTCAGCTTACTCAATCTTCGCGTTATAATCTTGTCAGAATCCATACATTCCACGAGACTGTCTCATGCCGGATTATGTCATAATCGGCGGCGGCATCTACGGCTGCGCCATCGCCTGGGAATTGGCGCGGCGAGGCGAGGATGCCCTGCTGCTGGAAGCGCATAGCATCGCCAGCGGCGCTTCCGGCGGCTTAGGTGAACGCGGGGTGCGCGCCAACGGCCGCGACCTGCGCGAACTGCCGCTCATGCGCTTCGCCTACGACATTTGGCCGACGCTGCAGGACGATATCGGCGGCTACACTGGCTATCGACGCCTGGGACATCTGCTCCTCATCGAACGGGCGCAAGATCTGGCCGCGGCGCCGGCCCGCGTCTGGCTGCAGAACCGGTGTGGCATCGAATCTCATCTCCTCAACGCGGCTGAGCTGCGCGCGCTGGAGCCAAATCTCAGCGAAGATGTCATCGCCGCAATCCATTGCCCCAACGACGGCGTAGCCGATCACACATCGACAACGCGGGCGATGGCTGCCGCCGCGTCCAGGCTTGGCGCGCGGATTCATGAGCGCTCTCCGGCGATTGGCCTGCAATTGCGGGACGGCCAGGTCGTCAGCGTCAATGCGCGGATGGACGGCGAGACGACTGAAATCCCGGTGGGCAAGGCCGTCGTCCTGCTTTCAAATGCGCACGCCGCCGACATCGTTCGCGCGCATCTCGATTTGCAGCTGCCGATATGGCGCATGTGGCCGCAGGTGATGGCGCTGGCAGCGCAAATGCCGCCGCCAATGACCCGCCTCATCGGTCACGCCCATCGCACCCTGGCAATCAAGCCGCTGCCCGACGGACGCGTGATGATTTCCGGCGGATGGCGCGGACGCTGGGATGCCACGACCGGTCGAGGCGAGCCGATCGCGGACCAGGTCGAAGGCAATCGGGCAGAGGCCGTCGCCGTCTATCCGGCGCTGGCGAACCTGCCCGTGGACGAAGTCTACACCGATCGAAGCGAGATGCTCTGCGTCGATGGCATTCCCGTCATCGACACGCTGCCCGGCGCGGACAATATGCTGGTCGGCGTCGGCTGGTCGGGGCATGGCTGGGCAATTGCGCCGGCGGTCGCCAAGTTGATGGCGGCGTGGCTCGTCAGCGGAGAGCGGCCGGGGCTGCTGCGTCCGTTTGGGTATGGGCGCTTCATGACCATAAACGAAAATCGCTGATGCCAACGCTGCCTCATCACCCTTTTCAATGCCTCTTTGCCCTCGGTGGTGAGATCAAAACTTCGGCTGCTCACTCGCCGCAACCGCATCCCTGCCCCGCAGAAAATCAAAATCGCAACCCAGCGGCGCTTGATTGACATGCCGCCAATGCGCCTGCCGGAAATTGCGTCTTATCTGTCACACGTCGAGAATTGCGTTATAATCTGACCAGACAAGAAACTTCCGCGAGGCAATGATGGCTATCCAGGAGAAGCAATACACAGTCGACGATGTCTGGCGGCTACAGCAATTGCCGGAAAACGAACTCAAGCATTTTTATCTCATTGACGGGGAGCTGTTTTGGGACATGCCGCCAGGATACACGCACGGAAGACTAGCGGGACACATCTTCCGATACCTCTTAAATTATGCCGAAGAACATGACCTGGGCGAAGGCACGGTCGAAACCGCCTATTATCCCGCCGATGATCGCCAAACCTTGCTCGCGCCCGATGTCGCCTTCATCCGTAAAGACCAAGCGCCGGCGGACACGCACGATAAGTTCGTCCCGCGCATGCCCGATTTGGCTGTTGAGATCTCGTCGCCCGGCAATACGCTCGCGGAACTGCGCCGGAAAGCCGCCGTGTATCTGGCGAATGGTACGGAAATCGTATGGCTGGTGCAGTCCGAGCGGGCATGCGTCGAGATCTGGCGCGCGGGATCAGATGGTACGCCGACAAGCGAAATTGTC
>JAJEBY010000008.1 GCA_022822305.1 Anaerolineae bacterium
ACGGTCATGCCGGGCTTGGCCGCCAGATTAAGCGCCTCTCGCTTCAATTCGTCCGGATACTTCATCATCGACTCCTACCTGCCTTCCTCACCTGATTGTATTGGACAAGTTTACTGTCCACAAAATCGGGGCAAGTTCATGCTTCACCATAGAGATGGTGAAGGGGGCCGGGGGGTGGGGTAGAATAAGCGGACAAGCCTTGTAGGGCGAGCCTTGGCTCGCCCGCTAATCACGCCACTTGGACAAAGAGCAATCAATCCTTGCCACCCGTTGTCCTTCGCGCTCAGGCGTCAGGCTGAATGTAATTCACGCCATGCGTCTGATATACCGGCGGATAGATCACCGCCGCTTCTAGCGCGCTCTGTCCTTGTTCATAATATTGCAGGACCGTCACGATCGGATCGGGCCACTGATGCCACATGAAGGACGGTGTTCCCTCCGGCAGATCCGGGTTGTGGCTGCCATAATCGAAGTAATAGCGCCCTTGCGCCAGCTCGACATCGACAGTCTCCAGCGCCGCGACGATGGCATCGGGGTCCGTGTAGGTATCGGCGATATCCATCGCGTGAGCCATCAATCGCACGCTGTCGTAGGGTTCCATCGCGAAGCTGGGCGCGACGCCGCCCCAGGCCTCCGTATAATTGTCGTTTAATGCTTCCGCCATGTCGCCGAACAGCGCGGGCGTGGCGCCGACGCGGGTGAATGTGCAGTAGGTGCCGTCGGGCACAGCCGCCCAAAACTGTTCGGAATCGCCGGCAAACGTCTCCGCCATGCAAATGGTGTCTGCCGTGGGAGCGATGCCGAGCTCCGCCATCTGTTGGGCCAGATTGAAGCCGGTCTCCCCGGTCACCAGGATGCGGACGGCGTCCGGCATGTCGGCGCGCGCCAGGATGCGACCCAGGATGGGCACGAAGTCTTCCGTCCCCAATTCAACATTGTATTGTTCGACCGCTATGCCGGCCGCTTCCAGCAGCGTCCGTTCGTCTGCCGCCGCCGGTATGCCGTAGTCGGTGTTTTCGGTGACGATGATCACATCATCCAGGCCAAGCTCAATGATCCAATCCACTGCGACAACCGCCACCATGGAATTGGCCGGCGACGTGCGGAAGACATAGTCGACGCCGTCTTCAATGCGCGGCGGCCTGCCTTCGTATTCGATGATGCCGTTGGCCGTGATATTGTCGTTCCAGGGACCGGCGAACAAGGTAGGGATGTGATGCTCCTGCGTGATCTTCATGATGGCCAAGGCCACTGCGCTGTGATAGCCGCCGACCACGCCATGCACGCCGTCTTCCAAAATCCAGCGTTCGGCCAGCGCTTGTCCGCGCTCGGAAATGCCTTCGGAATCACCGGTGATGACTTCCAGCCGATGATTGACGCCGGCGATGTCGATGCCGCAATCGGCGTTAATGTCGGCCGCCGCCTGCTGGTAAGCCCAATCTATAATGACGCCCGCGCCGGTCGCGCCTGGCGGAGACAGCGGCGCGATGCCGCCCAGCTTGATCGTCTCATCCGCGAAATCACAGTGGCCGTCTGCGCTGACGCCCGCGACAGCCGTTGCCAAAAGTATCGCAACCACAATCAATAGTACGCGCAATATACCCAGCATTATCAAGTCCTTTCCGCGAAGCGCGCCCGGCGCGCTACACACATTTTCAGTCTAACTTTAACACAGATAACAGATACGGTCTAGCAAACTGGCCGCAGGGCGCGGTCAATGTCAACGATATCGTGTGCCTGGCAAGAATTGCACAGGGGAAACCCATGTAGGGGCGTTTCGCTGAAACGCCCGCCAATACACAGGAATATCGTAGGCGCAACCACTCAGGCCGCCCGCCAATACACACGACTATCGTAGGGGCGACCTATCAGGCCGCCCCCTATCACCAGAGGATCATGAGCCCGGCTTGAAATACGACGTGCCGTGGGTCTGGAAAACCTCCGGATAGATCACCGCGGCATCCAGCGCGCTCTGATCCTGCTCGAAATATTGCATCACCGTCACCACCGGTACCGGCCACTGATGCCACATGTAGGCCGGCGTCCCCTCAGGCAGCTCGGGATTGTGCGCCCCATAATCGAAATAATAGTGGCCTTGGGTCAAGGTGATATCGGCCGCTTCCAGCGCGCGTACGATGGCGGCGCCATCGCTGGTGCTGCCGGCGCGCTCGATGGCATCGGCCATCAACCAAACGGCGTCATAGGCTTCCATGGCGAAGCTGACCAGGATGTCGCCGAAGTCTTCGACATAGCGATCGTTCAGGCGCTGCGCCATCTCGTTATACATGCTGGGAATCGTGCCCACGCGGTCATAGGCGCAGTAGTTGCCATCGGGCACGGTGTTCCAATACTGTTCGGATTGGAAGGCCAGATGATTGGTGACGCAGATGGTGTCCGCGGTTGGCGCCAATCCGAATTCGGCCATTTGCTGCGTCAGGTTATACGATGTCTCGCCGCTGACCAGGATGCGAATGGCGTCCGGTAACTCCGGACGCGCGTAGATGCGGCTGAGAATGGGGACGAAGTCTTCCGTGCCCAATTCGATCTCCAGCTGATCGACCCGCACGCCGGCGCGTTCCAGATGCGCGCGCTCAGCCGCCGCCGCCGGATGACCGTAGTCGGTGTTTTCCAGGATGAGGATGACATCCTCCACGCCCTGCGCGACCAGCCAGTCGGTGACCACCTTGCCGACGATGGAGCTGGGCGGCGAGGTGCGGAAGACATAATCAATGCCATCGTCGAAACGCGCGGGCTGCCTCTCGAAGGCTTCAATGCCGCTGGCGCTGATCGAGTCGTTGCGCGGATGAGCGTAAATCGTCGGGATCTGATAACGCTCCACCATGCCCATCGTCGCCAGACCGACGGCGCTGTGATAAAAACCGACGATGCCCGCCACCTGGTCTTGCAGGATCAGCCGCTCGACCACCAGCTGGCCATATTCAGACACGCCTTCGGAATCGGCGGTGATGACCTCGATGCGATGGTTGGCGCCATCGATAGCAATGCCGCAGTCGGCGTTAATGTCGGCGGCGGCTTGCTGAAAGCCCCAGTCCATGCCGATGCCCCCAGCCACCGAGCCCGGCGCGGAGAGCGGTACCACGCCGCCAATGCTGATGACGTCGTCGGCAAAGTCGCAATGGCTGTCGGCGCCGACCGCAGCACACGTCAATAGTATGGCTATCAAAGCAATGAGTATCACTGGACGCTCCATATCGACCGGCATACGCGCCTTTCCCTTTCAGGACTGCAAATGTTGAATACGAGCTTCAGCTGAGACAATCACCAAGACTTGCGCCCGCACTCCAGCGTGAGCCACAGACCGGGCGACGGCGGTCAAGCCCAAGCGACCCGCCCAAACATTTAAGGACATATTTCAGTATACTATGAAGCGTGTCGCAAGTATCGTGGAGTTGGCATGAGGGCAATCGCCTTAAATAGTCTCTTTCATCACAAATACACAAAGCGCACAAAGATCAAGTTTGACAGGGCGCGTCTCTGCTCAAAAAGCAAACACATAGCCCTTGTCTATGGATTGATCTCGCCCCTGAGCCATCAATGGGCAACTGGTTTTTCAATGAAGGGCTCTTCCTCTGTGCTCTCGGTGGTCTCTTTTTTAACAAACCTCCTAGCTCATGCAAGGAGCGAGTTTGATATTTTGTGTGAGCGCGGCAGACCTTTTCGCTGCCGCCGAGCGGCTGTGGTTACATTTTGTTTAAGTACGCTGATTTATGCCAGTCTTTGATTTTGAAGCGATTGCCCTGGAGTTGCCATGCCCCGTCTCTTCGTCGCCATCGACCTGCCCGAAGCCGCCAAAGACGCCATCCTCCGCCTGCGCCAGGACGACCTGCCGCCGGGGCGCTGGCCGCGCCGTGAAGCGCTGCATCTCACCCTGCACTTCATCGGCAATGTGCCGGAACGGGTCGCCCGCGCTTATCAAGCTGTTTTGCGTGATGTGGAGGCGCATGCCTTTGAGATGCGCATCGGCGGCGTGGGACAATTTCCGCCCGACGCCCGTCCGCGCGTGATCTGGGCCGGCGTAGACAACACGGCGCCCCTGCGCGATTTACACGATGAAGCCGGGCGGGCGCTGGAGCGCGAAGGCTTCCAGCGCGAGCGGCGGCGCTTCCATCCGCATATCACGCTGATGCGCTTCAAGAAGCCCATGCGCCGCGGACTGGCCAGCCGTTGGATCAGCGCGCATCTGGACTTCCAGGTCGAACCGATCGCTGTCGGCGAGTTTACGCTCTACGAGAGCCAGCTCACGCCCAAAGGCCCCGTCTACACCCGCCGCGAGACCTACACGCTGCGCTAACCCGCCATCCCGACGCGCAGCAAACCGGCAGCGAATCCATACGTCAATCTTCAACCCAACGAATTGTAGGGGCGACTCTGTGAGTCGCCCACTTGCTCACAAACGATGTAGGCCCGACCTATCAGCTCGCTCGCCACAACACACTCTACAGCATTCAGTCTTGCCCCGGGAACGCCCCCGACTCCGGCAAACGATGCGCCCGCAGCAGCAACCCGGCGCCGATGATCACCGCGCCCATCAACACAAATGCAGCCGCCATCGATTCTTGCGCCAGCGCGGCATAAACCGGCGCCATCGCCGCAACGAACAAGCTGACGAACATGTTGATCAGCGATAGCACAGTGGCGCGGTTGCGGCTGCCGATCAGCGCATTCTGATAAGCCGAAAACAACGGCGCTTTCATATCGTTGCCGCCATACATCAGGATCACGATCAAAACCGTAGCCATGGGACCGGCCGCCAACGCCAGCAGCCAATACATCAGCCCCGGCAATAAGATGAGCAAGGCGATGGCGCGCCGCTGCCCCAGCCATTCTTCGACCTTGTAGGCGTAGCGCTGGGTCAAAGCCGCCAGCAAACTCCCGACCGAGAGCGCGACGCCGATCACAAAGGGCGAGACCTCGTTCTGCGTCAGATAGGGCGGACCCAGCGTGGTGATCATGGCCGCGGTGAAGGGCGAGCTGAATACTGCCAGCAGCGCCAGCCGCCGCAGCCGTCGATTGCTCACAAGCAGCGAGACGCCGCGGCGCAAGAGCGTGACACTGCCGGGGTTTTTCTCCGATGAATCGATGACCGGCTCGCGCAAACTGAAGGCCACCAGCGTGCCGATCAACAACGCGACCACGGTCAAGGCGATGGCCGGGATGAATCGTTCGACAGAACCGTCGCCGATGATCAACGCGCCGATGATGGGCGAAATCACAAAGGCGATCTGCCCCCAGCTGTTGACCCGCCCCATCGCCCGTTTCATGGCGTCTTCGCGTCCGTCTTCCGGCAAACTGTCGTAGACCAGCGCCTCCAGCGCGCCCGAGGCGAAGGCGAATCCGGTGCCGGTCAAGAGCGCGATCAACACATACCAGCCATAGTCGCGGGCGAAGATGAAGATGAACTCGGCGGTCATCAGCAAGACGGTGGAGCAGATGATCGACCACTTGCGCCCGATGCGGTCCGCCAATACACCGGTCGGCGCCTCCATCACGAAGATGGTGAAAACCATGATCGATTCGATCAGGCTGATCTGCACCAGGGTCAATCCGCGCGCCAACAACAGCAGCGCCATCGCATGCACGTAAAAGTGGAAGCGCTGGCAGAAATTGACGACGATGATTTTGTTGATATTGCTGGAATACATGAACGGTACCCGGGGCCAACAAGACCGACAATGGCGTGCGCGCCGAGCCGATGGCGCGTATCGAGAGACGGACGGCTTCTGCTAAAGGATGTTCGGGGTACCTGCCATCGGGATCGCTTTCCCGGAGTTCAATTCACCAACCGCGATTGTAGCAGAAAACGATTACGGCGTCATCGCGCGCTGGTCGCGCAAATGCGCTGTGTCTGCCCCATCCCTTCCCTCGACCACCTAACGCATTCGCTTCGTGTAGACATGAATGCGACAGATTTGGCGAATATTGTAAGGCTTGTCCGCTACTGCGAAACATACGCAACACTACCTGGAAAAGAGCAATTTAACGACAATACGCAGTGTTAATCCTTGCAAAACGCATCAGAATTCTGTGGAATCCGCCAAGAGTTAGCTCCCCCTCCCTGACTTGTCGGGGAGGGGGCCGGGGGGTGGGGTAAAACAAATCGCGTCAGGCGTCTAGTACCGGACAAGCCTTGTAGGGGCGACTCTGTGAGCCGCCCGCCAGCAACAGTCTCGACATAAACACAAACCGATCATTTGCGCGCAAGCCCTGTACGGCTTGTCCGCTTACTTGCAAATTCGCGCCCGACTCTCGTCTACCCCCTCAATCCCTTCATATTACCGGTCTGGCTGTGAATCAACTGGTGTTTTCTATTGATGCAAGCGTCCATAGCCGGTGATCCTGGCCGATGCCGCTCCACCTTAGCTGACCCTCTCCCCTTGCGGGAGAGGGGGCCGGGGGCGAGGGGTACAATCTAGCGACCTGCGTTTGCCGCAATCGCTCTGGGTGAAACGCCATGCGCAGCGTTATAATTGCCCGGAATTACCCAAACAAACGAAAGCGAAACTCATGCGCGAAAACCGAGTGCGCGGCATCTGGGCCGAAGGCAAGGCGGCGCTCAACGGCTGGCTGCATATCCCCAGCGCCTGGTCAGCCGAACTGATAGCGCATCAAGGCTGGGACAGCATCACCGTCGATATGCAGCACGGCATGATGGGCATGGAAACGGCCATCCAGATGCTGCAGGCCATCTCCAGCACCGATGTCCTGCCCATGGCCCGCGTCAACTGGAATACGCCCGGCGATATCATGAAGCTGCTGGATGCCGGCGCCTATGGCATCATCTGCCCCATGATCGAAACGCGCGAAGAATGCGAGGCATTCGTGGGCGCCTGCCGCTTCCCGCCCGCCGGTTACCGCAGCCATGGTCCCACGCGGCCGCGCATCATCGTCGGCGAAGATTATGCCGACGACGCCAACCAGCAAGTCATCACGCTGGCCATGATCGAGACGGTCAAAGGCTTCGAGAATCGCGATGAGATCATGAGCGTCGCCGGATTGGACGGCGTCTTCGTCGGCATCGGCGACCTGCGGCTGACCATGACCGGGGCAGCCGGATTCGATGCGGCCGATCCCACCGTCGACGAGTTGCTGAACGCCATCTTGGCCTCAGCGCGCCAGCACGGCATCATCGCCGGTTTGTTCGCCGCCGGCGCCGACCACGGCATCGAGATGATCCGCCGCGGTTACCAGTTCGTCAGCATCGGCACCGACACCGTCATCCTGGCCAACGCATCGGCCACGCTGGTCAACGCCCTGCGCGCGGGGGTGAACTAGGCTCGGCGAAGCCTCAAACCGCGTCGCCCAAGCAAATCTCCAGATCGCGCGCCGTCTCCAGCCAGGGATGATCCAGCGGCACATTCTTGCGCACGCCCACCACATCCTTCAGCGGCACTGCTCTCGCATCGACGCCGTCAATACCGACCAGGATATTGCAGTGGCCTTCCGCGATGAAATTGGCGGCAGCAGTGCCCAGGCGCGTCGCCAGCAATCGATCCGCCGGCGACGGAATCCCCCCGCGCTGCACGTGCCCGAGGATAGTCACCCGCGATTCCAGACCCGTGCGAATCTCCAGCTGATTGGTCAGCAGCAAGGTGCCGCCCCGGCGTTCCTTTTCCACTTCCGCCAGCTCGGCCCGCGCCTTTTTCCGCTTTAGACGCGCCGCTTTGAGCTTGTCTTTGTTGTCGGCGCACTTCCTGATTTCGGCGTCGGCTTTGTCCACGCGCGCCCGCGCATCGTGCAGCTTCTTGCCCACGCGCTGCGTCATGGCGCCTTCTGATACCGCCACAATGCTGAAGCGCTTGCCGCCGCGGCTGCGCTCCCGAATCGACTCCGCGATCACTTCAATGCTGAAGGGAATTTCCGGAATCAGGATGACATCAGCGCCGCCAGCCAAGCCCGCGCCCAAAGCCAGCCAGCCGGTGTTATGCCCCATGATCTCGCAGACGATGATGCGGTGATGACTGTGCGCGGTGGAGTGCAGGCGGTCAATCGCTTCCGAAGCGATGTTCAAAGCCGTATCAAATCCGAAAGTGACATCGGTGCCGCTGACATCGTTGTCGATTGTCTTGGGCAAACAGACGACATTGATGCCTTCCTGCGCCAGCCGCCAGGCGTTCTTGGCCGTGCCGCCGCCTCCCAGGCAGACCAGCGCCGCCAGATCATGCCGGTGATAATTCTCGACCATGACATCCATCATATTGCGGGCCTTGCCGCCGATGGGCATCTTGTGCGGCTTGTCGCGGCTGGTGCCCAGGATCGTGCCGCCCAAAGTCAAAATGCCGCTCAGCTGCTCCGGCCCCAGCCATTCGATGCGATTCTGCATCAAACCGCGGAAGCCATCGCGAAAGCCGATGACACGCATGCCATGCTGCTCAATCGCCACTTTGCCGATGGCGCGAATAGCGGCATTCAGCCCGGGGCTGTCTCCCCCGGCCGTGAGCAAACCTATAGTCTTGCCAATCATAACAATAAGCCTTTTACTCTATTCAACCTGTATTATAGCGTCGATTCGCCCAGACTTAAACGTTGTCGAATTTGCGAGCGAGCGCATTCCGCTTTGAGCTGAGCGATTCGGCGCAACTGATGACGGCTAATGACACATGGTGAGAAATCTCCCAACAGCGGACAAAATCGCCAATAATCACTCATTTCAAATAGGGATGGGAAACTTTGCCCAGCCAACATCTGCATCGTTCCTGCAGATTTCCGCGCTCTAGGCCGGTTGTAGGGGCGACTCTTGGAGTCGCCCGCAGGTAACAGGTTCGAAGTCAATGCGTATTCGTCAGTTGCGGACAAGCCTTGTAGGGGCGGCCCGTCGGGTCGCCCGCCAGTCCGCCTAACGTCGTACGCGCGAGCCACCGGCGCGCCCGCAGATGCTAACTTGATAGCACTTGTGTTATGCTTTAGGAAATCGACAGGAAGAAGCTCAACCACGATGGCGATTCAACAGCGGCTCTATGACATTGACGAGCTCTGGGATCTGTACGCGTTGCCAGAAAACGAACAGAAGCGTATGGAAATACGTGATGGAGTGTTGCTCGAGATGTCGGGACCGGGCGGAAGACACGGTCAACTAGCGGTCAGCAGCCTGTTCGCTTGATTCGCCTTCGCGCTAATCATCCCCAACGCCAAATGCCCACGGAAGCGCGACTGAACAAACTGAAGCGGATCGCCCGACAGCGGCAATCGGGATTGACCCTCGTCATCGAGGATGTCTTTGATCCGCATAACCTCGGCGCCATCGCCCGCAGCTGCGATGCGCTGGGCGTGCAAGAAATCAACGTCATCTTCGAGACGCATCCGCCCTTTGACCCCAAAGCCGTCGCCAAAAACAGCTCCACCTCGACCAACAAATGGCTCAGCTTCCGCATCCATCACAATACCGAAACGGCGCTGCGCACGCTAAAGGCTGAAGGCTGGCAGATCGCCGCGGCGGTAGTCGATCCCGCGGCGGAATCGATCTTCCAGGCCGATCTCAGCGCCGAGCGCCTGGCGCTGCTGCTGGGCAACGAAAAGGAAGGACTGTCGCAAACGGCCATCGAGTTGGCGGACCGCCACATCACCATTCCCATGCGCGGCATCGCCCAGAGCATGAATGTCTCGGTATCGGCCGCGCTGCTGCTCTATGAAGCGACCCGGCAGCGTCACGCGCGCGGCCTGCATAGCTATCTGCTGGACGACAAAGCCGCGCAGCATACGCTCGATTACTTCCTGGAAATGCACGAGTCGCTGGGCAAACGCAACAAACGCCAACGCCTGAAGCGAGCCCAGGCGCGCAAGAATCAAAAATCCTAACCTATCCCCTGGCGACACCATTGTCGTCCTGCAAGACTTGTCCGCAATTGGCCGTCAGACGCCCAATCTTTGCCAAATTGCATCTTTCAAACGCTGTCTGCGTGTCGAATCTCTCGACAAACCAGCGGGTTCGCGCGTAGATAGCTCCCCCTCTCCGATGCTTCGGGGAGGGGCTCGGGGGGTGGGGTAGAAAAAGCGGACAAGCCTAGTACGGGCGACCTATCAGGTCGCCCGCCGACACGCTAAGGAATGTCGGCGCGACTCTGTGAGTCGTCCACAAATCACGCCAAAATACCCAGGTTCAGTCAAGCTGCTCCAACCATCATAAACGGTCCCGTCCGCTGCGACGGACACGGGCGAAGTCGGGACGAACCGGGGCCGGGGGATGGGGTAAAACCAGGCGCTGCCGAGGTGAATTACCGGACAAGCCCCGTAGGGGCGACCTATCAGGTCGCCCGCCAACACGCTAAGGAATGTCGGCGCGACTCTCCGAGTCGCCAGCAATCACGATAGGAAATGTAGGGGCGAGCCTTGGCTCGCCCACAAATCAAGCCAAAGCGAAAATCCCCACCGTCGGCCGATGATCGGTCAAGTCATCAAAGGGGATCTGATTCTGAATATGGCAAGAGATGACCTCGAATTGATCGGCAGGATCATGCAGCAGAATATGATCAATCAATATGCGATGAGCATCGTGTGTCCATTGTTGCCGAGCATCATTCTCTGGCGCCAATAGACGGAAGTCGCGCTGCAGCATATCCATCTCCGGCGTCGCGGGTTGCGCATTGAAGTCGCCGGCCAGAAGGATGGCGCGCTCAGGCTGCTCGTTGGATTCATCAGCCCGCTTTAGCTCGTCCACAACATGCAAAATCTCGTTGACCTGCGCCTGCCGCATCTGCGAAGCCGTGCGCGACCGCTCGTAAGTGGCGTCTCGCCGATCTTCGCCAATCAAAACGCCGAGATGCGTATTAAGAAAATAGATCGGAATGCCGCGATAATTGAGCGAGGCGACCATCAGGTTGCGCGGCTGCGTATCGCGGGTGCCGCTGCTGTAAAGCGTCGCTCGGCTTATGCTGGTGCTGCGCGTCCAGGCGCCGGCCGCGCCACAATTGTGATAACTGGGATAACTGCCCCAGGACCAATCTTCCGTGGGCAAATTGGTGATGATGGCGTTGCCTTCAGCGGCATGTGTCATCTGACGATACGCCGGCCGATCCCACAAATTGGGATGTGGATGATCGCACATGGTCACTTCGGCGGCGAAAGCATCGAGATAGTCCTCGCCCAGCAGCCGCGCCATCTTGCGCGCCGCGTTCTTTTGGCTGCCGTTGACCATCGCCAAGCCGGTTTCCTGCAGCGCGATCACGGTCGGCTGCGCCGGATTGATCACCTGTTTCAGCGTGCAAATGGCATCGACCGCGAGCTTTTCGTGATCATGAGGGGCCGGACGCATGCCGCGCGCGCCGCCGATATTGAAGGTAACAACTTGCAGCATAGACGATGTCGAGTTTTCGGATTCAGCGCGAGCATTGTATCACGTGTGCGTCCCTTTTCCCTAGCCCAAATTGCATGAGAGCGCACAAACGCATCGCGCGTCGGCAACCCTCGGCGCAGCAGTTGCCCGCGCTGCCAATTCACACCCTGCACAGGGGCTTGCCGACGCTTTAGAATGTGGCGGCCGCTAGCTAACGAGGTCCTTTGCAGCTGTGGGATCAAATGCCGCGCTGATCATCATCGATGTGCAAGAAGGCTTGGACGACCCGCGTCTGGGCGCGCGCAACAATCCCGATGCGGAGACCAAGATGGCGCGCCTGCTGGCGGAATGGCGACGGCGCAATCGTCCCATCTTCCACATCCAGCACATGTCCACGGAAGCCGATTCTCCGCTGCGGCCGGAGCTGCCGGGCAATGCCATCAAAGCCATCGTCTCGCCGCAAGGTGATGAACCGGTCATTCAAAAGTCAGTCAACAGCGCCTTCATTGGCACAGATCTTGAACGGCGGCTGAACGCTGCCGGCGTGGAAAAAGTGGTCGTCGTCGGCTTGACCACCGACCATTGCGTCTCCAGTACAGCGCGCATGGCCGGGGACTTGGGATATGCGGCCACCGTCGTCGCCGATGCCACCGCCGCGCACGAACGCCGCAGTTACGACGGGTCGCATTACCCGGCCGCAATCGTTCACGCCTTGGCGCTGGCCAATCTGCACGGCGAATTCGCGACCGTGCTGACGACCGAGCAAGTGCTGGCCGCAAGTCATAAAGGATTATAGGGGCGACCAACCAAGTCGCGCCTTCAAGGCTTGTCCGTTACTGAGTTTCTTCGCATCTGCCTTCAGTCTACCCACCTCAATCCCCCTCATATCCATGCGGGAAGCTTGCCACGCTCCCTATCAGCCTAAGTTTTTTGGACCACTTAGATTTCCGTAGCGGATGTCTAAAGAAGAGCTCGCGCAGCCTAAGCTCCCCTCTCCGTTGATACGGGGAGGGGGCTGGGGGGTGGGGTAGAAATAGCAGACATGCCCGATCAGCTTCCGCATGCCAATTGTGCGCGTTCGGGCTAACCCCGCCAGAAGGCCTCGCTGAGATATTTGTAGGCGTTGTCGGGGAAGATCGTCACGATGACGCCGGGCTGCTCGCGCTCCGCCAGCGCCTCGGCCACGCGCAGCGCGCCGACCATGGCCGCAGCCGCGCTGATGCCCACCAGATAACCCTCTTCCCGCGCCATGCGTCGCGCCATCGCATGCGCGTCTTCCGTGCGCACCGCCAGCCGAGAATCGGCAAAGTCGCCGCCGTAGATGCCGGGCTGAATGGCCGTTTCCATGTGCTTGAGGCCTTCCAAACCGTGGAAGGGCGAATCCGGCTCGATTGAAATCACCTGCACGCTCGGATCGTAGGCTTTCAGGCGGCGTCCCGTCCCCATCATGGTGCCGCTGGTGCCCAAGCCCGCCACAAAATGCGTGACGCTCCCGGCCGTCTGCCGCCAGATTTCGACGCCGGTGCCATGATAATGCGCCTGCCAGTTGGCGGGATTGTTGTATTGATCGGCGTAGAAATAGCGCTCGGGCCGCCGCGCCACCAGCCGGCGCGCGGCGCGAATGGCCCCATCGGAGCCTTCCAGCGGATCCGTGAAAACCAGATCGACATCGTAGGCGCGCAGGATGGAGAGGCGCTCGGCGCTGACATTCTCGGGTAAGAAGAGCTTGACGCGATAGTCCTTGGCAGCCGCGATCATGGCATAGGCGATGCCGGTATTGCCGCTGGTGCTATCGGTGATGATTGTGCCCGGCGCCAGGCGGCCGTCAGCTTCCGCGGACTTGATGATCTCCAGCGCCGCGCGATCCTTGACGCTGCCGCCGGGATTCTGCCACTCGGCTTTGGCGTAGATGCGCAAGTCGGCGGGCAGATGCCGCGTCAGACGCCGGAAGCTCAGCAGCGGCGTATTGCCGATCTGCCGCTCAATGTCCCCCGCCTGATCGCCGATCTCGCTCAATGCCTCGAGTTCGTAATTCGCCACCAATGTCATCGCGTCTCCGATTTTGGCTATGCCGAGGCGCTCCCCACAAAAAAAGCCAACTTGCGAATCAACGCGCCTCGCGGCTCCCGGTAGTCGGTGCCTTCAGCGCGTTCGCAAGTTGACTTGAAATGTCGTTCGAGATTGCTGTCTGCTGTTATCTTACGCGGCTAAAGTCACCTCTTGAGACAACAACAGCAACAACAAGTTTGGTAGTGCATTCGGGTCTCCACACGGTTCGACCGCGTAAGCAGAGCATAGCGACGATACATAGGGCTGTCAACCGCTCTGCAATTCTGATGAGCCCGGCGCGCTGCATCTTACTTGCGCTATCCTCGTCCGCTCCGGCTCACTGCAACCGTCCGTCATCCGTGCTACACTGTCGGCACAGAACGCTTATCCGACAAAAGGACCGCGCTCATCATGCGATTGGCAGTATTTTCTGATATTCACGGCAACTTGACCGCCTTCAACGCCATGCTCGGCGACCTGGCAAATTGCGGCGACTTCGACCAGATCTGGTGTCTGGGCGATTTGGCGGCGCTGGGCGGGCAGCCGCACGCCTGCGTCGCCAGGCTGCTTGAGCTGCGCGATCAATACGGCAAGGACGCGCTCAAAATCATCGGCGGCAACAGCGACCGTTACCTGGCCACCGGCGCGCGCATGGCCGCGGCGCCACCATCGGAAGAAGCCCAATTCGCCGGCTGGCGCGCGAGCATGCTCAAGAGCAACGCGGTGCTGGCCTGGAATCTGGAGCGCTTGAGCTGGGACGATTTTGAGCTGCTGCGCGATGTGCTGGGTCGCGAGCTGCGCTTGACCGTCGAGGGCTACGGTCAAGTCATCGGCTTCCACGCCATTCCCGGCGATGACGAATCGGCCGCGCTGCGCCCGGATAGTCCCGATGAAGAGGCGAATGATGCCTTGCTCGATCGCGAAGGTCGGCTGGCGCTCTGCGGTCATACGCACCACGCCATGGATCGGCAGATCGGACGCTGGCGCGTCATCAATCCGGGCAGCGTCGGCATGTCATTTGGGAATCCGGGCGTCGCCGAATGGGCGATTCTGGATTGGCGGGACGGCGCGCTGTCGGTAGATCTGCGGCGCGTGCCCTACGATGTCGATGCGGCGCTTGACGCATGGGAGGCGCAGGGCTATCCCCAGGTGGAGTGGGTGCGCCCGCGCTTGACGGGGCAGGGCTGAGCCAGGTTGGTCTATTCACCACAGAGGCACAGAGAACACAGAGATTCAGCCTGAAGCGCAACTCAGGCTGCGGCGCTAGGCTCTCGCTCGCTTATGCCGGCGCGCTGACCGCCGCCATGTTTCCCCAGCGCGGAGATTAACTCCCCACAACTTTGATGCGCGGACGCCGGGCGCGGTAGCCCAGCGCATAGGTGATAACGCCACAGCCGACCGCCAGCACGCAGATCATCCACAGCGCCGTCAGCGGCTGCAGCAACTCGCGCAAGGCGGCCGTATCCAGCGCGGTGACCTGCCGCAGGTAGAACTGCGCCACGCCGCGGCAAGCGCCGACAATGCTCGAGAGGCCGACGCCGAAGCCGATTAACCACAGCGGCACATAACCGGTCACGCGCCGATTGTCGCCGCGCAAGTCGCCCGCGCCCCCGTTAACGAAGGCCAAGACAACGGTCAGGTGAACCCAGGTCATCAGCCAATCACGCGCATCCGCGAGCGCCGTGCCGCGCAGGGCTTCATAAATCCCGGATTGCGCGCAGATCGCGCCCAGGAAAGCGCCGCCGACCAGCCAGAAGAGCGTCGCCTGCCCGATCCAGTGCGGGGCCAGCGAGGCATCGGCGTTGCCTTGGCTGAGCGCGCGGTAGCCGTGCCCGGCCAGAATCATAAAGCAGAGCATGATCAAGGGCGTGGCGCTCAAGCTGATTATCGGCGGCAGGCGCAGCGGAGCGATGCTGATCAGGCTGCCGCCGAGAAACACCAAGGCCGCCACGATGCGGACGCCATCGTCCATCCAGGCGCGTTCGACCCTGCTGAAGCGTCGCATCAGCCAAAAGACCAGGCTCACGCTGCCGATGCCGTAGGCGACGTGAAGCCGAAACAGCCACAATACCTCCGCCCATCGCCCGGACGCCAGCGGCGCGGTCAGCAGACAGATGCTGATCAGCAGCATCGCGACTCTCCAGACACGTACACACGATTCGGCCTCCGCCGCCCGCTGATGCATCGCCAGCGCGGCTAGCAAGAAGACCGCCAGGGCGATATCAAATAGCGCGCTATCCTGAAACGGACTCGCGACCAATGTGAGCGCAACTAACGCCTTCCAGCCACCAACCAGCCAGCGGAACCGGCGATGTGCCGGATGACCCGGCGCCATCGCCCAACCGGCGGCGAGCAAGGCCGTCAGCAGCAGTAGCTGCGCCGCGCTATCGCTGAGGCGCGTGACGGCAGCGTTTGTGATCCAGCGCGGCAGCGGATGGCACGGCAGTTGGAAGAGCGATTCCAGCAAGAAACCGCAAGCGTAGACGACCAGCAGCAGCACGATAGTATCGAGCAAGCCGTATTGAACTTTGCCACGTGGCGACAGTTGAATCATCTGATTCCAGCGCCGGCGCTAGGCGCGCAGGCGGTACACCTCGGCGGCGCCGTGATCGAAGATGTCAGTGATGCTGAAGCGCAGCTCGTAGCGATCGCGAACGATGTCCAGCAGCGCCAAGATGCCGGGCGATCCGGAGACGATATGATCGCTGAAGACGACCACCCAGGTCGGCGGATCGGTCTCCCATTCCGCGATCAACCTCTCCAACACGAAATCGGGACGGAAATACCAGCGCCAGCCTTTGATCCAGCTGCCCGGCGGCAGCATGTCCGTTCGCGGATGCAGCTGTGGCGTGCTATCGGTTTCGGGCAAGACGAAAAGCGTATCGCCGTCCGCCTTTGCCGCGTTGAGCGCGTCGACCAGTTGATCAAACTCGTCATATCCCAGCGCGGCGCCCGGGCCCAACCGCGTCGGGATATAACTGACCGCGCCCGTCCAGAGCCAGCCGACGGCGACGCTCAGTCCCAGCCCCATCAGAACGATGCGCGGCAGATCCCATTCTCGGTAGGCGCCGAGCTGCGACCATATTTTCGCGATTACCAGGCCCGACATCACGGCTGTGAAGGGCAGGTGGCCCATGGCGTGGATTTCGCCGAAGCGCGGCCACAGCACGACAAGCCCGGCCAGCCACATCAGCGCCAGCAGCAGCTGCCGGCGTTCAGCGCGCCAAGCCAGCAGCGCGAATGGCATCACCAGCATATTGCTCATGAGCAGCTTGCGGAAAAAATCGCCATCCAGCGGCACGCCGTCCATGATGCCGGCCAGATTGAAGGTCCAGTTCCAGTAGATATATGAATCAAAGAGACCCTGCCCGGCCAGAATCAGCCATTGCAGCAGCGGCAGCGCTAAGGCAGAAATCGCGTATATCAGCCACGATCGGCGACCCTCCCACAGCGCGAGCCAAATGCCGACGATGCCGACCGCCAGCCAGGCCTGCTGCTTGAAGATCGCCGCCGCGCCCATCAAGAGACCGATAGCGATGTACCGCCGGCGCGAAGGCGCGCTGGACCCGCGATAATAGATCAGCAGCGCCAGCAGGACGCAAGTCGCCAGCAGCGTGTCGAAGTAGAGCATGACATTGCCGTAGACCGGCGCCCACCAGGCCCAGACCAGCGCCGCCAGCATCCCGGCCGAATCCGACCCGCTCAACGTTTTGGCCAGCTGAAAAATCAGCAGCGTCAAGGCCAGCACCAGCGCGGTATTCAGCAGCTTGACCAGCAGGCCCGGATCCATCATCGGCAGCAGCGCTTGCGCCGCCGCGCCCAGCAGCGAACTGCCCGGCGCGTGCTGCTCCCAAATGTCGCCAAAAAGCCGCATCCCGCGGTTCATCATCCAGGGAATCGCCACTTGACCGGAATGCGCCGCCGGCGACAGCCAGAACAGCTGCGTCAGGCATTGCGCGATCAGCAGGAGCAAGAGCCAGCGGCGCGTCAAATTCGACTCCGGGGATCAGTCGTCCGTCGCCACACATCCTAGCAGACGGGCGGGAAATCTGTAAGTCGTGTGCGCTGGCGGTTGCGTGATTGGCGCGGTTCTTCAACCTCACCCCCCGGCCCCCTCTCCGAAGCATCAGAGCGGGGGAGCTTTGGCAGCGCGACCTCGCCCACTTTCGCCAGTTTGTGACACGTTCGTCGTCAGTAGACACACGCTCTTGCACGACGAGACCAGCCTCCCTCCATTGATATGGGGGATTGAGGGGGGTAGACAAAAGCGGGGCGCGAATCTGCCAATCTTCGGACAAGCCTCAAAAGTATCTACAACGCCGCGGGCGATTGCAGATTAATCGGCGCGCGATTGGCGCGGATGCGCGAATTGGCTACAGTAGAAACAAGCAGATGAGGACAACAGCGGTGGCGGAGCGCGAGGGCAGATACTTCGAGGGCGGCCTGCGGCTGATCGATGAGGGCGACTACGAGGGCGCGGTCACCATGTTTGATAATGCGCTGCGCCTGGGGCTGGGCGATGTGGCCGCGATCCGCGTCTGCCGGGCGGAGGCGCAGCTAGCCTTGGGCGCCTGGGCGGAGGCCGAAGCCGATATTGAAGCGGCGCTGAAGCTGCAGCCCTATCTGGCGGCGGCTTATCTGGCGCGCGGCAGCCTGCGGCGCATGCAGGGCAAGATCGACGACGCCGTCAACGATTTCACCACCGCCATCCACATCGAGCCGAATGACGATGAGGCCTATTTCAATCGCGCGCTGGCCTACGAAGATCGCCGCCGTCATGCCGATGCCGAAGCCGACTTGACGCGGGCGCTGCATTTGAATCCGCGCTTGGGACAAGCCTACGAGGCGCGTGGACGCTGCCGCGCCGCGCAATTCAAGTTCGACCTGGCGATCGCGGATATCTCGCATTACCTGCGCAGCGGCGCCGGCCGCGAATTCGACAACCACAGCGAGATGCAAGGCTATCTCGTGATCCTGCGCGTTCAGCGGCTGTTATGGGGCTTGGTGTCGCTGTGGCGGCGGGGTTAATAGATAGACTAAACTTGAAAATTGCAGGCCGATCAAATATAGTGTAGCTACCGTAGCCTTCAAGCAAGGCGTCTGCATTGTGGAGCAAAAGCCATGAATACCGCGCCGCGAACTAAAGACTTGGCGAAGCAGCCAACTGCGGACGAAGCCGCCCAAGCCGAGTTTCTGGATGATATCCGCGTCAGCCTGAAAGAGATGCAGGCGGGCAAGGTCCTGCCAGCCGAAGACGCGCTGGAACTGCTTGAGTTGGGCTTGGACGACGATGAGCTTGAAAGTCGTCTTCCCCAATAGGTTCACCAGAAAAGCCAATCGCCTCGCTCGCAAGCATCCTTCACTGATAAGAGAGCTTCGTGCTCTACGAGAACGGCTTGCTCAGGGTGAAATGCCAGGTGACCGGTTGAGAGGCGCGGGCGGCTACGTGTACAAAACGCGACTGGCAAATCCCTCCGCCCGACGCGGGAAGTCTGGCGGATTTCGCGTCGCGTACCACGTTGGAAAAGACCAGATCACCTTGCTCGCCGTTTGCATCAAACCCAAGTGTGACGCAGTGAGACCGCGGCAAATTCAGCGCATTCTTAACGAACTCGGTTTACTCTAAGCCGCGCGGGGCTAAGCCGGCGGGTCCTGCGGAATGTAGTCTCGCCACACCCTGATGAACTCACGTTTTAGAAGCTCGAACCGTTCTTCCAAGAATCGTTCAAAACTACGCTTGGTGAGCGGCGACGGCAAGAGACTCACGGGGCAAATCAATCGCTTCTCATAGTTGATTTGCTGTTGCGTTTGCTCTTCGGCAGTGATTTCTCCGCGACGCCGTTGGTCATGTAACATGACGTCATAGGTCTGAACGTTGTTCCGCAACGCTCCGGCTTGATCGAGCAATGCAAGGTTGCCGATAGTGTTTATCGGCCACTCGTCGCTCTCGCCCATTTGTGATTGTAATAGGGAGACGGGAATGACATGCTCGACGTGATAAGTCTTGGCGCTTTCCATTCGTCTGCTGAAAATGAACTTCAACAGCAGATATTCTGGACGAGAATCGCGAATATGCCGTCTCGCCTCTCTTGAATGAACATGTTCTTTCTGGGTTGAAGCGTACCAATCGTCAAGCACCTGTCCCCAGCGCGTTGCCGAAGGCGGCGCTTGTTCCAAGTACCGCATCGTTCTCACGGTGTCATGTAGTTTGCTATCGCCTGAGCCGCGCCAATCATCGTGCAAGATGTCGTACAGGTAGTGCATCAGCATTTGGCGCTTCAGTTTGCGTCGATCCGCCCTCCAATTCGGATTGTCACTGAGATCAGATGTACTAAATCGAACCTGAAAGGCAGTGGCAATCATGGCAACGATCATGAGTTCACTGTGATAGATGGGACTTTTTCGTCCCGTTTGTTTGGCAGATAGCAGCGGTTTCAAAAACCTGTTGACAAATGTAGTGGATTCAAGGATGCAACCTTCGAATGTCGTCAGATCCAAGCCTTCGGCTCTCCGCGGCAATTCAGCCATGTCGCTGACATGTAATCCTACGCAGGCCGTCATCAAGTTGAAGCCGACCGAACTGGGACGATCTTCTTTGGCTGGTTTGAACAGCAACGGATACTTCCCGCAGAGGACTTGTCCCAAGCCGAACAAATAATCAAAAAGCGAGTATTCGCGGTTGCGCCGCGATGCTTCGTCGGGCGCCTCCTCCGATACATCCAAGGTAAATCCTTCTTCCTCCAGCGCTTCGTTTTTCTTCCAAATGGCAGAAATCACTTCGGGATTGGCGATCCGCCGCCGCTCATCAATCCACTGCGCCGCATAAATCTCGTAGCGGCTGAGGGCAGTTCCCTTTGAATTGAGCAACTCAAATACAGTCGGAAGTTCGGACGAGGGCCCGCTGAAGATGAGAACGGGGATTTTCGCGTCGAGGATCAGCTTTATTTCGCCACTAACCTCGTCGAGGAATCCACCGACTAGACGAGTAAACTCATCATTCCGATTCAATTCAAAATAGAGGTCTCTGAAAAGACTGGAATCCGGTGAGTACTTTAGCACTGACCCAATCAGTGCCTCTACCAAGTTTTCAGTTCTCCAGCCGTCTCGCGCGTCGTAGCTTCTCTTTCCCTTGACCCAATCTACGATAGTCTGCCGAATCCGATCCTTGTATTCATCGTTGGCTTTTCCCAGGTGCGCGGCAATCGCGTCGACAAATTCATCTTCCAGATCCGATCGCGTAAAGTATCCGTTCTGGTGCTCGACATAACTCTTCAATGCTTGCGTCCGCTGCAGGCCGTCTATCAAGTTGTAGTATCGTTTGCCGTCGCTAGCGGATTGACCGCGGGAGATATCCTCATAGACTAGAATCGAACCAAATGGAAAACCCCGCTTGATAGACTCTATCAGCTCCTTGCGCGTGGCTTGACTCCATACAAGCCGCCTTTGATACTCAGGAATGGTCACTCGGTTGCTTCCGGCGGGATTGGTCGAGACCGCATCCATTAGTTTGCTCACCGGCCAAATGTCGATGTCGACTGCTGTCCGAAACGCAGGCATCACGCCACCTCCTCGCGTTGGATCCAAAAACGCGCGACCACGCCAGCCGCGCGCAGATCCGCAGATTCGATCATAAACATTACGTAATGTCAAGGGAACGGGAGCGCATGGGAGTCGAACCCACCAGCGCCTGCTCTGCGCAACCGCTCACCGGTTTTGAAGACCGGGGCATCCACCGGGACACATGCACTCCCCTGACTCCCAAATTATAGCCGCGCCGCCAGCAACGGTCTATATCGGCTCCGTCTCGGCAGTGCAATGCGCGTCATGCGAAACAGCAATTGACCGGGCATAATCGGGCGCGCTGCCCACCCTGTGAGCCGGCCGCGATTCCCAGTATCATTGCCGCCTGCCAGCCCGTTCCGACGAAAGGACAACGCCATGCCCGCTTATATGATCGTTCGCGTCAACATCAGCGATATGGATCAGTATCGCCAGTACATGCAGCTCACGCCGCTCATCGTCGAAAAATTCGGCGGCCAGTTTATTCTCCGCGGCGCCGATAAGCACATCCTCGAAGGACCCGATGTGCCCGAGCGCGTCGTCATCGTCAAATACCCGGATGTGGAATCGGCCATCGCCTTCTACAACTCGCCCGAATATCAAGCGGCCATCAAAGTGCGCGAGGGCGCGGCCGAGGCGTCGTTCATCGTCATGGAAGGCCTCGAGTAGACAATGCCAAAATCGGCGCAGCGATTGATTCTCTTTGATATTGACGGCACGCTGTTGGTCAGCCGCGGCATCGGGCGCGAAGCCAAACGCCGCGCCATGCTGGAGCATTTCGGCACGGTTGGCGATCTGGACAATTTTGTCTTCGGCGGCATGACCGATTGGGGCATCCTGGCCGATCTATTGGCGCCCTTTGGCCTGTCAGCGGCGGATGTTGGCGCGGAAATGGCCGTTTACCAACATATTATGGCACGGCACATGCGCGACATTCGCGCTGATTATGTCGCAGAAGCCATGCCCGACGCCATGCAATTGGTGGCGCATTTGCGCGGACGCGACGACGCCATCGTCGGCCTCGTCACCGGCAACACGCGCATGACGGCGGAGATCAAGCTGGATATGGCGGGTTACGATCCCGAGTGGTTTGTCGTTGGCGCCTTCGGCCACGAATCGGCCGCGCGCGATGATCTGACGCGATTGGCGCTGGAGCGGGCGAGCGCGCATTGTGGGCGCGCCATCGCCGGGCGCGATGCGATTGTCATCGGCGATACGGCTGCCGATATTCAGGCGGCGCGCGCCATTGACGCCGTGGCGGTGGCGGTCCTGACCGGTTATGAACCTCGTGAGCGGCTGGCGGCTTGCCAGCCCGATGTCCTCCTGGAAGACCTCGGTTCCTTCCTCGACCTGGATATGATGTAAAATGCAAATGTACTGCGCCTTGGCGCAGCGCATTTGACCCGGGGACGAGTCCAAAGCGGAACTGATGCAGATTCGTACGCCCAAAAAATATCAAGGCGTGCAGCGGCGCAGCATCATCGGTTGCCGTCGGCTCGTCTTTTACATCGTCATGCTGGTGTTGATCGGGTCCGGCATCGGCGTCTTCCTCAATCGCGAGACGATCGCGCCGGGCGTGCAAGAGGCGCTGCAGGATGCCTTGCGCGAGCTGGAAGATCAAGCCGCGACGATAGCGGCGCCGGCGCCGGCGGCGACGATCGATCCCGCCAACAAGCTGATCGAAGCCAACAATTATTGGCAGCGCGGCGCCACCAACGCGGCCATGGATACCTATATTGAAGTGATCGATTCCGTGCCCAATCTGCCGGAGGTATTCCGCCGTATCGCCTTCAGTTTGATCAACCTGGGGCGCGTCGATGAAGCGCTGGCATATGCCGAGCAGGCTGTGAATGCCGATCCGTTTTCCGCCGATGCCTGGGCCATACGCGGCTGGGCGCTGGATTGGGCGGGACGCCCGGGCGAAGCGCTGTCGAGCGCCTTGCACGCGCTGGAATTGGATCCGGAAAACAGCCGGGCCGAGGCCTACCTGGCGGAAGTCTATCGCAGCCTGGGCCAAGTCGATCTCGCCTTTGATCTGACCGAGGCAATCCTGGAGCGCGATCCGAACAGCGCCGAGGCTTATCGCGCGCGCGGCTTGATCAAATGGCTCGATTATTTCGATTATCCCGGCGCCATCGACGACTTCAAGGCCGCCTACGCCACCGACAGCAATCTGGATTTCGTCGCGGTCGAGATCGCTTTCTTGTCAAGCTCCGTCACGGGCAATAGCGATGAGGCGCTGGAATTCCTGCAAGAGGTCATCGAGAGCAATCCGCGCAATTCACGGGCGCTGTACCAGCTTGGCTACATCTACCGCTTTCAGCTGCGCAATCCCTCGCAGGCGTTGCGTTATCTTCAAGACTGCGTCGATTTCGATCCGGACAATGTTCTATGTCATTACGAATTGGGGCGGGCGCAATTCGACCTGGAGTTTTATCAGGACGCGGCCGATTCCTTCGCGCGAGCGATTGATTTGGGCAGCGACAATCCGCGCCACTATTATTGGGCGGGCGAGGCGCAGCGGACGCTCAACAATTGCAGCCGCGCCATGAACTACTTCGAACCCGGCCTGCAGAAGGCGCGCGCGCAGGAAGTCGCCGATGTCATCGACGCGCTGGAAGTCGTGATTCCCAGCTGCCACCAGGCTTTCGCTTTTTCGACATCGGCGCCAACCAGCGATCCGAATGCCGTTGGGGAAGATGCAACCGGCGCGTAATCCGCCCGTTTGCGGCTCACCGGCGCTTAGCTTAGATACGTGGGCCGGCGTGATCTTGGCCCTCGCCATGAAGACGGCCCGCTTACGCTGAGGCTGACGCCGGCAGATTGAAGTAACGTAGGCTGGCTCGCATGTCCTCGATGCGATCCATCTCCAGCACCATCAGCGGCTTCATGGGGAGTTGGCGCAAACTGGGCAGCAGCGTCTCGTAATCGAGCACGCCCTGATCCCAATCGAAGCCATAATGCTCGTCCATCACGCCGTTGTTGTTATTCATGTGCAACTCGATGACCAGATCGCCCATGCTTTCCAGCCAGGTGTCAATACTAATGCCGGGATCGGAAAAGAGCGTGGCGTGGCCGACATCAATGCAGGCTTTCAAATAGGGATGATCGAGTTCGCGCAGCAGATTGCCGATGATGTCAGGATCGTATTCCCACATATTTTCTACCGCGATCTTGACATCGTGCGCGCGCGCATAATCGCCCAGCGGTCCCCAGAAATCGACATTGCGCTGGTGCCAGCCCAGACGGTAAAAGTCGTTGTGCAGCAGGCCGATGTAATTGGCGTGAAAGACCACTTGGCGCACGCCGAGGCGATCGGCGATACGGATGACGTGTTCATAGCGGCCGTAGGTGACGGCGTTGATGCGCTCATCGGGGCTGCCGGAAACCAGATCCATGAAAGGACCGTGGATGGTCAGCGGTCCGGGCAAGTCACTGAGCGCGGCTTGATAGCCCTTCATGAGATCGAGCCATTCGCCATCGAGGACCTGAGGCACGGAAAAGGCCATCAACTCGATGCCCAGCCCATGCTCGTTCGCCAGCTGGACGCATTCATCGAAATTGCGCATGCCCGCGCTGAGAAGAAGGGGATCGCCCATGCTGGTCCCAAAATACAGGAGTAAGTAAAGTGGCCGATGCGACTGTAGCAATAGACTATAATCATGGTACAGCGAATCGGGTCGGACTTCAAGCAACTGTCGCGCTTGCGCCGGCCGCCGTGACAAGCGAAACGGCGAAAGCGCGTTCCCGCTTCGTAGCGCTAAAGGAAGACGATTGTCGACTATTAACCGCGAACGAAGGAGACCGATGACTTCCGCGCGCGTGCTGGTGATCTTGCCGGCGCTGAACGAAAGCCGCAATATCGCGCGTGCCGTGGCAGGCATCCGGGCAAAATTGCCGGACGCCGACGCCTTGGTGATCAACGATGGCTCCCGGGATAGCACCGGGCAATCCGCGCGGGACGCGGGCGCGATGGTGCTGGACATGCCCTTCAATGTCGGTATCGGCGCGGCGGTGCAGGCGGGTTTCCAATTCGCCGCGGCGCAGGACTACGATATTGTGCTGCGCAATGACGGAGACGGTCAGCATGCGCCGGAAGCCAACCGCGCGCTCATGAAGCGGCTGGCGGCCGATGACGTGGATGTCGTGATCGGCTCGCGCTTCATCGGGGAGCGAGGAGATTATGGCACGCCGCTCTTGCGCCGGCTGGGCAGCGGCATTTTGGCGCGCTTGCTTTCGATCATCACCCGACAGCGTGTCACCGACCCGACCTCGGGCTGCGCGGCCTTCAACCGGCGGGCGATTCGGCTCTTCGCGCAAGCTTATCCGCATGACTATCCCGAGCCGGAAGCCATCGTCATCGCCCACCAGAGTGGATTGCGACAGACGGAGATCGCCGTCAAGATGATCCGCCGCCGACATGGCGCCTCCTCGATCACGCCCCTGCGCTCGGTCTATTACATGATCAAGGTGATACTGGCGATTTTGATCAACACGCTGCGACGTCCGCCGTCCGTGAATATGTAGTTTGCTGGTGCTGAAGCGCGCGCATTCATGGGCATTTTCCCGCGCTGAACTTCTGCCGCATATTTTGGGGAGTGGCAAATTTGGCGGAGATCGGGGAATACGCTAAGCGCCGCCTTGATTGAGAAATTGCACGACTACACCGGTCAAGGCAATGGCTACAACTATGAGCCAGCGCATGGTTCTTATCTCGGCGCGCAGACTCTCTATATTCGCTTTAGTAGCCAAATGCGGCATAACCACTTCAATGCCGGCAATGCGCTCGCTGTTAGCTCGCGGCAATGCGTCAAGTGCGGGATTGGCTTCCATTTTGAACTCCGGCAGTCTGATATATGGACATCGTACCACGAGGCACGGGTTTCGCTAACACGGCAATTCCTCGATCACGCCCCTTCGCTCGGTCTATTACATGATCAAGGTGATACTGGCGATCTTGATCAACACGCTGCGGCGTCCGCCGTCCGTGAATATGTGACCGCTTCAACAAAACTAATCAAACGCAGAATAGATTTTGAATTTACGATTGTCGACGAGTATAATGAGGCTGCTAATTCTAGCAAAGTCCGAATTCGAGATGTAAGAAAGGAAAGAAAATGCGTCTCAAGCTTGTTTTGTTGACCGTCTTGTTCGTGCTGAGCACCGTACTCGGTGTCGGCGTGGCGCAGGACATGAACGAAGTCACTATACTCTATTGGCAGGCGTCGTCGATCCTGAATCCCTACCTGTCAAGCGGCAGCAAGGACCAGCATGCCTCATCAATTGTACTCGAGCCACTCGCCAATGTTGCGCCAGACGGCTCGATAATCCCTCTCTTGGCGACTGAGATTCCGACTCTTGAAAATGGAGGTTTCGCAGAAGACCTCACATCCATCACCTGGAATTTTCGCGATGATGTGCTTTGGTCAGATGGCACGCCTCTAACTGCCGAAGACGTCGTCTTCACCTGGGAGTATTGTACGCATCCAGAAGCAGGCTGTGTCCAAAGTGATGAATTCGATGGTGTCGCTAGTGTTGAAGCCACAGGTGATCACCAGATTACGATCACTTTCAACGGTCCTAAGCCCTATCCGTATCAGGCATTTGTATCTCATTCCACGCCGATCTTGCAGAAGGCGCAATTTGGCGAGTGCCTGGGCGCGCAGATGGCGGCTTGCAGCGACCAGAACTTCGGACCAATCGGCACGGGACCTTTCATGGTTGAGGAATTCCGCCCCAACGATGTCGTCACCTACGTGCGCAATGAGAATTTCCGCGACGCCGATATGGGCAAGCCTTTCTTCGACCGCGTGATCTTCAAAGGCGGCGGCGATGCGGAATCAGCCGCGCGCGCCGTGCTCGAAACCGGCGAAGCGGATTACGCCTGGAATTTGCAGATTTCTCCAGAAGTATTGAGCAAGATGGAAGAGGCTGGAAATGGCAAGTTCCATGCGGAATTCGGCCAGGCGATAGAAACCATCTGGATCAATGGCACTGATCCCAGCCCAGACAATCCGAACCGCTCCGTTTGGATGGAAGATGGCTCCAATCAGCATCCTTTCCTCAGCAACAAGACCGTTCGCCAGGCGATGTCTATGGCGATTGACCGCAATATCATCGCCGAGCAGCTCTATGGCACGGCGGGGAAGGCGTCCTGCAATTTCATCAACGGACCCGCAGCCAATGTCTCGCCGAACAACACTTGCGAGCAGGACATTGACGGCGCCAACGCGATGCTGGACGAAGCCGGCATCCTCGACAGCGACGGCGATGGCATTCGCGAATACGATGGACATCCGTTGGTCGTGCAATACCAGACGTCTACTAACGCCGTTCGCCAGGCCACGCAGGCGCTTATCAAACAGTGGTGGAGCCAAATCGGCATCGAGACCGAGCTGCGCAATCTCAGCGCGTCAGTATTCTTCGGGTCAGACCCTGGCAGCCCGGACACGCTCTACAAGTTCTACTCCGATGTGCAGATGTACACCACGCTGTCCTTCTCGCCCGATATGGAAAGCCCGCTGTCGAATACGCGCTGTGGCAAGGCGCCCCGGCCCGATAACAACTGGACCGGGTCTAACATCATTCGCTTCTGCAACGCGGACTATGACGCTGCCTTGGACGAATTGAGCGCTACCGAGGGTGATGATGCGCGCGCCGCGGTCGTCATTCGCTTGAATGACATTCTGGTTCAGGAATACGCGCTGCTGCCGCTGGTGTACCGCGCTTCAGCCTCGCCGGCAATCTCCAACACGCTAGGCGGCGTCGTCTTAAATCCTTGGGACGTCGAAATCTGGAATATCGAAGACTGGTATCGCATCGACGGCTAACCGCCAACGATTCAATCGTGTAGGGGCGTTTCGCTGAAGCGCCCCTCTATTCAAGTGAGGAGCTGTAGGGGCGTCTCGCCGAGACGCCCGCTCACCTAGCTAATTTTTCGCTGTACTATGTCATTACAATCTCGCCGGTCAATGCGACTGAACGATTACGATTACCGGCAAAATGGAGCCTACTTTGTTACAGTCTGCGCGTACCGTCACGCCAACTTGTTCGGATCAATTGAGGACGGGGTGATGACGCCAAACGCCATCGGCAGAATTATAGCCGAGGAATGGCGAAAGACAGCGGAGTTGCGTCCTTATGTCGGATTGGATGGCTTTGTCGTGATGCCGAATCATCTGCATGGAATCATAGCTATGTTCGATGATGAACAGGGGGCGATTCAGCAAGTCGCCACTGCGGCATCCAATAGCAGACGATCAAAGACATTGCAGGCAAGATCTTTGGGCGCGATAGTTGGAAGGTTTAAGGGGAAAGTAACTAGGCGGTCGCATGAACTGCCCGGATACCGTGACCTTGTGGTCTGGCAGCGCAACTATTATGAACATATCATACGAAGTGAAAAGTCGCTGCAAGCCATACGAGAATACATTGCTATGAATCCTTCGCGTTGGGCGGAGGATTCGTATTACACACCTGGTGTTCCGGATTGCATTTAGCGCAGATTTCGACGGGCGGGCGTTTCGCCGAAACGCCCCTACACTGAAGTCCGCGGTTAGACAAAAAGGGCAGCCCCATGGGAAAATACCTAGTTCGAAGGCTCCTGACCGCAATCCCAACGATACTTGTTATCAGCTTCATTATTTTTGCCATTCTGGAATTATCCCCAAGCGACCCCACGGGTGACCTGCCGATAACCATCCCGCCCGAGGTGCGGGCGAAGATCCGCGAAGCCCTGGGCGCTGACGACCCATTTGCCGTCAAGTATGTCAAGTGGCTCAACCAATTCTTCATCGCCGAGCCGATGAACCTGATCGAATCGATGACCGGCATTCAATTCCCCGGCTCGGAAGAGCGCACGCGGGTCATCTCGTGGGCGACGCGGGGACCGGTCATGGATATCATTGCCGAACGTCTGCCGCAAACGATGTGGGTGGTCGGCTCGTCTTATTTGCTCGGCGTACTTATTGCCGTTCCGGTCGGCATCATATCAGCCTACAAGCAATATTCGATATTTGACCAGGTCGGGACGTTTCTGATGATGATCGGTTTCTCGGTGCCGACATTCTTCACGGGCTTGATGTTCATCATCGTCTTCAGCGTCAATCTGAAATGGTTCCCGTCGGTTTACGATACTACGCATGTGGTGACGGACATCGAGTCGCTGAAGGAGCAGCTGGGGCAGATGTTCATGCCGGTGACGGTGCTGACGCTGTATTTCACGGCGCAGCTCAGCCGCTATACGCGGGCATCGACCCTGGATAATCTGGGGCAGGATTATATTCGCACCGCGCGCTCCAAAGGACTGACCGAGCGGGTGGTGGTGACGCGCCACGCCGTGCGCAACAGCCTGATACCGGTGGTGACCTTGATCGCGCTGGGCATTCCCGGCATCTTCGCCGGGGCGATCATCACCGAGCAGATCTTCCGCGTCAACGGCATCGGCCAGTATCTGATTATCGCGATTCAGGGTGGCGATCTGCCCACAGTGCAGACGGTGACCTTCATCTTCGCCGTGCTGGTGGTGCTGTTCAATATCGTCGCCGATGTGCTATATGGCATTCTCGATCCGCGCGTGACCTATAGCTAGACGAAGTATGGGCATTGAAGACGGAGAACTGAGATGGCAAACCAACCGACAACGAACTCGGGCAGGAACGGCGACGATGACAATGGTCAACGTCTAGAGCGCATCCAGCCAAATGTGACCACTCGGGAACTGGCGCCACGGGACAGACGTTTTGTGGCAAGATTCCTGGACAATATTATCGTATTCATCCTGACCTTAGTCATCGTCCTCGTCTTCAATGGTTCGGCGCTGAGCGTAATACTGGCAACGCTGATCTACTTCTTTTACTTTACCGGTTTGATGGTCCAGTTGGACGGGCAAACCCCGGGCAAACGGCTTCTTGGCATACAGGTGGTTAAGGAAAACGATACACCGCTCAGTATTGGCGATGCATTCGGCCGCGAAATAGTTTATTCGATTTCAGGCCTATTCTGGATTGGGCCAATCTGGCTCCTCTTCGACAGGCAACGTAAAGCCCTGCATGATCATGCCGTTGGCACGCGAGTAATTTGGAAAGGGCGAGAAGCAAGCAAACCCAAGAAACTTGATCTCGCGGAACAGCAGGAAGCCCGTACGCTGGTCGGCGATGCCTGGCGGCAGTTCCGCAAGCACAAACTGGCCATTGTCGCCGTGGCGGTCTTGCTGGTCATCTTGGTGGGCGTCTTTGTGGGACCCGCCTTGTGGACACTGGACCCCACGTATATTGACATAGTCGCTGCCTATCAGATTTCTTCGCCCGAGCATCCCTGGGGGACCGACAGTCTCGGTCGCGATACCCTGGCGCGCTGCCTGCAAGGTGGGCGAGTCTCGCTGGCGATCGGCGTCTCGGCCATGGCCGTGGCCATCAGCATCGGCACGCTGGTGGGACTGGCGTCCGGATATTTCCAGCGACTGGATAACCCGCTGATGCGCTTCACTGACATCTTCATCGCCTTGCCGCAGTTGCCCCTGTTGCTGGTGCTGATGATGCTGTTTCGCGAGCCGCTCAAAGCCTCTTTTGGTCCCGAGGGCGGCGTATTCATTTTGATGGTTTCGGTCATCGGCGGGCTGCAATGGATGCCGACGGCGCGCCTGGTGCGTGGCGAGGTTCTGTCGGTGAAGTCGCGCGAATTCATCACCGCCGCCAACGCCCTGGGCTCGCGCGATGGCCGCATCGTGCGCAATCACATCTTGCCCAATGTGCTCAGTCCGGTCATTGTCGCCGCCACGTTCAGCATCGCCAGCGCCATCATCACCGAATCGGCGCTGTCGTTCCTGGGCTTGGGCTTCCCGCCCGATTTCCCGACCTGGGGACGCCTGCTCTTTGATGGCAAGGATTATGTGACCATCACCTGGACGCTGGTATTCTGGCCCGGCATGTTGATCTCGCTGACGGTGCTTTGCGTCAATTTCATCGGCGACGGTCTGCGCGATGCGCTCGATCCGCGCTTGCGGAAGTGAGTCCCTCATTCGGTAAAGTCAATTGGAGCGGATTACACATATCCAATCTCTTTTTGAGTTGGCTAAATTCGCTTACAATGCGGTTGTTCACTAATAGGGCAGAAGCATGGCAATAGAGCAATCACTGCGCGACTTTGTCGACTGGTGGCGAACGAACATCAAAGGCCATGAGAGAGGCGAGGCGCAGATTTTCCTTGATCGATTGATGCGCGCTTTTGGGCATGAAGGTGCGATTGAAGCTGGCGGCACCTATGAAAAGCCCACGGAGCGGCGCCGCCGAAATGGCAAGACTACCGTCTCCTTCGCCGATTATTTGCTTCCTAAGCGCGTTCTCATTGAAATGAAAAAGCGCGGCGAAGACCTCATCAAACATTATGGGCAATTGGAAGAGTACTGGAAGAGTCTGCCAGACAGACCGCGCTATGCCATCCTGTGCAATTTCGACGAGATTCAGATATTTGACTTTTACACCCAATTCTACGATCCGGTTGACGTTGTCAAAATTGAAGAACTGCCCAGCGAGCGGCACAACGCCCTTTCCTTCCTGAGGCCAGGTCATGTTCGAGCGCCAGTATTCAAGAACAATCGCGTAGAAGTGACGAAAGACGCGGCATTTCAGTTGGCAGAACTTTACAGATCTTTAGAAGAAGCCTTAATCGAAGAAAAGGAAAGGGAAAAGGAAGCGAGAGCGATCGCACTGCGCTTTACATTGCAGTGTATGATCGCGCTTTTCGCCGAAGATGTCGGTTTGCTGCCGCAGGCCACTCTGCTCAATATCGTTGAAGATAGCCGTCGGCGGAAAAACGCTACCGATAATTCACATGATCTGATGGCATTGCTGTTTACGATGATGAATTATCCCAAACACAGTCGCCGCGCCGGGCGCTTTGGTCAAGTTGACTACTTCAATGGCGGCATCTTTCAGGAAGTCCACCCTGTTTTCCTTAGCGGGCAGCAGCTCCATCGGCTCGAGAACGCTTGCCGCGAGGACTGGTCGAGAATCCGCCCTTCCATATTCGGCAGCATTTTCGAATACAGCATGGACAAGAGAGAGCGGCACAAGGAGGGCGCTCACTACACCAGCGAACTGGACATAAAGCGTATTGTCGATCCCGTCATCGCCGAGCCTTGGCGCAACGATATCGAATCCGCCAACACTCTGCCTGATGCCCTCGCGCTCTACGATAAGCTCTGCGATTATATTGTTCTCGACCCCGCCTGCGGCTCCGGCAACTTCCTCTATGTCGCATACAGGGAAATGAAAGCGCTGGAATCCGACTTGCGCGACCGCATTGCCGAATTGGGTGGCGATGTCTCGGAGCTTGAGCGGCGCGTCACGGCGCAGCAGTTTCACGGCTACGATATCAATGCATTCGCGGTGGAACTGGCGAAGGTCTCGCTGATGATCGCCAAGAAACTCGCTGTTGACGAATTTGACACCGACGAGAATCCGCTGCCGCTGGATAACCTCGACGACAATATCAAAGCCGAAGACGCGCTATTCAACGAATGGGTGGACTTTGACGCTTGTATCGGCAATCCGCCGTATTTGGGCAATCGCCGCTTTCAGGAAGAGCGTGGACTTGCAATTGCGAATAGGGTTTATGAGGCGTTTCCCGATGTGCCTCACGTAGCCGATTACTGCGTGTATTGGTTTCGCAAAGTACATAACCGAATGAAATCCGGCGCCAGAGCCGGGCTGGTAGGCACAAACAGCATAACGCGGACAAAGGGGCGGGAAGCCAGTTTGGATTATATCGTTGGCAACGGCGGAATCATATACGATGCGGTGCAATCAATGCCTTGGTCAGGCGAAGCGAATGTTGATGTCTCGATTGTAAATTGGACCAAAGATGAACCACCCATCAAGCCTTCGCGATTACAGATTTATGAGGGGACCAACGAAAACCACGAATACCTCTTTAGTCTTGTTGAAATGACTCGAATCAGCAGCTCACTCTCAGAGTTTACAGACATAACTGGCGCACTCGCGTTACGGTGCAACCAAGAGCCGAAATCTTCGTTTCAAGGACAAACCACCGGGTACAACCGTGGTTTCTTGCTTGAAGTCGACGTTGCCCGTCGATTTGTTCAGACCGACGCGCGGAACAAGAAAGTGATACTTCCGTACATTAATGGAGAGGACTACTTGTCAACTCCGCTAAGTACGCCCAGACAATACGTAATTGACTTTAGAAGCCTAGACGTCGTTGACGCAAGAGCATTCGCCGGACCATTCAGGCGCATCCAAAAGCATGTATTACCTTTTCGCAAACGTAAAGCGGCGGAGGAAGTACAGCGAAATACCGAGGCCCTCGTAGAGAATCCCAAGGCCACTCCCAAGAGAGAGTACCAGAACGTGTTGCGAAAATGGTGGTTACATCACAGAGAACGATCAGACTTAGCAAGAGCGCTGCGCGAGAGAGATACTAGACGGTACATTGTGACGTCGCGTGCGGCCACGAATCGAGTCTTTGACTTCGTATCTAGAAAAATAGTGATTGCAGACCGAATTCAGGCCTTTATCTTTGATGACGACTATACTTTCGGGATTCTTCAATCGGATTTGCATTGCGAGTGGTGGAAGCTTGGCGGAGGTCGGCGCGGAACATTGAATTACGGATCTGAATACGTAGCTAAGATATTTGAGTCCTTTCCCTTTCCTCAGAATCCGACACCTAAAGAGGTAGAAACTGTAGCCTATGCCGCGCGCAATTTGCATGAATTCCGCCGTGCACGTATGACGCTCAACGATACATTGACTCTCCGCTCGATGTATCAGTCGCTAGATGACCCCGGCGACAACCCCCTCCGCGCCCTGCACGACGCTCTCGACCAAGCCGTGCTCGCCGCTTACGGCTTCGACCCCGACCGCGACATCCTCGAACAACTGCTGGCCCTGAATCTCGAAGTCGCCGCCAAAATCGAAGCCGGCGAACCCGTCACAGCGCCTGGTATCCCGCCCGATTATCCCAATCCCGAAGAACTCATCAGCGAAGGCTGCATCCAACCTCCCGAGTTATTCTAGCAAGGCGCGCGAATGCCCCATATCAAACAGATCACCATCGACAACGCAACCGGACTCGTCAAGCGCGAATTGGAGAAGGCTCTCAAGCGCGCCGGCCGCGTCTGGAACATCGTGCAGATCATGTCGCTGAATGGCGGCGTGATGAAAGCCTCGATGGAACTCTACGGCGCGACTATGTTCGCCGAATCGCCCTTGTCGCGTCAGCAACGCGAAATGCTGGCGGTCGTGGTCAGCGTCGCCAACCGCTGCGAATACTGAATTCAGTCGCACGCGCATGACCTCCGTGCCGAGGTCAGTGGATTTGGAGACGAAGCGGCTGCCGACGCATTTGTGCACGCCATCGCGCGCGACTGGCGGGAGGCGCCGCTCGGCCCCGTCGACGAAGCGCTCTGTGGCTATGCCGAGAAGCTGACGCTGCAACCGACGGATATGGCGGAATCCGACATATCAGCGTTGCGGCGCGCCGGTCTTGATGATGTGGCCATCCATGACGCCACGCAGATCATCGCCTATTTCAACTACATCAATCGCGTTGCCGATGCCTTGGGCGTGGAAACGGAAGACTTCATCCGTCCCTGGGGCGAAGGCCCGGACGCGATCCGCTAGCCAGATCCGCGGCGCCTGTCAAACAAGCAACTGTACATCGGAAGGGTGTTCTATCGCCGCGGGTCAACGGAGGAATAGCAGTGCCCGTCAATAGCAAAGATGTCAACTATGCCATGAAATTTACATGAGGGTGAGAGTTTTTCCGTTAATCTCGCTTGCCAAATTCACCTTATGCGCTACTTTATATCATATCTTAAGAAACTGACAAACTGCACTAGTCTCAGAATAATATCGTAAGTAAAGAATCGCTTAATAGCACGCATTACGAACTGGGACTCTAGACTTCGAGAAGCGTAATGGCAATTGCGGTGAGATGGGACGGCCAAGGGAAAGCTTTCATCGAATTTCGCATCAGCGATCCTTGGACAGTTGAGGAGTTTCTCTCGGCGCGCATGACCTGTTACAAGCTGATTCATTCAGTTGACTATCTCGTGCCGCTTCTGATGGATTTCCGCGAATCGACGAGCGCGCCGCGCGGCATGTTGCGCCAATTCATCGCAATTCACCGCACACCGCATCCGCGTCAGGGTCATATCCACATCCTGGGTCGACATCCCCTGCTGGAACGGCTTGGCAAGCATATTGTCGAAGGCGTTGTTGATCCCGGCAAATCGGTGATTTTTGTCGATTCGGAAGACGATTTGGTCTTCTGACCACCCGCGCTCTAATTCCGCAATCTTTTGAATGCCCCTCAAATCCAGCCGCTCGCGCGAGCGCTGCGCGCAGCTCATGTATGTATGGTTTCGCGCAAGATTCAGAGTGTCCGCGCCTGGCGTTTCGATTATGATGGGCGCATCGATATCGAGACTGTGAGGAGCGGGATATGCCCGGCGACGCTCGGACCTGCAGCCACGCGGAACTGATCACAAGAGTCTGCGCCTATTTGCGGGAGGTTCATCCGAAGCCTATCGGTCTGCGGGAATTGGGCGACCGTTTTCACGTTAGTCCCTATCATCTACAGCGGCTGTTCAAGGGCGCGACCGGCGTATCCCCGCGCCAATACGCGGCCAACTTGCGCATGGAAGATTTCAAGGCGCGCGTACGAGACGGCGACGACATCACTGACGCCATTTACTCCGCCGGTTACGGTTCCTCCAGCCGGCTCTATGAACGCAGCGACGAGCAGCTGGGCATGACGCCGTCCGCATACAAGAAACGAGGGCAGGGCATGACCATCTTCTTCAGCGTTGTGCCCTGCGTGTTGGGCCAGCTCTTGGTTGGCGTGACCGAGCGCGGCCTCTGCAAGCTCAGCCTGGGTGACGATTCCGCCGAGCTGATCGCTGATTTCGATGCTGAATTCGCCCGCGCCGAGCGCATCCGCGATGACGAGGGCGTCGGCTATTGGGTGGAGAAGATCATCGCCTACCTTGAGGGCTGGCACCCGCATCTCGATCTGCCGCTGGACCTGCGCGCGACGGCGTTTCAGCTCAAAGTGTGGCAGCAGCTGCAAGCGATTCCGGTCGGGGAGACGCGCAGTTATAGCGAAATCGCCCAAGCCATCGGTCAGCCGACGGCCAGCCGCGCAGTGGCCAATGCCTGCGCCGCCAATCCGGTCGCGCTGGTCATCCCCTGCCATCGCATCATCCGGATGGACAAGCGCCTGGGCGGCTATCGCTGGGGCATTGAACGCAAGCGAGCCTTGCTGGATCGCGAACGCGCCTACAAGGATAGCGCTGATTAGACGCTGGGCGTGAAGACGGCTCTCGGCGCGCGAGCGTCCGGGCGCGCCCTACGCTTGGCTCACGCTTCACTCCGGATTTGCTGTACACATGGTCTGCAATCTTGTAACATTATTATTGGTTACAATGTCGCTCGGCGGCGGCGAACAGGTCGGCAGCGCTCAGACATAGTTGCATATTCGCTTCTTGCATGAGCAATGAGGCCAAACAATTGAGACTTGGAGGGGAAAATGTCCATCCGAAACCTGCATATCTTGATTCTTGTCAGTGTCGGTTATGTGGCGGCGCAAATGGTCGCCGATATATCCAACCTGCGAGATTTGACGCTCTTCGGTTATAGCGTCAGCGCCTTTTCCATCGCCTACCCGCTGACCTTCACACTACGAGATATGGCGCACAAACTGGCGGGCGCGGCGGTCGCGCGGACGCTGATCATAACCGCCGCCGTCGTCTACCTGATTGTGCAAGCCTTCTTCTCGATCATTTCGGGCCTGCCGCCGGAAATGACGCCGGAAGAAAGCGTCGCGCTGGGGCAGATGTTAACGCCGGAATTGCGCCTGCTGATGGCCGCGGTTGTGGCGTCGGTGGTTTCGCAATTGGTCGATACCGAGATCTACACGCGTTGGGTGAATCGCTTCGGTGGCGAGCGCCAGTGGGGACGGGTGCTGCTCAGCAACGTCATCGGCATCCCGCTTGACCGGGTGCTATTCCTGCTGCTTGCGTTCGCGGGCGGCATGACCACAGAAGAGCTTTGGCTAGCGTTCATCGGCACGACGATCGTGCGGCTGGTCTTCGGCATCATCACGATTCCGGGCATCTATCTGGTCGAGGAACATTCCGAAGACTGGGTACATATTACGGAGATCCGTCATACCGATCCGCCGTCGTTCGCCCGCGGCAAGAAGTAGACCGGGGCAGTTCGCTGCTTGTTCGAGTTGAAATAGATTGATGCTGCAGTTTCGTCAAAACAGACTGCATCCGAAAGGTTAATATGAGCAGCCGTTCCATCCATGTACTCGTGCTCGTCTCCGTCCTTTATGTGGCGGCGCAGATGCTGGCCGATATCACCGCGCTGCGCATCTTGTCCATCGCCGGGCTCAGCATCAGCGGCGGGACGCTAATCTATCCCATCACTTTCACCTTGCGCGATTTGGTGCATAAAGTCTCCAGCGCCAGCGTCGCTCGCCTGCTGATTTTTGCTTCGGCGGGGATCAATTTGTTCATGGCGCTGCTGTTTTGGCTGGTAGCGGAGTTGCCGGCGGATCTGACCGTGGGCGAGCAAGTCGAATTCGGCCTGGTGCTGGCGCCGGTGTTCCGCATCGCCATCGCTTCGATCATCGCCGAGGTCGTCTCCGAGCTGATCGATACCGAGATGTACGAGCTCTGGGTGCGGCGATTCGCTCAGCGCTGGCAATGGGGCCGGGTGCTGGCCAGCAACGCCGTCAGCGTGCCGGTCGATAGCGCGCTATTTGTGGTCTTGGCGTTCTGGGGCGTGCTGCCGACTGCGGTGATGGCGGGATTGTTCATGTCGAATATCCTGGTCAAGTTCGCCGTGACCTTGGTGTCGATTCCTGGCATTTACCTGGTCAAGGAGCAGCGATTGGAGTTCGAGCCGGGCTGATTGACTTGAACATCTGATGCGTCTTCGTTATTCGCGGTATTGCGGGCGACTCACAGAGTCGCCCCTACGACATTCGCGGTATTGCGGGCGTCTCAGCGAGACGCCCCTACGATATTCGCGGAATTGCGGGCGACCGGACAGGTCGCCCCTACAGTTTTCCTTATGTGGTTAAACCGGCAAAGGAATCAGCGGTCTCACACCGCAACCGCCGCGAACACCCGCTGCGAAAGCTGCTCGGTGATCTGCTCGGCGGCGATGGCGGCTTCAATCTCCATGTTGTAGAAGGCGCCGCGGCCTTTGTAGAACACGCCCACCAGATACAATCCCGGATGCCCCAGCACTTGCCGGCCGTTGGGATGCCCGCTGACATCGCGCAGGGGCCAGCCGCGCACGCCGTTGGGTCCGATATCCCAATCGCAGCCCGAATCGGGATAGTAGGCGGCGGTGCTGAATTGCATCTCGATATCGAGGTATTGATGCAGCACGGGCAGGAAGCCAGTGGCCATGATAACCAGATCCAACTCCAGATACCCCCCATCGGCCAGGTGGACGCCCGCCGCGTCGAATCGAAGGGGATGCCGCACAGGCACGACTTGACCTTCGCGCAGGGCGTTGAGCAATTCCGGTCCGCGATAACCGACGGCGCTGCCGGATTGCGCCGGGGCTTCCCAAACGCCGAAGTCTTCCAGGTTGTATTTGAGGGCGCTGATATGCCCCATGAGGCTCTCGCAGAGCTGCCGCGGCAGTCGTTCGCTGATCAGCATCCAGCCGTGGCGATTGACGCCATAGGGATAGCGCGGGCGCAGATCGACGCCGGTGCGAATCGAGAGATAGGCGCAACCATCGGCCGCCGCTTGCCCCGCCGCCACAGCGATATCGGTGCCGCTGGGTCCGTTGCCGACGACCAACACGCGCTTGCCCTCGACCTGATGGGGGAAGCGGTAATCGCGCGAGTGGATGATCTGGCCCTGGAAGCAATCCATGCCCTCGATCTCGGGCAATACCGGATTGTCGAAGACGCCGGTGGCGGGGATCACGGCGCGATAACGCTCGCTGCCTTGGCTGGTTTCCACCTGCCAGCCGCCATCGCCGTCAGCCGCGACGCGGTAGACTTCAATGCCGTATTCGATCGGCAACTCTTGCTCGGCCACCCATTGTGTAAGGTGCCGGTGATACTGGGGCGCGGTGGGGAACATGCCCCAATGCAGCGGGAACTTGCGCCCGGGCAGGTGACTGTAGAAGCGCGAGGTATTCAGCCGCAGCGAGGGATAGAGGCTGCTCCAGGTGGGCGCCAGCTTGTGCGTGCGTTCGATAATGCGGTATTCGATGCCGGCTTGTTGCAGCGCGTAGGCGGCGTTGATGCCGGCGGGACCCGCCCCGATCACCAGCACATCTGCGCTCGGCATTATCCCTCCGCAAGTCTGGGCAGCGCTGTCGCCGTGCCGCGGACATAGTAGTATAGGCGCGTGGGCGCGGCTTCCAGCGTGGCGTCGAATGCTAGCGCATCTTGGGTGGTGCGCGGCCGCACATATTCAAGCGTCTCGCCGATCAAGCCGTCGATCCATTGCGCCTGAAAGGTGGCTTCTTCGTTGTATTCCGCGACCGGGAATCCGACAATGCCCAGCGCCATGCTAATGACGGCGGCGCTGAACATGACCAGCGCGATGGCGCCGATGACGATGGCCGCGCGGCGATTGGCCCGGCGGATGTCTCCGCCCGTCATCGTCAGCTGCGACAGACGCCGCAGCAGGCTCTCGCGCCTGTATCCTCCGACAAAGTTCAGCGGTCTCTCATGCTCCAGCGCCGGCGGCAGCGGGACGTTCTCCGCCAAAATCGGCAGCAGCGGGATGCCCTTGGCGCGCGCGTCCGCGATCTCGGCTTGTACATAGGCATCGGCGTTGGCATCGGCCGAGACCAGCACGATCAAGACGGGGGGCGAAGTGTGGAAAGCATCGGTCAATTCGTCGCGGATGCGCTCGGCGAGCTGGGTTTGGGCGGCGGCGTAGGTGATGCGGATCATGCGCTGGCTCACACTCGCGCTTGTGAAAAATGGTACAACCTATTGTCGCATAAGCGAGACGGCTGTTCCAGTCTGTTTTGTTTACGCGCCAGGTTCATTCGACGGCGGAGCGCGTAGGGACGGGTCGGCGGGTTGGCTGCGCGTGATAACGGGTACGAGTACTCTATAGGTCGATCGCATTATCAACCCCTCCCCCCAACCCCCCTCCCCATGAACTTGCCCCGATTTTGTGGACAGTAAACTTGTCCAATACAATCAGGTGAGGAAGGCAGGTAGGAGTCGATGATGAAGTATCCGGACGAATTGAAGCGAGAGGCGCTTAATCTGGCGGCCAAGCCCGGCATGACCGT
>JAJEBY010000007.1 GCA_022822305.1 Anaerolineae bacterium
TGTCCGCTACTGAGTTTCTTCACATCTGCCCATAGTCTAGCCCCCTCAATCTCCCCATATCGATTGGGGGAAGGTTGCCACGTTCTGTATCAGCCCGAGTTTTTCGACCACTCAGATGTCCATAGCCGATGATTAAAGACAAGTTCGCAAAGCCTAAGCCCCCCCCTCTCCATTGCAATGGGGAGGGGGCCGGGGGGTGGGGTAGAAAAAGCGCGAGCATTAAGGAGTACCAATCAAGCTTTGTAGGGGCAACCTATCAGGTCGCGCCCCGGCGCACAAAAAATGTAGGCGCGAGCCTTGGCTCGCCCGACAAACGCGCCAAAAATGGATGTCGTTATACCAATCAAGCCTTGTAGGGGCGACCTATCAGGTCGCCCGCCGGCACACAAAAAGTGTAGGGGCGACCCTTGGCTCGCCCGGCAAACGCGCCAAAACTGTAAGTCGTTATACCAATCAAGCCTTGTAACGGTTGTCCGCTACTGAGTTTCTTCACATCTGCCCATAGTCTAGCCCCCTCAATCTCCCCATATCGATTGGGGGAAGGTTGCCACGTTCTGTATCAGCCCGAGTTTTTCGACCACTCAGATGTCCATAGCCGATGATTAAAGACGAGTTCGCCAAGCCTAAGCCCCCCCTCTCCATTGCAATGGGGAGGGGGCCGGGGGGTGGGGTAGAAAAAGCGCGAGCATTAAGGAGTACCGGACAAGCCCTACAGGTCGGCATTTGCATGGCTTACCTGGTGTTACTTCTTTTTTGACAAACCTCCTTGCTCATGCAAGGAGCGAGTTTGATATTTTGTGTGAGCGCGGCCGTCCTTTTCGCTGCCGCCGAGCGGCTGTGGTTAGATTTTCCTTAAGTACGCTGCCTTTTGCGAGTCTTTGATTTTCAAGCGATTGTCCTCCCGCCCATACTCATTCGGAGCGCACATCCAGCACATCGCGCAGGGCATCGCCCAGGAAGTTGATGCTCAGCACCGTGATCATGATCGCCAGCCCCGGATAAATGCCCAGCCACCAGGCGCGGGTGAAGAAGCTGCGGGCGTCGCTGATGATCAGCCCCCAGGTCGGCGTTGACGATTTGACGCCCAAGCCGAGGAAGGACAATCCCGCTTCCGCCAAAATGGCGAAAGACACGCTCAGGGTCGCTTGCACGATGATGGGCGCGAGGGCGTTGGGAAGGATGTGACGCAGCATGATCACCGTATCCGAAGCGCCAATGGACCGCGCCGCCAGGACGTATTCTTCCTCGCGAATGGACAGAACCATGCCGCGGGTGATGCGCGCGAAATCATCGAGGAAGGCCAGCGATATCGCCACGATCACATTCGCCAACCCGGTGCCAAAGACCGCCACCAGATAAACCGCGATGATGAAGTTGGGGAATGCCCACTGCAAATCTATATATCGCATGAAGAGAATGTCGATCCAGCCGCCGTAATAACCCGCCAGTATGCCCATCCCCACGCCAATGACCATTGAGATTGTCACCGTCACGATGCCGACGAAGAGCGAAACCCGCGCGCCGAACAAGATGCGCGTGAACAGATCGCGCCCCAAATCATCGGTACCCAGGATGTGCGTCGGCGACGGCGGCAGCAGGATATCGAATTCTTGCGAAAGCGGATCGTATGGCGAAACGAATGAGGCAAAAAGCGTACTGACGATGATCAATGCCAGGACTGTCATGCCGGCGATGGCGCGCTTGTCGCGCAACAGGAAATGGCGCGCTGACGGCCGCTGCGAGATGTCGGGGCTTCCGGCGTCGGGCAGCGCGGAGACCTTCGGCTTGGCGGAGGCGCGTCTAGTCATAGCTGATCCGCGGATCAATCAAGCGATAGAGCATATCCACCGCCAGGTTCATAAATACCAGCAGCACCGCCACCAGCAGTATGCTGCCTTGCACCACCGGATAATCGCGATTGAGGATGCTCTGAATCAGCACACGACCCAGGCCCTTGATGGCGAAGACGTTTTCTACCACGACCGAACCGGAAAAGAGCAAAGCCAATGAGATGCCCATGACCGTAATCACCGGGATCAAGGCGTTGCGCAGCGCATGGCGGAAGATGACGCGCTTCTCGTTCAAACCTTTGGCGCGGGCGACCGTGATGTAATCCTGCCCCAGCACTTCCAGCATGGCTGAACGGGTCAAGCGAGCGATGGAAGCGGAAAAGGGCAAACCCACCGCCAGGCCGGGCAAAATCAGATAGCGCAGCCACTGATCCAGGCCCGCGCTCATCGGCTTGTACCCGATGGACGGCAGCCAGCGCAGGTTGACCGCGAACACGATGATCAGCACGATGCCGATCCAAAACGACGGCATGCTAATGCCCAGAAACGCCGCCAGATTAAAGCCATAATCGAGTATGCTGTCGCGCTTCACCGCCGAAACAATGCCGGCCGTCAAACCCAGCGTGAAAGAAATGAGAAAGGCAACCATTGCCAGCGACACCGTCCTCGGCACCGCTTCGGCGATCTGCTGGCTCACGGCCTGGTGACTGCCATAGAGCGATTGCCCCAGATCCCCGGCCAGCGTATTGCGCATCCACAAGATGTATTGCACCCAGACCGGCTGATCCAGGCCTAACTTGGCGCGGATGACATCGGCGGCGGTCGGGTCGACATCGGCCAGCAGCGCTTGAATGGGATCGCCCGGCACCGCGCGCAGCATGAAGAACACCAGTGTGCCCACTGCCCAGACGACGATCAACGCTTGTATCACCCGCGCGACAAAGTAACGCATTGGGATACCCTATACTCTGGAAAAGCCGCGGCGCTTAAGGGCGACTCAGCGAGCCGCCCCTTCAAGGCTTGTCCGCTACTGAGATTCTTCGCATCTGCCCGCAGTCTACCCTCATCGTCCCCCGCCTCACGGGGGAAGTTCAAGGTTCCCGAATCAACGGGGAAGGCTGACTTTACAAAAGTGATTTGTACTGACCCGAATGCTCACAGATATTGCCAAAAAATCCAAGCTCGTTCAGTGCGCTCCCCCTCTCCATTGCAATGGGGAGGGGGACGCGGGGTGGGGTTGACCCACGCTAGTTGAAGTACACGCGGTCGAGATCGCGCAAGCCGACAATGCGACCTGCCGGCGGGACGGTCACCTCGGCGCGGTGTACCAGGATCTCAGTCAAATGGTGGGTGAAGATCGACGCCACCTTGTCCGATGTGATCTGATTCGCCTCCTGCACCAGCACCTTGCGCGCTTCGGGATCGGCGGTGACGGCTTGTTCGTCGACCAAAGCGTCCACGCGGGCATCGGAGAAGGAGCCGAAGGGCCGCTCGCCGTATTGGTCCACCAGGTCATCGTCATTGCGGTTGGGACCGTTGAAGCGAGATGTCGTCTGCATCCAGTCCACCAAGCCGTCATCGGGGTCGAAATCGCCGCCGCTGCCCAACGCCATCAGATCGTACTCCATACGGAAGGCGTCTTCGATTAGAACGGTGAAGTCCTTGACATCGAGCTCGAGGCTGATGTTGAGATTGTTGCGATAAATATCCACCATAACCTCGGCCGCGCGTCGACCGGCCGGCGTCGTCAGCAGCTTGAGCGTGGGGAAGCCCTCGCCATTGGGGTAGCCGGCGTCAGCCAAAAGCGCTTGCGCCGCCTCGACATCAAAGCGCTGCTCGCTGGTCTCGTTGATAGCGGTATCAAAGTAGAATCCCATCGCCGGGTTGATGGTGCCGAAGCCCGGCACGCCGCGCCCGAATAGCGCCCGCTGAATGAAGCGTTCGCGGTCGAAAGCCTTGGCCAGCGCCAGGCGCACTTTGAAGCCATTCTGCTGCTTGAGTTCTTCAACTGAGTGGTCGAAGCTCTCGACCACCATCGGCTCGCGCCAGGGATTGACAAATACCGATTGGAAGCCGTTGCCCGCGATTTCGTCCACCACCAGATCGGGGTTGGCCAGGAAGCGGTCGATCAATTCGGCGGCGACGGCGTTGCCGCCAATCAGGTGAATATCGCCGGTCTCGATGGCGGCCGCCAGCGGCTCAGTCTCCGGGATAGGAATGATGGTGATTTTGTCCACCACCGGACGCTCGGGGTCGTAATAATCGTCGAAGCGCTCCAGCACGACGCCTTGGCCCAGTTGATGCTCGGTAACGCGGAAGGGACCCGTGCCGATCGGCTTCAAGCCATATTCCTGCAAGCCCATCGATTCGATGGCATTGCCGTTGACGATAGTCATTGCTCGCCCGCTTGAGCGTTCGAGCGTCTTCACCAACAGCGACGCCTGCGGCCGCGCCAAGCTCAATTGCACGGTTAGATCGTCCAGGGCGACGACATCGAGCACGTTAATCAGGCTGCTGGAATGAATCGAATTCTCCGGATCCTTGGAGCGATTGTAGGTGTAGGCGACATCGGCGGCGCTGAAGGCATCGCCATTGTGCCAGGTAACGCCTTCGCGCAGGTTGAAGGTCCAGATCAAGCCATCGTCAGAAACCGTCCAGTCGGTGGCCAGGTCGCCTTCCGCCACCAGGTCGGCATTGATGTGCGTCAAGCCGCTGAGCACGTTGGACGCTACTTGAAACTGCAGCACGGCGTTGATGACAGCCGGGTCAAGCGTGGTGATTTCGGCAGTGCCAGCCCAACCGCAGATGAGATGACCGCCTGATTGGGCGGCCACGCGCGCCGCCGCCGGCAAGGCAATGCCCGCCGCGCCCAGCACATGCGAAAGCGACAAGCTCCCGCCGGAAGCCGCCACCAGGCGCAAGAATGAACGCCGGCTCAATTTGGGACCGCTGATTTCTTCTTTGCTAAGGCCGAACAGCGGATCAGCCGGATCGAAGTCGTAGGCGCGACGATACTCTTCGTCGACGCGCGCACGTTCTTCCCGCGTGAGCTTGGAGATCAGCTTTCTGATATTCTGATTCATAACGATTCACTCCTCTTTCCATTAGGATGATCATGGGACGTCCGCGACGTTGCGGCACGCGAAGCAGACGCAGTATAGTGCAGGCGGGAGCATTTAGCAAAAATTGCGGATTCCGCCGGCGCTTCTGCGCCCTCGCTGTTCCCGCCGGTCAGACTATCTTCAGCGGCTATCTGGCATCAAACAACGCTTCTAAGCCACAACAGGGCGCTGTCGCAAACACCTGCGGATGCCCACATGAAAACCATGTCCTTCGATTTCAATTCGCGCCGCTCCATATCGCGCAACAATTCTCGTCGGCCTATGGAAGGGTCAATCGCCCCCGCGAGGGTGTTGACGAGCGGAGCGCAGTCGGGATGTGGCAATCGTCAATTGGGGCTGAAACGTGGATCGAGCGCATCGCGCAAGCCATCACCCATGAGATTGAAGGACATGGTGCACAAAAACAGGAAGGCACCGGGGAAGACGCTCATCCACCAGGCGCGCCGAAGCAGCGCCGTCCCTTCCGCCACCATATTGCCCCAACTCGGCGTGGGCGGCTGAATCCCGACGCCCAGGAAGCTGATGCCGCCTTCGATCAAGATGACCAGCGCCACCCTCAACGTGGCGTCGACGATGACGATCGGCAGGATATTGGGGAAGATGTGTCGGCGCAAGATAGCGAGATGCGACGCCCCGACCGAATGCGCCGCTTCCACGAAATCGGTTTCTTTGACAGCCAACACCTGTGAACGCACGACCCGCGCCACCACACCCCAGGAGGTCAAGCCCAGCAGCAAGGTCAGAACCGGCAAAGTGCGCCCAAAGAGCGTGGTCACCGTCAGCAGCAGGAAGAAAACAGGAAATGCCAGCAGCATATCTGTCAGACGCATCAGGATATTGTCGGTGACCCCGCCAAAGTAGCCGGAGGCCATGCCAATTGATACGCCGACGGTGACGGCGACGATCATGGCGAAGACGCCGATTGGCATAGAGACCTGCGTTGCGAAGACCGCCCGACTGAAAATATCGCGACCGAGCTGATCCGTACCCATCAGGTAGTTTGAATCCGGCGCGCGCAGGCGATTGACGATGTTCTGCTCTTCTGCTTCAAAGGGGGCGATCTGCGGCGCAAAGACCGCGATAGCGACGAAAATGACCAAGAGCGCGGCGCCGACTACAGCGCGCCGGTTTCGGACAAAGCGACTCCAAAATGACGGGCGCGGCCGTATGCCGCTTTCGCCCAGCGACGCGATTTCCTTCGCTGACATGGTCCGCGCTTTCCCCTCAGCCATCGCCATCAACCCAGACGGATGCGCGGATCGAGGGTGGTGTAAAGCACATCGGTGATCATGTTGGAAAATAGGATCAATACGGCGGTAAAGATGTTGAGGCTTAAGATCACCGGCAGGTCGCGCACTTGGGCCGAGCGAACAGCCAGGCGCCCGATGCCGGGAATGCCGAAGATTGTTTCGACAACCACCGCCCCGCCCAGCAAGAGCGGAAAAATTGCGCCGACCAGCGTCACCACCGGCAGGATCGCGTTGCGCAGCGCATGGCGCACCCAGACAGTACGGTTGGCCAAGCCCTTGGCGAAGGCCGTGCGCACATAATCCTGCGAAAGCACGTCTATCATGCTGGAACGGGAATATCGCACCACCGAGGGCAGCAAGCCGATGACCAGCACAAAGGTCGGCATGATCAAGTAGGGAAACATCTCAATCGGGTCATAACTGCTCGCGCTGATCGGGCGGATGCCGCTCGATGGCAAGATGCGCAGTCGCTCGCTGAATATCAGAACCAGAATCAAGGCGATCCAAAATTGCGGCAGCGAAAGCCCCGTCAGTACCGACACGGTCGAAACGTTATCGAATAGCGAATAAGGCTTGAGCGCCGAAATGATCGCGACTGGCAAGCCGATGATCAAGGCGCAGACAATCGCAAGCCCCGAGAACAACAGCGTAGGAAAGAGCCGCGCAAAGATCAGGTCTATCGCCGGCCGCCGCTCGGCAAAGGACACCAGCTCTCCGCTGAAGAAGCGCCCCATCATCCGCACATACTGTGTCGGCAGGGGGTCGTTCAATCCCAGTTGGTCGCGCAGCAAATCCAGATCGACCCGATCAAGCACCTCCGGCGGAAAGAGAGAAACGACCGGATCGCCCGGCGCCAGACTGATCATCAGAAAAGTGATGAAGGTGATGCCGATGAAAACCGGTACCATCTGCAAAAGGCGGCGGAGGAGATATTGCTGCATGGGCTGTCCGAGTGGATTTCAGTCGGGAGCCATCAGCGCGAAGCCGATGACTCCCGTGGATCAATTGAGACTAACCGCCCCAGGACCATTGCGGAATCGAGGTGAAGACATCGCGCAGGTTGCCGATATCTGGCAGCACGAGATTCTCGTCGTAGGCGATCAGGTTATCGAGCCGCGACAGGTACAGATAGGGCAATTCCTCATGCACGATAGCCTGCGCCTCATGGTAGGCCGCGTAACGTTCAGCATCGTCGAATATGGTCGGCGCGTTCGTCAACAACTCCGTCACGCGATCATTCGCCCATAAGGTACGCGCGTAACCGCCGCTGCCCTCGACGAAGTTAAACGCCAGATCCGAGTGCGGCGGCAGAACCAAATTGAACCAGCCGCTCATGCCGAATTGGAACTCGGGATTGTTGGTCGCCGTGAGGTATTCCGAGAAGTAGACGTTGAAATCGATCACGCTGATTTCCACGCCGAGCCCGACATCAGCCAGATTCTGTTGGATGATTTGCGCTGGCAAGCTGTACAGCGGGTTGGACCAGGTGCCGAGTTCGACGCTGAAGGGCGTGCCGTCATCCAAGCCTTCCACCATGTGAGACTCGCGGACGCCGTCGCCGTCAGCATCTATCCAGCCGGCTTCCTCCAGCAGCGCCGCCGCCGTATCCGGATCGTAGGGGTATGGCACGATATCGCTGTTGAATTCGGGCATGCTGGGGTGGACCTGGCTGACGGTCAAGGTGCCGGCGCCGCCGCCGACGGCGATCATGCTCTCGCGATTGAGCGCGTAGGCAACCGCCTGCCGCACCCGCACATCGCTGAAGTAGGGCGAGGCGGTATTGAAGTTTATGTTCGTCAAGTTCACGCCGGGGAATTGCAGAGTGGCGATGCCCGGCTCGTCCTTGATGCTCTCGAAATCTTCCGCGCGAATGGAGGTCGAGATATCGGCCGCGCCCGTCACCAACTCGGTGTAGTGCGTCGATATCTCCGGCACCACTTTCCAAATGTAATTGGCGATACTTGCGACATGACCATGATAATCGGCGAAGGCTTCCAAGATGATCGCCTCGTCCGTGCGCCATTCGACCACGCGGTACGGTCCGGTGCCGATGGGTCCTGTCGCTTGTTCGCTCCCCGCCAGATCCGCCACCGGGACGTCGCTCAAGACATGGGCTGGCAGTATCCAGCGTTGGGCGATGGTGCTGAGCGCGAGCGCGTTCGGTTCGGTGGTCGTGATCGAAACGGTATGGTCGTCAATGACCTGGACGCCGCTCACTTCATCGGCTTCGCCGCTCTGCTTGGCCACCGCGCCTGCGATCGCCGCTTCAAAGGATCCGCCGGTGTATGCGGGATCGGACGATACTTCAAAGGTGAATTTGACATCGGCGGCGGTGACGGGCGTGCCATCGTGCCAAGTGGCGTTATCGCGCAGCGTGAAGGTCCAGGTCAATTGGTCAGCGGACACCTCCCAGCCGCTCGCCAGGTCGCCGACGATCGCCCCCGTGAGATCGGGCGCGACCAAACGTGAATACACATTGGTTATGACATAACCAGCGGTGGCCGTCACGGCAAAATCGGGAAAGAGCGAATCGGGCTGCGTCGGCCAAAGCACGACGACGGTATCGTCCTGCGCCGAAATGCCCAAGGGCAAAATCAGCGCAAAAATAAATAGTGCAAGCAATATGCGTTTCATGAGCTTTCTCCGTTATATGAATCTATTGATCAGACGCGGACAAGACGCCCGCATCTTTTATTGCCTTACCGGCTTGCAGCACCAACTTGATGCAGTCTTGATCGCGCAGGACGCTGATATCCTCCAGAGGATCGCCCGCTACGACCACGATGTCGGCTGCTTTGCCGGCTTCAATAGTGCCGATCTCATCGAGCAAGTCGATGTTCTCGGCGGCGTTGCGCGTGCCAGCCAGGATCGCTTCCATGGGCGTCAAGCCATGCTCAACCATCAGCTCGAATTCCCAAGCGTTGTCTCCATGCATCACCAGCGGCATCGCGGCATCGGTGCCCAGCGCGACCTTGACGCCATGTTTTTTCGCCAGCGCCATGGATTCCAGCGCGAAGTCTTTCATGCGGTAGATTTGCTCTTCCGAGCCGGGGAAGGTCCAGTGGCCCTCTTCAATCGCTTGAATCGCCGCCGGATTGACCGCCAGCGTCGGTACGAGATAGGCGCCGCGCTCGACCATCATTTCCGCCGCTTCATCATCCAGCGGGAAGCCATGCTCAATAGAATCCACCCCGGCGAGGATACTGTATTTGATGCCTTCCGTGCTGCTATGCGCATGCACCGCCACCTTCAAACCGGCGCGGTGGCTCTCGTCGACGCCGGGTTTCATCTCCTCAGTTGTGTAACCCGGGCGGCCGCGGAAGGGCGGCGAGAGCGCCGGGCGAGTGCCGCCCATCAACTTGATGGCATCAGCGCCTGCGGTGATCTGCTGGCGCACTGCTTTGAAGACCTCGTGCGCGCCGTCGGCGCGGATCGACATGTCGTTGTCGCTTTCCAGGCCATGCCCGCCGGTGTGGGTGATGCAGGCGCCCGTCGCCACTATCCGCGGCCCCTTATATTCGCCGGCGGCGATGGCATCGCGCAGGGCGAAAATCGAATCGTTTGGCGCCGCCACATCGCGAATCGTCGTGAATCCCGCTTCCACGGTCATCTTGGCCGCGCGCGCGCCATAGAGCAAACTGCGTGCCTTGAAATAATGGTAATCACGCAAGGGAATCTTGGATGGGCGCGGCAAAACAGCCTTCGGGTCGGGATTCCACAAGATATGTACGTGGCAATCGATGAAACCGGGCATCATGGTCTTCCCGCCCAGATCCACCTCGGTCGCATCGGCCGGCAGGTCCACCGCAGCCGCCGGACCAACCGCGCTGATCTTGCCGTCAGCGACCGCAATCGACTGGTTCTCCTGCGGCGGTCCACCACGGCAATCAATCAGCCGAGCGTTGCGAAAAACAATCATAACCCCTCCTTAAAGTGCATCGTCTATTCAATAATTGCGAGAGCGCCTTCATTAAGCGCCGATGCCCGGCAGGCGATCAGCCGCGCCGGCGATACCGTCGGGAATCAGGCGCGCCGCTTCTTCCGTCAGCCACTTGCGGTCTATCTTGTTCGTCCCGGAAACGGGAAACTCGCCAATGAAGAAGACCCGCCGCGGGTGCGCATACGCCGGTCCGTTCTCCAGGAAGTAGCGCCTGAGGGTCTCTTCGTCGACATCTTCGCCTTTGTGTTTGACCACCCAGGCTACCGGCGCCTCGCCTTTGACCTGGTGCCGCGCCGCGACCACGATAGCATCCGCCACAGCGGGATGTTGCAGCAGGATCGTCTCAACCTCCTTGGGATAGACATTTTCGCCGCCGGTATTGATCATGTCGTCGACGCGTCCGCGGAAGTAAATATAGCCTTGTTCATCGGCGCTGACCAGGTCGCCCGTCTTCAGCCAGCCGTCGGCAGTGATGCGCGCCGCCGTGACCTCGGGTTGCTTATAATAACCGAGCGTATTCGCCGGGCTGCGGCTCCACAGTTCGCCGGTTTCACCGATATCGACTTCGCGCGAATTGTCTTCGACATCGACGATTCGCAGCTCCACATCAAGCACCGGCAAGCCACAGCTTCCCAGTTTCTTGATGCCCCAGCGCGGCGTCAGCACATTCGCGCCCGCTTCAGTCAGCCCGTAAGTCTCCACCACTTCACAATCGAAGACGCGTTTCATGTTGCTCATCAGTTCTTCGGGCACCGGGGCGGAGCCGCAGGCCAGCAGTTCAATCGACTTGACATCACAACGGGCGAGCGCTTCCCGCTCCGCCAGCATCAGACTGTACATCGACGGCGTGCCGGACATGGCGGTGGGGCGGTAGCGATCGATCGCTTCAATCACCGGCACGGGCGCGAAACCGGGCAAAATGGCCACTGAGCCGCCAACATAGAGCATCGGCAACAAACTGCCCCACAGCGCATTGGCATGATAAAGCGGGCCCACGATCAAGGCGCTGTCCGATGCGGCGTGCATCATCGAGCGGACGCCGGAATTGGCCGTCCACCACTTGGTCGCGTGGCTGAGCAGGCAGCCTTTGGGACGACCGGTCGAGCCCGAGGTATACATGATCATGGCGACGTCATCGTCATGAACCGCGACAGTGTCGAAGTCCGCTGGCGTCGCCGCGATCATATCATCGTAGGCGCTGAAGCCCGGCGCCTCGCCACCCACGACGAGCGTTTGCTTAATCGCCGGCGCTTGCTCGCTTATCGCCGCCGCCTTGTCCGCCAGGTCAACATGCGCGATCTGCAAGATCGAATCGCTATGCGCGGCGATATAAGCCAGCGCATCACTACCTAGTTTGATGTTCGCCGGCACCGCGATCGCCCCCGTGCGCAAAACCCCGAAGAGGCATTCGACGAAGCGGAAGTCGTTGGGCATGAGAATCAAGACCTTGTCGCCGCGAGCGATGCCGGCGCTGGATAGCATCGCCGCCGTCCGCCGCGTACGCGCCTCCAACTGCGCGTAGGTCAGCACAGTATCGCCCTGTTCGATCGCAACCTTCTCCGGCGACAGGATCACAGGGCGCCAGAACAGCTCGCCGAAATTATTTGATCGGTGCTTGGTCACGTTCATGGGGCGATAATGACCTTTCCGAAGACCTCGCGCTCCTCCAGCAGCCGATGGCCCTCCGCTGTCTCCGCCAAAGGCAAGACGCGGTCTATGACAGGGACGACCGTGCCGGCGCGCACCGCATCCACCAGGTCCACCAAGTCTTGCCTGCGCCAGCCATCGGAGCCGATGATGTCCATCTCTTTGCGCCAAATATAACGTATATCGGTGGGCGGATCGTATCCGGCGGTGGCGCCGCAGGTCAGAATGCGCCCGCCCAGCTTGACGCATTTCAAGCTGCGCACCCAACTGTCGCCACCGGTGTAATTGACGACCACATCAACGCCATCGCCGTCGGTGATGCTGCGCAGATAGCGATGAAACTCCGGATGCTCAATGTAATTCACCGTGTGATCGGCGCCGAGTTCGCGCAGCCGCTGACATTTCGCTTCTGTGCTGGCGGCGGCGTAAACGACGCATCCGAGCATCTTGGCGATCTGCACGGCGCCCGTGCCGACGCCTCCGCTCGCGCCGAGGATGAAGACGCTCTCACCTGCGCGCAGGCGGCCCCGCGCGATCATCATCCGCCAGGCGGTGCCGTAGGCGATGGGCAGCGCGGCTGCTTGTTCAAAGGTGACCGCGTCGGGAAGCGGGATGGCATTCTCGGCCGGTACCGCAATATACTCCGCCAACCCGCCGGTCGTATTCTCGCCCAGAGCGCCGATTTCGCCATTAGGCAGGGTCACCATCGGGTCGAGCAGAACGCGCTGTCCTACCGCAACCGACGCCGCCTCGTCACCCAAAGCCGCAATTTCTCCCGCGATATCGCCGCCCGAGATTCGCGGCAGATCAACCGGCAAGCCGGGCATGCCGCGCCGCACAAAAATATCCAGATAATTCAAGCCGACCGCCCGCACGCGGACCAGGATCTCCCCCGCTGCCGGCGCCGGATCGGGCACATCCTGGTAGACGAGCTGGTCTCGACCGCCATGTTCGTGAATCACGACTGCTTTCATCGCGGCGTCAACTCCCGGTCAATTGCTGCCGCGAGGGCGGATTGTTCACTGTGGTGGAGCGAGCGACGGCGATCAGCCTGCCCTCCGGCGTCTGTATCCGCACATCGCTGACGCCGATCGTCCGACCCGCCTTGACCACAGAACCGATGGCGATGAGATCAGTATCCGGTCCCGCCATGCGCACGTAATCCAACTGCAAATTGAGGTTCGGCGCATCGCCATTGGTCGCGCTCATCATCGCGAAACAAGCTGCGATATCCGCCAGCGAGGAGATAATGCCCCCGTGAATGTTGGTGCGCGCGTCGCTCCCCAGGAAGTCGCCGCGGTAGGGCAGCCGCAGCTTAACCTCGCCCGCTTCCGCTTCTAGCAACTCGACGCCTAGCCAGCGATGGTACGGGGAGGCGCTGATCATTTCAAACAGATTCATGCCAGGTTCACTATTTGGTCGAAATAGTCTTTTTGTATATACTCTGCGGAACAATGAGAGTTTAGCATTTTTGAGTATCAGTAGCAAAGGCGGGATAATTGTTGTGTCTTCGCAAGTCATGCTCTCTGTCCAACCACAGACCGCGATGTCCGATGTGCCGCTTGCAATTGCGGTCAGCGGGTTGCTGGCGAATAGCGCTGTCACCATCCGCGCCAGCTTCACCGATGGCGGCGGCGTCGAATGGGCGGCGCAAGCCGATTACCGCGCTGACGCCAGGGGCGAGCTCGATCTGAGCGATAGCGCGCCAATCTCCGGCAGCTTTACAGAGGCCGACCCGATGGGCTTGATCTGGTCCATGCTGCCAGTCGATGAAGCGGCGCGGGAGAATATGCAGTTGCGCTGGTCCGACCTGGATACCACCGTCCTTACATTCGCTCTGCTGCAAGATGGCGAGACCATAACCAGCGTTGAGGCGCGGCGCATGATGGTAAAGCCTGGCGTAGCGCGCGTCGAGGTTCGGGACCGGGGCTTGTTCGGCACGCTCTTTCTGCCCGCGGGGGCCGGGCCTCACCCCGCCATAACGATCATCAGCGGTTCGGGCGGCGGCTTGAACGAGGCGCGCGCAGCGCTCTTCGCCGCGCACGGCTACGCCGGCTTCGCGCTGGCCTACTTCAATTACGAGAACTTGCCTGACTCGATAAATCAGATCCCGCTCGAGTACTTCGAGACTTCGATAGCATACTTGGAGGCGCGCGCGGATATTGACGGCGGCCGCCTCGCCATCACCGGCGGATCGCGCGGCGGCGAACTCTCGCTCCTGCTCGCTTCGATCTTCCCGCAATACAAAGTAATTATCGCTGATGTGCCGAGCGGCATCGTCTGGGGCGGTTTCGGCAAAGACCGCAGCAAAGGCAGCGTACCCGCCTGGACCTGGCGCGGCGAAGAAATCCCCTATATGGACGACGCCGTCGATCCGGCGATTTATGACTATCACACCGACTATCGCCAACGCAACGAACCTATACCGCTCACGCCGGGTTTCCGCGAACTGGTGCGACGCAGCCCGGACACGGCCAAAAGAGCCGAGATACCGGTGGAAAAGATTCGGGGCGCGGTGCTGATGGTTTCCGGCGCTGACGATGCCATGTGGCATAGCAGCGAATTGGCCGAAGTCGCCATGGATCGCTTGCGCGCGCACCATTTCTCGCGACCCTATGCGCACATCAGCTACCCGGGCGCCGGGCATTTGATCATGCCGCCCTACGCGCCTACGACGCTGGTCGCCTCCAAACATCCGGTTGATGGCGGCTTCTACGCTTTCGGCGGCGAACCCCATGCGATATACAAAGCGGGCGTCGATGCCTGGCGGCGCAAACTCGACTTCTTGCGGGAGCATCTGTAGTCGCGCGCGCCACATGTTGAGGAGGCCAAGACTGCAAGCTAATGCGCATGGCTGCGGCGGCTCTCCTCGCCGCTGTCAATCAGCTAACTGGAGTGTGACATGACTCAATCGATCGTATCGTCCAACGAATGGCATGCAGAATTGCGCGGCCGACGGGAGGCTGTCTGGGCGATAGCCCAGCGCGAAGCATGTGACTTCGTCCTGATTTACGGCAGCGACGGCCATGCCGAGCCCTTTCGTTACCTGACCAACTTTGTACCCGCCCTGGGCGAGACCTGGCTGTTGATGCATGGCGGCGGAGTCTCCTGCGTCATGAACTTTGACTGGCAAGTCGTCGAAGCCCAGCGCGCCTCCGGCATCCACGATTGGTATGGCGCCTTTCAGCCCTTGCCTCTGCTGATCGACCAGTTGACTTCGGCGAATCCGCGTCAAATCGGCGTCGTCGGTTTCGAGCGCATGCCCGTCACCGTCTACAATGCCCTTGCCGATGCGCTTCCCGTGGCGAGTTTCAAAGATATCGGCGCCGCCGTCGCCCGGCTGCGGCGGCGCAAAAGCCCGCTCGAGATCAAGCTGCTGCGCGAAGCCGGCCGCATTACCGACCTGGCATTCGATGCCATGCGCGGAGAACTCAAACCGGGCTTGACTGAGCACGAGGTGGCGGCCCGCGTCGCCTATCACATGGGGCGTCTAGGCGCCGGTTTGTCATTCCCGCCGACAGTCGTCAGCGGCAACGACGATCCGATCATGATTCGTATGCCTACCGAGCGCAAGCTGGAAATGGGCGATTCTGTCATGTTCGATATCGGCGCCGAATACCAGGGCTACCAAGCCGACGCCTCGCGGACTTTTGTTTTGGGCAAGCCCTCCGCCGATCAACTTGCTGTCTGGTCGGTGGTCACGGAAGCCTATCATGCGGCGCTGGAGCAGGTCCGGCCGGGCAATCCCTGCAACGCGACGCAAATCGCCGGAGAAAAAGTCATAAACGATGCCGGTTACGAGTTGATTCACCGCATCGGTCATGGCATCGGCCTGGCCACATCGTTTGAGTGGCCAAGTCTGATTACAGAAACCGCCCCCTTTGAGCCGGGCGTCGCCATTTGTCTCGAGCCGGGAATCTACGTCAAAGGCACGGGCAATATGAAGCTGGAAGATGATCTCGTCGTCACTGATGACGGTTACGAACTGCTCACTAACAGTTCCCGCGAACTGACTATCGATTAACCGATTCCGCCCAGAGCGCCGCAGCCTAGGCGTACAGGAACAACACCGATGAAAACCATGTCCTTCGATTTCAAATCGCGCCGCTCCATGATCAGCGCCCGCCGCGGCATGGTCGGCGCCAGCAATCCGCTGGCGGCCCAAGCCGGCCTCAATATCTTGCGGCAAGGCGGAAACGCGGCCGATGCCGCCATCGCTGCGTCCGCGGTCATGAATGTGACCGAACCCGGTTCCTGCGGCATCGGCGGCGATTGCTTCGCGCTCTTCTATGATGCCAAAACCAAGTCCGTCAGCGCGCTCAATGGCAGCGGACGCGCCCCCCAGGCGCTGAACTTGCAGGCGACTCAGGACTTGTGCTGGGAACGCATGGATCCCTTCCACGCCCACGCCGTCACCGTGCCGGGCGCGGTGCGCGGCTGGCACGACCTGCTGGAGCGGCATGGCAGGATGAGCCTGGCGGATGTGCTGGTCGATGCCATTCACTATGCGGGCGAAGGATTCCCGACAGCGCCGGTTTTCGGGCTGGCGTGGGAAGGCTCCGCCGCGTTTCTAAAGAATGCCGCCAATGCCGAAGACTACCTCCCCAATGGCGCGACGCCCAAACCCGGCCAGGTGGTGCGCTTGCCCGGGCTGGCCAATACGCTGCGCATGATCGCGGAAGGCGGACCCGATGCCTTCTACACCGGTCCAGTCGCCGATGCCATCGTCTCCAGCTTAGGGGAAGCCGGCGGCGTGATGACGCATGAGGACCTGGCGAATCACCATTCGACCTGGGACGAGCCCATCGCGACCGACTATCGTGGCGTCACCATCTATGAATGCCCGCCCAACGGGCAAGGCTTGACGGCGCTGATCGCGCTCAATATCGCCTCCAACTTCGACCTGCAATCGCTGCCCTGGGACGACCCGCGCCGCTTGCACCTCATGATCGAGAGCATGCGCCTGGCTTGGGCCGACGCCCACCAGTACATCGCCGATATGAGCCACTCCCGCGTGCCGCTGGAGTCGCTGCTCAGCACAGCCTACGCGTCAGATCGCGCCGCCTTGATCGCTCCGGACGCGACCATGGATCCGCCGCCGACATTCGGTGAAATCCCGCCCGGCTCCGATACCATCTATCTCAGCGCCGTCGATGGCGACGGCAACGCCTGCTCCTTCATCAAGAGTTTGTACATGGGTTTCGGCGTCGGCATCGCGGCTGAGGGCGCCGGTGTGCTGCTGCAGAATCGCGGCGCCGGCTTCACGCTGCAGCCGGGGCACGCCAATTGCCTGGCGCCAGGCAAACGTCCCTATCACACCATCATCCCGGGCCTGGCGCTCAAATCCGGCGAACTCTGGGCGAGCTTCGGCGTCATGGGCGGATTCATGCAGCCGCAAGGCCATTTCCAGGTGTTGAGCGGCCTGATCGATGATGATCTCAATCCGCAGGAAGCATTGAATCGACCGCGCTGGTATCTGGAAAATGGCGATCCCGCCGGCGACCTGCTTGTGGAAGAGGGTACGCCGGTGAAGACGATGGCGGCGCTGGCTGATAGGGGGCATCGCATCCGACCGGTCTCGGGCCGGGGCCGCCGCATCTTCGGGCGCGGGCAGATCATCCGCTACGATGCCGACTCCGGCGTCTTGCACGGCGGCAGCGAGCCCCGCTCCGATGGGCAGATGGCGGCCTTTTAGCGCTTATCTTCCCGTCAAATAAATGCCACAGTTGACGGGCGACAATGCCGCTTGGCACCATTCACTCACTTGTACCCAGATGGCGTGCAATCCGACCAACAGCAAGGCGCCAAGGACGATAATCGCTATTGCCGCTAATATGTTTTTCGCGGTGTTCCAATGAGGCGCGGCAATTTCCGCCGCGTCTTTTGCGGAGACGGAGGAGAAAGGTATCGGCGAGTTATACATGGTCGCGTTCCTTTCGCTGGAAGGCCTCTACTCTCCAGCTTGGCAGCGGAAGCTGGGGAGCAAATGAGTGCGGGATGGCCGGCCGCTCAGAAACGCGGTGGCGCAGGCGTCGGCGCTTAAGCCTTCGCTCGCCCCGATGCCCCCCGACGAACGCTGACGACCGGACAGGTCCGCTCCCATTGGAAGTCACAGCGACAGGACAAGCATCACAAGCCTCTCAATTGTGGGAAGTGCTAGGGGCGACCTATCAGGTCGCCCGCCACTGCGCATAAAATGTAAGGGCGAGCCGAGACTAGCCCGCCCATTAGCTCCAACGGAATCCACACCATGACCATCCTCTGCTACGGCGAAATTGACCTCGACATCTATCTCGCCCTCGACCGCCTGCCGGACCTAGACCACGCCGCGACCGTCCAGGATGAGTTCGAAAACGTGGGCGGCGCCGCGGCCAACAGCGCCATCTGGCTGGCCAATTGGGGCCTCGACACGCGCCTGGCCGGCCACGACCTGGGCGATGACGCTGCCGGCGATACCGTGCGTGAGATCCTGGCCGCGCAACCGCAGCTCGACTCGCGTTTCATCAAGCGCCACGCTGATTACCCGACGCCGCGCTGCCAGTGTCTGGTCACTCCCGATGGCGAACGCAGCTTCATCACGCACTGGCCCCAGGACCTGAAAATTACCGGTGCCACGCCGGACATGTTCGCGGATGTCGCCTGGCTCAATCTTGATATGTCCGGTCCCATCGAACCGCGCCTGAAGGCCGCCCAACTGGCGCGGGCGTTGCAAATCCCGGTGCTGATCAACGACATCTACCGCGAGGATCATCCGCTGCTGCCGCTGGTCGATCTGCTGGTGGTATCAGCGGCGATCGCTCGCGCCAAGGTCAAGGATATCTCGCCAAAGCGATTGGCGCGGCGGCTGCAAAAGCGCGGCGGCTGCGATGTCATCATCACCGACGCGGCGGGACCCGTAACCGTCTTGCCCTACATCGGCGATGAAGAACGCTTCATGCCTCCAGCCGTCACGGCAGTCGATACCACCGGCGCCGGCGACACCTTCAAGTCTGGGCTGCTCTATGGCTTGCTGGGGGACATGCCCTTGATCGAAGCCGCGCGCTGGGCTTGCGCGACCGCCAGCACAATGTGCCAATATCCCGGCACTACCCGCCACCTGGCCTCGCTGGCCCAAGTCGAAGCGCTGCTGCCGGATCTGGATTGACAATCGCGCATCGGAAATTCCCGGCCCGGTGCAAAATCATAGGACGGGGCCGGGTTGATCCAATCGACTGAAGAATCGACCGACCACCTATGCGGAGAATAATGTAGGGGCGACTCTGTGAGTCGCCCACAGGCAACAGACCTGATATTGCCCCAATTTCATCAATTCCGGACAAGCCAAATCCCGCAGCGTGTCTCCACGACGCCCCGACCATCAATGACTTTCCTGCCCTCAGGTGTAAAATAGACCCCCAACCGACAACGTTTCTGATAAGCTCAAAGGCGAAAATCATGCTCTTCCTCGAAAGCCTGCGGCGACAATGCCAAGCGCGCGGAGACAAGACCGCCATTGAATTCATCGACGGCCCGCGGCTGACCTACCGCCAACTGGACGAGACGGTCAATCGCTGCGCCAGTTTCTTGCGCCATGCCGGCATCGGCGCGGGCGATCGCGTCGCCGCGCAGCTGCCAAAATGTCCCCACTTCATCATCATTCACCTGGCCAGCATGCGCATCGGCGCCATCTTCTTGCCTCTCAATCCCGCTTATCCACCCGCCGAAACGCGCTATTTTCTGGAGGACTCCGGCGCCAAATTGCTGATCGCTGATCACGCCAAGAAGAGCGCCGTTAACGAAATCGCCGCAACGCTGGATACGCTGGAAGGGACGCGCTTTGTAGTCCCGGACAGCGATTTTGTCGCTGAGTTGGCCGGATGGTCCGCTGAACCCGCGCCTGCCGCGACATCCGATCCGCATCAAACCGCCATGATGCTCTATACCAGCGGCACCACCAGCCGCCCCAAAGGCGCCAAAATCACTCACGGCAACCTGACCGCCAACATCGCCGCCTTGCATCAAGCCTGGGGCTGGCGCGAGGATGATGTGCTGCTGCATGCGCTGCCACTCTTCCACGTGCACGGCCTGGTCGTGGCTTTGCATGGCGCGCTGCACGCCGGCGCGACCGCCGTCTTGACAGCCGCGTTTGATGCCGATAAGACGCTCGAGCTGCTCGCGTCCGGCCGTTTCAGCGTTTTCATGGGCGTGCCGACCATGCACCGTCGGCTCTATCAGGCTGCGGGCGGACGCCGCATTGATCTAAGTCACATGCGCTTGCTGACCTCCGGCTCCGACCGGCTGCCCGATGATCTTTTCGCCGGCTATCAGCGGACCTTCAATGTCACCTTGCTCGAGCGCTATGGCATGACCGAAACCGGCATGAATTTGTCCAATCCGCTGCATGGCGAACGGCGCGTCGGCTCGGTTGGCATGCCCCTGCCCGGTGTCTCCGCCCGCGTCGTCAATCCGCAGACCGAGACGCCATTGCCGGATGGCGACATCGGCGAGCTGCAGATCAAGGGCGATCACGTCTTCGCCGGATATTGGCGGCAGCCCGAAAAGACCGCCGAGGCCTTTGCCGACGATGGCTGGCTGCGCACCGGTGACCTGGCCCGGCGCGAGCCCGATGGCTACTACACGCTGAAGGGCCGCGCCAAAGACCTGATCATCAGCGGCGGCCTGAATATCTATCCGCCCGAAGTCGAGCTGGCCTTGATGGAGCATCCGGCCGTCGCCGCCTGCGCCGTCATCGGCTGCCCTGACGCGGAATGGGGCGAGGGTGTAGTGGCGGTTATCGTGCCGCGCGCGGGTCAAGGGATCGACGCCGGCGATATCTGCGAATTCTGCCGCGAGCGACTGGCGTCGTACAAAGTCCCGCGCCGCGTTGAATTCGTCGATGCGTTGCCGGCGAATGCGCTGGGGAAAGTGCAGAAAGCCAAGCTGCGCGCGCAATTCTGTGACTGATTTTCTCGCTGTGAATGCCGTGGACCTGCGGCGGCAACTTAGCCGTCGTAGGGGCGACGTATCGGGTCATCCGCAAGCGCGCATCAGAATGTAAGGGTTGTCCGCTACTGCGAAACTTACGCAACACTACCTGGAAAACACCGATTTTGCGACGATTCACAGTGTTAATCCCAGCAAAACGCATCAGAATTCTGTGGAATCCGCCAAGATTAGCTCCCCTTCCCTAGCTCGCTGGGACGCCCCCCGAAAAACGGGGAGGATGTATGGGGGGCCAGGGCCGGGGGATGGGGTAAAACAAATCGCGTCAGGCGTCTAGTACCGGACAAGCCTTGTAGGGGCGACCTATCAGGTCGCCCGCTTGCAACAACATCAAATTTACCGCCAACGCATCAATACCAGTGTGAGCCGGTAGGGGCGAGCCTTGGCTTGGCTCGCCCGCAAAATTTAGCGCTTGCCGTTGGCGCCATTCCCGCCATTTGACCGCGCGCGGCGTACCGGACGCTTGCGCGGCAGCTTCATCGGCAGCTTTTGGCGGCGCACGCCATCAAACTGATACAGCGCGTTGGCCACAGCGCCCGCAGTCGGCACCAAGCCAATCTCGCCCACGCCCTTGGCGCCATAGGGTCCATAAGGATCAGGCACCTCGACGCCGATGACTTCCATCTCCGGCATTTCTTTGGCGCGCAAGATGCCGCATTTGCGCAGCATCGTGCTCTTGGGATGGCCGCCTTCCATCGGCAAATCTTCGCTGATGGCGTAACCCAGTCCCATGTGGATCGAGCCTTCCAGCTGGCCCTCGAACAGCGTCGGATTGAAGATCTTGCCGGCATCGTGCGCGGCGATGATCTTCTCGACCTGACCGTCTTCGTCCAGGATAACCACTTGCGTGGCGTAACTGTAGCTGTAATGCGTATAGACCTTCTCAACCATGGCGCCCGGCTTGGTGGTCCAGTCGACGGTGAAAGCGCCGACATAAGTCTTGCCGACCAGTTCTTCCAGAGAATGCCCTTCCAGATCAGCCCGCAGTTCACGGCAGGCGTCGATGATGGCGTTGCCGATCAGTGAGGTCGCGCGCGAAGCGGTTGTCATGCCGGTCACCATCTCCGAGCCGGTCTGGACGCGAACCTCAACCTGCGCCGGATGAATGCCGGTCTCCGTCACCAGCGCCTGCACCGCCATGGTATGCACGCCTTGCCCCATCTCCGTCCAGCCGTGATCAATGATGACCTTTACACCGTTCAGTTCCTCCCCCTCTCCCCCTGTGGGAGAGGGGGCCGGGGGGTGAGGGGTAGCCACCACACTGAGCGTCACCTGAGACGAATCCGGCATGCCATTGCCGATGCCGGTATTCTTGATGCCGCAGGCGATGCCGGCGAACTTGGCATCGCGGAATTCGTTCTTGACCGCTTCCAACGTGGCTTTGGCGCCCGCGCCCGCTTCGATCACCTGGCCGGTGGCGGTCATATCGCCATCGTCCAGCGCATTCTGGTAGCGGAACTGCCAGCGGTCGAAGCCGCCTTGTTCGCAGAGATCGTCAATGCAGCTTTCCAGCGCGAAGGCCGTCTGATTGACGCCGAATCCGCGCATGGCGCCGCAAGGCAGATTGTTGGTATAGACCGCCGTGCTCTCGATATCGGTGACGGGGAAGTTGTAGGCGCCGGTGGCGTGGCCGGCCGAGCGCTCCAGCACTTTCATGCCCACCGAGGCATAAGCGCCGGTATCGCCGACGAAGCGCCCCTTGCAGAAGGTCAACATGCCGTTCTCATCGCAGCCGATGGTGTAATCCATCCAGATCGGATGGCGCTTGGGATGCATGATGATCGATTCGTCGCGGGTCAGGCGCACCTTGACCGGCTCGCCCATCAGATACGCAGCCAACGCCGCGTGTCCCTGCACCGAGAGATCTTCCTTGCCGCCGAATGCGCCGCCATTATCCACCAGCATCACGTTCACAGCTTCCTGCGGCAGACCGAGCAGTTTGGCAATCTGCACGCGATCCTCGAAGACGCCCTGTCCCTGCGACAGCACTTCGACGCCGCCCCATCCCCCAGCCCCTTCCCCCACAGGGAGGGAAAGGGAGCTACCGTAGTCAGAAGTCCCTCCCTCATTTTGGGGGAGGGATTTAGGGTGGGGGCGGGGAATAGGATAAGCGATGCTGGCTTCCGGCTCCATGAAGCCGTGTTCAATCATTTGCGTCTCATAGACGCCTTGGGTGACAAAGGCGGATTCGGCCATCGCAGCTTCCAGATCGCCGCGATGGGTGATGGATTGCGAGAGCACGTTGCCGCCCTCATGAATCGAGGGACTGTCAGCGTCCAGCGCCGCGTGCATATCCGTGACCGGTTCCAGGACTTCGTAGTCAATCTCGATCAACTCGATCGCTTCTCGCGCGCAGGCATCCGTCTCCGCGACGGCGCACGCCAGCACATCGCCCACATAACGCGTGGTTTCGCCGACTCCGATCATCAGCGGCCAATCCTGCCGGATCAAGCCGATATGTTTGTCGCCCGGGATATCGTCCGCCGTGAATATTCGCAGCACGCCCGGATGCGCCAGCGCCGCGCTCAGGTCCATCGACTTGACCACCGCCCGCGGGTGATCGCTGAATTTGAGCGCGCCGTAGCGCAAGCCATCCATGCGGATATCATCGACATACCGATGCTGCCCCAGCACCAGATCCTGCGCCTGATACTTGGGCAAGCGCGTGCCGATGCTGCCGTCCACCTCGGGCATTTCTACTTCTTCTTCGTTGCGGATGGCTTCGGCGGCGGTCTGGATCGCGTTGACGATCTTCTTGTATCCGGTGCAGCGACAGAGATGCGGCGTCAGGCATTTTTCGATATCGTCGCGGCTGGGATCGGGATTATGGTTGATCAGGTTGTTGGCTTGCATGACGATGCCGGGGATGCAGAAGCCGCATTGTACGCCGCCCTCTTTGACGAAGGCGTTGGCGAAGACATTCTGCCGATAGTCGCCCAGCCCCTCGGTGGTGGTGACAGACGCGCCGGCCACCTTGCTCATCTTGGTCACGCAGGACAGGGCGGCCTTGTCATCCACGCCCACCACGCAGCAGCCGCAGGCCGCTTGCGGCGCGCAGCCATCCTTGGGCGATATGATGCCCATATCCTCGCGCAAGACATTCATCAGCGCGCGGTCGGGGTCGCCCTCGTAAACGGTCCTTTGTCCGTTCAGGAAAAACTCAATCATGGCAATAATCTCCTATCTCGAATGCGATCAGCCCGCGAGGCACTTTTCGATAGGAATACCTAACGCCGTGAGTCACGACCTCAGACTGTTATCTAGTATTATGTCGACTTTCGCGATTTTTTTCAAATCGCGACCCGTTTCCGCCCGCCACGAAGCATAAAAGCCTAGGGGCGGCTTGTCAGGTCGCCCGCCAAACCGGAGAATCATGTAGGGGCGAGCCGATGGCTCGCCCCTACTCTGTGTCCTCTGTGGTCTCGGTGGTTAATTGTCTCCGCGTCCCTGTCGCCAAGCGCAAAGCCTGCGCTACAATTCGCAATCGAATCTAGATCAAGGGACGGACTCGCGATGTCTCTAGTAGATGAGGTCAAGCAGCGCTTCATCCAGGAATACGGCCAACCCCCCGCCGCCATCGTCCGCGCGCCGGGACGCGTCAACCTGATCGGCGAACACACCGACTACAACGATGGTTTCGTCTTGCCCATGGCCATCGATCGCGCCGCCTGTATCGCCCTGCAGCCACGCCGGGACAACCGCGTCTTCGTCCACTCGCTCGATTTCGATGACCGCCGCGTCTTCGCGCTGGACGAATTGCGCCGCCCATCCCGAACCGAATGGATCGATTATATGATCGGCGTGGCTTGGGCGCTGCAAGAGCGGGGCTACGCGCTTCGCGGCTGGGAAGGCGTGCTCAGCGCTGATGTGCCCATTGGCGCCGGCTTGTCATCCTCGGCGGCGCTGGAGCTGGTCACGGCGCGCGCCTTCTACGAGGTATCCGGCTTCGCCTGGGATGCCGCCGGCATGGCGCAGGCGGGCCGAACCGCCGAAAACGAGTGGCTCGGCATCCGCACCGGCATCATGGACCAGATGATCTCGGCAGCCGGCCTTGCGGACCGCGCCCTGCTGATCGATTGTCGCAGCCTGGAAACCGTTTCGGCGCCCTTGCCGGCGGGAACAGCGGTCGTCATCCTCGATACCGGCACGCGGCGCGGCCTGGTTGATTCCAAGTACAACCAGCGGCGCGAACAGTGCGAATCCGCAGCGCGCCATTTCGGCGTGCCCGCCCTGCGCGATGTCGAGGCTGGGGCATTCGAGCGGCGGGCGAGCGAACTAGAGCCGGCGATCCGCGCCCGCGCTCGCCATGTCATCAGCGAAAATGCGCGCGCGCTCCGCGCTCGCGCCGCCATGGACGCGGGTGACGCGGTCGCGCTCGGGCAATTGATGATCGCCAGCCACAACAGCCTGCGCGACGATTTTGAAGTCTCCAGCCCGGCGCTCGATGCCATCGTCGATTGCGCCAACGCCGACGCGGATTGTTATGGCGCGCGCATGACCGGCGCCGGTTTCGGCGGCTGCGCCGTGGCTCTGGCGCGTGCCGATGGCGTGGAAGACTTTGTGGCGCGGGTGCGGCGCTGTTATGTCGCGGCCACGGGCCACCAGCCGAAACTCTACATCACACGGGCGACTAGCGGCGCGGAAACGCTCTATCCTGCGGCGATCTGAGTTGCGGCGTCGCGTTACTCTCGTGACGCTCGGTACAAAAGATTAACCACCGAGAACACAGAAGTAGTTCCAATAAAGCGATGCAAGAATAAAGCGACGTTGTAGGGGCGTCTCGCTGAGACGCCCGCTTTACCTGCTAAGTTTTCTGGGCGTTTCGGCGAGACTCCCCTACAGGTATAAATTTGCATGACTTACCTGGTTCTACTCAGAGCGCAGAGATGTCTTGAAATGATTGCGCCAAACCACTCAGGCTTGATATCCGTCGCAACCGTATCCCGCGCGATTAGCCCTTTACGGCGCCGGCGGTCAAGCCTTCGACGATGCGGTTCTGGAAGATCAGCACCAGCACCACCAGCGGAATCGTCACCACCATCGCCGCCGCCATGATCTCGGCGATGGGCTCTTGCTCGGAAAATTGACCGGAGAATTGCGCTATCGCCACCGGCACCGTCTGCGCCGAGGGATTGGTCGCGGTGAAGTTGAGGGCGAAGAGATACTCGTTCCAGGATTGCACGAAGGCCAGCAATCCGGTGGTCACCAGCGCCGGCGCCGTCAATGGCAGCAGGATCAGGCGAAAGGTCTGGAAGGGCGTGGCGCCATCGACGATCGCGGCTTGCTCGATCTCGGCCGGCAATCCGCGGAAGAAGCTGGTCAGCACCCAGACGGTGAAGGGCAGCGTGAAAACGGGATAAGTGACGATCAAGGACAGTCCCGTGCCGAAGAAACCCAGCTCGCGCACAATGGTGTAAAGGCCGGACAAGATCGATATGGCCGGAAACATAGTCATCGACAGCACGACATAGAGCAGCACGACGCGTCCCTTGAAGCGCAGCCGTCCCAACGCGTAGGCGGCGAATGAACCGGCGACCAGCGCGAATATCGAGGTTGCGGCGGAAACCCAGGCCGAGTTCTTCAGCGCGTCAATGAAGGTGTTGTCGCGGAAGACATATTCGTAATTCTTGGTGGTGGCTTCGCGCGGCAGATAGGTGGCGCTCTTGAACATTTCGCTCTCGGTTTTGAAGGAGGTGACAAAGGCCCAGTAGAAGGGGAAGAGCGCATATACGGCGACCAGAAGCACCAAGCCATACAGAAGAACCTGCTGCGCCAGCCGCGCATACTGTTTCCGCGCCATATCTAGGACTCCACCTGCAAGAGCCGGACGTAGATGAAAGCGAATATCGAGATGAAAATGAAGATGATCACACTAATGGCGGACGCGTAGCCATCCAGCTGATTGCTGACCAGAGTCTCGAAATTGTAGGTGGCCATGGATAGCTGCTGCCGGCCGAAGAGTACGTTGAACAGGTCGAAAACGCGCAGCGCATCCAGCGTGCGGAAGATCAGCGCGATGGCGATGGCCGGGCGCAGCAGCGGCAGCGTGATGGAAAAGAAACGCCGGACCGGACTGGCGCCATCCACCGAGGCCGCTTCGTAGAGATCGCTCGGTATCACCTGCAAACCGGCCAGCAAGAGCAGCGCCATGAAGGGCGCCGTCTTCCAGACATCGACGATGATGGCGGTGGGAATCTGCAATGACGGATCGGACAGCCAAGCCAGCGGCGCGTCAATCGCGCCCAGATCGAGCAGAATTTTGTTGAAGATGCCGGCGCTGGTGTCTTTGAGCATGAGCTCCCACAAGCGCGCCGAGATCACGGTCGGGATCGCCCAGGGCACCAGCATCACCGCGCGCATGGCGCCGCGTCCGCGAAACTTCGAATTCACCACCATCGCCATGAAGAGACCAATGATCAGCTCCCCGGCCACAGAAATGACGGTGAAGACGACGGTTGTGAAGATCGCTTCAATGAAGTCGTCATCCAGCCCGCTGATGGCCGCCGACTGATCGCCGCCGATGGGCACATTGAATATCGTGCGATAGCCCTCGCGCAGCAATTCGCGGTCGATAGATTCCCAGCGTATCGAGCCGTTGGCGCGCGTATCGCAAGGTCCGTCGCTGATGCTCTTGCGACAGGTCACGGTATCGATGCGGAAGGTCAACAGGTTGTAATAGTTTTCCAAGCCGACGAATTGCGGCACTGCGCTGCCGGCGAAGCGCTTGTCGGTCAGGCTGCGGATGAACGTTTGCTCCAACGGGCGCGCCGCCACCAGCACGAAGATGGTCAAGGTGGGGATCAGCAGGTTCCAGGCCAGCCGCGTTTCCCGTCCGATCAAAGAATCCTCGCCGCTGAAGAGCCGTTCGATATTGTTGTTGAGCCAAGTCCAGAGCAGAAATCCGATTGCCAGAACCACCAGCGCAGGCGAGATTGCTGAGAGCAGCTGGCCGAAATCGACCGCTTCTCTGTCCATCGCGGCCGAGTTGATGATGTTGAAGGCGGTGAGCAGGATATAAGAGGCGGCGCCTATGCACAGCCAGAGCAAGCCGATACGCGCCCAATGAGCGACGCGGATGTTCCCCCGCCGCAGGCGCCAGCCAATCGTGATAAAGAAGGCGCCGGACAGTATGAAGAGGACCGAAATAATGATGCCGAAACGCTCAAGATAAATGAGCAGCAGTGAAGGCGGCCGAGCATCGTCCTCAGCTGTCGTCCAGTTCAGCGCCAATTGAATCGCCTCGTCGTTGGCGACAGCGGCGAAAAACAAGACGATCGCCAAGGCGCCAATCAGCATCATGACCGCGCTGAGCAGCAGGATTTCCGGCCTGGTTCCCGGCGCTTGGTTGTTGGTCTCCATGGCAACGCGTCTCTCGACTTGCCTGTCGCCAATTCTCTAGCGCTTTAGTCGTCCGGACTTGTCTTCATTAGGGGAGCGCTCGCCGGACGACTTTTCTTTGGCGGGCGACCCACTGGGTCGCCCCCGCATTTTCGAACATATATGAACCTGGCAGGGCTCAGCCAGCGGCCGAACCAGGTTCCCGTTCAACCTTGTCCCCTCCCCGCTCGCAGCGGAAAGGGGATGCGAATCCAGCTCGTCAAGTCTATTGACCGAGCAGATCTTCCAGATCCAACTCCAGCAGTTCGAGCGCTACCTCAGCATCTTCTTCGCCGGTCAAGATGGAATGGACGGCGTTGAAATACAGGGTAGACACGGCGTTGTACTTCTCTTTGGAGAAGTTTGACGGGCGCGCCGTCGTTACTTCAGCCAGATCGGGACGGATGAAGGGCATCGCTTCGATGATCTCCGGATCGCTGTACAATTCGACCGCGCCCGGCGGGTTGGAAGTGAAAATCGCGAAGTCCTTCTGGTTCTCGACGCTGGTCAGGAAGATGGCGAAAGCCGCCGCCGCTTCCGGATGCTCGGAATACTTGGAGACGCCAATGTGCCAACCGCCAAGCGTGGACGCGCCGATGCCGGAATCGCCAGCCGGCAGCGGGGCGACATCAAACGCGGGGATGTCTTCGCTGGCTTGGCTGCGGGAATAGGCGTAGGGCCAATTGCGCATGAAGGCGGCATTGCCGGCATGCCAAACCGCGCGCGAGTCTTCTTCTTGATAGCCGACCACGCCTGGCGGGCTGATCGTGCCGACCCAGCCGGCCGCCTGCTCATAGATGTCGACTGCGGCGTCGCTCAAGGCGCTGATGGTGCCATCGCTCTGCAAGAAGTTCTCGCCAGTAGCGGAAACATGCCATTCCAGCGCATCGCAGGTCAAACCTTCGTAAGCGTTGCCTTGCCAGACGAAGCCCCAGAATTCATCTTTGCCTTCGGCGCGTTCGCCTTCCTGTATCACGGCAGCCATCGCTTCCAGCTCATCCCAAGTCGCAGGCGCTCCCTCATAACCGTACTTCTCGATCAAGTCGGTGCGGTAGTAAAGCATGCCGAAGCCGATACGCAAGGGCAGCGCTACCAGTCGGCCGTCGATGGTGTTGTTGTCGATCAACGCCGGCATCTGGGCATCGATATGTGCTTGAGGCGCGATGCCGTTCAGGTCGATCAAATGCTCCGCCAGCTGGCCGGGCCAGATAACATCGACGCGGATGACATCCAAATCGCTGCTTTCCGCCTCGAATGCCGTCAGATAGAAGGCGATCAAGTCGGTAACGTTTGCCGCGCCATCATTGCGCTCTACAGTGATGTTCGGGCAGACTTCATTGAATCGACTGATGACGCGATCTTCGGCAGCCGGATAATTGCCGACGGGATCGCCGAAGAACTTGATGGTCACCTCTTCGTCGGTGCCACAATCGAATTCGTGGCCATCCGCCAATGCCGCGTCGGCCGGAATGGCCAAAGCAAGAACCAAGAGGAGCAATAGTACTTTGCGCATTGCTGTTTCCTTTCGTTGAAACGCGTTAATTTGGATAAAGGCGAAGACGTTCCCGGAACTTGGTTTGATTAGTGTCATCCTTCCAAACAGCGCTTACAAAATTCGCTTATCTCCGCCGGATGGAAACCGAAGGAGCGCCTTCCAATTTCAGTTCGCCGCCCGCTCTACCCAAATCGGGGAGCTCCAAGCCCACTGGCCGTTGCGCTGGCGAACGCGTACATAGTACCATTCTCGTTCGTTTTCACCAGAGTCATGCGTGATGCTTATCCGTCGCTCATATTCCGCGGCCGGCACAGCCCGATGGAAAACGTAGCCGGGCGAGACGAAGCCGCCGCTGTAACCCGACCTCGCGCCCAAGCTTAGCTCACGCAGAGGAATGGCGCGGGAAACTCCGCACAGTTTAACATGGATCAATGTCTCCTGACCACCGTCGATGTGCAGCGTAAGGCCTTGCATAGCCGCGCTGCGCACCGTGAGATTGCGCGTGCTGCGCGTGCGCAGGCGCAGGTGATTGCCGCCCGAATAATCCAGATGACTCCATACGCGCGGCTCATGATCGTGGAGGTCGGGCCGGGCAATATCGCTGCCGCGCAGATGTGGCTCGATGCCCAGCAGCTTGCCGCCTTCGACCGCCAATTCGACATCCCAGTCGCTCAGCGATTCGCGCTCGCCCCAGCCCAGTTCCAGGCGCGCCTTGCAGGGTCCTGAGCGGTATTGGCTGGGCGCGACAGCTTCGCGATGGATGACGCGATTGTTGCGCAAGATATCGATGGTGTCGATCGCTGACGAGCCGATCACGGCTACGTCAATTTGCCGCACATCCGTGAAGGGCAGCACCGCGCCCATGGCCGCTCCGTTCAGGGTAAACTGCAGCCCGATGCGGTCGCCGGTGACGGCGTAAGCGCGTCGGTTGCGGATCGCATCCCATATCGCGTCGCGCGTCAATTCTTCTGCCCAGACAGCCGCCAGTCCGTAGCCATAATTGCCGGGATGAGCGCTGTGATCGTCGCTGGAGCCGATGACCCCGAATACATGTCCCTGCGCCCAGCCGGCTTGCGCGGTGCTGGCGTAGTCGCGCGGTCCCATGGCGTGCAAGAAGGCCGGCTCGGATTCTGTTGATTCGGACGCGCCGTGGAAAGACATGATCTCGACAACCGGCGACAGCTCTGCGCTGAAGTGTTGCCAGTTGATGCCGCGATAGCCTTGTCGATAGCCGATGTGGTGCGGGATGAGCAAGCTGGGATGAGGATGCTGTCTCAAGCGCTGGCGCAGCTCCCAAATATGAGCGACATGGAAGATCTCAGCCGTCGCCGCATCTCGAAAATAGATGCAGTGATCGCCGTAACGCATCGAATGCCATTCGAAGCTGGGGTAAGTGACAAAGCGCCCCGGTTGGTCGGCCGCGTTCATGGCATCCAGGTAATCGGGCCAGGCGGCCGCCGCGCGCTCGAAGCCGCGCCGATGATAGTCCACCAAATAGGCCAGGTCTGGGTCATCCTGCGGCATATCATCCCAGTGACCGTGCAAGGTGACGCTGGCGAAATCCAGCTGCAGGCGGGCGTTGCGCAGCGCCTCGTCCAGGCTGCCGCGACCGTAACTCAAGCCGCAGTGGTTGTGGATGTCGCCGAAAAAGAGTTGGAATCCCGAGTAAGCATCGCGCGCGGACATGGCTATAGCCTGAATGCATCGTCGTCGGATGAGCTCCGCAGATTATAGCGATGGATCAAACGCGATGCATGCGCTTGCGGCGGCGGGCTTAGCCGTTGAGAATCGCGTCCAAACTGTTACAATCGCGCCAGCCATTGACAGCCAAGAGGATCTGCGATGAGCGGTGACTTGAGTTGGCGCATTATCACCGATGTAGAGGTCGCGCGGCAGACGCTGCTGAAGCGGCATTCCTTGCGCGATTACAGCGTTTCTGAAGACGCGCTCCAGCGTTCGGAGAGCCTGTTTGGCGAGCGCCTGTCGCCCGAGGAGTCGGTCAAGCGCATAATCAAAAGTGTGCGCGAGCGCGGCGACCGCGCGTTGATCGACTGGAATCGGGCGCTCGATGGCGTCGAATTGGAAGACTTGCGCGTCTCGACCGACGAGATGACCGCGGCGCTGGCGCAGATCGCGCCGGCATTGAGAGAGGCGCTTGAAGGCGCGGCGGAGCGCATCCGTCAGTTTCATCAGAAGCAGCCCTTGACCAGCTGGATTGACAGCGGGCAGGGCGGTTCGCTGGGGCAGTTGATTCGTCCGGTCGATGCGGTCGGCGTGTACGTGCCCGGCGGCACGGCGCCCTTGCCTTCCTCGCTGCTGATGAGCGTGATCCCGGCGCAAGTGGCGGGTGTGCCGGAAATCGTCGTCTGCACGCCGCCGGGCAGTGGCGCGGGCAATATTCACCCGGCCATCCTGGCGGCGGCTGCCATCGCCGGCGTGACGCGCATGTACCGGGTCGGCGGCGCGCAGGCCATTGCGGCATTGGCTTATGGCACGGCGAGCATCCCGCGCGTGGCGACTATCGTCGGCGCCGGCAACCTCTTCGTCACGCTGGCGAAACAGCAGGTCTACGGCGATGTCGGCATTGACGGCCTGCTCGGACCCACCGAAACTGTCGTCATCGCCGATGAGAGCGCCGATCCGCGACTGGCCGCCGCCGATCTGCTGGCGCAAGCGGAGCACGATGTGCTGGCGTCGGCCATTCTGCTGACGCCGAGCATGAACACTGCGGAAGCTGTGGCTCGGGAGATTCAGCGTCAGATACCCCCGCTCGCGCGCCGCGATATCATTCAGGGCGCGATGCAGGAAAATAGCGGAACGGTGGTGACAGATAGTCTGGAAACCGCCTTTGACTTGGCCAACGAATACGCCGCCGAGCACCTTTGCCTGTTGGTCGACGACCCCTGGTCCTGGATCGGCAAAGTGCGCAATGCCGGCGGCATCTTCCTGGGCGAACATTCATACGAGGTGTTGGGCGATTATGTGGCCGGACCCAGCCATGTCATGCCGACCGGCGGCAGCGCCCGCTTCGCCTCGCCACTGAACTTGCTGCACTGCGTCAAGATCACCAGCCTGATCGCTCTCGACCGAGCGACCGCGCTCGAACTCAGTTCGGCCGCGGAAATCCTGGCTGCGGCTGAATCTCTGACGGCGCACGCCGCCGCCGCGCGCTTCCGCCGCGAGACCAAAACGCCATGAGCGAAAAAGTCCGGATTCGGGGCGATATCCAGTCAATGGACGCCTACACGCCCACGACCTCGCTTGATGTATTCGCCCAGCGGCTGGGCCTGAATGTCGACGATCTAATCAAGCTTGACGCCAACGAGAATCCATTCGGGCCGTCGCCGCGTGTGGTCGAGGCGCTGGCGAGCTTGCCGAATATGCAGGTCTATCCCGATCCGGAGTCGGGACGTCTGCGCGAATTGCTGGCGGCATATACCGGCGCGCCGGCGGCTCAAATACTCTGTGGCGCGGGCGCCGACGAACTGATCGAGATTATCCTGCAGCTGTTCATCGAACCGGGCGATGTCATCATCGATACGCCGCCGACCTTCGCCATGTACAGCTTCAACGCGCCGCTGTATCACGCGCGGGTCGTGAATGTCTATCGCAACGCCGATTTCTCGCTCGATGTCCCGGCGATTGAAGCGGCGGTAGAGCGGCATCGCGCCAAGCTGGTATTCCTGTGCTCGCCCAATAATCCCAGCGGCAACTTGATTGAGCCGGCGCAGATCGAGCGCTTGCTGGAGCTGCCGGCGACGCTGGTAGTCGACGAGGCTTATATCGAATTTGCTGACGCCGACAGCCTGGCGCCGCGCGTCGGCGACATTCCCAATCTGATCGTTCTGCGCACCATGAGCAAGTGGGCGGGTTTGGCCGGTCTGCGCATCGGATACGGCATTTTCCCGCCACAGCTGATGTCGCATTTGCGGAAGATCAAGCAGCCCTACAATGTCAATCTCGCCGCGGATATCGCCGCCCAAGCCTCGCTGGAGGATATCGACACGCTCATGCTTCGGGTGCGCCAGTTGGTCGAGCAGCGCCGTCGCCTGGAAGTCGCCTTCGCCGAGCTGCCCTTTCTGGCGCCATATCCCAGCCAGTCGAACTTCGTGCTGAATCGTGTGCATGGCATGGGCGCGTCGGAATTGCGCGATCAGCTGGCGCGCGAAGGCATCATCGTGCGCTATTACGACAAGCCGCGGCTTCGCGATCATATCCGCATCAGCGCCGGCAAGCCCGAGCAAGTCGACCGCTTGCTCGAGGTCTTGCGGGAGGTTTGGCGCGAGTAACATTAGCAGCGCGCGCGGTTTTTCTAGCCCCTCCTCGGCCCTGGTTCCCCCCCCCCCCCCCCGTCGAAGCGCTGAGTACATGACAGTTTTCTCCGACACAACATGAAAGCGAACGGACAACCCTCTCATGCATCTCATTTGACGATTATCGTAGGGGCGATCTATCAGGTCGCCCTCAAGTGCGCAAAAGTTTGTAGGCGCGAGCCTTGGCTCGCCCAAAAAACGCAGGTTATGTCAAGTCTGTCTGAATATCAGAAACTGTCCTCAGCGTTGAAGCGGGGAGTTATGCGGGCATCCGCCGGGGGTGGGGTAGACTCGCGCGCCAGCAAGATGAATTAGCCGACAAGCCATCCGTCTTTTGCTCGACAGATTTGAAGCGATTGCCCCGAGGCCGGGGATTCAGCGCATCGTCCAGACACAGAACCTTTTCTAACGTCAGCTTTGTGTTAATCTTTGGACGCAGCGCCTCGCGCGTTATGCACGCGTGCGCGCGCATATGCGCGAGCAATGCCGTTTTAGCCGTAGGGGCAAATGCCGATGGAAGACCGCAAAGCAAAAGTCAAGCGCGATACTAACGAGACCCAGATTGAGTTGGCGCTGAATCTCGACGGCGGCGGGCTGGCGGATATCAACAGCGGCATCGGCTTCTATGATCATATGCTGCACCATGTCGCGGTGCACGGCAGCCTGGATTTGGAATTGCGCGCGACGGGCGATTTGCATATCGACGCGCATCACTGCATCGAGGACATCGCGATCTGCCTGGGTCGCGCGATCGACGAGGCGCTGGCCGGCCGAGCCGGGATACGGCGGATGGGCGCCGCCTACGTGCCGATGGATGAGGCGCTGGCGCGCGTCGTCATTGATCTGAGCGGACGTCCCTACGCGGTCATCAAGGCCGATTTTACGACGCCGATCATGGGCGCCATGCCGAGTGACCTGGTCATCCACGCGCTGGAAACCATCGCCGCGCACGGCAAAATGAACCTGCACGCCGAAGTCCTCTATGGGCGCAACGACCATCACAAAGCGGAGGCGCTCTTCAAGGCTTTCGGGCGGGCGCTGGCGGAGGCGGTAGCCCGTGATCCGCAGCGGCAAGGCATTCCCAGTACCAAGGGTACGCTTACGGAGTAAAGGGTCATGCAAGATTTTGTGGATTTCAGCAAGCAGCTCGCGGTGGCCAGCGGCGAGATCATCATGCGCTATTTCCGCAGCGATTTCACCGTCGAAAACAAAGCGGACGACTCGCCGGTGACTATCGCCGACCGCAAAGCCGAAGAGATCATGCGCGAGATGATCATGAAGGAATTCCCGACTCATGGCATCATCGGCGAGGAATTTGGCAATTACAACGAATCCGCTGAATATCAGTGGGTGCTCGATCCCATTGATGGCACCAAGTCATTCGTCAGCGGCACCTTTCTCTTTGGCACCCTGATCGGCTTGATGAAAGACGGACAGCCCATCGTGGGCAGCATCCATCACCCGCTGACCTCGCACCTGCTGATCGGCGCCGGCGGCGAGACGCGTCTGAATGACGCGCCGGTGCGCGTCCGCGATACCGCGCAGCTGCGCGATGCGGTGATGGTCTATTCCGATTTCATTGATGTCGGCAAGTATCAGAATGGCATCGCCTTCCAGCAATTGATGGGCAAGACTCGCTTCAACCGCACCTGGGGCGATTGCCACGGCTACTTCCTGGTGGCGACCGGTTACGCCGATATCATGCTGGATCCGATTATGCACCTTTGGGATATCGTGGCGCTGGTGCCGGTCATCGAGGGCGCTGGCGGGGTGATCACGTCCTGGAATGGCGGACCGCCGCTATCCGGCAATGGCGTCATCGCCAGCAACCGGGCGCTGCACAGCCAGGTCTTGCGGGCGCTGATCGCCTGACATTCAAAACGGGCAATCCACCACAGCCGCTCGGCGGCAGCGAAAAGGTCTGCCGCGCTCACACAAAATATCAAACTCGCTCCTTGCATGAGCTAGGAGGTTTGTCAAAAAAGAGACGCAGAAGCTAATGCAAGTAAGTCGTGCAAAATCAGCGATATTCTTCATGTATGGAAATCTGTAGGGGCGTTTCGCCGAAACGCCCAAATGAGAGAGTTGCGAAAGCGGGCGACTCTGTGAGCCGCCCGCAGATACCAGGCTCGAAGTCAACGCTTCTTCGTCAGTAACGGACAAGCCCTGTAGGGGCGAGCCGGTGGCTCGCCCGTCATTGCCATATCCTTGACCGGTCGCTTTCTCCGCGTCAGGCGTCAAATTGAAACAGCGAGCAGCCGCCATCGAGAGTCAAGATGCTGCCGGTCATATACGCCGTCTGCGGACCCGCCAGATATACCACAGCCTGCGCGATTTCCTCCGGCGATCCGGGTTCGACCAGGGGAATGACCTTGGCCACGCGCGCCGCGTACTGCGGTTCGTCACGCAATTGGCGCCCGGCCAGCCCCGCGTTGACGATGCCCGGCGCAATCGCATTCACCAGGATGCGATGTACCGCCAGCTCGCGCGCCATCTGCTTGACCAGCATATTGACCCCGGCCTTGCTGACGCTGTAGGGCGTGATCTCCGGCCAGGGAATGCTGCCGACCCAACTTGACGTCAGGATGATTCGTCCTTCCCTGCCGTCATCAACCATTTTGCGCGCCGCCGCCTGACAGACATTGAAGCAGCCGGTCAGGTTGATATCGAGGTGGTCCCGCCAGTTCTCGCCCGTGACCTCGAGGAAGGGCTGCGCCTCGACGATGCCGGCGTTGGAACAGACGATGTCGAGCCGGGGAAGCTCGGCGATCGCCTGATCGACCCGGTCGCGATCGCGTACATCGACGATGCTGTAGCGCGCGCCGGGGTCGTGCGCTTGGACGCGCGCCAATGCCGATTGCGCGTCGCGCTCGGACTTGATATCCCACAGGCTGACACTGGCGCTGGCTTCGGCCAAATGCCGCGCCATGGCATTGCCGAGATCGCCGGCGGCGCCGGTCACGATTGCTGTTTTGCCGTCGAGCATATTTCGGTTCCTCTCTACACGGTGAGCGCGCCGGTCGGGCGAGCCACCGGCTCGTCCCTACAAAGCTTGGTTGGTATTGATGATTTTGCGGCAAGTTTGTTGCCATTGCCAGTGGGCGACTCACAGAGTCGCCCCTGCGTTTGCACGCATTAGGGCCGGCGACGCCCAAATCTTGCGACATTTAGATTATTCGAATATGACGCGAAGGCAGGCGACCGAGCGCGGCGGCACTGCAAAGCTCACGCCGCCATCGGCGAACTCAAGTGGCTCCAGATCGATTTCGGTCGGGGAGCAGCGGTGGGCGGACAAAATGGATGCCGCGGGAAAGCTGAGCGATTGCGCGACCGCATCCAGGCCGAGGTTGCAGGCATGCGCGATGATGCCGCGTCCGTCAGCCGCCGGCTTCAGCTGCAGTTCGCATTGCCCTTGCGGATCGGCTTCCATGAACGTCCCGCTCGCGCCCAGTTCGGCGTTTGGCGCCCTCACGATCAGCGGCGGCACGGTCGCGTTCATGGCGAAGCGGCTGCTGGCTGCTGGGTCGTACCCGGCGCTTGAGGTCAGCCGATAGCGCAGCAAGGTTTCTTCGCCCTGGCTGGCTTTGAAGTTGGTATCCCAATGATTGTGCAATGCCCAGGACACCAGCGTCGCCCGGCTTGTATCCAACTCATGCGCCCAGCGCCCGGTGGTGATGCCGCCGACTTGAATCAACGGCGAATCCAGTGGCGCGAGCGTCACCGACAGCGATTCGTCGCCGCACTCGGCCCAGCGCTGAATGCCATACCAATCGCGGCAGGAACCGGGCAGCTGCTCGCGTTCCGGCTCCAGCGGCGCGCCGTTGAGATCGAGATGGAAAGTCGGCCGCTCAATCGCCAGCGGGAAGGGCAGATAGACCGCCTCGGCCAGCGTATTGAAGGTCTTGTCGACCACCATATCGATATGCAGCGCCTTCTCGTGCAACGGCAAGCAATAGCGGACTTTGACCCAGCGCGCGCCCTCGGCCAACATGCGAACTTCGATCTCCAGCCGATCCGAATGCCGATGCGCCGGCATGATCTCCACTTGGGAGGGTCCGCTGCGTCGGAAAGGCGTATCGGTCATGCGCTCGCCGAAGTGTTCGCTCTCGAAATCCAGCGCGAATATCGCCCGCCGGTCATCGGGATGATCGACCCATTCGTAGATATATTGACCAAAGCGCCACAGGTCATCGGCATTGACCAATTCCCGGTCCAATTCCTTGTCGTACCAGCTGCGCAAGCCGCCCGTTTGCGGATCAATGCGCAGGCGATACCAATGATTCTCGAGGCTGCCTTCGCCGATGGCAGTTTCGCGCTTTGACGCGATCGAGCGCGGCGCAACCACGGCATAGCTGAAGGCCGGCAGCGTCAAATCGATCATGGTATCCGGGGGCGTGTCGGCGATCAGGGGCGGATCCTCGCGGTAGTTGCCGATCAGGAACATCTCCAGCACACCGTAAGGGGCGGCGCCGCCCATGTCCGGTGGCATCGGATAGCGGATATGACGTTCCCAGCCCAGTGGATTCAGGACCAGATAGCGATAGTTGGCCGATTCGGCGGCGGGATCGGCGCTGATGTACTGCCCCCAGCGGCGCCAGGCGTCGCCCTCCGGCGTGACGGCGGTGATCTGCCGCGCCAGTTTGCGTCCGGCGCTCGCCAGCAACTCGTGTGTCAGTCCATAGCCGCCGTAAGCGAAGCTGGCTTTGCGGTTGAAGTTGGCGCGCGTGAAATGTGAGTGCGGCCGTCTGATGCTGGCGAATCCGCCCCAGGTATGTTCGTCGTAGAGCGAAACCAGGTGATACGCCTCTTCAATGAGGGCGGGATCAATGCCATCAACCTGCGTCGACAGCAGATCGAGAACGGGCAGCAGTTGTTCCGTCGCGCGGTTGAGGCTGGTTTCATAGATCGACGAGCCGACGCCATCGGCCCACCAATCGGCCCAGTCGCCGCTCCAGGTATCCAGCGTCGCGCCATAGTCTTCATGCAGCGCCTTGGCGAAGCCATCGATAGTCGTGAAGATGAGCCGGGGTTCGCGCCCGCTGGCGTTCCAGTCGCGCGCGAAATCGGCCAAATGCGGCAGCGGCGGTCCGTTGTCGACCCGGGCCGGATGCGTGATCTGGGCATAGAGAAAATCGTAGGGATAATCGTCGCGCGCTTCCAGCTCCGCCAGGCGCGGCGGCAGCAGCTTATCGACATAGTTCATGTCGCTCAAGCCGTAGCGGAGAATGCCATAAACGTAGTGGGGTCCATTGAAAGTCAGCAGGCGCCCGCCGGCGGGCCCGCGCCACCAGAAGGCGTTCAAATCCGGATCGGGACGGCGGCCGCGGTGCATGTTGATCGACATGGTGAGGGTATCGATGCCGATGGCCGGCAACAGATCCGCCCAGAGCCAGCTGACGCCGTTCACATCGCATTGCATGGCCGCGCTGATATTCAGACCGTAGTCTTCTCGCAGTCGCTGCGCCGGCATCAGCGAGCGAATCATGCCGGCGATGGACAGCATAGGCGTCCAGTGATATTGCATGCCCGCCACCGCCAGTTGACCGCGACGATGCAATGCCAGGAATCGATCAATCTGGGCGGCGGGGCGCTCGCGGAAATAACGTTCGACGAAGGCGGTCAGTTCGCAGGTCCATTTGTAGCGCGCTTCCGGGGGATAATCGGCGGTGGCTTCACCCAGCTCGATGGCTTGATCGATGAATTCAAGCTGCTGGCGGAACACGGTATCCTGATGATCGGTGTAGCCGATATCGGTGTGGGTGTGGCTGATTAAGTAGATGCGTTTGATTTTTGACATGCGGCGGCCTTTCACGGTAGAAACACGGTAGTCATGTGTGATGTGACCTGTGCGATTTTATCGCATTTATGTCGGGATATGGCGGGCGACCCAAGCGTCAGCCGCGATTCGCGCATGGGAATTGACACTGTAGTATGGCAGAATCGGGCGCAAGATTAGTCGAAAAGAAGACTTGATTATGAACGTGTCATCACTGCTCGTTTTGCTGGCGACATCGGTATTCGCGCTCTCCCTGGGCGGCGTGTTGATATTGACCAACGCTGCCGATACCGATTGGAGTTATGCTGGCGACTTGGGTCCCGGCCACTGGGGCAAACTCTTTCCCGAATTCGCGCCCTGCGAAGAAGGCAATGCCCAGTCGCCTATCGATATCAGCGATGCCACCGAGGTCGATCTGGTGGAGGTGGAATTCCACTACGGCGAGACGGAACGAACTAAGCAAAACATCACCAACAACGGTCACACGATTCAAGTCGATGTCAGCGATGGCAGCTATGTCGTCTACAACGGCATCGCTTACGACCTGGCGCAATTCCACTTTCACAGTCCCAGCGAACACACGATCGACGGCGAAGCGGCGGCGATGGAGCTCCACTTTGTCCATGTAGACCGCAACTCGAACGCGTTGGCCGTGGTCGGTGTATTGCTCGTCGAAGGGGAAGACGAGAATGAAGCCTATACAAATATATTCGACAACATGCCGGCCGAAGCTGGTGAACCCGAAACCATGGCCGAACCCATCGATTTGGAGGCGCTGCTTCCGCAACGCCGGGGATACTATACCTATCAAGGCTCGTTGACGACGCCCCCTTGCAGCGAAATCGTGCGCTGGCTGCTGCTCGATACGCCGGTGGAGCTGTCGCGGGCGCAGATTGAAGCCTATACCGCGCTTTACAGCGGGAACGCGCGTCCCGTTCAGCCCTTGGGCAAGCGCGATCTCCTGCGCAGCAGACGGTGAACGAGTATTCGAATACTCGGCAACGTATGCCCATATCGCAAGGAGACGCCATTGACGGTACGCAGTTGTCGGACATGTCGTCAGGAAGACTGAGATGATCATCATCGCCAGCCACAATGGCGCCATCGGCATGGACGCCGCTATGCAAGTCCTGACATCCGGCGGCAGCGCTCTGGATGCGGTCGAGATCGGCACTCGCCTGGTGGAAGCCAATCCCGCCGATCACAGCGTCGGTTACAACGGCTATCCCAACATTCTGGGGGAACTGGAGCTGGATGCCAGCATCATGGATGGCCGGACGCTCGATTCCGGCGCGGTGGCGCTGATGCGCGGCTTCCCTTACGCGATCTCGGTGGCGCGGCAAGTCATGGAACGCCGACTGCCGCATGTCTTGCTGGCCGGCGCCGGCGCTGAACGTTTCGCGCGCGAGATCGACGCCGAAGCATGGCAAACCATGCTCAGCGACGACATCGTGGCGCTGTGGCGCAGGCGGCTGCGCGAGAGCGGCAGCGTGCCCGATCCGAGTGAGTTGGATGCGGATGCGCCGCTGATCGACGCCGTCAGCATCGCCACTGATCCGGAGCGCGTGACCGGTACGGTCAACTTTATCGCGATCGACAGCAACGGCGATATCGCCAGCGCCGTCAGCACCAGCGGCTGGGCCTGGAAGTATCCCGGTCGCATCGGCGATTCGCCCATCATCGGCGCGGGCAATTATGCCGACAATCGTTATGGCGCTTGTGCCTGCACGGGCATGGGCGAGATGGCCATCCGCGCGTGTACCGCGTACAGCGTCGTGGCCTATCTGAAAGCGGGCATGCCCGTCGAGACGGCGGCGCGGCGCGCCATGCAAGATCTGCGTGACCTGGGCGGAGATTATATCGGCGGCATGAATCTGATCGCGCTGGACCGGGAAGGCAACCACGCCGGCATGAGCACGCGCGCGGACGCGACCTACTTGATGCGGCGCGCCGATATGGAGCGCCATGTCGAGTTGGAGCGACAGGTGGTGGAGATTCCGGGCCGCTGGGCGGGGCGGACGAGCCCGGGAAATTAAGCGCCGAAAACACTGAGAAACCGCTGATCGACGGCGTCATTTGACGGACGGTCTGGAGACCCAACGATGCAGAACCCGCGCATCCGCATGATTGAAAGACACCAAGCGCCGGCCGAGCTGGCGGCGATCTACGACCGCGCCGATTACGCCATGATTGATGGACAAGTGCCCGGACCGACGCTCTTCGGCAATCAGATTCGCGCCCTTGCCCATCATCCGGAGTTGCTCAAGGCGCTGATCGGCGTATATGAAGCCTTCGCGGCATCACCGACGGTCGAGCGCAAACTCGTCGAACTCGGGGTCTTGATCTGCTCGCGCGTGAACGCCTGCGATTATTGCCTGCAGCATCATACGCCGCTGGCGCGGGCCTCGGGTTTGAGCGTGGCGCAGCTCAACTGCATCGAAGCGGGCAACTGGGGCGACCGGCGCGATTTGTGGACGGAGCAGGAATGGCTGGTTATCCAATATGCCGAAGCGATGACGCGCGAGCCTTACAAGATCACGGACAAATTCTTCGCCGAATTGCATCGCTTCTTCGATGATCGGCAGATCGTCGACATGACGGTGCGATTCGCGCTCTGCTCAGCTTGGAACAAGTTCAACGATGCGCTGGGCTTGGATACCGAGAGCGCCTTTGGCCATGCCTACGCCGAGATTAGAGCCGACTTGCAGAAGTACGGGGGGCGGCCACATTAGGTTTGCGTCTGTCTCTTGCCCCGCTAAACTGGCATCGACCGCATATTCACAGCGGAGTTCGTTATGAAAACGAGTAGGATCGCTATTGTCATTCTGCTGGCATTGTTTGTGCTTGTGGTCGGCGCGCAAGACGATAACGGAGAAGCGGCCGAGACCGGCGCCGAAACTAGCGGGCCCGTTCGAGCCATAGCCGAAGCCGGGACAGAGACCCTGTCCGATCTTGGCGAGCGGGTTGGGACGGCCGCCGACACCGCATCCGAAATTGGCGAGCGGGTTGGCGCTGCCGCCGAAACCGCATCCGGAATTGGCGAGCGCGTCGGCGCTGCCGTCGCGGTCGAGGCGCCGGTTAAGGCCGGATTAGCCAAAGCCGGTGACCGCGTCAGTGAAGAGATAAACAGCGTCATCAATCAATTCGTCGCCCAAACCGTCGGCTGGGTAGGGGGCGAATTAAGCAAAGCCATCATCGGAATCGCCGGGGAGGTCGGAGACCTGGTCCAAGCCGTTGCCCTGGCGCTGACAGTGGCATTCATCAGCTTCCTCGCCGGTATGATCATCGCCGTCAGCGGCAGAGAACAGCCCGGCTGCGCCATCGTAATCGCGATTGGCCTTATCATTGGCTTGCTGATCGGAACCAGGACAAACTTGGGAAGCGGGCTAGTCGTCGGGCTGGTCCTCGGCGTTTTCATTCCATTTATGGGTACCTGCGCCGCGGTCATTTTAGTCGCAGCCGTAAAGCGCTGGATAACAGGCGGCAAGAGCTTATTCGCGGGGGCATATCACCGGCTAAGGAAAACCCCCCGCTCGGCAAAATAACGGTTAGCGCGCGTAGGAGCGGATACTAAAGTTTCTTCGGCAACAGCCTAATCATCCGCTATATTCGAATTCCGGCTTTGTTTCTGATATAAACCAGTTATCGACATCAAAGGAGGTTGGGCATGGACAAGAGCGTGACCGAAAAAAGATGGTATGAAAGGACCACGCTAGTCACCGGCGCGGGCGTTGTAATCGGTATCGTGTTTGGGATGGGGCGGAATGACTTGCTTTTCGGTATTGTGATGGGCTTCTTCCTGGGCGCAGGAGTTCCCATAGGTGTGATTGGGTCACGATGGTACAGTCGCCGTAACGACGGGGAAGGCAATATACTGATCATGGCAATCGTATTCGCAATTGTGACCGGTGTCATCGTCGCCATCGCTACGTCAGCAATCAGTGGCATACTGGACAGCATTACGGATGTCGTCAAAACTGTCTTGAGCATTGCGCTGGATCAGGCTTCGAGCCTTACCTGGGGTGTCGCAATTGGCATTGGCACGGCTGTAGGGGCGGGCTTGCGCGCAGTCTTCGGCAAAGACGACCAATAGGGCCGGGCGAGTCGCTTGCCCGGCTTATTCCACTAACTGATAACACGCCGCTCGACCAGCTTGCTGCCCTGTGCGCCCTGCTCAGCTTGGAACAAGTTCAACGATGCGCTGGGCTTGGATACCGAGAGCGCCTTTCGTCACGCCTACGCGGAAATCATGACGGACGATTGAATATGAATCGCGAGCACCCCTAAACTTTGGGGGCATCCCGCTCACCGTTGTCCGGGTATGATGAAAGCGTAAACGTTAATGCTGAAAGCGGGGCGCAATCATGAACCAAAAACTGAAACGCAAGCGCAAACGACAGATGAACTGCGTTGGATCCAGCACGGGAATCGGCATCGCGATCGGGGCCGGGATCGGCGCGGCGATCGGGAATATGGGCGTGGGAATGGCTATCGGCATCGCGATTGGCAGCGCCATAGGCTGGCGTTGGTCATGCGGCTCAAGCGGCGATGGTCCGGACGCCTGACTCACTCCACCAACTGATAACACTCCGCTAACCGCCACTCGATAAGCTCAATGCCGTGCGCGCTCATGAAATCGCGCGAGGGACCGTTGTGCTCCCAGCTGGCGCCGATGATGACGCGCGGGATCTGGTAGCGCACGATGGCGCCGGCGCACATCAAGCAGGGAAAGGCGGTCGTGTACAGCACGGTATCCGCGTAGCTCTCCTGCAAGCCGGCCGCCTTGATCGCCTCCATCTCGCCATGGCTGAGCGGATCGCTATTCTGGATCATCAGATTGCGTCCGCGCCCGATGACTTCCCCGCCCCGCGCCAACACCGCGCCAAAAGGACTGCCGCCCTCGGCTTTGGTGGCGCTTGCCTCTTCAATTGCTATCGACATGAATTTGTCCATGGGAATTGCGCTCCTCGCTCCTGATTGTCCGAGCAGGACATTAGCTTTCCTGATTGTAGCTGACGATGGTCAAATGCTCACAGCAAATGGGTCAAAGAGTTGCGGGCGTTTCAGCGAGACGCCCGCTCTCCCAGCCATATTTTTTGGGCGTTTCGGCGAATCGCCCATACAAGGCTTGTCCGCTACTGAGTTTCTTCGCGTCTGCCCACAGTCTACCCCCCCCCCCTCATTCCCAACATATCCATGGGGGGAAGCTTGCCACGTTCTGTATTAGCCTGAGTTTTTCGACCACTCAGATGTCCGTAGCCGATGATTAAGGACGAGTTCGCACAGCCTAAGCTCCCCCTCTCCATTGCAATGGGGAGGGGGCCGGGGGGTGGGGTAGAAAAACGCGCGAGCATGATGGAGTTGCGGACAAGCCCTACAGGTCGGTATTTGCATGACTTGTTTGGTGTTGCTTCTGTGCCTCTGAGTTAAGAATCTGTGTGTCCATATGTGCCTTCGCGCTTTTGTGGTCCAACAATATACCCCGCGCAACTACACTTATCGTCTCGCACGCCACTTGGTCCGTGCTATAATCACAATACTGACCAGTCAGTACTGTGAGTTGGCATGGACGGACAATCCGAAGACAGCCGTACCACCCGCGAGCGCATTCTTGACGCGGCCATGAGCATCTTCAGCGCCAAAGGCTTTCACGATACCAAGCTGGATGAAATCGTCGCCGAAGGCGGCATCAGCAAGGGCTCGATCTATTTTCACTTTCCCAACAAGGAAAAGCTCTTCATCGCGCTGGTGGATCAATTCGCTGACCTGATCGAGCGCCGCGCCAAAGAAGCGATCGAGAGCGAAGCGGAAAGCATCCGCCGCGTGCAAGCCGCGCTGGAAGCGGTGCTGGAGACTTACGGCAAATATCGGCTGCCGGCCAAGCTGCTGCTGGTGCAGGCGGTGGGGCTGGGCACGGTATTCGAGCGCAAACGCATGGAGGTCAACGACCGTTTTGCCCTGCTGATTGAAACCTATCTGGACGAAGCGGTGGCGGATGGATCGATCGCGCCGGTGGATACGCATATCGTCGCCCACGCCTGGATGGGCGCCATCTACAACGTCGTGATTCAGTGGGTCTACACCGGCGAGCCCAGCAAAGACGAAATCATGCAAGCCCTGCTCCCGCTGCTGCTGAAGAGCGTCGGTTATCAGCCGCTTGAAATCGGCGCGTCGCCGTAGCAGGGAAGTCCCGCGATCAATCGAGCGCCACTTTGCGCAGCGGAGCGAGAATTGGAATCCACCGCCAGCCCGACCCTTTCACTTGAGCAGCGCTATGGACGCCTGCTGAGTTGCAGCATGCCCTGTGGCGGCATCGACTTCGCGGGCTTCCTGGAGGCCGCGGGGGGGCAGCCGCGCTACTATTGGGAAAATAAACAGGATTCACTCGCCTTTGCCTGCGCTGGCACAGCCCTGGAACTGACCGCCTGGGGCGAGGATCGATTCAGCAAAATCGCCGCGGACGCGCGTCTGCTGTTTGCGGACGCGCTGGTGCGAGATGGCGGCAATGCGCTCGCGGGGCCGCGCCTGTTTGGCGGCTTCGCCTTCCGCGGTGACTTCGCGCCGGATAATACCTGGTCGATTTACGCGCCGGCCTGGTTCGTGCTGCCGCATTACCAGTTGGTCAGCATCGCCGGCCAAAAGTGGCTGACCATCAACACGCAGGCGCCGCGCGAGGAGCACCCGGCCTCGCTCATCAAAGATCTGCAGACGGCGCTGCGTGCCAAAATCGCAGAATTGCAAGCGTCTCCCCCGTCGATATCCGAAGCGCGGCAAAGCGCGCTCAAGGATATCAACACTCCCATGAGCTACCCCGCGTGGAAGGGCATGATCGAGCGCGCGACTGCGCGCATCCGCGCCGGGGCGTTGAACAAGGTTGTCTTGGCGCGGGCGGCCGAACTGCGCTTTGAAGCGCCCGTCAAGATCGTGCCGATTCTGCGACATCTGGCGGCGAACTATGGCGACTGCTATCGTTTCCTGTTCGAGCCGCGGCCGCATTACGCCTTTTATGGCGCGTCGCCGGAGCTATTGGCGGACGTGCAGGGAAAACACATCCGGACAATGGCCTTGGCCGGCAGCATGGAACGCGGTGAGAACGCCGCCGCCGACAAGCGACTGGGCGAGGCCCTCCTGTCGAGCGCCAAAGACCGACACGAGCATCAGATCGTTGTCGACAAGATGCGCGATCGCCTGGCGCCATTGGCCGCGTCGCTGAAAATGCCGCCGCCGCAGCTGCTCAAGCTGCAGAACATCCAACATATCAATACACCGATCGCAGGACAGCTGAACCGGGAGCTGGGGATTTTGCCCCTGGTGCAAGCCCTGCACCCGACGCCCGCGCTGGGCGGCGATCCGCGCGCAACGGCGATGGCGTTCATCCGCGAACTGGAGCCGATACCGCGCGGGTGGTACGGCGCGCCGGTCGGCTGGATTGATCGGGAGCTGGATGGTCAATTCACGGTGGCCATCCGCTCAGCAGTGGCGCAGGGCGCCCGCGCCTGGATTTATGCCGGCGGCGGCATCGTGGCCGAGAGCGAGCCGGAGAGCGAATGGGAAGAGACGGACTTGAAGTTCCGGCCGATGCTCAATGCGCATGCGAGTTGAGATCGACCGATTCGACCGCTTAAGACTGATTTAACCACAGCCGCTCGGTGACAGCGAAAGGATCGGTCTCGCTCACACAAAATAAAAATCCAATTCAGATTTGATTCGTGTAGGGGCGACCAATCTGGTCCACCGTTGTCGCGTTGGGATACGTTTGCGGGCGACTTGATAAGTCGGCCCCGCAAATCTCGACATGATTGGAGATGGAATTTGGCAGGATTATCAATATAGAGAGCTAGACTGCCAACGCCGCCGGTGGCGGCACGACGCCGATGGTCAGCAGGATATTGGCGTAAATGCGCTGCTCGCCGGTGGCGACGACCAGGCAGCAGCTATCGCCTTTGGCGGCATCATAGAAGGCGAAGCGCTCGAGCGGCTCCAGCGCCGGCTCGTCGCCCAGCAAGCGGCGGAAATCCGCATAGATGCCGGGCTCGGCGCCATCATCGCGCGCCATGACTCGAGCGGCTTCAATCGGCGTGACGCTGAGCAGGGCTTCCAGCACATCAGTCACGCTGACGATGCCGGGGGCCAGGTTGAGATAAACGCGCTCGGCCCGCGGATTGGCGTGGGTGGCGACGGGATAGTTGCCGTCGGGGATTAGTATGGTCGCGCCGTGGCCGGCTCTGCCCAGGGCGTTCAAGATTTGCGGATGAATCAGTTTGCCGTCAATCATCTGGATCTCCAGGGAATAGAATGCAAGCCGGGTGGCGCGCGACGCCGGCGATGCGGCGAGATCTACAGTTTCTTTATCGAGTCGCCGACGCTGATGACGCCGTCCTGGATGACGCGCGCATAGACGCCGCGGCGGCGTTCACGCTTGCCGATATCGCTCATGACCCACTTGCGGGCGGGCGCGCCAAAGCGACGCGCGAATTTGCCACAGCCGGTGTGCGGCAATTGCGAAATTTGCATGACAACCTCGCCGATTTGCAGCTTTGTGCCCGGCGGCAGGTTCGCCATCGAGATATCGAGATCGACGAAGAGCTGGTCGCCGGCGGCCGCCCAGCCGGATTTGTCCCCGGCCAGCAGCCCAATGACGCGGCTGTTCATCAGCGTGATCTGGGTATCCGGATCGGGATCGTCGCCCGCTCGGCTCAGCCAATTGTCGCCCTGCAAGCCCTCGGCCGCGGAGAAGCGGGCGCTTGGCAATTCTTCGCGTGTTTCACCGGTCGGGCGGCGCACGATCAGATCAACGCTGCCGTGATCCGCCGGCGAGGGATCAAGCTGGCCCCATGCCGCGTTAAGGTCCTCGAAGGATTTCGTCGCTTGCATTATCCGCTCCAGGTATCCGACTGTCTGTTGACGCCCCAATTTATACCAAGAAAAGGGCGTCGGCGCAGGGGCGGGATCATCAACCGCCGAGGTCACGGAAGCAATTGCAAGTGAGTCATGCAAAAAATAAAGGGACATTGTAGGGGCGTCTCGCTGAGACGCCCAAGTGACGCGGCTGGGAAAGAGGGCGTAACAGCAAAACGCTCCTGGGCTGCTAGTTTGACAAATCAAGCTATGCGCCGATTGCCAATCGAATTCGGGCTGTGGAGAGGCAAATGTAAAGGAAGTGAAACTCGAATGTAAAATTTCTGTTGGCTCTGGTGGAAATCGTTGCCAGCGCCATGCGTATCCCATTACGGTAGGGCGAGTGTTTAATGTCATACACACTTGTCGATTAACTTAAGGAGTTCAACTCATGCTGCGGATAGCAGTAATCGCACTTGCAATGGTTATGGCCGCCTTGCCTGCGTCGGCGGATGGGCATGACAGCACCATCGCCGATATCGTGGTAGCGGCCGCTCAAGCCGAAGAAGCTGAATTTACAACGCTGTTGGCGGCTGTAAGAGCGGCTGACCCCGGTATATTGGAAGCGCTCTCGAATCCGGATGCGGAATTGACGGTCTTCGCGCCGACGGACGCCGCCTTCGCCGCATTAGCGGAAGCGCTGGGCGCGGAAGCCTTCAACGGGATTCTTTCGGAAGAAGGCACGCCGAGGCTCAATGAAATCCTCCTCTATCATGTCGTGTCCGGGGCGGTCGGTTCGGCGGATGTTGTTGCCGGATTGAGCGCAGCGGAAGCGGACGACATGGGGCATGTCAGCTTCCCGGTAGTGACCATGAGCGGACAAGCTTTTGATGTGGCGGGCGCGCTGGGCGACGATGGCCTCGATCTCGCGGCCGGGATCACGGTTGCCGAAGCCAACCTCGTGCTCGAGATGCTGGATATCGAAGCCAGCAACGGCGTCATTCATGTGATAGACGCCGTCATCGTGCCAGAGCTGCGGACAATCGCAGACATCGTTGTTGAGCTGGCGAGCGCGGAAGAGCCGGAATTCACCACGCTGTTGACGGCGGTTGGCGCGGCCGATCCCGCAGTGCTGGAATTGCTGGCTGATCCAGGCGCGGAGCTGACCGTTTTTGCGCCGGTGGATGCCGCATTTGCGGCCGTGGAAGGCTTGGAGGAAATCGTCGCGGACACGGGCTTGCTCACGGCAATCTTGCAATATCATGTCTTCCCGGGCACGGTATACAGTTTCCAGATTGGCGGATTGGTCGATGATATGGGGCAAGCGTCGATCGGGATGGCCAACGGTTCTGAAGCGACAGTGACGGTGTCGGATATGGGTGTAATGATTGACAGCGCCAACATCATTCTGGAGTTGGTGGACATTGAAGCGAGCAATGGCGTGATTCACGTGATTGACGCCGTCATCGTGCCGATGTCCTGACGCTTGCGGAGGGTCAAACACCTCACTGACAAGCGCCACATCGTTGAGTTGCCCCCGCCGCCTGGCGGGGGCTTGCTTTTTTCCGGCTGGGCTTGTCGTGATTTGCCCAATGCCGAGCAGCCGTCCGGGGTGGTTGAGGCGATGCGCGGCAAGGGCTGATCGTCGCTTTGCGGATGGGGAGAACACTTTGACATTGGCTACTATTGGATAAAATGGTAGGGACAGGTTTGATACTCAAATCATGAACGGGGTTGGACATGGCAAAGACAACGATTAGAACTCTAGTCGCAGTTGTTGCGCTCTACGTTTTAATGCTGCCGACGCAGACCGTGCTCGCGAACGAGATCAAGGTGGACGACCGCTGCACCCTGATCGAAGCCATTGGATCGGCGAATAACGATTCTTCAAAGGCGCGCTGCGAGACCGGCTGGCGGGACGACATTATCATCCTGCAGAAGAACATTACCATGGAAGAGGAATTGCCCGCCATCAAGTCCAATATCACGATAGAGGGCAATGGGTATGCCATTTTCGTGAAGCAGAGAGATCCGGCATTCACGATCAAATACGGTGAACTCACCATCAGGAATTTGCGGGTGAAATTCAGAGGCCCAAATCGGTCTGGTCCTACGGTAGAAATCAGACACGGTTCCATAACGATCATCAACAGCAAGATACAAAACTGCAGCGGCAAATTCGTGATCGAAGAGAGCCAGGGCGCGGTGATAGGCGATGACTATATCTGCGGATACAAGCCGGAAACGGTGAATAGTTGGTTTGCCGCCGCGCCTGCATCGGCGGCGCCAGCGCCAGACCCAGAGCCTGCGTATCCTCCCACCTGCCAAAACCTGCCCGGCCACGTCGCTTCGGTGACAGCCAGATATGGCATAGGGAGCGGCGTAGAGTGTCGACAAGTCGATGGGACAGGCATCGGCAATCAGTCGGTGCTCGATGCCGGCTTCATTGCTGCGGTGGATGTTTGGGGCTATGTTGAGCAAGGCGTGGAGTTGTGCTTTCCGCAGCCGGGCGCCGTCATTCTGCTGGATGCCTCAACGGCGCCGCGCAGCGTGATTCCAATGGATGCCTATGCCATAAACGGCACAACCTGCGTCGCGCTGGATCGCCCCGGCACAGTCGTGCTGATGCCCGGGCAATCGCCGCCGCGTGAAGCGCCTGCGACAACGCCGGTGGAAACCGTCGCCGTGGTTGAAGAAACGGCTGCGGTCGCCGATGTGGCCGTCGCCGTTGAACAGCCGCCAACGGGGCAATGTCAAGTGACCTTGACCGGCCACCTGCGACACCGGGCGGCGCCCGCGATGGGCGACAACATCATCGGCTACGTCGCCCGCGGGACGACGCTGACGCGCTTGTCCAGCACGCTGTATTGGATTCAGGTCGAATACCGAGGCCTGGTCGGCTGGATCATTGACAGCCCGCGTTACATTGCCTATTCGGGCGATTGCGGCTAATCGCCCTCGCTGTAAGCCTGATGCAATAGTTGTGCAAGGTGCATCACCGGCCGATCGTCGCCGACGAAATTCAGATGCGCGCGCATTTGCGTGATGCAGCCGATATTGCCGGAGACGATGACATCCGGTTCGGCGGCGAGGATGGCGGCGACCTTGCGCTTTCCCAGTTCGGCGGCGATGCTCGGTTGATCGATGTTATAGGTGCCGGCTGATCCGCAGCACATGCCGGCATCGGCGATATTGACCAGGCGCAAATTGGGGACTTGCCGCAGCAGCGCGCGCGGCTCGGCCTGATGGCCTTGCGCATGCAGCAAGTGGCAGGCGTCTTGATAGGCGACGACGCGCTCTTCGGCAAATCCCGGCGGCGGGCGCAATCCGATCGAAGCCAGATAGGCGCTGAAATCCATGACCAGCCGCGAGAACGCCCGGGCGCGTTCAGCATCCGCTTCACCCTTGAACAGCAATTCGTAATCGTTCATGCCGGAGCCGCAGCCGGCCGCGGTGGTGATGATGGCGTCGATATCATCGGGCATGAGCGGGAAGTTGCCACGGGCGAGCTGGCGCGCCTGATCCTCGGCGCCGACATGTAAGAGAATTGAGCCGCAGCAGCTTTGTCCGCGCGGGATATGCACCTCGATGCCGTTGGCCGCGAGGACGTGGGCGGCGGCGTGGCTGATTGCCGGCGCCAGCACCTGCTGCGCGCAGCCCAGGAGCAGCCCCACTTTGCCGCGTCTCTCGCCGACAGCAGGCAGGACGGCCGGCAGCGGCATCGGGGCCGGCAGCGACTCGGGCAAGAGGCTCAGCATGGCGCCGAAGGCATCGGGCAGCAGCGTGGCGAAGGCTCTGCCGATTTTGCCGCCGCGGATGGCCAGCCGGAAGCGCTGCGGATAAGGCAAGGTCTCGCAGACCAGCTTGCGCGTCACGGCATCGGTCAGGGAACGCGACCGCTCGGCTTCTTGCAGCGCGCGGTAACTCACCAGCAAGTCGCCGTATTCGACGCCCGAGGGGCAAGCCGGCACACAAGCCATACAACCCAGGCAGCGGTCGATATAGGGTTGCGCCTCGTCAGCCTCGATACGCGCTTCCAGCACATTTTTCATCAGGTAGATGCGTCCGCGCGGCGAATCCATCTCCTCGCCCAGCAGGTCATAGGTTGGGCAGGCCGCCAGACAAAAGCCGCAATGCACGCATTTCTCGATGGGCTCCAGCATTTCGGGCGCTCGCAGCGCGTCAAGTTCTATTTGATGTCGCATTGGATTCTCTCATCGTCGGGAATCAGATGTTGCGCCTGTCTGAAGACTCCAGCATATGCAAGTAAGTAGTGAGAGTCTTTAAGGCTTGTCCGCTATTGTGACAAAATCGCCAATCATCACTCGTTTCAATAGGGTTGGGAAGCGTTGCCCAGTCAAAATCTGCATCATTCCTGCTGATTTTCGCGCTTTAGGCCGGTTGTAGGGGCGACTCGGTGAGTCGCCCTCTGCCCCTGCAACTGTAGTGATCCTTTTGCATGACTAACTTGCGCTTGCATCTACTATCATACGAATTTGTTCATCGGATCGAGCACTTGCTTGACCCGCGCCGCCAAGCTGACTTCCAGCGGCATTCCCAGCAGGGGCGAACTTGCCGCGCCGCGAATACATAATCCGCGCAGCCCTTGCTCGAGCAGCAGGGCATCCAGCATTTTGAGGTCATCAGTCGCCACCCAAGCCAGGTTGCCGCCGATGCTGTAACGCCGCTTCAAGTGGCTGACGCGCGCATCCAGGCCGGGTATCTGCTTCGGCGCCAGCGCCACCTTGACCAGATAGTCGCCGGTCAAGCCCGCCAGCGGCTGCCAGGCGGCGTTCACGTCATCGCCTTCACCGCCGTCGAGCCCGGCGGTATCGGCGCGCAGGCTCTCTTGTAGCGCGAGAATGCGGCTCGGCAGCGTATCTTCGAATCCTGCGAGACAGAGCAGCAGCGACCAGCCCGCGTCCGCCGGCGCGAATTCCAGCGCATCCAGCTCGTAGATGTTCTGATTGAGATAATAGACCGCATCCAGGATATCCGGCAGCGCCGCGTAACGCAGGCGCAGCGCCCGATGCTGCGGAGGTTCCGGGAAGACCTTGAATGTCAGCTCGGTCATGATGGCGTAGTGCCCCAGGCTGCCGACAAGGAACTTGCTGAGATCGAAGCCGGCGGCGTTCTTGACCACCTTGCCGCCGACGCGGAAGGCGCGCCCCAGTCCATCGACCACGCGCGCGCCCAGGATGAAATCGCGGATGCCGCCATAACGATAGCGCCGCGCGCCGGATAGATTGGCGGCCACTGTACCGCCGATGGTGGAGGAATTCGGCAGCAGCGGATCAAAGGGCAGGTATTGTCCGTGGCGTTTGAGTTCCGCGGCAATGACGCTTACGGGTGTGCCGGCGCCCGCGGTCAGCGTGAATTCCTGCGGCTGATATTCGATGATGCCGCAAAAGCCGCCGGCGCCCGCCAAAGCGGCGTCGCCCGCGCCATGATGCAAGGCCGGCTTGCTGCCATTGCCGACAACATGGATGCGATCATGCGCTTTGACCAAGGCCTGCAGTTCGCCGATTGATGCCGGTACGTTCGCATTCATTCGCGCGATATCACTCCTTGTTTTTCCAAGGGGTGCAAGCCATGCTGCTGCAAAGCCGGCGCTTCGACGCCGGGGAACATCTTGCCGCGGTTGGCGATTTCCTTGGGATCAATGGCCCGCCGCAGCGCCATCATGATCTCCAGTTCCTGATCCGAGAACATGGCGGGCATGTAATCGCGTTTTTCCATGCCGATGCCGTGCTCGCCGGTGATGGAACCGCCGAGATCGACGCACATGGCCAGGATCTCGCCCGCGAGCGCCTCAGCGCGTTCCAGCGCTCCCGCTTCGCGACCGTCATACAGTATCAAGGGATGCAGGTTGCCGTCGCCGGCGTGGAAGACGTTGGCGACATCAAGCCCGTATTTGCTTTTGATCGCATCAATCTCTTGCAGCGCTTCGCCCAGACGGCTGCGGGGGACCACGCCGTCTTGCACGATGAAATCGGGGCTGAGCCGACCGACAGCCGAAAATGCGCTCTTGCGGCCTTTCCAGATGCGCGCGCGTTCCTCTTCGCTCTGCGCCACGCGGACTTCGAAAGCGCCCGATTCTTCGATGACCCCCTGCAATTGCGCGAATTCGGCTTCGACTTGCAGGGCTTCGCCTTCCAATTCGACGATCAACAGCGCTTCGGCATCGGGCGGATAACCGGCCGCCACCGCTGCCTCGGCCGCTTTGATCGAGAGGCGGTCCATGATTTCCATGGCGCCGGGCAGCAAGCCCGATGCCACCACCATCGACACCGCATCGCCGGCGCGTCCCAAATTGTCGTAAGCGGCCAGGACCGTGCGATAAAGTTGCGGGGCGGGCATCAGGCGCAGCGTGATTTCCAGCGCGATGCCGAAGAGACCTTCCGAGCCGACGAAGAGACCGACCAGATCGGGTCCGATGCCGACGCCGTCGAGGCTCTCGCTACCGAATTGCGTCACCGTGCCATCGGCCAGGACCACTTTCATGCCCAGCACGTGATTGCTGGTCATGCCGTATTTGAGGCAATGAGCGCCGCCGCTGTTAAAAGCGATGTTGCCGCCGATGGTGCAGATCGATTGGCTGGAAGGATCGGGCGCGTAATACAAGCCGTATGGCTCGACGGCATGGGTGATATGCAAATTGATCACGCCCGGCTCAACGACGGCAATGCGTCCCCGCGGATCAATGCGCTTGATGCGGTTCATGCGATTCAAACCGATGATCAAGCCGTCCGCGATCGGCAGCGAGCCGCCGGACAAGCTGGTGCCGCTGCCGCGCGCCACGAATGGTACCTCCATTTGATGGCAGAGGCGCACGGTGGAGATGATCTCGTCTTCATCCACCGGCAATGCCACCGCGCCCGGCTTGGTCTGGAATGCGGTCAAGCCATCCGATTCGTAGGGCAGCAACTGGACGTCGCGGGTCAGCAGGCGCTCGGCGGGATAGATCTGCTGCAGGGCTTGGATGAAGGGGTGGTTCATGGAGGTCAACCCCCCTCTAAATCTCCCCCCATTGCATTGGGGGGAGACTTCTGCAAGCTGCCGTAGTTGGCGATTAGCATAGAAAATCCAGCGTATGCGCTCCCCTCTCCATTGCGATGGGGAGGGGTCGGGGGAGGGGTTGGCTAGCTAGCCCGCCGTCTCCAGGCGCATTTCGACTTGTTTCGACAGCTTGCGCAAGGCTTGCTTGGCAATCTGTTTGGCGGCCACATCCAGCAGGCGTTGACCGACGGCCGCGATCTTGCCGCCGATGCGGGCATCGCCGGCGTAATGCATGACCGTGCCGCCGTTTGCGCTCTCCAGGCTAATCGTGCCGGCGCCGGTGACATGCCCGGCCGGTCCCTTGCCCTCGACGATCAAGCGATAGCTTTCCGGCGCGTTGACATCGGCCAATTCGAAATTGGCTTCAAACTTGCCGTTGACCGGTCCCACTTTGACCGCCAGTTTGCTCTGATATTTGTTCTCGCCGATTTCATCTAAACCTTGTGATCCGGGGATGATGCTGCCGAGGACGTCAATGTCCATCAGGACGTCCCAGACCAGCTCGCGCCGGGAATCAAAGTCGTAGCTGCCTTCAATGTGCATCTTGTTCCTCCTCCGATGCGAATGGGCTTATGATAATGAACTTCGGGCGAAATTACGAATGCTGGGCGGGGAACGGGCGATTAACAGAACTGCCCCTACGGCGTCCTGCAAGATTGGGCGGATGGGGCGGCTGACACGGCATCGCGTCGCGCTTGCGGGCTCGGGAGGCGGTTTGTTTCAGCGGTGCGGTTTGGTACAATTTATCTAGCCAAGCGAAGCATGAAAGGCGCAAATCGCCATGGTCATGGAACGACAACTCATCAGCGCGGAGGACTTCCTCGCAATCGCCGCGCGCCCGGAATACGACGAGCGCAGCATTGAACTGGTGGATGGAGAGATTATCGAGATGCCAAAAGCAGGCGGATTGCACGGTCAGATAACATTTTTGCTGAGCCTCAAGATTGGGATCCACGTCGTCGAGAACGGACTTGGCGTCGTCACTGCAGCGGAAACGGGTTTCATCCTGGAGCGCAATCCCGATGGAAGAGATACTGTCCGCGCATTGGACATTGCCTTCCTTAGTAGCGCAAGCGTTCCTGCCGTGCTTCCTGACCACTTGTTGGATGTGGCGCCGGATTTAGCCGTGGAAGTCATCTCCCCCAGCAACAAAGTAGCGGATATGCACCGCAAAATTCGGGAACTGCTGGCCGCGGGCACAGCCTTGGTTTGGATAGTTTACCCGGAAACACACACTGTCGAGGTTCACACGCAGTCAGGCGCGACTACGCAAGAGGTTGATGACACGCTCAGCGGCGGCGATGTCTTGCCCGGCTTGGAAATCCCCGTCCGCGAGATCTTCCCCGCCTCCGCGACCAGCTAGTCAGCCCACGCGCAGAATGACCTTGTTGATGCCGGCATCGTAGGCGAAGTTGCTGGCGTAGGCTTGCGCCGTCTGCGCGAGGTCGTAGCGATGAGATACCAGCTCGTCGAGATTGACTTTGCCCGAGGTCGCCAGCGCGATGGCGCGCGGGTAGGTATGTTTCATGCGCCGCGACATGATGATGGTCAAGCCCTTGCGCCGCGCCACCGCATGCTGCAGGCGCAGCTGATCGTCCGGCGGGATGCCAACCAGCAGCAGTCGCCCGCCGTAACGCGCCATATCGGCCGCCTGCTGCACTGAATGATCGGCCCAGGCCGCTTCAATCGCCACATCGACGCCGCGCCCGCCGGTGATATCCATCACCGCGCCCACGGGGTCGCATTCGTCGGCATTGAAGGCGTGAGTCGCGCCCCATTCGCGAGCTTTGCGCACGCGCCAATCCAGCTTGTCGAACGCGAAAACCGGCGACGCCCCGGCCAATGCCGCTAACCGCGTGATCAGCAGACCGACCGGTCCAGCGCCGATCACCGCGACCGAACTGGCGATGCGAATCTTGCTCAGGTCGATGGCGTGGATGGCGACGCCGAGCGTTTCCAGCAATGGGCCGACATCATCGCTGAGCGAATCAGGCATGGGGAAACAGTTGCGGGCGCTGACGAGCATGCGTTCGCGCAGGGCGCCGTCTTCCGGGAAGAGCCCGTAGAACTTGTGATACGGGCAGAGATTGGGATGCCCATGCTCGCAGAGTTCGCAGCGCCAGCAGGGCACGGCCGGCTCTACCGCAACGCGTTGGCCGATTGCGAGCGGCTGATGAACCCCGTCGAGGGCGTCGGCGCCGAGCGCTACGACCTCGCCCATGAACTCGTGACCGAGGATGAAGGGTTCGCTGAAGACGGTATAGCCGATGCGCCCGGTGTCGTACATGTGCAGGTCGCTGCCGCAGACGCCGACGGTCCGGATCTTGAGCAGGGCTTCGCCATTGCCCGGGGCTGCGGGCGCCGACTCGGCGGCGATGCGGATGTCTTTGGGTCCGTGCAATCGGGCTACTTGCATGCGTTTGTCCTCGCGCGTGATTGGCTTCATATCAATCTATCATTTGCGCGGGGAAACAAAAAGAGGGCGATTGCTGTCAATCGCCCTCGGCTAGATGCTTATGCTAACGTCTGCGGCGGCTACTCGCCAGCTGCTTCCAGCGCCGCTTCTTCTTCGGCGATGCGCTCCGGCGTGCACTCGAGCTCGGCCAGGAAAGCGGCGTCGTCCGCCTTGCGCTCTTCCAGCGTCATCTCCGGCAAGCGGGGCGGCTCGCTGAGTACATTGAGCTCTCCGCCTTCGATCACCATCACGGCACCATCCAATATGGCGTCGGCAACCGTAATGCCAAATTCTTCAGCGGTATCGAGATTGACCGCTACGCCGATGTCCACTCTGGAGCTGATGGCGGTCGCGCTGACATCCAGCGTGCCGTCAATATGAGCGGCGATCATGCGGCCGACGGTCACGCCTTCGCCATAGAAGTCATCGAAGCCGGCGCCGACCACCGCGCCATGATGAATCATGCGCGGAGATACGCCGAAGACCGGAATGCCGTAGTCTTGCGCCACGCCAAGGATCGCCGGTATGCCCCGCGACTCGGTATAACCGGCGCCAATCATCAACAGTTCTACGCCTTTGTCGGCCAAGGTTGCTGTCGCCTGGGCCAGATCAGCCGATGATGCGATGGAAGCGACTTCAACGGTCAAGCCGAGCGCTTCCGCGAATCTAGTGATCTGACTGACGCCGTAAACGCTTTGCGTTTGCGCCGGATCGACTATGGTGCCGATGGTCTGAACATCGGGCATCTGGACCTGGGACAAAGCCACGTATTGCTCGTAAGGAATCGACATGTGTGTGCCGGTGACATGCGGCATCTTGATGCAAGGGGAATCAGCGATGCCGGCGGAATAGGGAGCGCTGACAATGGCAAAGAGCAGAATCGGCGGGTCTTCCATCTCCTTGGTGATGTTTGCAGTAATCTGGGTGACCGGCGTAGAAAAAGTCAGCAGTACGTCGGCGCCGCGATCGAGCGCCTTTTCCACCATGGCGTTGATGTTGGTGACATCGCTGGCCGCGTCCAGCCAAAGGACATTGATGTGCTCGCCGTTCAGATCCAGGTCCTCATCGAGCAATTCGCGCTCAGCCTGAGAAATCAACTCGCGAGACTGCAAGAGATCCCAGACGCCGGGTTTGGCGATATCCTCTGTACCGGTGGACCGATATCTCAGGAAGGCGATGGTGGGCTTGCCATCGTCCTGTGCAATTGCTGCCGGGGTCAGCAATAGCGCGATAAACAGCCCAATTAACAATTTCTTGAACATAGTTGACTCTCCTTCACCTTGATCGATAATTGTTGCGCATTGCTTTAATGTTATCACAGTTGATTACTGCATGTATGCTTGCTACTGCGACAATATGTACAGGCAGCGGACGCCGAACGTTTGAGGATGGCATTTTGCCAAGATCAACCGTGCCCGATGAGCAAGCGCCGAACTATCATTTTGGGCATCCGGGCGAAGACAGCTCCGGACCCTATCCCGTTGGTGTCTGTCAGGGACGCGCTGCGGATGCTTTGACGCGAGTGCGCGTCGAACTCGGGAAATCGACTGTGGCGGAAGTTTGGCGACTGCGGGTGTTTGACCGCGGTCGAAATGATGAAAGGGCGATCGAGTGGACTCGCCCCCTGCCGCTTCCGCTTCCCTGTTAATTTGCTTATTCGCTTTCTTCCTCGTCGGCTCGCGCGTCCAGCTCAGCTTGCTCTGCAGCGATGCGTTCCGGCGTGCATTGCAGCGCGGCCAGGAAGGCGCGATCATCGTCAATGCGGTCTTCCATCGGCACGACTACGCCGCGCTGCGCCAATACCAGCTGCAATTCCGGCGTTACGGTCGCGAGGTCGCCGCCTTCAATCACGACATCGGCTTGTTCCATGATTTCGTCGGGCAAGTCAATCCCTTGCACGAAGGCCGCATCGAGATTGACGCCGAGTCCCTGGCTGCTCTGCTGGCTGATGGCGGTGGCGGCGATATCCAGCTCGCCGTTCAGGTAGGCGACGAGCATTCGCCCCAGGGTGACGCCGTCTTCGTAATACAGATAAAAGCCGGCGCCAACCGTTGCGCCATAGTAAATGGCGCCCATGCTGGGATGAAAGACGGGAATGCCGGCCTCATTCGCCACGATCGCGATGACGGGCAAGCCTTGCGACGTGTAGTGATCCCAGGGCAAGACAAAAGCCTCAATGCCCTTGTCGACCAGGGTGTCCGCCGCCACGCGAATGTCCGACAGTTGCGCGAGACCCTCCGCCTCGACTTTGATGCCGTATTGCTCCGCCAGTCGCGTGATCCGTTCCACGCCCCAGCTGCCGCCCTCTTCGCTGGAATTGTAAACCGTGCCGATTGTCGTGATAGCGGGATTCTGTATCTTCAGCAGCGACATCACGTATTCGTAGGGGGTCAGTGATTCGGAGCCGGTGACGTGATCGGGCTTGATGCAGGGCGATTCGGCGATGCCGGAGCGATAGGGATAGTTGACCGATGCGAAGAGTATCGCCGGCGGGTCATCCATGTCCTGGGTAACATTGATCGCCGCCCGCGTCATCCAGGATGATAGCGTGACCAAAGCATCCGGTTCTCGATCAATGGCGTTTTCCACCGCGATACTGACCTGATCGCGTCCGCGCCCGGGGTCAATCCAGAATATTTCGATGTTTTCGCTCTCGAGATCTTCGCCGTCCATAAGCAAGGCATTGTCGTCGGCGCTGATGAAACCGTAGGATTGCAGCATATCGAAGATGGCGCCTTCGGTCACATCGAAGGAAGGATACCAGCCGTATCCCATGATGCCGATCAATGGCTTGTCGGCATCATGGGCGAGGGCGGTCGGGGCAATTAATAGATAAAGCAAGGCGCAGACCAGCAGCAATTCTCGGCGCATCATATTTCTCCTCCGCTCTGTCGAGCTTGCAGGCTGTAGATCTTAGATGGATATCGATAGTGGCTACGCAAGATCATGCGTGGCCGTGGGCTGGGCGCGCGCGGATTCGGGGCAATGATGACCGGACCAGAATTCGCGTCAAGCCGCACTCCCTACATTTCATGTTATTCTGATTTAGTTTGAGGTGTCAATCGCGTGGCGCCTTTGTTCTCCGGAAATTGGCGCGGTCGGCTGGCTGGCTTCATTCTCCCGCGGCGTCCAATTGCGCCTGCTGCTCGGCAATCATCTCAGGCGTGCATTCCAGCCCGGCCAGGAATTCCAGGTCGGCGGCGCGGCGCTCATCCAAGGGCATGTCCGGCAGCTCGATTCCGACCTCGGGCAAGTCGGGCGTTACGCCTTCGGTGCTTGCCCCATCCTTAATCGTCCAGTCCGCCATCGCCAGCAGTTGGTCGGCGATCTCCACGCCTGCCTCTGCCGCCGCATCAAGATTGATGGCGACAGTGAAGCCGGGCTTTAGGTTGACGCTCAGACGCGAGATGTCGATGTCGCCGTTGAGATGACCGATCAGCATGCGGGCGGCAATGACGCCTTCGCGATACAGGCTGTAGAAGTCTGCGGCGACAGTCGCGCCGCGATAGACATGTTCCGCCACTATGGAAAAGATCGGTATCCCGCCGTGCTCCGCGGCAGTATCCACAATTGCCGACAAACCGTTAGACGTGGTATAGCTGGCGGGCAGGGCGATCGCCTCAACCCCTTTGCTAATCAGGCTGGCGGTTGCAAGTGGCAGATCCGCGATGGCGACAACCGGCGTCACTTCAACCCGCATCCCAAGCGCCTCGGCAAGTTTGGTGATTCGTTCCACGCCGAACACGCTATTGGGTTCATCGAGATTCACGATGGTGCCAATGACCTTCATATCCGGGTCTTGCACCTTTAGCAGCGGCACAAAATCGTCGTAGGGCACATCGGTCTGCGTGCCTGCGATGTGGCTGTTTTTGATGCAGGGGGCGTCGGCAATGCCGGCGAAATACGGCGCGGTGACGATAGCGAAAATAATCGCTGGCGGGTCGTCCATTTGGCGTGTGATGTTGGCTGCTATCTGCGACACCGGTGTTGAAAGCGTCAAGAGCGTTTCTGCGCCCCGGTCCAGCGCGTCCTCCACCATTATATTCGCCGTCGGAATATCGAAGTCCGCATCGCTATAGATGACGTTGATGCGCTCGCCTTCCAGGTCTTCCGCCTCGTCCAGAATGGCGCGTTCTTCGGCATTCACCATGCCATAGGCTTCAAACATATCCAGAATGCCCTTTTCAGCCAAAGCCGTAAGGGTCGTGCCGCCATAGCGGAGGATAGCGATTGTGGGCTTGCCGTCATCTTGCGCCAGCGCCGGCGCCGCACACAAAAGCGCCACAAACAGAAGGCCAATCAGTTTTCTTATGCGCATCGGATCTTCGCTTTTGTTCAATCTCGTTCGATAAGCAATGGTCTTATGTGACGCTGCGCTTGCCAATAAACCACGAAGACAAATGCGCCGCGCATGGGCGCGGTCGATCCGCTTGCGCTACTCGCTCGTCGCATCCAGCGCCGCTTGTTGCTCGGCAATCATCTCCGGCGTGCATTCCAGCCCGGCCAGGAATTCCAAATCAGCCGCGCGCCGTTCGTCCAGCGGCATATCCGGCAAGGTGATCTCGGCTTCCGGGTATTGGAGCGTTATGCCCTGCGCCGTCTGGCCGTCCTCGACAACGTAAGCCGCGCCGTCCAACAGCGCCTGCGAAATCTCGACATCCTGCAGATCGGCGGCATCCATATTGACGGCAAAGGCGAAGTCATCGCTCTCGTAGATGCTGGTCTTGGCGATATCTATATCGCCGTTGAGATAGGCGATGAGCATGTTGCCCGCGATGACGCCTTGTTTGTAAAGCCCGAAGAAGCCGCCGCCGATCGTCCCGCCGCGGTAGGCGTTTTGCGGCGCGGAAAAGACGACCGGCAAGCCGTAGTCGTAAGACAGCGACAGCAGCAAACTAAAGCCTTGGAAGGTGAAGATGGGGATTATGATGGCCTCGGCGCCCTTGTTCGCCAGCTTGTCGACGGCTTGATACAGGTCTTGCGTTGCCATGATCGATTCCGATTCAACCGTTATGCCCAGCGATTCGCCGATTTCCGTTATGCGCGCCGCGCCGACTTCGCTGGCTCTCTGCGCCGGGGAATAGATGGCGCCGGCGACCTCCATGTCCGGATCATGCAGCAGCAGCAGGGGAACGATGTCTTCGTAATTGGTTACGGGCCGCGTGCCGATGACAAAATCCGGTTTGACGCACGGGGCATCGGCGACGCCGGTAATATAGGGGCCGGATGTCACGGTGAATATCAGCTTCGGCGGATCGATGAATTCGCGGATGGCATAATAGGCGATTTGCGTCATTTGCGTAGTGAATGTGATCAAGACATCGGCGTTTTTGTCGATGGCCTCGTCAATGATGACATTCGCTTCCAAGCGGTCGAACAAGGCATCGCCATAGAGGACATTGAGATTTTCGCCCTCGATGGATCGTTCTTGATCCAGCAGCGCGCGCTCGTCGTCGTTGATGAAGCCATAGGCAGCCAACATGTCCAGGATGGCTTTTTCCGCCAAGGCCACGTTTGGCGAATCTCCCCATTTCAAGAAAGCAATAGTGGGCTTCTCATCACTTTGCGCGGACGCGAAAGGCAGACTTGTTAGCGACAACAATGTAAGCAGGAGCAGCGCCTTCATCATTCCTTAGGTCCTCCAGAGCCGAGGTATCTAGCCGAGCAACTGACGATCCGCAAGTTCAGCGCCAGAATCCAGTGAATGGAATCTGGCGATCAGATCGGCGGGGGTCAGGTTCTTGCGTTCTTCGCCGGAGAAATCAAAGACGATTTGGCCGTCGTTCATCATGATGACCCGATCGCCGAGCAAACAGGCTTGCTGCATGCTGTGGGTAATCATGATGACAGTCAGGTCATGGGCCTGCGCTTGCGCTTGCGTCAGGGCGATGACCTGCTCGGCGGCATTGGGATCGAGCGCGGCGGTGTGCTCGTCAAGCAGCAGCAGTTTTGGCTTGATGAGGGTCGCCATCACCAGAGTGATGGCTTGGCGCTGGCCACCGCTGAGCAGGGCGACGTCAGCGTCCAGGCGCTGTTCCAAGCCCAGATGCTGCTGCTCCAATTGCTCGATGAACCACGCTTCCTGCGCCTGTTTGACATCGCGCCGCAAGCCGGCTTGCCGGCCGTGAATCGCCGCCAGCGACAGGTTTTCGCGGATGGTCAAGCCGGGACAAGTGCCCAGGCGCGGATCCTGGAAGACACGCCCGATATCATGCGAGCGCCGATGTTCGGGCTGATAGGTGATGTCTTGTCCGTCGAGGTGAATATGTCCGCGATCCACCTCGACTGCGCCGGAAATGACATTGAAGAGCGTACTCTTGCCGGCGCCGTTGGAGCCGATGACGGTGATGAATTGACCATCAGGAACTGATAGTGAGATATCGCGCAGGGCGCGGACTTCGTTGGCTGTTTCGGCGTTGAAGGTGACGGATACCCGCTCGAGCTCCAGCATTATTGCGCTCCGCCGCTATGTCTTTGTCGATAAGTCTTCCAGCGATCGTAGAGTCGGGGCGCGCCCAGCGCGGCCAGGACGACGAGCGCGCTGACAAACTGAATATCCGTGGTCGGCAGGTCAAGGGCGCTGAAGATCCAGGCGCGCGAAATATCGAAGACGAGCATGCCGACGGTGGCCGCCACCAGCAGCTGCCCGACGCTGCGCGGACGCATCAGCACTTCGCCGATGATGACGGCGGCCAGGCCGCGAACGATGAGGCCGAACCCGAGGCTGACATCGGCAAAGCCAAATTGCTGGACGACCATGGAACCGGCGACGCCGGCGAGTCCGTTGGCCAGCATGAGGCCGATGGCGATCATCACGTTGTGATTCAAACCGGTGGCGCGAACCATCTGGGGATTCTTGCCGCTAGCGCGGATTGCCAGCCCGATTTCGGTGCGCATGAAAAGGTAAAGCAGAATGAGCACGATGATGACGATGGCGCCGAAGATGGCGATTTCCAAGAGATTGGTCGATTGGCGGCGCATTTGATCGCCGAATTGCTCGACCAGCCAGGTCCGGAATTCTTTAGAGTGACGGCTGATGAGGGTTTCTTCGCCCAAGAGGGGGATATTGCTGCGGCCGCCCATGATATGCAGGTTGACCGTGTAAGCGGCGGTGATGACAATGATGCTCGCCAGCAAGCCTTCGATCTTGAAGATGATATCGATCAGCGCGGTCGCCAGGCCGGTCCCGGCGCCCGCGGCGAAAGCCGCCAGGATGGCGATCTCGGCGCGCACGCCGGATACGATGAGCACGGCGCAAACCGCTCCGCCGATGGGAAAAGCGCCATCGACGGTCAGATCGACGAATCCCAGAACGCGGAAAGTGAGGAAGACGCAGACGCCGGCGAGCGCATAGCCCAAGCCTTGCCCGATCGCGCCGATGTTCACGTTGCCCAGGGACATGAAGCCGGCGATGACAATGGCCAAGACTATGCCGCGCACAAGGAAAGCGCGCGTTGCGCTGAAACGCCCTTCGCTACTGGTCTCTGACGCTGCCGTCGTGGCTGTCACGCGTAGTCGCTCCCGGATGTTTGATCGTTTTGCTGACTAGACCCACAGTTAAGAAATCGTAGCACAGGTTGTGGCTCAGCGCTAATATCGAAGTGGGAAATTCTGGTCAGAGGTCGGCAGTGATTATTCGTGGCCTGGTCGCGTCGTGGTAAGATTGAAGCTCGGATGATGAGTATTGAGTGTCAGGCGAATCGCTGTGGTCGAGAAGCGTCCCATCGACAAGCTGGAGATTAAAGGCTTCAAAACCCTGCAAGATGTGAAGCTGGAATTGGGCAAGCTCAATGTGCTGATCGGTCCGAATGGCGCGGGGAAGAGTAATCTGATTTCTTACTTTGACATGCTGCGCCGAATGGTTGAAGAAGATTTGCAGATTTGGGTAGTACAGCAGGGTGGGTCGGACCGTATTTTGACATTCGGGTCAAAGACAACGCCTAAACTGGAGTCAGAGCTTTATTTTGGCCCAAACGCGTATCAGTTCTCTTTGGTTCCCGCCCCAGAGGATAAGTTGGCGTTTGGCGATGAAGTTCTCTATATGACAACCAGACCCCAATTTGCGATTGGATTAGGTCGAGGGCACCTGGAATCCCATCTGAAGTCGCAAACTGGGCCAGCCTGGAAATCGCCGCGTCAAGCAGATCACTGCTATGCGGCCATATCCAGCTGGAGAGTCTATCATTTTCATGACACCGGCCCTACGGCCCGCGTGAAGAAGAAGCGCGATTTGCGTGACAATCAGACTCTTCACGCCGATGCCGCAAATCTGGCCCCATATCTTTACAGAATGCAGCACGAATATCCTGACATTTACCAAGAGGTTGTCGACACTGTGCAACAAGCTTTGCCCTTCTTTCGCGACTTTGTCTTGAAGCCAGAAGCTAGTGCGAATGGCGCCCACAATGTTCTGCTGCAGTGGAGAAATCAATTCGACTACGAACCATTCCTGGCCGATCAGTTGTCCGATGGCTCGCTTCGTTTCATCTGCTTAGTCGTCGCTCTGAAACAGCCTGAACCCCCGAGAACGATAATCTTCGACGAACCTGAACTTGGCTTGCATCCATATGCGCTTTCGCTGATAGGCTCGCTGTTGGATACGGCTACCATTGATTCGCAGGTTATCATCGCCACGCAGTCCGTATCGCTGGTTAACGAGTTTTCAATCGACGATTTGTTTGTGGTCGAGCTCGAGGACGGTGTGTCAAAGTTCAGTTGCCCAAAGGAAAGTGACTTTAAGCTGTGGTTGCAGGACTACGCGGCGGGCGAGCTGTGGGACAAGAATGTTCTGGGCGGAGGCCTGCCATAGTGACAAACGTGTATGTCATTTGTGAGGGTAGGACAGAGATGACCTTTGTCAAAAATTTGATTGCTCCGGAGTTGGGAACGAAAGGCGTATTCCTGTCTCCAATACCGTTGGGAGGCAGCGGCAGGAGTGGAAATGTGACTTTTCCCAGGCTACTCAGAGACTTACGCAACCAATTGAACAGCTTCAAAAGTTGCTACAGCTCAACCTTGTTCGACTTCTATGGTCTGAGTAATGATTTCCCCGGCAAGTCAGACGCGCGAACGAAGCCAACCCTTTCTCAGAAACAGTTGACTGTGTGCGAAGCGCTCTCGCAGGAATTGGCTGAGAAGCTAGATGAAGGACCGATGCGGCGATTCATTCCCTACATTCAGATGCACGAGTTTGAGGGCCTGTTGTTCAGCGAACCAAATCGGATGGCGAACGGGATGGGCAGAGACAACCTAGCGCAGAGATTTGCAGATATTCGAAGGGAATTCGAAACACCAGAACACATTGATGACAGTCCCGTAACTGCTCCAAGCAAGCGCATTCAAGAACTGTTCCCGCGATATCGAAAAGTTCAAATGGGCGAACGCGCGGCTAAGGCAGTCACTTTAGACACAATCCGCCAGGAATGCCGCCTCTTCAACGCCTGGCTCAGGAAACTCGAAAACCTGCCGCCACTCGACTAAACCCTACACCCCCCAGATCACCTTCAGGCCCAGCAACATCGCCAGCAGCGTGACGATGGTCATGCCCGCGCCGACTTTAGGGAAATCGCTGAACTTGTAGCCGCCGGGTCCCATCATTAGAATATTCACCGGGTGGGATATCGGCGTGATGAACGCCAACGAACAAGCCATCGCCACCGCCACCGCCATCGCCCGCGGATCCAGCCCCAGCTGCAGCGCGGCATTGATGGCGATGGGACCGACCAGCAGCGGTGTGACTTGCCCGCCGATGACCTGTACGACCAACATCGTTAGCAGCGCGATGACCGCAAACAGCAGGAGCGGGCTGGCGTTCATGAGGCCGGATTCCAGGAACGCGCTGACGCGGTCGGCCAGGCCGGTCTCGGTGATGGCGAGACTGAGCGGCAGCATCCCTGCCACCAGGAAGATCGTCCGCCAATCCACCGCCGCGTAGAATTGCTCCATCCGCAGGCAGCGCGTGAGCGCCATGGCTGCCGCCCCCGCCAGCATGGCAATGGGCAAAGGCACGATATTCAAAAACGAGAGCGACAAGACCAGGACGGTGATGCCGACGGCGAAAGGCGCTTTGCGGCTGTCCGTCGCTTGCGCCGAGTATTCGCCGGCCGGCAAGATGAAATTGCTGTTGCGCGACAGATTTTGAATGTCTGAGGATTGGCCGACGACCAGAATCGCATCGCCGACTTGAAGCGGCATCTTGCGGACATCGGTGTGGAAGCTCTGTCCGTCGCGCCAAAGCGCCATCGCCAACAAGCCCGCGTCGCGGTTGAGCTTCATCTGGGAGAGCGTCTTGCCAATGGCATTTGAACGAGGCGCAATCATGATCTCGATCGGCTCAATCGGCAACTCGCCCGCTGCCGCCTGGGCGCCGCCCTCGATTAACTCGATGCCCCAAGCCATCAGTTGCTGGAGTCGCTCCTCGCGACCGACAATTAAGAGTTTATCGGCCGGGTAAATCACTTGCGTCGACTTGGGAATGGCGATCGTCTCTCGTCCGCGCCAGACAGCCGCCACTGTCAGACCCAACTCGGCGTTGATATCGCTTTCCTGCACGGTTTGCTGAGCGAGGCGCGAACCGGGCAGGACGCGCACCAGCCACATCCGGTCCGCCAATTCATAGGTATCATGCAGGTCGTCTTGATGGAAGAATTGCGTCAGCGAAGCGCGATCGGGCAGGGCGCGTCGGCCGAACAAAAGCATATATAGCAAACCCGCCGCCACAATCATGCCGCCCACGGGCATAAAATCCCACATGCCCAATCCTGCGATGCCTTGCGAAATCAGCAGCTCGCTCATCAAGATATTGGCCGTCGTGAAATATGTCGCCATACCGCCGACCGTGACGCCGAAGGCGAGCGGGATCATCAGCTTGGAGGCGGCGACGCCGCTGTCGCGCGATACCTGCAGGATAGCCGGAAGCAGGACCGCCGCCGCCGCCACATTGTTCATGAGCAAGGACACAGCCGCCCCCGCCGACATGACCAGGGCGATCAGCTTGGCCTCGGAACCGCGCCCATAGGCTTGCAGCCCCCGCGCCACCCACTGCATGACGCCCGTCTGCTCCAATCCGCGGGTGACTGCGAGCAAGCCGATTATGGTGATGACCACTGCGCTGCTGAACCCCGAAAGGGCGTCGCCGGGGGGCACCAGCCCGGTCAACGCGACCATGAGCAGGACGAGCAAGGCGATGAGATCAATGCGCAGCCGCGTAAAGCCGATCAACGCCAAGAGTACGAGAATAATGCCGATGACGGTGATTTCGGGAAGGCTAAGCATGGCGCTCCTGTACAATTGGCGTTGTTACGTATTATAGCCGGTGGCAATGCCGCTCGGCGACCTGGCGGGCGCGGCTGTCAATAGATTGGAAAAGAAAATCGCATGCTGTAGGGGCGTTTCGCTGAAACGCCCTCGTTAACGTCTGCAATGATTCGGGCGTCTCGCCGAGAAACGCCCCTACAATTTCGTCATGGGCGCGCGCCGCGGCAAGTGCAGCCCGCTCTACGCGCGTGGAGCAAGCGACGCTTGTATTCGTTTGAGCCTGCCCTTATAACTGTTCCGCAGCATGAAAGGACGCGAACATGACCAAAATAACCTTCATCGGCGCCGGCAGCACGGTATTCGCCAAGAACATGATGGGCGATATCTGGGGTTATCCGGAGCTGGCCGACGCGACGATCTGTTTGATGGATATCGACCCCAAGCGCCTGCGGCAATCGGAGCAAGTCTCGCGGCATGTCATCAAGGCGCTGGGAATCAACCCGACGGTTGAATGCGCGACCGACCGGCGCGAGGCGCTGCGCGGCGCGGATTACGTGGTCTGCATGATTCAGGTGGGCGGATACGAGCCGGCCACGGTCATCGATTTCGAAATCCCCAAGAAATACGGCTTGCGCCAGACGATCGGCGATACCTTGGGCATCGGCGGCATCATGCGCGGGCTGCGCACCATTCCCGTGCTGATCGATATCGCCAAAGATATGGAAGCGCTCTGCCCGGAAGCGCTGCTGATCAATTACGCCAATCCCATGTGCATGAATCAGTGGGCCCTAAGCCGGGCCACCGACATCCGCACGGTCGGATTGTGTCACAGCGTGCAAGGCACCGCCCATGAGCTGGCGCGTGATATCGACATCCCCTACGATGACATCAATTACCTCGCGGCCGGCATCAATCACATGGCCTTCTATCTCAAGTTTGAGCATCGCGCGACGGGCGAAGACCTCTATCCCAGGCTGCGCCGAGTATACGACGAGGGTCGCGTGCCGCCGACCAATCGCGTTCGGTATGAGATGCTGCGGCGATTGGGTTATTTCGTGACCGAATCGAGCGAGCATTTCAGCGAATACGTGCCCTGGTTCATCAAAGACGGCGATGCCGATCTCATCGACAGATTTAATATCCCGCTGGACGAATACCTCGAGCGCTGCAAGGCCGGCATCATCAGCTGGCAGCTGCTGGAGAAAGCGGAGGCCGAGGGGCGCATACCGAGCGAAGACGAGATTATGGACGCGCTGCGCGATGTGCATCCCATGAACAAAGCCGGGACCGTGCGCAGCATCACCAATCTGAACCAAGTCTGGCGCAGCGTCGAGTACGGCTCGCTGATCATCCACAGCATGGAGACCGGCGCGCCGTGCACCATTTACGGCAACGTCCCCAACGACAATATCATTGACAACCTGCCGGCGGGCTGCTGCGTCGAGGCGCCCTGCCTGGTGGATAGCAACGGCGTGCAGCCGACGCGCATCGGCGCGATTCCGCCGCACTTGGCCGCCTTGATGCGCACCAATGTCAATGTGCAATCGCTGACGGTGGAAGCGGCGCTGAGCGGGAAGCGCGAGCATATCTACCACGCCGCCATGCTCGATCCGCACACCGCTGCCGAACTGACGCTGGATGAGATCTGGTCGATGGTGGATGAGCTGATCGAGGCGCACGGGGATTTCTTGCCTGAGTACGTGTAAGGCTGTTTCACCTCAATTGCACTAAGGCGTCGTAAGGCTTGTCCACTACTGACGAATACGCGTTGATTTCGAGCCTATTACCTGTGGGCGACTCACAGAGTCGCCCCTACAAGGCTTGTCCGCTACTGCGAAACATACGCAACACTACCTGGAAAACAGCAATGTAACGACAATACGCAGTGTTAATCCTTGCGAAACGCAACAGAATTCTGTGGTATCCGCCAAGGTTAGCTCCCCCTCCCTGACTTGTCGGGGAGGGGGCCGGGGGGTGGGGTAAAACAAATCGCGTCAGGCGTCTAGGTCCGGACAAGCCTTACAACCGGCCTAAAGCGCGGAAATCAGCAGGAATGATGCGGCTTTTGACTGGGAAACGCTTCCCATCCCTATTGAAACGAGTGATGAATGGCGATTATGTCACAATAGCGGACTAGCCCTGTAGGGGCGAGCCTTGGCTCGCCCGCGCTTGAAATCTGATCGTTGTAGGGGCGATTCTGTGAATCGCCCGCCTCACAGCAAATGGCGCGGCGATGCCAGCGTATCGCGGTCGGTCACGATCACGTAATCCAGGCCGCGGATATGCGTGACCGGATAATCATCCCCCGGCTCGCCGAATAGCGCCAGACGCAGCACCGTATTCGCCCAATCCAGCGCAATCCCGTTGCGGCAATAGAGCCGTATGCGCCGCGACGCCAGGATTTCTTTCATGCCGAGCGTATAGGCATAGCGCGGAAAACCCTCCAGAGTACCGCCGACGCCGGCTCGCAGCGCATTTATCGTCACGGTGAAATCGTTGAGGCGCACGACCCGGCAGGACATTTCGCGGATGCCCGGCTCGGGCTCGTTGAAAGCCAGGTGGCCGTGGATGCCGATGCCGCCATAGCAGGTATCGATGCCGCCGACCTGATCAATTATGCGCGGCAGCGACTCGATATTGCTGCGATCCGGGAAGTGGACTTGGGCCGGCGGCAGGCCACAGGCGCCGACAACACGATCAAGAAACAGCCGTTGCGCGATGCCGCGAAAGCTGAGCGGATGCGCCGGCGGCAGCGCCTCGCCGGCGTCGTCGCAGTATTCGTCCATGAAGAACAAGTGACAGTTTGCCAGCGACATGCGCGATTCGGCAAGCATCGTCGCCAGCAGGGGATAGTGGCCTGTGGGTCCCACGGGTAAAATCAGCCGCGTCGGCGCGCCCCGCTCATTGTCAGCGCAAATGTCGTCAAAGATCGATTCGGCCAGATGTCGATGCAGATCGTCGAGCGTCTCGCAGACGACGAGATGCCGTCCGGCGCGTTCAATCACCTGTCGCGGCGTGAGCTCGAGCAGGTGGCGGATTTCGTCGGCGCGCTTCATAGCGCCAGCCTCATATAGTCAAAGCGCGGCATGAGATTTATACTTCGGCGGCGTCCATAGCATCTCGCTTTGTCTGCATGCCCAGAATCATATTTCGGGACGATGACACCAGCTATTTTACGCCACCTCAGCGGCTGGAGGCAATTTACGGCCGTCTGTGGGAGGCGGGGCTGCCGGTTTGCCTGGCCGTGATTCCGATGGTCTATGCCGATACGCGCGTCTATTGGACCGATGGCAATCCTCACGATCCCTCCATTCCCCCGCCGTTTCGCGGACGCGATCAATGTTTCTCGATCCTGGACAATCCGGAGCTTGGCGATTTTCTCAACGAGAAGGCGGCGGCGGGATTGGCGGAAATCTGCCTGCACGGCTACACGCACGTCTTCTACGAATTCACCACGCATGATCGCGCGCTGATCCGGCGCAAGCTGGAGCGTGGCCTGGCGCTATTGAATCAAGCCTTCCCGGCGGCGAATGTGCGGACCTTCATCGCGCCCTACGATCGCTTGTCGCCGGCAGCCATGGAGGAGCTGATTGCCGCCGGATTCCATATCAGCACGCAATCGCTGAACCTGGCGCCATTGCCGGCGCTGCCGCAGCTAGCCGGGCAGGGCGCGGCGGCGATGCGGGGCGGCCAGACGCTCTTCGTCTGTGACGATTACCTGTTCACCTACAAACGCGATCCGGCCCAATCGCTGGTCAGGGCGCGCGCGGCCATGGCGGGGAACGAGCTGACGATCATCTGCAATCATTACTGGATGTTTTATCATCCCTGGCGCGATCGTCCCAACGTCCCCGATTACGCCGCCTGGAATCGCTTGCTCGATGATGTGCTGGGCGGCGAGACGCATCAGGCGACGACCTTTGACGGCTTCGCGCAGGGCGACCCGGATTGAATTGAGTGGTTTCGAAGGGTAGCGCGGCTGGTATAATGCGCGGCCTAACGAATGATTCGACAGCAAGAGAGCGCTGGGAAGGGACCTGACATGCCCAGGAAGAATCTGATAGGCGGCCAATGGCGCGGCAGCGACGACGTGATGGAAGTGCGCTTTCCTTATGATGGCAGCGCGGTGGACGCGGTATCGATGGCGAGCGCGGCCGATATGGACCAGGCGATGGCCGCCGCATTGAAGGGTTTCGAAATCACGCGCGCATTGCCCAGTCATCGGCGCTCGGAAATCCTGGAAAATATGACGCGCTTGCTGCGGCAACGCTTTGACGAAGTCGTCGACGCCATGATCATGGAAGGCGGCAAGAACCGTAAAACGGCAGTGGGCGAGACGAGCCGCGCGCTGGAGACGCTCAAAGTATCGGGCGAAGAGGCGCGCCGCATCGGCGGCGAAGTCTTCAGCATTGACTGGACAGCCGCGGGCGAAAATCGTCAGGGCTTCACGCGGCGTCGTCCCATCGGCACAGTGCTGGGCATCACCCCTTTCAATTATCCGGTTAATCTGGCTTGTCACAAAATCGGACCCGCCATCGCCGCGGGCAACCCGATCATCATCAAACCGGCTGAAAAGACGCCGCTGTCGTCGCTGATCCTGGCCGAAATCGTGCTGGAAGCCGGCTATCCGCCCGAAGCCTTCAGCGTCTTAAACGCCTGGGGACCGGATACGGAAATGATGGCGGCCGATCCGCGCGTGGCCATGATTAGCTTCACCGGCAGCTCCGCGGTGGGCTGGATGCTCAAGAACAAGTCCGGGCAGAAAAAGATCGCGCTGGAGCTGGGCGGCAACGCCGGCATGATCGTGCATGACGATGCCGATCTGGAGCTGGCGGCGGCTGAAGCGGCGGCGGGCGGATTCGCCAACGCCGGGCAGAATTGCATCTCGGTGCAGCGCGTGCTGATCCAGCGCGATGTCTTCGAAGATTTCACCGATCGCTTTGTCGAGCGCGTCAAGCGGCTGAAGGTCGGCGACCCGCGCGATCCCGATGTCGATATCGGCCCCATGATCAGCGTCCGCGATGCCGAGCGCGCAGAATCCTGGGTCGAAGAAGCGCGGCGGGCCGGCGCGTCGGTGCTGGTCGGAGGCGAGCGCGAGGGCACGATGTTCCCGCCAACGGTGATGACGGATACATCGCCCGATATGCGCGTGAACTGCGAAGAAGTCTTCGCGCCGGTGGTGACCGTCAGCCCCTACGACAGCTGGGACGACGCCGTAGCCACGGTCAACAATACGCCTTATGGCTTGCAAGCGGGCATCTTCACGCGCGATGTCAAACTGATCATGGATGCCTGGGATCGCATCGATGTTGGCGGCCTGCAAGTGAACAGCGCCTCGACCTTCCGCGTCGATCACATGCCCTATGGCGGCATCAAGGCATCGGGTTACGGTCGCGAGGGCATCAAGTACGCGATCGAAGATATGACCGAGCTGCGCCTGATGGTGTTGAATTTGAGTTGATTCACCACAACCGCTCGGCGACAGCGAAAAGGTCGGCCGCGCTCATACAAAATAGCAAACGCGCATCTTGCATGAGCAAGGAGATCTGTCAAAAAAGAGGCGCAGAAGTAATTCCAAGTTAAGCATGCAACTTGCTGACATAATCTGAGAAATCTCTAAAGGCCTGGACAACCTTGTAAGGCTTGTCCGATAACTTGTCGTCACCCGCAAATGGCTTCAATCTTCTTGCCGAACACTACAGCAACATACTCGCTCAACGCGAAAACCTCGGACTTGACGCCAATCACGCATGCCTCAACTCCCCCTCTCCATTGCGATGGGGAGGGGGCCGGGGGCTGGGGTATGAAAGAAGCGCTGACATTGCGAATAATCGGATAAGCCTTGTAGCGCGCGAGCCTTGGCGGAATCCGCAGGGGCTTTTGCTTTGTGGCTTGCAATGCCGGGCGCGTCCGTAGTACAATCTCAATTAATTAATCAAATTGGTAAAATAATGCCTTCGAGCTGATCTCATGAGCGCCTTGCATCCCTCGACCGCCGGCATCAACAGCAGCGGCATCAAGCAGCACAACATCGGCGCCATCTTGCAGCACCTCCTGCACAAGAAAACTGTATCGCGGGTAGCGCTCGCCAATTGGATGGGCGTATCCACGGCGACCATCACGAATCTGGTGACAGAGCTGGTCGCCCAGGGATTGATTGTGGAAGAAGGCGTCATTCGGCACAACGGGCAGGCGAGCGTCGGGCGCCCGCAAATGGCGCTGCGGCTTGTGCCCGATGCGCGCTATGTGGCAGGCGTGCACATTGATGTTGGGCGCATGCTGATCACCTTATGCAACCTCTGCGGCGAGGTCGTTGGCAAGCAAGTGTTTGAACATCAACTTCAGACCCCGTGGCAGCAGGTCATGGACGAGACCGTGGATGTTGTCGAGACGCTGATCGGCCGCAGCGGCATCAATCGCGCGCAAATTCTGGGGGCGGGCGTCGCGGCCAGCGGCCTGGTCGATTCGCGGACCGGCGTCAATATCTTCGCGCCCAACCTGAATTGGCGCCAGGTGCCGATTGGCGCGTATCTGCGGGATCGGCTCAATCTGCCGGTGCATGTTGAAAACAATGTGCGGGCCATGGCCCTGGGAGAAGCCTTGCTCGGGCGCGCCAACGAGGCGACAGTCATGGCCTTTATTTATGCGCGCGTCGGCGTCGGCGCCGGGTTTATCGTCGATGGGCAGATCTTTCGCGGTGGCGCCGCCGGCGCAGGTGAAATTGGACATACCGTGCTGGCGCTGGAGCAGGCCAGGCAGGGCGATGCGCGGACGCTGGAATCGCTGTTTTCTGAACCGGCGCTGATCGCTGGCGCTGCAGAACTGATCGCTCAGCATCCCTCCGGCTGTCTGGCGCGGCGAGCGAGCCAGGGCAAATTGACCTTGGACGCCATTTTTGAAGTGGCGCAAGCGGGCGACCGGGCGACTCTGGATCTCTTGATCGAACGCGCGGAATATTTCGGCATCGCCTTGGCGAATCTGGTGAATGTCTTCAATCCGGAATTGATTGTTTTGGGCGGAATTTTTACCCGGGAACACAATCTGATACTGCCGACAGTATTGAAGACCTTGAAGACGCGCGCGTTCGCCAATCTTGGCGATCAGATTTCGGTGCAGGTGACGGAGTTCGGCCAAGACGCTGGCATGATCGGCGCGGCTGCGCTGGCGCTGGATCGCTTCTTTTATCGCGCGGCCCTACACATGCCGATATGAACTTGCGCGGGTGAAGGCGGCGGGAATACGGAGCGCAAACGCAAATGAAACGGCCAACGGAATTGTCAGGATCATGAAAAAATGAAGCCCTCAGACATTCGCATCGGCTTCGCGCCCCTTGCCCGGCCGACCTTCGATCTCGAGCTGGCGCGGGAAGTCACGGCGGGGCTGCGCGCCGCCGTCGCCGCTGACGGTTACCAGATCATCGGCGCGCAGGACCTGATTATGGACGCGTCCGCCATGGATGCGCGCATTGCCGAATTGCAAGCTGCGGATGTCGATATGCTGCTGATCGCGCAGGCGACCTTCGCCGATAGCGCGATGGCGCTGGAGTTGGCGCGGGCGCTAGAGGCGACGCCGCTGCTGATGTGGGCGTTTCCCGAGGCGGTGGTTGGCGGCAGGCTGCGCATCAATTCCTTTTGCGGCATCAACCTGGCGGGTCACGGATTGCGGCGCGCCGGACGCCCTTACGAGTACATTTATGCGGCGCCCGACGATGCGGCAGGGCATGGGAAATTGCGCAGCTTCGCCATCGCTGCGGGCGTGAAATCGCGCTTGAATGGCGTGCGCATCGGCCGCTTGGGCGAGAATCCGGCCGGCTTCGATACCTGCCTGGTCAATCACGCCGGCTTGAAACGTCAGCTCGGCATCGAGGTGGCGCAATATGCGCTGACGCCGTTTTTCGAGCGCGTCCGCCAGGCTGATCCGGAGCGGGTCGGCGCTGCAGCGACTGTGCTGCGCGGGCAGTTGGCCGGATTCGACGATGTCGATGCGACTGCCGCCAACGGGACCTTGGGCGTCTACGCAGTCATGGACGAGCTGGCGCGTGACGAGGCGCTGAGTGGCATGGCGGTGCGCTGCTGGCCGGAGTTTTTCACCGAGCTGGGTTGCGCGGCTTGTGGAGCGATGTCGCTGCTGAGCGACAAAAACCTGCCGACCGCCTGCGAGGCCGATGTCAACGGCACGATCACTCAATTGATCCTGGGATGGATCAGCGGCGAGCCGGCTTTCGGCAGCGATCTGGTGTCATTTGACGCCGAGGCGGACGAAGCGGTCTTGTGGCATTGTGGACTGGCGCCGCTGTCGATGGCTGATCCCGATCCGCAGCCGGAAGCGACCATCCATTCCAATCGCGAGCTGCCGCTGCTGATGCAATTTCCCTTGAAGCCGGGTCGCGTGACCATCGCGCGGCTGAGCGAGGCGACCGGCGAATTCCGCCTGGCAGTCGGGGGCGGGGAGATGCTCAAGGCGCCGCCGGCGTTCACCGGGACCAGCGGCCGCATTCGATTCGACTCGGGCGCGGCGGCGGTGATGGATGCGCTGCTGCGCGAAGGTCTGGAGCACCATGTATCCATCACCTATGGCGATCACCAGGCAGTCTTGGAATCGCTGGCGCAAGTTTTGGGTTTGTCCGTTTTACGTCTGTGAGAAGCAGGCGATAGTTGCGGGGCGGTCGTTGTGACCGCGAAATATCGTAAATCTCTAGTTAAGGAGAAAAGAAGATGAAACACATTTCCACCCTTATCCTGCTGATTGCGCTGGTCTTGTCGCTGGGAGCGACGGCGCTGGCGCAGGATGCCGCCGAGATCAGCTTCATGTGTTATGAGAACGGCAACGAGTGTTCGGTCTACGAAGACTTGCTCAGCCGTTTCAGCGAGGACAATCCCGGCATTATCGTCAATGTCGATACTGTTCCGTACACCACCGTTCGCGATCAGTTGCGCGTACAGGTTGAAGCCGGTCAAGCGCCCGATATGGCGCGCATCACCGATTTCGCCGGCATGTCGGGTTTCTATCTCGATCTGCGCCCGCTGATGGACGATCCCGCGCTGCTGGAAGAGAACGTGCCCGCGGCTATTCTGGCGGCGTTCCGGGCCGATGGCGACGAGGACGGCTTGTATGGCTTCCCTGATGCCGCAACCGTCACGGCGCCTTTTGTGAATGCCACGCTTTTCGAGCAAGCCGGCGTCGACATGCCCAGCGATGTCATGGATGAGCCAAGCTGGGAAGACTGGCTGGCCGCGCTGGACCAAGTCGCGGGGGCGACAGGCGTTCAGTATTCAATGGCGATCGACAACAAGGGCCATCGCTTTGCCGGACCCGCCATGAGCATGGGCGCCGATTTCTTTGATGAAGACGGCAACTTCGATCTGGCGGATGATGAAGGCTTCCGCGCCTTCGCTATGATCCTCAAGGACCTGATGGATGCGGGCAAGACCCCGGCCGAAACCTGGCTGGGCACCAGCCAATACACCAGCGCCGCGGACTATTTCATCAATGTCGAGACGGTGATGTATTTCAGCGGCAGTTGGCAGATCGGTCGTTTCTCGGCTGATATTGGCGATGCCTTCGATTGGATGGTCGTGCCCAATCCCTACGGTCCCGGCGGGAGCACGGGTGTTGCCGGTGGCGCCGCCATCGTCGGTTATGCGGCGACGGAACATCCCGAGGCGGTCGCTGCCGTGATGGAATACCTCCTGCAGCCGGACGTCTACGGAGAATTATCCTCCCGCACGCTGGGCATCCCTGGCCACAATGCGGTCGCGGAAATGGGCGTGGATTATCCCACAGCAACAGCGGCCGTGGCCGCGGCGCTCAATGGCTTCGCGTCGGAAGTGCCCAAGCTGCAGGATCAAGCAGTGGCCTTGAATCCGCATCCGCTGGCATTCGCCTATTACGATGCCTCCAATACGCGCCTGGCGCAGTACTTCGCCGGCGAGCTGACGCTGGACGAGGCGATGTCGCGCTTGCAGGAACAGCTCGACGAAGCCGCTGCCAACATGGCGGCTGGCGGCTAGCCCTCACTAAGCGAGATGTAGGGGCGACTCTGTGAGTCGCCCACCGGCTCATGATAAGCTTCGTAAGGGCGACCCACCGGGTCGCCCGCGCGACTTGACATGATTCGCGCCGCCGGATTGGTCGCGGAGGACAGATGATCAAGACCGTAGTCGCCATTGTCTCGCTGATTGCGCTGGCGTCAGTCGCCGGCGCAGGCGCGGCGCAAGCAGCGGTCGCGCTGCGTTTTCTCTGCTTTCAGGAGCGCAACGAATGCGAAGTCTACGCCGACTTGCTGGCGCGCTTTTCCGAAGAGAATCCGGGTATCACTGTTGATGTGGAGGTGGCTGCCGAGGACGTGATTCATGAGCGGCTGTCGGCTGAAACGCGCGCGGACGCGCCGCCTGATTTCGCGCGGGTGAGCGACCTGGATGTCTTGAAGGGGCGCTATCTCAATTTGCGTCCGCTGCTGCCCGATCCGGAGACCTTGTACCAGAGCTTTCCCGACGAAATAATCTTCCGTTCCATGAGCGGCGATTTCCAGGATATCGGTCTCTACGGCTATCCGGACGCGGCCAAAGTGGTCGCGCCATTTGTCAATCTGTCCCGTTTTGAAGAGGCGGGCGTGTCCGTTCCCGGTGGTGGCGAAGACGCGGCCAGTTGGGATGAATGGCTGGCGGCGCTGGACGCCGTCGTCGAGGCGACGGGCGCCACATACGTTCTGTCGGTGGATAACAAAGATCATCGCCTGGCGGGTCCAGCCATGAGCATGGGCGCGGATTATTACAGCGCTGGATTGAGCGCGGCCGACTTGGACGGCTTGCGTGATTTTCTGCAGGTCCTTACCGAGCTAAAGGACGACGCCAAGACGCCGGCCGATACGCTGCTGGGCACGGGCAAATCGCAAGAATACTTCGCGCGCGGCGAAGCGCTGATGTATATCTGCGGCAGTTGGAAGGTCGAAGAAGTGGCGGCCCAGGTCGGCGATGACTTCGCATGGACAATCGTGCCCAATCCATCGGGCGCGGGCGGCAGCACCGGCGTCGCCCAATTGACCGGACTTGTGGCCCTCGCCGACACGGCGCAACCCGAAGCCGTCGCCGCAGTCTTTGAATATCTCTCGGGGCCGGCGGCAACCGCTGAGTTTGCGGCGCGGACGCTCACCATCCCCATAAACGTGAGCATCGCGCTTGACGATATCGATTATGACACCGAGGATCCTGTGGTCGCCGCGGCGTTGAAGGCCTTCGCCCGCGAAGTGCCAAGGCTCCAGGCGCAGGCGATTGCGCTGGACCTGCATCCTCTGGCGCCCGTCTATTATGAGGCGTCCAATACTTATCTGCGGCAGTATTTCGCCGGCGAGTTGACGCTGGACGAGGCGCTGGCCGGCTTGCGGGAACGGCTCGAGCAAGCCGCCAATAGCGCAGATGGCGGTTAGCGCGCGCGCCTGCATCTCGCGTCGCTTGGCGCGGCTTGAGGGACAGAATCCGGAGAATTGGTTTATCCTGGCGAGCGCATAAGACATGAATACCTTCATTGACGGCTTCGTCAGTGTTTTTGACGGCCTCTTCAATCGCATACAGCGAATCACCGGCGTGACCGGCATGGCCTACGTCTTCATCGCGCCGAATATGCTGGTATTTTCTGTCTTCGTTTTGTTCCCGATGCTCTTCAACTTCGTCTATACCTTCACCGGCAGCGACAAGCTTTTTCTGCATCAGCGGCCCTACGTGGGCGCGGCCAATTTGGAGCGGCTCTTCGATTGCGCTGATTTCTTGCGGCCGGCCACGTGCAACGAAGATCTCTTCGCTTCCGCCGTTTTGAATACGGCCAGCTTCGTCGTTACGCAAGTCGCGGTCATGATCGGCATATCGCTGTTGACTGCCGTCGTGCTCAATGGGCGCATCCGCGCGCGCGGTTTTTTCCGCAGCGTCTTCTTCTATCCGGTGCTGCTATCGCCGATCGTGGTGGCGCTGATCTGGCGCTGGATGCTGCAGGAAAACGGCTTGTTCAACGCATTCATCGTCGCGATGGGCGGCGAAAAATTGCGCTTCCTCACCGACCGCAACTGGGCGCGCTTCTGGGTGGTGATGGTCAGCGTCTGGTCGCTGATGGGATTTTATACGCTGATTCTGCTCGCCGGTTTGCAGGCCATCCCGGCCGATCTCTATGAAGCGGCGGCGATTGACGGGGCCAGCGGCTGGCGCTCCTTCCGCTCGATCACGCTGCCGCTCCTGGCGCCGACGATGCTGGTGGTCATCGTGCTCTCGACGATACGGGCCGTGCAAATCTTTGATGTGGTCTTCGCCTTCACCGGCGGCGGACCGGGCTCCGCCACGCTCTATATCGTGCATTATATCTATAACAACGGCTTCGCCAGCCCCTTCCGCGAATTTGGATTGGCGGCGGCAACCTCGCTGGTGATGGCCGCCGTGCTGATCGTCTTGACCTTGATTCAAATCCGCGTGCAAGGCACCGGCCTCGAGGAGGATAAGGACAAGCGCGCCCCTGAGCGCCGGTCGTCGCTGGCAGCATCGTTCAGCGCGCTGTGGGAGGGTCTGCGGGACAATCTGCTCACGCCGCTGCTGGCGCTATTGCAGTCGGTCGTCGATGGCATCGGCGAGATCTTCGGCTGGATTTTCCGCTCGCCGCGGCGACAGAGCATTCTGACCTATGCTTATCTCTTGCTGGGCGTGGTGGTGATGTTCGGTCCGGTCTTGTGGCTGGTCATGGCGTCCTTCAAGAGCTATGGCGATATCCAGCGTTTTCCGCCGCGCTTCCTGCCTTATCATCAAGAGATGGCGGCCGTCGACGGCTACGATGAACCCTTGCCGCTTTACAATGTGACGACCGAAGATGGCGCGACGCGGCAACTGGTGCAGATACGCCGCGTCGGTTTGGAAGCGCAGATGGTTGACCCGGCCGATCCGGAAGCCGGCGTGATCAAGGTACGGCTGCACGAGCGCGAACCGGTCGAGAGCGTATTCTTCAGCCTGGACAATTACACGCGCGGCGTCGAGAGTTTCCGGTTCTGGCGCTATCTGTCGAACAGCGTCATTGTGACCGTATCGGCGACCATCCTGACCTTGTTCATCAACAGCATGGCCGCTTTCGCGCTCAGCAAGTATCGCTTCCGCGGACGCAACGTCATCTTCATGCTCATCATCAGCACGCTGATGGTGCCGCTGTCGGTGATTCTGGTGCCGGCTTTTCTGCTGATCACGGCGCTGGGCTGGAATAACCAGCTTATCGGCATCATCATCCCGACCATCGGCACGCCGACCGGCGTCTTCTTGCTGCGGCAGTATATGCTGACGATACCCGATGAATTGCTGGATTCGGCGCGCATCGATGGCGCCAGCGAATGGCGCATATATTGGCAGGTGATCCTGCCGCTGGCGGCGCCGGCGCTGGCGGTGCTGGCGATTTTCTCGACCATCTGGCGCTGGAACGACTTTCTCTGGCCCAAGATCGTCATGACCGACAACGACATGTTCACGCTGCAAGTCGGGCTGGAGACCTTTCAAGGCGATCTGCTGCTGCAGTGGGATTTGATCCTGGCCATGACGGTGTTGACGGCGCTGCCGATTACGTTTGTTTTTGGATTCTTGCAGAAGTACATCACGACGGGCATCGCCACGACGGGGATGAAGTAGCGAGTCTTATCATTCGGACTTTGCGCGCCGGTCTGCTTTGTTAACTTGGGTTACTATGACGAAAAGCATCACTTTAGGTATTATCCAGAAATCTTTTAATCGCGGTTAGATTCAAATGATCAAAGTCCCTATGTCAGATATGGATAGCACGAAGAGTAGATGAGCGATAAACCCCCCAAGATCGTCGTCATCGGCGCGGGCAGCGCCATATTCGGATTGGGCGCGCTCAGCACCATCATCCAGTATCCCGCCATGAAAGGCGCGGAACTCGCCCTCTGCGACATCAATGCCGAGGGCTTGGCCGTCATGCGCAAGCTGGCGGAAATGATGAACCGCGCCTGGGATGCCGAACTGACCATCAGCAGTTCAACCGAGCGCCGCGACTTGCTGCCGGATGCCGATTTTGTGCTGGTGTCGATTCAGGTTGGGCAGCGCGAGGATGTCTGGGAACTGGATTGGCGTATCCCGCTGAAGTACGGCCTGCGCCAGCCCTATGCCGAAAATGGCGGACCCGGTTCTTTCGCGCACACGGCGCGCAACCTGCCGTTGATCATGGCCATCGCCCGCGATATGGAAGCGCTCTGCCCGGACGCTTATTTCCTCAACCTGGTCAATCCGCTGATTCGGCTGACGACGGCGGTGCATCGTCACAGCAGCATCAAGGTGGTTGGGCTTTGTCATCAGCTGCTCTGGGCTTATGCGATGGCCGGGGCAGTGCTGGCCGATCGCTGGGGCCTGGCTGTGCCGGAAGGCTTCCACGTCCATACCGATGCCTCCAACAAGTTGCCCTTCTTGTCGGTGGCGAGCGAAGCGGTCAAGCGCCTCGAGATCAAGGCGGCGGGCATCAATCACTTCTCCTGGGTCTACGACATCCGCGACAAGCACACCGGCGAAGACCTGTATCCCGAACTGCGCGATCGCTGGCTGAATCATTATCGCGCGGACTTCGAGCCGCTCAGCCGCGAGATCTTCTCCATCTACGGCATGATGCCCACCGCCGGCGACAGCCACATGTGCGAGTATCTGACGGTAGTCAGCGATCCGCTCGCCAAGCCCTGGGAGAAGTACGACTTGAAGCTGCAGGACTGGGATGGCAATCGCGACCGCCGCTTCACTCGGGGCCAACTGGCGCGCGATATCGTCTCCGGCGCCGTCGATGTCGACGAACTGCGCGATCTGTCTCGTCACGGCATGTTGGACGAGGGCATCCCGGAGATGATCGAAGCCGCGCATTATGACAAGCCGCATCAGCATCAGCAGCTCAATATTCCCAATCGCGGCTATATCCCCAACCTGCCCGCTGACGCCATCGTCGAAGTGCCCGGCACGATCGACGGCGCCGGTTTCCACGGCGAGCGGCTCCCGCCCTTGCCCGAGGGCATCGCCGAAATGTGCCGGCGCGAGCTGTCATTGAGCGCGCTGTACGTCGAGGCGGCGCTGCGCGGCGACCGAGATTTGGCGCTGGGGGCTTTCTTGCTCGATCCGATGGTCACCGATATTGACAGGGCGCGCGCTATCCTCGATGATTTGCTGGATGAATTCGCGGAGTACTTGCCGCAATTCGAGTGAAGCCGCATTTGTATCAGGAAAGGCAGCACATGAAAAAAGTGTTTGTGGTCTACGCCACCGACAATGTCGGCACCGCCGTGCTCGAATCAATCAACGCCGGCGACCACGTGACCTGCAATGGCGAGCGCCGCGATATCGAAATCGTCGCGCAGGATGACATCGCTTATGGGCACAAGATCGCGCTCATGGATATCGCCGCCGGAGACACCGTCTTGAAATATGGCTTGAGCATCGGTTCGGCGCTCTGCGATATCAAAGCGGGCGAGCATGTGCACGCGCATAATGTCGAGAGCAATCGCGGACGCGGCGATCTGACCGAGCGCAAAACCGTCGCCGCTGAATGAATGACTATGTAGGGGCGACCCATTGGGTCGCCCGCAACGATCAACAGGGAGAACAAAATGTCAGAATTCATGGGCTATCATCGTCCCAACGGCGATGTCGGCGTGCGCAATCACTTGCTGATTCTGTCGGGTACGATCTACGCCAACGGCGTGGTTGATCGCGTCGCCAACGCGATACATGGCGCTGTGCCCATCACGCATGCCAACGGCCGCTGCCAGGTGGCGCCGGATCTGCGCGTGACCAGGCGGTTCCTGGCCGGGACGGCGATGAATCCCAATGTCGGCGCCGTCGTCATCATCGACCACTTCAAAGAAGAAGGCATGACCGCCGAAGACCTGGCCGATGATATCGCGCCCGCCGGCAAGCCCATCGCCACGGTCAATATTCGCGGAGAAGGCGGCTTCATCAATGCCGTGGATCGAGCGACGCGCTACGCTCAGGATTTCGCGCGGCAGATCAGCCTATACAACCGTGAAGCGGCGCCGATGAGCAAAATCCTCTTCGGTACCGAATGCGGCACCTCCGATACCACTTCCGGCTTGGCGAGCAATCCGGCCAATGGCATCGCGGGCGAGCTTCTGATCGCGCAAGGCGGCCGCATGCTGATGGCGGAATGCACCGAGTGGATGGGCTGCGAAAACTGGCTGACCGAGAAAGCCGCCAGTCCGGCGGTGGCGCAAGCGATCGTGGCCGGCGTTCAACACATGGAAGCGCGCGCGCTGGCCAGCGGCGAGGACATCCGCGGCTCCCAACCTACGGGCGACAACATGGCCGGCGGATTGACCACCATCGAAGAAAAATCGATGGGCGCGGTCAAGAAGATCGGCGACAGCCCCATCATCGAATATCTGGAAATTGCCGAAGCGCCAACCAGGATTGACCCGGGAAATTACGTGATGTACGGGCCGGGCATGGGCGCCGAAAGCATCAGCAGCATGGCGGCGGCCGGCTGTCAGGTGTTGACCTTCTGCACCGGCGGCGGGCATACCTCCAACCATCCCATCATGCCCACCATCAAGGTGACGGGCAATCGGGGATCCTTCGAGCTCATGCGCGATACGGTCGATGTCGATGTCAGCGGCGTCTTCTATGACGAGATCACTCTGGCGGAAGCGGGACAGATTGTGTATGACGAGGTCGAGCGCGTCTGCAACGGCTATCTGACCAAGTCCGAAGCCCTGCGCGACAATAACAGCTTCGCCATCCATCGCGTGGGACCGAGCATTTAGTCTCCGTTCGGCGAACCACAGTGGCAACAGCGTTTCAATCACAAAGGCGTCGCGTCTTGCAAGGCTTGGCCGGTACAGTGGCAAGACCGCCTGTCATCACTGTCTTCGATAGCGAAGGGACGCGTATTCCGGTCACGAGCTTCATCAACCCTGCTGATTTCCACATCTTAGGTCGTTTGTAGGGCTTGTCCGCTACTGCGAAACTTACGCAACACTACCTGGAAAACACCGATTTTGCGACGATTCACAGTGTTAATCCTTGCAAGACGCATCAGAATTCTGTGGAATCCGCCAAGAGTTAGCTCCCCCTCCCTGACTTGTCGGGGAGGGGGCCGGGGGGTGGGGTAAAACCAGGCGCTGCCGAGGTGAAGTACCGGACCAGCTTTGTAAGGCTTGTCCGCTACTGAGTTTCTTCACATCTGCCCATAGTCTAGCCCCCTCAATCTCACCATATCAATAGGGGGAAGCTTGCCACGTTCTGTATCAGCCTGAGTTTTTCGACCACTCAGATGTCCATAGCCGACAATTAAAGACGAGTTCGCAAAGCCTAAGCCCCCCCCCTCTCCATTGCAATGGGGAGGGGGCTGGGGGG
>JAJEBY010000002.1 GCA_022822305.1 Anaerolineae bacterium
CCGGGGTGCGCTCGCATACTACATCGAAGGGTGGTACAACCGCCGACGGTTGCACTCAGCACTCGGCTACATGAGTCCAATGCAATTTGAAGCGCAGGAGAGTAGACAATCTTAGAGTCCACTATAACGGGTCAAGATCACTATCAGGTCGCCCGCAGGCACACAAAAAATGTAGGCGCGAGCCTTGGCTCGCCCAAAAGGCTCGAGCAGAGGGGTACCCCCGCCTAAATGACCACAAAACACCTATACCGTGTCGATACCTTTTGGAGATTAAAGCGCATTTGTGGGGCATTTGCGGGGCATTTTGGGACTCGCGGCGCTCAGCTGCCCCCCAATTCTGGTAACAGAATCCAAATCTCAGCACTTCGCGCGGATTCCCAATCGCCGCTGCAAAGCGTGAGCGGCCAATTAATACGGTTCTAATGCGCTGGATTTAACATAGAATTAAGGACGAGCCATCACGCGGAGAATCTACCATGACAATTCTGGTTACCGGCGCGGCAGGATACCTGGGTAATCAAACGGTGAAGAAACTTGTCGCCTTGGGCCATCCGGTGCGGGCGATGGTGCGAAATCGCGCCAAAGCTCGCCTGCGTTTGCGCGATGTCGCCGATCAAATCGACATCGTCGAAGGCGATGTTACCAATCGCGACAGTCTTGCGCCCGCCATGCGAGGCGTCAGCGCCGTGATCCATTATGTGGCCATCGCCATGGAAAAACGCGGCCAGACCTACGACGGCGTCAATTTCCAAGGCACCGTCAATGTACTGGACGCTGCGGAAGCCGCCGGCGTCAAGCGCTTCATCAACATGAGCCAGAATGGCGCGCGCGCCGACTTGCCTTATCGCTTCCTCGCCAGTAAAGGACGCGCCCAAGCCTATGTTGCGGCTTCGAATCTGCAATGGACCGCTCTGCGCCCCTCGGCCATCTTTGGCCCGCAAGACGAATTCTTCAATACCTTCGCCCGTCTATTGAAAGTGACGCCCCTGGTCTTCCCCTTGATCGGTGGCGGCGTAGCGGAGTTCCAGCCGGTGTCGGTCTATGACGTGGTCGAAGCCGTGATCCGCAGCCTGGACGACGACGGCGCCATCGGCAAGGAGTTGGCGCTGGGCGGCCCGGAAGTCTTGACCTTGGGCGAGATTGAGCGCCGCATCATCGAAGCGATGAATACCTGGCGGCTGCTGCTGCCGACACCCGTAGCGCTGCTGCGACCTGCCGTGAAAATCATGGAAGCGACGCTCCCGGGTTCGCCCGTGAGCGCTAGCTTGCTGGAGCTGCTGGCCGTGCCAAACACAGTGCCCGACAACGCTCTGGTGAATCATTTCGGCATGCAGCCGATTCCCTTTGCCGGAGAGCATATCGCCTACTTGAGGGACAACACCATCGGCGATACCATGGCGAAATTCCTGCACAACGCCACCGTCAATTGACCCTTGCCAGCGATTCGAAAATCTTGACATACGCCTCGGCAGCGGCGTCGGCGGAGAAATTGCGAATGACGTGATCTCTGGCCGCTAAGCCAATTTGCGCGCGCAGGTCGTCATCGGCGAGCAAACGCAAGACCGAATTCGCCATGCCTCGCGCATCGTCGGGATCGACAAGATAGCCGGTTTCTCCCGGGACTATCGTCTCCCGCGGACCGCCGCGGTTGGTGCTGACGACCGGTTTGCCGGCGGCCATCGCTTCCAGGTTTGCCCGTCCGTAGCTTTCAAACGCCGATGCGCAGACGACAACGTCAGCCGCCGCATAAACTTGCTCGACATCTTCGCGGAAGCCGATGTAGTGCAGCCGATCGCGCAGCAGCGGATGACGGGCGGCGGCGTCCAGCATTTGGTCGCGGTAGCGGCGGTCGGCAACTACGCCGAATGTTTCATCGCCAGCGACGACGAAATGCGCTTCGGGCAGCTGTTCCGCCACGCGAGCGGCCATTCGTTGAAAGGTGTGATGGCCCTTAACCCGCTGAAAACGCGCGATCATGGCGACTGCCGGCGCAGCCCGCCCGATGCCGATTTCGTCGCGCAACATAGCGCCCGAAAGGCCAGGATGAAAACGATTGGTATCAATGCCGGAATAGATTACTGGAATCTTCTCTGCGGGCATAAACGGCCTTGAACCCAGGAATCCAGTTTTGATCGCTTTGGAGCGCGCAACAACTGCCGGGATCTGGCGGAAGAACCGACGCTGCCACATCTTTGGCTGGAACCACCAGCCCCACAAAGTTATGGCGACGGGTACGCAGGACTGGCTCGCGGCGGCCGCAACCAACGGCAGACTGTGATAGTCGCTGTATACGATGTCTATTCGCTCGCGACGAATGAGATCGGCGAAGCGCCTGACGACCGGGAAGCGCGCCCACAGCGCCGGTACGAAAAACGTGGAAGCGCCGCGAAAAGGGATGATATGCAGCGGACGATCGGCGCTCCTCCAGGTCTCAGCCAATTGGCCTTCATTTGGCAAAAGCAGATGGCAAGCGTAATCCCGTTTGGAGAGTGAGTCGGCCAGGGACAGCAGATCCGTCTCTCCGCCGCCCAAGCCGGTATACCAAGACGCGAAGAGGATGCGCTTCATGACTAAGACTCGCAGAGGCGCAATGTGAGGTATTGCGCGCGTTCAGCACAGGTCAACGCGCGCGGCCGCAATTGTGATTCAATGCGCTCCAGCAAGTCTCCGCCGCTCTCGATTTTCCAAACGCGATAAACGCCGTCGATATCAACCGTCAACGCCGTATCGCCCGCAGCACTGATCGAAAACTCAACGAGCGGGCGGGCATGCGCAATCTCCTGCTCAATGATTCCAGCGCGAGTGTCATAAACCTGGAGTCGGTTATCGGCCAGCGCAAAGATACGGTTGGAAGCGGGAACAAATCGAGGATTGCGCAAATCAGCCTCGTCGTGGTCGAGACGATATATTCTTTCGCCACTGGAGGCATCAACAATCTCAACGGCGCGGTCCGCAACTTGCATGATGAGCGATTCGCCGTCGCGGCTCAAAACGCCCTGTTCGACATTTACGAAAGTGGCGCGCCTCAAAGCATCAGTATCAAGAGCGATCTCGGTCAAGCCAGCCAGTCCATTCTCAAGCAAGACGAAAAAGAGCAGACGATCGCCAGCTGGACTGAGAGCGGCGTCAAAGCGATCCTCCAATGGAAAATCGGCCGGAACGCCCAGAGCGTACGCTCGCTGCGGGGATTCGCTGCGGCCGTCCCATAAGAGCGCGCGATCAGCATGAACCGTCAGAAACGCGCCGTCATCGGCGTATCGAAGGAGGAACGGCGGAGCAAGCGCTCCCGCGTTCAATCGCCGGGGCTCGTCAACATCTGCGCGTAGAAGCCAGAGATCTCCGGATGCTTCCGCAACCGCCAGCGCGTCACCGGCAGGCGACAGATATAGATCGACAATACTGTCAAATTCGACTTGCCATTGCGATTGGAGCTGACCGCCGCGCGTATCGTAAACGCTGATCCCGTCGCCGTGATAAACGGCGAAATGCGTAGCGGCCTCATTCATGCGGGTCAGACGACTTTCGGGAATGATTGCCAGGTCGATGCCCGATTCGATGCTCAGCAATCGACTTCCGTCCTCTGCGACGACCAGCAGCCTATCGCCCGCCCGACCGAGTGCCGTGCCAGCTTGGGCATCTTCAAGGCCGAGCAGTGGCCGCCGAACGCCGTCAATTGACCAGATGGATACGCTGCCATCGGCCGCTTGCCCAACGGCGTAGTCGCCATCGTCGCTGACCGTGATTGAATGTAGCGGACCGGGCGCAGCGCCAACTGTGCGGCTCAGGCTGCCGTCAATCACCGACCACAGCACAAGCTGACCGTCGTCCGTGACCGATAGCGCGTTCTGCTCGTCGATGAAGCGCGCCGATGTCAGCCGCGCCGCCAAGTCGTTTGCGAATGTCCGGTATTGTGTTGGCGCAGCGAGATCCACCAGCACGGATCGCTGGTCGCCGTTGCTGTCGATCACGCCTGCGAGCGCCGCTTCCGGCGACAAATCGATGAAGAGCAGGGCGTCGGTAGCTTCAACTGTTCCATCGCCGTCGAGCGCAGACCAATTGAAGCCGTCGACCAGTCGAAGTCGCAATTGACCCGTGTTCAGGTCCCAGAGCGTGAGATCGCCGGTATTGGAGTCGCCGGCGTATGCGGGCAAGCCGCGCCCTCCGCTATAGGCGGTTGCGCCGTCGTCATCGAATCCCAGATAAACCTGTCCATCACTATCGCCGGCAACAGTTTCCAGGGATTCGGCGGTCCACTGCTTCATAACCGGCTGTCCGTCAAGTATCGCCCAGCCATATAGACGCGAATCGTCCGCGCTCACAACCAGCTCCCGTGGCGGAGGCGCGTCGTCGGCGTCAACTCGCGCAACAGATTCGCCGGATGCCAAATCCCAAACGGCCAGGAGGGGCTCTGTCCCGGCGCTGAAAACGCTTTGTCCGTCGCGTGACGAAGCCAGAGCTGTAACTGGTCCCTGATGGGCATCCAGCCGATGTAGCGCATCGCCATTGTCGGCCGCGCGTATGACCAATTCGCCGCTGTCCGTCCCCGTGATCAAGCGAGTCCCGTCGCTGCTATATGCCAGTGCCGTCACTTTTCCATCGTGATCCCGGCTTTCGAATGCGAGAGCTGCGCGCTCAAGATCATATATAGCAACTCGGTCGAAACTCCGGGGAATGATGGCAATCTGATTGCCGCCGGGCTGCAGCCGCGTTGAGGCGACTGCTTCCAGAATCATTAGCGGCGCCAAGTCTGCGATACGCCGCAAGAGCGGATAGGCGTAGTAGGGCTCGTCATAGGTCGAGGCTGTGTCCCACGCCAGCGCCAACGCCAGGTCAATATCGCCGGCGTCAAGCGCAGCTGCCGCGCTTTCGAGCACGGACTGCGCCGCCAAGCTGCGATCGATGCGAGCCATTTCCGTGGCGCGTTGTTCGGATGCCAGCTGCGTGGCTTCCGCGATTGCTGTCAATGCCTGTTCAGCTTGGCTGGTCGCTCGCAAGAGCGCCGTGGCCGCGGCGCCACGGACATTCCGCGCGACGCTGCCGCTTGTGGCCGCCAAATCGGCGAGCAAGCGCGCCGAACTGTCGCGCTGCGCAGTTTCGGTAGCGGCCGCCAACCGGGCGATTTGAGTATGAGCTTGGCTGGTGCTCATGAATTCGGCAGTGGCGGAGGCGATAGCCTGGTTGTCGCTGAAACGCTTCAGACCCAGCGCCAGCGCCAGTGCAACGGCGGCCAGAGCGATGCCCGCAATCAAGAGTCTTGAGATGGCTCGCTTCGGCGTCGGCTTCTGACGGCGGCTGGCGTGAATGAATGCTACCTGCAGCTGCGAGGGTTTCGGCGAACGCTGGGCGCCTTCGGTCAGCCACAGCCGCGCTTGATCGATACGGTCTGGCGCCAGCAACAATGTTGGCGCTCGTCCTTGCCTGTCCCAGCGATGGGCTTGCACCAGCAGGTCGGTGTGAAATCGCAAATGCTGATCCGCCGGCAAGAACTCGCAGAGAGCGGTGAAGCTCGCTTCAACGTCGTCGCCTTCGCGGAAGAAAATATAGGGATAGGCCGCGATGGCCGGATGTACATCGACCGTGATGTCTTCGTTTACGATCAAGCTGACAAAGCGTTTGCCGTTGATCACCGCGAATTCGACCAGGGCGTTGCAGAGCTGGCTTTGCGCGGATGACGGCGTCAGTACCATCGCCACACTATAGGATCGCAAGATGCTGTTCATCCAGCGCTGACGACCCGCTTCAGTATCGCCATACTCGTTTTCGTCCAGCCAGCAGCGGATGCCTCGTTCGGTCAGCTGCGCAGCCAAATGACGCACAAAGTCGAGATCATCCGGATGATAGATGAAACTTAGATCGTCGAAGGAATTTGAATCGGGCATGGCATCCCGTAGCATAGCTTGGCTGGCGGTCCGTCTTGGCGGCGGCCTGCATGCATTGTAGCGCATTAGCCATTTTTTGACTTGCGGCGGCAACGCTCGCGGATAGCAGTTAGAAAAGGAAAACCGCCGGCCCAAGCCAGCGGTTCCCGTCTATAGCATGTTGTGGACAGGTCAAGCGATTGACGTGAGCGTCAGCCTCCCGCCTGGTGCGTGATACGGCCCTCAAGGCTCGCGCTGATGGGGCTGTTGGCGGTGATGTATTCGGCGACGACCTGATCCAATGGACTGCCTTGATCGTAGGGATTGATGGCATTGGCGGCCAAGCCGGCATAGGCATCGCCTCCGGCGCGAATGAAATCGTTGGTGGCGACGCGGTAAACGGCGTCAGGATCAACGGCAACATATTCGCCATCCTGCATGACGTCAGCGCTGACGATGCGGCTGCCAACCTCTTGCGTGGCGTCAAAGGTATAGCGCATACCGGCCACCTGCATGAAGCGGCCCGAAGCGCCATCGAGCGAGGGATTGTTGTTCTCGTCCAGCACAATGCGGCTGACGCTGTTTTCCAGCGCGACAAGCAAATCAGCGCCCGTCAATTCGAATGTGCTGATCAGATTGCCAAAGGGCAGCACGGTCAAGACTTCGCCCAGCGTGACCTCTCCAGCGTCAATGTCAGCGCGGATGCCACCACCGTTTTGCAGCGCGATATCTACGCCAGTGCTGTCAAGAATGGCATCGGCAATGACGTTGCCCAGCAAGCATTCTTGAATGCGGCAGAGGCGAGGATTGGTGCCGGTCAACTCGATAGCGCTCTCGCCAACCGGCATGGCGCGGAGCTCGTTGATGGGTTCAGCCAAGCCGGCAATCAGATCGCTGATATCGGGATCGGGGCTGATATAGCGGCTCAGCAGAATGGCATCGCCGTCCCAATCGGTCAATAGGCCGGCGCCATCAAATTCGACATCAAGACGACCCAAATAGATCGTCTTGGTGCTGGCTTGCACAACCAGGACCGGTTCGCCGCTGGCGCTTTCCAGCACGGTCGGATACTCGCCACGCGCGCCTGTGTAAACGTTGCTGAGGAAGGTATTGGTATGCCCGCCGACCACGACGTCAACGCCACTGACGCCTTGGGCAACTTCCACATCGGCGCCGTAACCGATATGTGTCAAAAGGATGATCTTGTTGACACCCTCGGCAACCATCTTGTCGACCTCGCCTTGGGTAATATTGATCAGGTCATAGTGAAACACGATGTACTCGCTTGGCTTCGCGAGGATTGCGGTTTCGGGCGTAGTCAAGCCGATGATGCCGATCTTGTCGCCGCCGACATCGAGGATGACGGAAGGTTCAACCAGGCCGGCCAGCAGAGGGTCATCGCTCACGTCAGTATTGGCGCTTAGCGCGGGGAAGTTGATGCCCTTGATGAAATTGGCCAACACTTCGCTGCCATCATCAAACTCGTGATTGCCCAATGCCATGGCATCGTAGCCGATAGCGTTCATGATTTGTACGCTGTCCTGCCTGCGATACTGCACGTGGAAGAGCGTACCGGTGAAGCGGTCGCCACCATCAAGCAGCAGGTGGTTATCCACTTCGTCGCGGATTTGACTGACGACCGTGGCTTGGCGCGCCGCGCCGCCGTTGCCGTCACGCTGCGGTTCATGATGACCGTGCACATCATTCGTATGCATGATCGTCAAGGCATAGCTGTCGTCTTGCGCGCTGGCTATGCCGACGAGCAAGACCAGCAAAACAAGAATTGAAAAGAACTTATGGAACATTTTTATCTCCTTCCGTAACCAGTTGGGGACTTATGCGCCGACAATTCCGGATTCGTGTCCAGTCGTTGCCAAAGCCCGTTCAATCACGAATTCAGAGAGTTTTGGCGGATCTGCGCAGCAATGTCGGCAGACGCTGACCCCTGTCCCCATGAATCTAAAATTTATGGCGGTCCAGTACAAATTTTGAGAATTGCAAGAGTCACTCGGCAGCGGGATGCCTAACAAGACCGACGACCTGGGGCCAGGCCGGTTGCTCAAGCGGATTGCGCAGCAGTGTCATACCTAATCTTGACATGGTCCGCTGCGAGGGGATGTTGTCGCTTTCGGTGGTGGCGATGACCTGCCTAACGCGCAACTGATGGAAGAGGAAGTCGAGCAGCGCGCGTCCGGCTTCTGTAGCGTAGCCCCGCCGTCGAAACGCGGGCAAGATTCCCCAAAACAGCCCAATTTCCGGGCGAATCAGAGCATCATTTGCATCGCCGAGCAGCGCGCCCCAAGGCGCCACCGTCGGCACGATCCCGACTGAGCCGATGAATCGTCCGCCCGCTTTCAATTCGATGGCGTAGTCCGCATACGGCGGCTGACTAAGCCCGGCAAGCTCGCGATAGCTGTCGATCGTCCACACCAGCCAGCGCTCGATTGCCGGCACGGATTTGTCGCTGCCAAATACCGAACGATGAAACTCAACGCAGGCGTCGAGATCGGATTTGCGATAGTGACGGATCCTCAGTCGCTCCGTGTTTAGTTCAAGGCGATCGATCAAGGCGATATTCCGTTTCGCTCAAGTTCGCAGATATGAGGCGCCATTGACATCGATGATACAGCCGGTAGCAAACTCGGCGCCCTCGGATGCCAGGAATAGCGCCACATAAGCCACTTCCTCAGGTCGAGCAACCCGGTTGAGCGGAGATTCGCCGCGAATCGCGTCGCCATCAGGACCCGCCAGGATTTCCTCTGCCATATCAGTTTCGACGAAACCCGGCGCTACCGTGCCAATGAAGATATTGTGTGGCGCCAACAGCTTGGCCAGCGACTGACCCAGACTGTTCAGAGCGGCTTTGCTGGCGCCGTAGGCCGGTGCGGTCGGCTCACCGCGAAACGCGCCCCGGGACGAGACATTGACGATGCGCCCGCCACCCTGTCGCCGCATGAATTGCGCGGCGCAGTATGTGGCGTTGGCGGCGCCGATCAAGTTGACCGCCAGCGTGCGCTGAAACTGCGTTTGCCAGCTCTCGTAATCGACATCGGTCAAGGGATGCTCTTCATAGATGCCCGCGTTGTTGACCAAAATGTCGATGCGCCCGAATCGATTTTCCGCGGCTTGCACCATTTGTTGCACGGCCGCCGCGTCAGCCATATCTGCTTGTACCATGAAGTGATTCTCGCCTGGCAAAGCGGCGACGGTTTCCAGGGCAGCGGCTCGATTCTGATGGTAGTGCGCGGCAACCGTGGCGCCGCGCCGGGAAAACTGCAAAGCGATCTCTCGCCCGATGCCCCGCGACGCTCCGGTTACCAATACAGCTTTGTCGTCAAATCGCATAAGTGGCGCCTGAGAGTGCTGTCTGATTCGTAAAGAGAAAAACCCCTCGCCAAGCTAATCGGGAGGGGTTTGAAATTCAGTGATTTGCAGCTACCCGCAAGTGCCCTGCGTGGTCACGTAATCGGCGCTAATCCAACCGACCGTCCCAAAGTTATCGACTTGGAACCAGCCTGAAGTCCGCGCCAGAGCCGTAAATGTGTAGTCATTCAGAATGACATACAGGATCGTATCACCCGCCGGCGCGTTGCGCTGATTGACAATCTCGGTCGTGGTTACCGTGCAACCGGTCAAGGCGACTTCGATGTCTTGCGATACGACCGCGCCAGGAGCGGCGGATCCTTCTCCGAATTCCGGCGGCATCAAAACTGCGGTGCCTTCGCGGTCAACATGGGCGCAGCGGCTGTCTCCATTCGTTGTCGTGACCAGGGCCAAAATTGTTCGCGGCGATGTTGCCGCATCAAGCAGGAAAATATTACCCGTATCCTGGAAGCAGATATCGATTCCGCTGGGGGGTACAAATCCCCATAAGTCAATCGCCTTCTTAAATCCGGAGTCAATGATGGTCTGATTGCCGATGCCGGCCGCGTCACGCTCTTGACATTGGGTGCCGATGACATAACCGGTGACGGTGACGCCAGCCGGAAGGCTTTCACAGGTCGGTGGCGCGGGCGTAGATGGCGCAGTTGAACCTGATGACGAGGACGAAGATCCTTCTTCCTCCGCAACTGAGACTTGCGCAAGCGCGATCTGGAAGGAGAACGCCCCGGAGCTGTATTCTGACGCGCCGATGTCGCAAGCGCTTTCGGGACGCGTCAACGCGCGCTGATCTTCCGCCAAACAATAGGCGTCGTCGCCGGCGTTAACGGCAGGGCTCCGGCTCTCCAGCACGTAATAGATCGGCAGCCCGGATAGTTCGAGGATTTGCGGGTCGCCGGTCAATTCGCCGTGTCCGCAGGATCCGTCCTGGATCAGATTGCCGATATTGCTGTTCAAAGTGCCGGAACAATCGCCGCCGGTGTTGCCAGCGAGCAGACTGTTGTACAAGTGCAGTTGTTCAGTATCGTGAATGCCGCCGCCGGTTTCTGCCGTATTGTTTGCGACGGTGACGTGGGTTAGCGTTGCCGTGCTCGCGTTATAGATGCCGCCACCGTTCGCCACAGCGGTATTTTCGCCGAACGTGGTATTGGTAATCAGCGCTACTCCGCCACTGATATACAAGCCGCCGCCGTCCGCGGGCGAGCTGTTGCCATCCAATCCGCTCGTGGTGATGGTCAGTCCGTTCGTGTCCGCCGACGAGAAATAGATGCCGCCACCGTGGGTTTCGCTCTCTTCGTTTATGGTATTTCCGCTGACCGCGCTGTTGCTCAAGCTGAGTTCGCTATCGACAGCGTAGATGCCGCCGCCATGACCAACCGCGGTACTCGCGCTGACCACACTATTCGTTAGCGTCAGCGAGCCATCAGACACCGCGATTGCGCCACCGTTCGAATCGCTGGATCCAGCCGTTACGGTCAAGCTGTTGATCGAAAGCGATGTGCCGTCAACGTTAAAAACCTGAACCAAATCACCCCCGCTGATGACGAATCCGCCGCCTTCAATTGCAATCGGTGTCGTGATGCTCAAGGTTGCGGCCAATACGATCGTGCCTTCGTCCGTGCCGCTAACGTCAATCGTAATCGTATCTACCGCGGCAGCGACGTCGTCGCCGGCTTCACAGCTGTTCAAAGGCTCAACTTGATCCTGGTCGCTCGCGGACAGTATCGCGTTGGCAAGACTGCAATCTTCATCGACCGTAATATCAGCTGCGAAGACAGTTGTAGCCGGCAGCACGAGGAAAACCGACAACACGACCAATAAGACCGCTTTTGATGTGCCATATATTCTCTTCACGGCTAATCCCTATCCTCGCTTCTCATACATGGAAATTCGGCAAACCCATATAGTAGTTGTGAGTTCCAAGCTAACTTTGTTATATCTGATTTCGGGGAGAGCACAAACGAATCTTTGACTTTTTTGACGCTGCGCGCGCGAGTGATCGTGGCGATACTCGTGAATGGTTAGGTCAAGAGGAGTGGCAAGGCCTTTATGCGGATTGAGACATCTTGCGGATCAACTCGAGGGTCATTTGCGCATCGCCGACCGCGCTATGCGCGCTGCTGACGGTCAAGCCTTCCTGCAGCAGCGCGTTTGCTAGTTTGTGCCAGACATAGCCGCGTCCGCCGCCATGACGCTTGCCTTTGAATTTGGCGTATTGTTTCATGGCGCAGTCGCGCTTGCCGATGCGAATATCGGGCAAGCCGTTGCGCGCCGTCGTCTGTTGCAGCATGCGCCAATCAAAATCCATGTTGTAGGCGATGACGGTTGCTCCCGCAAGCAGCTTGCTCAAGGGGATATAGAGCTGCCGGAATACCGGCGCCGTGGCGACCTGCGCTTCGGTTATCCCGTGTACGCGCGCGGCGCCGGGCGAGATCGGCGCCCCCGGATTAATCAACTGATCCAATACCGGATTCCCCTGCTGGTCGACAACGGCGATTTGCAGGATTTCATCGCTGGGTCCCAGCCCCGTAGTTTCCGTGTCCAGAACATAGAATCTGCGGTTCATCAAGTTTTGTGCCCACTGCACCGCCTGTCGTCGATGCGCAGGATTGAAATGGCGCGTCATGCCAAGGAGCGTCTGACTTTCTCTCGGATGCGGAAATTATAGCACGGAGGGGCATGGGGCGGCCGCCTAAATTGCTTGCGTGTCGAGCAGCGATGTGTTATCCTGTGGCCAATGTCGGGTGAGTGAAGGAGGTGATCAAATAATGGACGGTCATAAGGGGGATACCCTCTAACCCATTCACACCTCTAAGGGACGCTCCGTTAGGGGGTGAACCCGAACAACCGCAAGACTGTTGAATTGACAGTCAAAAGGCCGCAGACTAATCCTCTGCGGCCTTTTCGATTTGCCTAACTCGTTTGGTCGCGCAGGTGATCGTCGCGCAAGATCGCGTAGTAGACCACATCTTTGTAGTGTTCGCGATGCAAAGCGGATTGCCGGCGGACGCCCTCAAAGCGCATGTTGGCCTTTTGCATGACCCGTCCCGATGCCAAATTGTCGGAGAAATGTCCGGCTTCAATACGATTCAGCTGCAACCGGCCGAATCCAAACTGGATGATCAGGCGCAGAGCCGCGGTCGCTAATCCCCGGCCCCAAAATGGCTTGCCAATCCAATAACCGACAAAGGCGCAATTGTGCGCTTGATCGAGATGAATGCCAATGGTGCCGGTAAAGTCTCGGTTGGGCTTGTGCAAAATGGCGAAGGTATAGGCTTCGTCGTGTATCCATCTCTCCTGGCAAAGCTTGACAAATTCGCTGGCGGCATCGTGAGGATAGGGATGCGGGACGAAGGTGTTGGCGGCGATCTCCGCCGCGCCGGCCAGTTGCGTGATCGGCCCGATATCGCGAGTATCCAAAGGTCGCATCTGACAGAGGTCCGATTCCATCGTCCAGGTTTTCATGAGTACGTCTCTATGCATTGGCGTTGCAGTCCAACACCCGGCGTTCGCCCGCCACTGGTCGAGGCTGCAACCTTAGCTTCGCCTGGAACGTGCGTTTGTCTCTGATGACCAGTATGATCACTTCGTCTCCCGGACGAGTCTCCTGGATCAAATGGGCATTCAGTTCGTCCAGGTTCGCCACGTAATTGTCGTCGATGGCGACGATGATATCGCCACCGGCGCAAACTTGCTTGCCGCGGATTTCAAGTATTTCCGAACCACCGCGCAGTCCTGCCAAATCTGCCGGAGAGCCCTCGGTGACACCACTCAGCAGCACGCCATGTTCCACCGGCAAGTCCAGCGCCTGTTGCAACCCAGCCACGCCGAACCCACCTTCCTCCCGCATGACCGAGAGCCCCATCCAGGCGTAGTCCACGCGTCCGTATCGAATCAAATCCGGTACGACGCGACGCATGGTCTCCGCCGGGACTGCGAAGCCGACGCCTTGAAAGACGCCATTGTCTGAACGTATCGCCGTGGTTATCCCGATCACGTAACCATGTGAATCGAGCAGTGGTCCGCCAGACGTGCCGGGATGGATCGGCGTGTCGATCTGGATGATGGCGGGATTGTCATAACCGGGCGCCCGATCGCCGTCGATCAGTTCGGCCGAGCGCAAAGTGCGATCCAAACCGCTGACGATTCCCGCCGTCATCGAGTTGTCCAGCCCAAACGGACTGCCGATTGAGATGGCCCGTTGCCCGACCCGCAGGTCGCCGGATTCGCCGATGGGCAGTGGCCGCAAGCGATCCGCGCCAATGTCGATCTTGAGCACAGCCAAATCGCTGAAACTGTCCCAACCGAGCAATTGAGCCTGCAAAACCAACGCGCGCTCCAGCGTAACTGACAAAGCATCGGCATCTTTCACCAGGTGCGCGTTGGTGACGATGTGGCCGTTTTGATCGTAAATGAATCCGGAACCGCGCCGCACCTCGTTCACCGTACCGGCTTCGTCACGGGAAGTGCTTTCGACATTGACCACCGAGGGGCTGACGCGCGCATAGATGTTGGTCAGCAGCTGATTCTCGGCATCGGCCGCGCTGACTATTGCTTCCGCGACGGCGGTCGATTCGCTTGCGCTCTCTTCTGCCCCGTTGTTCGGCGGGAAAACTGCTGCGGATTGCGTCGGTTCGGGACGAACGCCGAGCAAATTGTCGCACGCCGAAATGACCTGCAATACAAGCACAATAACTGCGATCAAGCGCCATTGATGCTTTCTGCGCACGATTCCGCTCTGCCTTAGGCGATCCGCCAGCCGAGCGACTATTTTAGCAGGGGAGACGGGACAGACCAAAGGTCGGCTAGTCAAAGGCAGCTTGCAGATAGCGCAATACGGTTCGGCGATAACGGTCGGGCTGCCGTTCATACAGGTTGCTGTGCCCGGCGCCTTCAAACACATCCAGGCGAATCTGTGGATTGACCGCAGCAATGCGCTGCGCCTCGGTCAGCGGAATCATGGGATCGTCGCTGCCGTGAAACAGAAGGACGGGCGTTTCGATTCTCGCCAAATATTCGATCGGGCGGAATTCATTGAAATCGGTTTGGCTAAGTCTGCCATACATGTATACCAGGATATCGCTTATCGGCCGAGCCGGCGCGCCGCGCTGCTCGGCGCCGAATAGGACAAGCGACGGGAAATCCGCGAAAGTCGCGTCGATGCAGAGCCCGGCGGCGTGAACCTCGCTCATCAAACGGCTGGCAGCAGCGCCGCCCATCGAATGCCCCCAGATGACGATGCGCTCGACACCGTCTTGCGCCACCAGAAAGCGATAGGCGGCGCGCGCATCATTGGTTTCGTGATAGCCCATCGAAGTGAGATGTCCCTCGGATTCGCCGTGATTGCGGAAGTCGATCAATAGCGCGCCGTAGCCAGCCTCGACCATATATTGAGCGTGCGCAAGCAATTGATCGCGATTGCCGCGATGCCCATGCAGCAGCAGCACAGCGTTTCCACTATTCGATGGCGCATACCAAGCGACAATCTGCAAGCCGTCCTCGGTCTGAAACGTGACGCGCCGGAATCGCGAATCGGCAGGTTGTGGGGCAACCGCGAGCCGTTCAGGGTAGAGCCAGGCGCGGACCTGGAGATAAACAGCCAGCAGCAGCAGGCCTGAACACGAGATGATGATGATGACTGCTTGCAGCATTTGCCGGCATCTCATGCAAACGGACGTTCACAAATTCGATTGCATTCGCGCGCGCAACGCTCGCTAGCCAATCGTCGGCGCTAACGCAAGCTGTCGCGCAAGGATTCGGCCATTTTGCGTTGCGCTGGATTTAGATCGTCTGGCACGGTAATCAAGACTCGCGCGTATAGATCGCCAAAGGCATTTTCTTGCCGCAACTTGGGCATGCCTTTGCCGTTTAAGCGTAACTTTTGGCCGGTTTGCGCACCGGGGCGAATCTTAAGCCGGACCGGCCGCAGCATGGTCGGCACTTCTACCTCGCCGCCCAGCATCGCAGTGAAAGCGTCAACTTTGACATCGACCAGGAGGTCATCGTCTTTTCGTTCAAAATGCGGATCGCTCGCGACATTCACGACCAGGTATAGATTGCCGGCGGACCCGCCGTTGAATCCGCTATGACCCTCGCCAGCCAGGCGCACTTTCGTGCCATTCGCAGCGCCCCGCGGAATATGAACGGTGATGGCGCGGCCATCTTTGTTGATGATGCGCTTAGTGCCTTCGTAGGCTTCGAGGAGGCTTATGGTGATGTCCCGTTCAATATCGTCGCCGGCGCGGGGATATGCCGATTGCGAAGGGAAGCCGCCAGTGCGCCGCTGGCCGCCACCTCCAAATATGGACTCGAGAATGTCGGACATGTCGTCGACATGGACTTGCCCGCCAGAGCCGCCGAAGGGGTTCTGTCCGTCAAAGCCCTGGTAGTGCCGCCAGTTTTCGCCGAAGCGGTTATATGCCGAGCGCTTGTCTCCATCGCTCAAGACTTCGTAGGCTTCGTTCAATTCCTTGAAGCGCGCCTCGGCGCCAGGATTGTCCGGATTGGCGTCAGGGTGATACTGTTTCGCTTTGCGGCGAAACGCCTTCTTGATTTCGTCATCGCTGGCGTTGCGGTTCACGCCCAGCACATTGTAGTAGTCTCTGCTCATTTGTCATTTCCGATGACGCCTGTACACCTGCGACCATAACCTGAAAATCTATCGGTGTCCGCAGCAGCTTGTTCGATTGTATTCAGCATCACTCGAGCGGCTTTCGCTCGCTCTATTCTACGACCGCCGAAGTGGACGGTCAATCAGTACCGTAGATCCTATCGCAGCGCGGTTCATTGATTGCTGTATGAGTCCTCCACAACAGTCTAGCAGAATAACGTAAGAATGACGTAGGCAACTGGTCTCACGACTATGATATGATAGGCGAGCAGTCCTGAATGTGGTTAGAACTGGAAACAGGGATGAACAGGCGCCAAATTCCCGCGGGGTCGTCGCAATCGGTAGAAGACTTTTTGAAGGCGATATATCGCTTGCAGCGCGACCGGGATCGAGTCTCCACCAACGCGCTGGCGGAGGCGTTAGACATCACGGCGCCGGCCGTAACGGATATGGCGCAGCGCTTGGTCGAAGACGGCACGGTGGACTATCGCAAATATCGCGGCGTTCGGTTGACCGACAAAGGCGAGCGGGTCGCCTTGATGATGCTGCGCCGGCATCGATTGATCGAGGCGTATCTGGTGCACGATCTAGGTTATCAGCTTCACGAGGTGCACGATGAGGCCGAGGCCCTGGAGCATACCGTCTCCGATCGCTTCATCGAGGCGATTTCACGAAAACTGGGTCACCCCAATTTCGATCCCCATGGTGATCCGATTCCTAGTATGGACGGCATCATGCCGGAACGGGACCTCTTGCCGCTTTCAAACCTGGCATTAGACACGCCGGCGCGCATCCGACGATTCATCATGGATGATCCACACATGTTGCAGGATACGCAACAGCGCGGTCTCATATTGGGAGAAGTGTTGCGCGTAAAGTCACGAGATCCTTTCGAGGGCCCGATAACGATAGAGGCGCCGGCGCGCCCACCCTTGACCATCGGCCACAAGATGGCATCGTGCATTTTGGTTGAAGTTTTCAATCCTTCGTGATAGAGTCATAAGCCATTTTCTAACCTGGTCATCAGCAGACGGTGTCGCAACGCTTGGTATTCCAAGCCTTAGCGCACAGGCGACCTTTTCTAATGCAGCATTAATTCTCCGTTAGTGTCGAAATGATATGTTAGCCAAGATAGAATTTGCAACCCTTGAGATAGATCGGCGGGTCCGGGCAATTCTATTGACTGGCAAGGGTTCGGTTATATTTATCAAACGAATCAAACCGACAGGTCGCAAGCCTTACTGGGTGGCGCCGGGAGGGGGTGTAGAAGATGGGGACGCCAATCTGGTTGCGACACTCAAACGAGAGTTATTAGAGGAATTAGGAGCGATCGCAAACATACGTGAGACAGCATTCGTTCTGGAACACGAGATGGCGGGCAAGCAGCTGGAAGAACATTTCTTTGTGTGTGAATTGGAAAACTACGATTTGAGCAAACGCGATGGCCCCGAATTCAAAGATTCAGCGCGTGGCGAATATATCCCAGAGGCAGTCCCTCTGGACGAAAAAAGCTTGAATGCGATAAACATCAAGACTCCGGAATTGCGCGAATGGATGGTACGAAACCTCGACTATTTGAACAGCCGCTCGTGAGATACTGACCTGTTTAAGTTGTCCTTATTTAAACTTATAGATTCGTAAGTCTTTGCAGGGAAAGAGTGAATGCTGGCAAATGTCTCGCTAGCCTTGCGCCTGGAGATATTTGACGGAAAAAATTAAGAGTTTCGTTGCCGGCAGAGTTAGGTTTGTAGTCACAATTATGCGAAGTGAAAGGCGCAATCCTTCATCATTCATCTAAAGCGATTGCGTCTTTTCGCCGATGCGAAAGGTGGTAGAAGCAATGAGAAAATCGCGAGTCCTATTAATCGACAACGATGCGGATTTCCGATCTTCGGTCAAGGAATACTTGTGCGAATCCGGAAACGAGGTCTGTGGATTTCCCGACGGGCCGGAGTGCCTGGACCATATCCAGCATAGTGGCTTGCCTCATATTGCATTGGTCAATCTGGCGCTGCCGAGCATGCATGGCTTCGACCTCGCCAATAGACTGAAGGCGATGGCGGATGTGCCCATCATCTTCGTGACTTCCAGCGGCGACAAGGACGAAATCGTTGAGGGCCTAAAGAAGTATGCCGAGGACTTCATCGTGAAGCCCTTTGACCTGCGCGAGCTTGAGGCGAGAATCCAGATTGTCCTGGCGCGTATGCCCAGCTTCGATTATGCCAGCGAGCCAATGATCCGCGTTGACGAAAACCTGAGCATTGATTTTGCGCATAATCGAATCGTGGTTGGCGGCAGGATCGTCGGCTTGACGCCCACCGAATCGATCATGCTGCATGTGCTGCTGCGCAACGCGACCCGCGTAGTGGAGAACCGGATGCTGATCGCGCGCGTCTGGCCCTCGGAAGATGTGAACGAAGACACCTTGCGCGTCCACGTACACCGTTTGCGCCGCAAGCTTGAAGCCGATTCGCACCATCCGCATTATATCCGCACCGAGCGCGGCGTCGGCTATCGCTTCACCCAGCGTCCGCCGATGTAGTCGCCGCGGGCCACACAACTCCACATAGGGAGACCATTTGCTGCGAATAGCTGCGCGGCAAGGTGTGCGTTTGCCATCCCCCAATTGTCAAACCGCCGATTGCGGCAGTCGAGCGAGTTTGATATTTTGGGTGTGGGCGGCAGCGCGCTTGGCTGTTGCCGAGCGGGTGACTATTGATGGAGCAGCTTAAGCGGTGAAGGAGGGCGTCTGATGAGCATCGTGGCGGGCATGGCGCAAATCTATCCAAAACTGGGCGACCTGGGGCACAATCTGGCGCTGCATCTCGATTACGCCCGGCAAGCGCGCGAGCGGGGCGTCGATCTTTTGATCTTCCCCGAGCTTTCGATGACGGGCTATCAGGTGCAGGATCTGGTACCGGAAGTGGCGCTGCGCGCGGACGCCGATGACGCGGTTTTCTCCGCGCTATTGGAAGCCAGCCGCGACCTTGATATCGTGGTCGGCTTTGTGCACGAGGACGCGCGCAACCGCTTCTATATCGCCAACGCCTATCTGTCGGCGGGCGAGACGCTGCATATCCATCACAAGCTCTACCTGCCCACTTACGCCATGTTCGACGAATCGCGCTACTTCGCCCAGGGCAACAGCGTGCGCGCCTTTGATACGCGCTTTGGCCGCCTGGGCATGTTGATCTGCGAGGACTTTTGGCATGTTTCGCCGGCTTACCTGCTCTGGCTGGATGGCGCCGATATCCTGCTGCTCAACAGTTCCAGTCCCACGCGCGGCGTCAACGCGAGCGATCGCAGCTTGTCCACGCGCTGGGTGGAGCTGGTCAATCAAGCCTACGGCAGCATGTTCACTTCCTACATTGTGCATTGCAATCGCGTCGGCTATGAAGACGGCAAGAATTTCTGGGGCGGCTCGTCGGTGGTCGATCCGGATGGCGAGTTCATGACGCACGGGTTGTATTTCGATGAGGCGCTGATCACGCAAGAGATCGACTTGAATCAGTTGCATCGGACGCGCGCGCGCCTGCCGCTGCTGCGGGACGAGCGGCCGGGTTTGGTGCGACGGGAGTTGGGGCGGATTTTGAGTGAGAGTTTGGGGTAGTTATGGTTTCGACACAAGTACTACACACAGATTATTGTCCAACGGTTGATTGCTTCTTCAAGAATATTGATGAACTGAGAATAGGCCAGCAAGACCAAACATGGATATTTCGAGGGCAGAATCGCGATTGGCCGCTACTCCCGCCGTCATTGCGGTGTGATTTTATAGTCCAGTTTGTACTGCCTGCCCTCAATCGCATACGGGACGTGCTTAAACAACGGAAAGACCGAGAACTGGATTCATGTGAACATCTACGTCTCTACATTTACGTCCAACGTCGAACTGAAGACTTGCTTGTGCGACGATTCGCACAGGTCGCTGATCGTGCACACTTGTACGTGCCCGAGGACTCAAATTTTGCATTAGGCGGGGAATACTTCAAAATTGACCCAGAAGCGTTGGAGGATGCTGTATCGGGAAACTCGGAGCCGTTTCGCGCCCCTGTAAGCGTTGTAGATGCCTTGGCGCAGCATCATCGTGTGCCCACGAGACTCCTTGACTTTACATTTAATCCGTATGTCGCCGCTTGGTTTGCAACCGACGTAGGTTCTGAAGACGAGCAAAAGCGATACAAGCAAAGACATGAACGGATGGTGATTTGGGCGGTTAACCACACTATGCTTGAGCTTGAAGACTCTGACCTCTCGCTCGTCGTTCAGCCTAGGACTCGGATAGGTTTTCTGCAAGCGCAAGATGGCGCATTTCTGTTTGATAAGAAGGCCGACTTGGACGTTCTAGAATATACGCGTTGGGTTGGATTTGATGAGAAATTAAGCAGAACGTCCTGCGCGAGCACTTGTATCAAGTATAAGATTCCATTTAGTGAAAGTAGCAACTTGCGACGCCGCCTGCTGCAATTTGGCGTATCTGAACCGACCCTCATGCCAAGTTTCGACGTAGTTAGGAAATGGACGCTAGACCAATATGCTAAACATCCGGAGAGTTTATTCTGGGTTCCTCAATGACCCCACCCACAGCCCTCCTCTGCAGCCGCACACGCCAACCCCTCCCCCGGCCCCTCCCCAATGCTTTGGAGAGGGGTGACATGGCGCTGGATTTGCAGGCGAATTGAAGGTCTAGCTCATAACGAGCCTGTCCGATAGCCAACTGCGCGCAACGTTGACAAAGTCCCTCCCTGATGCCTCGGGGAGGGATTTAGGGTGGGGTTGATGCTCGCGACCATCCACTCGCCACCTACAACCCTATCCCTGCTACACTGCCCGCAACTGCGCCTTAACAACGCCATTGTCAGCGACGAAAATAGCCCCTCCCTCTTTATGGGGGAGGGGTTTGGGGTGGGGGCCAAATCGCAAAATAGACGTTTTATGTCCGAAAAATATTTTCCGTCGGACATAAAACGGACATAAAACAGCGCATGACTGCAACTTCAGCCCGCGAGCCAACTGCGGACAACGTGGAGAAAGCCCCTCCCCAATGCTTTGGAGAGGGGTGACTTGACGCTGGATTTGCAGGCGAATTGAAGGTCGTGTTGTTGACGAGCGTTCTTGTTTGCCAGCTTTGCGCAACGATGACAAAGCCCTGCTCCCGGCTGTGGGAGCGGGGTTTGGGATGAGGGGGCAAATTCGGGGATTGACGGGTAAAATGGGTTGCGGCACGGATTGACCGCTTCCCAATCGAAAGCGACAGACATGACCTCGACTTCAACTCTTCTCCGCAATGGAACACTCTACGACGGCACGGGCGCTGACCCTGTCCGCGGCGACGTGCTCATTCGTGGCGACCGCATCGCGGCCGTGGGTGACTTGCGCGACGAGACCGCTGGGCGCGTCATTGATCTCGATGGCCTCGCTGTCGCGCCCGGATTCATCAACATGCTCAGCTGGGCCACGGAGTCGCTGATCGAAGACGGCCGCAGCATGAGCGACATCAAGCAGGGCGTGACGCTGGAAGTGATGGGGGAGGGCACGTCGATGGGTCCGCTGAGCGACGAGATGAAACGCGCGCGCGATACCATCTTGTCCACCGCCGATATCAGATACGACATCGAGTGGACAACGCTGGGCGAATACCTGGAATTCCTGGAGCGCAAGGGCGTAGCGACCAATGTGGCGTCCTTTGTGGGTTCATCGACCTTGCGGATTCACGCCGCCGGTTACGATGATCGTCCGGTGAGCGAGCGCGAGCTGGCGGAGATGAAACGCCTGCTGCATGAAGCGATGCGCGAAGGCGCCATGGGCATGTCGGCGGCGCTGATCTATCCGCCGGCGACGTATCAGAGTACTGAGGAGTTGGTTGAGCTTTGTCGCGTGGTCGCCGAATACGATGGCATGTATATCACTCATCTGCGCAGCGAGGGCAATCGCTTCATGGAGGCGCTGGACGAGCTGATCGGCATCATGCGCGCGACCGGCGTCAGCGGCGAGGTTTACCATCTCAAGGCGACCGGAGAAGCCAACTGGCGCAAGATGGATCAAGCCATCGCCAAGATTGAAGCGGCGCGGGCGGAGGGGCTGGCGCTAACCGCCGATATGTATACGTATCCCTACAGCGGCACCGGGCTGGCATCTTGCATCCCGCCCTGGGCGCACGACGGCGGATTCGAAAAGATGATCGAACGCCTCAAGGACAGCGAGACGCGCCAGCGCATCAGAGCGGAGATGAATGCGCCTGCGTCGGACTGGGAGAATATGTTCTTCGAGAATGATACCGACGGCATATTGCTAGCGGGTTTCGCAAAGAGAGACTTGCGCAAGTATCAAGGCAAGCGACTGACAGAAGTGATGGCGGAGCTCGGCACATCGGCGGCGGATACGGTGATCGACCTGCTGATCGAGGACAACAGTCGCATCTTCACGCTCTATTTCCGAATGACCGAGGACAATTTGCGCAAGCAGGCGCAGCTGCCGTGGGTGAGTTTCTGCTCCGACGCCGGTTCCATCGCCAACGAAGGCAACTTCCTCAGCTATCATCCGCATCCGCGCGCCTATGGCAGTTTCGCGCGCGTCATCGGCAAGTATGCGCGCGACGAGGGATTGGTCACGCTGCAAGACGCCGTCCGCCGGCTCTCCGGTTTCGCAGCCGATAATCTCAAGGTTGCGGATCGCGGTTACTTGAAGCCGGGATACTTCGCGGATATCGCCGTATTCGATCCCGATAAGGTGCAGGACCACTCGACGCCGGGAGATCCGCATCATTACAGCGAAGGCATGGCGCATGTCTTCGTCAACGGGACGCAGGTGCTGGACGACGGCGGTCACACCGGCGCCACGCCCGGGCGCGTCGTGCGCGGTCCCGGCTGGGCCGGATAGTCGGGTTGCGCTGCAACTCTGGTCGAATTCTTACGTAATCTATGTATTCCCTAACTATTGGGGGAGCGGGCTGCGGCTCGTGGTATGGTATACTTGTCCCGGATAACAATCGTCGCTTGTACAGCGTTGAGAAGGAGCGGTCATGAACTTTGCTTCAATATTACAGGTAATCGCGATACTCGCATTCGGCGTGGGTATTCTCGGTGTTGCCTTCACCTTTACCCTGGCATCGCAGGGCAGGTCGGCGCGGGGCGGGATATTGCTCGCGCTGGTGGGTTTCGTCTCGGGTATTGTGATATTTATCGTCAGTTCCGGCATCTTGATCGTGCCGCCGGCGCGGGCCGCGGTCATCGTCAATGTCTTGACCGGTGAGCTTGAAGAACCGGCGCGCGCGCCGGGCACCTCGATCATCATCCCGGGCTTGCAGGAATTCATCATCTACCCGACCGATCAGCAAGAATACACCATGTCCGGCATCACCTCCGAAGGCCGGATCCAGGGCAACGATGCCGTGGAAGCGCTGACGGTTGACGGTCAGGAAATCCGCCTGGATATCACCGTGCTCTATCGCGTCAGCCGCCAAGATGTCAATCAGATCCATCTGAACTGGCAACGGCGCTATGAATCGGATTTCATACGTCCGACGGTGCGCGCCGTCGCGCGAGATGTCGTTTCGCAATTCGAAGCGGAAGCCATCTACGGTTTGGAACGCGAGGCGCTGGGCGGACGAATCTCTGAATTGGTCAGCATGCGCATGGCTGAGCAAGGCTTGACGCTGACCGCGTTGCTGGTGCGTCAAATCGACTTCAACGATTCCTTCGCGCAATCCATCGAAGAGAAGCAGATCGAGGAACAGAAGCTGCAGCGCGCCCGCACCGAAGCGGAACGCGTTCAGACCGAGGCCAGTGGTCGCGCCGATGCCGCTGAACAGGAAGCGCGCGGTCGCGCCAACGCCCGTTTGATTGAGGCTCAGGCTGAAGCCGAAGCCCTGCGCGTGATCAGCGATCAGATTGCCGCCAATCCTAACCTGATCCAGTATCTGTACGTCGCCAACTTGTCCGATAACGTCACGTTCGCGCTGCTGCCCTCGGATTCGCCCTTCATCTTCAACGTCGATGACTTCGCCGAACTGGGCGCGGACTTCGAGGCGCCGCAGCCGACCATCAGCGGCACGAGTGGTTAGACCGGCAATTGACGCTTAGCATCGTTACGAAGGCGCTCCCACAGCGGGGCGCCTTTTGCATTGGCCTGGCATTTGACTCCCCTCTGTGACTTGGCGCCTCTGCTCTTGTGTCAGGCCTCGCCCCGAAGCCGTGTCATCCGCTTAATTCTCCTGTGAATCTCTGCTACACTCACCTCCGCGAGGGAGGAGTCGTACTTGCTCGATCGCTATTTCTACACCTATCACCATCCGGCAGGCAATCATTTGGTGCGCGGCAGCGGCAGCTTCCCCGTTGTTAAGGCTGTTGACATACCCTTGCGGGGAAGACCCGTCTGGGCGGTCGGATACGCCATGGACACGGCCGTTTGGCATGTTGTGCTGGAGAACGGCGATCTGCAAGTGGTGGAAGCGGCGCCGGACGGCACGGCGCAAACGCTGGCGCATCAGCTCGCCTGGTTCATGGGCGCGCAACCGCCGGTGGTGGGCGTCTCCATGATCGAAGGCACCTACGTGCTGCGCTACGATGACAGCGTTTCGCCACGGACGCATCCGCTGCCGGTTAACGATTACGAAGTCCTGTATATCAATCGCGCCGGCGATTTGGTGCTGGGACGTGAAGAAGGCGTGGCGGCGAGCCTGCCCGTCATGGCGCCGCCCTATGCCCGCCTGGCGATGAACAGCCGCGGACAAGTCGCTCTCTACGCAAATGCCGCCGTCCGCGCCCGCAGTGGCAACGCCATGGCAGCCAAAGCGCTGCTGGTAGTCGAAGCGCGCGAGGGACAGATTCGCATCCTGACGCGGACGGATTTGACAGGCGAAGACACCTACACAGGCATCGGTCCATTCTGGGCGGATATTGACGGCGACGGCAGAGAAGATCTGGTGACCAGCGTATCCAGGGACCCGCTGGAAGAGCGGCTGCGCGTCCATTTGTGGGATGATGACGGTATTCGGCAAGAAGTGGACAGTCAGCCCTCTGGACAGGGCGAGATCAGTCGGCGACCTTTCAGCGCCGGTCCCTTCCATTGTTCCGGGCAGATTGAGATCGCGGCGATGTCTATGTCACGTGCTGGAGGGGCTATAGAATTCTTCCGTTACACCGGCGACGCTCTCGAACACAGCGCTGATTTGCAGGGATTTGGCGCAAATGAAGTCTTCTCGCGCAATCTCGATCAGACGGCTGCGGGTGACTTCAATGGCGATGGCAGGCCCGAAATCCTGGCGCTGGACGCTTCTGGGCGCGGGGTCGTCGCCATCGAGCGCGGCGCAATGGATGCGGCATTCGCCTGGCGTCTGGATGCCGGCGACGTCATTACCAGCAATTTCGCGCCGGTGGAATTGCTCGATGGCGGCATGGCGCTGGCGGCAGGCACGGCGGACGGCCGACTGCGCGTCTGGCTGCCGCGTTGAATCACGGATGCGAACGACTATCGATCAGGAGACACTACGATGTACGTTTATCCGGCTGAAGAAGCTGGCATGTCCGCCGAGAGGTTGAAGCACGTTTCCGATTATCTCGAGCGCGAGGTGGCGGACGATCAGATGGCGGGCATCATCGCGCTGGCGCAGCGCCGCGGCAAAGTAATTCACCACAGCGTGCACGGCAAAATGGACATCGCCGCCGGACGCCCTATGGATGCCGATGCCATTTTCCGGATCTATAGCATGACCAAGCCCATCGTGAGCGTGGCGCTGCTGATCCTGCACGACGAAGGGCGCGTGCAGCTGCATGATCCGGTCGCCAAGTACATACCCGGCATCGACAGGATGAAGGTGTTCAGCCACATTGCCGACCGCCGGCCTCAATTGGTCGATCAAGATCCGCCCATGACCGTCTTCCACCTGCTGACACATATGTCGGGATTCACCAACGGCCACGATCCATGGCATCCCGTCGACCGGCTATTCGCGCGCGCTCGTGAGCGGCACGGGTTCTTCCGCCGCGATATTTCGCTCAAAGACCTGATCGAGAATTTGACGGAATTGCCGCTGAAGTTCCAGCCGGGTACCGCTTGGAATTACGGCGTATCGACTGATGTGCTGGGATACCTGGTGCAGGTTATCGCCGATGCGCCCTTGGCCGATTTTCTGCGGCGGCGGATCTTCGCGCCCCTGGGCATGATTGATACCGACTTTCATGTTCCGCCGGAAAAACTGCATCGCCTGGCGCAGCTTTATCATGCCGACGCGGTATACAATCCGCAGCACATCGCTCACGAGGACGCGGCGCTGGGCGATGTGCGTCAGCCGACGATTTGTCCGTCTGGCGGCGGCGGGTTGGTGTCGACCGCGGCGGATTATCTGCACTTCGCCAATATGCTGATCAACGGTGGCGAACTGGACGGCGCGCGCATTGTCAGCCCAATGGCCATCAAACGCATGACTACTAACGCCGTGCCGCGTGCTAATCTGCCGCTGAATATCGGCGTCGAGCGCTATGGATACGGCTTTGGACTCGGCGTCCGCGTCATGGTTGATCCCGGCAGCGCCAACGGATACAGCTCACTCGGAGAATACGGGTGGTCCGGCGCCGCCAATACGCACGTCGTCATTGATCCGCAGCAAGAGCTGATCACGCTGATGATGACGCAGCATTGGTCGGGGGAGTATCATCCACCGCGTTCGATCTTTCCCAACTTGATATATCAGGCGATAGACGATTTGAACTGAGCGCCATAGCGCTGTGCGATGCGCCGGCTCAAAATGTGACATCCATAATGTCGAGCACGACAGAAATGGGCGTGAAGATGGATGCGCGCCGTGAACCGGCGAAGAGCAATCCGACGGCGTTCAAGCTGTCGCCTTCGACGATTAAGGCGCCAGAATCCCCACCTTGACTCATCGGCGAAGTGATGACTTGGCCGACGAATCGCGCCTGCAGATCCTCGCCGTAGGAGACATCGACGGTGGCGTTCAGAAGCATGACTGTGCCTTCTGTGTAACCGGTCGTGCGTCCGTGCTTGCGAATTGCCATGCCGAGCTGCGCATTCTTGGCGCCGTTGGGGCGGCCGATGTTGGCGATGCTCTGCTGGAACAGCATTGGATTATTAGGGCGCGCCAAGGCGGCATCAACCTGATTGGGCACGATGGGGTTGCTTGATGTCTGCGCCTTCGCCGCTGGCACAGCCGTCAAGCGTTTGGCGGAACCATTGATTTTGGCGAAAGCGTTGCCCACGGTCACAAACAGATCGACAATATCACAGCCTCCCGAGGGCAAGAGCGGAGGCGTGGTGGTCGGCGGCGCGGGACCTTGTCCATAATCGCTGTAAAAGCGCAGCATTTCGAAGCGGTGCAGCTTGGCCACAACATCATCGGGGCGAACGCCGTGATCGGTAGGACCGGGCTGCAAGATGGCGTCTCCAATTTCGGCGTTGTTGCTATTGGCCAGCACATGATTATTGGACAAGATAAGCGGCTCGCCGGTATTGCGATCAAAGACTACGGCGCCGATGGTGCCCGCTGTGACTTTGTAGTGCCCGATGCTGACGCCGGCCGGCACGTTGGGGCGAAAGCGCGCGCGTGGATCAACATGCGCTTCCAGTCGTCCGATTTCGATGACATCCGTGCGCATGCCGTTGACTTGCTGCGGCACCAGATCATCGGCGCTCAGGGCTTCGACCGGCTTCTTCTGATCAACCAGCACCGCCACCGCCAGTTGGTCGGTCACCTGTTCGTTGTAGTTGCGAAAACCGATGGCGACCCCGACCACCCCTTTGCGCCGCAGCAGGTCGTCTTGCGCCAGCCGCTGCGCCTCCAGCAATTGTCGAAATAAGTCCATCGACATGGGGAATAATTTCGTCCTGCCCAGCGATACCGCAACATTATACAACGGAAACAGATCGCGAGCGCTTAAACCGTTGAGCGTATCAAGCGAGGTTTTTCAGACCATTGCCCGTCAAGGCGATGACCAATGTGGAGTCTGGTTCAAGTCTTTCGCGCATCTGTGACAGGGCGGCCACGGGGACTGCGCTTGTCATCTCGATGATCAAACCCATGCGCGCCATCCGCCGCTGCGCCCGCTCAATCGCCTCGTTATCGACGCGCAGGGCGAATCCGCCGGACTCATAGAGCGCAGCGAGGATCTGCTTGCCGCGCACGGGTTCATGCACGAGTATGCCATCGGCGATGCTATAGCCAGGCTTGATGCTGGCGGCCGCCGCGGATCGGCTTTCCCACGCGCGTACGATGGGATCTACGCCCGATGACTGCACGGCGATCATGCGCGGCAGACGGCTGATCAAGCCTGCGGCGAGCAAGGCCTTGAATCCGCGATAGAAGCCGAGGAAGAGACCGCCGTGTCCCACGGGCGTCGCCACTGCGTCGGGGGCGCGCCGACCCAGCTGTTCCCAGGTTTCCCAAGCCGCCGTCATTTGGCCGAGGACAAAATAGGGACTCCAGGCGTGGCTGGCGTAGGTCGTGCGTTCCGCTTCGGCATAAGCGGCGGCCGTGTGATCATCGGCTTCGACAACCCTGCCGCCAAAGCCGCGAATGAGCTTTTTCTTGCTCTCGACAGCGCTGGCGGCGGGGACGAAGATCTTTGCATGCATACCTGCCAGGCTGGCGTAGGCCGCGATCGATGCGCCCGCATTGCCGGAGGAATTGTCGATGACGTTTTTCACGCCGAGACCGGCGAAGTAATTGAGCATGGTCGTGGCGCCGCGATCTTTGTAGGATCCGGTCGGATTGAGGTAGTCCAGCTTGGCGAACACCTGGCCGCCGTCAATGTTGAGCGACGCCAGCGGCGTCAAGCCTTCACCCAGGCTGAAGCGCCTGGAAACGGGCAGCATCGCGCCGTAACGCCAGAGCGAAAAATCGCCGGTATTGATGCGCCCGGGATCGAAATGAGGCAGGTCGATCAGGTCAAGTGAGCCGCCACATTTTGAGCAGCGCCACTCCAGCGGCGCCGCCGACCTCCCGCAGTCGTTGCATTGAATCGTCGCCATTTGCAGTTTCACTCGCGCAATAGATTGGATGCAAGCTTAACAATGGGTGTGGTTTGACACAATGGCTACGCGCGCAATTTGGTTTGCTTGCGCTTTCGCTTGGGAATTCTCAGTAGCCGGCGGGTCAGCTGTCGTATCGGTTCCAGCCTGAGGAGCAGGAGCGCGCCGATCTGGAGGCCATAGATCTGCGTTTCCAGCAGGGCGACATCGAAGTTGGGAATTACTTTCCAGGCGATGATGCCGTTGATGCTGTGCAGCGAAACCAGTATGCCGGCCAAGTAGACAAGTCGATGCAGCCTTTTCCAATGGCGTCCCAAGCGTTTCATCGCCGCCTGATGCGAGGTAAGCGCCAGCAAAGTCAGAATAATGAGCGCGGCGAGTCCCAGCCTGGTGAAATCATGAGCCCAAGCCTTGCGCCAGAAGAAATCGCTGAAGAAGAAGCTGACGTGAAGCAGGGCAAAAGCGTACGCCCACAGACCGGCACACTTGCGCAGCGGCGCTAGATGCCGCCAGCCGAAAAGATGTACCAGCGGACTCACTGCGAGCGACAGGGTAAGCAAGCGTATGGCATAGCGCCCGGCCAATCGAAAGTTGTGGGAACCAATCAGCCCGGTGTTCGCGTCGCTATGGGCTTCGGGGAAGGGATGAAAGCGACCGGCCGTCAGCACAGGCAGCAGCAGCGACAGAAATATCGCCAGCGCAATGATGTTGAAAGTTGGGATCAGATGGCGCCAGCGCCTCCGGCGCATTTGTTGTCTCCTCGCTCCGGCATTCCAATCCAATTCTAAGAGAAAGCTGCTAGGCTGACTATGATCGTCTCAACGATGGCGGCGAGTTCTACCGGGATTGTGGAGGCAGAGACGCTCGCCGAGACTTGCTAATTCCGGCGCCGGTCTTTACACTAACCAGCCAACTAGTTGCGTGAAGCACCAAAATGGACTTGACCGACCAATTCAGCCGACCTTTGCGCGACCTGCGCATCTCCGTGACCGACCGCTGCAACTTTCGCTGTCCCTATTGCATGCCGGCGGATATTTTCGGCGAGCGCTATCAATTCCTGCCCAAGCCACAGCTGCTTAGCTTCGAGGAAATCACGCGGCTGACACGCATCATCGTGAGGCTGGGCGCGGTCAAGTTGCGTTTGACCGGCGGGGAGCCGTTGCTGCGCCAGGATATCGAGCGCCTGGTCAGCATGCTTGATGGCATAGACGGCGTTGACGATCTGGCGATGACCACCAATGCCTACCTGCTGCCGCAGAAGATTGACGCGCTTAAAGCTGCGGGACTACAGCGTCTGACGGTCAGCCTGGATACCCTGGACGATGACATCTTCCGACAAATGAACGGCGGTCGGTCCGGCGTAAAGAAGGTGCTCGAAGGCATTGCCGCCGCGGAAGCCGCCGGTTTTACGCCGCTAAAGATCAATTGCGTGGTGCAGCGGGGCGTCAATGATCACACGCTGGTTGATTTGGCCCGATTCTTCAAGGAGCGCGGGCATATCTTGCGCTTCATCGAATACATGGATGTTGGCAACAAGAACGGCTGGAAGATGGAGCAGGTGGTCTCCGGACGCGAGATCGTTGAGCGGGTTGATGCCGCGATGCCGCTGGAAGCTATCGCCAGCAACTATTTTGGCGAAGTGGCGCGCCGTTATCGTTATGCGGACGGCGGCGGCGAAATCGGCGTCATTTGCTCGGTGACGCAGCCTTTCTGCGGTTCCTGCACGCGCATGCGGCTCTCGCCCGAGGGCCAGATTTTCACGTGCTTATTTGCGATTGAAGGCGCCAGCTTGCGGGACCCCTTGCGCGCCGGCGCAAACGACGGCGAGCTTGAGGATATTATCCGCGGGACTTGGGGCGATCGCATTGATCGCTATTCAGAGATCCGCAGTTCTCTGACGGAGGACGCGCGGGACCGCCGCAAAAAGGTCGAGATGTATCATATCGGCGGTTAGCGTCAATTGCGCCAAACCAAAAGCGCAGACTTTGGGGCACGATTTGGCTCGCCGTCAACTGGGAATACTCGAGACTCACGAAACCGTGACGACAGTCGCTTCAAGCTTGCGGAACGCGGAGTCCCTGTGGTATTGTCGCGGCTGTTGAGTGGACCACCGATACCAAGGAAGTGACAAGAGATGAGCAATCCCGATTTCGATCTGACCGGCAAAACCGCCTTGATCACCGGCGCGGGTCGTGGCATTGGTTTGGCAACCGCGCGCAAGCTGGCCGGCGCCGGCGCCGATGTCATCATTGCCGAGTTCATTCCGGAAAATGGCCGGAGCGCCGCCGCGGAGATAATAGCGTTAGGGCGGCGATCGATGTTTATCGAGGTAGATGTCCGTGATCCGCAGAGCGTCAACGAAATGGCGGCGGCCGCATTGGCTGAGTTTCCGCAGATTGATATCCTGGTATGCAATGCCGGCATCGCCCAAGCCGTTGCCGCCGAAGAGTGCAGCGACGAAGACTGGCTCAATATGATCGCGACGAATCTCAATGGCGTATTCTGGTGCTGTCGCGCAATCGGCCGGCACATGTTGGAGCGCGGGAGCGGCGCCATCGTCAATCTGGCGTCAATGTCCGGCATGATTGTCAACAAACCGCAGCCGCAATCGCACTATAATGCCGCGAAAGCCGCGGTCATCTTGCTGACCAAGTCACTGGGCGCGGAATGGGCCGACCGCGGCGTACGCGTCAATTGTGTATCGCCTGGATACATCGGTACCGATATGACCAAAGAAGCAATGAGCAACGCGGAGTGGAACGCGACCTGGCACGAAATGACGCCTATGGGACGGGTCGGGACGCCGGACGAGATCGCCAACGCCATCCATTATCTGGCATCGCCGGCCGCCAGTTTCGCCACCGGCACAAACCTGGTCGTTGACGGCGGTTACACCTCTTGGTGATCCCCGGCCGATTGAGGCAACGTCGCCTCTATCAGTAGCCCCAATTGAAATCCAATAGCTGTTGTTGCCCGGTTGCAAGCTAGTTCGGGCGGTGGTTGCTGCTGTGGCCCGGTGTGGACTCTCGTGCACAATGCGGGTCTTTGAATCAGGGCAGCTCGGGGCAGGGGAATTCACTGAACGGCGTGATCGTATCGCTGCGCACGTACCCGGTCAATTCGCTGTCGCGGATTTTGACTCGAACATAATACCAGACACTGCCGCTCGAGACGCGTTCCTGGCGCAGGATTGAGACCAGGGTGGCTTGCGGCAGGCGAACCAGCTCCTGAGAATTGAGCGACGGGTTGAAACGCAGACGGACACCCTGCTGATGGAGCACGACTCCGCGGCAAAGTTCCGGTGGCGTTGGCGTAACGGTCGGCGTGTTTGTTGCTGTGGATGTATTGGTAGCCGTTGGCGTAACGGACGCCGTGGGCGTATTGGTCGGGGTATACGTCGGCGTGAAGGTGTTTGTCGGTGTAAAGGTGGCGGTCGGAGTGGCCGTGTTTGTTGGCGTCGCGGTGGCGGTTGGCGTCATGGTTGGCGTGAAGGTATCGGTCGGCGTTGGCGTGATGGTGGGGGTGAAGGTTGCCGTGGGCGTATTGGTCGGCGTCGGGAAGAGAATAGGCTCCCATTGATCGCGGAACATGGCTGCGGAGATGCCGCCCATGCCCAGAAGAATGATGAATATGATAAGCATGACGATGCGTCCGCGGGTGCGGTGGCGGCGGATCACCGTTTCAATGCGCGAAAGATCGGTGCGGCGTCCTAAAATGCGGAAAGGTTCTTCGCGCATGGCCTCGAGCCAGGTCGTGGCTTCGCGCATGTTGGTCTCTTGCAGGGCTTCTTCCGCGCGTTCCAGATAACGCGTGAAGAGGTCGTTAACCGTGCCTCGGAAGCGTTCGTCCTGCGCATACTCGCCTACCAATTCCGCCAGCATCTGACGCGCCTGCGCCAGTTCGGCGTCGAAATTCTGGGTGACTAACGCTTGGGCGCGCTTGATAACTTGCTGCGCCCGGCTGACGTCAGCCTGCTGGTTGCGCGCCCGCATCAACGTATCCGAGAAGCCGCCATCGGTCGGATCCAGTTCGAGACCCAACTCCATCATCTTGATCGCCGCGTTCATCAGCAGGAGACGTTCGTCCAGGGTGGTGGAATTGTTGGCGTGGTTCAGCGTCATCTGCGCCTGGTCGTTGACCTGGCTGCGAATCGCCGCCAGCTTGGAATCGAGATCGTGCTGCATTTGCGCCAGGCGCTGGCTGTTCGGCAACAATTGGCGCGCCTGGGAGAGCAAAGCGCGTACACCGGCGACTTGAGAGACCTGTTCTTCCAGGGTGCCGCCGATGGTATTCATATTGACTGAAATCTGATCGATATCACGCTGTATGCGGCGAACCGTCTCCAGGCGCTCTTCGGCCTGGGGGTCGTTGGGCACGACGCGCAGGGCGCCCTCATATTTGCGCAGCGCTTCGGAAAAACTATCATTGGCCATCAAGCGGTCGCCATCGGCGAGCAACTCGCGAGACAGCGCCAGATCCTGGATATCCAACAGCGCTTGTTCGACGTCTTTCCAGGTCAGAATGCCGTCGCGTTCCGCCAATTCGCGGGCTTCTCGATAGAGACCCGAGGCTTGCTCGTAGTTGCCCGCGCGCACCAACGAATTGGCGCGGTTGTAGGCGACGCGGGCTTCGAAGGGAATCCGGTGATCGGGCACGATACCGCGAATCAAGTTGTCTTCGGATTTCTCGCGGTATTCCTGGGCTGTGGAATTGCTTGGCTGCAAGGCCAGAATGCGATTGGCGACATCGATGGTCTGCTGATACTCGCCGGAGTAATAGGTTTCACTCAACCGCGTCATCAATTCGTCCAGCGACGCGGCTATGCTGGCTGCTGCTTCAGCCGGTGGAGGTTCGGGCGATGCTGACGCGGAGTCAATGGGCCGACCGAAAGACTCCGCGGGAGGCGGCTGCGGAGGCGCATCATAGCTGGCAAGCGGCGGCGTGGATGTGGGCGAACGGGCAGGGGAGTCTCGAGTAGGCGCGTTGGCGATATTGTGCCGCGCGAACAACTCCTTCACGCGCTGCCTGGCTTGGGCGCTATGGGTTCCGGCTTGTCGCAGCAGACTGATGGCATCGGGACTATTCTGGTCGATCTTCAGCGCGTCAGCCAGGATATCGATTGCTTCGTCGATATCATCATCGTCGCCCGCGATCTCGATGCGGATGCGCGCGCGCCGAACTAACCCACGAATAGCAGCCTGCGTCGATCGGGTTCCGGTGTCGCCGCTGCCGGCAATTTCGGAGAAGAGCGCCTGAGCGATGGCTTCCAGCGGGGTGTTTTTTGCTTCAGTAAGGAGGTCGCGGGCTTCTTGTTCCAGTTCGATTAAGGTCTGTGCATCGGTAGTGCGCTGTGCTCGTCGACGCAAGTCGTCAATCGCCCGCTGCAAATCTTGCATCTACTGCATCCCTCAAATTACGCGGCCTATCGAAAACTATGGCGACAAGTGACCGCAACGGTGAGTGGCATGCCATTGTTCAATTACCACTTCGGGAGAATCTGTGCTAAAGTACGACTATACTTTATTCGGGCGACGATGAACAACTTATGCTGTCATCTCAACACATCAGACCCAAGTACAAACTCATTTTATTCTACAATATCAAGCGTGATAGACAAGACCAATACTATCGCTACATGCTCAGCAGTTTCGTGCCGGCCATCCAGAAGCTGGGCGTGTATATGCATATGGCTTGGCACATCGCCTATGGAGATTATCCCAAGCGCAAGATTGAATTTGTAACCGAGAGCGCCGATATTTTGCGCCAGTTGTTCCTCAGCGACGAATGGGATGAATTGGAATCGAAATTGCAGCGATATGTCGACAATTATGAGCGCAAAGTTGTCGATTATCGCAACGGATTTCAAGTGTAGGCCGATGTGAATTGGATACGCACACTGGCCATAGATTCCAAGGCATAATCCCCTTTTCAGCAGGCGCCAAGCCAACCGTCCAAACCGTGCTATGCAAGGTCTTCGCGCGTCATGCAGACTTGTCACAATGGTTCCGCTGCGGCAGAATGGACTAGATAACCGATGCTTTGGCGATGTTTCTCTTATCGCACCAGGGCGCCGATTCCCAGCATCTCGATAAGTAGCGTGGCGCTAGTATTATGAATATCAGAGAGCTGCTTCCGTTCATAGACGACTTGCCCGAATTCTTGCAGCCCTTAGCGCTTGACTTAGTTTTGGTGATCATTGCCGCGGCGCTAGTTATTGTCTTGCGCTGGGTATTAACTTGGCTGCTGCTCAAACCGCTGCGGACGCTGGTTCGGCGCACCGCCACGGAACTCGATGATGTTTTGATCGACCAGCTGATTTCTCCTGTACGAATTGGCACGGTCGGTCTAGCGCTGATTTTGACGGCCAACGTCTTTGATTTCGGGATGGAGGCCCAGCAGATTGCGGTGGCATTCGGTCGCGCGCTGGTTATTGGTTCGTTGTTTTTCGCAATGATCAGGGCCTTCGAGACGGTCTCGGTCCACCCCGTGTTTTTCAAGCAGCTTACGGGCTTTACGATTCCCGAGCGCTTGCTGCCTTTTTTGAATACCGTGGTCAAATATGCTATTGGCGCGCTGGGCGCGATATTCATTTTTCAGGAATTGGGATTTGATGTTGCCGCGTTGATCGCTTCGCTGGGCGTGGTTGGCATCGGCATTTCGCTGGCATCGCAGAATACCGTAGGCAACGTGTTTGGTTTCGCCGCTATCGTCACCGACAATCCGTTTAAGGTTGGGGACTTCATCAAGACGCCAAATGTCACTGGCATCGTCGAAACTGTTGGCGCGCGCTCGACGCGGGTTCGGCAGCTCGATCAAGGGTTGGTGACGGTGCCAAACAATCTGCTGACCGATGCAGTGGTCCTGAATTGGTCTCGTCTGGAGAAGCGGCGGATGGATGTCACGTTGAGCTTCACCTATAGCACGAGTTCCGAGCAAATGCGCGCGGTCATTGTGGCGATTAGGGAGATGCTGGAAAACGCGGAACAAGTAGACCCGGAGACGGTGATCGTTCACTTTGTCGAATTTAATTCGAGCTCGCTGGATGTTCGCATCATTTGTCAGATTTTGCTCTCTGACTGGCGCGCGTTTACCGCTTGCAAGGAAATCCTCTTATTGGAAATCATGGGCATCGTCGAGGAACACGGCGTCAGTTTCGCGTTCCCGAGCCGCTCATTGTATCTCGAAGAATCAGGCGGATTAGCGGAGCTGGGAGGGCAGGTGGCGCACTTGCGGGATGCGCGCGAGCAGCCGGCTAACGATGATACAGAAGCAGTCTCTGAGGTGTTCGCCCCCGAAGATGAGCCGCGCAACACATGACGGCGCCGGCGGTTGACCTGAAGCCCGCAGTCAGTTTCACCGACTCAGACTTGCGCGCCAATCGCGGCGGGAAGCTCAGCGCAACTCAGATTGCAAAACTGAATAAAGACAAGCGCCGTATCGCGTTGATTGCGTTGGCGCTTTTTGCCATCTTCGTTATGTTATCGACCGCGCTCATTTATGTCGGGCAGCAGGCGCAGAACGCCGCGGCCTTCGTCGGCGGTTTCATTTTGGTGCTGACGAATGCGCTGACGATCGGCATATTGGGGCGGGAATTCATGCGGCTGGACAGCGATCAACGCGCGGCCGCCGTGGATGTGCTTGCGGGCAAGGTCGATCGCGTGATCAAGCGCGGCCGCCGCGGCGATAGATACCTGCTGCGGATTGAAAACCAAGATGTCTATGTCACTCGCGAGATACTCGAGTGTTTTGAACAGGGCGCGCGGTACCGCCTGTATCGCACTCCGCGCTCGCAGATTCTGCTTTCAGCGGAACTTCAGTCGTAGTTGTCCCAGCGCGCGATTCGGGCGCAACCGAGCCCGAACGGGATACGTTGATCGCGCGGCAATGCTAAAATATGTCCAGCCATCGCAACGCAGACGATGAGAGACTTGTCTTGTCCAGGCGAATACCCCTTCATCAGCTTGTAGCTTTGCTATTCTATATGCTGGCCGCGGCCTATCTCATAGCGCCGGTCTTGGATTCGCTGACGACTCGCTTTGTCGGCGGGACTACCAGCGATGTCTATGAGATGGCGCGCCATGTCTGGTGGTATACGCAGGCGCCGCAAGCGGGTGAAAACGTCTTTTATCAGTCTTTGCTGGCGTATCCCGATGGTTTCGAGGCGGTGTTACTGTGGGCGAACCCCCTGCAGTTTTTCCCGATGTGGCTGTTCGCTTTGTTCATGCCGTTGGCGCTGGCGTACAATCTCGGCATCCTGGTTACGTTGACCTTAAACGGCTGGTCAATGTATCTGTTCGCCCGCTATCGCCTCTCGCGCAGCAGGCTCGTGCCGGCGTTGATTGCCGGCCTGATATACATGGTGTTTCCCGTTTTTCAGGGACACTTGTACGCCGGGCATGTGGGCTTGTTGGCGCAATGGCCGGTACCCTTGCTGCTGTATTTCCTCTTCAGGTATGTGCAGCACGGCGGCAAGCTCAGGTTCTTGTTGTCTGTGTTGCTGACATTTCTGGCAGCCATGGGCCACAGCTTGCAGTCGGTGTATCTGCTGGCGCCATTGATGGCGCTGTTTTTTGTCGCGCGCATGATTAGGCGTGATTACGTTGGAGCGGCACGCCTGACACTGGTTGCGATAACGGGAGCTCTCTTGCTTCTGCTGTTCTTGCTGCCCGTCTTGCAAAATACGCTGGAAACGAGCTCCTATCGACAGGCTGGCGGGCACGTCCGCTATAGCATCGATCTGCTGGGAATCGTATCGCCATCCTTCGAAAACGCCTTCTGGCGCGATCATGCCCCGCATTCCGCACAGGTTTTGGGCGTCAACCTGGGCGAAGGCGCGAGTTATGTCGGGGTGTTCGGCACGTTGCTGGCACTTATCGGGTTGCTATTTCGCCGGCAATGTCGCTGGTGGCTGCTGGTGCTGGCGACATCCTGGTTGCTTGCGCTAGGACCTGTTCTAAAGGTTTTCGATCAGGCGCTGACCTTATCTGTCGCCGGTTACAGCACAGTGATTCCTATGCCATTCGCATTCTTGATGAACCTCCCGCTGGTCGATTTGGCGCGCACTCCCGGGCGCTTTATGTTTCTGTTTGCGGCCGCATTCGCCATCATGGCCGGATACGGGATGTCGGTGCTCTGGTCAAGGCCATTCTTCAGGCGCCGCAACCAGCTAGTGCGATATGTATTGGCGCTCATCCTCGCTTTTCTCATATTTCATGACTATCAACTGTTCGAGCGATTTCCCACGGTTCCGGCCACGATTCCGGACGAAATCTATGAATTGCGAGACCGCACGGATATTCGCGCGATTCTGAATGTCCCTTTCGATAACTTGCTGGCGGCGAAGGAAGCTATGTACCTGCAGACCGCACATGGCAAGCCGCTTATCGCGGGGCACGATACGCGGGCAACACCGGTGGATCCAGCCCGACTGACGCTGCTTTCCACATTCCAACCAACGCTACTCGCGGAGGCAGGCGCTGATATCGTGATTCTGAACAAGGCGCGCGCGGCCGAGGATGGTCAATTCGAGACCTTATATCGGCAGGCTCTGGGGAACCTGGGAGCGCCGTACTATGAAGATCAGCGCTTTGCTATTTTCCAGGCGCGTCCCACGCGCTTCAGCGCCGGTTTGGACTGGATTTACTCCACCGTTTCCGACGAGCAATCACATGCGGTCTTTATCTACAAGGAACAGCCGGGCTGGCTGGAATTCCGCGCGACGCTGCGGGCGGATGATCGCCAGGTTCGACTGTCTATGAACGGAACTCCTCTGCAGCGGTTGCGTATCGTTGGCGAAGCATCCGTCTCAATTCCGCTGCCGATCGCTCGACGCGGATACAACACCTTCCGCATCGAGCTCGATCCGCCCTGCCCGGAACTGATTGACACCAGGATATTGCTCTGCCATGGCGTGACGCTGGAAGATGTCGAGCTGGAGGTGCTGACGCACGGCGCGATTTATGATCCGATTCGCATCGCCGATGGCATCGAGTTGTCCGGCTATTACATGCCTGAAGATTTCGCTTCTGAACCCGTGATCCACTTTTGGTGGAGCTTTGATGCGCCGCGTTCGATCAATGACGTGCGTTTTGTTCACGTATTAGACGAAGACCGCGGACTGGGGGACCAGAGCGACGATACGATTGGCTTTGCCGCAGCGGATTCCGATTTCCTGGAAACAGTGCGCTTGGACAATGTGTCCAGTCTCCCAACCGGGACGTATATGGTTCTGACTGGTTGGTACGAACTTCCCGAGATGGTTCGATATGATGTGTTGACCAATGTCGAAGGCGCGCAAGACGGTACGATCCTGCTGGGCTCATTTGATGTCGTGGAATAAGCCTGTTATAGGCATGAATTCTTGTTGCGTTATCGGGCCGCTGGTTTACCAATTGCTCATCCTATTCCTAACGTCAAAAGAACACGCATTTTCCGCAAGAGATTGGAAATAACCTTGCGCTAACTTCACCTTAGTGCGATTCGGAAACAGGAGGCGACCCATGATCCGGCGCGGATTTATCAGACTTTGCCTGGTGAGCACTTTGGTCATCTCGGCTTGCGCGAGCGCTATGGCACTGGACTTCGACACCGGCAATCATCGAAAGACAATGATTCAGCTGGTGGCGGCGACTTATGACAGCGCCCGCGGACGCGAAACCTCGCTTGGCGTATACGACGCCATCGCTGCCTCCGGAGATCCGCTCTATATTGCTCCGCTGATCGATACCGCCTATTTCGCGCGCAATGCCACGCTGAGCCAGCGGGTGCTCGATGCGCTGAATCGCTTGACGGGCGAAGAACATGGTTGGCGCGAATACTTCGAATGGGCGGGCAGAAACGATATCGCGCTGCCGCCATACTACGATGAGTTCAAGGGACAGCTGCTGGCGACCTTCGTCGATCCGGAGTTCCAGCGCTTCTTCCAACCCGGCGTCCTGCAGACGGCCACCATCAATATGGTCGAGCCGGTCTGGGGCGGCGTTGTGGTTGATGGCATCCCGTCGCTGGTAAATGCGACGCAAATTAGTCCCAGTGATGCCAGAGACGAAGGTTATCAATTTGTCGATTTTTGCCGGGATGACGATTGCAGTTACCCGGCGGACGATGAACTGGTTTTTGGCGTGAGCCTGGATGGCGACAGCCGCGCCTATCCCTTGCGACTGCTGAATTGGCACGAGATGTTCAATGACGTTATCGGAAGCGCGCCAGTCTATGACCGCCCGGATGGCGAGCAAGTGTGCAACTTCCGGGCGCCGACGCCATTCTCCGCCTTAGGACGTTCCGGCGACGATTGGGTCATGATCAGCGGTCGCTCAGCCGCTTGTCCGCGTGAAGGCTGGATGGCGGCCGATGACATCGAATGGAGCGATGCTGCCGCCACCTGGGAGGAAGTCCGCGAGCGCTTGCCCGATACCGATGCCGGGGAAGACAGCTTGGCAGATGGCATCGAGGGGCGTGTTCCCGGGCGGCCGGTCATGCTGGCGTATTGCACCTTGTGCGGCGCTGGCGTGCTTTATGATGTGACGATACCCAGCCTTTCCTACACTGACCTCGCAGGCGACGTTGTGCAGTTGGGCGATACTGTTCTGGAATTCGGTTCTTCGGGGCTGCTCATGCGCTCCAACAAGCTGATGTACGATCGCAACACCGATACGGTCTGGAATGCGATCACGGGAACGCCGGCATTTGGTCCGCTGGCGGCAAGCGGCCTGGCGCTGGATGTGCTGCCGGTGGTGGTGACCGATTGGGCGAGCTGGCTGGAGCAGCATCCCGATACCAGCGTGCTCAGTCTCAACACCGGCTTCCGCCGCAACTACAGCAATGGCGCCGCCTACAGCGACTATTTCAATAGCAGCGACTTGATGTTCCCGTCCTGGCAGCAAGATACCGCCATGATCGAAAACAAAGACATGGTCTTCGCGCTGCGTTTGCAGGGGCAGGCCAAGGCCTATCCGCTGGAATCGATCATTCCCGAGCGCATCATCAACGATCGCGTTGGCAGCACAGACCTGGTGATCGTCGCCGATGCCACGCCGGAACGCGACTTCTTCGAGCCGGGCGGGGCAGTCGTGCGCGCTTACGAGAGTCGCGGCATGATCTTCAGCGCCGGCGCGGATGCCAAGACGCTGCTGAGCGACGATGGCCGCAGCTGGACGTTGACCGAAGCAGCGCTGATATCCGAGGATGGCGAGACGCTGCCGCGCGTCGGCGGGCACCTGGCTTTCTGGTTCGGTTGGTTCGGATTCTATCCTGATACGGAGGTCTACGGAGCTTAGCGCGCGGACTCGCTTTGGTCGCGGATTGCGCTCGAACCGTCAAGCTCGTGAAGGTCAAATGAGCTGCGATAGGCGTCACGGCCGAGATTGTTGCGGGCGATCGTGATCAAGTTGTCATCGGGAATGCCGGCGGCTTCGAATTCGAATGCGGGTTCGGCGCCGCTGGCGTTGAGGCGCAGTCCGATGATCGTGCCCAGGCTGCCGCCGACGATGGCGCCGGCGATGGCGCCTTCGGGGAGGCCCTCGGCGAGGAAGTAGCCGGCTGCTGCGGCGACGATGATGCCGATTAGGGTGGTTATGCTGAATACAAGGAGATGGCGTTGCATCGTATAGTCTATCCCCCTCGCGGCTGTACCAGTCAGTAGCTGCACGCTTTAGCGACTAGGTCGGACGAGAGATCAAACCATTCTGTTCCTGCTCCAGTGTCCGGTAGCCGTTGGCTGGCAAACTCCAGATGCATGTGCTTTTCCAGCTCCTTGAATTCATGTGAATGAATTATACAGGTAAAACTCACCTCTTTGTGTCCAACCTTTGACTGCACCCCTTTCAGTCGCTGCGCTGGGTTTACCGTTCGGCCAATCTTGCTGTTTCCGCTAACAACATCTTTCATGACGTACACGTAGCCGTCGTCCGCTCTTGCGTTTGCTGTAGGCAAACGCTTGTAGATTGACGCGCGAAACGAGTTTAGCGCGTTGTTCCAAGGAAAGGCGTTGGACTTAAATGCTGCCTTTGCTGCTGACTTAGTGGATTGAGCCGCGTCGTCTACTACTTGAATTACCGGGCGAGCTGCGTCATCTGCTACTTGGACAATTGGACGAGCCACATCGTCGATTACTTGAACCGCAGGCGCAATCGCAGGTGCAAACATGACCCCCGCGCCACCAAACGCGCCACCGACAAGGGCGCCTTCCCCTGCGCATTGTGCTGCGCCGCGTATGGTATTTGCTGCAACTTCTCGATTCATCTCACCGTGGTCGTGATAGCTGCTTACAATGCCGCCAACCGCGCACGTTGCGCCGCCAACTGCTGCCCCGATTCCTGCCGAGATGAGCGCCGCCTTAGCTACGGGTGTCAATGCGGCAACAATAGCAGGTAATGCTGGCAGGATAATCATGAAAAAACTCCATCACAGTGTGGTTCAATTTGGAGAAATAATATTAGGCAGACTGCACGGCTTCAACTCCAATAATTGGGGTCAGATGTCATCGAGGATATTCTCAACCCGCGCCAGGCGCTGGTCGTAGCGATGGTGGGCCAGCACATGCTCGCGCGCTGACGCCGCGATGCGCTGGCGCTCGGCGTCGTTTGCCAGGTAGTAGCGTACTTTTACGCGCAAATCGTCGTGCTCGCGAAAGGTCGCCAGGTGCTCGCCGATGTTGAACCACTCGCCGACGCCGGGGCGATCATCGACAATTTGGAATGTGCCAAGGGCGGCCGTCTCGAAGAGCCGCATATTGCCGCCGTAGCGCATGAAATCGCCGTGCGCGTTGATGCTGATTTTGACCGACGACAGCACCTGCAGCATCTCTCGGCCCAGAGCGCTGCCGCGATGGAAGGGCTTGAGCGAGGTCGGCGCCTCGTGCATGCTCCAGATGCCCAGGTCGAAGTCGCGTAGGCTTTCCAGCGCCGCGACGCGCTCGCTGTAGAGATGATCCGGAACCAGCGTGCCGACAAATCCCACATCGCAGAGATGCGCGTCAGGCGAGTCGGTCTTGGGCTGCGGAAAATGGAAGTCGGGGTCGATGGCGGCGTAGGGCAGGCATTCCACGCGCCGCGCGCCCAGCTCCAGCCATTGCATGCCGTGATAATAGTCGTTGACCAGGACCAGGTCGTAGAGACGAGCGGCTGTTCGTTCGATGGCGTGAGAAAACACGATTGGCGAAACGCCGCTGACGTAGATGATCGCGCAGTTGTGGTCACGCTTCAGCCGTTCCAGCGTGGCGGGCAGGATGATGCGATTGTCGCCGGAGAGCCAGATGATATCGGGTCGGAAGCGGCGCGCCTGATTAAGCAGCAGCTGATTGCGCCGTCGATAATCCGGATTGAATTGGGACGGAAGCCGCCGCATCAGCCCGGTTGCGACTTTGCCGGGCGTCAAGCCCGAGCGGAAGACATCCGCGCGCAGTCGGCTGATATCGCGAGGGCCATAACCCGGCAGATTGCGCCAGAAGACGTCCAGCTCATAGCCGGCGGCGCGCATGGCGCGTTCCCAAAAGTGCTGTCCCATGCTGCTGGGGAAGAGCGGGGCGCTACCCGCCGGCGCGCGGCTGATGTCTTGCGTTAGTTGCTCCGGATGGTGCAGGGAGGCGATGAAGAGGACGCGTCTGGACATGGTTGCTTCACCTGCGCGCGTGAACTGCGTCCAGCCAGAATAGGTGAATGCACATGTTCAGACAGACTTCTCTGCGCTCTCTGCGCCTCTGTGGTGGAAAAGCCAGTGCGAAACGCGGCATTAGGCCTGCTGAAGATCCAGCATCCGCAGCGGATTCTCGATCAGGTCGCGCAGGGCGTTGCAGAAGGCCGCGCCTTCCGCGCCGTTGCTGACGCGATGATCGACGCTGAGCGTCATATTCATGCGGGTACCGACGCCGAGCGTTCCATCGTCGCGCACAATCGGGATTCGCCGTGATGACGATACGGCCAGGATGCCCGCTTCCGGCGAGCTGATGATGGCGGAGAAATCCACGATGTTGTATGGGCCCATATTGCTGATGGTGAAGGTGGCGCCGCGGATGTCATCCGGTTTGATTTTGCCGGCGCGCGCGCGTTCGTACATCGCCTTGTTGTTGACCGCCATTTCGCTCAAGCGGACGGAATCCGCATCGTGGCAAACGACATTGAGCAAGCCGTTTTCCGGCAGCGCCACGGCAATGCCGATATTGATGCGCTGATGCTGCACAAAGCGGTCGCCATAGAAATGTGTATTGAGATTGGGGAATTCGCGCAGGGTCAAGGCGAGGGCTTTGATCAGCATATCGTTGACGCTGACTTTGATGCCGCGCTCCGCCAATTGGGCATTGATCTCCGCACGCAGGGCCAATAGCGGCTCGACATCGGCTTCGACGGTGACGTAGAAGTGGGGCGTGTTGCTCTTGCTGCGGATGGTGCCGTCGGCGATGGCGCGGCGCATTCGCGAGAGCGGGAGCACTTCGACATCGTCTTCGGGCATCTTGCCCCAGGTCGGCTGACCTCCGCCCGCCGGCGCGGTCGTCGGCACTGGAGGCAGGGCGGGACGTGCGCGGACGTTTTCGACATCGGATTTGATGATCCTGCCGCCGGGACCGGTGCCTTGAATACGAGCCAGGTCGATGCCCTTTTCCGCCGCGAGGCGACGCGCGATTGGCGAGGCTTTGACGCGGCCGTCATCGGCGAGCGATTGCCCATTTGCCGCAGGCGTCGACTCTTCCGGCGACGTCTGGTCTGCGGCTGAATCGCTGGCTGCGGCGATTGTTTCGCCGGCTGCTCCGATCACGGCGATGACCGATCCTTCGCCGATTTCGTCGCCGGGTTCGGCGCGCAGCTCAAGCACGGCGCCGTCGCTGCCCGCTTCGATTTCCACAGTGGCTTTATCGGCCTCGACCTCGGCGATTATATCGCCTGCGGCAACCGAATCGCCGATATTTCGCAGCCAGTTGATCAGCAGTCCGTCGGTCGTTTGTTTGACTTCATGTGCCATTTACAGGATCTCCTTGACCGCATCAACGACCTTCTGCGCATTAGGCAGCGCCAGAAGTTCAATCGTTTTGGAATACGGAAGCGGAACATCTTCGGCCGCGACTCGCTTAATGGGCGCGTCCATATAATCAAACATGTTTTCCTGTAGCAGCGCGGCAATCTCGCTGCCGAAGCTGTACATTGGCAGCGACTCCTCGACGATGACGCAGCGATTGGTCTTCTTGAAGCTGGCGTAGACCAGCTGCATATCCAGCGGCCGCAGCCAACGTAAATCGACCACCTCGGCTTCTATGCCGTCTTTGGACAGCTGGCGCGCCGCCTGCAACGCCCAATCGACGCCGCGCGCATAAGCGACCAAGGTGACGTGATCGCCTTCGCGTTTGATATCACCTTTGCCGATCGGAATCAGAAGTTCCTCGCCTTCGTCCGGCATTGGACCCGGTTTGGGATAGAGGGCGATGCTCTCGGTGAAGAGCACGGGATTGTCATCGCGGATGGCTGTCTTCAGCATGCCGTAGGCATCCATCGAGTTGGACGGGCAACCGACATAGAGGCCGGGGAAATGGGCGAAGATCGGCTCCGGCGCATGCGAATGCGAGGCGGTAGCCTGATTGCCCCAACCGCTGGCGGCGCGGTATACCAGCGGCGCCTTGAACATGCCATCGAAGAAATATCGGACCTTGCCGGCATGATTGGCGATGGCGTCCAGGGCCAGGAAGGCGAAGTTGATGGTCATGAATTCCGCCACGGGACGGAGACCTGCCATGGCCGCGCCGACCGCCACGCCGCCGATGGCCATCTCGCTTATCGGCGTATCGCGGACGCGCCGTTCGCCAAATTCTTCGAGAAAGCCGCGTGTGACACGGTGCGTGCCTTGCCAATAGGCGACTTCCTCTCCCATGACAAAGACGTTTTCGTCGCGGTGCATTTCTTCGCGCAACGCCCTGCGGATTGCTTCCCGCATGGCGACATTTCTGGCTGCCATAGGGTGTCCTTAGCTTGGTTCAATCTATGCCGGCGCCGATGCTCGACTCGGTCTTGTATACCAAATCGGAAGGCACGTAAGTGTTTCGCATTAATTCTTGATAGCTGTTCGGGAGCTCGCTCGCTTCGGCGAATTCGACCGCCCCTTTGACCAACGCTTTCGCCTCGGATTCATGCCCGGCCAGTACTTCGTCGACATCGTCGTGCGCGCTCAAGATGTGGTCGCGCAGAATCTTGATCGGCTCCCGGCACTGCATCCATTTTTTCAGTTCTTCCGACATGTCATCGCGGGCGTCGTATTGCTTGTCTGAGACGCCATGCCCGCGATAACGATAGGTCACATGCTCAATCACAGCAGGACCATGCTGGCGAGCGTAGTCGACCGCCTGCGAAGCCACCTCGTAGACCTTCATGGCGTTCTGAGCATCGACGCAGCCAAAGCTCTTGATGCCGTAGGCTTCCGCCTTGCGATGCAACTCCACTTGACCGCTGGCGCGCTCGACCTCGGTGCCCATGCCATAGCCGTTGTTTTCGATGATCCAGACCACCGGCAGATCCCAGATGGCGCTCATATTGAGCGATTCGTGGAAATAGCCGTTGTTGGTGGCGCCGTCGCCGACGTAGGTCATGGTGACATCGTCTTTGTCGTTATATTTGGCTTCCAGCGCGATGCCCGCCGCCAGCGGCAGGTGCCCGCCGACGATGGCGTAGCCGCCCCAGAAATTATGCTCGCGCGAGGCCAGGTGCATGGAGCCGCCTTTGCCGCCGCTGCTGCCGGTTTTCTTGCCCATCATCTCGGCCATGACGGCTTTGGGGTCCATGCCCAGTATCAAGGCGATGCCGTGATCGCGATAGGCGGTGATGACGTGGTCGCTGGGACGCAGCGCCGCCATCGAGCCGACGCCACTGGCTTCGTGTCCGCTATAGAGATGCATATAGACACCGGTGATGCGCTTTTCTTCGTAGAGCCGGTGACAGGTCTCTTCGAATTCGCGGATCAGCACCATCTGCCGATACCAGTCCAGGAGCATCGCTTTGGTCGGCGCTGCCATGGCTTCCCTTTCGCAATCGTGGCAAATCAAAGCCAGCCGTATGAGTGGCAAAGTATAACATAGGTGATGCGGATTTTTGTATTCTGGCTTTTTGCGCGGCTTGACAAATGCGCAAACTGATCATATAGATCAAATGTGCCAAACGTGAGACGGTGAACCTTGGGACAGTTATCGTTGTCTTCCGATTTTGATGCGGATGCTCGTCCGCCAGCCAAACCCTTTGTCAAGTGGGTCGGGGGCAAGCGCAGTCTGTTGACGCAACTGATCGCCCGCGTACCCGCAGAGTTCAAGGACTATTACGAGCCGTTTGCAGGCGGGGGCGCGCTGTTTTTCGCTCTGAGGACTAGAACAGATGAGCGGGGGTGGGGGGGCGAAGGTACTTTCTCAGCGATGTCAACTTTGATTTGATCAACACCTATCAAGTGATTCAAGGCGATGTCGAGCCTCTCATCAGCCGGCTTCAGCTTCACGCTCAAAAGCACAGTTCCGACTACTACTATGAGATTCGCAGCCAACATGCTCTCGATGACCGCATTGAGATAGCCGCGCGTTTCATCTACCTCAACAAGACCTGCTACAACGGCTTGTGGCGCGTCAACAGCCGCGGCGAGTTCAATGTGCCGGTGGGCAGCTACACGAATCCGGCGATATGCCAGCCGGACTTGTTGCGCGCCTGCCACGCCGCGCTGCAAGGCGTCGACGTCCGCAAACAAGACTTTACGGAGCTGAAGGCAGGCGAGGGCGACTTTGTCTACTTCGACCCGCCTTATCAGCCGCTAGACAAGACTTCATTTACGCGCTACGCCAAGGCCGATTTCGGCATGGAAGAGCAGGTGGCGTTGCGCGATCTCTGCATGGCGCTGCACGCTCGTGGCGCGAAGTTCATGCTTTCCAACAGCGATACGTCGTCTCCGCTTTATCAAGATGCGATATTCAAAGTCGAGACCGTGCAAGCGCCGCGTTTCGTCAATAGCCGAGGGGATGAACGCGGGGCGGTCAACGAGTTGCTAGTCACGAATTATTGAGGGAGATTGCGGTGGCTAACGATTGCAGAAAACACGCGGGAAAGCGCAATGAATTCCAACGCGAGCAGCTCGATCATCAAATGCGAAAACTGCCGGAGAATCAGTCAGGCGCCGGACGCCACAAATGTCCGTACTGTGCTTATGAACAGGGCTTTGTGGACGGGCTGCGCCAAGCGGGGAAGGCGTTGGGTTCTTTGCTCGTGAGGGAAGCGGGCGTATCCATGCGGGAACCACGCTGATGGCTAGAAGTCAGGGCGCGCAGGCCAATCTCACCGGCAACCGTTTGGAAAGATTCATCGAGTACAACTTAGTTGACTGCGGTTTTACGAAGATTGCGGATAAGAAAGCGTTTGTTAGCGCAATGCGCAGTTTCAGCGAGCCGAGTTACGCCTCACAAGTTCATATCGGGCATACAATATACGGCACGAACTTGATCTGTGACTTTCTGTTATTTCACCCGCACACTTGGCCAGAAGGTTTGGTGATTGAGGCGAAGTGGCAACAAGAACCCGGCACTGTGGACGAAAAGTACCCTTATTTTGTGATGAACATTTTTTCTTCCGAATACCGAACAATCCTTGTCCTTGACGGAGGCGGCTACCGGGAGGGGGCGGAACGCTGGGTTCGCTCTATGCGGAAACAGAACTTGCTTTATGTCTTCAACATGGCAGAATTCCAACGATGGATCAACCAAGGCAACCTGTAACTAATCCTCCGCGGCCTCACGTCCGCCGAACACCTGGCTGACCAGCACGACGACGACCGCGCCCAGCACGCCGACCAGAATCCCGCCCACGAAGGGCACCTTGATCAAGCCCGTGAAGCCGATGATGGTCACCAATACCGAGCCGACGAAACCGCCCAGCATGCCCAGCAGGATATTGCCCAGCAGGCCGTAGCCCTCGCCCTGCATCAAGTTGCCCGCCAGGTAACCGACCAATCCCCAGATCGCCAGCGAAATCAGCAATCCGACGATCTTGCCCAACAAGCCGCTGAATAGCAGCACGGCAATAACTACCGCGACAATAAGTCCAATACCGATACCTGATTTCATGGGGCGCCCCTTCCGTCTTGCTCGTTCCACTATTATACGCGAATCCGCCAATGTGGGTTGCGACGCGATTTCAGCCTCTTGAATCTCGACGGCGGCTCGCAACAGCGCGCCGTTGCGATGGTCGCGGCAGCGTTGACTTCGCATTTCGGCGAATCTTACAGTATTATGAAAGTCAAGAATCAGCTTGGAAAGAAGCGCGACGTATGAGTGAGGCCATTCAAGATCGTATCCCGCAACTTACGCCGGAGACTTTCATCAACCGCGAATTGAGCACGCTCGATTTCCAGAAGCGGGTGATGGCGTTGGCGGAAGACGAAACCACGCCGCTGTTGGAACGGGTCAAGTTCATCGCCATCGTCGGCAACAATCTCGATGAGTTCTACATGGTGCGGGTGGCGGGATATTTTCAGAAGCTGCATCTGAGCAACCCGTCGACGCGCGCGGACGGTATCCGGCCGACACAATTGCTGCGGACGATCAATGAGGAAGTTTCGGACTTGATTGCTCGACAGCGTCGCGTGCGGCGGGAGGTCTTCGCGTTGCTGGAGCGGGAGGGCATCCATTTCATCAAGACCGACCAATTGTCGCCGAGCGAGAATGAAGCTCTTGGCTACTATTTTCGTTCTGAGGTCTTTCCGGTCTTGACGCCCTTGGCGGTCGATCACGCGCGACCCTTTCCTTTCATATCCAACCTTAGCCTGAATTTGGGCGTGTATCTGGAGCGAATCAACGACGATGAGGCAACGGGATTCGATTTCGCGCGGGTCAAGGTGCCGATGGATATCTTGCCGCGAATCGTGCGCATAGAGACGGTGCTGACGAATTACACCGGCATTGATCACGATGGCTATCATTACTTGTGGATGGAAGACATCATCGCCGATCACCTTTCGGAGCTTTTCCCTGGCATGCGCATCGTCGAGGCTTTTCCTTTCCGCATATTGCGCAATGCCGACATCGATTATGAACACGAGCAAGAAGAAGATTTGCTCGATGTCAAATCGATAATTGAGCAAGGCGTGCGCGAACGGCGATTTGGTTCAGTGGTGCGGCTGAGCGTTCCGGCGGGGATCAGCGAACGCATGGTCAATCGTTTGACCAGCTCGCTGGAAGTGCCCTCCAATTTCGAAGTTTTCACCATCGATGGCGAATTGGGTTCGGCGGATCTGTTTGAAGTGCTGCAAGTCGATCGACCGGATCTCAAGGATCCGCCATATGTGCCGAGATTGCCGGAGCCGTTCGCCAAATCGACCAATCTCTTTGAGGTGATCCGCAAACAGGATGTGATCGTACATCATCCTTACGATTCGTTCTCGCCGGTCGAGGATTTTTTCAAGCGCGCGGCGCGGGATCCGGATGTGCTGACTATCAAAACGACGCTTTATCGCGTCGGCCCGAATTCGCCAGTGGTCACCGCATTGATGGATGCGCGAGACAACGAAAAGCAGGTCACGGTACTGGTGGAGCTGAAGGCGCGCTTCGATGAAGAGAACAATCTGGAGTGGGTGACCGCCTTGGAAGAAAAAGGCGTGCACGTCATCTATGGGGTGGAGGAGTTGCCAGTCAAGACCCACGCCAAGATTTCGCTGGTGGTGAGGCGAGAACGCGATGGCCTGCGCCGCTACGTGCATCTGGGCACGGGCAATTACAACGGGACGACGGCACGGCTCTATGCCGATATCGGTATCTTCACTTGCAACGAACAAATCGCCGATGACGCCTCGCGATTGTTCAACCGGCTGACGGGCTATGCGCCGGAAACGGACTACAAGCGGCTGTTGGTGGCGCCGGAGTATCTGCGCGATACGTTCAGCGTCTTAATCGACAATGAGATTGCGGCGGCGCGGCGCGGTGAAGACGCCCGCTTGATCTTCAAGATGAATCAGCTGGAAGAAGACCGCATGATTCAGAAGCTGTATGAGGCTTCACGAGCGGGCGTCAAGATCGATCTCATTGTGCGCGGCTTGTGTTGCTTGCGTCCCGGCATTCCCGGGCTTAGCGAAAACATCACCGTCAAGAGTATCGTGGGCCGCTATCTGGAACACAGTCGGATCTACTATTTTCGCAACGCGCCCGAGCATCAGCAGCTGTATATGGGCAGCGCCGACCTGATGCGCCGCAACTTGCTCAATCGGGTGGAGGTTGTCTTCCCCATCCTCGATCCACGCATCTTTTGGCGGGCGCTGCGCATTCTGCAGACCGATTTGCTCGACGTCAGGAACAGCTGGACGCTTGAACCGGACGGTCTATATCATCGCCTTTGGGATACGCGCGACCCAAACGCCTTCAACTCGCAGGTTGAATTCATGAAGAACAGCTACGGCGTCTGCGATACACCGGAATAGACCTCGGGTTGCGAATGTCGCCTTGCGCCTAGCGCTCGCTCGGGAAGGTGTACTGGACCGTATAACTCACGATTGCTTCCATGCCGGGCTCGACTTCGGCGCGGAATTCGATTGTGGAGGCATCAATCTTGGTGAACGGCGCCGAGCTATCGATGATTTCCCAATCGCTCCAGCGATAGAGCCGTTCCGGCACGCGAATCTCCACGGTTGCGTCGTCCTTGCGATTGCGCAAGCGTATTTCGAAGCTTTCTTGGACCACATCGCGAGATATCGTCGCAAATCTGCTGCGCGTCCGCTCGCCGACCAGGTCAAAGGTCGAACCCAGCAGAATCTGGACATCTTCACCTTCGGGTGTGTGATTGATGGCGTTCTCGCCGATGAGCAATCCGGCGCCATCGACATCCTGCTGATAAACACGGATACGTCCCGCCGGCAAGTCCGCCCCCAATCCGCTGGTTTCGCCGGTGTTGAACTCCAGATACGTTTGCACGTCGCTGCTGGTATCCACGCCGAATCCTTCGGAATAGTCGATCGGCGAATAGTAGGCGCCAAATTGCGGTGACTTGTCGAAGATGTAGAAGTTGCCGGCGGCAATGCCGCTGCTATTGACGAATTCGATCTGCTTGGTTTCGTTGTTGTTGATGGTGACAGCGCGATCGATTTCGTAGAGTTGATACTCGAATAGCGCGCGCTGATCCACGCCGCCGCCCTTGCCAGCCATGTCGAATGCTTCTTCGCGCGCCTCGACCATCATCACTTGTGATTCGATGCGATGGATTTCGCCGGCCACCAGTTTCAGTTGCGCATCGGCAAAGGCTCTGCCAGTGCGGTTATTGAGTGTGACCCAACCGGATAGGTCAACACGGCTCTCGTCTTGGCTCAGCAAGAGATTGTAGTCGGCCGTCCAATTCATGCCGCCGGCCAGATAGGTCAATTCCACTTGCTGTTCGCCGGCGGCCGAACTATGCAGCAGCCACTGCAAGCTGGGGCGGGTGATCAGGGCGTCGGGCAAGGCGGGAAAACGGATGTCACGCACATCGCTCAGTCGAATGACGATGATTTCGCCAGATTCATTTCTCAGTATCGCTTCGTTGCCTCGTCCGCTTAGCAACTCGCCTGAATAAGATGTGCCGTCGGCGGTCGTGATATTGATGGTCTCGTCCAGATAGCGCGCCATCAATGACGAGCTGTTGACCAAATCATAGCTATAACTTTGCTCGAGCACGACGATGTCGGCCGCATCGCTCAGCGAAACCATGCGCACGGATGTCGGGTCAATTGTGGCGGCGACGTCGCGGAAATCGATGCTGTTGACGCCTTCGTCCAATGTTAAGGCGCGCTGGTCGCGGATCAAGGCGGTTCCTTGGTTGTAGACTGTGATGGCGATGGCGTCGCTTGGCGCCTGGGCATTGACGCTCGCCAGGCAACCCAGGACCAACAGACCGACTAGTATCTTGCGCGGAAGCGGCATTTTAGCGTTCCTCATAGGTTGACTGATTGTGTGTGCGAATTGACCTTGATGGTGTAGGCGCCCGATTCGAAGCTGCCTTCCAGCAATATGGCGCCTTGATAGGGTTTTAGAATCATCGGGCAGAAGACATCCGCCGGCACGTTGCGGAAGACCTCGATGCTAACCGTGCTGCCGTCGCGGGATTGCTCAACGCGCACGGGATACTCACAGCCGTCGGGATGCTCCCCGTAGACATCAAGGCTGATCCTAGGCGGATCGGTCTCTGAGACGTTTACGTCGACGCTGAGGATATTGGTCAAGACTTTGTCGCTTGCTATCACTGCATCATTCTCCATGTCATCAATAGAATCGTCATTCTCTCTATGTAACGCGCCTTTTGGCTGATCGGTTGCGAACATCATGCCGGAATCGTCGCGCGGCAAGCGACTGAGCAGCGCTACGACGACAAGCAGCAAAGCAATCGAGAGCCACGGTTTCAACATGTTTACACCTCAGATGGCGCTTTTCCTACAATTGAAATAACTTGGCGATAATCGCCGCTTTGACGCGTCCGATATTTCAGTCACGCGGCACGCCATCACAACTCGATCCAGTTGTCGTCTTCGCCAAGTCTCATGACATCGACGCTGCCGTCGCCATCGTCCCAGTCGCGCGGCTGGGTGATCAGCGCCAGGAAGACTTCACCCGCGCAGGCAGACGCAACCGGTTGAACCGTCGCCAGAAAATCGTCTTGGCCTCGCTCGCGCTGCGCCGCTATCAAGAGCTTGTTTTCCGCCCCGCCGCAACAGAGTCGATTCAAGGCGATAATCGCATCGCGCCAATCGAGGGAAAACTCGATTTCGATCTGCCAGAGCGCCGAACAGACATAGGCGAATTGATCCGCATTGCGGCCGCCCGCCTCCGCGAAGGCCACCCGGCAGATCTCAATTTCATATAGCAATTGGTCGGCGCCGAAGTCGTCACGGTTGGCACGGGAAACGGGAGAGAAAACCCGAACATCATCGGCCGCGAAGGCATCCACGAATTGGGTTGTGACTGCCTTGATGAAGGCGCGTTCGCGCGCCCGCGCCAGCGATGCCGCGGATGTGCCCATGACCAGCGCGTTACGGGCATCGTGAAAGCTGTAGACCAGGAGGCGCCGGATGTCCATGCGTCAATTATACGTCCAGACTATGCCGTCCGCATGAGCGAAATCGGCAGCTGAACGAAGGCGAATAGGATTATACCCGCACAAGAACTACCGGCGAAGATTTTGTCGCGCCGCCGATTAGAAGTTCAGCGTCAAACTGATCGGGCAGTGATCGCTGCCGAGCACATCGGCGTGGATTTCGGCATTCTCCATCCGGTCGAGCAGATCCGGGGAGATGAAGAAGTAATCGATGCGCCAGCCGACATTCTTCGCCCGGGCGCCGCTGCGCATCGACCACCAGGAATAGCCGCCTTCTTTATCCGGATTTACATGCCGGTAGGTATCGACATAGCCCTGCTCGACGACCTTGTCGATCCAGTCCCGTTCCTCGCGCAGGAAGCCGGTGGTCTTGGTATTCTGCTTGGGACGCGCCAAATCGATCTCGTTATGCGCCGTATTGATGTCTCCGCAGAAGACAACCGACTTGCCGTCCGCGCGCAAGGCGTTGGCATAATCAAGGAATGCCTCTTTATATTCCATCTTGAAGGGTACACGTTTGTGATCGCGTCCGCCATTGGGCAGGTAGGTGGTCATCAGCGTGAAGTCGCCGTAATCGGCGATGATGGTGCGTCCCTCGCTGTCGAACTTTTCGATGCCCAAACCCAGCTTGATGTCGAGCGGTTCGGTCTTGCTGAAGAAGCCGACGCCGCTATAGCCCTTGCGTTCAGCGCTGGACCACCAGGCGTGATAGCCTTCAGGTTGCCGCAACTCGGGATCGAGCTGCTCAGGTTGAGCTTTGGTTTCTTGAATCGCCAGCACATCAGGTTGTGTGGCGCGCAGCCAGTCGAGGAAACCCTTCTTCTGCGCCGCGCGCACGCCGTTGACGTTCCAGGAATAGAGTTGCATGTCTTCCTCCACTGCGCCAGTTTGCAAGTCACAGGAAGGATTATAGTTGAGGCGCGGATGTGAAATAAGGTTGAATCGCGCCGGCCACCGATTGTCGGGCACAGGCGGATGCGTTAACCTCTTGTCGTTCGCGCGAACAATAAAGGGATCAACGAAATGCTAAAGGTGAACGCAGATCGTCTGCTGGCTGACCTAGCCGAACTTTCTCAGATCGGCGCAACCAGCGATGGCGGCGTATCGCGCCCGGCGCTGACCGCCGCTGATATTGAGGCGCGGGACTGGTATCGCGGCAAAATCGCCGAAGCTGGTCTTGACTATGCGATGGACGGCGCCGGCAATCAGTCGGCCATACTGGGCAGCGATCCGCCGAGCGCGAAACGCATACTCGCCGGATCGCATCTCGACAGCGTGCCCAATGGCGGCCGCTTCGATGGGGCTCTGGGCGTGATGGTCGCATTTGAGGCGCTGCGCACGCTCAAGGACCATGGCATCACACCGGGTGTGTCTTTGGAAGCGGTGAACTTCACCGACGAAGAAGGCGCGATCATGGGGTTGATGGGCAGCCGCGCAGTAGCCGGGCAGCTGTCAGCGGAAGATTTCGATCGTGCAAAGATCGACAAGGCGGAACTGGCGCGACGTCTGGCCGCCGTCGACATCAGCCGCGACTCTATGTTGCATGCCCGCCGCGATGACGTATTGGCCTGGGCCGAACTGCATATCGAACAGGGTACGCGCCTGGAATCCGGCGAGATTGCCATCGGCGTCGTCAATGCCATCGTCGGCATCCGCGCCTTGCGTGTGACATTCAAAGGCGAGGCGGCGCACGCCGGAACAAAACCGATGGAACTGCGCCGCGATGCCTTGTGGGGCGCCGCGGAATTTGTGCTGCGCGCCAGAAAACACATCATGGACAACTTCATGCCGGGTGTCTGCAATATCGGCAAGATTGACGCCAAGCCGGGCGCCTTCAATATCGTGCCCGCCGAAGCGCATTTGGCGCTGGAATTCCGTCACGGCTCGACCGCGGAACTGGATCGGATGGAAACGGCATTGCTTGAATTGCTAGAGAAGTGCGCGGCCGAATATGACTTGTCCGTATCCTGGGAGGGGACGCCGACGGTGCGGCCGGCGCGGATGAGCGAGACGGTGATGCGCGCTATTGAATCTGCCGCCCAGGGACTTGGCCTGCCCCATCAGAGGATGCTTAGTTTTGCTGGCCACGATACCCAGTCGATGGCGAGCATCGCGCCTGCAGCCATGTACTTTGTGCCGTCGAAACTGGGCATCAGCCATAATCCCAAGGAGTTCACAGCCGACGAAGACTGTGTCAACGGCGCGAATATGATGCTGCGCACACTGCTTGAGCTTCTGCGGCGATTTGCCTAAACGCCTGTCGGCGCCCAGATGTTCTTGACTTCGATTGATTCCTGAATGAATTCGACGCCGGCGCCACTTTGCTGATCGAGCCAGTCACGATGCTGGCCGTAGCTCACCCAGGTGCGCTTCATATTGGCGGTCGAGCGCGCTTCGATTTGTCGGCAGCCTTCCGCATCGCCGAAATACCACATGCTGTCGACATCGTCGTGCTCAACCAGGGTCTTGCTCAGGTGATCGCGATCGCCGGTGACGATATTGACCACGCCGGCGGGCAGATCCGAGGTATCGAGCACCTGGTAGAGATCAGTCGCGCTCAAGGGGAATCGCGGCGAGGGAATGCAGATGACAGTGTTGCCGCGCGCGATGGCCGGCGCGACCAGCGAAACCAGCGCCAGCAGCGGGCGCTCGTCCGGGCAGGCGATGCCGATGACGCCGACGGGTTCGTGAATGGCTGCCACCAGACCGCGCAGGGTAGTCTCCTGCACCGTTCCGCCGCTCTTGTCGGCCAGCGCCGCCCAATGAAACAGACGCTCAATCGCCACGTCCACTTCGCGCGCCGCCATGTCGACCGAGTCTTCGGTCATGGCGACGATGCGTTTGGCAAACTCATCCTGTCGCGCCGAGAGGTTTTCGGCGATGAAGTAGAGAACCTGCGCTCGATTATGCGGCGCGTAATATGCCCAGTTTTTGGCTTTGTGGGCCGCTTCTACGGCGTTGCGTATGTCTTTGCGGTTGCCGTCTCCCACTTGACCGACCAGCTTGCCTGATGGCGAAACGACAGTTCGGGTATAGTTGCCATCCGGGCGTGTTTGCGCGCCACCGATATAGAGCTTGGCGGTTCGATCGATCAACGCGTCGCTCGAATTCGCGCCGAGTGGAAGCGCAGCCGCGGGATCCGCCGTTCCCCAAGTCTCGTTTGGGGCGCCCAACGGTGGCGCCGGACGCTTCATCCAGCGGGGACGCAGGTATGCGAACAGTCCTTCTTTGCCGCCTTCGCGTCCGAATCCGCTTTCCCGAAAGCCGCCAAAGCCGGATGCGGCGTCGAACAAGTTGGCGCTGTTGATCCAGACTGTGCCGGCCTTGACCCGCCGCGCCGCATCCAGCGCCAGGCTGATGTTCTCGCTCCAGATTGACGCCGCCAATCCGTAGCGCGTGTTATTGGCCAGTTCCACGGCTTCGCCCGGCGTACGAAAACTCATAGCCACCAAAACCGGGCCAAAGATCTCTTCCTGCGCGACAGATGAAGCCGCATTGACGTTCGTGAGCAGGGTGGGCGGATAATAGCAGCCGTTGCCGGGCATGCCATTTTCAAGCTGGTATATGTCCGCGCCCTCGGCGATGCCGCGTTGCACCCAGCGCTCGATGTTTTCGCGCTGAATTGGATCGACGACTGCGCCGATATCTATGCCTTTATCCAGTGAATCGCCCAGCCGCAGATTCGCCATGCGCCGCTTGAGCCGCGCGATGAAGCGATTGTATATGTTCTCTTGCACCAGCAGGCGCGAGCCGGCGCAGCAGACCTCGCCCTGATTGAAAAAGATCGCATCTACCAGTCCCTCGATGGCGCCATCCAGATCGGCGTCATCATAGACGATATAGGGCGATTTGCCGCCGAGCTCGAGTGTGAGCTTCACGCCTTTGCCGGCCGTGACGCGTCGAATTATGCGCCCGACCGCGGTCGAGCCAGTGAAGGCGACTTTCTCCAGATTATCATGCGCAACCAGCGCCGCTCCCGCGTCATCGCCGCCAGTGACGATGTTGACCACGCCCGGCGGCAATCCCGCCTCCGCCATGATTTCCGCCAGAAGCAAGGCTGAAAGCGGCGTGTAGGGCGCGGGCTTGATGACCACTGTATTGCCCATGGCGATGGCCGGCGCGATCTTCCAGGCCAGCATCAGCAGCGGGAAGTTCCAGGGAATGACCTGTCCGACGACGCCCAGCGAGCGATAATCGCGCAATTCCGTGTCCATCAATTGCGCCCAGCCGGCGTGATGATAGAAGTGGCGCGCCACCAGCGGGATATCGATATCGCGTGATTCACGAATGGGTTTGCCGTTGTCCAGGCTCTCCAGCACCGCCAAGAGCCGGGCGTGCTTTTGCACATTGCGGGCGATGGCGTAGAGGTGACGCGCGCGTTGATGAGGCGTCAGCGTCGACCAGTTCTCGTAGGCTGTGCGGGCTGCCGATACCGCGCGGTCGATGTCAATTTCGCTTGCGTCCGCGACTTGCGCCAGGGGCTCGTCCCGCGCCGGGTTGGAGACGGTGAAGTAGTCGTCGTTTTCGGGCGGGGTCCAGGCATTGTTGATGAAGAGGTCGAATTGGCGGTGGTGAGCGTCGAGCCAGGCGACGGCCGCCGCGTCGGATTCCGGCGCGGGTCCGTAGGTCATGGATTGGAAGTGTTGGGTTAGTTGGGGCATGCACGTTATCCTACGTAGGTTGCGCTACTTGGTTCCGAGTATAACAGATCGCTACATTGTGCAAGCATAAGCAGGAGATTTGACTCTGATACGCCAGTTATGTTTGGGTTTGACTCCGCAACAGTTGTAGATTTTCTTAACAACGCATTGTGATAGAATACGGTGGATGAGACAAGAATAGTATTGGAGGCCAGAGAGAATCAGGGGCGCAGTAGACTACGCAACATCACTCTTTGAACGGTTTCGGCAAAGAGTCGTGTGGCTTACAAAAAAGAGGATTATCCATGTCGTCTACGATATAGAAGCCGAAGACGAATTGTTGATTCCAGGAAAGTGCGTTAACTGCGGCGACACTGTTTCAATCGATAATTTGGCCGGGTGGATCAAGTTAGGTGGAGAACCTGCGCCATTCTGTATCAGACCGGAATGTAATCCGTTGAGTCAACTCGAGAGCCCCGATGACAATTGAAATTGATCTTACTTCCTTCGGCCTAGGAAGTCTGTTTATTGCTCTAATTGGCGCATACATCATCAAGAATCCTCTTTTGCTTTTCAAAGTTTCAGAAATTGGCTCGAAAATCTCTTATCGCTTTAGACTTTCAAAACATCGTCGAGTGATAGCGAAGCGCTTGGATTTCATGCTTAACTCTGCCGCACTCACGTTTCAGAACGAAATGCCGGCCATATTCGACAAGTCAATACGTCTTCGCTGGATAGAGAACACTGAGAGCTTCGCTGACGTCGGTGAAGGTGATATTGTTCTTTATATGAAGGACAGCAGGGATGCGAATGAAGTTTATGCAAATGCTGTAATGCTCTACGTTCGAAATAGCCTAATACTTGACTCTAGGCCATTCGTTGAGCGGGAGCTTCTTGGAGCAGTGGACGTTTCGTTGGCACAGCGTGTCCTTTTGAATGATTCTGTCGCACATGAGTGTTTGCAGCGACAGTATTTGGATCCTTTGCTAGCAAATGAAAGAAGGCGAAGAAGGTATGAACTCGCTAGCTCGCTCGAAGAGCATGGCGTACTCACTAGAATTGTGTTATCTGAGTTCAGCAGTCTTGGTCTCAAGCTGAAGGGAAAGCGCTCCACTGCAAGCACAAGGCAGGAAACCGTAAATTTTGCGTCATTTGTGGAGCGGATAGTAACTCGTGATTCAGATGACGTCACGTTGCGATTCCGTGGGAAACTGTTTAGTTCTACCATCGCACTAGTTGCGAATACGGATACACATCGAGCAATGGGTATCAAATTCTATCAGCGCAAGTTTCGCAACGATATAGACACGGGCATTCGAGTTATACATCTTTTAGGACGGGGAAATCGTAATCTTAATCTTGTCCGAAGTCTTGCGAGATGGGCTTCAGGCACGGGGCTTGTCTCCAATTTCGTGCCGAGATTCTTTGCCGAGGCAACTCCCGCTGGCCGACAGGTACGCTCGGTTTGCATTAGTTGCTACTCAGCCAAACTGCCCACCGTCTTGCAGCTGAATCCAGTTGAGGAATTGCATGGTGCCTTATTTGAAGTACTGCCCGATACCATTACAGGCGAGTTGGAAATCCTCGAAATCGCCCGCGAACCAAATGTCCGATCCAAGATAATCGTGCGAAGTTTGGACGGTACAAATCCTATCTCTCGCTGCACCGGGACTGACAATGAGAACATTGCGAAGATAAAGAGTCGATTGAATGCAGAATACGAACTCATTGACTTTATAGTTTGGAACGCAGATCCTTTGGAATTGGTCAAAAGAGCCATGTATCCTTTGCGAGACGATGAGATTTTCGAAATTGAATTTGATAGCGATGTTGCGAAGGCACGTATCGCTTTGTGGTCAAGCGAATACGTTGGCAATATCATCGGCAAGGCGGGCATAAACGTTCGACTTGCCGAAAAGGTAACTGGATACAAGATTGAAATAGTGGAAAAAGAGGAATTGCTTTCCGCCGAAGATGTGGCGATCAGAGTCCTGAAGAGCTTTGTAAAACCAATATCGGACGGTTCAGTAGTGGTGAAGCGGTTGGTTCGGCTTTCCAAAGTGATCAAAGTGTTGGTCGATTCGAATTATGATGATATGCCTTCTGTAGCTTGTCGGCGGCAAGCAGACTTTCTCAAAATAAAGAATCAATTGTCTGGTGAGTACATCTACTTTATTTACTGGGTCGAGCCAGTTGAAGACCGTATCTACAATGCGCTTGCTCCCCTAAACAAGACTGAAATTGTGTCGTCCCAAGTAAACGAAACAAAGAAGAAGGCAACAATTTTCGTTTTGACCGTACAGGCGAGGGGAGACGCGGTTGGTCACAAGGGCGAAAATGTTAGGGCAGCAAGTCAACTTACTGGTTACGATATTACTATAAAGGTTTCAGATTGACATACTCTGCAGCTGTCAAACAGATGTCCCAAGCCATTTAGTGTAAGCGATTATACTCCAAAGCAGACTTCACTTGCCCTTTGGACAAACATATGGTGTTGCACGCCCTACAATAGCGTCCGCGAGTCTGCTACCCTCACCACCCACGAAATCCCAACAGGAGCCAACCCATGCCCAAGCAATACGCCAGCCCGCCCGCCATGACCGTCGACCCCAAGAAATCTTATCGCGCCGAGATGAACACCAGCAAAGGCAGCATTGCCATTGACCTCTTCGCCGACCGCGCGCCGGTTACCGTTAACAACTTCGTCTTCCTCGCGCGCGAAGGCTTTTATGACGGCGTGATCTTTCACCGGGTTCTTGAAGGCTTCATGGCCCAGGGCGGCGACCCTACCGGCAGCGGACGCGGCGGCCCCGGATATCGCTGGGATGACGAGCCCTCCGCCATGCGTGTTCGCCACGATGCGCCGGGCACCTTGAGCATGGCCAACGCCGGGCCCAACACCAACGGCTCGCAATTCTTCATCACCTTTGTGGCGACGCCGCATCTTGATGGACGGCATGCGGTTTTCGGTCGTGTGGCTGATGACGCCAGCCTGCAAATCCTCAATTCGCTCGAGCGGGTTGATCCGCAGCGGCCTGATCGTTCGGTCCAGCCAGACCGGATTATCGGCATCCGAATCGACGAGGTCTGATGCCTAGGCGCCGCCGACAACTCCCTCAGTCGATCCCCGCGAAAGCAGCGTGCAGTTATTCCGCAGCGTCTGATGTCATGTTGGCCGGGACGCGGGCGTCTTGCACTCCGGCTTTGCTTTACAATCGTGAGCCAAGAATAGACTCAACGAGCGTCTCCTTAACGTCGCATGAATAAATTCTGGACATGTAATGCTAATGGCTTCAGATACATAGTGGGGGCCTAACGCTAACGGACTATAGCGGTCCGAAGAGAATGGACATAGAAGTCAGCCACTTGCGCTACACTTGCCCCGCCGTGCGAGCAATGGAATGTATACAGTGCGTTGGCATCGATAGCGTATCAGCGGAACGCGAAAACGCGGACGGTTTGCGCTAACTCGATTGTACCCCTAAGGGTTAATAAATTCTCGCTGATAAGCGCCTTGGACTTGCTTTTGGACCACACGTTCAAAACTCGGTTGCCGCGCCGTTTGAACAATGCTATAGTAACCCCTGCCTGAAAGCGTTTGCTTGCGCTGTCGAGCAACGCTTGGTCGCAGCCGCAGCCGAGCAGGCATCGTGAGGTTTCATCATGTTGCCCAGCGAGATTTCTAGCGTTACCTTCGAATCGTTTCGAGAATTGACCGATGGCAAAAAGGTCATTTTGCTTTATCCGTGGGCAAACTTCAGAAACGTTTTTTTGAGCTATTTTTTGAATGACGCCGCGGAGGGACTGCTTTACCACCGCATACCCGACCAATCGCAGAGTCTTGTAGAGTGGGTGGGCGGCTTGCTGCGGGAACTGCGCAAGGTGAAGGACGAATTCGGCAGCAATCTGGCCGAAGCTCTTGAATCTGGGAAGGCCGACGAGATGGGCGCGGCGCTCGCGGCTGACTTGGGAATGCTGGATCAAAACAGTGTGGTTTTGTACATTGATGAGCTTGACCGCGTTCCCCAAGATGCGCATTTCCGGAGATTCGTGCAAGGGCTTGTCGACAAGATGCCGTCAAACGCTCGCCTGGCGATCAACTCTCGCTTGCTCACCTATGAGCCCTGGATTCAATGGGTAAATCGCGACGAGGCCGTCGTGCTGGGTACGACGCATCGCTCCAACAATCTTATGTTTACCAAGGAATCATCGCCGAAGCCGCAACTGGAGATCTACGCGTTTGGTCGGGGGCATGCGGTATCTAACGGCCGCGAGGTCCGACGTTGGGACGGCGCCTTGCCGCGCAATCTCTTCTTTTACTTTATCGACAATCCATTGGTCACGCGCGATCAGGTATTCGAGATTTTCTGGCCCAAGCTGTCGATAAAGGATGCCACCAACGTCTTCCATGTGACCAAGCGCAAGATTTCGGAACGAATATCCGCGCATGCGGATAACAACGAGAGTTTTGAACTGACCAACTATTCCAAAGGCATCTACGTGCCCAGCGACAAGATAGTCCGCCATTACGATGTATATGACTTTGAACAAGCGATGGAATCCGCGCTGATGTCGGATGATCCGCATGAAAAGGCGGTGCTTTACCGTCATGCAGTTGATATCTACAAGGCGCCATTCTTGCACACGATCAAGCTGCCATGGGTAGAAGCCCGGCGCAAACAGCTGCAAGTAATGTATGCGGAGGCGCTGATTGGCATAGCGCATCTGCGGGCGCGCGACGGTCACTGGGAACATGCGCTGGGCAGTTATGTGCGCGCCATCAAGGAAGTCCCCGAGCGCGAAGACATTCACCGACAGGTAATGCAGATGTACGTCAATCTGGATCGAGGGGAAGACGCCCGCCAACAATACGCTGTGCTGGAACGTCATCTCAAACGGAAATTCGGCGTTGCTCCCTCGAAGGAGACACGCGAGCTGCTGGAATCCATCGACCATTAGCGAAGCGGCCCCCCATCGGTTCAACAACAATACGTTGAGGCAAATCGCCTATTTTTGAGGCTGGTGCTATACTACTGGGGCTGTTGTCTGCCTCATTGGCTGCAATGGGCTGGTCAAAGCAAGCGGTTGATTAACCAAAGGTTTTGTCGATGCTCCAAGATCAGACAATTGAGGACAATCAGTCCAACCTGTGGCGACAGCTCGGACGCTATTTCTCAGCAGAATACAAAGGCGTATTGATCGCGGCGCTGTTCATGACGATCGTCGGCTGGGGAGGTCTTTTTCATCTGTTAACGGAGACCCGTCCACGTATCGGCGGCGAGATTTGGTTCTTCTTCATCCTGCTGCAAATCGCGGTGACTGGAACGGCAATACCGGTATTCTGGCTGTACAGCATAAGATCGGCGGACGACGATAGAAAGACGACGCCTTCGGCTGTTATTGCCCGCCGCGGCGTGTGGGTCGGCATCCTTACCGTATTCTGCGCCTGGCTTCTGATCCCGCGCGCGTTGTCGTTTCCCATTGTCATTGCTCTTATTCTGCTCTTTGCCGCGATTGAAGTCTTCCTTCGCAACCGAGAGACGGCGCATGAACGATAAGCGAGATCGGCTGCGGCGTTTGCCGTCCGTGGACCGATTGCTATCTCGGAAGCGCGCACAAGAACTGGTTCAACAATATAGCCGCGAGTTGGTTGTCGATTCGATTCGCGACTGTCTGGAGTCCTCAAGAGAGCGGATCCTGGAAATGCGAGGCGGCGACTATGACGAAGCCGAGCTGCTTGATGATGTGGAAATGCGGCTGCAGCTGGCGTCATGCCCCAGTCTGCGTCCGGTCATCAACGCAACCGGCGTGATCATTCATACCAATTTAGGTCGAACGCTATTATCCGATGCGGCGCAGCAATCGATCACGACCTTGGGCGGAGCGTACAACACGCTGGAGTTCGATCTGAAAGCGGGAAAACGGGGCAGCCGGCAGCGTCATGCGAGTCAGCTCCTGTCCGCACTCACGGGCGCCGACGATGCGCTGGTGGTGAACAACAACGCAGCCGCCTTGATACTGATCTTAAGCGCCTTGGCGATGTCTCAAGAAGTTATCATTTCGCGCGGCCAGCTGGTGGAAATCGGCGGCGGATTTCGTATACCGGACATTATGGGCGCAAGCGGCGCCCGCCTGATCGAAGTAGGCACGACCAACCGCACACGTATAGCCGATTACAGAGCGGCAGTGACCGACGAGACCGCGATTATCTTGCGCGTTCACGCTTCCAATTTCAAGCAGCTCGGCTTCGTCGAGCAGGCGTCGACTGACGAGTTGACATCTTGCGCCCATGAATATGGCTTGCTTGCCGTTGACGATCTGGGCAGCGGAACACTGATTGATACTGCGCAATTCGGCTTGTCCTATGAACCTACGGTGCAGGACAGTATCCGCGCCGGTTTTGATCTGGTCTGCTTCAGCGGAGACAAGCTTTTGGGTGGTCCGCAAGCGGGAATCATCATCGGCAAGGCAGCATTGATCGCGCGGCTCAAAAGGCATCCGCTGGCCCGGGCCTTGCGCGTCGACAAACTGACTTACGCCGCTCTGAATGCCACGCTTGAGCATTACCGGCGCGACGAAGCGCTGGATTGCGTGCCAGTTTGGCGCATGATCTCGCGCTCGCTTGAAGACATTGAACGTGAGGCGAGCTTGTGGGCCGGGCACGTTGGCGGGACTGTAATCGCCGGGGAATCGGCTGTGGGTGGCGGCAGCTTGCCGGGAGCGACATTGCCGACAGCCTTGCTCGCCATCGAATCAAGCGCGCCCGACCGCATGATGGCGCATTTGCGCGCGTGCGACCCGCCCGTGATTGCCCGCGTATCGGCAGGACGCGTCTTGCTCGATCCGCGTACCGTTTTGCCGCAACAGCGCGAAGATCTACTGCAAGCGCTAAAGTCCTTTGTAGCGGATTGAGGATCGTCATAATGGAGGTGTATTGGTGAAGACCGACTTGGATCGTTTGATGCTGGAACGCGATATGGATGCCTTCGTGGTGACCGGCGGCGAGGAACAGAACACCGCCCGCTACTACTTAAGCAACGGCGCCCATATCACCCATGGTTCAATCTTCAAGCTGCGGGGTCAAGCGCCGACGCTGGTTTGCAATCGCATGGAATTGGAAGAAGCGCAGAAGAGCGGCCTGAACGTAATCACCGATGTTGAGCTAGGGTACTATGAGCGGCTGATGGAAGTGGATTACGATCGGATCGAGGCTCAGGTATTGTTCATAGGCGATGTGTTGGCGCGGCTCGGCTTGGCGTCGGGGCGGGTTGGCTTGTACGGAACCTGGCAGATTAATCAAACGATTGCGCTTTATGAAAGTCTGACGCGAGCACACAAGCACTTTGAGTTTGTCGCCGAAGCGAATAATACGCTGTTCCAGGAAGCGATGCTGACCAAAGACGCGGACGAAATCGAACGTATCAAATCGGTTGCCCAGCGCGCGAATGCAGTGATGCAGCTAGCTTGGGATTACATCGCCAATTTGGACGTGGATGGCGAGTACCTTTTGGACGAGGCCGGCGCGCGAGTCACTATCGGCGATATCAAGACCCTGTTGAGGCGTGAACTTTTGGCTCGCGGACTTGACGACAGCAATACGATTTTCGCGCAGGGGCGTGATGCTGGATTTCCGCACAGTCGCGGTGAGGCGGATATGCCGCTGCAGCTGGGGCAGGCAATCGTTTTCGATTTCTTTCCACGCGAGCTTGGCGAGGGCTATTTCCATGATATGACGCGAACCTGGTGCATCGGTTATGCCCCGCCTGAAGTTCAAGAGACTTATGATACGGTGCTGGAAGCGTTTGAAATCGCCATCGAAAGTTACGGCTTGGGCAAGCCCATGCACTTGATGCAGGAAGCGGTTCTGGATCACTACGAAGCGAAGGGCCACGCGACTATCCGCACCGATCCGCGCACGATGGAAGGATACAATCATACGCTCGGTCATGGCGTGGGCATTGATATTCATGAACGCCCGTCCATCAGCCATACCGCGCGCGACGATGTCTTCCAGGTCGGGAATGTCTTGACCATTGAACCCGGTCTGTATTATCCTGACCGCGGTTTTGGCGTACGTATCGAAGATCTTTGCATTGTAGACGAACGGGGCGATCTGGTGTCGCTCTCGCCTTTCCGCAAGGACCTGGTGATACCGCTGAAGACATCCGGAAACTGAAGCATTCTGCTTGAGGCGACAATGACAGGTATGCCAATCCGAGTGGCAATCATCGGCTCCGGACCGTCTGGCTTTTACGCGGCCGACCACCTTCTCAAACAAGAATCGCCCGAGATCAGCATTGATATGTACGAGCGCCTGCCGACGCCGTTTGGCTTGGTGCGCGGGGGCGTCGCGCCCGATCATGCCAAGATAAAGTCCGTAACCAAGCTCTACAGCCGCATCGCCCAGCGCGATCGTTTCAGATACTTTGGCAATGTAGAATTCGGCACGGATGTTTGTCGCGCCGATCTGAGCCGTCATTATCACGGCATCATTTATGCGGTGGGCGCGCAAACGGACAGGCGTCTAAACATACCTGGCGAGGACCTGCGCAACAGCTACGCCGCGACGGAATTCGTGGGCTGGTATAACGGTCATCCCGATTACCGACATTACAACTTCGATTTGAGTGGCATCAGACGCGTAGCCGTGATCGGCGTGGGCAATGTGGCGATGGATGTCGCGCGGATTCTGGCGCGGACGGTCGACGAGTTGTATGAGACTGATATCGCCGATTATGCTTTGGACGCGCTGGCAAACAGCCATGTTGAAGAAATCTATGTATTAGGCAGGCGCGGGCCGGCTCAAGCCGCTTTCAGCACTCCCGAGATCAAAGAGCTAGGTGAGCTGGCGGATGCCGATATAGTAGTTGCTCGCGAAGAAGCAACCCTGGATGAATTGAGTTCACGCCAACTGCGAGAATCTGGTGACCGTTCGGCGACGCGCAATGTCAAGACGCTTCAGGCGTATGTCGAGCGCGGGATCACCGGCAAGAGCCGCCGCATCGTCATGCGTTTCCTGGTTTCGCCAACGGATATTCTGGGCGATCGTCGTGTCGAGGCCATGCGAATGGTGAAGAACGAGCTCTATCTCGATGGACGGGGCAGTCTGCGTCCGCGCGCTACCGATCAGTACGAGACGCTGCCGGTGGATATGGTTTTTCGTTCAGTTGGGTATCATGGCGTGCCGCTGCCGGATGTGCCGTTTTATGATGCCTGGGGCACGATCCCCAATGATTGCGGCCGCGTGCTTACTCAGCATGAGAGCGGCGAGTTCCTGATCGGCAATTATGTCGTCGGCTGGATCAAACGGGGACCGAGCGGCATCATCGGCACCAACAAGCCGGACGCTGTGGAATCCACCAAGCGCTTTCTGGAAGACCTGGATAGAGGCAGAGTGCTTAATCCCGTGGATAGCAGCGATGCGGCGGTCTTGGCTTTAGTCGAGTCTCGGGTACCTGCTTACGTCACGTTCGAAGATTGGGAGCGCCTGGACGCCATCGAAACGCAGCGGGGCGCCGATTGCGGCCGGAGCCGAATCAAGTTCACATCGGTCGACGATATGCTGCTGGCGCTAGGTAAGGACGAGCCGATTTTCAACGCGGGGGACTAGTCAAATCGGGCGCAAGGGCGGATGCGACGCGTTGCAGGTTTTGCACGATTGCAACGAACTTTTGCAGAATTTGCCGGAATCGCTTGACAAAGATGTTAGTATGGCTTATACTCTCGAAGTAATAAAGAAACTTATTTCAATCAGTTTTATTGCATCCTCCCCCGACGCCCCGTACCCCCGCGGGGCGTTTCACGTCGTGGCTTTGCGGCGACGTTCAAGCTCCTGTGCAAAGCGCCGTGAATGCGTTAACCTCTGAACGATCGCTTTGATGTTGAAACAGGAGACGCCCATGAGCGCTAAAGCCATTATCCTCGAGCATATCAATCAAAATGACGAAGAACTGGCATTCATAGCCAAGGAAATCTGGGACCACCCGCAAGTGGCGCTGCAGGAGGAATTCGCTTCCAAGCTGTTGGCGGACAAGATGGCTGCGGACGGCTTTGACATCACCTGGGGCGCCGGCGGCATGCCCACGGCGTTTGTAGCTGAGTGGGGAAGCGGATCGCCGGTCATCGGCTTCCTGGGCGAATACGACGCCTTGCCGGGTTTGTCTCAAGAAATGTCGAGTGACAGATCCCCGATAATGGAGGGGGGTCCGGGTCACGGTTGCGGGCATAATCTCTTCGGCACCGCATGTATGGCGTCGGTGATGGGCCAAAAGGCGGCGATGGAACGCGAGGGCATCGGGGGAACCATTCGGTTTTATGGTTGTCCGGCCGAGGAGACCTTGGTCGGCAAAACTTTTATGGCGCGAGATGGCGCTTTTGATGACCTGGATGCGGCGATCACCTGGCATCCGGGTGACAACAATCTGACCTGGAATGGGCCGACGATGGCGATGAATTCGTTCCGCGTGAGCTTCTATGGGGTTGCTGCCCATGCGGGCGCCACACCCTGGCTGGGACGCAGCGCGCTGGACGGAGTCATGCTGATGGATGCGGGCGTCAATTATATGCGCGAGCATGTCCCGCCCGAATCGCGGATTCACAGCGTGGTCACCAGCGGCGGTCAGGCGCCGAACGTGGTGCCGGCGTTTGCGCAGGTTTGGTATTTTGTGCGGGCGCCAGAGCGCGCTCAGGTTGAAGAAATGTATCGCTGGATGGGGGACATCGCTCAGGGCGCGGCGCTGATGAGCGGAACGCGGCACGAAATTGAATTGCTCAGCGGCTGCTATAACATGCTGCCGAACGCAGTGATATCGGATTTGCTGCACCAGAAGATGGCTGAAGTTGACGATATGCGTTTCACCGAGCAGGAGCGCCAATTTGCCAGAGACTTGCAGGCCACCTTTCCGGATGGCTCGGTTCAGCGCGGTTATGACTGGGCACAGCAATTCACCAGCGTAAGACTTGATCCGGCCGAAATCGACGATCCCCTGTGGGAGCGGGTCTTGCCGCCGTCGTCTTCGCCTCCTCTGATGGGCGGATCGACAGAAGTGGCCGATGTCAGCTGGATCACGCCGACAGCGCAGATTACAACCACGTGCTGGCCACTGGGCACACCCGGTCACAGCTGGCAGACCGTCGCGTCCTGCGGCTCCAGCATTGGCGCCAAGGGCATGATTTTGGCGGCCAAAACTATGGGATTGGCGGGGCTTGATCTGCTGACGCAGCCGCAGCTATTGGCCAGCGCCAGAGCGGAATTCGATGCATCGCGGGCGGGCAGGGTATATGTCAGTCCATTGCCGCCGGACGCCACGCCCCAATAGATGATCTCCGCACCGACTTCACAGGGAGTCGTGGCCGGCAGCATCCCGCTTTTCGCCGGCCATCCCGCGCACGACTTGCTGCCGATAGCCGATTTCCAAGCTATCGTCGACGCGGCCTGGAGTAAACCGGATGTGGTACGCCTGTTCAATTACGGCGATGAACAGGGCGATGCTCGGCTGATCGGCTTTCTGGCGCGGCGGTTGCTAGAGGCAGAGGGACTGCGCGTCGGCCGCGAAAACCTGATGATTATCGGCGGCGCGACTTGGGGCGTGAACATGCTCACACAGCAGCTCACGGCTCCTGACGATGTCATATTGGTCGATTCGCCCAGCTATCGCGATGCCCTGCATATTTTTCGCGACCAGGAGCTCGAGATCAGGTCGGTTCCAATAGATAGCGGCGGCATCAATATTGCTGCCTTGACGGAGACCGTACATGCGTTAGTCGAGGCCGGCAAGACGCCGAAATTCTATTATGTCGTGCCGAATTTCCAGAATCCCACCGGCATTACATTGTCGCGCGAACGACGGTTGGCGATTATCAAGCTGAGCCGGCGCTTCGGATTTTCGATCATTGAGGACGATGTCTATCGTGATATCCGCTTTGTTGGGGAATTGCCCGCAAGCTTATATGCGCTGGCCAAGGGCAAAAACGTATTTCGCCTGGGCACGTTTTCCAAGACGCTGGCGCCGGGCCTGCGCGTTGGCTGGTTGGTCGCGGACAGCGAATGGATCGAGCGGTTTGTCGGCAGCGGCCTGTTGAAAATGGGTGGAGGCGCGAATCCCTTCACTGCTGCGGTGGTGGCCGACTATTGTTTGAGCGGTCGCTGGGAAGGGCATGTGGCCTGGTTGCGCGACCAATATCAACGACGCTGCGAGGTTGCGCTCGCTGCGCTGCGGGAGACGATGCCGGACTCAGTTCGCTGGACCCGTCCGCGGGGCGGCTATTTCATCTGGTTGACACTGCCGCCGAACGCGCATGTCGATGACCTGGAACTTGCCGCCAAGCAAGAGCGTGTTTATTTTGCCTCGGGCAAGGGGTTTTTCGTGAATCCAGCGGACGGCAAGCGTCATCTTCGTATTTCGTTCAGCTATGTCCCTTTGGATGACATGCGGCGCGGAATCGGGACCTTGGGTGAGTTAATCAAGCGCTTGTCGCGATAGCGTAACCTTATCAGCATGTTTCGCCGTGCTCGATTCGACTGACGATACATAGGCATCCCGCGCCGGAAAAGCAAAAGCCCGCGCATGGGCGGGCTTGGCTGCCACAGGGAAGAAAGGACTCGAACCTTTAACCTTGTGCTCCAAAGGCACCTGCTCTGCCGATTGAGCTACTTCCCTAGATAACGCGACTATTCTAGCTAAATCAGCGCTTCGCTCAAGTGCGAACTTGGGGAGCGCGGCCATCGCTAGGCATCGTCATCGCCGGATTCAAAGTTCCGTACACCGATGGCCTCGTCGAGCGGAACCACGAAAGCGACGCCGTGATTCGGCTCAGTCAGATCGCCCATGACCGCCCGCGCTTCATCCAGGAGCATGGAGACCATGGTTGCCGGTGCCACGGACAGCAATACGTGGTTAGTGTTTTCCATCTGGCGCAGCATAAACGCCATCACGCTGCTGACCGAGCTGGCGATATGCAGCGGAACCTCCAGGCTGTCGTGCGCGATTTTCCGCTTCAGGCTTTGCAGGCCGACACTCTTAATGATGGTGACGCCCGGCGCGCCGGCTTCCTGCCATCGGTTGGCGACTTCCATGCCACTTTCGCTATCCGAGGTAATGAGGATGATCATTTTCATCTTTTAGTCTCCTGTGCCCGAAGCCGTGAGCTTGACTCTATCCTCGGTGTCAGATCGCCCGATCTGGAATACCCAGCGCACCAGCGGCGGTGTCAGGACGGTGGTCAAGAGAATGACCATGAATAATGACGCGTAGAGGGAACTGCCGCTGTCGATGATACCGTTTGACAAGCCGATGGAAATGATGATTAGCCCGACCTCGCCGCGCGATACCATGCAGACTCCAACTCGAAGCGATTCCGGAATGCTGAAGCCGCCCATACGCGCGCCGAATCCAGCGCCAAAAACTTTGCTGATCACCGCCATCAACAGCAAGATTAACATAAACGGCACGGCATCTAACGGAAAGGTGCTCAGGTCTGTTTCCAGCCCGACATCGACAAAAAAGATCGGGACCAGAAAGACATAGGCTATATGACTCATGGTTTGTTCGATCTCGAGTTTCATGTTGCGCTGGTGCAGCTTGCTCAAGCCTACGCCCGCGATGAAGGCGCCGGTTATAGCGGCCACGCCACCCAGGAATTCGGCGGTCCATCCGAAGAGCAAGGCGCTGATCAGCGCGAAAATCGGCACGCCATAGGATTGTGACAGTTCCGGTCGTCTGCTGATCCACTCGATGGCGCGGGGCAGCACATACCAAGCCAGCAGGAATGCGACGACAATGTAGCCGGCCATCTGCAGGATGATGACCAGCAGCTGGCTCAAATCTCCATCCGCTTGCCCGCCGTCGGCGGCGATCACCAAGGTCAGCGACACGGCCAGGATGGCGAGCACATCATCAATTAGCGCCGTGGCCAAGAGCGCGTTGCCTTCCTTGGTGCGCAGATAGCCCAGCTCGAGCAAGACTTGCGCCGAGATGCTGACCGAAGTCGCCGCCAGAGTGACTCCCGCGAATAGCGCGGGCTGCCAGGCGTGACCCGCCGGAATGACCACAACCATGGTAAGGACGATTGGCACGACCACACCCAAAACGCCGCCGAATACAGCCACCTTCCCGACTTTCAAAAGTTCGCTGATATGGACTTCCAGGCCGATGTTGAACATGAGCAGCAGTACGCCTAGCTCGGCGAACTCCTTCACGGTTTGCTGCAGATCTATCCCTTGCAGCAGCCCCCAATGCAGCATGTCCAGGACAGTCGGTCCCAGAACCAAGCCAACGATAAGTTGACCAAGTACACGCGGCTGGCCCAGGCGGCGCGCCAATGCGCCACCGGTGCGGGATGCCAGCAGAATGATGCCCAGCGCGAACATCAGCGGGACAAAGGGATTGACGTTAGAGGCGTGGCCTTCAGTGGTCGCGGCGAAGATTGTGGTATGGGATACGACAGCTATCAGCGCCGCGATCATTGCCAAGCGTACGAGATGCGCTGACAGGATTCGGCTCAATCGTTTCAACGGGAACTGCCTTTCTGTCATTGATTGGATTGAATCATCTGTTTGATTATAATTCATGATTATATTTCGAGTAAGCGAAACGGCAAATATCGCAAATGAAAATCGTATCACTTGAACTCTTCACGGTCCCGCCGCGCTGGCTTTTTCTGAAGATCACGACCGACGAAGGCCTTTTCGGCTGGGGCGAGCCCATTGTCGAAGGACAGGCCGGCACTGTCCGGGGCGCTGTTGAAGATATGTCCGACTACTTGCTAGGGCGAGATCCGTTGCAGGTCGAGGATATCTGGCAGACTCTTTTTCGAGGTCGCTTCTATCGCGGCGGCCCGGTAATGATGAGCGCCATCGCCGGCGTGAATCAGGCGCTCTGGGACATCAAAGGCAAATACCATGGCGTGCCCGTATACGAGCTGCTTGGCGGCAAGGTGCGCGACCGGGTGCAAATCTATGCGGGTATCGGCGGAGACCGGCCGTCTGATGTTGTACAAGCGGCGCTGCGCTGCAAGGCTGAGGGGCTCCGGGCAGTCAAGATGGGCGCAGTAAATGAGCTCCACTACGTCGATACGTTTAAGCATATTGATGAAGCTGTGGAACGCGTGGCATCGACGCGAGAAGCCGTCGGCGATGATTTCGGCATCGCGCTGGATTTTCACGGCCGCGTCCACAAACCGATGGCGAAACCGCTGATAAAGGCTTTGGAGCCATTTCATTTGATGTTTGTTGAGGAGCCGGTCCTGCCGCTGCATAACGAAGCGTTGCTGGATCTCAAGCGATCGACCTCGATCCCGATTGCGACCGGAGAGCGCATGTACTCGCGTTGGGACTTCAAGTCCGTCCTTGAGTCCGGCGCGGTTGACATCATCCAGCCCGATGTTTCGCATGCAGGCGGCATATCCGAACTTGCGCGCATCGCGGCGATGGCGGAGGCCTACGATGTGGCGCTGGCGCCGCACTGCCCCTTGGGCCCGATTGCCTTGGCATCCAGTCTGCAGGTTGATGCGCTAGCCTACAACGCCCTGATACAAGAGCAAAGCTTGGGCTTACACTATAACCAAGCCGCGGATTTGCTCGACTATCTCGCTGATAAGTCTGTTTTTGACTATCAGGACGGCTATGTCCGCGTGCCTACCGGGCCTGGACTGGGAATCGAAATCGATGAAGAAAAAGTGAGATCAGCGAATGACCATGGTCTTCGCTGGCGCAATCCTCTGTGGCGCAGGAAAGACGGCTCGATTGCGGAATGGTAGCCAACTGATGTAACATAGTGTTATCCAGTGGGCTTGGGAGACGAAAACGATGGCGCCGCAGTTTGCTGGGCAATGCGGCAGATGGCAACGCGCAGGTGAATTGCTTCCGCGTTTATTCCTTCTTAAATTGGCACTCATGGGACACCGCTAGTATGAAAGCAGGCGATGCAGCCAAAGGGGGAACCATGGCGGGTGAGCGTATACTCATCATCGAGGACGAGGAACGTATCGCACAGTTTGTCGAACGGGGGATGATATACGAAGGATTCCGCGTCAGCGTGGCGCGAGACGGCAAGTCCGGACTTGATTTCGCGAGAGACAATCCTCCTGATCTCGTGATACTGGATTGGATGCTGCCCGGGCTAGATGGATTGGAAGTATGCAAACGCCTGCGCGCAGCCAGCGGCGTCGCGATCTTGATGCTGACGGCCAAGGATGACGTCAGAGACCGCGTAGAAGGCTTGGAAGCCGGCGCCGATGACCATTTGGTCAAGCCTTTCTCGATCGATGAGTTGATCGCGCGCGTTCGGGCTTTGCTACGCCGGGCGACGAAGGCCTCACAGCCGGAAGTTTTGCGATTTGTTGATCTCGCTCTGGATACGGGCACGCATCGCGCCTTTCGTGACAAGCGCGCGATCGATCTGACCACGAAGGAGTATGAACTGCTCGAGTTATTCATGCGCAACCCGCGCCAGGTGCTAACACGCGATGTCATCTTCGATCGCGTGTGGGGGTACGACTTCGGCGGCGAGAGCAACATCATTGAGGTTTACGTGCGCTACCTGCGTCAGAAGACGGAGCAAGAGGGCGAAAACCGACTAATTCACACGGTTCGCGGCGTGGGGTATGTTATGCGAGAGGAATAGTCTATAGATGGGATTCCGGACAAAGGTAACCCTATTATACGTTGGCTTTCTTACGCTCATCATTATTGCCATGAGCGCGGCGATTGTTGGCGTTGTGCGCCCTACAGTTATCGCATCGATCGACAAGAGTCTGCGGAGCGTAACGGAGACGGTTCGACCCAACATTCACGTCGTCTCTGCAACACAGCCCGATAGTGTCGGGGCGGCCATTCATATCCTAGGCGATGAGTTCTTGCGCATGCCTGGCATATCCGTTCAGGTCTGGCAAACTGGCAACGACAGGTCGAACGTAGATCCGCTTTTGATCGCATCCTCCCGAGACTTGGAAGGCATTGAAGAGGCGCTGGATCCGCTTTGCGTCAATCTCACGCAGGTCACCTTTTCTGACGTATCACCTCAGTTCTCGCTGAACGCCATGCCGCTTCGTGTAATGACACATCCGATTGTGACAGCGGACGGTCAGCACGTCGGCGTTGTGCAGGTGGCTGCTTCTGCCATGATCGTCGATGACTTGACGGACTATGTCTTGAGTCTCGTTATTGTGGTCGCTGTAGTCGGTGTGCTGATCGCTATCATTCTGGGTTGGGCGGTAGCGTACGAGGCATTGCGTCCGTTGCAGGAAATGACCGCAGCTGCCGGGCATATATCAACCTCAAACGATCTCTCGACTCGGTTGCCAGCCGGCTTGCCCAACGATGAAATCGGCAAAGTGGCGCGGGCGTTTAATCACATGATGGCTCGGCTGGAGCGTTTGTTCGCCGTCCAGCAGAGGTTCATCGCCGATCTATCTCACGAGTTGCGCACGCCCTTAACTGCCATCCGCGGCAATTTGGACTTGGTCAAACGCTACGGCCGGGATCAAAATGCATTTGACGCCATAGAGACCGAAACCATTCGCATGACCCGCATGGTAGACGAAGTCTTATTGTTGGCGCGCGTTGACAGCGGCCACGTCGAAATGCAACTGCGGCCCCTCGATCTGGACGTATTGCTGCTGGATACCTTTAATATCCTCTTCAGCCTGGAAGAGGTCAAGGACCGAAACCTCAACGTCAAGGTCGACAAGTTAGAGAAACTTCGCGTCGTTGGTGACGCCGATCATCTGCAGTTGATGATTAGGAATGTGATCGCGAATGCGATTCGCTTCACGCCCGATGGCGGCGAGGTTGTGCTTTCGCTTTGTTCAAGGGACGGTCGCTCCGCGCTCATCGAAGTTCAGGACAGCGGCATCGGCATAGACCAGAACGATATCACGCGCATCTTTGACCGCTTTTATCAAGTTGACAGTTCTCGCGCAAACCGCCGCAACGCATATGGCGCAGGACTGGGTCTCTCCATAGTCAAGTGGGTGGTCGATTCGCATGACGGCGAAATCGAAGTCGAAAGCGAACTGAATCGCGGATCAACTTTTCGAATAGTCATGCCATTGGCGGACTGATGGTCCGGCTTTAGGTCTCCGATTGGTCCAGAAGACTGCTATGGCGCAAGCCTTTACGACAAGCGGGCCGCATCAACGGCGCCCGCGCATTTGCCCAGCAGCAGTTTTTCCACAGCCCTTTCCGCCGAGCTGGCGCCCATCGCTAGGCCATGCCCGGTGAATCCAACTGCGAATCCGACGCGCGGTTTGCCGGGTAATGCGCCGACCAAGGGCAATCCATCCAGGCTGAATCCCATAATGCCGCTCCAGCGCTGCGCGACCGGCGCCTTCACGTCTGGGAAATACTTCGCCAGGTACGCATCCAGATAAGCCTGCACTCGTGGATTCAGGCGATCTTCAGTGGTGTCATGCTCGTCGTCCTTGTACATTTGTCGCCCGCCGCCAAGCAAAAGACGTCCATCGAAGGTGCCGCGATAATACATGTGGCCGTAATCGCTATATCCACAATAGGGTGTTGGATCGTGGTCAATGGGCTCGGTGACCAGGCATTGGGCGCGAGTCGGAATCACCTTGCCCACGAAATAGGGATCAATCCGCGGTGAATAGGCGTTTGTGCAGAGCAAGACATAGCGCGCATTAAAGATGAACTGTCTGGTGTATACGCGGACAAGATTGTCATAATCCTGCTCGATGTGATACATCTCGTTATTTGGTATTACTTCGGCGCGGCTTTGCGCCATGACGGATTTGGCCAGCAAGAACGGTTGGACGCCGGCATCGAGCGGCTGCGCGATTCCAGAGAAATAACCGCGTCCCGACGGATCCTTGCTGTAATACTCGATGTCGATGCCGTCAGCCGATAGCGCTGCCGCCGCCAGCTCCAGTTCGGCGGCTTCTGCTTTGCTTTCCGCCAACAACATCGAGCCACAGTTGTTGAGTGGCACATCAAAGGGACTCTCGGAGATGAATTCGCGCCAATAGGCGATGCTGCGATCGGATAGCGCCCAGATCTCGCGCGCGGTTGCATGGCCGTATTGTTCTATGGCGCGATGATAATAGGTATCCAGACCGCTGATCATGAATCCGGCGTTGCGTCCGCTCGCGCCCAAGCCAACATCGCGCGCGTCGGTGACCACGACCTCGCGATCGTGGACTTGCCCGGCAAAATATGCCGCGGCGCCGCCAACGAGGCCCGCGCCCACCACCAAGAAATCCACATCTCGTTCAACTTGATCGACACGCTGCCAGTGGGAAACGGTCATACGCTATCCATCCGTTCTATTGACCGGCTCTTCGTGAGCGCGCTGCAAGAGCCGCGGCCGGATCGTGTCTCGCGCGCTTGCTGCGGCGACTGCAGGTTAAGACTTCGTCAATTCATGGCTGACCGCCTCGATGATAACCCTTGGACGCCAGATGTCAAATTTGCACGGAACTTTGTCGACGTCCCTCAAGCCGTGATAGAATATGGCTTGAACTGGAGATACAGATTTTGCTCGATCATACTTCCGGGGAGGAATGCAATGCACAGACTGAAGAAGATCATTCCGATTGTAGTTATATTGCTGCTCGCCTTGCCTTCTGCGGCTGTCATCGCGGACGGGCATTTGCCGGACCTGGGCGGCCGTACCGTGACCGTTGCGGTGGAGAATGCTTATATGCCCTTCAACGTCATTGATGAGGAAACTGGCGAGGCGGTAGGCTGGGATTACGATACGCTCGGGCTCATTTGTGAGCTGGTGAATTGCGTGCCGGAATTCGTCGAAACCAGCTGGGAAGGCATGATCGTGGCGGTGTCGAACGGCGAGTACGATATGGCGGCGGATGGCATCACCATCACCGAAGAACGGTCGCAAATCGTCGATTATTCGATCGGCTATATCGATCTGTCGCAGAAGTTCATGGTGCGTGTCGGCGAAGATCGCTTTACCAATGCGGAAGAGTTTGTCGCGGGCGACTTCATCATCGGCGTGCAAGTGGCCACGACGAATTTCGAGGCGGCATCCGGTCTGGTCAGTGAAGATCGCATCGTCGCTTACAGCGAGTTTGGCTTCGCGGTTCAAGCGCTGATCAGCGGCGATGTTGATGGCGTGGTCATTGATGATGTGGCCGGGCAGGGCTATACGGGGCTGAACGCGGACAAGATCAAGCTGCTGCCGGACGAACTCACCAAAGAGCAGCTCGGCTTCATTTATCCGCAAGGCTCGGATCTGGTCGAGCCTTTCAACGCCGCGCTTGACGTGATCATGGCCGACGGCCGGCTGCAAGCCATCAACGACAAATGGTTCGGCGCCGATGAAGAAGACGAAGATATGATGCTGCCGGATCTTGAGGGGCGCACGGTCACGGTTGCGGTAGAGAACGCCTATATGCCATTCAACGTCATTGACGAAGAGACCGGCGAAGCGGTTGGTTGGGATTACGACACGCTTGGGCTGATCTGCGAGCTGGTGAATTGCGTGCCGGAATTCGTCGAAACCAGTTGGGAAGGCATGATCGTAGCGGTGTCGAACGGCGAGTACGATATGGCGGCGGATGGCATTACCATCACCGAAGAACGATCGCAGATCGTCGATTATTCGATCGGCTATATCGATCTTTCGCAAAAGTTTATGGTGCGCGTAGGCGAAGATCGCTTTACCAATGCGGAAGAGTTTGTTGCAGGCGACTTCATCATCGGCGTGCAAGTGGCCACGACGAATTTTGAGGCGGCATCCGGCTTGGTCAGTGAAGATCGCATCGTCGCTTACAGCGAGTTTGGCTTCGCGGTACAGGCGCTGATCAGCGGCGATGTTGACGGCGTGGTCATTGATGATGTGGCCGGGCAGGGCTATACGGGTCTGAACGCGGACAAGATCAAGCTGCTGCCGGACGAGCTCACCAAAGAGCAGCTGGGCTTCATCTATCCGCAAGGGTCGGACCTGGTTGAGCCGTTCAACGCCGCGCTGGACGTGATCATGGCCGACGGCCGGCTGCAGGCCATCAACGACAAGTGGTTCGGCGCGGACGCTTGAGCCGAGCAACGCCGAGCACAAGCCTAGCAATTGCATACAATCCAGTGGGACAGGCGATATGCCCTGTCCCACTTTCATTTGAGCCTAAGAGATTTCCTAGGGTGAATCATGGCGACCACGCAAACTGAACCGAACCTGGACGAAATCATCGCCGAATCGCGCGGTCGGGCAATGCGTTATGCTCGCATCTATACCTTTCCCTATTGGTTTCTGTTTTTGGTGATACTGGGCATTATTCTCGCGATCAGCATCCTGACCAATTCGGTCTATTACAATATATTTGGGCAACTGATTGAAGGCGTGGTCATGACGATTTTCGTCAGCGCCACGTCTTACATTACCGCGCTTTGCGTCGCCATAATCGTCGGCATCATACGCTCCAATCCGCCCGATCCGCCGCAATCGCGTCAAACGTTTAGTCGCGCAGTTATCCGCGCATTGCGCATAGGCATGTTCAACGTGTGTACGGTTTACGTCAACGTTATGCGCGGCATCCCAATTTTGATTGTGCTTTTGGTGACCGCGTTCATTGTGGTGCCCGCCGTGCGCGATGTGCTCAATGACTCGGTAGTGGCGGGTCTGCGGAATATGCTCGGTGATCCCGAGATACCGAATATCATCTGGCGCGGCAGCTCGCCGATGACTGCAATCCTGGCCCTGGGCGCGACTTATGGCGCCTATATGTCGGAGACGATTCGGGCTGGCATTCAGTCTATCCCCAAGGGCCAGTTTGAGGCGGCATATTCCGTGGGCATGACCTATTGGCAGACGATGCGATCGATCATATTGCCGCAAGCATTTCGCAATGTGCTGCCGCCGCTGGGCAATGACTTTGTCGCCATGATTAAGGATTCGTCGCTGCTGGCGTTTCTCGGCATCCGCGATGTCACTCAGATCGCAAAACTGTCGTCGGGGCGGTCGTTCCGCTATGTAGAAACTTATGCGGTAACGGCCTACATATATTTGACGCTGGTTATCGCGGCGTCAACCCTGGTCAACTTGCTGGAAGACACCATCAATATCAACCGGGATACGCCGCGAATCGTACAGCGGATTACCGCACTGGTACCGGGAAAACGCAAACGCGAACACATCCCCGAGTCATTTGACTAGCTGCTGTTTCACGTCCGAGCCGGCGCCGAACTCATTGCCCTCAGTATCTTGCGCCCAGCCCATTTAGCCGCCACCGGCGTTATCGCCCAAGAGCGTCTTGGGCAAAAGCGCTTGTCCGCCGGCCGCGTCTACACGGGCCAACGACGCGTTCAGGCCTCCCCGAAACTTGAGATAAACCAGGGCGCCAACTGCAGCGGGCGCTATAGCCAGGTTGCGGGTTGCGCGCGAGACAGCCGCCTACAGCATCAAAATGCTGAACAAGGCCGAGCTTGCTGCCCATGGTCTCGCGCCGGTCGTTGACGAACATCTGAGCGTCCAAGCTGGCTTCGCAGAATCCTTTGGCGCGCTCAAAATCGGCAACGGGGACAACGAACCAGTGGACGGCGGACGTATGCTGCGCCTTGTTTGCAGGAGGTGCTGGCGCGTATCACAGATGGGCATAGGACATTGGCAAGGTCAATGCCATTGAAAGGAATAGGAATTCGATTGTCGTTAGCGGGGAGACCTATGCTTGTCGACTTCGCAGCTGCGCTTCGTCTTCGTCAAGGGCGGCGGCCGTGGTCTCATTATCGTCTTGGCCGTCGACGGAAAGTCGTCCCCGTGAAACTTCGTCCGGATGGCTGTCGGCTTCGTCTGATTGTTCGATGGCTTCACGCAGCTCGTCGCTCAAGGTGCGCCCGTGCAGATGAACCTCGTCCATGGCGTCGATGGTATCCTGCAGCTTGTCGATCTCGTCCTTGATTTCGATGCTGAGCCGCTGGCCGCGGGCGCTGCCGGAGTCTTTGTGGCCGAGAAGCGACATCTGGGCATAGGCGGTTCCCAGCGCGGAAAGGGTGCTTTCCAACTGGATTTTGGCGCGCTTGATGATACTCGCGCTCGCTTCCAGGCTGACGTGCTGCTGCTGCAACAGTTTCAGTTGTTGTTCGCGGTCGTGTCGAGTACGAGCGTCTTTTTCGGTCTTGATTTGCTGCTTGACCTCGGCGATTTTGCGCGGGACCTGCTGCCGATCGCGCAGGATGATCTCGTTGCTTTCAAAGAGATCAATACGCTCGGCCAGGTTGTACATATAAGAGATCCAGTCGCTGACATCGCCGACCAACGTGCGCAAGCGCGTGCGCATTGACCCCTGGCTGCGATCGGCCAGTTTCATCATATTGCGCCGGTATTCGAAGGCATCGCGCAGTCGCTCGCGCGAGATGCGGTTGCGGATGTTGCGCAGGTCATATTCGCGCTCGAAGTCTTCAGCCAGCGCTTGCTCCGTAGCTTCAGGATCACTCAGCGTCGAGGCGACGAGGACGGTTTCCGCCAATCCGCCCAAGACCAACCAGAACCACGGCTGCCATTCCAGCATGGGCAAGTTCACATCGCGCACGAATAGAAATAGAATCACCGTGACCATCAGGGTCACCAGCGTTTCCCAGCGCAGCATGGCGTTGGCCAGCAAAGCGCCAATTATCTTCTGTCGCGCGCCATCAGTATTGGACATTTGCGCTCCCGATGCCGAGACGTTCCATTCTGTTGCTCAGATATGCCGGCGACCAGGTGATTCGCGGCGCGTGCCGGCGCTGAATCATACAAAGGCGGAAGCCGCGCTTAACCCTGCCGCAGCAGGCGCTGCCTGCGTTCTTCCAATTGCAGCTCGACTTGACCGATGCCGACCGTATCCTCGATCTGATCGGACAGCTTGCGGCTGGCCAATTCGGCGCGGGCGTCTTCTTGATCAATCTTCGAGTAAATGGAATCGAGCAAGGCGTCGATTTCCTGATCGCCTGAGGTATCCAGCTTGTCCATGCTCTTGAGCGTCTTGGTCATCACCTTCTTGGTTTCCGCAAGCTCGAGCAGCGAGCGCATTTTTTCGCGTTCCTGCTTGATGGTGCCGAGGCGACCCTCGAGCTTCAGACGCATATTCAACATGCCCTGATACTGTTCTTCTTGCGATTGCCATTGCTCATAATACTCTTGCGCCAATTCCTGTTTGGTATTCAGCTCAGCCTGGGCGGCGGCGGCCAGATCGTCTTTTCCGCGCAGTATCAAGGTATCGATGTCGCGGTCGAGTTTGTCCGATTGATTCGAGAATTCTTCATACTTTCGCTTTAGCGTGCGCACGGAACCGCCGACTGTGGCCGCCGAGTCTTCCAAGGCCTCGAGGTTGCGCTCAACCTGGCGTATGTATTCGTCCATTACCTTCAGCGAGTTGGTTTCCAGGGCACGGTCGATCATGCCGTGCATATTGGCACTGAATAGCGTTTGAACTTTCTGTAATATGGATGGCATGTTCGGATAGTCCCCTTACTGACTTTGATTGCTGAAGTGACAAATGTTGCCCAAGTATATCATAGTGGCGCCACGCGTATCAAAGGCGTCCAGGCTTGACTTATAGTCTTATACGCGAAGGATAGATGCCAGTTGCGCCGGATTCATAGCGCCGAAGACCGATGAATCGCCAATAGATCGGAAAGGAGGGCGTAACCCGTCTCCAGTTGTCCGGCCCCGGCGCCAATCAGCGTGATCGCCCCCATAAGATCGGTATCGAATGTGATGGCATTTGTGGCGCCGCCGACGCTCGCGAGTGGATCATTCAAGGGCAGCCGGCGCGGCGCAACGCTGCCGCCATCCGCGGATACTTCCGCGATCAACTTGTAGCGTTGGTCGTTTGCTTTGGCGGCGGCGATATCGTCCTGGCTGATTTTGGTGATGCCTTCCACCTGCAAATCGTTCATGGTCAAAGCGCTGCCGAAGATTGCATTGGCCAGGATCAAGATTTTGCCGGCGGCATCCCAGCCTTCGACATCGCCGCTGGGATCTGTCTCCGCATAACCCAGGGCCTGCGCCTGGTTCAGAGCATCGGCATATGGCAGCCCATCCTCCATTTGCGTGAGGATATAGTTGGTCGTGCCATTGAGGATGCCGCGAGCCGCGCTGATCGCGCAGCCTGCCAAGGCGTCTTCCGCCACATGCAGGGTCGGCGTGCCCGCCATCACCGTCGCTTCATAGCGCATTTGCAGGTTGCTTTCCGCCGCCGCCGCGTTCAGACTTCTGTAGCCCAGTGCGACGGGTCCCTTGTTCGCCAAGACCAGATGAAGACCGTTCTTGAGCGCCAGGCGACAATAATCCAGCGCCGGCTGCGCGGTTTGCAAATCTGTCGGGCTGACCTCCACAAGCACATCAGCCTCTGCGCGCTTAATCAGTTGGCGCGCTTCCAGGTCACGGCGCAGCTGATTGTCTTCGGGATACGAGGCGAAAGATCCGCTCTCAGCCGCGCGCAAAAGCCCATCAATGTCCAAGCCATCAGCATGGTATAGGTTGCCCTTTGACGCGGTGACAACGCCGACAATCCGCGCGGTAAATCCCTGCCGCGACCGCAATTCATCCGCCTTGTCGCGCAGGATTTGAGCCAGACCTTGCCCGACCAGGCCAAATCCGATCATGATGATTTTCATGTGGAGTTCCATTCCCCGACTGTATGGCGCAGCCGCCAATCATACCCCCACTTGCGGAATAGGGGATAGGGAGATTCAGCCGGTCGCGCTGAGCCGCGCAATCGTGGCTAAAGCTCTGTTTACGCTTTCCTGCGGACGAACGCCAATTTGCTGATCGACCAGGATGCCGTCTTCGTCGATCACCCAGTATGATCGCGTCGCGCCGATCGGCAGCTTGAACAGCAGCAGGTTCACACCCCAGGCGTCCCAGCTATCGAGCATCTGGTGGTCAGGATCCGACAAGAGGTCATATTGCAGACCCTGGCGCTGCTTCCAGGCGGACAGTGTTTCTACGCTATCCGAGCTGATGCCGAGCACTATGGCGTTCTTGGCAGTTATCTGCGGAAAGACATCGCGAAATGTGCAAGCCTGGTTGTTGCAGCCGTAGGTGTTGGCTTTTGGGAAGGCGAAGATGATCACTTTCTTGCCGCGGAAGTCGCTGAGTTGGATTTCGACGCCGTCCTGATTCAGGAGTGAAAAGTCCGGCGCCGCCTGTCCAATTGTTGGCATCTTGCGCTCCATGCGTTGTCGGCGATTGGTTCCAACTTCATTATAGCCGAGCATTCAGTCGATGAGCGGAAAACGGTATCAGAGGCAGACAAATGGGCGGACTCCTGTCGTATAATTGCTTTTGTATGTTGGCAAGAGAAGACTTGCGCAGATAAAGATGAAGCGCGACCGCAATTTGGACGACGAGGACCTGGCAGGGGTCATTGAAGCGTTGCTCGATGAGGGCGAAGATTTGCTGTGGTGGGACAAGCTCAGCGACAAGTCGATCGTCGGCGGCGTGGGCAGATCGCTTATCTTCTTCACGCTGGCGATGAATGGCGCGATATTGCTGTTGATATTTCTGCCGTCGCTGCTGCCAGGCCTTAATTCGCTGAGTTGGCTCTTGGCGCCGCTGCTGCTGGTCGATTGCCTGTGCCTGCTTTTCATCATGCTGTATTTCGCCTTCGGATTGATGACGGGCGGCGTCAACGCGATCACCTCACGACGGGTCTTGGTTGCCGATGTTCATCGCCGCAAGATCGTTCGCTCGATAGCGCTAGACGGGTTGGGCGCGATCCGGGTTCGAAAACGGCGAGACGACCGCGGCGATCTACTGTTTCTGCGCGATGAGGCGGGTCAAGAGCCGGCGAGCGCGCAAAATCCGCGGCGGCTGTCCATGCAGGGCCTGCGCCAATTCAGCCGCGTAGTTGCCCTGCTCAGCGAGCACAGCGATCTCATCGGTGATGACCGGCGCTAATGCCCTGAGGTATGAAATCAGTTCGTTTCCGGCGCGAGTTCGGCATCTTCCGCGCGTGCTACACGCTGACCGGCGGCCACATCGACGCGACTGAGCAGGTAACCGCCGATGACGAACAGCGCAACTAGACTGAGGATCGCGGGACGGCTGCTGCCCAGCAGAATCGCGGCCAATGCGAACAGCAAGGGGCCGACGATGGACGCGAACTTTTCCATGATGCCGTAGAAGCCGAAGAATTCGCCGCTCTTGGCTTTCGGGCATAGGCTCGCGTACAAACTGCGGCTGAGGGCCTGACTGCCGCCTTGGACCATCGCCACCATCAGCGCCAGCATCCAGAATTCCAGCGTGGCATCGAGGAAGAAGCCCCAGCAAGCGATAATCGAATACACCAGCAGCGAAAGCAAGATGCTGCGCCGCGTATCCAGCCAGTTGGACAAGCCCTTGAAGCGCGATTTGGCCAGCCAGGCCACTAGAAGCGCCGCCAATTCGAAGATGACGATGATGCCGGCGATGGTCGGCAAGCTGCTCTGGCGCGCCGGTGGCTTGACTTCTATCGTTGCCAGCGCGATTACTGCGCCCCCGGCGCTGTCATCATCGGCGGACAAATTGATGATTTCCAAGACATGGTTGCTCGCTTCGTCCAACTCCAGCGAGAATGTCTCCCCGTAGCGGACGGTCGGGCTTGTTGTATTGACGGCGAGTCGTAGATCCGGATTTTCAGGGTCGGGCATTGGCTCGCCGTTCAGCCGGAATCCCATAACGCCTCCATCGGGACCCGATCGATATTCGAGCTCTAGGTCTTTGCCGCGGAAGCTAAAGGCAAGCGTGGCTTGAGGATCGTTCGTCAGGCGATAGCGCTGGTCTTCCGGACGCCCGGACAGCATCGCCGTCAAGCTTCCCGCAAGCCCTTCGCCGACCAATTCGTCGCCGCTGACGAGCAGGCTCTCCCAGTCTCCAGACATTCGAGACGAGTCGTCATCGAACAGATAGACGCCTTCACCGACATAATCGCCGTCAGACTCGTATGGCGCCGGCGCTACGCCAGTGATATCGGCAGGCAGAATATTGACCAGCGCTACGCCCGCAATCGGTAAAGCGACGGCGTTGACCAGCACGAAAGCCAAATATAAGGGCGCGCGCTTGTCGTTATGCGCGGGCAAGCGTCCGAATATGATGCTAAATGGTATGCCGGCGAATTGCACCATCAGAATGGCCAGCACCAGCTCCACCAGACCAAAGCCCAGTTCCGCGCCATAAATCGCCGCCAGCGCGATTATGGTGCCGATGGCGTCATTGTAAATCAGGAAGGCGACCAAAAATTTGAAAAGCTCGCGGTATTTGCGAATATCGCGAAAGGTCTGCCGCAGCCGCCGCAGACTAACGCCGAGGACAGTTTCGCCGCGTTTCAGCGCGGCCGTCAGTGAGGGCGGTTCGGGAACCTGACGCAGAATGGGCAGAGAAAACACCGCCCACCAGATGGCGACACTGAGAAAGGACAGACGAATGCCGGCATGTTCAAACAGGGAATCGGGGACGAACATGAACATGGCCACGTTAATCGCCAGCAAGATACCGCCGCCAAGATATCCCAAGGCATAACCTCGCGTTGAGACCCAATCGCGGTCTCCTTCGCGCGCGACATGGGGCAATAACGCATCGTAGAATACAATTGATCCGCCGAAACCGATGCGCCCCAGCAGAAAGAAGAGCGATGCCAGCAGCCAATCGCCGGTACCGACGAATATCAGGAGTCCGCAGCCGACCACACCGATGCCAATGAAGATCGACAGCAGGCGCTTCTTGCCGCGCATGACATCGGAGACCGTGCCCAGAATTGGTGACAAAATGGCGACAATGAACAGAGACGCGCTGATAGTCAGCGACCAATAGGCGGTTGCGGTCGCCTCGCTGGGCAGCGTGGCGCCGGCGACGGTGCTGTAGTAGATCGGCAGCAAACTGGCGAGAACGGTGGTGGCAAATGCAGAATTCGCCCAGTCATACATAGCCCAGGCATTGATACGCCGCTTGTAGATGGTCTCGTCCAATTGCAGGCTGCTGTTCGACATGCCGCCCTCCAAGAGCGTGTTTGCGGTCATCTCATAAAGATACATCGAAATCAGCAGAGGGACACGCTGGCCAGATTGGAATGCAAATTGCCCGCAGATTTGCCGCCATGTATACTGATGGATTGTTGTCATCCACTCATGCGATAGCCAATGAACTACAGAGTTATCGGTTCCGCGCGCAGAATCATCGACCCCGGTCTTGTCCTGGTGCTTTTGCTCTCGCTGTTCACCATTATCCCGCTCGTTTCGAATCCCGGCCTGCCCAACGGCCCCGATGTCCTTTATCACAGCTATCGCGTAGCGGAGATGAATCGCAGCTGGCAGCACGGTCTGTTTTTCCCGCGTTGGGCGGAGGGCTTTTATTTCGGCTACGGCTCGCCGCTTTTTCACTTCTATGCCAGCCTGACCTATTACATCACCAGCCTGCTCCACTTTGCCTTCAACATGGGCGCGCTGGATGCCTTGCGAACATTGTTGATGGTCAGCCTGTTGGGATGCAGCAGCGGCATGTACCTGTTTGCGCGGCGGCGCAATGGTCGGCTGGGCGCGGTGATCGCCGGCCTGGTCTATGTTTACTGCCCGTATCTGATGTATACAGAAGCCTTCGCTCGCGGCACATATCCGGAGCTGCTGGCGTTCGCGCTCTTTCCCTGGCTGCTTTGGCGCGCGGATGCCGTGCGGGACCGACCGAGCGGCCGCAATATGCTGGCGCTGTTCCTGCTGCAAGTCGCGCTGATCAATGCGCACAACTTGATGGCCGTCACGTTGACCGGCCTCACGGTGGCCTGGATTATCTTCGAAGCCTTGATTCAGCAATTCAATCGCGAAGCCAGTCACGTGAACTGGACTTCGGCGGCTTGGGCGATTCTGGCAATTTTGCTGGGCATGGGCGCGGCCAGCGGCTTCTGGCTACCGGTGCTGCTGGAAAGCGATTCCGCGCATCTGGAGAATCTCACGGTCGCTGGTTTGCTGGATTATCGAGACGGCTTGGTACGACTGGAAGACTTGCTGGCCGCGCCGCCTATCCACGATGCCGGCGCTATCAATGGACTTAGCGAGCTGAAAGTATTGGGCATTGCCCAGGTCGCGCTGGCGACGATCGGTCTGGTTTCGGCGGCGTGGCTCTACCTGCGCGGGTACCGGTCGCGTCACCCGCAGGCGCTTCTCGGCAGCGTATTCTTCGCTCTGATGGCGCTGCTGATGCTGCTGATGATTTTGCCGCTGGCGCTTGGACTGTGGGAAAATCTGCGTCCGCTGCAATTCTTGCAATTTCCCTGGCGACTCTTGGGTCCGATCGCGGCGTGCCTGGCCATTTTGGCGGGTCTCAATGGCTTGTGGCTGGACCGGTTGAATTCGCGTCGGCGCATGAGCTTGACCGCATTGTTTGTCGCCTTGCCAATTGTCACGGTCTTGCCGTTATTCTATGTGCCGGAATGGCGCCACGCTTCGCTGGATACGTCAATCACGGCCTATCATGCCGAGGAGACGGCTCGCCGTCAAATGGGCACGACCTTCACGGACGAGTTTCGTCCGCGCGATGTGCATTCGCTGCCAGATCCCACCGACCAACTGCTGCGCGATTACGCTGACGGCTATCCAATTGACAAGCTCAACCGCGCCATGCTGCCCGTCGGCGCATCTGCCGAATTGCTGTCAAATGCGCCGCAAGCGCTGGAGTGGCGCATCACGACGGATTCCGCATTCATTGCCGAGGTCTACAACTTTTATTGGCTGGGCTGGCGAGCGGAAGTGAATGGGCAAGCGGTTGACATCACACCCTCGGCGCATCACGGCTTGATCACATTTCCGGTTCCCGTCGGTGACCACCATGTGCGCGTCTTCCTGGGTTCGACGCCCGCGCGCGATCTGGCTGACGTGATCTCGCTGGTCTCGATATTCCTGCTCGCCGGCATCATTTTGCTACGTCGGAAGCGTCAATTCGCCCGACGTCCGTATTGGATTGTTCCACCGCTCCACGGGAATAGCGTTAAAGGCCTTCTGCTGGGTGGCGGCATTGCGCTGTTTGGCGTAGCGATTTTTTTCCAGGAGGGCATCGCCTGGATCAACTCGCCGCCGGGAGAAGCGCTTCCCGCCCAGCATCAGCGCAGTTTCACGCTTGACGAGCAGCTGCAAGTATTGGGATTTGACCTGAGCGCGGATGTCTTGCGGCCCGGCGATCACTTGCGCTTGCGGGTGTATTGGCACGCGCTCGAGCAAAGCGACATCGACTTTTCCAGTTTCCTGCATCTTTCGACAGGCGGACCGCCGCACGCGCAAGTGGACAAGCTGCACCCGGGCGGCCGCGCCATCAGCGAATGGTGGAATCCAGACGGCTATATTCTTGACGTCTACGACCTGCATTTGCCCGCTGATCTGCCCCCGGGCGACTATCAGCTGATCGTCGGCTTATATACCTGCGAGTTGATGCCGCCGGGAGATTGCGGCAACGGCTATCGTCCGACCGTGCGCGATGAAAGCGGCGCCGTCATTGGGGACAGCGTGCCGCTCGCCACGATAACGGTCGTTGGACGCTAATAGCCGCTTGCCGGATCGGGATAGGCGTGTCCGCCGCCATAACTGAACGACGGCGTGGATGTGGGCCGTGGGGGCAGCGGCACGTTGTAATCGATGGGCAGCGAACCGATGACCGATTCAGTGCGCAATGTGAAAAGCGCCATCCAGCCGACGTCGCCGTCCGCATCGACTTTGGCCCAGGGGCTGTACGGGCTGCGCGCCAGCAAGTTCACTTCCCTGCCATAAGGAAGGGTGCGCTTGACGCGAAAGGCTGTATCGGGCGCTTCACGCAGGTTGCCGCCGGCAGGCACGTTCACGATGGCGCGCGTGGCCAATTTTCCGTAGCGCTGTGGCGGTTCTGGCGTGACATCGTAGACATTGGAGATGTTGCCGAGGTTCTTTGCCAGCAGCGCAGCGCTCATCCAGCCGGTCTCGCCGTTGCCCAGACGGATATGCAGCCATTCACCGTCACTGCTGATTCCCAGAACCGCCATAGTCTCGCCGGCCGGCACCTGGAATAGCAACTGAGCGTTGATATCGGGCGCGGCGCGCATGTTGACGCCACCCTGAGTTTGCGCGTAGCCCGGCTGCGGAATCGGCACGGGACGGTCGAACAAAACTATTGGAAGATGCTTGATGAGATCATATTCGAGCAAACTCGAGCGTGCCGGCGCCGCCAACGGTTTGCTCCATTCGCCCGGGGGATATCCCAAATTGAGTTGCTCGCCAACGTTCAGCGTGATGAGCTGGCCGTAGGAGCGCAGGTGAATCAGACCTTCAATGGCGATGAACTTGGTCAGCTGTCCTTGCGTGAGCACGATGACAGTGCCGTTAATTTCGACTGAAACGCCGTTGATCGCCACGCGCGCGCTTTGCCCATAGAGTCCCTGCAGGATCATCGCGCCAGTGCGCGGGACGTTTTCACATGGTGATTCTACCGTGCCGCTTTCGATGATAAACGACTGCCATTTGGGGAATTCGCTGCCCTCCGGAATGGCGTTGCGAATGCTCACCTGGCCGATCAACAATGCATCCAGCAGGATATTCTCTTCCAGGCGCAGCCACACCAGGCCGCCACTATCGCCGACACCGAGGGCCGCGCTCCCCAAGCTGTCCAGGGAGACGGCTTCAACCAGCGATCCGGGCGCGTTTAACGCATCCGATGCGGGCTCGACCGTCGGCGCGCTTCCGCCACTGCAGAAGTAGCCTGTTGGGCCGGTCAAGCATAAGTCGCCCGCCGTGGTATACAGGCGTTCCAGCGCAGTCTCACAACTGTCACTAGAGATAAGCGGCGCGCCGACATCGGCATTCTCATCGGGTGGTTCTGTGGCGGTCGGGATTGCGGTCGGCATAATGCGCACAGCGGTGGGCACGCGCGTCGGCGCTGATGTTGAAGTCACGACCAATACGGCGGGGGCTGTGGGCTCTAGACCGGCGTCGATGAGGTCCGCGCTGTCTTCCCGCTGACCACAGCCGATCATCGAGAGGGCGATCAAGCACAGGATGACTATGCGAGCTGTCATGGAGGCGCCTAAGTGACCGCGCGAATCCGACATTTTAGCAGACGGGTTGAGGTCGGTCTGGGCGTCGGCATATCCTTTAGTCTTGCTCAGTCGCTGGCCAGAAATTTCAAGGCCTTTTCGATGCTCTTCTTGGGGCTGACTTTGACCTGGGCATCCAGCACCGTGCCGTCTTCGCCGATGATCCAGTGCGAGCGAATGACTCCCATGTACTTCTTGCCGTACATCGATTTTTCGCCCCAGGCATCCCATGCTTCCAGAATGCCGTGATCAGGATCGGAAAGCAGGTCATATCCCAGGTTTTCCTTTGCAATCCACTTGGCCAGCGCCGCCGGCTCGTCCGGGCTCAATCCCAGCACAACCGCGTTGGAAGTCGAGATCTGTGGAAAGTTGTCTCGGAAACCGCAAGCTTGCACCGTACAACCGGAAGTGCCGGCCTTGGGATAGGCGAAGAGCAATACTTTGCTGCCACGGAAGTCGCTCAGTTTGACAGTCTTGCCGTCTTGATTCTGCAGTTCAAAATCGGGCGCCATCTCGCCTACGTTAGGCATATTCGCAGCCTTTCGAAATCTCTGAATGATCGTGTTCATTGTAGCGGAATAACGGGCGTATTCTATAGCTTAAGCGTAAACCAAAAGCTGATTCAGTCGACGACAGGGCAGTTCTGCGCATATTCGTCAATTCGCCGCAATCGCTTTCCGCGCCATGTCTATGCCGATCCACATGGTCACTACGGCATGAACGGGCATTTGAAGATGCAGCGCGTCCGGGAAATGCGACAAAAAAATGTCGTCGTCATCAATTGGAGCGGTGGCAACCGTGCCTCGTTCAGTTTCGTCGGCGGTGGCGAAGGGCATATCGCTATCTTTCGCTGTGACGCGTTTGTACCACGCGGGATCGTGGATGAGCAGCAGAGTGCTGATTTCCGGTCGCAATGTCAGCAAGTTGATGATGACGCCGGTCAAATATAGCTTGGCCGATCCCGCGTCCATCAATTCCTGCAAGTAAAGCAGGGCAGGATGCTGACGGAAGAAATCCCAAGCCTGTGGGTCGTTTTCTTCGGGCATGTTGAAAAGCTCTTCCAATACCTCGCGCATCACTTGATGCTTGATGCTCCATTCCCGCGGATCGCAAAAAGCGGCGGTAGTCGGACCGAACATCATAGCGGGCAAGACATGGAAGAATCCGCTATCGAAGGCGGTCCTTTCCGAGCGGCGCGCCAGCATCGCCTTGTAGACGCCGGCATCGTTGAAGACGGTGAGTGTCCCAATTCCAATGGCAGCGCTGCGGCCCAACCCTCGGTGCAGCGATGCCACTGGATCCACCTGGCGATGATATGTGGCGCGCAGAGGAGCGCGCATCCAGCCGGCGGCGACCTGGCGCAACTCGTGCTCCAGGGCCGCGCAGGTCGCCAGCATGTCATAATAGCGGCCGAGCGCTCCCCGCAGCTTAAGCGGATTCAGCCTCAGCGATTTCAGGGTGAAGGTCGAGCCGTTGTGCAGGAAAGGTTTACTGTTTTGCAGATCGTGCAGATAGCTGTAATTGTAAGCGGCGAATTCACGCGATTCTGGCGTCGGAGGGTAGGGATCGAGGATGCTGTCGACATCGTGAATCTGGTTTGCGGACGGATAATGGACGGTCGCCGGATGCTCGATGCCGTTGCGCGCGAAGGGCTGGCATTGATAGAGGCGCTGCAGGTAGTCCGTCAGGTTCTTGTAGTCGCGGCTGTCTATTGCCATATTTTGTCTACTTGTGTGCTCCGCGCCTTGCCGATATCCGACGCCGGTCTATGACGCGTCTTATCAGTCCCGGACAGTTACCCCGGGCGTTTCAATTTCGCCGATGATTTTCTCCAATTGGCTGAGTTCGGCGAAGCAATCGGCTTCATCGAGACGCAGGGTGCGGTCGCTAGGAATAAAATGCACGAATGTCTGCGGCGGCCGGGGCAGTCTCAGTTGCGCTTGCACGGCGGCGGCGTAAACGCCTAGCTGCAAGCGAAAACGCCGCGCATAGATTTCGCCATCGTCGGGCAAGCGCGACGTCTTGTAATCGATGATGATCCAATGACCAGTCGCGGATTGCAGCAGCACGTCGATGATGCCGTGGATGACGCGCCGGTGGCTGCGGAAGACGAAGGGCAACTCGGTGAAAAGCGGGCGTCCCGACCGCCTCGCAGATTCGATCCAATCGTAGACCTCGCTTCGTCTGTATTTCTCCAGCATTTGCAGGGCTTGCGTCGTAAATTGATCAATTTGGCGGCGCGCCGTAATGCCATGCTGCCAGGCCAGCGATTCTATCACTTTCGCATCCGGCTGGATCATCCCGTATCGCAACAGTTCGTGCACAATTCCGCCTAGGATGCGCGCGCTCGCGCCTGGCCAGTTGTGCCTCGCGTTATTCATGGTTGCCGGCAGATCAAGACGCGTTCCGTGAAACCAGCGATTTCGATAGAATTCACGATCGCGACCGTCGCCGTGGCGAAAGGCGCCTAGATCAGCGATCTGGGTCGCCGTGATGTGCCGGATTCCCGCCGCTCGACTGGTCGTAACCGGCGCCAACAGCGGCAATGCGAGCGGCTCGCCGGCATGGCGATCCAAGGTTTGGTCCGCCTCCAGCGATCGGCTGCCATAATCTACGTAGGTTGCCGCCGTCGGCGGGGGGAAGGCGGGCATTAGCACGCGAATGTCGCTGCCGACAAAGCCAACAAGCTGCTCGACGCGCGGTTCGAGGGCCGTCAGTCCCAGGGTCGGCAGCAGCATCTTAAGCCAGCCGCGGCTGTTCAACTTGTCGTTGCGATCACGCGATACCTGCCCGCTGATCAGCAGGTAATCTTGCGCGCGGGTTGCGGCGACGTATAGCAGCCGTTTGCGCTCCGCGGCTTCCTTATGCTTTTGCAGGTTGATGTTGTATCGATGCGCGAACGCGGCGACGGTCTCGTTTTCTTCGACATCAAAGACTTGGCAGCTGAAGCCCAGATGGGGGTCATGCAACACGATTGACGCAGCGCCGCGGCCGCGCTCCCAAGAAGCGTCGGCCAGGATCACCATGGGGAATTCGAGCCCCTTGCTGGCATGCGCGGTCATCAGTCTGACTGCGTTGCCGGCCTCCAAATGAGCTTCTCCCTCGCGGATTTCGCGGGTCGTCAGATCTTGCAGGTAGCGCGAAAAACGCCCCAAGGTCGTTTTGCCGCTATCGTCCGCGATTTGCAGCAGCTTCTCAATGTTTCCGCGGCGACGAGCGCCATCGGGCAGGGCGGTCAAAATGGCCAGGTAGCCAGTCAGTGTCAGCGCCCGCCGCAACAGCTCCGAGATGCTGACGCGCCCCGCCGTTTGCCTCAAGTCCGACAGACAGTCGCGAGCGAAGCGCAACACGTGACGATCGTCTTCGCGGACGCCTGTCACATCGTTTTCTGTCGCATGCTTCAACGCCTGCCAGAGCGGTATAGGCATCTTGTCCACGGATGTCTCATCGGCGATCAGACGCAGCGCGAAGAGCAAATCGTCACTGAAGCCGAACATCGGCGAGCGCAGAACCGATGCCAGCGAAAGATTGTCGGCGGGATTATGCAGGCAGCGCAGCAAATCCAACATGTCCCAGATTTCTTGCCGGTCGAAGTAGCCGCGACCGGCCAGGGTAAAGAAAGGCAGGTCCAGGGTCTTGAACATGTCCTCGTAGATGCCGACCTTGTTCATGGATTGAAAGAGTATAGCGATGTCGCCATAATCGATGTTGCGGCAGCCGCCCAGCTCGCGGTCAAATACCTGGCGGCGCTCGGCGACAGCATTCTTGATTTGTTCAGCGAGTTCGGCTGCTTCCCAGCGCCGCATGTCGTCGGCCGGCGTCCGTTTTCGCCTTCCGTTTCGCGATTCGCTTTCGGGCGGATTCGAATCCAGCAGCAGGCATTCGATCACGGCGCCCGCCGGCGAATCAGCGCGAAATGCCGTCATATCCGATTCCGCATCATAGACGACCTCGTAATCTTCCGGCGGGCTGCCAGGCTCGGGCGCCAGGATTACTCTGAAGAGGGCGTTGAATTGCTCGACCAGATTGTGATGACTGCGGAATGACATCGAAAGCGGCAAAACCGTACTCGTGTCCATCGCCGCGATTTCATCCCACACACGGTAAAACACGCTGACATCGGCGCCGCGAAACTGGTAGATGCTCTGTTTCGGATCGCCCACGAGGAATAGCGATCCGCCGCGCTCCACATCGGCCAAGGCGGAGATGATCTGCCATTGCGCGGTGTTGGTGTCTTGAAACTCGTCAACCAGCAGGTGTTTGAATTCGGCGTCGCGATATCGCGCCCGCACAGATTCGTCCTGCAGCACGGAGGCGGCTAGCCGTTCCAGGTCGTCAAAATCGAGCAGCGCATGGGCCCGATTGTGATTGCGATAGGCGCGCTGCACAGCGCCCAACAGCTTGATCCACAGCGGCAGCAGTTCGGCGCTCAAGGCATCCAGCGGGCCTGGTTTGTCGCCAATTCGCTTCAAAATGTCCGTTACGGTATTGCGCGCGTCTCTAAGTGTTTGCGCCGCTTCCTGCTTGGCTGCTTTCCCGCCCCATGCCGCCGCCGCGCCTTTGTTGCGGACCACGCCGTCGCGTCGCCAATCCCGCAACAGTGGCGGGAGCCGCTCGGCGACGGATTCCGCTCTTGCTCGCGCTTGATACGCCGCATAAGTCCGATACAGATCGCCGAGGGCATCGTTTGGCAAACTGCGCATGCTGTCTTCAAGCCGCAGCATCGCTTCGGATTCGAGCAATTGATCACGCGCTTGTAGTACAGCATCGGCCCAACGCGCGCGCCAGCTCTCCTGCAATTCAGCGGCAGTCGGTGGCGGATCGGGAAGATCGGCATTGATCAAGGCCATGCGCGTCAAGGTGTCGCGAATGAGATTGCTGTCATATTCCGCGAACAGACGATAAAGCGCAGGATCCAGGCTGCTGACAACATCATCGGCGATTGTCTCCAGCAGGATGGCCGCTTCCACTTCGTCCAGCACCTCAAACAGAGGATCAATGCCGGCCAGCGCTGCGTTGGCTCGCAAGATCGTCGCGCACAAGCCATGGATGGTATCGATGCGGGCGCTATCGAGCTCCGACAGATGGCCAGTCCATGGTCCATTCGGCTGCTGAGCGGCGCGATTCATCAGTTCGACGCGGACACGATGGCGCATTTCGTAAGCCGCCTCGCGCGTGAAGGTAATGGCGACCAGCGATTTCAAAGGCCAGTCTGGATTGCGCTCCAGCAGCTGCAGATAGCGCTCCACCAAAACGCGGGTTTTGCCGGAGCCGGCGCCAGCGACGACGATCAAGTTCTTATCATGTTGATGAATCGCGGCGTACTGCTGTTTAGTATGCTGCAGCCCGCGATTGGACGCCGAAGCGCGAGTGGTAGAGGCGCCCATCAGCCGTGCGAGCTCTTGTGGCGATTGGTGAGATGCATGCGGCACAGATGAGTGAATTCGCAATAGCGCGAGCACTTGCCGGCTTCGAGCTTCGTAGGATGAACCGGGAACTGCCCGAGCCGTCCCTTGCGCAAGTTTTCCGCTACATGCGCCAGCGCCGTGTCCAGCGCGGCGATGTCGTCTTCGTCGGTCGCATCGAATTTGCCGCTAGCTTTCAGATCACGAATATGCCAGAACATCCCGCCCGCCAACTCACGTTGCGCCGAGTCGGCTTCCGCCCCCTTCATCATCGCCAGCGCGTAGGCCATCATCTGAAAGTCGCGGCCGGATTCCATTTCATTTCGATTGATTTTTGTGCTGCCGGTCTTGTAGTCGATCACCAGCAGCCGCCCATCAACTTCGTCAATGCGGTCGATGAAGCCGTGGAGCTTTAGCGGCTGTTCGTGGCCGGGCAACGCAACCTCGGTATCACGGAAATAGTGCTCAACCGCCTGTACATGACGATCGCCGCCGAATTTGTTGAGCGGGCTATCGGCGCTGAAATCCTTGACTATCACAGCGCGCAGACGGCGGTAGAGCAGTTCTTGCTCCGATGTCCAGGTGGCGGTCGCGCGGAAAGCAAATGTCTCCGGCGCGCTTTCCAGGATGTCCTTCGCCACGCGCTCGAATATCGCCAGCGCCCGTTCCAGATTCTCTTCGCAGATGCGGATGCCCAGGCTTCGGATCGTTCGGTAGGTCTCTTCCAGGATTTTGTGATTGAGCGAGCCTAGTTGCCGTAGGTCAAATCCTGCTTCGGGTTCGATGGTTTCGTCGAGCCTAAGCATGCGTTTGGCGAAGTAACGGAATCCGCACAAGCCATAGTCTTTGAGCCGCGACGCGCTAAACGAACGCTGCGGTCCCAGGCGCCGGGCGGCCTCGGCCCGCAACGCCGGATGTGAAAGATGGCCACTGAATTGGTCGTGCGGCGCCATGGAAAGCCGTCCTGATTCGATGCGCTGGCCGCGCAGGATGCGAAGCCAATGTGGCGCGTATGCGCGATGATTGCGCAGCCACTTGTCCAACCTTGTAATTTCCGCGCGGCGTTGACCAGTTTCTGCACGCAGTTGATCGGCAGCGGACAGCATCAGCTCCGCCGGAGACGCGGCTTCCTCCGGGCTCACGAGACTACCTATGGGCATACTCACTACGGGTTGACGTGGAAAAGCCTGCAATATTGAACGCCACAAATGACTCTCAATCCAGAGCTTGCCGTCTTGCACTGTCGGTCGCGACAGGGTCAGGCTGGAGCGGGGCAGGCTGATCAATTCGTAGAACAAGCCGCGGTCATCATTGCGCTCCGCGGATAGCTGCAACGGCACACCCTCGTCACGGAGTCGCGTGCGTTCGCCATCCAGATAGATGGGATCTTCCGCCACATCGGCTGGGAAGACGCCTTCGGACAGGCCCAGAATGTACACGTGCGGGTGCGGCAGTCCGCGCGCTTCGGTGGCGGTGGCAACCCATACTTGATGATCGCGCGCTGGATTTTGGCGCGCCTCTATTTCACGCCCCAAGGCGTCCTTGAGCTCTTGCCAAAAGTCGTCCCAGCGCCTGAAGCCGCCCTGACCAAAACGTGTGCGCAAGAGAAAATCGATCTTCAACTGTTCGCGCATGATCCGCCTCAAATCATTGAGGGCGCTAACATCTCGCAGCAGGATTTCATCATCGCTGGCGTGATCACGAGTGATGTTGCCGGCAACGTTGAGCGTGAATGCCGGACGGACGGGTTCCCGCAGATCTTCGGGATCATGTTGTTGATCCGCGCCGATTAGGCCGTCGAGCCAATTGGTGAATTTGCTGACATCGCCCTCGGCGGGTGGCGTGATGCCGATCAAGAACGTCTCAAGCTTGAGCGCCAATTCTGTGGCTTGTTGTGGCGCGAGTTGCAAGTAGTCGCGCTCGTCATCTGGCCGGCGCTGGCTCGCCTGGCGGATCATATGCAGCCAGTCGTCGATGGCGCCGCGTGTGAATTGCGCTTCCTCGCTTAATCGCTCCAGCAAGTCGATTTCGACTGTATCCAGCGCCGAATCGATATATGGCGATTGCAGCGCATCCAGAACATTCGCCCGGCGAAAATGCGGCGCCAACTCCAGAACGTCGATCAGGACGGCGATCACGGGAATGGTCTCTAGTGGCGGTTGATGGCGCAGTAGCAGCGGCAATTCGTATTCGGCTTGCGCCGCTCGAAAGTAACTCGCGTAACGCTGCCAATCGCGGAGTACGATTAGAATGTCCTCGGCCGCTACGCCACCGAGCAATTGACGCTTGACCGCTCGCAGCACGGCCTTGGTTTCGTCTGCGAGCGTGGGCATGGCGATTAGTTTGAGGGCGTCGCTGCGCTCGCCGGCCGCGCTACCGGTGAAGATGGTCCGGCTTAGTCTTGACAGGTCGGGGTGACGATTGCCGCTTATTCGCTGCAGTTGCCGCGTATCAAGACGTTCCCCGGCATCACGAAACGCCGTCCGCAGCCGTTCCTCGGTGAGGGCGCTCCGTCGCAACAGCTCGGATGCCCTTTCAGGCGGAACCGTCAAGGTAATATCGGTATTCGATATGTTCCGCGAGAGTTCCGTCAGCAGCTGCGCCTGGACGCGCGTGAATTGGTCGAATCCGTCCACCAGCAGCAGGTCGACATCGGCGACGATTGCCCCGCGCTTCCGCAAAGTGGCCAAAGCCAGCCAGCCTTCGCCTTCAGGATCAACCAGATCATTCTCGCGCAGGGCATTCTGATACAGTCGGTAAAGGGCGGCGATATCGCGATCTTTGTCGCTGCTGACCGCGCGCTCGAAAGCGTCATTGTCGACGCCGCTCTGCTTCAGTTCGTTGATCAGGTCACTAATCAGCGAGACGAAACCGCGAGTATGAGCAATCTTCCCGAAATGGGCCAGCTGTTGATTTTGGCTGAGTTGAAGCGCCAGACCGCGCACGAGCGCCTGTTGGGTGGCGCGTTCAATGCGACGCGCGGGTACGCCGGCACGATTCAATAGAACGGTATTGAGCGAATAGAAATCCAGGAATTCTATGTTGAAGAAGCAGGACTTGTCCGGATTGCGCTGGATAAGCTGTTGTCGAAAAGTGAATGCTTGATGGCGCGTCGCCAGCAAGACCCAGATCTTGGGCAAGAGCGGCCGCCGTCGGCCGGCGAATTCGATCAGGCGATCGACGGCAAATTCCGATTTGCCCGCGCCGATTGGCGCAAGATGAAGCGTGCTCGGCATCCGCAACCCCTATTGATAGAGCAGGTTGACCACTCGCTGCACCGTCTTGGCGTCCAGGCGGTGCTGTGCAAAGTAGGTATCGCGCAGTCGCTTCAGCAGTTGGCTGGCATAAGCGACTGGTACCGCGGGATCGTTCAGCGTTAATTCTACCGACGGCGCCTCGCGCGTAAAGACGATGACGGCAAACAGCGGCAAGTCTTGCAGCCCGCGATCGTGCAAGAAAGCGCGGATTCGATTCTGGCTTCGCACCGCCTGCTGAGTGGGATTCCAGCGCATTGGCATCCAGGCGCCCGTCCGCCGACGCTTAAGCCAGTGACCTTTATCGTTGCCAAAGCTGCCCTTGCGTCCGCTTATGCGCAGGACCAGTATCCCGTGTTTGCTGACCAGCACGGCATCGACGTATCCAGTGGAACGCTTGCTGATGTTGCGAATGAATACGTGATTATGATCTAAATGCGCCGCCAGCCGCTCGCCGAGCTGCCACGCCAGCTGGTTGTCGGTCTTCCAGGTGATTGCGCGCAGCGCCATCAGAAACGAGCTGACCATCAAGCCGATGCCGAGCGACAGTAGCGCCTTACGAATAAGGTCATAGAGTCCGGCGCCCGGATTGCTGGCGATAACCAAATTGAGGATATGCAGCGCGATGCCCGCCACCACGGCGCCGGCGCCAACGAGAAACACCAAACCTGCTGCCACCAGCATATCGCGCGATCGTCGGCTTAGCCTGCGCGTCGGCGCTACATTCTGCATGGGGAATCACCCTTTACACTGCGGTGGCGGACCGCCAGAAATCATCACGTCTATGATAATGGATTTCCGCAAAATGAGCGCATTGCGGGTGGCCAGTCATTCGCGCGCGCGCCTCGTCAAGGTTATAATTGAGGCGCGTTCCGAATTGATAGTTAATGACAACAATTGCTGTATTTTCTATCGCAAGCTGATGAGTCTCGTTATCCAGTAGCTAACGAACCGGGCAATACGCGATGCAAACATCCTCGAATAGCGCGTCTCATGAGATAGGTGAAACGGTAGGGCAGGTGCACAAGTTCGGCAGCGCCAGCGAATCGCTCTTCCGGCGAATCTATCGCGGTTTGTATCGCCGCGGCGAATTGGAATCTACGCTGCGTCACCAAAGTCGGCTACTGCAAACTCAGACGCAGCGCAATGCGTCGCTGTTGCAGTTGCAGGATCAGCAGCAGCGCGCGTTGCAGAACCGCGCCAGTGAGCTGAAGCGCTTGCAGGCCGTGCTCGGCAGCATGGATGACGGCATCGTCGTGCAAGACCGCGACGGCAGAGTGACCATGATGAACCGCGGGGCGCAGACTATGCTGGGCAGCAAACGAGCCTTCTGGGAAGGCGAACTGGGCGCGTTCTACGAGCGATACCGCGGCGTGCAGCAAGTCGGCGCTGAGCTATCTCCTCTGGGTGAATCTGTTGAGCTGGCGCTCAACCATCGAATCCTGCGCGCGCATCTTGTTGCCATCGGCGATGATGATGGCGATCGCATCGGCACCGTAACTGTCTTGCGTGATGTCACTTATTATGCATTGGCGCAACGACTCAAAGACGGCTTCGTATCTCATATCGCCAAAGATATGGAAGCGCCGATTTCCATCATGAAACTCGCCGGCGAACTGCTGGCCGGCCAGCCCGAAGATGCCGGATTCAATCGCCAATTGTTACAGAAACTGCTGGCCAATGTCGAACTGCTCGACAGATTGCTGCTGGAGTTGCTTGATATCGCGGCGCTTACTGCCGGCAATCTCGATGTCGCTCGCGAGTTGGTGGATATAGAGGATTGGCTATGGTCGGTCGTTAGCGATATGGGTGCGGAGACTGACAGGCGCGGCATCGATTTGCTGGTCATGACCCGCAGGATCAGCGGGCTGCATATCAAGGGAGACGACAAACGCCTGCGTTGGGCTTTAGGGCATCTTATACGCAATGGCGCGCAATTCAATCGCAGCGGCGGATATGTGGCAATCTCGTCAGCATCCGGATCAATTGCAGGCAAGGACTATGCCATCGTCCGCGTCTGCGACAACGGCATAGGCATCAGCGCGGCCGACCTGCCACATATTTTTGAGCGCTTCTACCGTGGGCAGGCGGGGACCAATGATGGCAAATCAATGCCTGCTGGCTTGGGTCAGGGGCTATATGTGGCGCGGGGAATCTGTGAAGCGCATGGCGGATTCATACAGGCGCAAAGCCGCCGGAATGTCGGCAGCGCCTTTACCATGGGCTTGCCGCTCCAGCAATGACGCCGCAACCGGTCGAGACCGGCTCCCGTATTAGTAACTGTTGTACGAAATCCAGAAGTCGCATTGATGCCGGAACATGCCATATCTGATTGATGGACACAATTTGATCGCCAGCTTGCCCGATATCGACCTGGCCGACCCGGACGATGAAGCCAAGCTAGTGACCAAGCTGCGCGGATTCGTCGCCAAGACGCGTCGCAAGTGCACGGTGATTTTCGACAGTGGCATCCCGGGCGGATTCTCGTCCATGTCCAACAAATCGGTCAGTGTCATTTTCGCTTCTGCCCAGCATTCCAACGCCGATCGCGTACTCAAGCTGCACATCATGCGTGTCAAAGACCCTGGCAACTGGACCGTGATCTCGTCGGATGAGGCGGTGCTCGACCAAGCGCGGACGTACAAAATGCGCTGGATGACCTCAGCGGAATTCGCGGAGAAACTGGCGGGTGATCAAACTGAAGATGATACAGCTGGCGAGGAGATTGATGTGCGGCTTTCTCCGGAAGAAGTTGACGAATGGCTGGATATCTTCAGTGACGATTGAGGCGCGTCTTGGGACAGGGGCGCATTTGCGGCTTTACTTTGCGGGCGAGGTGAATTAGCATTTTTGGGCATTCGGGGCGTGGCGCAGCCCGGTAGCGCGCACGGTTTGGGTCCGTGAGGTCCCCGGTTCGAATCCGGGCGCCCCGACTGGCGAAAGCCTCCGCGCGGGTATGGTGTAACGGTAGCACTCCACCCTTCCAAGGTGTCAGTACGGGTTCGAATCCCGTTACCCGCTCTGGGCGCCACATATGCACGTCACAAATCCCGTGTCGTACTGACGGCGCTAGACGTGGGTCCATAGCTCAATGGTCAGAGCAGTCGGCTCATAACCGATTGGTTCCAGGTTCGAGTCCTGGTGGACCCACCTCACCTGCAGCGTTTGCGTCTCTCGATATACAGAATCTCATTCGCGTCTGATTCTTCACGACATGTGGTGCGGAACTGCCGTTTCATTTGGCAATCATCTCCAGTTGCCAATCACGCCTCGGGTCGACGGATTTGACTAGCTGCCGGATGGAGGCTTCTGGAAGATGCCGCGAAGATTGACGGCGCCAGCGCTTTCGGGATTTACTGGCGAATTATGCTGCCGCTGACAAAACCGCTGGCGGCGGTGCTGGCGACCGTGCCGACGACTCTCGGTCCCAACATCGATCTCATCCGCGAGAATGCGGCCGACATGGGCAAGGACGTCAACGTGCATGATCGCTTGGTTGAGGGCGCGTTTCAAATCCTGATGGGAGGCGACAAAGACAAGCACGATCAGATGGTGATTGCCGCTGCCGAGGAAATGGCCGAAGGCGTCGATATCATTGTTTTCGCGCAAGCGTCGATGACCCGCCTGGCGGCGATGGTCGAATCCGCCACTGGCCTGCAAGTGCTGACCAGCCCGCGTCTCGCAATCGAATATACCAAATCCGTTCTTGATGGAATTACGTCCAAAGCATAAGCTTACTCACAAGACACAAGGACAGTACCAGTGTCCTCAACACAAATGATCGAAATGCCCGCAGAAAATCTGCCGGTGATAGACCAAGCGGATGTCGTGATGGTTGGCGGCGGTTGCCGCTGCGCGCACGGGCGCCAATACGCTGTTAATCGAGCGCCACGGCTATCTTGGCGGTTGCAGAACGGCGCCATACAACACCAGCATTGGTTGGTTCGGCGATAGTCATGCCCAGCTGATCATCCGAAGCAGACGTCGAACTTGTCAAATCTCTCCTCAAGCAAGGAGTTGCCAGTGTTGACGACGCCAGGCGGCCACTCGGCAGACAAAGCAGAGGTTTTCGATAGCCTGCCACGGGAATGGCCTGCCGATCTTATCCCGCAGATTCAATCGCTACTGCGCGAAACCGGGCAGAAGGTCTTCGTTCTCGATGACGATCCGACCGGGACGCAGACCGTTCACGATACCATCGTTTTGACCGAGTGGTCGCCGGAGTCTCTGCAGCGAGAAATGGAGGCCGACGAGGCGCTCTGCTACATCATGACCAATTCGCGCAGCGTCACCGCGGATCGGGCCGCGGCGATAAACCGCGAAATCGCTATAAATCTTCAGCGCGCCGCCGAGTTGACGCGCCGTCCCTTCACCGTGATCAGCCGCAGTGATTCCACGCTGCGCGGGCACTTCCCGCAGGAGACGGATGCGCTGGCCGATTCGCTGGGCAGACGTCCCGATGGCGTGCTGATAATCCCCGCATTTATGGCTGGCGGACGTTTCACCATCGCTGGCGCGCACTACGTGCAAGAGGGCGAGCAATTGATTCCCGCCGCACAGACGCCCTACGCGCAAGATCCCGTGTTTGGATACCGGCACTCGGACCTTCGCGAGTGGGTCGAAGAAAAGACTGCCGGCAAGCATCGGCGCAGCGGCGTTGTGTCAATTTCCATCGAGACGATACGCGAAGGCGGTCCAGAAGCGGTTTACGCGATTCTGCGCGATCTCGAAAGCGGAACCGTCTGCGCCGTGGATGCTGTGAGCGAACGCGATCTCGAGGTTGTTTCCCTCGCCTGTCTCCGAGCTGAAGCCGCCGGCAAGACATTGATCTATCGCACCGCCGCCTCATTCGCGGGCATCCGCGGCGGCATCGCGCTGCCTCCGATTCTGGAAGCCGCCGACATGCATCTGATGTCCGATTATGGCGGATTGGTGGTGGTCGGCTCCTACGTCAAGAAATCGTCGGACCAATTGGCGGTCTTGCTCAAAAGCGCGTTGGCGCGAGGCGTCGAGCTAAAGGTCGGCGATCTGTTGGCTGGCGATGCGTCGGGCGCTGTTGTTGCGTCGCTCGTCAGCGAGTTGACGGCCATATTGGAGCGCGGGGAACACGCGGTACTGTATACCAGCCGCGACCTGGTCAGCGGCCAGGATGACGCGAGCAGCCTGAATATCGGACGGCGCGTGTCGCAATGTCTGGTGGATGTGGTTCTGGGTCTGCCGCTGCTGCCGCGATTCATCATAGGCAAAGGCGGCATCACGTCAAGCGATCTTGCCACGGACGCGCTTTCCATCAAGCGGGCGCGAGTGCTGGGGCAGATATTGCCCGGCATCCCCGTGTGGCGGCCCGATGCCAGTAGTCGCTATGCCGGCGGCACATACGTGGTCTTCCCGGGCAACGTCGGCGATGACGGGGCGCTGCTGCGCGCGCTAGAAATTCTGGCGCAATAGTATCCAGGCGCGCTCCAAAATATGCTGGCGCAGCGGCGTCAACTCCAGCGCCGGTGTGACTTGATCCGATCGTAGGCGGATTTCACTTCCTTGAATCGCTGCTCGGCTTCGCCCTTGTCATGCTCGCTTATATCTGGGTGATACTTGAGCGCCAGTTTGCGAAAGGCTTCTTTGACCGCGTCTTGCCCGGCGCCAACCTCGATTTCCAGCGCCAGATAGGCGGCGTTGATTTTATCGGCGGGAACATCATGCGGGCTCTTCGTCCGTTTGGTGCGATAGTGAAAGCGCTGTTGGGCGCGTTCTTCGCTGATGCGCCGTTTGAAGCGAGGCGTACTGATATCGCCGATATACCAGCTGCCGCGGATATTGGTCTGGAATTCACGCCGTCGCACTGATACCGCGTCACAGGGAAAATCGCGCGTATGCCAGACGTGGTATAGGTTGCGCTGCGTCGTCTCGTCCACATTGACCTGAAAAATCTTCAGGCCGTCGCCTTGCAACTCGAAAGCGTAGATGGCGCCGACATTCATCGCGCTCAAGTCATCTTGCCAGTCTTGCAGCTTGCCGCAATAGCCATCGCCCGGCAAAAGGGCGCTATTGACCAGGAACAGCGTGCCTATGCTGGCGCCGGTATTCTGCTTGAGTATGGACCGGATATTGCGTGGCTTTGGCGCTCGCTCGACAAGGTAGATGTAAAGACGGCTGTTCATCCAGGTTTCGATGATGACATCCGGCTCGTGATTGCGAAAGGTGAGATTCGCCGCCGGACGCGCTGACGCGGTCTTGACATCTTGAATCGTACGAAATCGTGATTTCAGCAGTTCGGCGACTGGCTGGCGCAAAAGCGGTCCTCTTTGATTCGTTGCGCGCGTGAACTGCATGATGATAAGCGTTGAAGCGGTGCTTTGTCAAAGGGGGAGACATTCTGCTTGTTCGCCTGCCCAGCTTTGGCGTATGCAGAATCTTGCAATACAGTGGAAACCGGATATACTCAAGGGTATGGAAAAGGGCCGTTAGCTCAACTGGCAGAGCGCCTCGTTGACGTCGAGGAGGTTACAGGTTCGAGTCCTGTACAGCCCATTGGCTTCGCTGAAACCGGCACTCGTGTCGGTTTGTTTATTCTAAACAGATGCGCTCCATTCCTGCTTCCCAATAATTTGACTTGCGCGCGCCAGCGCAGTAGTATTCAGGTGTGAATTTCTTCTGCCCGCTGGATAAATCTGATGGAGGTATTATCGCGAACGACCGTATTGATTGAAGATCGAAATAGTGATTCTAGTTTGGAAGGGACAAGAGAATGAGCGAGAAACTTAGCAGACGAGATTTTCTTAAGGCTGCCGCCGGCGCCGGCGGTGTCTTGGTGGCCGGGGCCACCAATCTGGGCAGCTTGCCTGTATTGGGGCAGGGCGACTATCAGGGCAGCATTGTCATTTTGAGCGCCAGCGCCGCCGAGCAGCACGACTTCATGATCGAAGGCATTGAAGCGGCGTTCTCCGGCATTGAAGTGGAATGGCGCGGCCTGACCAGCGAGCGCTATACCGAACTTTTCGCAGCCGCGGAAATCGCCGGCGACCAAATCGATATCATGGATCTCAACGGTCAAGATCTGCGTCGTTACGCCGTGGGCGGTCGCTTGAAGGACCTCTCGGATGTCGATTATCTCGATCGCTTCCGTCCGGTCGGGCTGGAAACCTACACCATCGGCGGCAAGCTTTGGGCGATCCCCAATGGCGGCATCAGCGGCTTCCCCTTCTTCTACAATCAGAAAGCGCTGGATGCGGTAGGCTTTGAAGGTGATCCGGAATCGTATCAGGATATCGTCGATGTAGCCGATGACTTGAAGGCGGCGGGTTACGCGCCCTTCACCCACTCGGGCCAGAATATCTATCTCTGGCCGATCTGGCAGTTCTGGGCCTACGCGCAGACTTCCGGCAACAAGCCGCTGGAGGGCACATTCAACGCGCTGACCGGACAAGCCAAGTTCACCGATCCCGATCATCTGGCTGGCTTGGAGATCCTGCATCAATACACTGAAGACGGCATGTTCTCCGATGCCGTCAACAGTCTCGATGTGGCGGCCGCGCAACTGTCCTTGACCCAGGGCACAGCTGCTTTCTGGTATCACCACAGCAGCTTTGTCGGCACCTATCGCTCCGGCGAATATCCCGATTTGGACTTGAGCTTCGTCAATCCGCTGCGTTCGGTCGAGGACGAGAGTGTGCGCAGACAGTTGCCTGGCGGCACTGGCTGGGCGACCGGCATCTATTCGCGGATTGATCCGGAGCGTGAAGGCATCGCGCACGACATTTTGAACTTCATGACCAGCGATGACATGGTCGCCCAACGCAATGCGCTTGGCGCCGATGCCGTTTCAACCAATGTCAATATCGAGCCCAGCGACGATCCCTTGGCTGTGCGCTACGGCGATATTTCCGCTTCCGAACAGTTCACATATCTGGATTGGTACTGGCCGCCGGAAATTACGCGCGCCTATCAGGAGCAGCAGCAAGCCATCGTGGCCGGCATGGCCGGCCCGTCCGATGCCGCTCAGGCCATCCAGGATGTCATGGACGAACTCTTCGCCGACGGTTACGAATTCGAAATCTAGCGTTCGATGAACAATCGCGCGGGGCAGTCAGCGCTGCCCCGCGCTGCCACATCTCGCGGCCAAGGAGAACCTGTGGCTCCACTGCCCTTGCCCCCAAAGCGCATAGCTCAGCATAGGCGCAGAGCCTCGCTTGCGCCCTATTTGTGGATCCTGCCCGCTATCCTGGTTTACGGCATCTTTAAGCTTGTGCCACTGATTAGCGGCATCTATATGGCGCTGCTGCGCTGGGATGGCATTGCAGAGCCGCGATTCATCGGCTTGCGCAATTTTGAGAAGATTCTCAATGACAAGCCGACGCTGATGGTCTTGGGCAACAATGTCGAATATGCCGTGATCACGGTTGTCGGCAAGATCGCGCTCTCGCTTTTCCTGGCGATTATGCTCAACCAAGCGTTGCGCGGCCGCACCTTTTATCGCACCAGCCTTTTCATGCCCGTCGTGATGTCATTTGTCGTCATCGGCATCCTCTGGCGCTGGTTATTCAATACCGAATTCGGCCTGCTCAATAACTTGTTTGAAGGTGTGGGTCTCGGTTTTCTGGCGCAGGATTGGCTGGGCGATACGAATATCGCTTTGAAGTCCTTGACGGTGGTCGATATTTGGAAGTGGTACGGCTTCCATATGGTTATTTTCCTCGCCGGTCTGCAAGGCATCCCCAACGAGTTGTATGAAGCGGCGAAGATCGATGGCGCATCGGTCTGGCAGCAGTTCCGTCATATTACCCTGCCCATGCTGCAGCCGGTCATGATCGTCAATGTGACGCTGTCGCTGATGGGCGCCTTCAATGTCTTTGATATTCCTTATGTCATGACTGAGGGCGGGCCGGCCAATTCCACCAATGTCATGGCTCTGCATATATACTTGCGTGGCTTCAAGTTCTATCGATTCGGTTTTTCCGCGGCGCTGTCCTATGTTCTGCTGACGATCGTCACATTGGTGGCGGCAGTGCAGTTGTGGCTGATGACCCGCGCCGACAACACCGAACAGTGAAATCGAGATGATGCAAGACAGCGAAGCGCTCGACTTGAAATCCAGAATTGAAGGCATCTACTGGCGGCCGTATCTGGTCAAGCTCTTCAACCATACCACCTTGATGCTATTCACGTTGATCATCATTTATCCGGTGGTCTGGATGGTGCTGGCTTCCTTCAAGACCAGCGGCGAATTCGTGAACAACGTCTGGGGCGTCCCATCCGTCCTCGATATCGACAATTATCACCGCGCCTGGGAACTGGCGAATCTGGGGCGGGCGCTGATTAACAGTTTGATCATTTCGCTGGGTACGGTCGCGCTGGTGGTCGTCCTGGCTTCGATCGCCGGATACGCCTTCGCAAAATTCCGCTTCCGCTTCAGCGCGATAATCTTGCTGGTGCTGATCTTCACCATGCAGGCGCCGACGCCGGTCATCCCGTTCTATGTGCTATTCGTGCGGCTGGACCTGACCGATAGTTATATCGGACTAATTTTGGGCATCGCATCAGGCAGTTTGCCGCTGTCCATCTTTATTTTCCAGGCATTTTTCCGCTCGATACCCAACGAATTGCGAGAAGCGGCCAAGATCGATGGCTGCTCGGAATTCTCCGCTTTCATGCGTGTGGTGATGCCGATCTCCGGTCCCGCCGTCGCAACCGTCGCGATTCTGACCTTTGTCGGCGCCTGGAATGAATACTTCCTGCCGCTGCTGCTGGTGCGCTCGCCGGAAATCCGTCCGCTGACGTTGGCCGTGCAAGTCTTCTTCTTCCAGTATGGCCGCGTAGAGTGGACTGATGTATTCGCCGCCTTGAGCATCGCATCCATCCCCATGATCGTCGTCTACGTCCTCATGCAGCGCTGGTTCATCCAAGGTTTGACGTCCGGTTCGATAAAGGGCTAGCGCGCCGCGAAAGGGGTATATTGACCGTACTCGTAAATTGTTTGTGTGATTCACTGGATTATCTATTTCACGATTATTGGAGCGACGTATGGATTTCATCACTTTAGAAAATGATGCGCTGAGACTCGAGTTTGCCCGCGACAATGCCGCGTTGGTCGGATTCACAGCGAAGGCAACGGGTTGGGAAATTGTCAACCGGCCCCATCTGGGGCTGTCATTTCAGCTGTTGATTCCGCTGCCCGGCCGGCGCAACAATCCGGTTTACGGCGTAAAGCAGCAGGTGGCGCACGTTGAAGTCTCCAACGACGGTCAAAGCGCGAGCTTCAGCTGGGATAGCGTGACCTCGGCGTATGGCGGCGAACATGACATTCAAGTGACGCTGAACGTCAGCCTGAGGGATGAGCAAGCTGTGTTTGCCGTTAGCATTGACAACCGTTCGGAATATGTCGTTGAAATTGTGCATTGTCCCTATTTTGGCGATGTTCAGCCGCCACCAGCCGCCGACGAATTCGAAATCTTTCACTACGGTTATGCGACCGCTGTCCAGCGCAGCTTGTATCCCGTCTTCGAGAATACGTTGGGCTACTATGGTTTTGACCATCCGGTGCAATACGGTCCCGATAGCTGGCGCAGCGCGACGCCGGCCGTGCCCTATTGCCTGCTGCGCAGCGCCGAGCAAGGGTTATATGTCGGCATCAATGACGCCAGCGCCGAGCTGGTCGCCTGGCACAATGAATTGCGCCCCGGCTACGACAGCGCCATGGAATCGCGCGCGCCCAAAGCGGCGGCCATCAGCGGCCTGGATGTGGCCTCGCGCTTCGCCGCGGTACATCTGCCGTACATTCAGCCGGGTGAAATGCGCGAGTTGACGCCGATCGCTTTGCAGCCCTATCAGGGCGGCTGGCAGCAGGGGGTCGATATCTACAAGCGCTGGCGCGAGAGTTGGATGAAAACTCCGGAACTGCCAGAATGGGCGCGGCATCCGCATAGCTGGTGGCAGCTGCATATCAACTCGCCTGAAGACGAATTGCGCATCCCTTTCGCCGAGTTAGGCGCCATCGGCGAAGAAGCGGCGCGCCATGGCGTGGAGGCGATTCAGCTGGTGGGTTGGAATGACGGTGGGCAGGATCAGGGCAATCCTTCTCATTCACCCGATCCGCGACTGGGTACGTTTGACGAGTTGAAGGCAGCAATTGCGCAGATTCAATCGTGCGGGGTCAAGCTCGTCCTCTTCGCCAAATTCACCTGGGCCGATCGCGCCACCGATTGGTTCCGCGATGAATTGCATCGGTACGCGATCAAAGATCCCTACGGCGACTACTATGCGTATGTCGGTTATCATTATCAGACCGCAACACAGGCGCTCGATATCAACACCAAGCGTTTGATCCCCATGTGTTTTGGCAGCGACGAATATTTGGCGGTCAGCGAGCGGGAATTCCAGAAGATGCTAGACCTGGGCGCGGATGGCATTCTCTACGACGAGAATCAGCATCACTCGCCGGCGCTTCTGTGTTTTGACGAGTCGCACGGTCACAGGCCGGGATTTCCGGTGTATTCACGCGATTATGATTTTCAGCAGAATCTCGAGAAACTGAGCAAGCCGGTCAATCCCGATTTCCTGTTCGCCGGGGAAGGTATGTATGACTGGCAATTTGAAGTCTATCACCTGTCATATCACCGCAGTTGGGATCGCCGGCATGTGCCGCTGTCACGCTATATGACGCCGCATATGCCTCTGATGACCGCCATCAGCGGCTTTAACGATCGCAACATGATCAACCAGTGCCTGCTCTATCGTTACGTCATGAGTTATGAGCCCTACAACTTCAAGGGGCATCTCGATGACTTTCCGCTGACGATGGATTACGGCAAGCGCATGGATGCGCTGCGAATGGAATTGCGCGATTACTTTTGGGATGGCGAATTCCGCGATGAGGTGGGCGCCACCGTGACCGACGCCGCCGGCGCGCGCCATCATCCTTATGCGGTCTTCGTTAGTCAGTCAGACGGCGCGCCGGGCCTGGCCATCGCCAACTACGACGGTGCGGCCATCACGGTCTCGGTCGAACTTGATTCGGATCACGAGTTGAGCCGATATCGGCTGGTGGATGACGAGACTTGGCGACCGGTTGCGAATGGCATTGTCATTCCGGCAGAATCGGCGGCCGTTGTCATCTAAGAAGTTGGTCAGAACTCAATACCGGCGCGCGCCAATATACCGGCGTCAAAGGCATGCTTGACCTTGCGCATTTCGGTGACGGTATCGGCGAATTCGATCAATTCCGCGGGAGCGTTGCGGCCGGTGATCAGCAGATTCAGTTGGCGCGGTTTGTGCTCGCGCAGCCAATCGATAACCTCGGCCGCATTTAGCCAGCCGAAATCTAGCAGGTAGGTGAATTCATCCAGCACAACCAGGTCGTAGGCATGGGAATGGATGATCTTCTTTGCGATATCCCAGCCATGCAGAGCGCGGGCGGCGGTTTCGTCGAGGTCTTTGCTGGTCCAGGTGAAGCCATCGCCGGTCTTGATTGGCTCCAGTCCCAGTTGCTTGAAGGCGCGGATCTCGCCCCATTGGCCGCTCTCGTGTTTGAGAAACTGAATCAACGCCACGTTTTTCTTCCGACCCAGCATGCGCAAAATGACACCATAAGCTGAGGTCGATTTGCCGCGGCCGTCGCCGGTGTGGACCAGCACGAGTCCACGCTTCTCACCTTCAGATTCGGTCATAATTTTGCATCCTTGAGCGAGTCCAGGACGGCGGCGATGTTTTGGTGCCGGCTCTGTTGACCATTGACGCGCAGTTGCCATTCGGGTCCGGTCTCGCGCTCAACTGTGGCGATCGCTGCCGCGTTTGTATGCTTGTCGATTCGGTATCCTGTTCGTTCCAATGCTCGTCTCATCCAAAGCGCGCGCGCGCCGTTGCCGGAGACGGAAACGCCGTGGCCCGCCACCCGCTCAATTACGAAAGTGCCGCTGCTGTCGTCGAAGCTGATGCCGTCCGTTTTGAAGGTGTCGCCCAGATTCCCGTCCAGCACCAGATCTTCGGGGACTCCGGCCGTTATCGTTCCGTTTTGCATCAACCAAAGCTGATCGCAGTTGCGCAGCGCCAGATCGAGATCGTGGATCGAGACTAGTATTGCCAGCCCGCCGTGGCGCGCCAATTGCCGCAGCAGGCGCATGATGTCCATGCGGCGGGGCAAATCGAGGTAGGCGGTCGGTTCATCCAGCAGCATGAGCTTGGCGTCTTGGGCCAGCGCCCGGGCGATCATCAGTTTCTGCCGCTGGCCATCGCTGACCTCAGCCACACGCTGCCCCGCCAGCGCGGTCGCCGAGACGGCGTCGAGCGCCCATTCGATCATCTGTAGGTCGTTGGCCGATAGCTTGCCCAACCAGTCCGAATGCGGCAGCCGTCCCAGCGCGACCAGCTCGTAGCCGGTCATCAGTCCCATTCGCGGCGCGTCGGTCAGGACCAGGCTGAGCCGCTTGGCCAGCTCGCGGGGTCGGAGCGTCCGCACTTTTTCATTTGCCAGATACACTGCGCCATCCAGCGGCGCATGCATGCCAGCCAAGGTGCGCAGCAAGGTGGATTTGCCGATGCCGTTGGGACCGAGCAGGCCGGTAAGCTTCCCTCGTTGCAGTTGCAAGTTCAGCCCCTGCGCGAGCCGGATATCTGACGCTCGCGCGCGCCGATAGCCGATGGCCAGGCCCCGTGTTTCCAGCATTGTGTCGTTCATCAGCGTCCTCGAAACTGCCGCAAGATGACCAGCATGACGACTGGCGCGCCCAGCAACGCTGTGATGACATTCAGCGGCAAGACCAGATTGTGGCCGGGCATCTCCGCGATTATCGATGCGCCGATCGCCACTATGGCGCCGACGAGGCAGGTCGCCGGCAGCAGCAGTCGATGATTGGAGCTGCGCAAGATGCCGCGGCATAGATGGGGCACAGCGATGCCGATAAAGGCGATGGGTCCGCAGAAGGCTGTCACCGCGCTCACCAGCAGCGCTGTCGCCAGCACGATTCCCAGCCGCGTTCGGTGCAGATTCATGCCCATGCTGCGGGCATAATCCTCGCCGAGCAGCAAGGCGTTAAGCGGTTTGACCATGGTGGCCGCCATCAGCAATCCCGCCATGACGATGCCCGCCAATATCGGCAGCTGGGCCGCGGTGACGCCGCTGAATGAACCAAAAGTCCAGTTGATATAGGCTTGTATGCGCTCGGGACGCGCGAAATAAAGCAACAGGCTGACAATCGCCGACACCAGGTAGCCGAACATCAATCCCATGATGAGCAAAGTCAAGCTGCTGCGCACCCGCAACGCGACTAGCAGTACCAAGGACATGGTCACAGCCGCGCCCAAGCCGGCCGCCGCGCTCAGGAGCAGGTCGCCCGCCAGGCCCAGGCCGGCCAGCATGGCGCTGCCGCCGCCCGCCGTCGACAGGACGACCAAAGCCACGCCGAGACTGGCGCCGGAACTGACGCCAAGCACGAAGGGTTCCGCCAGCGGATTGCGGAAATAGGTCTGCATCAGCAATCCACTGACGCCGAGCGCCATGCCGGCCAGCATTGCCGTCAAGGTCTTGGGCAGCCGGAATTTGAGTACGATGTTGGTCCAGGCCGATTGGTCGGAATGGCCGGACAAGAGCGCGGAGACGATGTTATCCAGAGGAATCGAGACCGATCCCAGCGCCAGGCTCGTCATCAGCAGCGCGCCTAAAACGACGATCATCAGCAGCAAGATGAGTCGCTGGCGTCCAATGCCGATTCCAGCCAGCGTTGAACGCTTGCGTAGGGTGGCGCTGACGGTCGCGCGTAATTCTCGCGATGCCAGCGCCGTTCCAGGGCCCTGCTGGGCCAGTTGAGTCATCTCACTCGCCGCTCATGCGCTGATAGAAGACGAATTCGTGCTCAGGCAGCAATTCTGGATGTAAGATGGCGACCAGATCTTGCAGGATCTGATGCGGATTGGTCACGCCCCATTCATAGTAGTTGTTGCCGCCGTTGGCATTCTCGTCACGATTGTTGTTCCAGACATCGCCGCGCTCAACGGCTGCGAAATCGCCAAAGCGTTCGTCCAGCGCCAACAGGCCGGTCATACTGCTGACACCGAAAGTCTCGATCAACCAGACATCCGCGTCCAATCCGCCTTCATAGACGACTTCGAAACTAAATCCCTGGCTGGCTGCCGAGCCTTCTTCCGCCAGCAACATATTGCCACCGGCGTCGCGAATCAGCTGCCCGACATAGGTATCAGCGCCCGGGATGAACCAGGCGTCGGCGTAATCCAGGAAGGAATTGATCAGCACATCAGGTCGATCGGCTGCCGGCACAGTTGCCGCCAGCGCTTGCGCGGCCTCGTAAGCCTCGGCGATTTCATCGTAGAGCGCGGAGGCTTCCGCTTCCAGGTTATAGAAGAGCGCGGTGAACTTCAGCCATTCCGCTCGACCCAGGGGCGAGAGTTCGCGCCAGCTGGCGTCAAGCGCGGTGAAGACGCCGGCCTCCAAAAGCACCGGATGTGCATCAGTGGCGGGATTGAAGCCGTAACTCATGACCAGATCGGGTTCCAGGTTCAGCACTTGTTCGATGTTGATGCCCGCGCCAAAGCCAATCTCGGCGATGCGGCCGTCGGCTACAGCCGCGATTACCTCGGGCGTGCTGATATAGAAGGCGCTATCGACGCCGACCAGATGATGCAACAGACCGAGTTGGGACAACGCGGGCAACTGTGTAGTGGAGAGCGTGATCAAGTCGCCAGCGGGCACATCAATGAATTGCGCGCCCTCAGCGAAATCGCTGGCGTGTGGCGGCGGCGTGCCGCATTGCACGAGCACGTATTCAAAGCTCGGCGCCCCGTCAAAAGCGTCGGAGACGCGCAGGACTTTGTAGTTGTCGAAATAATCGATGCTGAAGGTAGCGGCTTCAATGATCTCGACTTTGTCGGGAAAGTAGTCGACATCGGCGGCGTAATCGGTCACGCAGCCTTCCGTCAGGTTAGAATCCCGCGCCGAGGCCGGCATCAGGACAAGCAGGGCGATGATGATGGGTACAAGACGTGAGGCTTTCATTTGGCATATCCCTCCTTCAGGATTGAGGAGGAAACGGGGCAGGTTAGATATTGCATCAAAAAAGCCCACCGGGATGGGCGGGCATGTTTGTCACTAACCACGCTCGTCTCCCTTTTGACGCGAAAGATTCACGAGCTAAGCTTCTGGCAGGAATTCGGACTTCTGATAGAGCGATCAGTTACCGTTGCGCGACAGTGTCGGACTTGCACCGACTTTCCCTCGAGGCGCCGAACATCCGGGTTCTGGCACGCCTGAAGCTTAGAACTATGTAGATGAGCCGAGCGTAACACGATTTCGCGGCGGTGTCAAACGCGACCGAATTTGTACAAATCAGCGCGTTCGAGATTTGCGCCAATTGTCTATGCGGACGATAGTCAAAGGGAGAAGGACCAGCAGCGCGATCAGCGCCAGGAAGAGCGGCAGGTCTTGCGCGATCACGTTCAACAAGAAGACGACGCCAAGGCTGAGCAATGTGAAAGCGAGCGTGATTGCCGGGTTGCCTTTGAGCGTGTGATCGCTCGACAGCGGCACTTCTTTATCGCGCATGATGAGGAATGCGGCCGGCATCAAGCTGATACCGGCGAACAAGCTCAAGGCGGAAATGAGGGTTTCTTCACCCATCAGCGCGGGAACTCGTCACTCTGCCTCGAAGGGATAGCGCAGGCCCCAGATGACGCGTATCCGATCCAGCGTTTCGATGATGGCGAGGGTCTCGTCCAGCGGCATGGCCGGGCTCTCGGTCAATCCGGCGCGCAAGCAGCGCCCAACCTCGGCCGCCTCGAAATGAAATCCGAAACCATCAAAGTCAAAGATCATTCGCTCGGGCGGTTTACCGGCTATGCAGAGTGTCAGTTCGCGCGGATGCCACCAATCCGGCATGGCGATATAGCCCTTGGTACCCATGATCCGCGCTTCGTTGGGCGTATTCAAGCGGATGGATGCGGTCAAGGTCGCCAGTTCATAGTCGCTGTATTTGAACACGGTCGCCGAGAGTTCGTCGACGCCGGTCTCGCCCAAAGCCGCAGTGCTCAGGATTTCCGCGGGCTGTCTGCCGAAGACCATAGATGCCAGCTGGGCGTTGTAGCAGCCGACATCGAGCAGAGCGCCGCCTGCCAGATCCGGATTGAACAAGCGCGACTCGGGCGCGATCGTCTCCACGCGAAAGCCGAAATCGACTTGCAGGAGCATGACATCGCCGATGATGTTATCCGCGAGCAGCTCACGCAATTTGACCGTCGCCGGGAAATAGCGCGACCAAAAGGCATCCATCAGAAAGAGGTTGTTTTGGCGCGCCCGGTCGATCATCGCCGCCGCCTGGTCGCGATTGACGGCGAAGGGTTTCTCGCAGAGCACGGGCTTGCCTGCATCGAGGCACATCAAGGTATTGGGCAGATGATAGGGATGCGGTGTGCCGATATATATCACATCGACATTAGGATCGTCCGCCAGAGCCTCGTATCTGCCGTAGCATTTGGTTGCGCCATGTTCTGCGCCAAAGGCATCGGCCTTTTTCTGGGAGCGCGAGGCGACAGCGTAGACCTCGGCATCCGGCGTCTGAGCCAGGCCTTCGGCAAATCTGCCGGTATTCCAGCCCAAGCCCAGCAATCCCCACCGTATGACGTCGCTCATGCCGGTTTCTCCTCCAGTTTCATTTCGAGCCAGGCGATTTCCGCGTTGTTAAGTTTGATATCGGCGGCCGCGGCATTGACAGCGATTTCGTCGACTTGCCAATTGGCGATGATGGCGTGATAGCGTTGATTGCTGTTCAGCACGTAAGCCACGGCAATCTGGGCGGGCGCGACGCCTCTGTCCTCCGCTAGCGCCAAGACGCGATCAAGCCGCCGGAAATTACTCTCGTAGGCGTAGGCGCCGATTGAATTGACGGCATAGTAGTCCGTGAAATTATCGAGATTGTCGCGGCGGAAAGCGCCGGTCAGGAAGCCTCCGGCCAGGCTCGACCAGGTGAAAAGCGAGATGTCGTTTTCATCGTACCAGGCGCGGTCGGCTTTGCCAGCGTCGCCGCTGACGCTAATGCAGCCGGGCCAGGGTTCCTTGATCATTTCGGCGACGCTGAATTGCGGGCTGCTGACGGTGAAAGGCGCTCTGCCGTTGGCGGCGGCATAATAATTGGCGGCTTTGACACGATCGGCGCGCCAATTGGAGCCGCCGTAGACGCCGATGAGACCCTGGGATCGGAATTCGTCGAGCACATCAACAATCTCGTCGACCGGCCGATGGGGGCTGTCGCGATGCAGCATATAGATCTCGACGTGGTCCGTGCCCAACCGCTCCAAGGATTCTTCCAGATCGCGGCGGATGTACTCAGGCGCAACGCGATCAGGCTCGCCCTCGTAGGGATGCGCGCCTTTGGTCAATATCACGACTTGGTCGCGCAGTCCGCGAGCACTGATCCAGGCGCCTAGCTCCTTTTCGCAGACCCCGGCGCCATATCCATGCGCGGTATCGAAAGTGGTATAGCCGTTCTCGAATAAGGCGTCCAGCAAGCGAAAGTTGCCATCGCGGTCTTCCGCGGTCAACATCACCGTGCCTTGAGCCAGGCGCGCCACCGGTTTGTTTATCCCGTCAATATTGCTGTAGCGCATGGATCAATTCCCTTTCGGTACGGGCAGTATTTTAGCGTATGGAGCGTAACTGGGCAGTGGCAGTATAACCAAGTAAGCAGTGCGAATCTTGGAAACGCCGATTACCTACCCCATCCCCCGCCCTTCCCCGAATCATCAGGGAAGGGTGACTCGATGTTGAATTTGGAGCGTTCCACAGATGTTGCATAATTGAGGCGGTGCCATTGGCGATTGTACGTCAAGACTTTTGCCTGGCGGCGCGCTCGCGGCATCGTCGACTGGTTGCCATTTGACGGTCAGTTTTGATGGGCAATGGCGCGGATTTGGGGCGCACTAGAGCGCGCGTGCCACGGCCAGGCAAGCTGTGCGCTTCAAGCTATTTTTCCGGCAAGACATCGCGCGGTTTGGAGCTGCCTTCTTTGGGCGGACCGACGACGCCGCGTTCTTCCATCATGTCGACCAGGCGCGCGGCCCGCGTATAACCGATGCGCAGGCGCCGCTGCAGCAGGGAAATCGAGGCTTTGTCCAAGCGCCGTACCATGTCGACGGCAGTCTGGTATAGCTCATCTTCTTGCGGATCGGGGTTGCCGGTCTTGCCTTCAACCGCCATGCCGCTCATGTCGCGCTGTGAGGACATATCCCAGAATGCGTGCTGCCCCGGTGATTCTTCAGCAGAAGCGTCTTGATTGCCGGTCGCGACCGGTCGCTTGCCCAACGGCACCGCCGGCATATCGATGGGTTTGACCGCTTCCAGGCCGTAATTCTGCATCTTCCAGAAGCGGTTGATGACATTGATCTCTTCGTCGGAGACAAATACGCCTTGCATGCGCAGCGGCGCCGGCGCATCGCCGGAAAGATAGAGCATATCGCCTTTGCCCAGCAGGCGTTCGGCGCCGGGCTGATCCAGGATGACGCGGCTGTCGACGCTGCCGGCCACGGCGAAGGCGATGCGGGCCGGGAAGTTGGCTTTGATCAAACCGGTGACGACATCGACCGACGGGCGCTGCGTTGCTATTACCAGATGGATGCCAGTGGCGCGCGCCAGCGCCGCAATCCGCGAAATCGAGCGCTCGGTCTCGTCCGGCGCCATCATCATCAGGTCTGCCAATTCGTCGATGATCACCACGATATACGGCATGGGCGGGTCAGTCGGCTCAAGGATGCTGTTGTAATCGATTATATTGCGCGCGCCGGCCCGGCTGAACTTCTTATAGCGCGCATCCATTTCTCGCGTGACCCAGCGCAACACGCCGACGATCCGTTCCAGCTCGACCACCACGGGCGATACCAAATGCGGCAAGCCATTGTAGCCGGTCAATTCCACGCGCTTGGGATCGACCATGATGAACTTGACCTCGTCGGGCGTGCAATTGGCCAGCATGCTGATGATGATGGCGTTGATGCATTTGGATTTGCCGGAACCGGTTGTGCCGGCAATCAGCAGATGGGGCATCTGGGAGAGATCCGCGGATATGGGCGCGCCATCGACGGACTTTCCCAGGGCGATGGCCAGGGGCGAATCAATGCGCTGGAAACCGCGCGACTCCATGACATCGCGCAGGCTGACCATGGCCGATTCCGGGTTGGGCACTTCGATGCCGACATAACCCTTGCCGGGCACCGGCGCTTCCACTCGGATCGATTTGGCGCCCAGCGCCAGCTGCAGGTCTTTGTCCAGTTGGGCGATGGCGCTGACTTTGACGCGATTGCGTTTGCCCGCGCGTGACGTCAGGTAATCCGGCTCGACTCCAAACTGCGTGATTACGGGCCCGGTATTCAATTCCACTACGCGTCCAGGCGCGCCAAAACTCGCCAGCGTGTCTTCGATAATTTGGGCATGATGCAGCAAAACTTCCTCGTCCATTTCGCCGGTCGAGCCGCCGGATAGCAGCTCGCGGTAGTCCGGCAGCTGCCACGAGACGAGCGATCGCGATTGGTTGACCGGCCCGGTTGAGACTGGTTCGGCAACTGCATCTGGCGCGCTTTCCGGCATCTCATCGTCCGCCGGCGGACCGTATCGTTTGGCGGCTTCGATCATGACTTGATCCGGCAACTCTTCTTCGTCGTCCACCGCTTTGATCGGCTGGGGCGAGTCTTCCGCTGCTGGTGACGATTCCGGGTCAATGGCTTGGGCTAATTCTGGGGATGCTTGAACGGGCTCGCTCGTTTTTTCAGATGCCGCAGTGGGCGCCTTATCGTCAAGGGTCTGATTTATTTCGGGTGATTCCTCGGACGGAACTGATGCTGTCAGGTCCGGCGGCTGAGCAATTGTCTCGCGGTCTTGAACCGGAGCGACAGCCGGCGGTGGACTGCCGTTGCCCCGGGCAGGCGGCGGTTCAGGCGGCTCGCTCCTGGACGGCTGCGCGCGCCAATCGGGATTGAATTGCGGCCGCGGAATGACACGCCAAGATGATTCGGTCGTCGCCGGTCGACTAACGGGCCTCGTCGGGCGCGCTGCGGGTTTCATCGCCGCCGCAGTCATGGGCGTCGGGCGATCAGCAACCGGCAGCGCGGCTTCGTCGCCGTTTCCGCGATTGAATAGACGTCCGAAAATACCGCTGCCGCTGGCTTGCAGGTTGTTTGACAGGCCAGAGGCAAGCTCAACCTTTTCGAATTCATCTTCCGTACCTTGGCCGAATCGCCGCGAAATCAAGCCGCGCAAGCGCGTTGGTATGGGCATGGTCTCGCCGCTGGGCTCGGGCAGCGCGGGCGTCGCCTGGACCGAGCCGGGCAGCTTGGCGGGCGCAGGTTTGGAGACGTGCAAATGCGCCTCCTGGTTTGCCAGCGCCATCTGCTGCTCCGCCTGCAAACGCCGCGACCGTCGAGCGGCCGCTTGCTGCGCCATTTTGCCGCGGACGCCGCGCGCGAATCCAATCGCAACAACCGTGATCTCCGCCATGGACATGCGCGTGGTCATCATCGCTGCGAACGTCAATAGCATCAGGGCGATGATGAAGCCGCCAACTTCGGTCAGATTGTTGACCAGCGCCAGATAAAACCAAGCGCCGACAAATCCGCCGCCGCGCCCGCTCTGATAAGAGTTTTGCGCCAGAACGCGAACACAATCCTCCTGGCAGCGCCCCACAGTCGCGATGAACTGAGCATAACTGAAAGATTCTAGAAACTGGAAAAGTGTCAGGATGCCGAGAAAGGCCAAGGCGACTCCTGCCAAGCGGATTGGATCAACCGTCGGCGCTTGATCGCCGAAGTGACGAATGATGAGCCACATGCCGATCGCGAACATGGCCAGCGGCACGGCCAACGCGCCCCATCCCAGCAGTTGACCGATCAGATTATTGATGGCGCTGATGGCGGCTTGCTCACGAGAAAGGGCGCTGAAAAACAGCACAATCGCGCCGAATACCAGCCCCACGCCGATCAGGTCCAACTTGCGATCCAAATCAAGCCAGTCATTGCTTTTGAAGATCGGCGCTTTGCTCTTTTTCCCTTGCTCGTCAGATTTCTTGCTGACGGTCTTCTTACCAGGAGCGTTTCTGGATGATTGCGTCGATGGCAAGTCCGGGCGCGCGCCCCGTGTTTCGCCACGGCTGGCGCCGAAGGCGGCGCGTATCGATTGCCGCGTATCGCGACTGTCAGCGGGCTTGCCGGATTTTGCTACGCTGCGCGGTTTCTCGTTATCATTTGCCGGATTGCCGGGACGGATCCGCTCGCTTAGCTTGCCGAAACCGCGCGCGACCACAGCAAATCGCGACGGTCTTTGTTCTATGGAGACGGGGGCCGCGGATTTCTTCGCGCTGTTCTGTGTATTGCCGCGACGGAAGCGACCGCGCAGTTTGGGGAAACGTCGCTTGCCGGCTTGAGGCGCCGTGGCGCTGTCAGCATGCTTGGGATTGGCGGCCTTGCCCTTCAACCGAGGTTCGTGTTTATGACCTCTTGGGCTCTTGGGGCTCGACGCTGCAGCCGGATTGGATTGCTTGCCCTGCTTTTTTGACCGGCGATGAGGCTCCCGCCGCGACTGCTCTGGCGCGGCGAAACTGGCTTCATGTGCTGGCGACGAGTCTGGCGGGTCGGAAGCTGAATCGCCCCCGCGACGCGTACCACTGGCGCCCAACACATTGCGGAGCGCACGTCCTTTCGCGCTGTAGTCGTCTGGATCGAAGTATTCGTCGTCGTCGATATATTCGGGCTCGTCGCGGATAGCCATGGTCCTACTCTCACGCTCGTCTGCTGAATCGGGCGTGCGTCCCCAGTGTGGTCACCCCCCAAAGCAAGAGCCACCACGTAAAAGCATACCACAATTTGCTGCGGTCAGCGAAAGCTACTAGAACAAACTTTCGCAGAGATGCCGGAGGCGTCAGTCAGGCGCTTGAAAGAATAGCCAAAGTCAGGCGGTCAGGACGATTTTGCCCATGGCCCGTCGGTCCATGATTTCGCGCAGGGCGCGCGCGGCATCGTCCAGGGCAAAGGTTGTGCGCACGCGCGGCTGCAGTTTGCCTTCGGCGTACCATCGCAGCAGCTGCTGGAAGGACTTTTGAATGACTATCGGATCGTGCATCTGATAGGCGCCCCAAAATACGCCAACCAGCGATGCGTTCTTCAACAGAACGATATTGGCGGGCAAGGAGGGAATGCGGCCGCTGGCGAAACCGATAACAAGGTAGCGACCCTCCCAGGCGATGCGGCGAACAGCGGTATCAAAGAGGTCGCCGCCGACAGGATCGAAGATGACATCCGCGCCCTTGTCCAACGTCAGCGCCTTGATTTGCTGGCGAAGATCTTCAGCGCCATAGTTAATGGTTTCGTCTGCGCCTTGCTGAAGCGCAATTTGAAGCTTCTCGTCTGAACTGGCTGCTGCGATTACGCGCGCGCCCATGACTTTGCCGATCTCGACCGCCGCCAAGCCAACGCCACCCGCCGCGCCCAACACCAGCAGCGTTTCGCCGGTTCGCAGCTGCGCTCGATGCGCCAAAGCGACATGCGCCGTGCCATAGGCCAGGGGAATGGCCGCGCCAACTTTGTAGGGCATATTGTCGGGCATAGGCAGCACGCTGGCTGCCGGGACTACGACCGCTTCCGCGAACCCGCCATACGTCATCGTCGCCATCACGCGATCGCCGATCCGCAGTCCTTCAACGCCCGCGCCCAGCTCGATGATGTCGCCCGCGACCTCCAGCCCGGGACTGAAAGGCAAGGGTGGCTTGAACTGGTATAAGCCCTGAATCATGAGCAGATCGGGGAAGTTAACTCCACAAGCGCGCACGCCGATCTTGACCGTGCCCGGCACGGTTGAAGGGCTTGCGATATCTGCTATGACGAGCGATTCTGGCGCTCCGAACTGTACACAGTGGACGGCTTTCATCGCAACGTTTGCCCCTCGGCGTTTGAGTGATCAACGGGCTGCGCGTGACGGAGCTAAAGATCAATCGGATTGGCGAGCAATCCGGTCAAGAGATCAATACAGGCATGCACATCACCGATATCGACGGTTTCGCTGGTGGTATGCAAGTAGCGGGTCGGTATTGAAATGCAGCCGCTGGGCACGCCGGCATCGACCATCTGAATGGCGGAGGCATCGGTGGTTCCGCCCATCAGCATTTCCAGTTGGTAGGGGATGTCATCGGCCTCGCAGCGTTCGATCATCCAGTTCTTGATCGCTACCGGCACCACCAATCCGGGATCGTGCACCTTGATTGCGGCGCCGCCGCCCAGTTTGACAATCATTTTTCTGCCGCGAATTTGATCGCCGCTGCCGGTGACATCAATGGCGATGCCGATATCCGGATGCACGCCTTGGGCGGCTGTCTTGGCGCCACGCAATCCGACCTCTTCTTGCACGGTGAAGGCGAAGTAGACCTCGTTGGGCGTTTGACGGCGCAGTTTGCGCATCGCTTCGATCGCCACCACGCAGCCGATGCGGTCATCCAGCGATTTGGCGATGATGCGATTGCCGCGCACTTGCATTTCGCGCATGAACCCCGCCGCTTGTCCCACCGGCGTCGCATTGCTTTCGCCGTCAGATTGCACATCAATGTAGTAGTCGCTCAACGCCTTGCCGCCACCGTCCTGGACCGCGATCACACCGACTGTGCCGTCTTCAAATAGCACGCGATTGCCATTGAGTGTATTGTTTTGCAGCCCGCCCATGTTGGTGAAACGAAGATAGCCGCTATCCGGCTCCTGATAGTTTGTCATGAGTCCGATTTCGTCCATATGGGCCGCGATCAGCACTTTCACGCCGCCGCTGCCGATGCGGCAGATCAGATTGCCCAGTCCATCAATCCAGGTTTCGTCGGCCAGCTCCGCCACTTCCGCACTGATCAGATCGCGAATGCGGTGCTCGTATCCGGATGGTCCCCAAGTTTCTACTAGTTTTTTGGTCAGCTCGATCACGCCGCGCTCCTCACATTTGCCAATTCAGCGCAACTATTGTAACGCGTAATCTTCGAATTTGATAAACCGCAGTCTACGGTTTGACGCAGCGTATTTGGCAAGATGCTGCCGCGCCTCCTCTGGGATGCGGGAGTCAGCGAGAGAATTGGCGTGAGAGCAAACAGGGTGAATGCGAGCTAAATGGCCGCGGCCGCGGGTTCGCAGCTAGAAACGGGTTTGCGCGCTTCCAGCCGCATGGGCAGTCCATCGCGCGGGAACATGGTGATGAAAGGCTGCGGGACAATTTCGACACCGTCAATCAAATGAAGCCGGTATCGTTGGGCGATGGTTGCCAGCAGCAAATTGGCTTCCATGGTGGCGAAACTGTTGCCGATGCAAATGCGCGGACCGCCACCGAATGGCAAATAGGCGTATTTGGGGATTTCGTCAATGCTGTCGTCAGCCCAGCGTTCGGGAATGAAATCATTGGGCTTTTCCCAGATATCCGGATTGCGATGGACACAATAGATCAGGATTTGCGATCCCGTGCCCGGTGGAAACGTGTAACCACAGACGTCGGTCGCTACCCAATTCACTCGGCTAATCGACCAGACAGGCGGCATAAGTCGCATTGATTCCTTGATGACCAAATCGGTATAGGGCAGGTTGCGAAGGTCTTGCAGCCTTGGCGGTCGTCCGCGCAACACGTCATCCAATTCACGGTGCAGCTTTGCTTCAACCCGTGGGTATTGCGCCAACAACCACCAGGTCCAATTGAGGGCGTTGGCAGTGGTTTCGTGACCGGCCAGGATGAGCGTGACGGCTTCATCGCGGGCTTGAATGTCGGTCATGCGATCGCCGTTTTCGTCTTCCGATAGCAGCAGCATCGACAACAGATCTCCGCGATCTTCGCCGGTGGCGCGCCGCTCATCAATGAATTCATAAACGATTTTGTCGAGCATTCTATTGGCAAGGTAGGATCGGATTCGCAAAGGAGTGGGCACCCAATAAGGCAATAGTGAAGCCGTATTGCTGGCCCTTTGGACGACTTCGACCGCTCGTTTGACTTGATTGACCGTCGTGGAAGTATCGGCGTCAAAGAGCGTTCGCCCGACGATCAATAGCGTGAGCTGCATCATTTCGTCATCGATATCGAGCGTCGCGCCATCTTGCCAACCGTCAATGCGATCGAGCGTGTAATCGACCATGGTATCGGCATAGGCAGCAATGCGCCGAGTGTGGAAAGCGGGCGCCACCAATCGACGTTGACGCTTCCAGAATTCGCCGTTGCTGGTGACCAGGCCCTGGCCCATGAAGCGCGCCAAGCCTCCTTTCTCGCTGGTGTATACAGGTCCTTTTGCGAACAGGGGCGCTTGCTTGACAAGGATTTCGTAGATCATGTCAGGATTGGCGATAAAATACTGATGCGCATCGCCGTCCCGACGGAACCAAACATCGCCAAACTCTGCCATCCAGCGCGTAACCCCGCCCAAGGGGTCTGCCAGGAAACGGCGATAGTAGAGATACTGTTGAAGCGGATGGCTGCCTATAGATGGCGGGCCGGGCGGAAAATTGCCCTTGCTCACGGAGTCAACTCTCGACTTGCGAACGGGATAGGCCAAACGACACACAGATTGTAAACAATCGCTGCTCGTATTCTAACGGAAAACCGGCGCGACTGTCATCTGTTCAATAATGAGAAAGTGTTTAGATTTGCGCGTCGCGCTTCGTTCGTGGACAATTGGCGTCATCATAAAGGACGAGACGGAACTGGACAGCGCATGTATACCATTGGGTTGGATTTCGGAACCTTATCGGGCAGAGCGGTGCTTGTAGACGCGCGCGATGGCAGCGAGATCGCGGAATCGGTCTTCGATTACCCGCACGCGGTCATGGACGAGTGTCTGCCGTCAGGAAAACGGCTTCCGCCGGATTGGGCGCTGCAGCACCCGCAGGATTACCTTGATACGCTTGCCCATACGGTTCCGGCCGTCTTGAAAACGAGCGGAATTGATCCCGGCCAGGTCAAGGGAATCGGCATCGACTTCACCGCCTGCACGCCGATGCCGGTCAAGTCCGATGGTACGCCTCTCTGTTTCCTCGACGAATTTGCGGATGAACCGCACGCCTATATCAAGCTCTGGAAACATCATGCCGCCCAGCGACAGGCCGATCAGATAAACGAGACGGCGCGACAGATGGGGGAGAGCTGGCTGCCGCTTTACGGTGGCAAGATTTCTTCGGAGTGGTTTTTCGCCAAGTTGCTGCAGATCGTACAGGAACGGCCGGACATTTACGCGCAAATGGACAAATTTGTTGAAGCGGCTGACTGGGTAATTTGGAAGTTGACCGGCGTCGAAACCCGCAACAATTGCACTGCCGGATACAAGGCGATGGTGCAGGGCGGCGCGTTTCCCGCTAATGAGTATTTCGCCGCGCTCGATCCGCTACTGGCCGATGTTGTTGACGAGAAGATCGGACGCTCGTTTGCCGAGCTCGGCGCCAAGGCCGGTGAGTTGACCTCTGAAATGGCTGCCATGACGGGGTTGCCGGCTGGAATCGCGGTGGCCGTGGCCAATGTTGACGCGCACGTGACTGCGCCGGCCGTAAAAGCGACGGAGCCGGGCATCATGGTCATTGTCATGGGCACTTCCAGCTGTCATATCCTCTCGGGAACGGAGCTGAAAGTCGTGGACGGCATGTGCGGCGTGGTCAAGGGCGGCATCATTCCCGGTCTCTATGGCTATGAGGCGGGTCAAAGCGCGGTGGGCGACATATTCGCCTGGTATGTCGACCGTGGCGTCCCGCCCGAATACCATCGGGCTGCGGCCGCCGCGGGGCTCGGCTTACACGAGTATCTGGAGCGGGAAGCGGCAAAACAGCAAGTGGGCGAACATGGACTGGTCGCGCTGGATTGGTGGAACGGCAATCGCAGCACGTTAGTCGATGTGGATCTTACGGGCATGATCGTTGGCATGACGCTGGCCACGCGTCCCCCGGATATTTATCGGGCGCTGATCGAAGCCACTGCCTTTGGCACGCGTGAGATCATCGAGGCTCTTGAAGCGCAGGGCATTGAGGTGCGGGAAATTGTGGCGGCCGGCGGCTTGCCCGAGAAGAATGCCTTGCTGCGGCAGATTTACGCCGATGTCACTGGCCGCAGCTTCAAACTGTCGGGGTCGGCGCAGGCGCCCGCGCTTGGTTCCGCCATGCACGCCGCCGTCGCCGCCGGCATCTTCCCCAATATCCAAGCCGCCGCCGATAAGATGGGCAAACTCAAGGACGAAGTCGTGCGGCCAATACCGGATAATCAGGCCGTCTACGACAGACTTTTCGCCGAATACAAGCTGCTATACGATTATTTCGGACGCGGGGGCAACGACGTGATGAAGCGGCTCAAAGCCATCAAACATGAGGCGCTCGCTTGACAGGCGTGGTCGGTTCACTGGTGGCGCTCGGTGGGATCATGCCAGAGATTGATCATTGCAGGCTGCATCTGGCGAGCGTATCGCCTTGTTTTCATGTAATTCTGCCAAAAGTGATCCAGAAGCAAAGACTGAGGATGGGCACCGTAGACAGTCTATGTGCAAATCTGACATATGGCGTTGTAATCAGAATCGGACCTGCTTGCGTGATAAGGACGATTATAACTATAATTACAGTATGAGATGTCGATAATCGCGTCGTTGAATTGTCTGTTGTAGAGTTTTGCCAATAGACGCTAGCGAATTTGAGACATATCTGCAGTGCACAAGTGATAAGCACCTGCGATACACTGCTGCTCATGGAGAGGACAGCGGTGTCATTGACAGGGCGTGGAGGAAAGCGCATGAAGAGGCGGAAGTTTCTCTATCGGCTGATTTCTATTTTTGTCGGTCTGGCGATACTTTATAGTTTTGGTTTTGGCGCTATTGCGCAAGACGAACCAGCGACTGAAGATGCTGCTGCGGAAGAAATGGTCGTTGAAGCGGAAATCACCGCGGCAGAGGTTCAGTTTAATTTGGACCATACCTGGATTCTGATTGCGGGTTTCTTGGTTTTCTTCATGCAGGCCGGTTTTGCCATGCTTGAAGGCGGCATGATCCGCGAGACTGGGGTGGTGAATTCGCTGGCTGAGAACTTCATGGATGCTTGTATCACCGGGCTTGTTTTCTTCCTGGTTGGATACGGCATCGCGTACGGGACATATGACGCCGGTCTGGAAGGCGGCGGATGGTTGCCCGCGCATATTCCGCTATTGCTCGACAATGCCGATGGCACCGGCGCGGGCGATGGCGCGCTGTTTGTCGGCTTCTTCTTCCAGTTCGCCTTCGCGGGCGCAGCCGCCACCATCGCCACCGGGGGCATGGCCGAGCGCACAAACTTCGTCGGCAAGCTCATCTACAGCGCCATCCTGGGCGCCATCATCTATCCTGTGGTTGTATTCTGGACCTGGGGCGGCGGGTGGATCGCCGCGCAAGGTTTCATCGATTTCGCCGGTTCCACCATCGTGCATATGACGGGTGGTGTGGTCGCTCTGGTGGGCGCATACGTGCTTGGCCCGCGAGCGGGTCGCGTATTTGGGCGGCCTCCTGCGGCCTCCAATCTCGGTTTTGCCGCTCTCGGCACATTCATCCTCTGGTTCGGCTGGTACGGCTTTAATGTCGGTTCCGCGTTGGGCGCGAGCGATGTCAACCTGCTCGGTTTGGTCACCGTCAACACCACGCTGGCCGCGACAGCTGGCGCCTTGGGCGCGATGTTCCATACCTGGTTCGTGACCAAACATTGGAATGTCAGTTTCGTACTGAATGGATCGTTGGCGGGCTTAGTGGCGATTACGGCTGGTTGCGCATCCGTGACGCCCATAAACGCGGTCATCATCGGGCTTCTGGCCGGCGTCGTGCTGGTGGTTTCGATCGGATTCGTTGAACGGTTGAAGATCGACGACGCGGTTGGCGCTTTCTCCGTTCACGGCGCTTGCGGCGCCTTCGGCACCTTGATGATCGGCATCGTTGGCTCGCAGGCGCTAGGCGCGCCAAGCCTCCTGGATGGCGGCACGTTAGAAACATTGTGGTCACAGTTGACCGGCGTCGCTGTCGTGGCGATTTGGGTCGGCATCGCCAGCTACGTCATGTTTGTCGTGCTCAACAGGATTGACGTGCTGCACGTTCATCCGGAAGCGGACCGCATCGGCATTGACGCCTACGAGCATCACGCGTCGGTCTGGCCCAATGTCTTGCCGCTGCGCGAGACTGAAGACGACTAGTTGCGAAGATTCCTTCAATTCAAACGTTCAAAGGCGGCTTGACAACGAGCCGCCTTTTCTGTTTTTTCGATCCTGGACGTCTACAGTTGATCGCTGTCGAGCATGATGGTCACGGGACCATCGTTGTGGATTTCGACTTGCATCAGAGCGCCGAAAACACCGTGTTCGACAGCTGCAACGCCGGCACGTTTGAGGCTCGTGGCAAAGCGCTCTACCAGGGGTTCGGCGTGTTCAGGTTGTGCAGCGCCGATGTAGCTGGGTCGGCGACCCTTGCGCGCATCGGCATACAGCGTGAACTGCGAGACGACTAATACGCCGCCGCCGACATCAATCACTGAGCGATTCATTTTGCCCGCTTCATCCGAAAACACGCGCAGATGCGCGGTCTTCTGCGCCAGGCGTTCAGCGATTTCAGGTGTATCGCTATGGGTCACGCCGACGAGCGCGACAAATCCTTGACCTACTGAGCCGGATTGCAGGCCGTCTACGCTCACCGATCCAGATGTGACGCGTTGCAGCAAGACTCGCATTTGCTGATTCCCATTCTTTTATCCGCGCTGATTTAGGATTTGCATGACCCTTAGCAGGAAGATCTGGCAGCAAGTATCGACGTGATATTGGATGTCCATCTCTTCGATGTTTCTGTCGTAAACGCCGCTGATGCGAAACGCCGGCGCTTGACCGTGCTCCTCGCAGACAACATCGCGGAACTTGCGCTGAATTCCATCGCCGATCGAGCGGCGGGTGCTCTCGAACAAGAGCCCCAACTCGGCCGAATCGAGGAAGGCGTCGGGCAGGGCTTCGCCCGTAGTCCGCAGGTCAAATTTGATATCCAAGCGTCCGCCTCGTGGGCTCCGAGTTGAAACTGGAATCGGCCGTGAACCGCTTTCGAGCCTAGTCTATCATCGGCGCGCTGCGCTGTACCAGTTGAATCACGTGCCCCCAGGGATCGCGCAGAAACGCAAGTTTGTCGCCGAGTGGCGTGACATTTGTATCGCCATCCTGCCGGGCGCCCGCCGCCAGCAGGCGAGATATGGTCGCGTCCATATCGTCCACGGCATAAGCGAGGTGGAAGGTTACAGGGTGGTAGGCGCCATAGTCGAGGTATTCTCCGGCAGGATCGCTGTAAACCTCGATCAAGCTTTTGCCCGCGGAATCCGCCAGAAACGTCATATGAGGCGGCTCTTGAATTTCGCGGACTATCGTCATGTCCAGATTAGCGACATACCAGGCCGCCAATGCCTTGACGTCCTTTACATTGAACGCGATGTGCTCCAGTCTCATTTGCTTCTCCTACTGCAATTCGAAATGTTCGCCCTCTTTGCCAAGCGAGTCTTCGTCCTCGAAGTCATCCTCGGTCATAGCTTGGCTGCGGAACCAGCTTACCGCCATCATCATCACGAAGATTACCGCAATGCCGATGAAGATAATTTCGTCGAAGGGACCCAATGCGCCGTGCGCGAGGATAACTGGCATGCATAGCCTGATCGAATCTCGAGCGATGTCGCGGCATTATAGCGCAAGCTATGGCAAAGCTGAACCGATGCTTGCCAGGTTTCGCCGACGCAAGGCAGAATAGGTGGCATCGGGTCCGCTAGCGCGCCGCTGCAATTGTGAATCGCGCGCGTCAAGAGCAAGCATGTCAAAGCATATCGTAAAAATAGAGCGCCTGCAGAAGTACTTTGGCGCCAAGCTCATTCTGGATGATGTGCAGTTGAGCTTAACTCGCGGCGAGCGCGCTGTGCTGGTTGGCGAAAATGGCGTGGGCAAATCCACGTTGGCGCGGCTGATGCTGGGGCGGGAGGCCGCCGAGCGCGGTTCGGTTGTGATTGCTGCGGGCGCTATCGTCGGGTATCTGCCGCAAGAAGTGCATGTATCACCGCAATTGAGCGTCCAGCAGTATATCGAATCCGTGATCGGCGAATTGCAGTTGCTGCGCCAAGAGTTGGCGCTGCTTGAATCGGAAATGCTAGCCGCCGTCGATCTCGACCGGGTGCTGCGCGAATACGGACGAGTACAGGAGCGATACGAACAGCGGGGCGGATATACGCTTGAAGAGCGGCTAGAGCGGATTTTCGCCGGCCTGGAGATCACGCATATAGACCCATCACGCCCGATGGCGGCACTGAGCGGCGGCGAGAAGACACGCGTTGGTCTGGCGGCTTTGCTGCTGCAAGAACCGGATTTGCTGATCCTGGACGAACCCACCAATCATCTTGATCGGCGCGGGCTGACTTGGCTCGAAGATTACTTGCTCTCGTATCCCAACGCGCTCTTGATGATCACGCATGACCGCCACTTCATCAATGGCGTGGCCACCAAGATTCTTGATCTCTCGGCGGTGACGCGCAGCCTGACTACGTATCACGGCAGCTACGAAGATTATTTGGCGCAGCGCAAAGCCCAATACGATCAGGAGGTCGAAGCCTACCACCAGCAGGTGAACCGGATGAAGGCGTTGCGATCGCAGATCAAGCGAGAAACCCACGGTCATCGCCGGGCGCAGAAACCTTCCGATGGCGACAAATACATCCGCTGGCGTGGCGGCCAGACAGCCGAACGCAGCGCGGGAAAACTGGCGCGTTCGGCCCGGCAGCAACTGGAAACGCTGCAATCCAGCAAGCTGGACAATCCGCGCCATGTCTGGCAGATCGAATTTGATTTTGATCCGCATCCCTTGACCAGCATGGAACCGCTGCAACTACGGGAGCTCAGTTTCGGGTTCGGGGACGAGTTGCTGCTTGACGGCGTCAGCGCTACCTTGAACAAGGGCGATCGCATTGCACTGGTAGCGCCAAATGGCGGCGGCAAAACTACGCTCCTGCGATTGATTATGGGCGAGCTGCGCGCGAGAGCGGGTGAGGCGGCGGTGATGACCGGCGCTCGAATGGGTTATCTGGATCAGACCGGAGACTCGTTCGACGACGGCCAAAATGTGCTGGGCGCGCTGCGTGATATCGCCGGCGACAGCGATGACAATCTATTGACATTGCTGCATCGCAGCGGGCTCTTCCGAGATGCCCACCTGGCCGGCAAGACAATCGCGCAGCTGAGCCTGGGCCAACGCCGGAAACTGGGTTTGGCTTGTCTGATTCATCAGCGCGCCAATGTCCTGCTGCTGGATGAACCGACCAACCATCTCGATCTGCTCAGTCTGGAAGCCCTGGAAGAGGCCTTGATTGCATTCCCCGGGGCGATCCTGGCGGCCACTCATGATCGATATTTCATTGACAAAGTCGCCACGAAAGTGTGGCATTTGCGCGATGGCAAGCTTAGTGTGGAGTCACGCGCTTAATCGAAATCAATCGGGATGTTGACCTTGGCGCTGTCAGCATCGGGATCGTCGTCGGCATCGGCTGCTATGGCGCTGATGTCTTCATCAGATCCGCTGATATTGATGCGCACCTTACTGTCGCTTCGCTGCCAGCCTTTGCGCGATCTGCTCTTTTTCTTCTTGGGCTTGCGCGCAGACGACATGATCTTGACCTCCAGTTCGAAGTCTTCGTCCGCTTCGGCGCCGGCGGCGGTGACATCGATTCTGTTTGGGGCGGCCGGATCGACGGCGCTGACTGCCTTGCCGCTGCTTTGGGTTCCGACTGGAATTAATGAAGTGTCGGCTGGCGTCTCTGGCGCTGCCGATGAATCCGACGCAACCGGCGCCGCTTCAGCGCCAATCTGGTCCGACTCATTCAAGGATTGCCGCAGGCCACTGACGAGCGCTTTGACATCTTCTTCGAAAATATCCCAGCGCGAGGGCGCTAAGGAATCCAGCATCAAGTCCAGCGCGTCCAAGAGCGCCATCGTCGAGCGGCCGGCGCCAACGTGGCTGAAAATTCTGAAGGCGCGCAGCGGTCGATAAGACGGGTGCAATCGCAATCCTTCGTCGACGACCTCCAACGCCTCTTCAAACTCGCCCAAGCTGTATAAGGTCGAGGTCAAGCGAGCGTACAATCTGGGCATATCTTTCGCCGGCAAGCCCTTGCGTTTTGGCAGGGCCAGCAACGCGCGATAGAGCGGCAGGGCTTGTTCGGGCACACCGAATGCGCCCCAGGCAGCCGCCAGTTCAAACTTGACACGGGCGTTGTCTGGGTAGGTTTCATGCAGTTGGCGGAAGTGCTCGATCGCGGCCTCGTGCTTGCCCTGTGTCTTTAGCTGGAGGCCGGCATCAATGAGTTCGCTGATGACTGCCATGGAGGATGTCCCTCGAAATTAGACTCACGTTGCAGTATAGCATGTTGCATTCATTCTACGCAGCGAGTGTCAGGAAGTCGCGGAGGCGGCCAGCGCTCATAGGTTGTGGCTGCTTTCACAATTGGAAGCGTCAAATCGCATGCTTAATCTCGCCATGCTGGAAATGATTGGGCGCTGAAATCAGGCACGACCAAGCCGTCATCAAGCCAGCGGCGCAGATCTACTTCAGCGGCCACTGACGCCGGAAAGCCGCTTGGCGCGGATTTCACCAGCTCGATGAGCAATTTGTCCCGTCGCCATTCGCTGAGGAAATCGTGAAATATGCCGGAGTTCGGTGATAGAAAGCACCATGGCGACAGGCGGAATAGGGTGTCTTCGTTGAAGCGGGTGATCCGATAAGGCAGTTGCGGCCGCTTTTGCGCATTGAGGATGACATCGGCGTATCGCCTCACCATGCGCTCTTGCGAGAACTCCGACTTCAAATGAGCGAGAGTTGCGGCTGATGTGCGGCGTTTATCGCGCAAGATGGTATGGGCGCGCGCGGCCGCCGCATCAATATCACCGTAGTCGACGCGCTCGACATGTTCATCCGGCAGGAGATCGCGGTAGGTCGCCACCCGCGACAAAACGGCGGGCGTCCCGCAGCCCAGGGATTCGAAGGGCGTATTGCCAAACGTCTCGACGCAGCTGCCGATACACATGGTGACATCCCCGAGGCTGTAATATTCGGCGATCAGGGCTTCGCTGATCCAGTCATGGAGGATGAAGTTGTCGGATAGTCCCGCGGCGGCGATCGCGCTCTGCAGTTTATGGTAATAGTCGCGACTGCCGGGTTCGCTTTCGGCATCGAGCCAGCGCGGCGCCAGAACTCGCAACTGTTCCCAGCCGTACTCGCGCACCAGCTTCTGCGCCACCTTCAGCACTTCGTAGATACCCTTGGAGAGCTCCGGCCGATGAGGAAAGAGCATGACGGGATGGTCGACGATTTCACTTGGGAGAACTTCAAGAATCTTGTCCGGCGGCGTGTAACAGAACTTTTCCCAGTTGAAGCCGTTATGGATGGCGTGCATGCGCTCGCCGATCGTGGGTGTAAACTGCGATACCACTGCGTGATAGGATGCGCGCGTGTGCTCCGAAGGCAGTATCCACTCGTCGCCTTGAAAGAGCAGCGCGCTTTGTAGCGTTTCCGGATAGATGATGCTGCGCAGCGAGATTACGGTGGGTTTGTCTTGGTAGACGTATGGAAAGATCAGACCACCGTCATGGCTATAGTGAATATCAGCCTCGGCGATGGCATTGCCGACGTCGCGCATGGCATTGGCGATATGATAGAGCGGCGTGAAATAAGGCTCGGGGTAAGGCTGCTTGAAGCGCAAGATCGGTTTGATTTGCACATTTTCGTGCCATTGAAATGGTTGCGTGGAGCCGTCGCGCCGCGTCGACAGAATGGTCAGTCTATGCCCCAATTCGCCCAGGTGCAGCGCAACCTTCTTGAGTTGGTTCTGACCACCGCCCATGGCGAAATCCGCGAAAAGCGGCGTCATCGAAAAGACGGCGATGCGTTTGCTGGTCTTCATCGGAAGGAGTGTAACACTTTGTGCGTCGCGCACAACCTCTAGGCTAAAGCGGGGAGTTTCGCGCTATCTGCTCAGGATGATTCCGCAAATCAGTCGCAGATTACTGTGCCTACCGAGGTATCGCCTTGCAGAGCCTTGACAAGATCATCCGGATTCCAGAAATTGAGCACGATGATGGGCATCTCGTTTTCCTGACACAAGGTGAAGGCGGTGGTATCCATCACTTCCAGTTTGCGATCGAGCACCTGCTGATAACCAAGTTTGCTAAAGCGGATAGTGTCCGAATGCTTCATCGGATCATCGGAGTAGACACCATCGACTTTGGTGGCTTTGACGATGACATCGGCGTGGATCTCGCTTGCGCGCAAGGCGGCAGCCGAATCGGTGGTGAAATAGGGACTGCCGATGCCGCCGCACAAGATGACCACGCGGCCTTTTTCCATGTGGCGAATGGCGCGCAGGCGGATGTAGGGTTCTGCGACCGCGTTCATTTGTACGGCAGTTTGCACGCGTACGCCGATCCCTAGGCGCTCGATGGCGTCTTGCAGGGCCAAGCCGTTCATCACGGTCGCGATCATGCCCATGTGATCGGCTGTGCTGCGATCCATGCCCAGTTTTGCCGCCGGCTCGCCGCGCCAAAGGTTGCCGCCGCCAATGACGATGGCGACTTCCATGCCGAGCGCATAGACTTCCTTGACACGCTGGGCGATATAGGCGGCCTTCTCGGGATCAATGCCTATACCGCTGTCGCCGGCCAAGGCTTCGCCGCTCAGTTTCAACAAAATGCGCTGGTAGGGTTGCCCAGTTGAATCGCTCATCTACACTCCTCGTCGCTAAGTTGTGGCGTTGCGACTGCCTGCGTCGTTTCTCGCGCGCTCCAAAACTCACTCGTCAGGTCCAGGGCGGTGAAAATCTTTAGCGCGCTTTCAACTGTGTGGCCGCGGAAATCACGCTTCATACGATCAGAATACCAGAGCCGTGACAATTCCCAAACCTGTTCAAGGGACAGGGTTGCGCCCTGCTTACGTCCGCGCAAGCGTCGCCATTGGTCGACTTCGTCCTCCGACCGGAAGATCAAGATCGTCGCTCAAGTATCTATCAGATCGTCGTACCAGTGTCGAAAAGGTATCGCGAAGTGCACGCAGGCCGTCTCATCATAGACCAACTCCCCATCCTGCACTCTGATCGAAATCACCTCGCCGTCAAGGGGGCGCCGCGCGCTGATGCTGGCATCCTCATGCAACATGGCCGGGATACCCAGCGAATCCCAGGCGCAGTTGGCGTAGAAGGCTCGATCGCCGACCGCAACGCGATAATCCGTTTCCTTGGCCGAAAGCGGACTCGCCATCAGGACTTCGTCAGTGCCTGGCTTCAGAAAGAGCGCATGGGCATCGTGCAACCGCCGCAGCGATTCTCGCGCCGTGGCAACTGTTATCCCAAAGCGCTGAGCGATATGATGCGCATCGGGAGGCAATCCCGCGCCGACAAAGCACTGGTAGATATAGTGTCGAATGTCCCAGTCAAATTGCCCAAGCATGTGAGATCGTAGTCTGATAACGCCGCGCTCGAATCACAATTGTGTCATTCGCGGTCAAGCGCGATCCGAAGGCTGAACTTAACATTGGCATAGCAAACGCGAAAAAAGAGGGGATTAGCAGGTTGCCAATCCCCAGTCGATTGCGATATCCGCACCTGTCGGGTTATGAGAGTCCGCTTTCCACAAATCCTTATGCGCCATCGCCGATGGCGATACGCCGGAAGCGACCGATATTGATGGTTTCGCCGACCTCGGCCACGGTCTCTTGCAAGTATTGACCGACGGTCTTGTCATCATCTTTGATGAAAGACTGTTCCATCAGCACAATCTCTTCGTACCACTTGTTCATGCGCCCGGATACCATTTTCTCCGCTATATTAGCCGGTTTGCCTTCCTCCAGCGCGCGTTCCAGCTGCACTTTGGATTCGGCCGCGACGACGTCTTCGGGCACGTCTTCCCGCTTGACATATTTGGGATCGAGGTTGGCGATATGCATGGCGATGTCTTTGGCGAAGACCTTGAAGGGTTCGGTCGCGGCTACGAAGTCAGTCTCACAAAGGACTTCGACGATGACAGCCAGACGTTGATCGAAATGAACGTAACTGCCGATAACGCCCTCGTTAGCGCTTCGTCCCTTGCCTTGCAGCTTGATCCCATCCTTCAGCGCTTTTTCGCGCAAGAATGTGGCTGCTTGATCCATATCACCATCAAATTGTTCCAGCGCCTTCTTACAGTCGAGGGGTCCGGCGCCAGTTTTCTCGCGAAGTGCCTTTACTTGTTTTGCGCTTACAGCCATTTGCCTTACAGTCTCCATTCGTCAGGTTAGCGCTCAAACGTCGCTGGTTTTACTTTCAACATTATCGTCAGCGCTCGCAGCGTCGTTTTCCACGGCGTCGCCAGTCTCATCGGCGTCAGATCCGTCCGCTGCGGATTCATCGGACGCGGAGTCGCTGTCTTCACCCTCACCGAAGAGCCTGGAATCACGCAGCTTGGCCAGCGTGGATTCGCCGAGCAGGTCTTCGTCCGCCAATTCCTGTTCGTCCATATCGACAAAGAGTACGTCTTCGTCCTCTTCATCACCGGCCGATTGGCGCAGGTTGCGCCCCTCGATCACGGCATCAGCCAACGCGCCCACCAGCAGTCTTATCGACCGCATAGCGTCGTCGTTGGCGGGCAAGATGTGATCTACGAGGTCAGGATCAGCATTGGTATCGACCAGGGCCAGCACCGGAATTCTGAGGATATTGGCTTCTTTCACAGCGGTGTGTTCACGCTCGGCATCGACCACGATCAGCAAATCCGGGATGCGCTTCATCTCTCGGATGCCACCGAGGCGCAGCTGCAATTTGGATATCTTGCGACCCAGAACCAGCGCTTCTTTCTTGGTCAGCCGATCGAACTCGCCGGCATCTCGCCGCTGTTCCAATTGCTTGAGTGTGTCGATGCGGCTGCGGATGGTCTTCCAGTTGGTCAGCGTGCCGCCGAGCCAGCGATAATTGACGTAGGGCATACCACAACGCCCGGCTTCCCGCTGGATGATCTCCTGCGCCTGGCGCTTGGTGCCGACGAATAGCACCGAGCCGCCGTCGGCGATCAAGTTGGCGATCTTGTCGTGGAAGCTGTTCAGATTTCTCAGGGTGATTTGTAGATCGATAATGTGAATCCCGTTGCGTTGGGTGAAGATGAATTCCTTCATCTTGGGATTCCACTTGTTGGTGCGGTGACCGAAGTGTACACCGGTCTCGAGCAGGGCGCGCATCCTTACTGCTGAGGGCATTTCGACTACTCCTTGACAATTGGTGTTTTAGTCTCGCACATCGTTCATCCTCCGGCGTGAATCCGACAACGCGGACAACACCCGCCGCGAGTCCCGATGTGTGGGATTGGGAACCGTAATGTTATTACTGATTCAGCGGCGCATTTTATCATAGCCACTGGACCGGGACAATGTCTGGTTTGCCCTATTGCATGGCCATGCCACAGCCTATGTGGAAGATTCGCCCAAGATTTCTTCCAAGGCATCAATGAAAGCTTGATTGTCTTCGCGAATACTCAGACTGATGCGCATGCAATAGGGCATGTTGTTGCGTGCCTGGCCGCGCAACAAGAATCCGCGCTCGAGCAGCCGTTGCTCCAACGCTTCCGCCAGCATCTTAGTCTCGAAGAGGATGAAATTCGCCGCGGGCCGCCAATATCGGATATCCAGGCGATCGAATTGCTCGCAGACCCAGGCCGCTTCACCACGCAGGATCTCCACGACATGACGCAGGTGAGCTTGATCTTCGCAGGCGGCGATGCCGGCCGCCAACGCCAGCTTGTTCTGGTGAAAGCCGCGGTGCATGCCGGCGATGTAGTTTGCGATCTCCGGCCGCGCGATGCCGTATCCGAGCCGCATACCGGCCAATCCATAAGCTTTGGAAAAACTGTGGACTATGGCGATGTTTTTTCCTTGGCGGACATATTGGATCGAATCGGGGAAGGCCGGGTCGTCGACAAAATGGTGATACACTTCGTCCGCCACGACCAGCACATGATCGGGTACCGCGCTGATTAGCGCGTCAATCTTGTCCGCGGGGATCACGGTTCCGGTGGGATTATTGGGATTACAAATCATGATCAGCTTTGTTTTTTCGTTGATCGCGCCGAGCACGGCCTCGACGCGGTATTCGAAAGTTTCCGGAACCAGCGGTACATCAACAACAATCGCGCCCAGCGGCGATATAACACGGCTATAGGCCCCGGTGAAGGTGGGCGAGCATAGAATCACTTCGTCCCCGGAACTGAGAAACGCCCGTGCGATCAGCTCCAGCACTTCAAATCCACTGCATCCCGTGAATATGTGCTCGGGTGTCAGTTCGTCTCCCAGTACGTTTACAATGGCGCGCCTCAGCTTGATGTCGGAGAATTCCGGATAATAAGACAGCGTCGGCGCGATGGCGTTGATCGCTTCTACCACTCGCGGCGACGGTCCCAGCGGATTCTCGTTGTTTTGGAGCTTGTAGATGCGTTCCAGACTGTACATCCGCTGGATTTCTTCAAGCGACGGGCGGTCGTCTTTGCGGATGAACGGTTGGATATTGGCATTGAACTGGAGATCGGTCACGGTATTCACTCTTGATTGTTAGCTCGTGCGCTCTTTCTTTCATGGTACTGAAGGACGGCGACGTCACTGCCCGGCTGCTTGCGGCAAACCGCTATCTGCGGCGATTATCGTTCTCGGACCAGCATCATAGATGTATCGGTCTTTTCCACGAAGCCCAGGCGCGCGTAAAATCCACATAGATGCGGCGCGCAGTCCAGCATGACAATCTCGATATGTTGCAGGCGCATGAGCAACTTTGCAAGCATAGTCGTGGCGATGCCTTGGTCTCGGTAGGCTGAATCCACCACCACATCGTCGATCAAGGCGCGATAGATGTCGTCTGTGACCACTCGGCAGAAGCCGATCAGGGATTCGTCATCCCAAACGCCAAGCGTCAGCTGGCTGCGGTCGAGCGTTTTCTGGACATCGAGCGGGGAGCGGTTGTTCGCCCAATGTGTCTGCTTCAGAAGTTCGCTCAATTCTTCGGCATTGACGGGTTCGGTAAACGAATAGATATATGGTGTTGCCATAATTTGGATCCTTACAGCAGAGCGGGCGTCCGAAAGGTATTCAGTCGCTTGGCCCGCGCGTGGCGGAACGGACATGATAATGATACATCTTTACTTCGATCCCGCTAAATCCCTTGTACGTCTTGCACATAATCCGCGAGCTGCCCTGCGATTTTTGATTCGTCTCGCGCTATCAATTGTCATGAACGTTCGCGGGGGGTTTTTGCGAAACATCCGCCAATGCTAGAATAAGCCCAATGCCTAATCAACTTGTGGAGCGAATGCGTTGGCTACCTGCCGCTGGAATTCCTTCATCCAGTTTCTATGTGAAATATACCAATTGCCCACGGAAGAACGCCAATCCGCGGTGGACGAGCTTCTGACGACGCACACGGAATGGCCGTGGGTGGAGCGCGATCGCGCCACCTTCGTTTATGATTCCTGGACGGCGAGCAGCGTGGCCATTAATCTCGATATCGTCAATCGCGACCCGCCATTCGAAAAGATGACCCAGCTTGAAGACACTTCGCTTTGGTACCACCAGCGATTTTTTGACCGCGATGCTTTGGTTGACTATATGTACGCGGTGGACGATCCCGGCACGCCACTGGCGCAAGAGGTGGATTTGATGGATCGGGTCGGTCGCTTCTGGGAGTCCGATCCGCTCAATGGGCTAACGATACAGTCCAGCCAGGTGACGACATCCGTGCTGCAAATGCCGAGGGCGCGTCCTTTTCCCGATTGGCAAGCGATGACCGCTGTGCCGCGCGGCAGCATATATCGACATCGCTTCAGTTCGTCTCAGCTAGGGTTTGCCGATCGAAACCTCTGGGTCTATACGCCGCCGGGATATCGAATTGATGACGGCAGAGAATACCCACTGCTTGTGCTGATGGACGGGCAATGGGCGATGAACGCCTTGGAGGCGCCCTTCATCGCCGATGCCCTGATCAAGCACGGACGCATGCAGCCGATTATCATCGCCATGATCGCCAGCGGCAGCCAAGCGGACCGCGTGACCGAATACGTCGCCAATGACAAGCATTACGCGATGATCGTCTCGGAAGTCTTGCCTTTCCTGCAAGCGGAACACCAAATCGATGCGATTAATCTGGGCTTGGGCGGCGTGGGCGAGGGCGCAGTGGCAGCCGCGCACGCCGCGCTGAAAAACCCGGCCATCTTCGGCCATCTGATCATGATTTCTCCGCCGCTCGGCCGCGAGCCGGCAGTTAGAGTGCTGCGCCACTATGCCGAACGCTTTCGCGATTCGCCATTGCTGCCGCGGCGCATTTTTCAGTCGGTCGGCCGTTACGAACATAACTTGCGTCTGTATCAACCGGCCCTTGCGCTGCGTGGCATTTTGGAACGGCGCATGGACCACGATCCGGATTTGAGCTACAAATTCGTCGAAGTGGGCAGCGGGCACAGCTTGGCTGCCTTTAAGAGCGTCATGCCGGAAGCGCTTGCGCATATCTTCCCCGGCTCACAATAGGTCGGCGCAGGGTCAAGTGACTGGGTAACAACGCATGGGAACGCTGTACGTTGTTCCGACACCAATTGGCAATCTGGAAGATATCACGCTGCGCGCCTTGCGCGTCTTGCGCGAGTCAGCGCTGATCGCCGCGGAAGACACCCGCACCTCTCGCGTTCTCACGCGACACTTCGAGATCAACACGCCGATGACCAGTTATCATGAGCACAACAAGCTCAGCAAACTGGATCATATTTTCGGGGTTCTGGAAAGCGGCGATGTGGCGTTAATTTCCGATGCCGGGACGCCCGGTCTCTCCGATCCGGGATATGAACTGATCCGCAAGGCGATTGATGGCGGCTTTGCCGTCGTGCCCTTGCCCGGCGCCTGCGCCATCACCACGGCGCTGGTGGGCTCCGGCATGGCGACCGATCGCTTTCTCTTTGTCGGATTCTTGCCGCGCAAGCGATCGGCGCTGGAAAATCAGTTGCGCGAATTGGCGCAGAGACTAGAGACCGTCATCGCCTTTGAAAGTCCATATCGGCTTAAGGATACGCTTGCGACAATAGCGCGCGTGATGGGCGACGAGCGGCAGGTCTGCGTCGCGCGCGAGCTCAGCAAGCGCTTCGAAGAATTCTATCGCGGCAGCGCCGGCGCGGCCTGGGCGCATTTCGCGCGCGAGAATCCACGAGGCGAGGTGACGCTGTTGATCGCCGGCGCCAATCTCGAAGATGTAAACTGGAATGAGCGCGAGGTGCTGTCCGCCTTGCGCGCGCGCCTCGCTGAAGGAGAGTCGCTCTCCTCAGCTGCCAAGGCTATCGCCAAAGTTTCCGGTTGGGGCAAGAGCGCGGTCTATCAGCTGGGCGTCGCAGAGGACTGAGCGCCGCCGGTAGTCATCGCGCAGGTTTTAGCTTGGAGATATCTACCTCGACGCCGTGTTCGCCCAGTTTTTCCCGTAGATCGTCCCATTGACGCTCGCGAATGACGCAAGCCATGGGACCCAGACGCGCGCCCAGATAGCGCCTAAAGACCGGCATCGCAAAAATCTTATCCAGCGCTTCTTCGCTATTCGTGCGCAAGACAGTCAAACTTTCGAAGCTGAGCGAAGTCCGGGCGTCGTCCTGCCAGCTGCGCAGCAATTTGGCGATGGGAATCGGCATCGGCTTGCCGTCAAGATGACGCGCGATGAAAGCTTGAATATGTCCCGCGTTGATGTTCTGCGCGGCGGCGCGCTGGATGCTGTCGCCATCGAGTCTGTAGACGTAGGGATCGCCCGAACCCACCCATTGGGCAAATCGCGCCAGCTGAAAGCGCTCAAAGCGGTTGACGCGTCGAGACACGATGAAGGCGCCATCGTTGCGCAGGTCGATTTTGTGCGCGGCTTCAACGGGTTGCGGCCAATCGCTGAATCCCAGAAAGCTGCGCCCGTAAGCGGTTAGGCGCGCGACGTCTTCGCCGATATCCACCAGACCCAGCCAGTGCATCGGGCCGATCAGGTAAAACTCGATCAGCGATCCTTCGACGGCGTCCCAACTCTCGAATCCTTTGAGGAATTCTCCCGCCGCGTTGCGAATGTACCAGCTTTCGTAATCGCCATCCGGCCGCTGGAAATCGGGCTCGACATCCTTGATAACCTCGATCAAATCGTTGATGGAAATCCAGCCATGCTCCGGCGCCAGCTCGCCCAACAAACTCATCACCGAATGACGCGCCGCCGCGGCATCATAAGACCAACCGGAGTCATCGGGAAACAACCCCGGCACATGCCAGAGATCGCGATAGTTTATGCAATCCAGCCAAGCCCTGGAGAGCAGCTCAATTTGCTCGGAACGCGTGCCGCTTAAGAAGGTGCGCACCGGGTCTCGCCGGGGCTGCGCGCGATCCTCGTGCGCGGCGAGCAAATTGGCGCCGACAGCCACGCCAAGCATGAATCCGAGACGAATTTCACTGTCATGCAGCAGATGAGGCATAATTGCGTTGACCAGATCGTCGGCAAATCCACCGTCATGAACGGTGACGGAATTGGCTTGCAGGTATGCCAATAGCGTGGTCAGATCATCGATGATCGAAGTATCGGCCGGTGAGATGTCGCTGACATCGTCAATCAGCGCCAACCCGGGAAGCTCATCCGCTGCCGCCGTCTCGTCATCGTCAAGACGCTCGTAGCTGGTCTTGTGCAGGGGCAGCGCTTCGATCACATCCGTCGGCACATAGACAAAGCAAATGACGTTGTCGCCCACCTTGTCATAGGCTTCGCCAATCAGCCCTCGATAGTACAGGGCTTCCGCGATGCTCTGCGCGGCCAGATGCGGCTGTTCCTTCTGGATTTGGCCGCGTCCCATCTTGCGGATCTGTCCATAGAAGCGCTCGAATTGACCGATCTTCATGCGCTGTCCCGCGCTGCTCACCAGCAACTGCAGCGCAGCCTTTGTCGATTCTTCGAGTTTGTCCCAAATGGTTTCGACCATCTGCGGATCGAGCATGACACTTTGCAGCCCAGCGATCATCTCGTCATCGCGCAGCTGCGTGCTGTCGACTCCCCAGACCTCCGCCAGGGCCGGCAGCATGCCCGGATCGTAATCGTGCAGGGTGGCCACAAGATTCTTCATCAGCGGGACATTCCCTCACCGACGAGCACGGCGTAGATATCGAAATGCAGGCTGATATTGCCGCCCTCGTGAATGCTGAAAATGATGCGCGTGGGCGCTTGGCAGGTAGGACAGTGAAAATCTATGAAGCTCTGTGTCGCGGCGCGCAGCTCCGGAGTCAAATCGTCAAAGATATGCCGCAGCTTACGTTGCAAATGCGAGCGACCATCCGCTTGATAGAAGCTGCGCCAGCGAAATCGAATGCGATGCGCGCAGCGGGGACAGGTATAGACGGTGGTTCCAGGGACGCGGTTGCGAAAGTCTTCGCCGTCCAGCAATCCACGCATGACGGCATCCGGCGCAAAATGGTCGATTACGAGGCTCTTGGACATCGCTTGCGGCGCTCCAATCCTCCTCAATGATAGCACAGCTCGCCTCTTTGACGGCCCGCGCGCGGGTCGCTAGTCGAGGTAAAGTGCGCCCTGCCCCAAGTAAACACATTCGCCGCCGATGCTAACATTGGCGACTTGGTCGCCTCTTCGGCCCACGTGAATATCTATGAAGCTGGGACGTCCCATTTCAATGCCTTGTTCGCTCACCATTTCGTCACTGGCGACAAGACCGTATTTGAGCAGGTACGCGCCCAGGGGCCCGCTGGCCGAACCGGTGGCCGGGTCTTCGGCAACACCCAATGCCGGCGCGAACATGCGACTGTGCGCGGTGGATCCCGGGTATTCGGTTTCGGTGGTTGTCACAAAGACTTGCTCGGCAGCGCTTCCCTTCAGGATTGCCTGCCAACGGTCGAGACGAAGACTGACGCGCCGGATCGCCTCCAGCGAAGTCACGACGACGTAGAGAAAGGGCAAGCCGGAGCTGACCACCTGGCAGGGCGCGCTCGGATGCAGGTCGTCGAGAGCGATTGACAGCATTGCGGCGATGGCCGCGCGATCGTGAAGGATATCGAGAAACGTTGGCAGTGGCTGACGCATATGTACGCGAGCGGGCTTGCCGTCGTTGTCGGCTTTAACGGTAACTTCTATCGGTCCTATACCCTCCTCGAAAATGATGGATTTGCTGCCATCAATTGCGCCGAACTTGCCGAGCCGCGCCAGCAGCCAAGCCGTGCCCACGGTGGGATGACCGGCCATGGGCAGTTCCGCAGCCGGAGTGAAAATGCGGACGCGAAAGTCGTTGGCGGGGTCTTGCGGCGGAAATACGAAGGTCGTCTCGGAAAGATTCAATTCTTTGGCTATCGCCTGCATGGTGGAGACTGACAGATCAAGCGGCGGATCGGTGAAGACTGCCAGCGGATTGCCACCGAAGCGCCGATTGGTGAAGACATCAAGCAGGTGATATCGCAGGTTCATAAGTTCACTATGCTCCGGCCGGTCTTGCGAATCGCAAATGAATGATCGACATAGAGATTTATAACACAGGTAGGCGCAAACTGACCAAGCCTTAGGCGATTGGCGAATATATTGCGCATGCAATCTGCGCCATGCTGGCGACGGAAGTTTGAAGTGGACGGCCAGCGTCGAGTACACTCCGCAATGCGAAGACGGAGTATTGGAGGGTATTGGAGATGGCAATTGATTATCAAGCGCGACTGGAAAAGCTGCTGGAAGCATCGGGCGCCGATGCGGTGGCGATGGTCCCGGGTGAAAACATGGTGTATTTCACCGGCATGCACTTTCATCTCTCCGAACGCCCGATCGTGGCGATCTACAATCAGGATGGTCTATCGTTTATCATCCCTGAGTTGGAAGTGGTCAAGCTGGATGCCAATCCCGAGCTGGAGACGCGGCGCTTCTTATGGTCCGACCAGAGTTGGTTTGAGCCCGCCTTCGATGCGGCAGCGCGAGATTTGGCGCTTGCGGAACAGTCTCTGGCGCTGGACGGGCAGACGCTGCGGCTCTTCGAGTGGTTGGCTTTTGAGCGAGCCGGGGTCCCGGCCAAGAATGCGCTTGATGTCGGAGAGCTGTTCCTGCGCATACGGTCGCGCAAGGCGCCGGAAGAAATCGCCTATATGCAGAAGGCGATTGATATCAGCGAAGCCGCTCTGGAAGCGACTATGGCTTGGGCGCGGCCCGGCATGACCGAACGTCAGATTGCGGACCGGCTTGCATCCGAAATGCTGGAGGGTGGCGCGCAGGGTCTGGCCTTTAACACGGTGCTGTCTGGCGAGAAGAGCGGCCTGCCCCATGGCAGCGTGGCCGATCGCGTCTGGGGCGAAGATGAATTCCTGCTGATCGATTTTGGCGCGCGCTACAACGATTATCCGGCCGATATCACACGCACATTCTGCGTCGGCGAGCCGAGCGCGCAGATGCGGGCGATGTACGATGCGGTCTATGGCGCCAACAAGGCCGCGCGCGAGTTTGCTCGTCCCGGCGTCACCTGTGAGGCCGTCGATCGCGTGGCGCGCGACGTGATTGAAGCGGCTGGATTAGGCGAGTTTTTCATGCATCGACTAGGGCATGGTTTGGGCTTGAGCGTGCACGAACTGCCGAATATTGTGGAAGGCAACCAGCAGGAACTGGAACCCGGGATGGTCTTCACAATCGAGCCGGGCGTCTACATTCCCGGTGTCGGCGGTGTACGCATTGAAGATAACGTCGCCGTGACCGAGGACGGATTGAATGTGCTCACTTCATTCCGTCGAGAGCTCTAAAACGGGGAGAGGGCAGTCGCAAGGCAGCTTCCGCAATCGCGTATTCCAAATGCCCCAGCGGTGTTTTTGGCAGCTGTGAACGATGTGGTGGCGCTATGCGCGCATGACGCCACAAGTTGGCGCGTCCCAGGGCAAGCGCTGATGCTCAGTCAGCAGCCGTTGCAGATTCGCGAATACTGCCGGCGGGAATGCCGCGCCGCGCTTGAGTGTCATATCCACATTCATGGCGACGACCTCGACGCTGGCGGCGAGTTGCTCGCGCGATTCATTGACCAGGAAGCCCATAAGGTAGGTGCGCTTCGGCGTTAGACCAATCAGGCGCACGTAGACACTGACCAGATCGTCTTCCAGCACCTCGGCGAAGTAGCGAACGTGCTGCTCGAGAGCATAATTTCCGTAGGCATCAGCACGCTGATACAAGTCGCCCATGCCCGCTTGACGATAGATTGAGCCTATGCCGCGCTCGGCGAGGCGCAGATAATACTGGACATTCATGTGCTGATTCTCATCCATGAATGCGGCTGGGATCGTCTGGCGGAACTGCCGCTCCAACTGACGAATCTCGTCGAGTGACACCTTGAATTTGGACATCGCGATGTGGCGTTCCTTTGAACTTGGCCAATCTCCGCCATTATAGTTCGTCTCGGCATTAAGTTCGCCGCTCAACACCGGTGATCGTCATGGCCTGTGCTATATTCTTGACGTTGAAGCCAGACTAGCTTTGGTGATGGTTCACCATGCAAGTAATCAGCGCGCAAAACGTGAAGCGTCTCGGGCGTATGGGCACGGTTTCTTTCGGGTGGATATCTCAAGTTGCCTGGTCGCCTGGCGGCGACATGTTGGCGATCTGTGGCGGCGAAGGCGTCGCGGTCTATGTCAATGGCTTTGGCGGTCAACCCGATTATCGCGCGCAATGCCTGGGCGCGCCGGTCAAGGGGGTCGCCTTCAGTCCAGATAAGCGGCTGCTGGCGTCAGTTGGGGCCGACATGTGTTTGACGCTCTGGCGGCTTTCCGGGCCGGGCCTGCGCGAAATATTGAGCCTGCCTGGCCACGTCGATTCCGTGGATGCCGTCGCCTTCAGTCCGCAAGGCGATCTCGTCGCCACCGCCAGCGCCGATCAATCGCTGCGGGTATGGGACGCGGCCTCTGGAGCGCTGAAGTCGGTGCTAACGGGACATAGCGATGAAGTGACCACTGTGGCTTATGGACGGGACCGGCGGCTGTATTCGGGGGGTCGCGATGGCTGCATCTATGCCTGGGGCGCGGAGCCCGGGGGCAGTGTCGCGCTTGTGGGCGCGCATGACGACTGGATAAGGCAAATCACGGTCAATGCTGTGGCAGATGCCTTGGCGTCGGCGAGCAAAGACATGACGATTCGACTCTGGGACCTCGCCGGCGACGCCCCTGCCAGGAACTTGCCGGGTCACGACGGCGGCGCCGATGCCGTGTCATTTGCGCCCGATGGCAGTTTGCTGGCCAGCGGCGGTCGCGACAACCGGCTGCGGATATGGCGCGTGAAAAGCGGAGAGGTCTTACGAGAAATCCCTGCGCACAATCGGCCGGTGCTAGACGCTGCCTTCAATCCAACCGGCACGCTGCTGGCGACCGGCGGAGGCGACAATCGTGTTCACTTGTGGGGGATAACCTAGCATGGCCGCCGCGTCGGTCGGCATTCGTGCTATGATGCAAGCATACGGAAATGTATCTTGGGCAAAAGGAGCGTTGCGACGATGACGGCGACAAGTGAATTGGACAAGGCGCGTAGACGGCAGGTCGCGGCGATGGGCATGACTTGCAAGATTCTGGGGCATATCCTCGACAACGTCAGTGAACAGCAGGCGCATGATCTGCGCGATGGCGCCGATGGATGGTCGATAGTCGAGATCGTCTGTCATCTGCGAGATTTCGATGATGTATTCCATGGGCGCGCCGATATGATTCGTCGCCAAGATCATCCGCAGCTACCAGCGTATGACCACGAAGCGATGGCGATCGACCGGGCGTATCAAAGCGAGCAGGTCTCCGATGCCTTCGCTGCCTTGAAAGACTCCCGCCAACGTTTTCGTGACTTCTTCAAAGGGCTGAGCGCGGACGAATGGGAACGAGCGGGCGTCCATCCTGAACAAGGCAATTTCAGCATGGCCGATGCCGCTATGCAGGTGGTTATGCATGATTTGGATCATCTCGAGCAAATCACGCGAGTCTTGGCTCAGTAGCTTTCCGGCTTTCGCGGTTCATTTTGCAGGAGTCATTAGATGAAAGTCTTGATTGATCGCATCAAGTCGGAAGGGCAGAATCTCGGCGGCGGCATCCTCAAGGTGGACAGCATCGTCAATCATCAGCTCGATCCGCCGCTGATGGCCGGTATGGGCGCCGCGTTCGCCGCGCGCTTCGGCGACTTGCCAATCGACCGCATCTTGACCGCCGAAATCTCCGGGATTGCGCCGGCCTTGATGACCGGGATCGAGCTGAATGTGCCGGTTGTATACGCGCGCAAACGAAAGCCGATCACCATGTCCGGTCCCGTCTTTCTGGAGACCGCGCCCAGCCACACCAAGGGCGGCGAGACGCTGCTGCTGGTATCGGCCGAGTTCCTGCACGAAGGCGAAAATGTCTTGATCATCGATGACTTTCTGGCCACCGGCAAGACACTGCTGGCGCTGGCGCGCATCGTCACCAGCGCCAAGGCGAATCTGGTCGGCGTGGGCGTGGTTGTGGAAAAGACCTTCGAGGACGGGCGCGAACGCGTACAAGAGAAATACAATGTGCCCATTCATGCGCTGGCGACCATAACCAGCATGGAAGGCGATAAAATAACTATCGTGGGCGAGTAGCTGACAGCAAGAAGTTCACGTTGATCACAGCTGCACAGCCTGGCCCGATCTGGCCGATTCCTGCGCGGCCAGGGCGAAGCGCAGCACATCACGCCCGTCTTCGCCCGTCAGTTGCGGCGGATCCCCGGCGAACCAGGCATCAATGAAGTGTCGCGTCGAGTTGATGAAACTGTGTTCCCAGCCCACTGGCATATCGGAAAATGTCCGAGTCCGCCGATCCTTGTACAGTATCACCGGTGGAACATCCATCATTTTGCCGTGGCCGCGCGTGATCCAAATCACTCCCTTGCTGCCTGTTATCTCGACGCGGTCGTCTTGCGCATAGTGCTGCGTATCCAACACCAATTCCGGCGAATAAACCGCTTCCAGCGAGCCGTAGCGATTGCCGGGAAACTTCCAGCTGACAATGGCGGGCGCATCCAGCAGCATGTCGGGCCCTAATTCGGTGCTGCCGATCCAGGCGTGTACGGCTTCCGCCATGCCCATGAAATGCCAGCCCAAGGCAAACTTGTGGTGACCATCGTCGAATACCAGCGGACCGCCGCCGCATTCGTCGGGGTTGAGGCGCCAGGCTTGCGCCGAAGCCGGGACGTCCCACTCGGTTGGACTGACGCCGGAGTTGCTCTTGATGCGAATCGTCAACGGGTCGCCGATCTCGCCGTTGTCGATCAAGGCTTTGGCGCGCTGCACCGGCGGATAGAAGATGAAATTCTCGTACACTTTCAGGATCACGCCGGCAGCCTTCGCGGCATTGATCATCTCGTCAGCCTGAGCGACGGATAACGCCATCGGTTTCTGCACCGAGATATTCTTGCCGGCTGCCGCCGTATCGAGCGTGGCTTGATAATGCAGATGATGCGGCAGCAGAATCTCGACCAGATCGATGTCTTCGAGAGCGAGCATATCGTCGTATTCGCTGAAGATGCGATTTTCGGGCACGTTCCATTGTCGTCCGCGCGACCGCGCCAGCGCAAGATTGCGATCACAGAGGGCGACGATTTCCGCGCGCTCGTCGTCCAGGTAGGCCAGCGCATGAAGATCCGAGATTCTTCCAGTACCGATGAATCCGACGCGTAACTTGTCCATGTTTGCCTCGTGCAGTCATCAGAAGTCTGCGTATTGTTGTCAAGTTAAGTTGTTCGACAGGCAACAATTCTAGCAACGGAATCACAGCAATTGTATCGTCATTGCGAATTGATTATGGCATTTCCCGCGCTGTTTTCAGCGATCGCCATTCGACGAGGTAGATTAGGGGTTCAGGCAATCCGTTGTCAGCATTTGGCCTAAAGTGATACAATCGTAATCGAGACAATGCGAAGAATTGCGTTAGCGGGGCAGCAGGTGAGCAACAGTACTGACACCCACTCGATGAAGCTGATCGATCTCCCCTTGATGCTGCGCCTGAAGCAAAACGCGATAGTCTTGCACAGCGAATTGGGATTAACCGGGGACGCTCGCGGTCAGAGCAGCGCGTTGCTCTCGAGCATTGTCTTTCCGCGGGGTTTGCACACGCTATTGGGTCATGTCAACGAAGCGAATGTCGTCGGGCAGTTCCGTTATCGCGCGGGCGATGTTAACGCGCATATTGTGTATTTGGCGCCAACTTTGGCCGAAGACCAAGACGATACCATCTGGCTGCACATGCTTGATGCTATGGCGCGGCATGCGGGCAATAATGGCGCCCAGACCTTAGTCGCGGAAGTCGAACAAAGCCATCGATTGTTCGAAACCATGCGTCGAGCGGGATACGCGGTTTACAGCCGGCAAGTGATCTGGAAGCATGAGCCCATCGCTGATGTGATGATGGCGCCAGAATTGCGAATCAACGGCGAGACGGTTGCTGATCAGATCGGCATCGCATCCTTATTGGGTTGCACGATTCCCGGCATTTTGCAGTCGGTGATGGGGCCCTCGACAGATATGGAGGGACTGGTTTACCGCAAGCAGGGCCGGGTAGAAGCTTATATTGCTTATTCCGAAGGCAAACACGGTGTTTATCTGATGCCCTATGTGCATCCGGGCGTGCTGGATGAAGCCCCGGATATTGTTGCGGCGGCCCTGCTGGCGATTGAACGCTGTCGCAAGGTTCCCGTGTACGTGTGTGTCCGCGGCTATCAGGGCTGGCTGGAAAATACTATGCTGGATCTGGGCTTCGCGCCTTGGCTAGAGCAGGCGGTGATGGTTAAGCACTTGACCGCCGGCGTTCGGCAGACGTCTTTTGCGCGGGTCAATCTAATGGCGCGCGCTGGACGGAAGCCGGCCGCGACTATGCAGGTAGCGCAATACAACGACAATCAAAGGTGATAGTCAATCCGGTAAATTCACAACTGTCCGGCAACTTGACGGATTAGTAGCGCGATTTGCTGGAATATATGAGAAGGGGAAACCAAGCGCGCAAATGGATAAACACATAACCGATGACTTTGAAGTGCTGCGCAATGTATTGCCCCCGCGCATCCGCTCCGCGATTGATGAGTACGGCAATACCGGCAAGCTCTTGGAGATTGTGCTGGATTTGGGTCGGATTCCCACTGCCCGCTACATCGACAACGAATATGAACTCTCCGACCGCGAGGTGACGGAAGACGATTTGCGTCAGCTCGTTGACGAGTTGGGAGACTTTGATGACGATAATCGCGCCGGCATTGAACGTTCGCTGCATCGCATCTCCGCCATTCGCAATCGGCGCGGCAAAATCGTCGGCTTGACCCTCAGAATCGGTCGAGCAGTATACGGCACCATAGATATAATCGCCGATCTGATTGAAACCGGTCAAAGCGTGCTGATCGTCGGTCCGCCTGGTGTGGGCAAGACGACTTTGCTGCGCGAGGCGGCGCGAGTCCGCGCGGGGCGAAAACGTGTGGTCATCGTTGATACATCCAATGAGATTGGCGGCGATGGCGATATCCCGCATCAAGCGGTGGGTAAGGCTCGGCGCATGCAGGTATCCCAGCCTGATCGACAGCACGAGGTGATGATTGAGGCGGTGGAGAATCACAATCCAGAAGTGATCGTGATTGATGAGATCGGCCGCGAATTGGAGGCGCATGCGGCGCGGACCATTGCCGAACGTGGAGTGCAGCTGATCGGCACAGCACACGGCAATTCCTTGGAAAACTTGATGTTGAATCCGACTTTGTCCGATCTTATCGGCGGCATCGAATCGGTCACGCTCTCTGATGACGAGGCGCGCAGGCGCGGCACACAGAAGGTTGTGCTGGAACGTCGCACGGCGCCGACCTTTGATATCATGATTGAGATTCAAGCGCGTGATCGTCTGGTGGTGCATGCCGATGTGGCCTCGGCCGTGGATGCCATGTTGCGCAACCGGCCTTTGCCGACTGAATTGCGCGAGCGCGACGTCAAGGGTGTCGTGCAAGTCAGCGACTACATACAGGAGGCGGAATCGCGTTCCGCGCCGGCACGCAATAGAGGGCAACAACAGCGACTGGGCCGCGATGCGAACACGCGCCTCGTCCGCGGAAACCGCGAAAACGGCATTACGCGTCATGCGCTACACGACGATTTCGCCGGCAAAGATTTGCGCAACCTGGCGCCGGTGAGCGTTTACGCTTACGGTGTGGCGCGCAACCGACTCGAGCAAGCCGCGCGTCGGCTCAACGTACCTCTGATCTTGACTGACGACTTTGGGTTGGCACAAGCCATCGTCACGTTGAAGACGCATTACCGGCGGCGACCGCGCTTGATCACGGATGGCGAGAAACGTGGATTGTCGATTTATGTGCTGCGCGCGAACACGGTGACACAAATGGAGAACTTTCTGGTCGATCTGTTCCGTCTAAACGGGAACAAGGACGGTGATCTGGTTGGGCAGGCGATGCTGGAGGCGGAGCAGGCCATCAGCCGCATTAGAGCCGGCGAAGATTATATCGATCTCAAGCCGCAAGCATCGCAGATACGCAAACGTCAACATCAACTGGCGCGACAGGCCCATATGCAATCGGCCAGCGTCGGCGACGAACCCCGTCGCTACGTCACCATATTCCGCGATGCCTAGCGGCTAGCAATCTTTATCATGCCAACTTCGCCGGGCCCGCCGCCGCCTATTCGCACTGATGACAGCAATGCCTTCGCCAACAACACCATGGCGGTACGCGTACCCGCCATCATCAGCGAAACCATCGCGCTAAATCCCGATTTTCCGGACGGCATCAAGTCGAGATTGCGCGGCCTGCGCGATGAAATCGCCTGCGGCGCCCCGATTCTCCCGCTGCCGGTTGATTCTTCCAGCGATTATGAAGCCTGGCTGGGCGCCATCGAACGCCAACGCGCCATCGTCGATGGTGAATTGTCCTGGCACAACGCCGAGTGGTTTTTCGCCGAGACCTACGCTTATCGCTGTTTGGTCGAAGCGGCGCGCTGGGCGGAAAACGGGCGTGATCCATTTGCGCCCCAAAAACGCGCGGAATTGCGCGGAGATGCGCTCTGGCAATTGTTGGAGCGGGCGTTGCAGCCCATGCCAGATGCGAGGAGCGAGATTGGGCGCGCGGTCGAATTTGCGCTTTGGGGCAATCGCATAGATCTGAGTTACGCGGCAGCGCTCGACCGCGGCACGTCCATCAGCCCCGAAGATTTACTGGTGGACGATCGACCGCAGTTGCTCGAATACGTCCTTCAGTTGATCGACGACGGACATATGCCCGGTGACGGCGCCGCCATCTCAATCGTCGCCGACAACGCCGGCTCCGAACTGGCGATGGATCTGGTCTTGAGCGACTGCCTGCTGCGCCATATCAATTGCCAGGTCGTGTTTTATCTGAAGGCGCATCCGACTTTCGTGAGCGATGCCACCACTGAAGACGCCTGGACGGTGTTAGAGGAAATGGTGAAACGCGACGGCTCGGCCGCGGAATTGGCAGCGCGCCTGCACGAAGCCTGGCGTAGCGAGCGACTTCGTTTTGTTCCGCATTGGTATTGGAACAGCAGCATTCTCTTGCGCGACCTGCCGGCCACGCTGCGCGATGTCATCAACGCCGGCCGGTTGCTGATCATCAAAGGCGATGCCAATTATCGACGCGCGGTTGGGGATTGTTTGTGGCCGGTCGATACGCCATTCCCGGATGTGATGTCCTACCTCGACGTCCCGGTGCTATGCTTGCGAACGCTCAAGAGCGACCCCATCGCGGGATTGCCCAGCGCGGCAACGGCTTCAGAGTTGGACGCCGAGGATCCGACGTGGCGCGTCAATGGCAAGCGTGGATTGATACAATTCAAGCCTCAAACATCAAACAGCCAGTAGGTGGCTGTCGCGGGATAGTCACTTTCCAGCCAGGCCATCACCTTCTGAGGCTGCAAACGGAATTGAATGGCGTCAAGGTCTTCGGCATCAGGTCTTATGTCGTACTTGTCGGCGTACGCGCGCACGATCGCGGCTTGCAGAGTTGCGCTTTCGTGTGAATCGACGAGTGTGCCCTCGAAGATCAGCGTGTCGTCGCCGCTTTCCAAATGCAGCACAACGCGGGCGTCGCGTCGGATGTTGCGCGCTTTAACTGAAACTCTGCCTGTTGAAAAGTAGAAATTGCCCTCGACCCAGACACCCCAGATCGGCACAGCATGTGGCTTGCCATCGCCACAGGTTGTACACAGCCAATAGTTGCGCGCCCGCAGCATTTGGGCGTCGACCCAATCCCAGGTCAACATCGCCGCGGTTTGATGGGGCAGCACGCCATACCTTGGCATGTTGGGCCGCACGCGCCGGGCATTATGAGGCTGAATTATGCTGGTCAACGTGAATTGCGCCCGTGAGTACGGCTACTTGCTCATCGGCATGATGACGTGGGTGAAGTCCTCGCGGTTTTCCGGGCGCAAGACGCCGGGATTCTCCGGGCCATTGCTCTGGAATACGACGCGCTCTTCTCTGATCACGCGCAGGACTTCGATCAGGTATCTGATGTTGAAAGAAATATCAAGCGCTTCGCCTTCGGCGGTGGCGTCCAGCAAACCTTCGCTGTCGCCGCGTTCAGCGCTCTTGCCAGCGATCAGCACTTCGGACGGTTCGCCCGGATTCTGCGCCGGCTTGACATGCAGGTTGGCGCTGTTGGCGTTGTCACGGGCGAAGATCTCCGCGCGCTGGCAGACTTGCAGCAAATCGCTGGTATACATTACCGTTGAAGTGATGTGAGAACGCGGGATGATCGAGGCAAAATCGGGAAAACGCCCGTCCAGCAATTGCGATGAGATCAGGATATTGGGCAGGAAGACGGTCACGCTGTTGCGCTGTGCGGGCAGCGAGATGCCAACTTCATGGTCATCTTCGATGATTCGCGCGATTTCGCTCATCGTTCGGGCGGGGATAACCATATCTTGGCGTTCGCTGAAATCTTCTTCGATATCAGCGGTTCGTACAGCCAAGCGATAGCCGTCTGCCGCCGCCAGAGTCATAACCTTGCCCTCCAATTGCAGGTAGACACCGGTCAAGATGGGCCGATTCTGTTCGCGAGCGGCGGCGAAGGCAGTTTGCGTGATCATTTCACGCAGCGTCTCTCCCGCCAGATAGAGATCGGCATTTTCATTGTGATTGATTGGGGGAAACTCGTCGGCGTCAATGCCGCGAATATTGGAGCTTTGGACGCCGCAGCGCAAATGCACGGTGTGCGAACTCGAATCGAGACACAGGTCGACGCGCTCCCGAGACAGGCTGCTGACCAATTCGCTGAAGGTGCGGGCGGGCAGGGTGATACTGCCGGCTTGCTCGACCTTGGCCCCAATCCAAACGCTGACGCTCAGCTCGAGATTGGTGGCGGAGAGCTTCAGGCGCGAGTCTTCGGTCTCCAGCAGCACGTTGGCCAATACGGGCAGAGGCGGATTGCTATCTACCGCCTTGGCAATGATGTTAAGGCTTCTGGCCAGGTTTTCTTGCAAAACGCTTACGATCATGGTGGCCCTCTGGTATAGAATTCCGCCGGCGCATCCAGCGTCGCGCCGAGAACTTTTCGCGGTATTATAGCGCAAGACAAGCGCCCTTGTCACCGTTTACCATCGCGGTTGCGACGGCTGCGGATACGACGAGGCGACATAGCCCGATTCCCATCACGGACGCGAGCCGGCGCAAGCAGAATCAACCTTGACAATGTTGTAGATTGTGGACCGAGAGTTGACTAGTCGCTTGGTGTTACGTCCTCGACGTCGTCGGATGAGATCGCGATGGTTTCGGCATCTTCGTCGATTACATCCGCGCGGACGATTTCAATCTTTAGTTTGGCGATTAGCGCGGCCATGGTTCCAAGCGCCGCCAACACCGGATGGAAAACTGTCGCGACGCCGCCGACGACCACGGCCGGCGTAAGCGGCACCTCAATCAATACCTCGTTGTTGGCATTCCGTATGATCAAGCGACGCACATTGCCCTCTTCTACGAGCGCTTTCACACGTTCCACCAGCTCGCTGCCCGCCACCTCCATCTCTTCGACCCAATCGCGCTGCGCTTTTCTTTTGCGCGGTTCGTCATTCATGGCTTGCTCCTGGATTGAGAATTGATACTTGTATCATCATATACGTTTCTGCGGCGCAACCGTCGTGAGAAGGGGCGGGCGGCGCATTAGCGCAGTGAATTCATCAGCATCTGTTTCCAGCGAATCGCATCCAAATCCCAACAAATTAGAGGCTTGTTGGGATTCGGCAAGACGTGGCGCCAGGCTTCGCAATTGCGCGTGTCATCGGCCAAATTGAGCTTGTCTACAACGGTCATGCCGCGCGTCAGCTCGCTTTGGCATTCGATATCGACATAGTGATGGCTGGATTCAACACAAATTGACGGATCGATGGCGACAGCCATGGCGACGCCATCCGGCAGAGATATGCCGATCTCGCCTGTCTGAATTTCGTAGCCGCGCATGCCTTCTCTATTGCAATCGACGGTGAAGTCCGCGTGTGCTGTGCCGATCTGCCGAAGGGCGTCGATATCATGGAGCGAGAGCGCAAACGCTCCGGTGCTGAATTCCCATCCGACCATTTCCAGCGGTATGCCCGATCGGAAGACGATTTGCGCCGCTTCCGGATCACACCAGATATTGTATTCGGCGGCGGGCGTGACATTGCCGTTGGTGCAGGCCGCGCCACCCATCACCACGCAGCGCTTGATTTCGTCTACGATGTCGGGCGCCTTGCCAATCGCCAGCGCCAGATTGGTCAGCGGCCCCAGCGTCACGACCTCCAATTCGGGCGTATCGCGCGCGATATCGATGATAGCGTTCACCGCATGCTGCTTCCCCGCCTGAGCCGAGGAAGGCGCGTAACGATCGCCCCAATCGCCCAAGCCGTCCGCGCCATGGAACCAGTCGGCCGAGACATAGTCGCGCAATAGCGGACGGTCCGCGCCCGCGTAGACCGGCGTATCGCTGCCGCAAAGCTCAGTGAAATACAGCGCGTTCTTGACGCCTTGCGCCAGTGGGACATTGCCCGCGACCACGGTAATCGCTCTGACGTCGATATCCGCGTGACGGAGCGCCATTAGAATAGCGACGGCATCATCCGATCCGGAGTCGGTATCAATCAGAATGGGACGTAGCATCAAAAGTCCTCCGCGAGGGAATTAGGAAGTAACAGTCAGGCGATCGACAGCCGCTTTCAGGCGTTCTAGTCCCTCTTGCAGAACCGATCGCGGACAACCGAAATTGAGTCTCACGAAGCCTTCGTGAGAGTCGCCGAAGAACGTGCCAGGGGTTGGCGCGATGCCGGCGCTACTCCGGCAGAAGCTGTCCGCATCGCCTTTGATGGGCAGATCCCGCATATCCAGCCAGAGCAAGTACGTGGATGTTGGCACGGTAGTTTTGATTTGGGGAATATGGCGACGAATGTAGTTGACGGCGTAATCGCGATTGTCCTTGAGATAGAGCAGCAGCTGCCGCAGCCATGCCTCGCCCCCGGTATAAGCGCCGTGGGCCGCTTCGTAGCCCATGATGTTCACATGCGCGCTGATGCCAGCCAACGCAGCGGCGATGGTATCGCGAATCTCTTTGTTCTGGGCAATCAAGACCGAACAAGCCATGCCTGCCAGGTTATAGGTCTTGCTGGGCGCGATCATGGTGAGTGTCTGCTGCGCGATCTCCTCGGACAAAGTCGCGATCGGAATATGCTCGCCTTCCAGGATCAGATCAGAATGTATTTCGTCGGCGACGATCAGCACATCGTGCTTGAGGCAGATCTCGCCGATTTGCTCGAGATCTTCACGCGAATACTGGAAGCCGGCCGGATTCTGCGGATTGCATTGCAGATGAATTGACGTCTGCGGGTCGCGCGCAACTTGTTCAAAGGCATCGTAATCACATTCATAGTGAAACGAACTGGCACTATCGGCGACATATATCATGTCTAGGTTGGCCGAGAATTTACGGTTGGTGCGTACTGCTTTGAAAAAGGAGCCGTATACCGGCGTCTGTATCAGCACGGAATCGCACGGTTTGCCAAAGCCGCTGCAAGTCGCGCACAGCGCCAGCACCAATCCGGGCGAGAATATCACATCGTCCGGCGTGATCTCCCAATTGTAGAGCCGGCTCATGCGCTCGACGACGACTTCTTTGAGTTTGGGAGGATCAAGCGTGTAACCGAATACGCCGTGGCGGGCGCGTTCAATCATGGCATTGATGGCCGAGGGCGGGGAGCGAAAGTCCATATCCGCCACCCACATCGGCAGGCAGTCCGATTCTACGACGCCCCATTTGGCGCTGCTATGGCGCGTGCGATCGATAATCTCGTCGAAATTGTATTCGGTCATGTACTGGCTTTCCGCGCGTCTTCGTGAATCGGCAGAACAATGCCAGGAACTATAACCGATTGCGAGAACCGATGCACGGGCGACTTCGCCCGCACAGGTGAGGTTAGACCGGCGTCAGATTCTTCGTCAATCCTTCGACAACATCGTCGGCAGGGAGGTCGCCATTGACTGTGCTGCGCAGGGCGAAATTGAAGCGGGGATCGTCGTAACAGCGTTCAAGCCGAACCGATGCGCCGTATATCCCCGAAAGCGCTGACGAAATCTCATCGTGGAGTTCGTCGAACCGCTCCGAGGTGTTGCGATAGCGCATGCGGTCCAAGAAGGTAATCTTGGCCGACAGGTAGTCGAATGCCAAGTCGCCGGGAGCTTCCGATTCCAGTTGGCGGGCCGCTGAAAGCGCTTGTCGGAAGGTCAGCCGCAGCGCATCGGGGAGGTTGTCCGGCAGGTCGCGTTTGCGAATGTACTGCAGGCCGATCTGACCGTCGCTGAGGTCGTAGCCGTAATCGCCCTCGTCGGCGATCAAGATGACGCCCGGTCCTTCCGGCACATGTTTGTAGTCGATCACATCGATCAACATGCCATCGACGGTGTGTTCCTGGATCCAGCGCTGGAAGATCGGCGCCAGGTCATCTGGCTGAATGCGCGGTTCTCGCTTCAAGTTAAATTTGACGGCCAAGCGTTTCGGTACGATTGTCATGTGGTCCTCTGGCGATGGTTGTTATCGGGCGTTCCCGCTAGATGTCATCGGGTCGGCAACGGTAGAAGCGCCTAGCTGACGATTACGCCGTTGATGCGCTGCTCGGCAGTGTGGATATTCTCGATGAATAGCTGGGTCTCGTCCATCATCTGATGGGCGTAGTCTTCATTGACGCGGTTGGGAATCTGATCATGCCGCTTAAACAGATATCGCGCGAACTTGCCTTTAGCGAAGCGATCGTAGACCAGCTCCGTATCGTAAAAGCGCGAACGAAACTCGTTGACGATATTATCGTAATCGTCGCCGACATCAAGATATTTGGTGCGCACCAATGCCCGCGCCGCCAGGACCATCGCCTTGTAGGCTTGCTCATCCGCCAAATGGAAGTTGCCGTCATCCAGCGCCAGCAGCGCCTCGAAGTGCGTCGATTCGGCTTTGGCGATTTCCAGCGAAAACAGTGATACGACCTCGCCGGCGCATTCGCCGACACCGATATCGTCGATGGTATAGACTCGCGAATCGCCCCAATCGCTGAAATACTCAGGCTGATCATCGAAGCTGGGCAATTGCATGTAGGGCTGAAGCATGGCCTTTATTGCCTTGCGACCCAGATCCTTGACCCAGGACTGAAAGCTCTCATCCTCGGCGCGTTCAGCGACATAGCGATTGGTCAGCGCTTCCAGCACATCGGGCACGCGCTTCGCCGGCGCCGCGCCGACGGCCAATCCATAGCTGCCCGCGTTTTCGTGCCACTGTCCGCCGAGCACCACTTGAAAATGCGGCATCTTGTGATTGCCCGAGCGCCGACTATTGCCGAAGAAGCCGATATCGGCGACGTGGTGCTGCCCGCAAGAATTGAAGCAGCCGCTGACTTTGATCTTGAGTTCGCGCACGGCATCGGGCAACAGGTTGATGCGTTCGATCAAGCGCGTGCGCAGCTCGGCAGTCAAGCCACGCGAAGAAGCGATGCCCAGCTTGCAGGTATCGGTGCCGGGGCAGGTCGTGATATCTACGATGGTCCCGGCGCCGGCATCGCCCATGCCGATCGCGTGCAATTCACGGTAGATGGCGGGCAGATCGGCATCGGCGACCCAGCGCAATACGATATTCTGTTCGACTGACAATCTGATATTGTCGCCGACAAATCGCCGGGCGATGTCTGCCAAGTGGAATCCTTGCTGAGCGGTGAAATCACCCAGCGGCAGGTGCAAGGTGATCGCGCTGTATCCGTGTTGCGCCTGATGATAGACGTTGGTCTGATACCAATTGGCGAAGCCATCCGGCATTGCCGTGCCATTCAAAGACATGCCCGCTTTGGCAGGTTCGTAGGTGAAGTCACCCAGCGAATCAAGATAGGCGGTATGGCGGTCGTCATGCGGCACGGTTTCGAGTTCTTCCTGCACCAATCGGCGGAATTCGTCGATGCCGAGCTTGGCGACTAGAAACTTTATCCGCGCGCGATTGCGGTTCTTCTTTTCGCCGAGACGCGCGAAAACGCGTGAAACGGCCTGCGTCAACGGCAGCAACTGTTCTTCGCTGCAGAAATCGACCAGCACTTTCGCCTGGTGCGGTACCGTGCCCAGGCCGCCGCCGACGAAGACGGTGAATCCGCGCACTATTTCACCATCAACATCGCGGGTCTGCGCCAGCAGTCCCAAATCATGCATTTTGACCAAGCCGCAAGCATGGCCGGCGCAGCCGGAAAACGCCACTTTGAATTTGCGCCCGAAGTCCTGCACATCATCGTGGCCGAGCAGGAATTGGGTCATGGCTTCGGCATAGGGGCTGACGTCAAAGACTTCGTCATGGCAGACGCCAGCAAGCGTGCAAGCGGTGATATTGCGCACGGAATTGCCGCAGGCTTCCTGCGTGGTGATACCGACGGCCGCCAGCCGCCGCATCAAATCGGGCGTATCGTCGATGTGCACGTAATGCAACTGAATGTCCTGGCGCGTGGTGATATGCAGGATGCCATCGGCATATTCATCAGCCAGTTCCGATAGCACCTCAAGTTGGCGCGCCGTCAATCCGCCATAGGGAATCTTGATGCGCTGCATGCCGGGCGCATCCCAGAGCGTATCCGGTCCCTTGACCAGCTCGCCGGAGGGGTAGCTCAGCTGGCGCGTCTGTACGCCGTCGTGACGCTGGCCGTTATCGTAGCGCTGACCGTATGCGCCTTTGCGCAAGCGTTGTTCGGCGAAGACTTTTTCGTCCAGTTTGCCTTGCTTGCGCAATTCGATTTGCGCCTCGTAGGTGTCGATCAGTATCCCCATGGTTTCCGGAATCTGATCAGCCAATTGCTCTTTCCAGGTCGTCATGATAGTCCCTTCCGTTGATATCGCCGTCGTCATTCTCTATCTCGTTTGCCTGATGTCACTGCTGCCGGATCCTGCGGTCAGGACATCTGCCGGCAGCAGATCAAACCAACCCATGCCTCCTTCGCGCAGCCGCACCACATCACCCAGCACAATAATCGCCGGTGGCTGGACTTTATTTTGTCGCGCGCTGTCGGCGATCGTTGCCAATCTGCCGACGATGCTGCGCTGGCGCCGCGTCGTACCCCATTCGATGATGGCGGCCGGCGTAGCGCAATCGAGCCCGTTTTCAAGCAACTGGGCGGCGATTTCTGGCAGTCGTTTGATACCCATCAAGATAACGATGGTCCCGCCGATTTCTGCCAAGGCTCGATAATTGATGCTGCTTTCGCGTTTTGTCGGATCTTCGTGCCCCGTGATCACCGTGACGCTGCTGCTGACATGGCGATGGGTCAAGGGGATGCCGGCGTAGGCGGGCGCCGCGTAGGCGCTGGATACGCCGGGCACGATCTCGAATTTGATGCCGTATTTCTGGCAGGCCAATGCTTCTTCGCCGCCACGTCCGAAGAGCAGCGGATCGCCGCCCTTCAAGCGAACGACTGTGTTGCCCTTCAAAGCGCGATCGAGTAAGGTCGCGTTGATGTCTTCCTGCGACAAGCGATGCTTCGTCGGCTGTTTGCCGGCGTCGACAAGCTCGACATCGGCGCGCGTTTCTTCCAGCAGTTCACGCGGGATCAAGCGGTCGTAGATGACGACATCGGCCGATTGCAGAAGTCGCAATCCCTTGCGCGTGATCAAATCCGGATCACCTGGTCCGGCGCCGACAAGATACACTTTGCCGATGCTCATAAGTCTGCCTCCGCCTGCTTGACCGCGGTCGACAGCCACAAGTTGCAGGCCGCTCTGCAGGGCAATGCGCCGGGGCGATTGTTGTCTCGCCAGGTGGGCTGACGGACACATTTGCCGCAGACCTGCTCGATCGTTCGCTCAATCGCGCGCTCGTCCAAGCGGTGGATGTCACGAAACATGCCTCGTTGACGCCCGCTCACGTCTCGCAAGTTCTCCGTGAGAAAGTCTCCCGCGCGCGCGGCGGACCAATCGGCGATCAAACCCGGATACACCGTTTCCAGCACGGCGTGCGCCTGTTCCGGGTTTTCCAATGCTACTCGCCAGCCCGCGGGCAAGTCGGTGGAAGTAGGCAAGGGTCGAAATGGATCGTCACGCAGGTAGCTGCGCAATTGGGCGGGCGATTCAAATGCACGAGTTGGTTGGTATTCAGCTTTGTGCCAAACGCGCTCGCTCGATACCGTGACTTGGCCGAAGCGCAGTGTATCGTCGGAATTGAGAGCGCGCAGCAGAGTCTCGCGACCGGCTTTGGGGAAGCCCGACCATGGGGACGCCGCGCGATTCTCGGCAAATGGCAAACCCGTTTCCCGCGCCAACGCCAGTATGACCTGGCAGATGCCGTCGTCGACGCCGACGGGATCGCCATAATATACGATTCGTCCGTTCGCGCGCTGCGGCGTATCGGCATCCGAAATGCCCAAGGCGTTCGGCACATCCAGGCTGACATGCGAGCCGGGCGCAACGAAATAGGGCAGGGCGATGACATTTGGCGCCGATGTATTGCGATACAAGCTGGGGATATCCGGGTCATCGTCGAGATAGACATCCACCACCTCGCTGACAAGGTCGAGTTCCCGCAGTCGGGAAGCCTGGTGGCGCGCCGTGTAACGACTTTCCGGGTTACGGCGCGTGCCATGGCCGATGATGGCCACCGCGGTATGCTCCGCCGCCAGATTGTAGGCGCTTAAGGTATCGCGCACGAATGCTTGCACGATCGATTCTATCTTCGAGTGTTCGCCGATGCCGCGTGTCAAGAAAATTGACTTTTCGCCCTTAACCGTCACCGCGCCATTCAAACCCATCTCGTTTGGGATGACCTCTTTAGTGAAGTATCCGCGCGCCGTGAAAACCGGCACTACAACTACTCGCCGGGCCAGCAGCGTGTCGAAAATGTGACGAAAAGACGGGGGCTCTTTCCAGAAGCATGCCGTGATTTCGTCAGCCACGCTCCAGCTGCGCAGGCGATCGACATAACGCCAGACGATGCCGGCGGTCTGCGGGCTGATGTGTGAGCCGTGCCCGGCCAGGACCAGCGCGATTTCGCTCATGCGGACACGCCCTCGGCAACAATCTCTTGGAACAATTGCCGCGCCTGCTCAGGTCGGCCTGAACGCAGTAATTCGAGCACATCTGAATCCAGCAGCCGTTCAAACAGCGTGTGGCGCTCCGCCTGCGATTGCAGCTGAGCTTTCAGCGGTCCGCGAATTTCACCCAGCCAGTCGGCGAGAATCGCATATTCTTCGCCGATTACAGGCTCCAGCAGCGTTTTCAATCGACGCAGCATCGCCGGCGACGCGCCGCTAGTGCTTAAGGCGATGGTCAGCGGCGGTTGGCTGATCAGCGCCATATTGCTGAAATCGCTTTCACCGCTGCCGTTGGCGACATTGCACAGGGCGCGAACGCGATGCGCGTCCTGCGCCACGATCTGATTGACACGCGCGTCGTCGGTGGCCGCGATGACCAGAATTGGCATGTGATCGTTGAATAAATCGCGTTCGTAGCGGGATGTTATCAGCTCGATTCTGTTGTCGTCGGCATAGGTTTGCAGCTCGCCTGACACTTCGGGACTGATGACCAGCACCAGCGCGCCGGCGCCCAGCAGATGACGGACCTTGCGCGTGGCCACGCGGCCGCCGCCGATGACGGCAACTTGTCGGTCCCGCAAATGCAGCAGGATGGGATAGCCAGTGACCTGGTCAGGCATGTTGGGCAACCTTGAACCCTTCATCGACAACTTCAATATGGATGCCGCATTCGCTCTTGGCGCGGTTTGACCAGCGGCCAGCGCGCTTGCCCGTTGCCGGCGCGACGGCTTTGGTGCAGGTCCAGCAACCGATGCTGGGATAGCCGATGTCATGCAAGGGATTATGTGGCAGGTCATGGGCGCGAATGTATGACCAGACCATGTCTTCGGTCCAGTTGGCAAAGGGCGCGATTTTGACCAATCCCGTACGGCTGTCGCGGCTGACAACTGGCGTGTTGGCGCGGCTGGGCGCTTGATCCCGGCGCAAACCGGCTATCCAGGCCCCGTATCCGGTCAAGGCGTCGCGTAAGGGAATGGTCTTGCGTATATGGCAGCAGCGGTCAGGATTGCGCTCCCACAAACGATCGCCATAATCGCGCGCCTGCTGACGCGGAGATTGACGCGGCTTGATACGCTCCAGCCGCAGGTCGAAGCGCGCCTCCAATTCGTTCATGAGTTCAATTGTCTCCGGAAAGAGAAAGCCGGTATCCAGCGTCAGCACCGGGGTTTTGGTCGCGATATGCTGTAGCATGTGCAAGGCAGCGATACCGGTGATCTGAAAGCTGGTGACGATGGCAAGCGTCTCGCCGTAGGTTTCACTCGCCCAAGACAGAATGTCTTGCGGTGATGCTGTTTCGAATCGTTGTGCAAGCTGGTTGACCTTTGACAGGCTGCTAATCATGCTTGGTCCTCGCATTTGAACAAATACAAAAGCAAAAGCGCTTCGGATTATCCGAAGCGCCCTGAGTCTCTCTGAACGACTGTGCTGGCGATGAGTTTATGCCAGCATCGGATAATCCGGCCACATTGGCGCGGAACAGCAACAGCAACACGCGCAGCAAACTGAAATGTTCAATGTCATCTTCGTCTTCATACGGCCTTTAGCTCGCAACAAAAAAGCCCCGTGTCGTCACGGGGCCAATGGATTTTGGAAACTCAGCGTTCCAGCACGGCTCCACCGCACGACTATCGATTCGATAGCGTCTGACAACAACAAGTGGAACAACGGGCTTGAAACATCAATCAACTCTCAAAGCTATTCAATTGGGTGAAAGCTTAACGTAGTCAAGTCGATTTGTCAACAGAGAAGCGAAAACTGCCAAGAAATCGGCAACGAGAGCGTCAACTACTTTGCATTCGCAGCGCCCCATCTAGCCGAATAGTCTCGCCATTGAGCATGGGGTTTTCTACGATCTGCTGAGCCAGCCGCGCGAATTCCTCGGGCTGGCCGAGCCGAGAAGGAAAGGGCGCCTGCTTGCCCAGCGATTCCCGTACTGCTTCCGGCAGGCTGCCGAGCAAGGGAGTGTCGAAAAGGCCGGGCGCGATGGCGCAGACACGGATGCCGTTTCGCGCCAGATCGCGGGCGATGGGCAAGGTCATGCCGACGATGCCGCCTTTGGATGCCGAGTACGCCGCCTGCCCAATTTGACCTTCGAATGCGGCAACCGATGCGGTATTGATGATGACGCCGCGTTCGCCGTCGGCATTGGCGTGATTGTTTGACATCGCGGTCGCGGCCAGCCGTATGACGTTGAACGTTCCGATGAGATTGATGCGGATCACCGTCTCGAACAATTCCAGCGGATGAGCGCCACGGCTGCTGGCGGTGCGCGTGGCGAGGCCGACGCCGGCGCAGTTGACGACAACGTTCAATCCCCCGAATGCGGCGCGGGCATAGTCTACGGCAGCCAGGACCTCTGTTTCATTCGTCACATCCGCAATTGTGAAGCGAGCGCGATCGCCGAGCTGTCCGGCCAGCGCATTTCCGCGTTCGTCATCGCGATCGAGGATGACAACCTTGGCGCCACAGTCAACGAATCGGCTAGCCGTTGCGGCGCCCAAGCCGGAGGCGCCACCGGTGATCAGGGCGGTGATAGCGGTCAGTTCCATGCATTGGACTCCGGTGAAGCGGTTGAAGCGAGCGGCGATTGGCGCTAGCGGCCGTTGGACCCGCTGAGGCTGTTCAGGAACTTCTGGTTGGTATCATAGAGACGGAAATTCTGCAGGAGCTGTTCCGTGGCGCCGACGATGCCCTCGGGCTGCTCCGCCAGGTGCGACCACATGCGCCGCATAGTATAGACGCGCTGCAATACATCCGGACCCAGTAGCAGTTCCTCGCGCCGGGTAGAAGACTGTTCGATATCAAACGCGGGGAAAACGCGTCGTTCCTGCAGCTTGCGGCTCAGGTGCAATTCCATATTGCCGGTGCCTTTGAATTCTTCATAGATGACATCGTCCATCTTGCTGCCGGTATTAACCAGGCAAGTCGCCACAATGGTGAGGCTGCCGCCTTCTTCGACATTGCGCGCGGCGCCGAAGAGGCGTTTGGGCGGGTGAATCGCCGAGGGATCCAGTCCGCCAGACAGCGTGCGTCCGCTGGTGGGGACGACCAGGTTATATGCGCGCGCCAGACGGGTGACGCTGTCCAACATCATGACCACATTGCGCTTGACCTCGACCAGTCGTTTGGCGCGCTCCAGCGCCATTTCAGCGACGCGGACATGATGATGCACAGGATCGTCGAAAGTGGAGGCGATGACTTCGGCGTCGACCGATCGATCCATGTCGGTGACCTCTTCCGGCCGCTCGCCAATCAGCGCAATCATCAGATGCACTTCCGGGTAGTTTTGGCTGATCGCGTTGGCGATGTCCTTGAGAACGGTGGTCTTGCCGGCTTTAGGAGGAGAAACGATCAAGCCGCGCTGACCGAAGCCGACGGGCGCAATCAGGTTGAGCATGCGCGTGGACAGAATGCGCGGCAGGGTTTCCAGATTGAAGCGCACTTCGGGAAAGATTGGCGTTAGTCGTTCAAAGATCGGCCGTTGCTTGACTTCGTGTGGATTCAAGCCATTGACGGCATCCACGCGCAACAAGCCAAAATAGCGCTCGGTATCTTTTGGCGGACGCACCTGACCAATGACCATATCTCCCGTGCGCAGATTGAACTTCTTAATCTGTGTCTGGCTGACGTAGATGTCGTTCTTGCCGGGCAGATATCCCTCGGCGCGCAGGAAACCAATACCATCGTCCACGACTTCCAATACGCCGCCACGCAACTCATGACCGCGGCGCACCGCGTCCTGGCGTAACAGGCCAATTATTAGATCCTGCTTCTTCAATCTACTGAAGCGGGGGACATTATGGTCGCGCGCCATATTACGCAGTTCGGGAAGGGTCTTGGTCTCGAGTTTTGCAATGTTCATGTATTCTGTCCTGATGATTTTTGTTATTGATACGGCAGGGGATTACCTATGTGTTGGCAAGCGACAAGCAAGCAAATGTTCAAACTTGGCTTCTGTGGGTCTTCACCGGCGGCAAGACTTCACTGATCTAATTTGGTCTAAATCTGCGTAGGAGCTCGTCGAACTTCCTCCGAGCACGTGTGTGCGTCAACGCGGAAATTCACGGGTAATAGATGAGCACAATGATTTACCCAGCAAATGAAAGGAGGTGCTTGGCATGCAATCTCTAAATGAAAACAACTACAAACGTGGGATAAGAAGACAGACAGGGTCAATATAGCACACAAATCTTGGCAGGTCAAACATGAATGTTGTCTCTTATTAAGTTCGTACGTCTACACTCAATTGCGCTGCCGGGAGCAGAGAATAGAGCAAAGACCCCTGCCAGACGACAAGGGTCCCTTGCTGAGAACACGACGTGATCAGCTGTCAAGATCGTCGTGCAATTCGGCAGCTTCTCCGTTGAGCTCGTCCAGAGCAGCGGCCGCTTCGGAATCACCGTTGACCACTTCCGCTATCACATTGGGCACGATGCCGCGGACAGCGCTGTAGCTGGGCAATCCGGGCGACGAATACACCGAGAGCGATTCGTCTTGCAGGATGCCTTGAACTTCCAAGAAGCGTTCGAAGGGCATGCGTGGTTCGGTGAAGTCGTCGGCCGTCACTTCAATATCGTTGCGGATACTGAAGTAGCCGGTTGCGCCGGACCAGGCCAATTGCGCATCTGCGCCGGCCAGAAACTTCACGAAGAGCCAGGTTGCGACTTCCGCTTCCGCCGTCGCCGTCAATATTGCCTGGCTGGGCACGAATAGCTGGAGCGTGGGGCCGACGCTTTCAGCGCCTGGAAACGCCGTGATTATCCACTCGTCGGTCATTTCGGCGGCAGCGGCATCCCAGGTGATGAAGGGTATGCCCGCCGAGCTGCCCGCTGCAAAGGGCGTGATGCCGACCGAGAAGTCACCGGTGTTTTGGTAGCGTTCGGCGAAAAGATAGGCGCAATTGTTGTCCAACATGCGCGTGAACATTTCCATTGTGGCTACCACTTCATCCGAGCCGAAAATGTACTCGCCAGCGTCCTTATCGAATATGGCGCCACCGTGCGCGGCGACAAAGCTCTCAAAGTGCGAGGTACCGGTATCCAGCGGATAGCCCTGGTACATGTCGCTGGCGCCGGCTGCACAGGAGATTTCCTCGAATTCCGCCAAGGTCTGGGGCGCGCGTCGTTCAAAGCCAAGCGCCTCGACTATATCGAGATTGGTATAGAACACGTTCAGCGAGTTCTGATTGGCCCAGGCTACGCGCATGCCGTGGAAGGGCGGGAAGTCCAGTTGATTGACATCGAGCAGGTCGAAGTTGAGATTCTGCTGCTCCTCCGCCGGGATGCCCCATTCCGGACTATTCAACAGCAAATTGATATCGACGACGACGCCTTCGTTGGCCCAGCCGGCAACGGCGTTGGCATAACCCGCGACCAGATTGGGCAATTCTCCGGAAAGAATGGCCGTATTCATCAGGTCTTCAATCGGGCCGTAACTGCCTTGGTGGATGGCTTCCACGGTAATGCCGTATTCGTTGGTGCTGTTGAATTCGTCTATCAACGCCGACATCGTGTTCGCTTGCGTACTATCATCGGAATACTGATGCCAATAGACGACCGTCTGGCCGGAAGGATCGACGCCCTCATACGATACTTCGTTTTGCGCCTGGGCCAGGCCAAGGCTCAAAACCAACAACATAAGAAAGATGCTTAGCTTCTTGTACATAACTCCTGCTGCTCCTCTCATGATTTGGGTTAGCTGAAAAATTGTGTCTGCCATATTGCCTCCCACCGCGCTATTCACTGCCGCAGCACGTTTGGTACGCGGCAGGAATGCGCCGTCTCGCTTATCCACGAATGCCGGTCTGCGCGATCCCTTCAGTGAATTGCTTTTGCGCTAGAAAATATAATATCAGAATTGGTATGACGGTAATCACGGACGCTGCCATCTGCAGATTAAGATCGCCCGGCGTGTCGGCGGTGACGAAGTTGGCGAGACCTACCGCGATCGGTCGCCAATCGTCGTTGATCGTGACCAGCAGCGGCCACATCAGCGCGTTCCAGGATCCGATGAAGCCGAGCGTGATGATAGTCATGATTGGCGCTTTCGACAACGGCAGGACTACGCTGCGCAAGAAGCGCGGATGCCCCGCGCCGTCAATGCGAGCCGCATCCCATAAATCGTTGGGAATCTGGAGAAAGAATTGCCGCAAGAGAAAGATGTTAAACACCGATGCGAAAAAGGGAACGGTCAATGACGGCCAATTGTTGAACCAGGCGCCGGCTGGACCGAACAGACTCTCGCTCAGCCTGCCGAGCCAAATCACCGTCAGCAAATGCGGAATCAGCATAACGATGCCGGGGATCATCATGGTGGAAAGGAATAGCGCGAAGATGACATTGCGACCGACGAAGTTCATGCGCGCGAAGGCGTAGGCCGCCGGTATGCAAACCGCGAGCGATCCAACTACCGAAATCAAGGTGATGCGCAAGCTGTTCCATAGATAGCCGGAGACTGATATCGACTGCAGAATACCGGTGACCGGATCGGTGACGAGCTCGATATCGAGGAAATTAGCTCGGCGCAGGGCAGTGGAGTAGTTTTCCCAAAGCAGATTCTCGGGCAGCAGGCGCGTGAGACTCACTTCGCTGAGCGTCATAAAAGATGCGCTGATCATCCAGAGAAAGGGTCCGACAGCGACGATCACGCCGGCAAACAGTACGGTATAAATGCCGAGCTTCGACCAGTCGAAGCCAGACGGCGGCTTGGCAATCGACGACAAGTTCCTGGTGCTTTCAGCCATAAAACACCCGCCTGCCCATGACGCGATTCTGGAACAATGTCAGCGCGAGAATCATGGCGAAAAGAACGAACGCCATGGACGATGCGTATCCGTATCGATTGCTATTCTGTAGTTCGTCAAAGATGTAGACGCTGGCGGTATTCACCTTGCTGCCGACGGCGCCGGTGCGCAGAATCCAGATCTGGGTGAAGGCCTGGAACGTACCGATGATCGCCACCAGCGAGAGGAAGAAAACGGTGGGCGAGAGCATGGGCAAGGTGATGTGACGGAAAATGCGCCAGCCGCTCGCGCCATCAATGCGCGCCGCTTCGTATAATTCGCCCGGGATATTGCCCAGTCCTGCCAGGAATATGACGGCATCATAACCAATATAGGTCCAGGTCGAGTAGATCATGATGACGACCAGCGCTAGCGCCGGTCCAGCGAGAAAATCGGGCAGCCCCAACAATTCGCCAACCGGATTGCGCTCGAGTATCCAGCGCTGAGGTTCAATGCCAAATATCGACAGCATGCGATTGGCTGGCGCCGTTTCCGGCGCGTTGAAGATAATGCGAAAGACAATGGAGGTGGCGACGAAAGGTGTGATGTAGGGGATAAAATAGACCATGCGAAAAAAGGCGCGATACCGAATCGGCTGGAAGAGCAAGTATGCCAAGAGCAATCCGATCGACAGTTGCACCGGCACTGTGCCGAGCGCGTACATAATGGTGATCCAAAAGCCTTGGAGCAGGTCCTCATCTGCCGACGTCAGCGCCGCCGGCATCTCCGCCATCAGCAGATACCCGCCGACCGCCAGACTGATCCCGGCTAGAATCAAGACCAGGAAACGGCGATTCTCGGTAGCTCTGATGCCGCGCTGGAAAATCACCCAAGCCAGCGCCAAAAGACATGCCCCGCAGGTGACGAAGACCAGCTGCGACCAGATTGGCAGCGCTTCACCGGATTCACGCGCGGCCGCAAGCGCCGCATCAATTTCAGCCAAGGTGAGCTGTAGCAAGAAGATGCCGCCAAGGATGGCCGTGATTACGCCCATGCTCTGCGCGATGACCTGTCCACGGAGTTGGTGAGGAAAACGCCGCAACAACACGGCGACGACCAATGCTGAACAGAGCAGCGCCGCGAGCATTTGGTTGCCGGCCAACAGCACATCCGCGTGCAGGAAGCTTTCGCCCAACTTCTCCATGAAGAGTTCGAGGCTGGTATTTTGGCCGCGAACCTGGCGTGGTATGACCATCACAATCGGGATGAGCTTGAAGAACCAGTCAACGACCAACAGGATACTGTATCCGAGGACGAGGCCGCAGGCAATCTGCGCGTAGTCGACAACCCGTCGGGAATCGCTCAGGTTGGCGCGCAGTCTTCGGATGAGCAGAAAGCCCGTCGCCAGCAATAGCAACGCCAACCAGAAGAACAGAATGAAAGCCAGATTGCCCAGCGCTTTCTCATAATTGGCCAGCCCGCTGTAATGATCGGGGAATCGGCGCCAGCGATGCAAACTGACGAAGAAGGCAAATGCGACCGGGAACAATCCGAACAAGCCAATCAGCGTGGCCGCCGGCGCCAAGAATAGATACGCCGTGAAGTTTTCCTTTACGACTCTTCCGCGCCGGGACGCAAAGAACTCTCTGGCTGAATTGCCCATGGCCACGCGATCAGTCCAACGACTAACAAGCACGAACGATTTCGCTTGCGATTTGACTATAAATCATATGGCGCGCAATTCAAAACAATCAAGCGGCCAATTGCCGGAGACTAACCGCCGGCGCGCCCGTTCTATGTCCGTATTTGACGGTCGCCTTGCCTATCCGATGACGCGCCTCGGTCGTGCAGCTGTAGCGCCTGCGCGCTTCGGGGATTCCGTTAGTATTATTTTTCACAAAGTTTCGGCGAATCGTGTTAAAATAACTCCAGACTCAGCGACATGTTGGGATGCCTGCAGATGCCACGCATTTACGTAATCGGCGCCTTAGTGTATGACTTGGTCTTTGATGTGCCGGATTGGTTGCAGCCAAATCTGGCGGTTCATGCTTCCAGAGTGACCATGTCACCGGGCGGCAAAGGCTTGAATCAGGCGGTGGCAGCTCAGCGGCTCGGTGGCGACGCAACGCTGATCGGCTGCGTCGGCAGAGATCTCTTCGGCGACGAAATGTTGAAGGAGCTGCGCAAAACCGGTGTCAACGTGGAGCACGTTTATCAGCTGGAGACGGCGCAGACCAGCGTGTCGAGCATAATCGTCAAGGACAATATGCCGGGATTCATTGGCGCGCCGGATGCCAGCCGACGCGTCAGCGAGAGCCAAATCCGCAGCGCCCTGCGCGATTTGGGTCCGGATGATATTCTCTCGCTCAACTTTGAGATTCCTCAAGATGTCGTACCCCTGGCGCTTGCTCTGGGAAGGGAGGCGGGCGCGACCACTGTGCTGAATCCGGCGCCCTTTTTCACCAGAGACGACTTTGTTATCGATTACTTGCATCTGGTCGATGCGCTGATCCCGAACATGCTGGAAGCCCAGGTAATCCTCGATAGCGAAGCCGACGATCCCGATGAGTTGGCGAGAGGCTTGCTGGCATTTGGCGTCGAGCAAGTGGTGATGACCATGGGCGAAGCCGGCAGCAACTATTACGATGCTTCGCGCCAGGTTATGCAGCCGATATTTCCGGTTGATGCTGTTGATACTACTGGCGCCAGTGACGCTTTTGTCGGCGCCTATTGCCTTGGTTTGTCTAAACGCTGGGACAGGGCGGTTCGGACGGCGTTTGCCGCGGCTGTCGCGGGCCTGAGTTGTACTAGACACGGAACGATGTCATCGATGCCATTCTATTCGGAGGTAGAAGCGCTGCTTGATTCGCACCGTAACCTCAGTCGTCATCGTGGGTTTTAGACCATGCGGAAGTTATTCGCCCGACGAAAGCGCTACCAGCAACTCGATGTCCAGACGCTTGTCGAGCTGGCCAAGAACGACAAAGAGGCTTTTGGCGAATTGTACGAGCGCTACCTGCCGAAGATGTACAACTATATCTACTATCGCATTGGCAATGTTCACGACGCGGAGGATTTGACGGCCCGCTTGTTTTTCCGGGCCCTCTCGCATATCGGCAAATACGAGGACCGGGGAGTGCCCTTCCAAGCTTGGTTGTATCGTATCGCGCACAATCTGGTCGCCAACTGGCATCGGGATCAAGGCCGCCGCAAAATAATTGCGCTGGATGATTATGTCGCCAACGCCCAAAATTCGGAGGCGCCAGATCGGCTTGCCGAGGAATTGGAAGAGAAACAGCAACTGCTGCAAGCCGTGCGTCGCCTGCCGGCAGATCGACAGCAACTGCTCTTGCTTAAGTTCATCGATCAGCTTTCAAACGCCGAAATCGGCGAAATCATGGGACGAACGGAAGGCGCGATCAAGTCGCTATACCATCGCACCTTGATGGCATTGCGCGATGATTTGCAGTTACAAGACAACGCGATCGACGGCGACCGTCTTGTTGACAGCAGAGGGTAAGCGGAAATATGGACGGGACATCGGAACTGAAGATTCAGGACTTGCTCGATAGCGTCACTGAGTCTATCCAGCGTGGCGAAAATACCAAGTTGGAGCGTCTGCAGCTGCCGCCGCCTGGCACAGAAGCGGACGAGTTGATTGACATCGTTACCGAGCTGGACGCGACGTTGATCGCTGTTGAGCCAAGTGCTGAATTCGCCGGGCAGTTGCGGTCACAATTGCTGGGCGAGCGCTCGAGCGTGATGAAGCGCGTACGGCAGATGCCGGCGAGGGTGCATGTTGCCGCCGTACTCGCAGTGATTGCGGGCTTCTTCTTATTATGGACGCGCAGGCTTTCCGATACGACGACCGGGCAAGACATCACTGACGAGCCGATTGCCGCGCCGCTTTGACGCTTGGCGTCGTCGCGAGCTTCTTCGGCCAGCGCGCCACGCTGTGAAAGTCAAGCGGCTCAGCGACCTCGCCATATCGTTCCTGGAGCGCAAATTGCCGACAATCGGCGTACTTGCGGGCGCCAGTGTTCGAGCGTTCATCCGCAGTCGCTTCTGAGCAGATTGAAGACGGTGGACGGCGCTTGATCCGCTACTTCGGAGATAAGGCTCGCAATTGCAGAGTCTAAACCAAAATTGCAGATTGAATGGTGGTCATCGCCGTTTCCAGGCACTACTCGTTCTGGCATTCGCGTGGTAGTCTTTTCGATTGAGACTTTCGAAGCGTAACGGCGGTACTAGCCATGTCATCCGCGGATAGAATCCACGCGCTGCGCGGCATGCGCGATGTATTCAGCGCTGGTTTTGCCAGGCAAAGGCAGGTGCATGCTGCGCTGGAGAATCTGCTGCGCGCGCATGCCTATGTGCCCATAGATCTACCTGTAGTTGAAAATACCGAACTTTTTTTGCGCAAGTCCGGTGAAGACATCGCCGCGCGCCTGTACGAGTTCAATTTCAAGGGACGCCGCATCGCTCTGCGGCCTGAGGTCACCGCTTCGGTCTTGCGCGCATACGTCGAGCATTTGCAGGACGAACCGTTGCCGTTGCGCATACAATACAGCGGTCCCGTATTCCGGTACGAGAAGCCGCAACAAAATCGCCTCCGTCAATTCACGCTTTGCGGCGCGGAATTGCTGGGCGCAGCCGGACCGCTGGCCGATGCGGAGGTGATCCATTTGGCGTGCCGAGGGCTCGAATCGCTTCAGATAAGCCATACGAAACTTATCATCGGACATACTGGCATATTGGAAGGCTTCTTGAGCGCGTTGGGCTTGCGCAATCAGCTGCAGAGTTTTCTGCTGCGCAACATGGAAAACGTGCGCAAACGAGGCATGTCGTTCGTCATTGAGGCGCTTGGCGAGCTCTTTCCCGATCTCGGTGTCTCCGCTGACGGACTAGCCGACCAGCACACATCGGGTGACGGCAAAAGCCAGAGATTGATCGCGATACTGCGCGAGATGAACGAGGACGAAGCGCGCGGAGCGATCGCCGGTTTGCTAAACAGTCTGAATATTCGGATCGACGCCAGTCGCGCTGACGATGAAGTTGTTGACAGGCTCTTGCGCAAGATTCGCGAAGACGACCAAGCACCCAAATTGCGCCACGCCCTGGATTATATGCGGCGCTTGAGCACGCTGGTCGGCGAGCCCGAGGCAGTCATGGAAGGGGCGCGTCAGCTGCTTGATGATTTCGAGGTGGATCGACGCGCGCTGGATGGGCTGGAAAATACCTTGGAAGCGCTGGCGCTCTACGGCGAGCTCCAAGCCGAGATAGAGCTGGACCTCGGATTGAGTCGCGGACTGCACTATTACACGGGGCTGATTTTCGAAGTCCGTTATGCAGTTGAAGGCGGGGAAGCGCTGCAGCTTTGCGGCGGTGGACGCTACGATAATCTGGTTAGCGTCTTGGGTGGCAACGAAGCCGTCCCCGCGCTGGGTTTCGCCTGGGGCGTTGAACGCATCGCAAGTGTGCTGAGTGATGCTGAAAGCGAATCGCTGAATCGCCCGCAAGTCGTCGTCGTGCCGATCGCCGAGGATGATCTGCAGGTCGCGATCGATGTTGCCCGGCGTCTACGCGAGCGAGGACTGGTTGTCGAGCTGAGCATTGATCAACGCAATCTGCGCCGCAGCCTGAGACATGCTGATCGCAAAGATGTAGCTGTCGTCGCAATCATCGGCGAAAATGAACGCGAGCAAGCGCGTGTGGTTTTGCGTGATATGCGGCTTCGCCGTGACTTGCAGATTGGTCTGGCCGACCTGGAATCCGCCGTAGAAGGAATCTTGAATGGCGATGAAACACTTGAGTTCTGAGAATCGGCTGGTCTTTGCCTTGCCCAGCAAAGGGCAATTGGGCGACGCCTCCCATGATTTTCTGGCCGGCGCTGGATTAAATATCTATAGACCCAACCGGCGTCAGTATTCCGCTGTCATTCCAAGCTTGCAAAATGTAGAGGTCGTCTATCAACGCCCTGGCGATATCCTCAGCAAAGTTGGCGATGGCCGTGTCGATGTCGGGATTACCGGTCTCGATATCGTGGCGGAGCATAGCGAAGAGGCCGTCGATGTGATGGTCATCGACCGCTTGGGATTCGGCAAATGTCAGTTGATTCTGGCCGTGCCAGATACCTGGATCGATGTGACTTCAATCGCAGACTTGGCCGACGTGAGCCTGCGCCATCAAGATCGCGGCGATCAACTGCGTATCGCCACGAAATTCGAGAATCTGGTTAAGTCGTTCATGTATCGTCAGGGCATCTCGCGCTTCTTACTGGTGCATGCCGAGGGCGCCCTGGAAGCGGCGCCGCGCATGGGATACGCTGACTTGATCGCGGATCTGTCAGAAACAGGCACGACCATGCGCGAGAACCAGTTGCGTCCGCTCGATGGTGGCGTCATTATTGATTCGCAAGCGGTGCTCATCGGCAATCGGCGCTGCCTGCGCGATTCGCCGGCCAAGCTCGAAACCTTGCGAGAATTAATCGAACGCATTGAAGCGCATCAGCGCGCGCGAAAGCTCGTATCGCTGCGCGCCAATATCGCGGGCCATTCAGAGGCGGATGTGCAGGATCGCATCCTTGCGAATCCGGCGCTCAGCGGCACCAAGGGTCCCGGCGTTGTCGCGGTGGCCAGCCCGCCTGAATTGTCGCAGAAGTGGTTCGAAACAACCTTGCTGGTGCGGACTGACCTCATTCACAAGACGATGCAGCATCTCCGCGCCTTGGGCGGCACGGACATTATCGTCACGCGACCGGATTTCGTATTCGATCAAAGGTCGGAGACTTACGACCGCTTCGAGCGACTGCTGCACTCCAACGAAGAGCTCAGCTTTTGAGGAATTCGAATGAGCGCTGTTGGCATCATCAATCCTGGCGCGATGGGCGTTTCAATCGCGGCATCGCTGATCTCTGCCGGTCATGAGGTCTTTTGGGCATCTGCCGGGCGCAGTTCGGAGAGCCGCGGACGCGCAGCTCGGCATCAGTTGACCGATGTTCAATCGCTGGCCGAGCTTTGCGCTCGCTGTCAGATTATTCTGAGCGTTTGCCCGCCGCATGCCGCAGAGGCAGTGGCGCGCTCAGTCATAGACAACGGATTTCGCGGTTTGTTCTGTGACGGCAACGCAATCGCCCCAGATAAATCACAAGCTGTTGGCGCGGCGTTGGCCGAGGCCGGTATTGCGTATGTTGACGGCAGCATCGTTGGACCTCCGGCCTGGCGAACTGGCAGTACACGTTTCTACTTGTCGGGTCCGCGCGCGGTGGAAATCGCTGCCTTGTTTGACGGCACGCTGACCGAAACCATTGTCATCGGCGACGAGATCGGAAGGGCTTCGGCGCTGAAGATGGTGTTTGCGGCGCAGACCAAAGGATTCACGGCTTTGGTCTCTGCTATTCAGGCCGCGGCGGAAAGCCTGGGCGTGCGTGATGATCTGGACAAAGAATGGGAGCGGCGCGATCCCGAAGCGGTTGACAAAACGCGGAAGCGTGTTCGAGGCGTCACGGAGAAGGCCTGGCGATTCGCCGGGGAAATGCAGGAGATTGAGGCGACCTTCGAAGCCGCGGGCGTTCCGAGCGGCTTTTTCGCGGCGGCGCACGACGTTTACCAGCGTATGGCGCATTTCAAGGATGCCGAGGAGTTGCCGGAGTTGGAGAGGGTTCTGAGGGCGCTGGTTGATTGATAAGCTGAAAGACTCTCGCAGGCGACGTTCACGGCGCGTCTCATGGTTCGCCGTCTTAATGCTGTCTATGGTTGGAGTCGTCGGCATACATTACCTTGACGCCGCGTTTATCAACATTGATGAACTCTCTGCGTTTGGCAATATGGGCGGCTTCAATCCTCCTTTTGGCGCAATCCAAATCGCTGAATCAATTTTCGAAAATAGCCCAGACCACGTGCCACTGCGGTTCGTACTTGCGGCGGGCGTAGCGCATTTTACGGGCTGGTCTCAAGTGGCATTGCGGCTTGTCTCATTATTGACGAGTCTCTTGGTTAGCGCATCCGTTTACCGATTTGCATTGGAGAATTTCGGCTCGAAAACAGCTAACATTGCTATATTTCTGTTTTGCGCAAATGCTTACCTTCTTCAATACACGTATCGTATTCTCATGTATCCGCTGTTAATGCTGCTCGCGGTTCTTCACTGCTATTTGTATTGGCGCGTTATGTACCATAATGCGCCGAGATGGTGTTGGCCATTATTTGTATTGACCGCAGCTTCTATACTTTATGTTCACCTATTTGGTATTTTGTTCCTGATAGGTTTAGGTGTTCACCACTTGTTTTTCGAAGCGAGAACAAAGCAATGGGCAAAGCTCGCTTTAGCATGGGCGGTCGCCTGTCTCGTTTTTCTTCCATATTTGCCACGGATTTCGTCAGGGTACGAATACAACCTAGCATCAAGAACTTCGGCCAACGTCTTGGATGTACTAGTACTGCTTGGAGGAGAATTCCTAAACGGACAGCTTCTGTTGCTGGCTCCAATTTTGCTTTCGCTTGGATATGCATTGTACAAGCGGAAACCTGGAAGCGACACAATTGTACCTGTATTGCGTGTAGCGTTAGTGGGTTGTATCGCTTATCTGTTGCTAAAACTGATCCTGGGTGAAGTATTGATCACAAGAATGCGGTACTTCTTTTCGATCTGGTTTGTTATTGTTGTGCCCGTTGCCTACGGATTAGCCTCGATACCTCGATGGCTTGTCCTAGTGTTCATGGCTGCATGGGGCTTGGCGTTCGTTTCCGATTTACCGAATACGCTTTCGCCTGCGCCGAGTGGTTACACTTTGTATCGTTCGCCGGCATTAGAGTCACTCGGAGCCTTACCAACTCCAGCCGGAATATTTGTCGGAGCATTTGGGGAGGCGGATTCTAATACCAAGAGAGGTATACACGACTATAGCATGGTCGATTACACCTTGCGACAACTAGGTCTCGATAGCATTCGACTGAAAATGCGCCGTTCCAACACGGGAATCGAAACACAGTATCACTGGTTATACAGCAACTACGCTCGCTTTATTCTGGGATTCCAACCTTCCAGCTCGCCAACCCAGCTTCCTTACCTGTTCGAACTCATTGAACGTGATTTTACCATTTGCGATACACTTATCGACGCCCCGACCATGACCGCACTACGAATTGTTGACAGGGATTTCGGCTGTCAACATCAACCCGTTCCAACAACATTTGGAAATGGTCTAGTTGTTCAGGATCGGATTGCTCGCTATTTCCACGACAAACAGCGAATCAGAGTACTGACCTGGATTGAGACGGCTGACCAGCAACAGAAGCTAGAGCACAACGTCTCTTGGCAGATTATCACCATGGACTGGCAGAATGTCCGACAAGTTGACAAACATCTATCGGATTCGGATGTATTGCCCTGGAGCCGCATTGAAATATCGACGGCAGGTCTTCAGCCTGCCCAATACCGCCTGATGCTGATTATGTATCGAATCGATACCGGCGCAAAGATCTACTATGTCGATCCGGTGTCGGGGCAAGAATCGGGATTCTTGCCGATTCTTGATTTCACGATCAGTCCAGGCGCAGACTGAAGCAAAATAATGTCAGTTCAATCCTCGTCGCGCAGCGCCGCGATCAGTTCCGGCAAACCCGCGAAAACCAAATTCGGCTGAACCGCGCTCTCTCGCAAGCTATTGTGTGTTTCCACGCCGGTCATCACCAAAGCAGTTGGCATGCCCAATGCTTGCGCTCCCGCGATATCGGTTTCGATTCGATCACCGATCATCAGGGTCTGGGCAGGCGTTGTGCCAAGGCGCTGCAGCGCCGCCTCAAACATGCCGCGCTCGGGTTTGCCGATCACCCGGGGTTTGCAATCCGTCGCTGCTTCGAGCAAGGCCAGGATGCTGCCGGCGCCGGGTACCAGCCCGGCCGGTGACGGAAAAGACGTATCCGGATTGGTGCCGACGAAGTCGGCGCCGGCGCGGATGAGCAGCGAGCCGCGTTCGAGGCGATTGTAGGTCAAGTCGAAGTCGACGCCGCAAACGACAACCTCGGCATCCTTTTCTACGAGCACAAAACCTGAATTGACCACGATCTGCTTCAGTCCATCGCCGCCGATGACAAACATGCCCGTGCCCGCGGGATACGCCCGCTTTAGGTATTCGGCCGTGGCCGTGCCGCTGGTTACGATATGACGTGGCTCGATGCCGCCAACATCCATGGCGGCAAGCTTCTGGCAATAATCTAACGGTGTGTTGCGACTGTTGTTCGTAGCAAGTACGAAGTCCATCCCGGCGCCGAACAAGAAGTCAAAGAGGTCATTCATACCGGGCAGCTTTTGTGGTCCGCGCCACAAAACCCCATCCATATCGCAGATGATAGTTCTTATGTTTGCCAGCAAGGGGAGCGTTCCTCTCTGTTGCGGTGGCCGCGCGTTATTCTAGCGCAAGAGAGTAGCGCTGTATGCCCACGGATGCTGCAAATTACTGGTTGCGCAGCATCTCAAGCGTCCGTCGTTCCAGCGACCACAGATCGAGCTGCTCTTGCGCGCGCAGCAGGCTATCCAGCCTGGGATATCCATTTTCGTATTCGCGCGCCCATTCGGTAGCGAAATCGCCGCTGCGGATTTCTTCCAGGGTGGCGTCCATGATGCCCTCAAGTTTCAGATCTCTGAAGCGGGGCAAACGGCTAAAGATTCCGTATTGACCGGTCAGTGAAGACATGCGCATTGCCTGGAGCAAGCCGCCTTGCGCCGCCCGCGCCAGGTAATCTGTGAATTCGCCAGAGAGAATGAGATCGGTTACGACGGCTTCTGGCGGATATCCCTGTTCAAGCAGTACGCGCGCCGCCGTGGTCATGACGTGATGAAAGGCTGGGAGAATCGCCTGCTGCACAAATAGATCAAGCTGGGCTTCCTGCTCCAAACCAATCTCTATCGCGCCGGCGCGCAGACTTCCCATCGCCTTTGCCAACGCCAGCAGGGACTCCCAGGTGGTGCCGGTGGCGTCTTGCCCGATGCCGACAAAGCTGAAAAAGCCTGTGCCGTCGAGATAGCGCGTGCGCACTGCCGCGCCAATAGTGCGCGGCGCGATCATGCCAACATCGACAAAGGGCGGCGGCTCCACGAAACCATAGGCGAAATTATAACCGTTGGCGAATACCAAGAGATGGCCACGCTGCAAAGCCGGTGATACCGTCTCCAGGTAGACTTCCGGCACCACTTCATCGGGCAGCATGAATAACAGAACATGGCAGCGGGGGATAATGTCTTTGATGTCCCGTGGTTCGAATCCGTCCTCACGCGCATGATCGCGCGTTTCATCGTCGCGCAGTCCGACTAATACCGATACGCGTGAATCGCGCAGGTTGTTGGCAATCGGTCGTCCGAGATTGCCGTAGCCGATAATGCCGACGATTTTGCCGCTGAGAACGCCGAGGTTGGCATCCTTCTCATGATAGATATTAGTCATCGAGCACCCCGGTCTCTTCTGCTCAAACCGCCGATTTCGGCAGTTGAGCGGGTTTGTCACAACGGCGGCTGATCAAGCTGCTTGTGCCAGACCTCAATATCAAATCCATTGCGTACGAAGCCGCGCCGCTGATATAGACGTTGCGATGGCAAGTTGCTCAGCTGCGTATTGACGCTCATGGCGTCGATGCCTCGACTATAGGCATGGCTCAACGCATTAGCCAGCAGGGCGGCGCCGATGCCTTGCCTTTGACGCTTGGGCGCCACTGCCAGACGCGCCAAATGTATCGCCTCGTCGTTGCGCGTGCAGATTTGGTAACCCACGATCTCGCCAGCGATCTCGGCGACGGCAGCGTGTACGGCGACGCGAACGGCTTGAAGCAGATCGTTCAGCGTCAGATACCAAGGCGGCCGAAACGCCATCCTGTCAATCCGCGCGATAGCTGACACATGCTCGGCCTCTGCCGCATACAAACGGACTGGAGCAGGCGCCGCGCTTGGCGCCGCGGGCCCAATATGATTCAGCGTGATGATATCGTCCAGGTACGCGAAACCCAGGCTGGGGAGGTATTTGAAGCACCAATTGCTCGCCATCAACATGATGACTGTCGAGACGCCGGATCGACGACAATGCAATTCCGCGCTTTGCCACAAATCACGAACGATCGCGCCGGGCATATGGCCGCTGCCGATGCCGAGAAGACGAATCCAGCAGTGGCCGTCGACGGGCGGCGACAGACCTATGTAACCGACCAGCTGCTTGTCGTCCCAGGCCAGCCCGACATACGTATCGTCTCGGTCGATCCAACTGCTGATCTTGTACCAATCCAGGTGCTTATGGGTCCAGGGACTGGACCAGATTAGGTTCAACAACGCGCGTCGATGGCGCCGTTCATAGGTTGTGACGCGCAGGCGGGTGTTTAGCATCAGGTATTAGTCTTGATGCGATAGACGTAGCTGCGTACCTGAATGGCAAACGCCGTACAAATTCTACGGTCCGCCATTCGAGTAGCTAGACGTTGATCGGTCTCTTCCAAGGCATCGTATGACGTGAATACCGTCGGTTTCTGCGTCAAATAGCGTTTTTCGATAATCTGGAACAGTTTTTCTTTTGCCCAGGGAGTAGCGCTAGCGAGGCTCACATCATCGAGGATCAGAACGGAAGAGTTGACAATTTCATTAAACTGCTTGTCAAATCTTGCATTCACGGAAGGATCGAAAGCCAGTCGCAATTGGTCAAGCAAGTCCGGTATAGACATGAATCGGGCTTCTCTTCCGCGCTCAAAAATGTCATAAGCAATGGCAGCTGCGAGATGGGTTTTGCCGGTACCGTAGTCTCCCATAATGAACAACCAGCCGACAGGTTTCGCCGCCCACTTCTGAGCAATCTTCTTTGCATTCGCCAGATTATTGGCTTCGCTGCGCAGCGCGCTACTGGTGTCAAACGTGTCGAACCTCATTTTCTTGTAAAGTTGCATATTGATCGGACCGACGTTGCCGCCTCTCGATAAACGACGGCGGTAATCTGGCGCTGTAATCGTCACGCGTTTGACCGCGCTTCTATCCTGCAGGCGGCTGGTAACCCGTGGATCGAGGTCATCTATCGCTACATTGGTTGTGATTACGGTAGGCTTGGCCTCGACCAAACGATAATTCAACAACTGGAAAATCTTTTCGTTTGCCCATTCACTGCGCTTTTCGACGCCCAGATCATCGAGCACGAGCAACGCCGTTTTCCGTATGCGGTCGAAGTAATCATCAAAGGATGCGTCTACGCTTGAATCAAAGGTTGTTCGCAACAGGTCGAGCAAATCTGGCACGGTGATAAAGATCACCTGTTCACCGAAGGTTTCCAGACGATGGTTAGCGATGGCGGATGCCAAATGCGTCTTTCCGCAACCGAATTCTCCTTCGTAGACCAGGAAACCCGTTGGGTCTTCTGAAAACGCCAGTCCAGCTGCCTTTGCCTCTTGCAAAGAGACAATGACATTTTGAGTATAGCTCCCGCCCAGTGACGGGATCTTGAACGCGTCGAAAGTCTTCCCACGGTATGCCTGCAAATTGCCATAGCGCCGCAACCGTCTGTGCATATCCTTGTCGTGCTTTACCGGGTAGTTTGGACAGCGCTGGAATCGTCCAAAGCGGGGGTCGTCAAGCGGCACGTCGATTATAAGCACACCGCTGCCGGCGCAGATTGGGCAGCGCCTATCGGGATGCTCGGGATCTTTACAGACGACGTCTACTGCCGATTCAAGTGCGTGGGAATCGGCATCAGCTTTTGACGTAATCTTTCCATTTTCCGGAGGTGTACCGCTTGTGTCGCTCAAGATCTCGTCCAGATTCTTCACCGCGGCGTCCTTCCCGCTGCCAGCTTTCCAGCACTTTGCGAATATACCGCCAATTGCGCGCGTTGCGTTCGACGGCGTATCGCATGGCGTCTTCGATCCATTCGCAGGGATAGGTCGCTTCGGCCTCTTTAATCGCTTCGGCGATCATGGGCGTGAGCGCGCCGATATTGGCCTCATACAGGCCGTATAATGTTGGCCGAACGGGCAAGATTTCGATCTCATCGCTTGCGACGGGCAGCCAGTCGCCGAGCTCGATTTGACGATGTACGGTTTGTCCGTCTTCGTCGTTGAGCATGAGTATTCGCCGCGTCTGTCCCGCCAGCTCTATCTGTGATTCCAGAAGCGTTCCGCGCGCGATTGCCTTGCTAATGGCGCCTTGAAGCAAATCGCCGGCGGGTTGCGATTGGTCGATTTGAGCGATGCCGCGCATCAAGTTTTCGTCGGCCAGCAACTCAGCCTGACGCAGGTAGCGATATTCCCCTTCCTTCTGTTCCAATGCCAAGAGGCAAAAGAGCGTCAGCTTCATTTCCGCTAGATCGTCAATCTCCGCAAGCGAGCGGTAGATGTATTCGGCTGGCACCGATAGACGTTTGCGTTGGCTGGCGCGAGAACCCGCTGCTAAGGACTTCATGTCGGTCAATCCAGATTACTCAAATCAACTTGTCTTATCTCGCCGTCCACGAACTTCATGATAGATTTCTTGAATAGCAGCTCGACCCTGCCGGTGGGACCGTGTCGATGCTTTGACAGGATCACTTCGGCCACATTGGGATATTCCACGGAATCCGGGTTATACACTTCGTCGCGGTAAAGAAACAGAACTGCATCGGCATCTTGTTCGATGCTGCCGCTTTCACGCAAGTCGGATAGTTGCGGGCGTTTGTCCTGACGCTGCTCCACCGCTCGCGACAATTGCGCGGTAGATAATACGGTCACGTTGAGCTCGCGGGCGAGGTCTTTCAGCGAACGGCTAATATAGCTGATTTCTTGTACGCGATTGTTCTCGTACGCTCTGCCCGCCGACATCAATTGCATATAATCCACGATCACCAGGTCGAGACCGAATTCGTGCTGGAGACGGCGGCATTTGGTGCGCATTTCAATCGGGGATATCGATGGCGTATCATCAATGAATAGCTTTAGCCCGGACAGCCTGCCGATAGCTTCGGCAAAACGACTTTGATCTCTGGGATTGAGTTTGGCCGAGCGCAGCTGTTGGATGCTTAGGCCGGTTTCCATGGAAATCAGGCGTTGCACCATTTGCTCCGCGCCCATTTCCATCGTGAACAACGCCACTCGTTGCCGGTACGTCCGCGCGGCATAAAGCGCGACGGTCAGGACCCAGCTGGTTTTCCCCATGCCAGGTCGCCCGGCGAAGACGATCAAGTCCGACTTCTGGAAGCCGCCCATCATCTTGTCTAGCTCTTTGAATCCGGTAGGCAAGCCGATGCCGCCTTGGCCGGTCGCAATCAGCCTTTCCACTTCGTCGTAGTATTCGCTGAGCGCATCCGACAACGAAATAAACTCGCGCCTGATCTGGCTGTTGCTGACTGCGAATAGCGCCTGCTCGGCGTCGCTGATGACTTTATCGATCTGCAATTCTTCGTTGTGCGCCAGCTCACGAATCTCATCGGATGCCCTCAGCATCTTGCGGCGAATCGACGTGCGCTCGACCAGCCTGCCATATACTTCGGCGTGTACCGCGGACGGCGTATTGTTGACCAGGCTCGTCAAATAAGCCTGGCCGCCGACTTCTTCCAAAGTGCCCAAGTCCTGCAGCTCGCGAGTGAGCGTCACATAGTCAATGGGTTCACGGCGTTCGTGCAGGCGGTGTAGCGCGATCCAAATATATTCGTGTCGCTTGAGGAAAAAGTCTCCTTCGACGAGAAAGGAGGCGACATTATGGTACGCCTTGGGATCCAGCAGAACGGCGCCCAGCAGCGCCTGTTCCGCTTCCAGGCTGGCGGGCGTATGCAAGAACGGTTGAGCCAAATGGCTTTCCATGAGGAACTTTCTGATTTTGTTCGCCTGCGCCTGCGCGATGCATCGCTAGGGCGACTGTCGGCGACAGTTGACATTGAAGGCTCGCTCAGTTGCGAGGCCGATGGCGGTGACTAGTCTTCTTCGTCGAAATCATCGAGGTTGAGGGTATCGACGAAATCGGCAAAAGCGCTCAACTTGGTTTCGTCGACCTTCTCAGCATCTTCATCCATTGCCGACAAATCATCACCGTATCCCAGAATCTCCGGTTCGACATTACGGTCTGGCGTGATGCCGGCTTTGTCTATCACTTCATGATCCACGAAGATCGGCGCGTTAAGCCGCACTGCCAGCGCGATGGCGTCGCTGGGACGAGAATCAATGTCAATGTTTTCGCCGTTGACATCAATGCTAATTTGCGCGAAGAAGACATCCTTGCTCAAATTGTTGATATAAATGTGACGAACGCGTCCGCCCATTTGTGTAATCGTGGCCTTCAGGAGGTCGTGAGTCAGGGGACGCTCTCGCGGCATTCCCTGCAATTCCAAAGTTATGGCCTCGGACTCGAAAGTGCCAATCCATATCGGCAAATAGCGGTCGTCATCGGCAGCCCTCAATACAACCAACCGATGTTGCGACATCAAGCTCACCTGGACGCGGTCTACGATCATTTCAATCATGGATTTCGGTCACTTTGTGTGGATTGAGTTTTGCCATGATTATACACTCAATTTCGCTCACTTCAACTTTTCGCATAATGATCGCTTGGCATGAAGAGCGCGAATTATCCGCTGCAAACCGCTGCCGAATCTACACATCCGGCGACATTCTGTCTACACTGCAATCACTGGCGATTCGAGGTTTCAAATGAGATTGCTTCCACTGATTGCGGTCATGGTCATTGCCGTATCATGCGGATCCGCCGCGGAATCGTACCTTGGTCCAAAGATGCCAAGCGTCGGCTATCGCTATCTAGACCTTGTGACCGAGGACGATTTCGACGATCCCGGCGTTTGGAGAAGTTTCGACGGCGGGGCGGACTTGTACATGAATGCGGAAGACGGCGTATATTTGATACGAGTGAATAAACGTCAATATGTCTGGGTGCAATCGCCATCGCGTCTTCAGGATTCAATCATCGAAGCGGAAGTGCGGCAGCTCTCCGACTTCGATCACAATGCCTTTGGCATCGCTTGCCGTCTCGACATGGGCAACAGCGGCCGCGGCTATTATTTCTTGATCGGCGGCGACGGCTACTATACTATTCGCTGGAGCAATGGGCGTTCGCTGGATGATATCGTCCAGGCCCGTCCGTCCGATGCTATCAATCGTGGACGTGCGGCCAATCGAATCCGCGCCGTTTGCATCGAAGATTATCTGGCGCTGTGGATCAACGGTCGCTTTGTAGCCGAAGCGCGCGATCAGCGGGCCGCTCACGGCGCCGTCGGCCTGGCGGCGGCGATGAATTATCAAGGGAGGTCTTTGGAAGTCAGCTTTGACAACTTGAGAATCTGGGATGCCGCGCTCGATTGAGCGGCGCGAGGACAAGCTCGTCGCTAGCGTATGCTGGTTCGACAATGCAACTTGCCGCGCGCGCCCCTCGTATAGTTGCTAGCGAGCAATCAGAGAAGTCGTCAGGAACGATTCATGGGACTGGAAGACACCATAGCGGAAGCCATCGTCATGGCTATGGACGAGTTGGCGGGCAACCCGCAGTTGGCGGTAGCATCGGCCATGGAATGCGAATCAGTCACGCAATGGATCAATCAGGAGACAACCAAGCTCGCCATTGTTGGCGGCGCGGAAATGGTCGTTCCGGGATTGCATGCCTTCACGATTCCCACCGGTATCAGTTATCTGCTGCACAAGATGGGGTATGTCAGCTGGGGCATTGGCGCGCTCAAGGGCTGCTACGTCATCGAAACGAAAGCTTATTCCGACTTGCGCAATATCCTGGCGCTATGGGCGAATGATACACATTTTGACGCCAGCCTCATTGAGCATCTGTCGGTTGCGCTGGAGTGCCTGCAATGGACGATGACAGCGGAAGGCCAATCTGCAATGCCCAAGCTGCTGGAGTCATCAACTGACGAGACGACCCTGCGCAGCTTTCATATCTTGCAGAAGCTGGCGGAGAACTTTGTGGCGGGCGATGAACGCGGCTACAAGGTCGTCGAAGCCATGGTCGGCACAGAAGCGGCGGATGCATTGCTGGAGCAGGGCAAAGGCAATGTGCGCCATTTGCATAGCGAGGTCATATTGACGCGCCCGCTGGGACGCAAGGTAAGCTGGCGCTTGGCCAGCAAACTGGCATCACGCCTGGGGACGCGCATCCCGGCAAAAATGATCGTCGGTTTGGTGCCTGTCGCCGGGGCGATCGCCAACGCATTCCTCAATGTACGAACGGTTCAGAGCATTACCGTCGCGGCCGAGAAATATTACGATCGTCGCCTGCGCCTCGAGCATCTTCAAGCGGCCGCAGATCAGGTCTCGGACAGCTAATCAATTCTTCATTAAGTTTTCGCTGATCTCAAGAACGATGGCTTTGAAAGCTTGACGCGTTGCCGGGCTGTGAAGGTGCTTCAGCGGGAAGGTGGGACGTCGATCGATGGCGCTTGCGGGCTGACGCGCAGGCTTCGGCAGCAGTCGATTCATCCGCTTCAGCAAGGCGCGGCGCGAACGTTTTGTCTTGTACTGTGGATGGGCCGCCAGGCGCTTGAAATGCAGTTGCAGCGACGGTGTCTTGGGGTAAGCCCAGATTGAGAAAAGGGTCAGTATACGCCCATCGAGTGTGATCCGAGCGTGGCAGGCGGGATGCGACTTGCCGCTGAATGCCAGTTCATCGACGTTGCTCCGCGCCCAGTTGAACAGATCGCGCGCGACCTTCGCCGCGATATCGCCCTGTGGCAACTGTTCGATATAGGGGAAGAAATTGGCTTCGGTCGGAACACTGGACACTTCAGATCGCGCATAATTTGTTGGCCTGACGCCTGTAAGGCTGATATGCAGGGACTTGGCCAGTGCGGCGGCGCCATCTTCAATGCCTTCGCGACAATCGCAATATTGAATGTTGATCAGATGCAAGGGCAAGCGCACGTCTTCGACCAAAGCTGTGAACACGGGTTTGCTCAGCTGAAAAGCGAAAAGGCATTCGCGTTCCACCCATACCGATTTCAATGACGCTTTGGAAAGCACGGTGACCACGGCATCGCAGCGCTCAATCCCTGCCTCAATCTCGCACAGCCAATCGGCGCCGCCCCGGATGTTTTCGAAGTCCACCCAGACCCTGAATCCTGCGCGTTTCAGATATTCGACCAGGAAGAGCGTCGATTGATCGTCTTGATTGCTGTGGCTTATGAATACCAGAGGCATAGCAGGGCTATCCGACGGCCGCCCCATATCGCTTGATGACATCGCGCGCGACCACCATGCGATGCACCTCCGACGCGCCATCGTAGATGCGGAAGGCTCGAGCCTTCTCATACCAGGTTGAAAGGGGCAAATCTCTTGAGATGCCTCTGCCGCCGCAAATCTGAACACATCGATCCAAGACGCGATCGACGGTTTCCGCGACCTGGACTTTGGCGATCGACGTTTCGACCCGCGCTTGCTCGCCCTGCGCCAGCCGCCAAGCCGCCTCGTGTATCAGCAGCCGGCCCATCTTCAATTCCATCTCTGAATCAGCCAGCATCCACTGCACAGCCTGATGCGTGGTCAAGGCGCCACCGAAGGCTTCCCGTTCCGCTGCGTAGGCAGTGGCGATTTCAAGCGCGCGTTGGGCGATTCCGGTCCAGCGCATGCAATGTGTCAGTCGGGCGGGACCCAGCCGAGACTGCGCCAGCATAAACCCCTGACCCTCGCCGCCGAGGATGGCGCTTTCCGGCAGGCGCAGATTGTCGAAGCGGATTTCCACGTGTCCGCCGAAGTCCTTGCTGCCCATCACCGGCACATCGCGCAAAATATTGATGCCCGGCGTGTCGCGCGGCGCCAGGAACTGCGTGCAGCCTTGATATGGGTGCACATCGCTGTTGGTCACCGCCATGATGATGAAGAAATCAGCGATTTCGCCGTTGCTGTTCAACCACTTATGCCCATTGATGACCCAGTCGTCAACATCTTTGTCTGCGCGCGTCTTTATCATGCGCGGATCACTGCCCGCGCCGGGCGGCGGTTCCGTCATCGAGAATGCCGAAAAAGTCTCGCCTTTCGCCAGCGGCGCCAGGTATCGTTCGATCTGCTCTTCATTGGCCCAATTGTGCAGCAGGTGCATATTGCCTTCGTCAGGGGCGGCGCAATGAATAGCCAGGGGACCGAGCAGACTGCGTCCCGCCGCTTCAAATACAGGCACGATTTCCTGAATGTTCAAGCCCATCCCGCCCCATGCCTTGGGCATGGTCGGCGCCCACAAGTTGGCGGCCTTCGCCTTCGAGCGCAATTCCTGCAGCATGTCGTTGGTCAGCAGAGCGCCCGTGCGCAGCAGTTCGCTTTCTACCGGTATGACCTCATTATCGACGAATTGTCGCACGCGTTGGGCGACTAGATTTACATGTCGAGGAATCTCGAATTCCATAGGCGTCGTCTTTGACTTGTCGAAATCACATTAAGCCGAAAGTATACCATATTGCGGGCGTCGCGTTCGCCCGGGATGCGCAGTGAGATTGCGGTTGGCGAAATCGTCTCCTATACTTCCACAAAATCAGGCGAGAGGGATACGCATGCGCAAGTTCGTCATTGATACCGATACTGCTTCCGATGACGCCGTGGCGCTGGTCATGGCGCTGCAGCATCCGGAGATTGATGTGCGCGCAATCACAGTCGTCGCCGGCAATGTGCCGCTGGGGCAAGCCGTGCAGAACGCGCTTTATACCGTGGAGCTTTGCGCTGCTGATACGCCGGTATTTGTCGGTTGTGACAAGCCGCTGCTGCGTGGTCTGGAAACGGCTGAAGACGTGCATGGCAACGACGGCATGGGCGATATCGGTCTGCCGTTACACGGTCGCCAGCCGGCATCTGGCCATGCCGTCGATAGCCTGCGGTCGGTGATCCGGGCAAACGCGGGCGATATCACACTGGTCACGCTGGGCCCGCTAACCAATGTCGCGCTGGCGCTCTCGCTGGAACCGGACTTGGCCGATTGCGTCGAGCGCTGTTATGTCATGGGCGGCATCGGTTCCGGACATGGCAACGTCACGCCGACGGCTGAATTCAATATCTGGGTCGATCCGGAAGCGGCGAGAATCGTCTACGAATCGGGCATGCCGATCACCATGGTGGGTTGGGATATCTCCTGGAAATACGCCACTTTTGATGCAAAGCAAGCTGAGGACATCCGCGGAATCGGCACGCCGCTCGCGCAATTCGTAGTGGATATCCAGTCGACGCTTACAGAGTACGCGATTGAAGAATCGCATCTGCCGGGATTCGACCTGCCCGATCCAATTACCATGGCTGTGGCGATCGATCCTTCTATCGCCGAGTATCACGACTATCGCGTCGATGTCACCACCGGCGACGGTCTGGAGCGTGGCATTACCGTTGTCGATGTCTTGGGCGCGACAGGCAATCCGCCGCAGATTCGTGTGGCTGTTAGCGCTGATCGCGAGGCCTTCGTTGCCATGCTCAAGCAATTGGTCGCTTGATTGATTCGGCGCCAACCGATCAAGGATCGGCGTTTTTCACGATGACAAATGGGGCAGGGGCGCGCTAAGCCCGGTGCTGCAGATCGTTAGACCATCGCGCAAGGCTTCAACTTCCCATTGCAGCGCGCCGCCAATCCCGAGTTGCCCGGCGCTGATGCTGACGGTAGTCTGATGGGCGCCGGTTGTAAATGTCCCGACCAAGTTTCCCGTGCCATGATCATAAACTTTGACGCGGTAGCCGCTGGCGGCGGGGATCCCATCCCAATAGTATGGACTTGCCGTTCCGCTGGCCATATCCCGCGGCGAAGCCAAACGCAAGCCGCTGCAGTCTGGCGCCGTTGGTTCAATTTGCGCGGGCGCCGGCGCCGATCTGACCGCAACTGCGCTGGAGGCGGCATAGCCGCTGCCCGGGTTTGGTATCACCAACGCCTCGCCGACTATCAGCCGCAGCGCGCTGGTCTGCGTGTTTGCCGCAATGATGTCGTCCAAGGGGGCATCATACAGGCGCGCGAGGGCGTATAGCGTGTCGCCGTAAGCAACGGTATGGATGATGGCGCCGGCTGGCATATCGGTGTCGAACTCGTCCCAACCGTTGGTGCGCGCCAGGATGTTCAAGGCGACCTGGGCCCGTACGCCGCGCGCGAGTTCCGTTTCTGATGCGGGTAAGGCGCCGCTCCAGGTCAGGATTTTTCCCCCGTTCATTATGCCTATGACGGAATGGCCCTCGGTGATTGTTTCGCCGGAGATGGTGGTTGCTTGGCCGCGGTGTACGGTCATGCCCAGCGCGTCGCCATGCAGCTGCTGGAAACTGACAAGCGAATTCACGTGAATATCAGCATCATTGACGCGCAGATTGGCGGGGAGATCGGGAGGAGTCTGGATCGCAAGCATCGGTTCCGCTTCGACGCATTCGGGGAGATCAGTCGACGAAACAAATGTGAAATAACGCAGCGCGAATGGATCGCCAATGTCGATCGCCGGCAAGTTGTCCATGCCCTGCAGTCGCGCTAAGTTGGCGCTTTCCGCCCAGTACGCCTCCCCATCATTGACTACGCGCAGCCAATTCCCGTCGCCGCTGATGGCATCCACCAGCGCGATGGTCTCGGGCGCCATTTGACCGGTCGGTGCGGCAATGATCGTAGGTTGAGCGTACAAGGTCGTCCGCGTAAGCGTTGCTGTGCTTAAAGTACCTTCGATCTCCACGACCTGAGCGAGGTCTGCATCGTGGATTAGTTGAGCGTCGCCCGCCAGCATCAAAACGACGCCGGCGCCGGTATGCGTGGCCGGCAGGTGGGCGCCCAGGTTCATGACTGCGACTCCCCATGTGCCTAAGTCTATGTCCAATCCAGAGGTCGTCGCGCTTGCCAACTTGGCAATAGGTGCGCGGTCGCCCGGCTGACTAAAGTCAGTGGAATGCTCGACGGCGAAAACGGCTTCGACTTGTCCATGCCCGTAGCAGAGGCTGTTGCGTCCCAGGTCAGCGCAACTCTCGCCCGTTTGGGATAGAGCGCGGTCGACCAGTCCGCTGCAGGTGAAGTCCTGGGCGACAGTCGCGATCACCGGAAATAGCATACTCAAGACTGCGAGCAATAGTCTTCTCAGGGGCAAAGCGTGTCCCTTAGAGCCATCTCAATGACGAATTGGATTAATGTTAGCATGGATGGCGACGACGCGCTTGAAAGGCATTCAATTGCGGCGGCGCCGTTTCTTGCCGGACGGATTGGCGGTTTTTTTCCGCAGCTTCGCCCATTGATCGCGCAAGGTGACCGTGCGGTTAAAGACCAACTTGTCGCTGGTAGAATCTTGATCAACCACGAAGTATGCCAGGCGTTCAAACTGAAAACGATCGCCGACGGCGGCCGATTTGACCGACGGCTCGACATAAATCGGATCAACGATTTTCAGCGAATCGGGATTGATAAACTCGGTGAAATCCTTTTCGGCGTCGGCTTCCGGCGCTTCAACGGTGAAGAGATTCTCATAGAGCCGCGCCTCGGCGGTGAGAGCGTGCCGGGCCGAGACCCAATGCAAGGTCGCCTTGACTCGCCGGCCATCGGGGGCCGCGCCGCCTCGCGTCGCCGGATCATAGCGGCAGCGTAGTTCGACTATGTGGCCATTCTCGTCTTTGACGACATCGGTGCAGGTGATGAAATAGGCGTAGCGCAAGCGGACCTCTCGCCCCGGCGCCAGGCGAAAGAACTTCCGTGGCGGATCTTCCATGAAGTCGTCCCGCTCGATGTAAAGCACCTTGGAAAACGGCGCCATTCGTGTGCCGGCTGCTTCGTCTTCGGGATTGTTGATGGCCTCCAATGCTTCGACCTGGTCATCAGGATAATTCTCGATCACGACTTTCAGGGGGTTCAGCACCGCCATAACTCGATTGGCGCTCTTGTTCAGATCCTGGCGAATGTGATACTCCAGTTTATGCAGATCCACCACGCCCTTGACTTTGCTGATGCCGGCGTCTTCGCTGAAATTGCGAATGGCGGACGGCGTATAGCCGCGGCGGCGCAATCCCGAAATGGTCGGCATACGCGGATCGTCCCAACCGGTGACATGATTCTCCTGCACCAGTCGGATCAATTTTCGCTTGCTGAGCACTGTATGGCTCACGTTCAAGCGGGCGAATTCAATCTGCTGCGGATGAAAGATCTCGATATTGTCCAGATACCAGTCGTATAGCGGACGGTGATCCTCGTATTCCAAGGTACAAATGGAGTGCGTCACGCCTTCGATTGAATCGGACTGTCCATGGGCGAAATCATACATTGGGTAGATCTTCCAGGTCTTGCCCGTGCGCGGATGGGGGACATCGACGATGCGATACATAACCGGATCCCGCAGATTGATATTGCCCGACGACATATCTATCTTGGCGCGCAGCACCGCCTCACCTTCCTTGAAGCCGCCGGCGCGCATTTTCTCGAACAGCCGCAGGTTTTCGTCGGCAGGACGATCGCGATAGGGGCTTTCGACACCCGGCTCGTTCAGCGTGCCGCGATATTCGCGGATCTCATCCTGGCTCAGTTCGTCTACGTAGGCTTTGCCGATGCGAATGAGATCGACCGCCATTTCGTACAGAGCGTCAAAATAATCCGAGGCGAAGAAGAGCCGATCATCCCAGTCGTATCCGAGCCAACGCACATCCTCGATGATGGCATCGATGTATTCCTGTTCTTCTTTGGCCGGATTGGTATCATCAAAGCGCAGGTTGCACAAACCGCCATACTGCTCGGCGATGCCAAAGTTCAAGCAGATCGCCTGGGCATGACCGATATGCAGATAGCCGTTGGGTTCTGGCGGGAAGCGGGTGTGCACCACTCCATTGAAACGACCGTCATTTTTGTGCTCGTCTATTATCTCGGTGATGAAATTGCGCATGCTTGCGGGCCCTGTCGTTGAAATCCGGACTCGATGCCTTTTCCGGTCTGGATAAGCCGAAGCGCTATCATAGCTTGGGAGCGGACGTCATTCAAGATAGCCCATTCGGCGTTAGGCTTGCTTGCTAATCTAACAGACGTATACTGCATTTCATCATACGGACCACGCCGTCGCAAGATTAGTTGTGTGAACCGCATGCGCATTGTGGAGGCGTCCGCATTAGTGCGATAATGTTCATGTCCGTTCGTAAACGCCTATTGGCGCAATCGTGAAACGCTCGATTATCGCTATCCTCCTGTTCGCAATCTTGGCCATGTCCGCAGGCGCCGGGGCGCATGGCTATGTGGTGCGCGCGATTCCCGCCGATCGCAGTACGCTGGAACGGCCGCCGACGCGCTTGCAGTATTGGTTCAGCGAAGACTTGGAGCGGCGCTTCAGCGAAATCAAGCTGCGCGATCAATCCGGCGCTATCATCGCCGCTGGCGGCGTCGATGAAGACAACGCTTCGCTGCTGTCCCTGCGCGTGCCTTCGGGTCTTCCTGACGGCGCTTATATCGTCGAATTGCGCCCGGCCTTTGTCAGCGATGGCCATGTCATTGCCGAAAGCCGCGTTTTCTTCGTGGGCGAGGAAGTCGGCGATGTCAGCGGTCAGGCCGCGGACGCTCGCGCCATTCCCTTGGAGGTGATTTGGCGCTTCCTGCTGAGTGCCGCCAATTTGCTGTTTTTTGGATGCAGCGCGCTCTACGGCGCTGTGCTGATGCCGGCCTGGGGCAGCAAGGGCCAGTCAGGTCAAGGACTTCCAGCGCGTGTGATGCGGCGGTTGAGCGCTTGCATGGTCGCCAGCATCGCGCTCGCGGTTGTCGCCAACGTGGTCGCGCTAGTGCAGCAGTCGATGGTCTTCTTCAATGCCGACGCGGCTCAGGTAATTCAGCAGAATCTGTGGCAGGTGGTGCAGCTAGGCTCGCGCTTCGGCGATGTCTGGACCTTCCGCACAGTCCTGCTCATTTTCGTCGCCATATTGCTCTTCACAGCCGAGTATTTGCGTGAAACTGTGCCTGGGCTGTCCCTCGGCATCCGGCAAGGGATGGCTTGGCTGGGCGCGCTCTTCATTGGCTTGAGCATGATCACCAGTCACGCTGCCGGATCGCTGGTTACGCCTTGGATTGCCATCCTGGTCAATTGGATTCACGCGCTGGCGGTGGCATTCTGGGTCGGCGGAATCGCGACTCTGGCGCTGGTGTTGCCCGCAGCTCTGCAACCCTATGCGGGCGACGACAGGCGTCAGGCGCTGGAGGCGGTGACGCGGAGATTCTCGAGGATCGCGGCGCTCATGGTTCTGATCGTGATTAGCTCCGGCGTCTACAATGCGCTCAATCATTTTGTGACGCCTGACGATCTGGCTACCAGTTACGGCCGTTCGCTCGCCGTCAAAGTGATCATGGTCATCATGCTGCTGTCGGTGGGCGCGCGACAGCATCTCGCCATGCGCCCGCGCCTCGCCGAAAGACTGCGCATCCCGGTGCCGGGCAGCCGCTTCATGGCCTGGCTGCGCATTGAAAGCGGTATAGCGCTTGTCACTTTGCTGGCTGTGGCCTGGTTAAGCGCGACGCCGATCCCCGAGCCGAAATCCCTGCAAAGCAATGCGGAAGCGCCAACGGCCGCTCGTTTGCTGGGAGATATCACGCTTTCGACCGCGATATTGCCAGGCGGCCCCGGCGTCAATACTTACGACATTTTGTTGAGCAGAGCGGACACTCCAATAGCAGATGTCGAAGTCTATCTGCAATTGGTCAATCCTGAACGCGGCCGGCGTGGTCCCTGGCTGCGGGCCGAAGCGGTCGAGCCCGGTCTGTATACAGACGCCAGCGACGACATTGATGCCGCGGGAGGCTGGTGGACCTTGATTGATATCGTCAGCGCAGACGGCGACATTAAGCGAGCCGCGTTCGCCTGGCAAATCAGCGACGGCGCTTCGGTGCAGCAGACGCGCGATCCAAGTACGCTGCAACTCATGGCGCTAACGCTGGTCATGGTATCGCTGGCCGTCTGGATCTATGCCCCGGCCAGACGAACCCTCATACGCATGAAAATCGGCCTGGCGAGCGCGCTAATCGCTACAGGGGCCGTCGCAGTCGCGATCGCCGTGATGGTGTTTGGGGCCGCCCTGATCGCCGAACAGCAGCGCCAATACGAGCGCACGCTTTATCCGCCGCCAGCGCGTGTCAACAGCGTGCTGCCCGACGCCGATTCACTTAATCGAGGCAGGTCACTTTACCTGGCTTACTGTCTTGTGTGGGAACGGGAGACGGGGGATTTCCGCGCTCTGCGCAATCAGTTGAAGACAGCCGGCGACGACTTCTTCTACAACGTCATCAGCGACGGCTGGCGGGATTTGCCAGCTTGTGATGGGGAGCTGAGCGAGCGAGATCGCTGGGATATCGTCAATTACTTCCGGACACTTGAGGCACTAACGCGGGAGCTATAATTTGTATCCGTTATTCTGCTTCGCCAAGAAAGTCTCGAGCCATGCGCCCCCAATCCCATCGAACCTCCTGAGCTTGCAAACGTCGCTTGCCATCGGGTTGCTCATCTTCATAGCGTGCCCAAGCAAATAGGAGCAGTTCCAATCCCTTACGGGCATTAGCGATACTTTCCTTAAGATTACTTTCATCCAAGCTGTCTAGTTCCTGTTGCAGGATTTCCAGTGAATGCTTATACGCTGGGTGTTCGACGTTCAATGAAACGATCATTGAACCTTCGCGAGATCTTACGTCGAAAAACGCTGGCGACGTCAAGCTCGACTTAGTTAACGTATACTTTAGCCCTCGGTTTACCGTCTGGGCCGCGAGATGCTGGGCTTGTTGCGGCGTTACACCATGCTCAACAAGTTCGGAAGCTATTTCCTGTTCTCTTTCTTCAACACTCTGCTGTTTTTCTTGTTCGTCGCTTTGACCAAGATATCCATCTCTAATGCGGTCGCGCACGACGAGTGTGCCTTGTTCTTCTGACAAAGGAGAATCTGAATGCCGCTTGTTTTTCGTAATTGACCCTTGTGCCCGCAGTAAACTTCGAATAGTGGAGATATTTGTGCGAATGTGATGCACAATCTCCGCCAGTGGCAGACGTGGATCTTCGACTTCATGCATTGCATCCTTTGTTGCCGCCCAAGTCTGGCCCATCTCTTTTAGTACATCCGGATCCGTTTTCGCCAAGTCAGAAAAGTTCCGAGCCGACTGTTTGTTATTGGTGACACCGAATAGTTCGTCTAACTCCGGTGGGAAGCTGACTTCCGCACCCCACCAGCGGTCTCTTAGCGCTTCTGCGTCTTCGGACCAGGATGTATCCAAGTCTAACTCGCGCCCTGCCCGGATAATTGAAACTCCCTTGTTATGGTTTGCGTGTCTACCATGCGGTTCTCTGCCAGCGTTATATCCCTTTCTGGCCTCTTCTTTAGCATATGCAAATTTGACGTTGACCTTATGGATGTCTCCGCCCAACTGAATACTGAATGAAGAATTCTGAAAATCTGCCTGTGTGAACATGGGAACATTATCCCAAGGGGCTGGACAGGAGGTCTTTGGTAGCAAGTACATTGGGTCATTCGGAAGAGCACACTTTTCTTCAATCTTACGGTATTTTGGATTTGTATCGATATCAAAGGATGCTAGTCTGATCTTTACTCTTTCATCTGCCAAGAAATATCGATACATACGTCCGATCAACAACTCAGAATTCTTAATTATAGTATTTGCGGTACGCCAAAGGATACGATCCAGTTTCGACCAAACTACAAGCGTCCCACTCTCGCCAAACTGACCACCAACTTCGCGCCAAACCGAGTCAATTGGCTTGGTGACAGGTTCAGGCACATCTGCAAGTACTTCTGCATCAATCTCATCAATATCAATGTATGAATGAATGGCGTATTGCGGTCCAGCTTGCCAAGTCCAAACATCAACCCTCTTAGCTTGGGAAATCGAAGAACTTGGCAGTCCCATACCGAAGCGCCCGATGCCGCTAAAGTCATTTAAGTACTTTCCGTTTCCGAATTGCAGAGCCATCTGTAGTACCGCCGCATCCATTCCACAGCCATTGTCCAAAACGGCGAGCTTGTGAATTTGAGATCGGTTGCGAAGACCAGAAGTATTCACGCGCTCAGCACAAAGAAGTTCTACAACGCTGGCTTTAGCTTGTATGGAGTTATCCATTAATTCTGCGACGGCATATGCTGCATTCTTGTACCCACTATCTCGTAGCGCTTTAACGGCTAGATGTACTGGCACGATACTGTGTTTGGCCATAGATCACTCCCAGATGTCTTCCCAATTGTTGAATGCTGCGGCAACACTTCCAAAGCCCGGTAAATTATAATCAACTACAGTTACAATTTCAGCGCTTGAGTTACCCCCAGCTTTAGGACCCCGTATCGCCCGGCCTACCATTTGACTGTAAAGAACAAGGGATTTCGTCGGTCGCGCAATGAGGGCGGCACTTGTAAGAGGGGCGTCAAAGCCTGTTGTCAAGACGCCGAAATTGCAGATTATTCTAACCTCTTGGGTATCTTGTTTAAACCGGTCAATTATCTGGTGTCGCCGTCTGCTCGGTGTTGTGGCAGTTATTGAATCCGCGTCAAATCCGCGCATCTGCAATACCGCTGCCAGAACATCTGAATGTTCAACGGTAGCGGCAAACACGAGAATTCTCTTATGTCGTTTGGATAAGTTTTCGAGTTCGGTAATGATTGCTAAATTTCTCATCTCATCTTCTGCGAGACGTCGAAGAATGTCATCCGGTATGTCAAAGTGCCGCGTAACCTTCTGAATGTCGGTTTCTGATAATACGGTTCTTCCTTCGTAAAAGAGAGGTGAATAGCCAACTTGCGCCAAATACTGGTTGTCAACCAAATACTCGACTGGATTATGGTAATCTTCAATTTCCAGCGTTACCTTGCGACGGTCGAAAAACTCCGACAACTGTTCATCAATTTCTACTTCCGACCAAGTTCTGCCAGGCGTTGCCGTCAATCCTAACAAACCGGGATTAGGATGCGGCATTCTAACAAGCGCATCGAGGATTAGTTGATACGTTTCCGCTATCGCCGAGTGCGCTTCGTCAATGATTACAAGCGAAGTGCGCCCTGCCAATTCCATAATGAAATCTAATCGTTGTTTAGTGGTACTGTACATTTTTGCTAGCCCACCAACTAGCAAACCATCATGCACTTCCTCAAGTGTCAAATCGCGATTTCCCCAATAGCGATATGTCCCAACATCCCGATTCCCCAGATAACTCCACGCTATTTCAAACTCAGAGGCGGATTGTTCGCATATTTCTTCGGTATTCGCTAACCAGATAACAAGGGTCGGCTCATGCGTACGCAGGTGCTCTGCGATAATACTCATTGCTGTTCGGGTCTTACCAGAACCAGTAGGCATATGAAGAAGAACGCGATTCGGGTGATTTCCTAAAGCGTCCAAGACCCTGCGTGCAGCGACACGCTGAAAGGGAAAAAGAGAATAGTTGCCGCTGGAAGATCGAATGGCAGGCTTCTGTTCATATTCCTCTCTAACAGGAGGGTTCAAGCCAAAAAAGTTGAACAGCGCTTTTTCACGTTCAGATCCCCGTCGAATCCCAATATGCTTCAGTTGATAGTATACGTCACCATTTCTCGGAAACTGAAGAATTCTGTGGAGAAGTTCCGCGCTCTGTTTCGGGAGCACGTCAAGAAGAATCGATCTTGATTCTGACGATTGCAGTAACCCTTCCGCTGTATAGATCTGCAGTATCAGATCTCGAATCTGCTTTGGGGTTGCTAGATTCGGATCGAGATTTAGCAACAGCTTCATCGGTGCTTTACCGAGAAGCAACTGAAGAGTCTCGTCATCGGCTCGCGATAGCAATTCCTCTAATCGCATGCGCATCACCTTGTGTTAGTTTGGGTAAGCTAGTAAATCGTAGGGCTGGGAAATAGAATCAGCGCAAAAAGCCCTCGTGCAACCCGCCATCCACATTGATGATCTGCCCGGTCGTCTTGCTGAAGGCATCGCTGATTAGCAGGTATGCGACTTCGGCCTGGTCTTCCGGCGCAATCGCCAGCTTGGTCAAGGTCCGCTCCGCATAGAATTCAGCCAGCCGTTCGCGCAGCTTCTCCGTTGACGCCGCTTCGTCATAATCGATGCCGTACTTGTTCAGTGAATTGATGACGCGATCGCGCGGGAACATGCTGCTGCCCTTGACCACAGTGGCGGGCGCCAAACCGTTGACGCGCGCCAGGGGCGCAAGTTCGATCGCCAGCTCGCGAACCAGATGGTTGGCGGCGGCTTTGCTGGTATCGTAGGCGATTGAACCCTTCTTGGAAACGACCGCGTTGACGCTGGTGGTCAGCACTAGATTGGCGGGCAGTCCCTGCGCGCGCCAGATTGGTCCCGCGGCGTTGGCGACCTTGTAGCCGCCCATGACGTTTACATCAAATGTCACGCGCCATTGATCGTCCGAATTGCGCCCGTCGTCATTTGGCGTGAAGAAGACGCCTGCGGTCACGATGATATCGTCGATGCCGCCGTATGCCAGAATTGTCTGCGCCAGAAACTGATTTACGCTGTCGTCTGATGTGATATCCACCGCCAGAGCGATGGCGTTGCCGCAATTGGATATGCCCGTGCCGGCGACGCCAATGCCCGCGCCGTATTGTTCGGAAAGCGCATCGGCGGTTGCTTGCGCGCCTTCCAGGTTGAGATCGGCACAGACGACATGCGCGCCTTCCTCCGCGGCGCGCTGGGCAGTTGCCGCCCCGATGCCGCTGCCGGCGCCGATCACCGCCACAACCCTGCGCTCCAGTTGACGCTCTGGAGGCATACGCCGCAGCTTGGCTTCCTCCAATGCCCAATACTCGATATCAAAGGCCTCCTGGCGGGGCAGCGCAACGTAATGGCCGGCTGCTTCAGCGCCACGCATGACGGCGACCGCGCAATTGTAGAATTCGGCCGTCACGCGTGATTCGCTCTTGTTCTTGCCGAATGCGATCATGCCAATGCCTGGGATCAGGATCACGCGCGGATTGGCATCGCGGATGGCGGGACTATCGGCGCCTTTGCAGCTCTCGTAATACTCGCGATAGTCGGAGCGATACTGGGCTATGCCAGAGGCCAGCCCGGTCAGCAAAACGCTGCTGTCTTCGCCGTGTGGGTCCCAATCGATGAAAAGTGGTTTAATCTTGGTGCGCAGAAAATGATCCGGACAAGATGTGCCCAATTCTGCCAACCTTTGGGCATCACGGCTGTTGACGAACGCCAGGATATCATCATCGCTCTGCACCGTGGCGATAAAGCGATTCTCCTCGGAGACCATGCCGCGCAGCCGAGGCAGCAATTGGGTCAAGATCGCATCCCGTCGATCGCTGAGGAGTTTGCGGTACTTAGCGCCTCCATAGGCCGCGTCGCCCAGATCTCGCTCGGCCAGGAATCGCGCCGCTTTTTCGATGAGCGTGAGAGACAGTTCGTAACAGGCTTTGTCGTCGTCCGCCCAGTTGATAATTCCGTGACCGCCCAGGACGATGCCAACAATGCCGGGATTCGCCGCGATAGTCGCTTGTAGCTTCAGTCCCAAATCAAATCCGGGGCGCTGCCAATCGACCCATGCCACCTGGTCGCCGTAGATCGCGCGAGTCAATTGCTCGCCCTGATCACTAGCGGCGATGGCGATCAGCGCATTGGGGTGGGTGTGGTCAACATGGCGATAGGGGATGAAGGCGTGCAAGGGAGTATCGATCGAGCTCGCGCGCGGATTCAGGTTGAAGACGCAATGCGGATACATCGCAACGATCTCGTCTTCGATCGGCGTTTTGGGTCCTTTGACGTCTGCCGCCTCATAGATCGCCGGCAATTGCAGCAGCTTGTTCATATAGAGCGAAGCGAAGTTGGCGCGGTTCGCCGTGCGCAGATCGCCGCCTGAACCCTTGACGAACATGACATCAACTTCGTCGCCGGTTAGGGGATCGACTTGCATAATCTTGCTCGAGGTATTGCCGCCGCCGGTGTTGGTGATTCGTTGATCGGCGCCCAGCAAGTTCGAGCGGTACGCCAGTCGGTCCAAGGGGTCGAGCGCGGCAGCACACGCATCGTCCCACAAGTAACTCACATGATCATAATCCTCGGGTTGGAAAGGTAGCATTGCTTCACCTCAGTTTAGATGGCGACCGGCGTTTGAAAGCGCGATTCGAAGTCATGCGCGCAGGCACAGTTCACAGTGATATTCAGACTTGGAACGAATAAAGTGTTCAAGCGCGCTTCGACAAGATCTCCCGCTCGTAGCTGCGGATCTCGTCCATGAAGGTCATGCCGACCGGAACATCTTGCGACAAACAATAGTAGTCCCAGACGGCGCCAAATGGCAGACCTTTCAATTCTTCCAGCAGCGCCAGCCGACCGGTGAAATCGCCGCTGTCCTCATATTGTCGCAGCAGATGCCGCGGTTCGAGCAGCGCCATCAAGAGCGCGCGCAAGGCGTTGCGCGTGCCGATGACCCAAGCGGCGACGCGATTGATGCTGGCGTCGAAGAAATCCAAACCGATATGCACGCGGCTCAGGCTGTCAGCGCGAACGATCTCTTGCATGATGGCGAGCAGATCGTCATTGAGCGCCACCACATGATCGCTATCCCAACGTACGCCACGGCTGACGTGCAGCAAGATTTCCGGCAGGAAGAGCAAGACCGCGGACAGCTTGTCGGCGATGGTCTCGGTGGGATGGAAATGTCCGGCATCCAGGCACAAGACCTTGTCGTTGGCCAAGGCGTAGGCGAGGTAAAACTCGTGCGAGCCGACCACATAACTTTCCGAGCCCAATCCGAAGAGCTTGCATTCCACAGCATCGAGATTATGCGCGGGATCAAGCCGCTTCTCGAATACTTTGTCAAGCGCATCCTTCAATCGCGCGCGCGGCGCCAGTCGATCAGCGGGAAAATCCTTGTAGCCGTCGGGAATCCAGACGTTGGTCACGCAGGGTGTGCCCAGCTCCCTGCCGAAGTACGCGCCGATTTCACGCGCTGCGATACAATGCTCGATCCAGAAGCTGCGGATGCCCTCGTCCAAATGCGCCAGCGTGAAACCATCGTCAGCCAGCGGATGCGAAAACAAGGTCGGGTTGAAGTCGATGCCGCGATTGTTGTCTTTTGCCCAATCTGCCCAGCTATGGAAATGGTCAGGCTGAATTTCATTGCGCGCTATCAGCTTATCGCTTTCCAGGTACGAGGCATGCAGGTTGAGGCGGTGGTCGCCGGGGATCAAATCGTAAGCGAGATCGAGATCGGCGCGCAGCTGCTGGGGCGTGCGCGCCTTGCCCGGATAATTGCCCGTCGCCATGATGCCGCCGCTCAATCCGCGGTCAGGATCTTCAAAGCCAGCGACATCGTCACCTTGCCAACAGTGCAGACTAATCGGCACTGAGCGCAGCGTCGCCATGGCTACGTCCACGTCCACACCAAAGGCGTCGTAACGCTCGCGCGCTATGTCGAATGCCGATTCTATCTGCGCCTCTGTCGGTTGATCGTACATATTTGAATTCCTGCTGCTTGGTCTCTTGTTTTCAGCGAGCGCCGGCGGCTTGCAAGCAGGCCTGCATATGACCACGGGCCTCGGCGGCGATGATACAACATTGCTCGAGCGAATACCCCGCCGCTTTTGCGCCGATGATTTCAAGATCCACTGGTCCGTCATAGCCGTAATCGCGCAAGACTCGAATGTAGCCTACCAGATCGATATCGCCGCGGCCGTTAGCTTGGTCTTCCGGCGCGCCCGGCCCCTGCTGCCGCCCCTTGCAATCGCGGATATGGACATGTTTGATGCGCGTTATCACGGCCTCGATGGCCTCCACCGGATTCTCGTCAGCGCGATGGATATGCGACGGATCCATGTCGAGTCCGAAAAACGGCGATTGAATGTCGTTCAGGATCTTCAGGCTGGTTGGCGTATTGTAGACGTATTGCCCGACATGCGCCTTGACACAGAGCGTCACGCCATAGCTTTCCGCCATCTGCACCAGCGCGCCCAATTCGTCAAGCACATTCGCATAGGTGGATTCATCGTCGGCCGCGCCGCCGGGTCCGCAGTTGATGATGGGTATGCTGAGCTCGACTGCGGCTTGAAAAGCGCTTTCCATCAGATCAGGATCGCGCGACGGCTGTTCCATCGCCAGCAACTCAAGCCCGTAGTCCTGAGCGAGGCGCTTGACCCGGGGCGCGATCTCTCGCCAGTTGTCCAGGACCAAGTGCTGGCTCATGCCGTCGATGGCGGAAATCTCGATACCATCATAGCCGGCCATCGCCAGATATTTGAAGGCAACCTCCATGTCCCATGCGCCAAAGAGCACTGAATTCGCGCCGAGTTTCACGCTTGACTTCCTTTCGAACTCATTTTGTCAAGATAAACCACCGACTGCTTCTTGCGCAATTCAATCGCCGCCACCAGCGCGTCGCGCTTGGAGATCGCAGCGTAGCCGATCTCGGCCGGACCCGCGTCGATTACTACCGCGCTCTCCTTCTTGACGCCGCGGGAATTTCATAATTGTATTCGCGCATTGCGCTTTCAAAACAGTCGAAATAATTCACGCCTTGATCATGTTTCCAGCGGTTGACGGCATCCTTGCGCACAACGATGCGCGCCAGCGGAATGCCGAGAAACGCCTCAAGTCGCGTCACTGTCTCTTCCTGTTTATCGATGAAATCTTCAAATCGGATTTCGATCCAACGTTTCGGCCTTGGGGTCGCCTTGACAAGATCATACTGATATTTCCAGGAGATGGCGCGCCGCAAACGGGTGTCATCAGTCTTCGGATGCTGGATGCCAAATTCGCAGAGGTCATCGGTCAGGTGTTGACTCAGGATGCAATCGCGCGGATTACGGACCAGGAATATGAAGTGGCTATCAGGATATAGCCGCGCCAACCAGGGGAAGATCAGCGTGGATTCGGGAATCTTCCAGCCCTTATGCTTTCCGCGATGCTTCAAAACCGAAGCAAGGTAGCGCCGCAGCAGGTCAGTGAATTGAGACGACATCTCGACCGTTTGCGCATGATCGAAATCCCAACTTAGGTCGCCGTTCCATTTGACGTAGCGCGCGAAGATACGACAGGCGTCGTACATATCTTGCGGAGGAATGAGATCGCCCGACGGATTGAGCTGGTTGCCCATATACACACCTGAGGCGTACAGCGTGTGGGCGATAGTGCGGGTGCCCGAATGTCCGCGTCCAATGACGATGATCACAACGAGACGACCTTTTCCGTTTCCCAGGATTCTATCGCCGCTTCGATGATGCGCTGGGCGACTAACGCATCCGCGCCTGAAGCGTCGATTTTTTCCGGCGGCACGTTGGCAAGATTCTGGTCAATCCAGTGCGAGATTCTGCTCTTAAAGGTTTGACTGAAGTGGCTCATGCCTCCGTAGTTCACGTGCCGCTCCAGCTGCGTATCGAAGCGCGGATAAAATGTGAGTTCCTCGCAAGCATCGCGCAGGACGAATCGCCCCTCGGCGCCGACGACCTCCAGCGTTTCCAGCCCGTAGGTGCCGGCCGCGCCAAAGTTGCCATCGTAGCTGCCGCGCAGATGACCGATGATGCCGTTGTCATAGAGCAGGTTGACTTGTACATTCGACCAGATCTGGCGTCCCGCGCCTTTCTTGAAGAAGGCGTGAACCTTGGTCACTTCCGCGCCGGCGAAGTAACGCATCACATCGAGTGAATGCGGGTGCAAGGCGCGCATATGGAAGTGAGGCGAGCTCTCATTGGGGTTGTTGATCCACATGGTCATATCGATCATATTCAATTCACCCAACCGTCCGCGTAGAATCCATTCCTTCGCGAAGAGCGCGGCCGGCGTGAAGCGGTGATTCAAATTGATGCCGTAGCGCAGATTATTCGCCCGCGCGAGCGCCACCATCGCTTCCGCTTCGGCAATGTCATTCGAAATCGGTTTTTCGCCCAGCACAGGATAACCGGCGTCCAGCAGCAGCATGGTTGGTTCGTAGTGCGCGCCACCGTTTTCTTCACCGGCAGTGGCGACGCTGGCCATATCAAATTCGACGCCGCTAGCGAGCATCTGCTGCACGGAGTGGAAGCCTCGGCAGCCGTACGCTTCCGCCGCTTGATCCGCGCGCTCCGGCAAAAAATCACAGACGGCGACCAACTGCGTATCGGGATGTTCGGTATAGACTTCCGCGTGGATGTTGCCGATTCCGCCCATTCCAACGACTGCGACTCGTAAGGTCATTGTTCATCCTCTTCGCTTGCGCCAGCCTGCAATTCTATCGCCTTGGATACATCGCCGATGTAGAGTGAATCGTAGGCCTGCTGCGATGTCTTAAAGGGCCCGACGCCTTCAATGCCATGCCAATCAACTTGAGTGTACATCGGATTGTTCAGACCGGTTTCCGCTTCCCGCTTGGCGATCCATGCATACATGCGGGCTCTCAGCGCATCGACAACGTCCGGACGCTGCTCGGCAAGATTGACGTCTTCGTCTGGATCTTCCGCCAGATTGTAAAGCTCGATTTCCGGCTTGAAGTGGAAATCCGGCTCGAGCGCGATCATCAGTTTCCAGCTCGGTGTGCGCCAGCCGTGTTTGCGCATCCAGGTGCATTCGGTGATATAGAATTCGCTCTGGAGCGATGCCAGGTCGCCACGGATCATCGGCAGTAGGCTTTGGCCGTCGAATGCCGCGTCTTCCGTGAGCGGAGACAGCGGCAAATCCGCCAATTCCAGCACGGTGGGCAGCAAGTCCTTGTGCTGATTGAACCCGCTCACGCGCGCGCCTTGCGGCAGCTTGCGCGGATAACGCAGGATCAGCGGAACGTGCAAGACATTATCGTACATGCCATGGTGATCGAACCATAGCTCGTGGTCATAGAGCGTTTCGCCGTGGTCGCCGTTGAGTACGATGATGGTGTCTTCGAGCGCGTCCAAACTCGCCAGCGCTGTGAAAATGGATTGCAGACAGGCATCCAAATAGGCGATGGCGCCGTCATACTGCGCGATGACGTAGTCCTTGTCGCTAATGCCGGGCGGCATCCAAGTTTCGAAAAAATCGCGGAAGGGTTTGAAAGACATTACCGGCTCCATGGAGCGCTTGCCCGGGTCGGTTTCGTCGCCGTGATAAAACATGCGCTCATACGGCTCGGGCGGCAAATAAGGCGCGTGCGGATCCATATGACGCAACATGACGAACCAGGGCCTGTCCGCCGCGCAGAGTCGCTCAATCTCGGGAATGGCGACCCGGTTGAGATTCTGCGCTTTGGGGCTGCGCCCCTGCTCCCAGGTTCCCCAGCCTTCGTAATTGAGGTAGCTGTCGAAGCCGCGCGCGCTGGGATTATCGGAGAAGCCGATACAACAACTGTTGTAGCTGTGCTCACGCAAGATTTCTGCCATCGTCGGAACTTCCGAGCGCAAGGGACCCTGGTGACGCAGCGCCACGACCTGCGTGCCAAAACAATCGCGACCGGTGAGCATGGACGCGTAAGCGGGTGTGGTCGGTACGTGAGCGCTGTAGGTGTTTTCGAAAAGCACGCTCGATTGCGCGAGGCGATCGATATGGGGCGTGGTCAACCGATGGTAGCCATAGCAACTCATGTGGTCAGCGCGGATAGAATCGATGGCGATCAACAAGATATTGGGATTGATTGTCACATTCGGGTCCTTAATCGCGCTTGCTCGACTGTTTGGCTAGCCCTCTGTTGATCCCGCAATCGTATGGGCATCGGCGGGGGAGGCACGGTTTGCATTATAGAATTGCGGCTATCATAATCACGAACCGTCACAGACGCAAACGCAAGGTCTCTATGGAGGAAACCGATAGATGAATCACGACCTGTCCACGGACGAAATCAGCTTCTACCAAGACAATGGTTTTCTGGTGAAACACGACTTCCTGACTGTGAAGGAACTGGAGATATGGCGAGAAAATGTTGGCGAGGCGGTGGCGGCGCGCGGCGATCGCAAACTGGCGGACGGGCGACTGCGCGAAGAAGACAATTATTACGCCCGGGTGTTCGCCCAGCGCATCAACCTTTGGAGCGACCACGATGGCATGCGGCGTCTGATGATTGATGACAGACTGGGCAAGATGGCGGCGGCTTTGGCGGGCGTTGAGGGCATTCGCATCTGGCACGATCAGGCGCTGATCAAACCGCCCTGGGGCAATCCGACCGCCTGGCATCTCGACAATCCCTATTGGTCGTTTTTTTCGCGTGACGCCATCAGCATCTGGGTGGCGCTGGACGATGTCACCAAGGACAATGGCTGCCTGTACTTTTTGCCCGGTACGCACAAATCCGCGACCTACGACAATGTCGATATCGGCAACAACATCGGCGGACTCTTAGACGCTTATCCGCATTGGAGCGGGCTGGATGCCGTTGCGGTGGAGATGAAAGCCGGCTCATGTTCTTTCCACAATGGTTTGGTTGCCCATGGCGCCGGCGCCAACATGACGCCACGCTACCGACGCGCGATGACCTGCGCCTACATGCCCGATGGCAGTACCTTTAACGGTCAGCAGAACATCCTGTCGCCGGAGCAAGTCGAAGCCTATCAGACGGGTGATTTTCTGGACGATGATGCGCAGTCGCCGCTGATCTATCATCGGAGCAAGGCATATGTCCGCCTGGATTGAACGTCGCTTCACTCTCCAAATTCTCGCCTACTGATCCCGTCACTGACATTTTCTTAGCTTCGAAAAAGAATGATAACTTTGAATGTGCTGCGATCGCTGAGATTACCTTGCGCAAACGTCGATCTAGCCGCCGCTAAGTTCGCAAAGCACACTGCGACTAGTTGCATTCTGTTGGCGGATCTGGCGCCCAACAGTACTGAGTTTTGTCAAACGCAAAGCGCACATTGGACCACCTACGGCCGAGCAGATTTAGCGCGCAGCCGCGCCCCGAGTTCCTCGACCAGTCGAGCCATTTCCTGATTGGCGTCTCGCAGTTCGGCCAGTGTCGGCGAGCCGCTCTGGGCGAGGTTGATGACGAGTGCCTCGGCGGCGGCGTACTCGGCGTAGGCATCGGCGACATCGGACGCGATCGACTTGGAAATCGTGGTCACGCCATTGCCGTCGCCATGCAGGAGGGCGTCCGGCGCAACGGCGACGCCTCCTACCTGGACGGGCATGTGGATATCGAGGAGGTGATGGTAGCCGTGCGAACAGACGATGCCGCGATGGAAGACCGGGAACTCGATCTCCGCCACCTGATCCAAGTCGCGGGCGGGACCATCCGTGACCAAGCCGACAGCCCCAAATGCCTTGAACGAATTGCACATCACATCGCCAAACGTGGCCGCTGATCCGCCGCTATCCAGACATTGCATGACAACGACGGCAGAACCAGATAACTCGTCGAAGCGCGCGATCACATCGGGCACGGTGGCGACAGCCCTTCCGTTCGGGGGCGCGGCAAAGGTGCGGCTGGTGACGGTGGACGCAAAACCCACCATCGGCGCCAAATCGGGGTAGGCCGCGCCAATGTCGCGCAGCATGAACCCTCGATTCCGCGGACGTATTACGAAAAGTTCGATGACGTTGCAAATGGTGGCGGTATCAATTTGTCGCAGCTTCTGCAAAACTGATGGGGTGCTTGTGGACATAGGGCACAATTTCCTTGTGTAATCACGGGTAGAATAAGTTTATCATTCTGGGCGGCGCCTTGCAGCGACATGGTCGTACTCGGTGACCGGTCCCGGGACATGAATTTTGCAGACCGAGCAAGATGTTCTATACATATGTTGTCTAGATTTTAGCTGGCAAACAGCCAATTCAGCGGGATTCTGTGATGCGGACAAATAAGGTCATCCATCTTGTAGCTTGTCATGCCGAGGGCGAGGTCGGCAATGTGATCGTCGGTGGCGTGCCGCCGCCGCCCGGCGATTCGATTTGGGAACAGGCGCGCTGGATTGCCGAGGACGACCGCCTGCGCCAATTCGTTTTGAACGAACCGCGTGGCGGCGTTTTCAAACATATCAATTTGCTGGTGCCACCGGTCCACCCTGAGGCGGAATTCGGCTTCATCGTCATGGAGCCCATGCATACGCCGCCGATGTCGGGATCCAACTCGATCTGTGTGGCGACTGTTTTGCTCGATACCGGCATGATTGAAATGCGCGAGCCGGAGACAACGTTCTATTTGGAGGCACCGGCGGGATTAGTCAAAATCCGCGCCACCTGTGCCAATGGCAAGGCGGAGAGCATTGAGGTCTGGAATGAGCCGTCGTTTGTCGATCGGCTTGATGCCAAACTTGAGCTGGAAGGCCACGGAACCTTGATTGTGGATATCGCCTATGGCGGCGATAGTTTTGTGCTGGTCGACGCGCGATCGCTGGGGTTCGAGATCGCGCCGGACGAAGCCGAGGAGTTGGCGAAAATCGGGCGCAAGATCGTCGCCGCCGCCGACGAACAGATCGGCTTCCAGCATCCAATACACAAGGAGTGGAATCACATCTCGTTCTGCCAGTTCACGCTGCCTGTTGAGCGGCAAGTGGGCGCTCTGGCGGGTCGCAATACCGTTGCCATTGACCCCGGCAAGCTGGATCGCTCGCCATGCGGGACGGGCTGTTCGGCGCGCCTGGCGGTCTTGCACGCGCGGGGGGAGATCCGGCCGGGCGAGCGCTTCATCGGGCATTCAATTATCGGTTCGCGATTCGATTGCCAGATTCAGGAAGTGACCGAAATTGCCGGTCGCCCGGCCATCGTGCCCAGCATTCGCGGACGCGCCTGGATATCGGGTACCCAGCAATTGATGCTCGATCCCGATGATCCATGGCCGCTGGGTTATCGCCTGTCTGATACTTGGCCCAAACGCTAGCGCCCATCATTGCGGTTGGGAGCGCATCGCTTGCGCGAATACGCCGCTGGTTGTTGAACGCGCTCCAGCCTAGAGCAGATTGGGCGGGATACCGAGCTGACGAAACGCGGCGGCAGCGGCATCCACATGGGCTTTGCCGCCGGTCAGCGAGATCTGCAGATGCCCGGGAATCAAGGCGTCAAACTCGACTCGCTCCATTTTGAACATGCTTTGCGCGTAGGCGTCAATGCGGCAGTCATGGATGTTCTGCCAGACGACTTTCCCGCCCCAAAAGACTAAATCGCTGCCTAGCAGATAGGTGCGGTCGCCGCCGCGCATAACGAAACTCAGGTGGCCGTCGCAATGTCCGGGCGTATCGTAGGTTTCCAATTCCAGGTTGCCGACCTTGACGATATCGCCCTCATCCAATTCGACATCGACAGGGCAGGCCGGCAAGAAGAAATCTTCCGGATAGAAGTTTGCCGCTTTGGCGACATCCAGCGCAACCGCCTTTTCATCGGCGACTCGGATGACTGGCGCGGCCAAGGCGGAAGCATACACCTCCACATCCAATCGCTTTTGCGCCTCCGCGGCGGCGCCAATATGATCGCAATGATAGTGCGTCAAGATCATCTTGCGAATGCGCCCGGGATCGAGACCGTCGTCGCGGATGTTGTCCAATATCGTATCGAAGTCTCGGCCTATGCCCATGCCCGGATCAATCAGCGCCAGTTCCGACCCGCTGTTGATTATGTACACGTTGCAATCGAGGCGGCCGGAAATGCCAAATCCGAAATAGCCGCCGCCGACTACATGAAGATCACTCGTCAGTTTCATATTCGTTACTCCACTCTCGACAAGACTCGCAACAAATAGAACCGATTCGCCCGCCCAAGTCAAGCTAGACGGCAATCCCGCTGCTGCAACTGAAGTTTAATCGAATGCTTCGAAGTGTTATACTCGCGCCGAAAATGTCATAGCGAAGGGAGATGAAAATGATCCTTGGCATCGACCATGTTGTCATCGCGGGACCAGATCTGGATGCGCTCACTAAGACATTTCGATCGATTGGATTTACCGTCGTGGGCGGCGGCAAACATCCGATCGGCTCATACAACAACCTGATTGGACTGCAGGACGGTGCCTATATCGAGCTGCTATCCTTTTACGAAGAAAGCCCCAATCACTATTGGTGGGACGCAGTGCATCAGCGTGGCGGCGGGTTAATTGACTTTTGCATGCAAACAGATGATGTTCGCGCGGATTACGCCACATTCGCGTCTCAGGGTGTGGATATGAGTCCACTGGTGGGCTTGAGTCGCGTCCGCGTCGACGGTTATCGCTTGTCATGGCTGAACAACGAGATTAATGGCGAACATCAAGGATTGATCCCCTTCGTGATTGAAGACGAGACGCCTCGCGAGGAGCGCGTGCCCAAAGATAACAAACACGAAAATGGGGTCACGGGCATTGATTCCATCACGCTTGCCACACGCGATCTCGACGCAACGCGGCGAATCATGGAAAGCGCCTTGAGCAGAACGGCCGCCGTCGTCGAGGATGAACAGCTGGATGCGTATGGCATCGCTTTAGATGTTGGTTCCCATCGGCTTGAGTATCTGACGCCAAGAGGAAAATCTGGTCCGCTGGTCGACCATCTAGCGGCCGACAAGCCCGTACCCTATCGAATACGATTCAAGACGGATGGCGAGCCGAGGACCTACGAACCGGAGTCAGCAGTCGGCGTGCGCTTAGCACTGGTTTGAATCGCCGCCAGCGCCCTGAGACAATCCCGCTCCTGCAAACTCTGCATCGGTTTAGATCAGCTTGTCTTGCGCGGCCGACAAACTTTGGAGTTGCTGAACTGCGGCGTTATAATCGGCGCATCAGCGTAACAGCATTGCGATCAGTAGGAAATCAAATTATGTGATGGCCAGATGATTTGGAGGACGAATTAGAAATGAGCGCAAAACGCGAATACCCCGAATGGATGGGCAAGATGCGCGGTCTTTACCCCGACGAGTTACAGGAGTTTCTCGATGGCCCGGTAGTCGCGCGAATCGCCACCGTCGACAGCCAGGGCGACCCCTACGTGACGCCAGTTTGGCAAGAATGGGATGGAGAAGCCATGTGGGTCATCCCGCGCGCAAAGACTATCTTCGCCCGGCATCTGCTCCGATTCCCCCGCTGCTCCGTATCCTGCGCCAAAGATACCAGTCCCTATACCCGGGTGCTGTTTCGCGGAGGTGCGGAAATCGTTGAGGGTCCCGCGCTGATGCACGGAGAATGGCTGGAAATCGCTCGGCGCATGGCGGTCCGCTACCTTGGTGAACGCGGTCCGGAATACCTGGAGCCCTCACGGGTCCGCCCGCGCTATCTGGTCAGAATTGCGCCCGAAAAGACCATATCGTGGGAAGGCGTGGAGTGGGCTGCGAAGTACCTGGATGATCAGGACGGCGCGTCCCCGGCTGCCCCTCACTAGCCGGCAGCGCCAGGGACTTCATCAATTGCGAATCGAAATCCTATTGAGATTCAGGTCGCCAAATGAGCGTCGCTAAAACGGTTGAATCTTCATCCATTGCCGATTCCTGGAGAATTCGCAAGCTCGTTGTCGATTATGGCGTCTACATGGCCTTGGCCCTGCTATTGACGGCTGCGGCTTTCCTGACGCCCAAGTTGTTTCAGGTCGATACTATCGCAATTGTGATGCGCCAGGCTTCACAACTGGGCATTGTCGCCATCGGCCAGACGATGATCTTGCTGGTCGCCGGGTTAGATCTTTCGGTCGGCGGCGTGATTGTGATGACATCAGTCGCCGTTGCGGAAGTCAGCAATGGACGAGATGAAATGGTGCTGCCGGCCATTTTGATCGCCTTGGGCTTGGGTGTGATAGTCGGATTGGGCAACGGCATTTTGGTAACCAAGCGGCGCGTGCCGCCCTTTGTGGCGACGCTCGGGATGCTGGTGTTGGTGCAAGGCGCGACTCAAGCGTACACGCGCGGCGTACCCGGCGGATTCGTGCCGGAAATGCTGGGCATGGTGAACCAATCCTGGGGTTTCCTTTCGATCCCGCTGGTGTTGTGGCTGGGCTTGAACGCGGCCTTCATCTTCATTCTGCGGCGCACCGCCTATGGACGGAAAGTTTACGCTGTGGGAAGCAACATTGAAGCAGCGCGTCTCTCCGGTATCTCGGTCGATGCGATTAGGATCTCGGTGTATATCTTCGGCGCTTGTTTCGCCGTGATTTCCGGCGTGGTATTGACAGGCTACGTAGGTTATGTCGATCGATTCATCGGCACTGGACTGGAGTTGGATTCAATCGCGGCGGCTGTGGTCGGTGGTACCGCATTTGTTGGTGGGCGCGGGGGATTGCTCGGCACTATCGCAGGCGTCTTGATCATTCAGATCCTGAGTACCATGGCGGTGCTGATGGGATTGGATGTCGAAGTGCAATTCATCATCAAGGGATTGGTTATTCTTGGCGCGGTCACCTTGTATAGCGTCGCTCGCGTCGAGTCGTAAGTAGGATCAACGAAAGGAGGAACAATTGAAGCAATCAATTGTCGCCAGCGTAAGTGTTTTGACTTCCAATCAAGTGTCTGAAAGGAATTGATGACATGAACAGAATACTAAGAATGACCCTGATCCTGGTGCTGCTGCTTACCGCATCGGCGCTGTCTTACGGGCAAGATGACGAATCGGGCGGGCTGGACTTTGAATTCACCGAAGAACAGATCGAAGCCTCGCCTTATCTGCAAAGCGTGCTTTCCAGGCTGGACGAAGTCTACGATACGAGTGATTTTGCCAAGGACGGGCCTTATCGCATCGCGTTTGCCGCGCAGGGTACGAGTAACGCCTGGTCCGCACTGATGGACGCGCATGCCTATTGGTACGTTGAAGAGCTTGGCGAAGATGTCGTATCTGAATTGCTTTATGGCGATGCGCAGGCGAGCGCGGATATCCAGGTGCCACAGGTGGAAGATTTGCTGGCGCAGGAACCCGATGCCTTGATTCTGGTGCCCATGGGCGCGGCAGCGCTTTCCGCTCCGGTCGAGCGCGCCATGATGCAAGGCGTACCGGTGATCTTGTGCGCGAGCGCAGTAGAGACCAATAACTTCGTCACCGAGGTCGGCACCAATCTTTGGGTGGTTGGCGCCAGCCTTGCGCAGTACGTGGTCGATCAGCTGGGTGGCGAAGGCAACGTATTGATCATGACTGGCATACCCGGCGTGACTACCTCCGACATCATGGAAGAAGGCGCAGATGCTGTCTTCGCTGCCAATCCGGGCATCAATATCCTCGACAAGCAGCCGGGATTCTGGTCGCCAGCTGATGCCAAGGGCATTATGGAGACTTGGCTGGTGCAGCACGGCGACGACATTGACGCCATTTGGTCGGGCGGCGCCCAGATGTCACAAGGCATCATCAGCGCCTATCTCGATGCCGGCATGGATATCCCGCCGATCGGTGGCGGTGAATGGCAGAACGGTTTCTTGCGGCTGGCGCTCGATCATGAAATTCAATATCTGGCCTGGCAGTATCCCAACGCCATGATCACCTTGTGTATTGACGCAGCTCTCCAGGTTCTGGCCGGCGAGCCGATACCGCGCTTCATTGACTTTGTGGGCAAAATCGACAACAGCGACCCCTTTACCGATGTCGAAGGAGCGGATTACTTCCGGCCCGACTGGAGCGATGATGTTCACGGCCCAATCACCATGCCGGATGAGAAGCTGGCGGAATTGGGATTCCTGGTCGAGGAATAGCGTCAATTGACGACCTGTAAATCGTAAGACCGCTATCTGGGGCGAATCATCGCCCCAGATAAATTCTGGTTGACAGCCGCAGGCCCTTGGCATGAGCGACTACATTCTTGACATGCGCAATATCTCCAAGTCCTTCGCCGGCGTCCGCGCGCTGAAGGATGTCTCCTTTCGCTGCCAACCTGGCAGAGTGTACGCCGTGGTGGGAGAGAACGGCGCCGGTAAATCGACTTTGATGAAGATCCTCGCGGGCGCTTACCGAGCGGATGCCGGCGAAATTTTCTACAAGGGGCAACGCCGCGACAACGTCTCGGCCGGCGAAGTCATCGATAGCGGCATCAGCATTATCTATCAAGAGCTGGCGTTGGTGAAACAGATGTCCGTTGCCGAAAATATCTTCCTTGGCCGCGAGCCGCGCCACGCCTTTGGCATATTGAATTTGCAGGAGTTATATGAGCGATCTGGGGCCTTGCTGAAACGGCTGGGCATTAGATTGGACTTGCGCCTGCCGGTCAGTGAATTGACCATCGCCCAGCAGCAACTGGTCGAAATCGCCAAAGCGCTATCGCAAAACGCTGACTTGATCGTGATGGACGAACCATCGGCGATCTTGGCCGGCAGCGAACTCGACCAGCTCTTCGAAATCATCTCCAATCTGGTCAGCCAGGGTGTCACAATCATCTACATATCTCATCGCCTGGAAGAAGTATTCCGCATCGCGGATGTCGTCACCGTGTTGAAAGATGGCGAGCTTGTTGATACCCGACCGATCGATCAGCTTGATCGCCCGACGCTGGTTGAACTGATGGTGGGCCGCCCAATGGAGGAGATCTTCCCGCGTACCGATCATCATCAGGGCGACCTGGTGTTGGTGGCCGAAAACATTTCTACCGATACCATCCTCGATGGCGTGAGCCTGGAAGTGCATGCCGGCGAGATTCTTGGCATTGCCGGCATGGTTGGCTCAGGACGGACAGAATTGGCGCGGGCGCTGTTTGGCGCGGATCCATTGACCGGCGGCAGCATCAAGCTAGTCGACAAGCGTAGCGCAAAATGGAAGAATCCGGCGCAGGCGATCGAGTCCGGACTGGTATTGGTTCCGGAAGATCGCAAGTCACACGGGCTCTTCACTGATCTGACGGTTCGGATCAATGTTACCATCACCATTCTGTCCCGCTTGACGCGCTTTGGCGTCGTGCAGCGCGACGAAGAAAGCGAAGTGGTCGATGAGGCGAAGCAGCGACTGTCCATCGTGATGGCGTCGGCGGATCAGGAAGCGCAATACCTCAGCGGCGGAAACCAGCAAAAGGTCGTGCTGGCGAAGTGGCTGGAGACCGATCCCGATGTAGTAATTCTGGATGAGCCCACGCGTGGCGTAGACGTGGGCGCCAAATTCGAGATCTACAAGCTGATGCGACAGCTGAACGACCGCGGCATTGCCATCGTCATGATTTCGTCGGAGCTGCCGGAAATCATCGGTATGAGCGATCGCATTCTGGTCATGCGCGATGGCAAGATCGCCGGCGAGGTACCGGTCGAAGGAGCGCGCGAAGCGGATATCATCCAGCTGGCGATATTGGGACAATCCGAGGCGCTGCCGGCATGAATCTCTCATCAGCCCTATTCGGCGACATGACCAAGTCGCGCGCGTTGTTTTTGCGCCGCTATGGTCCTGTCTTCGCGGTCTATGGCTTCGTCATTCTATTGTTCGTCATCGGCATTACACAGTCGGAGCGCTTCTTCACCGAACGCAACTTGGCCAACGTTGTGCGGCAAGCGGCCTTCCTGGGCATAGTCGCCTTGGGGCAGATGCTGGTCATCTTGACGGCCGGCATTGATCTTTCCGTCGGTTCGCTGGTCAAGGTCTCGATTTTGGTCTCCGCCATCGTGATGAATGGTGAAAGCGACAACATGTTCATCGCCATCGTCGCGACCTTGGCTTTGGGCGTAGTGGTCGGTTTGATCCACGGATTCCTCATCAACGAGCTGCGCATCGCTCCGTTTATCGTGACTTTGGCGTCCCTCGTGATTCTGCGAGGAATTGGCTTGAGCATTTCATCATCGCCGGTAGGGAAGGCCAGTCGTGAATTCATCATGTTTTATGTACAGAAGATCGGGCCGGCGCCGATAATCGCAGTCATGTTTGGCGTGTTACTGGTGCTGACCGCATTGCTGCTGCGCTATACCGTCTTCGGCAAGTATCTGTTTGCCATCGGCGGCAATACCGAGGTCGCGCACCTGTCCGGCGTTCCGGTCAAGAAAGTGCGCTACGGCGTCTATGTCATTTGCAGCTTGACCGCGTCGTTGACCGGTCTGCTGTGGTTGTCGCGCATGGGCGTCGGCGATCCCGCCATCGGCGACGGGATCGAGCTGCAGGCGATCACGGCGGTGATCATCGGGGGCACCAGTTTGTTTGGCGGGCGCGCAAGCGTGTTGGGAACGCTGGGAGGCGTGTTGCTCTTGGGCGTGACGGCAAATTTACTGGTGATGCTGGGCGTAAACCAATTCATTCAAGGGCTGGTGCAAGGCTTGGTCATCGTGGCCGCTGTGGCCATTTACAAACAAGAAGGAGACTGATGCTGACGATGAGAATCCGCGCGACTCGCCCCACTGTACATGCGCTGCAGCCAAGCCTGATTCGCAAGGTGGCCAATACGGCCATTGGTCGCAGCGACATCATTCCACTGTGGTTTGGCGAGCCCGATCGCCCCACGCCGCGGTTCATCCGCGATGCCGCCAAAGACGCTATCGACGAAGGCCAAACCTTTTATCAGCCTAATTTGGGCATAGTCGAATTGCGGCAGGCGCTGGCGACGTACACCAACAAACTATATTCGACCGAGCTAAGCGCCGACAACATTGCTGTCACTCCGTCGGGCATGACAGCGTTATCGGTTGCGCTGCAATGCGTGGTGTCCCAAGGCGATACGCTAGTGATCGTTTCGCCGGTCTGGCCTAATCTGCCCTCCGCCGCGGAGATTCTGGGCGCGCGCATCAAGCGGGTCTCGATCAAGGCTGTCGATAATCAGTGGCGTCTTGATCTCGACGAGCTATTCGACGCCTGCGATAACAAGACCGGCGCCATCATGGTCAATTCGCCCAACAATCCAACCGGCTGGATGCTGGAGGATGACGAGCAGCGGCGGATCCTGGAATTCTGCCGCGAGCGCAACATCTGGTTGATCGCCGACGAGGTTTACAATCGCATCGTCTACGACCGTCTTTGCGCGCCCAGCTTCATCGACAAGGTCACCGAAGAAGACAAATATCTCATCATCAATAGTTTCTCCAAATCATGGGCGATGACCGGCTGGCGGCTGGGATGGATCACCGCGCCGCGCTCACTGCTGTCTTCAATTGAAATGGTGGCGGAGTACAACTTTTCCTCGATCTTTGCGCCGACGCAGATCGCTGGCATCACCGCGCTGCAAGAGGGTGAAGCGTTCATTTGCGCGTCAATCGAGCGCTATCGAGCCGCGCTGAATGCGTTGACCGCAGCATTTGCCCAACTGCCTCGCGTGACATTTCCCCAACCGCGCGCGACGTTTTACGCCTTTTTCGAGGTCGACGGCGTCAGCGATAGTTTCGCCTTTGCAGTTGATGTGCTGAACAAGACCGGCGTCGGATTGGCGCCTGGCGCAGCATTTGGCCCAAATGGAGAAGGCTATCTACGCTTGTGTTACGCGGCGGATGTGGCCCTGCTGGGGCGCGCTCTGGATCAGATGACGCCGCTCTTGAACTGACGGCATTTGCCTAATGACGCAGAAGACCACGAGAATCGAAGACGCTCGCGCGGCTACCAGACCAGTCCGCGCGCCGCGACATCCCAGACTTCTTCAATCGTCCCGCCGCGAACGCCAAAAATCCGATTGTGCAGATTGGTCACCACGCAAGTGTGAACCGGAATGATGTGTACGATATCGCCAACGCCCGGCATCGTTTCACAGGCGCTGAAATCAACGTATCCGTGTTCTTCGTTGACTTTGTAAATGCGCGCAGCCGGATACTCGGTGATGTAGCCGAAGCAGCCGTCCACCGTCTCAGAGTGGATGGATTTGCTGCCGCCATCGAGAATCACGCGGTGGGCTTCATTGGCGCTGACCACGCTGCAGCGAACGGTCATGGCGCAACGATCGAAAGTTGTCATTTTGTGGCTGACGCTGCCCCAATCCCAGAACACGTAAGTGCCGACCCGCATCTCGGTCAGCTCTGGAATCAAATGGGACTCCAGAATCGCGCCGCTGCCGCCGCCGCTGACCGTCTCCACAGCGATTCCTGCATCTGCTAACAGGCGCAAGGTCTTCTGCAGACTGGGCCGAATGGCGGCGTCTGAGGGATAAACCATCAAGCCGGTGAAGCGCAGATTGTCGCAAGCGGAGATCCGGCGCGCCAATTCAAGAGCGTCTTCCGGGTCAGTGCCGGTGCGTTGATTGAGCGAAACCAATTCCACCATCACGCCAATGGTGGCATCGGCTTCACGCGCCGCCCCCGCAATTCCCTCGATCACGGGCAGGTTATCCACGGTCACGGTGAGTTTGACACGTCGCGCCAGCTGCGCCAGCCGCCGCGTCTTGGATTTGCCGACGATGTTGTAGGGGATCTGAATATCATCAAAGCCGGCGTCAGCGAAGACTTCCGCCTCGCTCACCTTTTGACAGGCGATGCCAACAGCGCCCGCATCCAGCTGCCGGCGCGCAATAGCGGGGATCTTGTGAGTCTTGATGTGAGGACGAAACTGAATGCCGAGCTCATCGCAGCGCGTTTGCATGGCGCTGATATTGCGCTCCATTTTGATGAGATCAATCAATACGCTGGGGGTTTCCAAGTCGTCTACAGTTTGGAATGTCATTGACCGTCGCTTTCTTCGCAAGCAAACACAGTTGTTTGAGTGAGCTTAGCTTAAGCTCAACCGAACTGCAATTGACGCCGGCATCCGGTAAGTCCTCATCCCAGAACCTGCTCATCTGCCAGACCTTCAGCCGCCGCAAGCTGGCGGCGTTTCCTGGGGCGCGCAAGGACATGGCTTTGCTGCCGGAGCGCCCGGGCGAACGCAACACTTTCAGTGCTGCCATCGAGGCCTCGCCCGGATCCAGCTCGATCAGCCGGTCGTCGGCGTCGCCCTGAATGCCTTAGTGCACCGTATATCCACCATCGACGACAAAGCCGGCGCCGGTGATATAGCTGGCGTCGTCTGACGCCAGGAAGGCCGCTACACTGGCAATTTCTTCGGGTTTTCCCCGGCGCGCCAGCGGTACCAGCCGCAGGAATGCCTCGTGGACTGCGGCGGGCGCGCTCGCGTTGACGGGTGTATCAATCGAACCGGGCAGAATCGCGTTGACACGGATGCTCGGCGCCAACTCAAGCGACAGCGCTCTGGTCAACGACAGCACGCCACCCTTTGCAGCCTGGTAGGCGATAGTGCCGGGAAAGCCGACTATACTGTGCACGGATGCCGTATTCAAGATGGCGCCTGCTCGGCTTTTCATCAGATGCGGGGTGGCCAGTTGGCTCGCCTGCCAAATCGGCTTGAGCGTGACATCCAGCGTACGTTGCCAATCTTCTTCCCGCGCCTCCAGGGCCGCAGCGCCGCGATTCCAAAAAGCATTATTATGCAGGATATCCAGGCCGGCGTAACGATCCACTGCACAATTGATCATGTTGGCCAGATCCTGCCTCTGGCTGACATCTGTTTTGACAAAGGTCGCCTTCCCACCTGCAGCTGTAATGAAATCAGCGGCGGCGACGCCGCCATCGACATTGATGTCCGCGATGACGACGGCTGCGCCTTCCCGGGCAAATCGAACGGCCGTCGCCTTGCCGATGCCGGAAGCCGCGCCGGTGATGATGGCCACTCTGCCTTCTAAGCGCATAATTCGCTCACAAGTTGCTCATTAGACAATCGTAATCGGTCATAAGCGCCATTCATCGTTCCAATCATGGATATGACCGCCCCCGGAAAACTGGATATCCAATCGTTGTTTCAGCGCGCCACCCTCGGCAGCGCGGTTCGCCGGAACGGTGGATTGTCGCCACGTTTTGCCACCGTTCGTTCATCATGGATCCCGTCAGTGATAGATGAACATCCGAGAAGCAGCCAGTCCAGAAGTCCTGATAGGAATCGCTGGCGATGTGATCGTCCTGCGGCGCAGGCAGACCCAGCCCCGCAACGCACTGGCAAGTTTCGGTCGCGGCATAGCCCACATCGATAACCGCACCGGCCGCGACCAGCGCGATAATGATATCGGTGACCGGCTGAAGCGTTTGGTCATCCAATCCAGCCCTCTGTAACTTGGTCGTGACCGAATCCTGGACGAGGATGTGGACCGGCGTTCCCGACAACACCCGATCGATTTTACTGGCAGCTGCCATTTTCAGCAGATCGCGCCGGCTCGTCGACATATCCACGCGAAAGTCACTTTTCCAAAAGAGTTTCAAATGATTCTCAGCACCCGCGGGAATGTCGTCAGGCTCTCGGCGCCCGTTTCCGTGATCAGGACATCGTCTTCAATGCGTACGCCAATTTCGCCGAGACGATAAATCCCAGGCTCTATCGTGATGACCATACCTGGTTCGAGCAGGCGTTTGTTGCCTTCCACGATGTACGGCGGTTCGTGAGCTTGCGTGCCTAATCCGTGACCGGTACGGTGACGCATTAATGCTTCGTACCCGGCGTCTATGATGACTTGCCGCGCTGCCCGATCAACTGACTCAGCGGTGACGCCGGGGCGCGCCGCTTCCCGTCCGGCCTTGTTTGCCGCTTCCACCACGGCGTAGAAGGCGCGTTGCTCCGCGCTGGCGGCGCCGATGAAGACGACTCGGGTGATATCGGCGCAATAGCCATGGTAAGTGGCGCCAAAATCAAATAACAGTGGGTCGCCGTCGCGCATACGATATTCGAGCGGACCCGAATGCGGCAGCGCGGTATTGCCGCCCGCGTGCAATATTATGTCAAAGGCCAGTCCATCCGCGCCGCGGGATTTCATTTCCGCTTGCAGCACGGCGGCCAGCTCTATCTCGCTCATGCCCACGCGCGCCTGTGCCAGCGTCGCCTCTAAAGCCTCCTCTGATATTTGTATCGCTTTGCGCAGCAGGACGATTTCAGTCGCGTCTTTGATGATGCGCAAGTCCGCCAGCGCGCTCGATGCGTCGATGACTTCAGCATCAGGAGCAGCGGCGCGGATGGCCTCGCCTTCAAAGAAGCGCATATTCTGGCCTTCGACGCCGATCGTTTTTCCCGGAGATTGCAGGCTGTCCAGCGCGTCACGGAAGGCGCCCTCGTGTCCTTGAGCATCGGTGTACGCGTAGAGTCTTGATTGCTTGGCGTGCCGCTTAAACAGCGGTATTTCCAGTTCAGGAATGACCGAAACCGGTTCTTGCCCGGGCACAATGAAAGTGACGATTGGCCGTTCCAAGACAAAGTGCTCGGCATCAAAGAGGTAGCGATGGTTGGGACCGGGAATCAGCGCCAGGATGTCGAGCTCGGCCCGCCGCATAATCTGGTTAAGTTTGTCAAATCGCGCATCATTTGGCATTTCTCCGCGCCCTTCCTACTCCTGCAATTGATGACATGTTTCTATCTGCGAACGTTGCGCATATCGTTCAACCCGTCGCCTAGCAGCGTAATGCCGACCACAACCAAGGTGATTGCCAGGGCGGGAAAAGCGCCGATCCACCACTCGGTCAAGAAGTAGATCCGGCCCCAAGCCACCATGGCGCCCCATTCCGGTGTGGGAGCGCTGGCGCCCAAGCCGATGAAGCTCAAGCTCGCCAGCAAGAGCACGGCGAGACCCAAGTCGAGGCTGATGCGTACGACGATGGCGTACACGGCGTTGGGCAGAATATGCCGAATGACAATAACCGGCGAGGACGCGCCCATGGCCCTGGCTGCTGTGACAAATTCCATCTCGCTCAACTGGATCGTGAGTCCGCGCAGCAGACGCGCATAAACCGGCCACCAGACCGCTGCCGCGGCGATGATGGCGCTGCGTAAGCCGGGGCCCAGCGCTGCGCTCACCGCAAGCGCCAGAATCAAGCTGGGAAAGGCCAGCACCAAATCCACTAGAATCATGATGACGCGGTCGGCCCAGCCCTGCCAATAGCCGGCGATGGTACCCAATATGATGCCGATGCAACAGGCGATGCCAATGATGATAGAGGCGGCGACCAGCGAAATCCGCGCGCCAAAAACCACGCGACTGTAGACATCGCGCCCCAGTTCATCGGTGCCGAAGAAGTGTTCCGGGCTGGGGGGCGCGTACAATTCGCGAATGGATGTCTTGATGGGGTCGTGCGTAGCGAACAAATCTGGAAGTAGTGCGAACAGCAGAAACGGCAATAGCAGCGCGATCCCGGCCGTCAGTCCGGGGTTTGCGCGCAACAATGCCGCCAGTTTTGCTATCGATATGCGCGGTCGTCGCATCGGATTCATCCCTGACGCTTCCGCGGCCCGATGTCAACCGACCTCGGCCAGCGAGCGCCGCTTGATCTCCGTGGCGCTTTGATCCACTTCAAGCGTTGTCGGATTGAGGATGACGCCATATTCTTTTGCGGCTGAGTCCAGGGAGACCAGTCCATCGCGGACATCATCACGCACTTGGCCCGCATCGCGCTTCAGGGGCGAGCCGTAGCCGCCGCCCGCAGCCGTATCGAATCCCACAGCCATACTGCCATTGTTCAAGGGCAGCGCGCTGGCAAACTTGAACTTTTCTTCGCGTGACAGCACGGCGCCATCGCGCAGAATCTCGGCCGGTTTACCCCCTTCGCCGCCTTTTAATCCAAAGGGCGGGACATTTTGCCCGGCCGCGTGCACCGCCACGGTCGCCGTTCCGTCGAATCCGGGCAAGAGCCGCATTTCCAGACGTTGCGCCAATCCTCCGCGCTGCTCACCGGCGCCGCCCGAATCAGTAATGAATTCCCGGCAGAGCGTCAACACGGGCACGCTGATTTCGAAAAGCTCCACAGGAACAGCTCCGGCGAGAGCGGGAACCTGGACGGTGGATATGCCGTTGGAGCGGACGCGAGCGCCCATGCCACCGGCGCTGAAGAGATAGCAGTGTTCCATGGATCCGTCTTCGGCAGCGGTGGTGAAGACGCGGGTACTCACCAGAAATCCCGACCCGGCAATGACGCGCTCTGGCAGCACTTCCGCCAATGCGCGCAGGACCGCGCCAAAAATGTGCGCGCCGATGCGATGGCGCTGATTGCAGGAGGCGGGTCGCTGCGCATTCAGGATGCAGCCCGGCGGCGCGCTGGCGTGGATCGGACGATAGCAGCCATCGTTGCCCGGCACATCCGGCAGCAGAGTCGCCTTCAGCGCATAAGAAATCTGGCCGTGCGTGAACGTGAAGGTGACGTTGATGCCGCCCTGCGGCTGTTGCGGCGATGTTCCGCTGAAATCGATGGCAATCTCGTCGCCCTGTACTTCAAGCGCGCACACCAGCTGCAAGGGTTGATCCAGCTCGTCCACCACCACAGTTGAATGGTAGATTCCGTCAGGCAGGGTGCTGATCGCCGCGCGCATCGCCCGTTCTGAGCGGTCCTGTATCGCTGTTGAGACCCCTTCCAGATCAGGCAAATCGTATTCGTCCAACAATGCGAGGCAACGCTCGGCGCCGGTTTGATTGGCAGCGGCCTGCGCATGGATATCGCCGATTACCGCCGTCGGCAGGCGCACATTGGCGCTGACAAAATCGAGTACAGTCTGGTTGATCTCGCCCTCCTGATAGAGGCGGACCAGTGGAATGAGCAGCCCCTCCTCGAAACTGTCAGTCACGCGATTGGTATCAATCGAGCCACCGAGATCGGCATGATGGGCGATGCTGGCGGCGAATCCAACCAGCTTGCCCCCCTTGAAGAACGGCGTTATCACTGTGATGTCGGGATGATGACCGGCATTTTGCCAGGGATCGTTCGAAATGAAAACGTCGCCCGGCCTGATGTTTTCACGGCCGAAACGTTTCAACACGATGCGGCAGGTAAAGGGCATGGTGCGATTGAAGATCGGCAGACTGCGGTGGGCGTGTGCGATACACTGTCCCTCGGCATCGATCAAGACACAGCCGTAGTCGTTGGAGGCAGTGATGGTGGAGGAAAAGGCCGTGCGCGCCAAGGTGGTCGACATCTGATCAGCGACCGTGATTAGCCGCTGCCAGAGGATTTCCAAGGTCAGGGGATCAATGCCGCTCTCAGTCATAGCTGTCATCCTTCCGAGTTGATCAGGGGCGCCGGCTGGACAAATGGCTCGCGAAATAATCCCCAAGCTTCGATCTCGCGCTCCGGCGGCGCTTCACTGCCCCAAACGCGACTGGGATACCAAGCGAAACGCTCTGCGGTTTCTGCCAGGAACTCCGCGTACTTCAAGGGCGCCAGCGCGGAGTCGATGACCGGCACGCCAATTTCGTCTTGCAGCTCCTGATGAAAGCCGACTTCGGCGCTGCATCCGAGGATAATGACCTCCGCGCCATCCTCGTCGACAGCCATCTTGCCTTCGCGCAATATCGCTTCCATCGTGCGATCGGCTTGCGCTTGGAAATCCAGCACGTGCATGTTCAATGGCCGCATTGAGCGCAGTCTATGTCCGTAGCCGTAAGTGTGGATATTCTCGCGCATCTTCGGTATCGCTTTGCCGGCGCCGACCAACACGGAAAAGGTGTTTCCCAAGTGAGCCGCGATTGCGCAAGACGCCTGGCAGGGCGCCGTCACAATGGCCTTTCCCGATACTTCCCGCGCCTCACGCAGCGCGAGATCGTAAAAGCAGCCGATGACAAAAGCATCGTAGTCATGGGCGAAGCGGTAGACGGTCGTCACAATATCTGCCATTACCAACGCTTCGTAGGCGTGAAAACGCAGATGCCTGGGCTTGGGTCCCGGAGGAAGCGAGATAATGTCAACCGTTGTATCCGGGCGCCGGGCAGAGTCAAAGGCGATCCTCAAGGCCTCGGTATAAAGCCTGTCCTGAACAATTGGATCTATCCATAAGATTCGCATGATGGCACTCCCGATATTGCGCCTTTAACTCAAGTACAGATGAACATTGGCAAAAGCGTCGACCTCAGCGCGCATGTGGGGTCGCAGGACTATGGTCGATTCGCGCTCTTCCACAATCGCGGGTCCGCGCAATTCCATGCCCGCGCCCAGCCGATAGCGATCGTAGGTCGGCGTTTCGATGAATCCGTCCGCTTCCGCAAAATAAGCTTGACGACAGTCTTTCTGCGCGGGTGACGGGTCCCGACCGGAATCTGAAAGCCTGGTTTGCTTGATCGGAGCGCGTTGTCCTGAAATGCGGCTGCGCCAGGTCAACAATTCTATCGGCGTGTGATCGGGCAAGTAATGGTAAAGTCTTTTGTAGGCCGCTCCAAAGCGGCTGACGAAAGACTCGATATCCATGTCACCTAGATCTTCGGGAAGCGGCACCTGAATCTCGTGCAATTGACCCTGAAATCTGCCATCGACACTGCGTTCTACACGCACTTCGCTATTTCTTATGCCGGCGTCAGCAAGCATCTTTCGGCCCTGCGCTTCCATGTGCGCGTACAGATCACGCACGACGGACCAGTCAGCGCCGTCCAGCATGGTGGGATAAGAATGCGCGAAATCGAATGCGATGGGCGCGATCAGTAATCCTATCGCCGACGCCACGCCTGCGCCCGGCGCTACCACAACTTCATTATTGCCCAGGATAGCGGCGACGCCGGCCGCATGCACGGGTCCTGCGCCGCCAAAGCAAATCATGGCGTAGTTCCTTGGGTCGCGCGCTTTTTCCAGAATATGGATGCGCGCGGCCGCCGCCATATTCTCGTTGACCAAACGATGTATGGCGTCAGCAGTCTCCACAATCGACCAATCAAATGTATCCGCAATCGGCTTCAGGGCCCTCTCCGCCTCCGTTCGATCGAGCGACATTTCGCCGCCCAAAAAATAGTCCGGATTGAGATAACCCAGAATCAGGTCAGCATCGGTCACTGTGGGTTGATCTCCGCCGAAGCCATAGCAAGCGGGACCGGGGTCGGAGCCGGCGCTCTGCGGTCCCACTTTGAGCAGTCCCAGATTATCCACCCAGGCGATGCTTCCGCCGCCCGCGCCACTCTCGAGTATGTCTACCGTGGGGAACTGCAGCGGATACCCGCTGCCTTTGGTGAAGCGATGGACTCGCGCCACTTCCAGATTGGAGGCGATGGCCGGCTCTCCGCCGTCAATCAGTGACACCTTGGCGGTTGTGCCGCCCATGTCAAAAGAAATCAGATTATCGTGTCCAGCCAGCCCGCCATAAAATGCGGCGGCCAACGCCCCCGCAGCCGGACCGGACTCAACCAAACGGATGGGCTGGTCATCGGCTGCAGAGGCCATCGCCGTGCTGCCGGACGACAGCATCAAATAGAAGTTGCCGGCGAAACCCGCTCGCCCCAGCTCGCTGCTCATGGTCCTCAAGTAATGTGACACCTGAGGCAGCACATAGGCATTGGCGACTGTTGTCGATGTACGCTCGTATTCACGGATTTCCGGCGCGATGTCGTAGGAAAGCGTCAGCGGAACTTCAGGCCAGCGGTCGCGCGCGATCTCGGCGATGCGGCGCTCATTTTCCGGATTGCGATACGAATGCATACAGCAAATCGCGATCGCTTCGACCCCCTGCCGTCTGAAGTCTGCAATCGCTTGATGTACGTCTTCTTCGCAAACGTCTTGCAGAATCCGGCCGTCGCGATCGGTGCGCTCGCTAATGCCCCGACGCAGATAACGCGGGCTCAGTGGCGGCGGGTATTCCAGATGAAGATCATAGATAGCGTAACGCTGCTCGCTGCGCATCTCGAGAATATCGCGAAAACCCTTAGTGGTCAGCAGGCCGACCAGGGCGCCCCTGTGCTGAATCAGCGTATTCGCGACCAGCGTCGTCGCATGTATCGCATTAAGCAATTCGTCGTGTCCCAGGCGCATTGTGCCCAGGAATTCGCGAATGCCATCGAGCGCCGCCTGCTCGGGGTGTTCGGCAGAGGTAAGCGCCTTGAAGATATTGAGCGCGCCCGATTCGGTATCCAGCAAGGCGAAGTCAGTGAAAGTGCCGCCAATATCGAAACCCAGCTCGTATGCCATTGACAGTCCTCAAATGATCGGTGCAATCATCGCTGCTGGATTCGCGGATCCAACTGCACATAAAGCAGATCAACAATAGTATTGGAGACGACAAAAATCACCGCGATAACCAAGGCCGCGCCGATGACGGCGTAGAAGTCGAATGAAACGACAGATTCGACGGCGTAGCGTCCCAGACCTGGCCAGGTGAACACAACCTCGACCAGTACCGCGCCACTTAGCAGAAAGCCAATCTGAATGCCCAGCATGGTCACGACCGGGATTAGAGCGTTGCGAAACGCGTGCCGCAAAATAACACGGTTCTCTCGCAGTCCTTTGGCGCGCGCAGTGCGCACATAGGGTTGCGACAGCGTCTCCAGCATGCCGCTGCGCGTGAATCGCGCGCCAACCGCCAGGCGTCCCAGCGCCAGCGCCGCAACGGGCAGGGCGAGATGCCGCAGGCTGGTCCAGAACGTTTCCCATTGCCCGGCCAGCAGGCTATCCAGCGAGTAGAGACCAGTCACGTGGGGCGGGGGCGCCATCAAGGTGCTGAGCCTGCCTTCCAGCGGGAACCAGTCCAGCGACTTGGCAAAAATGAGTTGAAGGAATAGCGCCAGCACAAAGGGCGGTATGCCCATCCCCACCACAACCAGCAAGCGAATCAGCATATCCAGTCGTGAACCAGCGAAGACCGCCGCAACTATGCCGAGGGAGATGCCCGTGATCACGATAACAATGCCGGAGAATATTGCCAGCTCGGCCGTCGCCGGGAAGCGCAAGCGCAAATCGTCGCTGACTTCTCGCCGCGTTAAGAGCGACTGTCCCAGATCGCCGCGCAGCAATCCGGAGATATAAGTGAAGAACTGCTCGTGAAAAGGCCGGTCCAAGCCCAGTTCCTGTCGTATGCGTTCGATCTGTTCCGGTCGCGCATTCGTCCCGGCTGCCACAGCCGCCGGATCGGCCGGCAGCACCTGCGTGACGACAAAGAGTATCACCGCCATGCCGAACAGCTTAAGAATCAGCGTTAGAATTCGTTCCAGGAGTAGCTTGGCCATGAATCGCAACAATGAGAAGCGCAGCCTATAGGTGCGACTGCGCTTCCCTGTTCGTTGAATTAGGCTGGATAATCGTTAGTTGTCCAACCAGATCTCGTGGACGTGCAGGTCGCCTGGGAATCCATAGGGATCGTACTGGTAGCCCTGCACCGACGCATGTGTCAGATCGATGTATTGCGAGAGCATCACCGGAATCAGCACCGCTTCATCAATGATGATCTGCTGCGCTTCGCACAGGAGCTCGTCGATGCGCGGATCGCCCGGCGCCAAGGTCGGCGCCTCATCCAATAGGGCATCAAATTCCGGATTGTTGTACCAGGCCCAGTTGCCCGTGCCGGTGTCGATCAATGACGAGTGGTTAAGACGGAAGAGCATCTCGCCCGCATAGGGAATCGGAATATTGAGCCAGTGGCTGCTCATATCGTACGCCGTGTCAAAGTTGCGCTGCGCATCAATGAACGTGCCCCAGGGGATGTCTTCGAGCACGACTTCAATACCCAGCTCGGCCAAGGCCTCCTGGAAGAGCACAGCGGCGAAGCGGCGCGGCTCATTGGCATGACGATATGCCTGACGCACACTGAAGCCATCGGCATATCCTGCTTCCGCAAGCAATTCGCGCGCCTTATCCAGATCTTGCACCGGCTCAAAGACATCGCAGTGGCCGATAGTCCCGCTAAGCGCGGGCGAAGTCAGCGGCACAGCAAAGCCGCCCATCACCTCAATCATGGCCTCATAGGGGAACGCGTACATCAGCGCCTGCCGGACCTGCTTGTTTGCCAGCGGCCCATCCTGTTTGATGAAGTGATAGAAGGCTTGAAGCGGATTACCGAAGTTGAGGTGGATGGCGCTGCTGGTTGCGGCGCGGCGCACGTCTGACAAGCCCGCCCAATCGATCAAATGTACTTCGCCATCTTCCATCAACAGCAGCCGCGTGGTGTAGTCCAAGCCATAACGCGCAATATAGCGCTCGACATGCGGGCCATCCCATCCGCCCCAATAATCGGGGAATGCTTCCATTTCCGTCTGACGACCGGGATCCCAGCGGGTCAGCTGGTAGGCGCCGGTGCCCACGGCATTCTCGCGGAAGAAGTCAGCGGCCCAATCGCCGTCCATCGCGTGCTCGGCAAGGGCTTGCGCGCTGATGATCTTGATATGTGGCAGTCCCGCCCAGAATTGGAAGTCGGGCGAGCTCAATTGAATTTCTACCGTCATATCGTCGACCACTGTGATCGTGTCCACGGCCCCCAAGATAAATCCCAGGTTGCCCAAGCCGAGCCCAATGTGCCGCTCAAGCGATTGCTTAACCGCATCGGCGTTGAGCGTTGAGCCATCGTGGAATTGCACGCCTTCGCGCAAACTAAGCGTGTAGGTCAGCGCGTCGTCCGAGATCTCCCAGCTTGTGGCCAGCCGCGGCACAATCTCGCCATCGCGCGAATACTGCGTCAGACCTTCGTACATGGCATTGATGACGTAGCCTTCTGTCTGGGATACGCCAACGGCGGCGGGATCAAGCGAATTGGGTTCGCAGCAAGTGCCGAGGACAAAGGTGCCCGTCCATTCAACATCGGCCGAGCTAACGGGAACCAAAATCAGTATTATCAATATGAGCAAAACCAGGATACTGTGTCGCTTTTGAATCATTCTTCAACTCCTTCGTAACTCAGTGCATTGGACTAAGGATTGAGTAGCGCCACCCTCTGCGATGACGTCACGCAAATGCGCGACTGTCGCCGCTCGGGTGACAAGCCCCAAATTGCTTCAACAAATATATCGCTCAGTTTGAAATCTGTCAAAAGATGCAAATTTGTCCTGGGCGGGTGTCCCGGTAGCGCAACTCCGCAACGATTCACTGCAGTTTATGCAGATCGCTAGATGCGTGTCGTTCAAATGCCGCTTCATTCAAATGCAGAATTGCCCCGCCACGGTTGTCGCAGGCGGGGCAAAGAACAGGCTGAGCTTTGGACTTCAAAAGTTGAGACTGTGGCAATCCTTACCAACCGCGTTTGCCCAGGATGACTTCCTCAGGCGTGACATTGATGCCGACCATGGCTTCGCCCAGATTGCGGCTGACATCGGCGAGGATATCCGCATCGCTGAAGTGCGTGACGGCTTTGACTATGGCTCTCGCGCGTTTCTCGGGGTTGCCGCTCTTGAATATCCCGCTGCCGACGAAAACGCCGTCAACGCCAAGCTGCATCATCAAAGCGGCATCGGCCGGCGTGGCCACGCCACCCGCGGCGAAGTTGACGACGGGCAAGCGACCCAGCTCAGCCGTCTCTTGCACCAGATGGAACGGCGCGCGGATGTCCTTGGCGTAGGTATACATTTCGTCCTCATCCATGCAGCTGACGCGGCGAATCTCGCCGTTGACCGATCGCGCATGACGAACGGCTTCAACGACATCGCCGGTGCCGGCTTCGCCTTTGGTTCGCATCATGGCCGCGCCTTCGTTGATGCGGCGCAGCGCCTCACCCAGATTGCGGCAGCCGCAAACGAATGGAATCTTGAATCGCCACTTGTTGATGTGGTGCTCTTCATCGGCCGGCGTAAGCACTTCGCTCTCATCGATATAGTCGACGCCCAGCGCCTCCAGAATCTGCGCCTCGACAAAATGACCGATGCGAGCCTTCGCCATCACGGGGATCGATACGGCGTTGATGATGCCCTCAATCATATCGGGATCGCTCATGCGAGCCACGCCACCTTGCGAGCGGATGTCCGCGGGCACGCGCTCCAGGGCCATCACGGCCACGGCGCCGGCATCCTCCGCCACTCGCGCTTGCTCCGGCGTGACCACATCCATAATGACGCCGCCCTTCAACATCTGCGCTAATCCGCGCTTGACCTTGTCGGTCCCGGTCGAGCTGCCATTCTGTTGACGTCCGTTTTCAGCCATTGTGCTTCCCCGTTTCAATAGAATTCTCTGCCGCCAATAGTAGGTGATCGTCAAACGCAATTATATGTCCATTGCAGTCCATTTATACCATTATCTGAGATTGCGACACCGTCTATCTTTGACGATGATCAATTGGCGACGTTAAACTGTATAAGAAATTGAAGTGGGCGCGCCATCGTCTGCTTTTCACCATGACCAAACTTGATGTCAAAATCGATACCCTGCGTCCAGAATACGCGCGGGCGCTGGAACAGTTGCAGCGAGACTGCTTCCCCACGCTCGCGGACGACGAGCTGATGAATGAAGCTCATTTTCTCAATCATTGCCGGCTCTTCCCTGAAGGCAATTTCGTCGCATTGGTTGGCGATCGCGTTGTCGGCCTGGGATCGGGTTTCTTGATCGACTTTGACTTTGACCACGCCCAGCACAGCTTTCAGGAAATAATTGACGGCGGATTCTACAGCCATCATGATCCCGATGGCGATTGGTATTATGGCGGCGATATCAGCGTGCATCCGGACTATCGGCGCCGGGGTATCGGCTCAAAATTGTACCGAGCGCGGATGGCTATCGTGAAAGCGCTGAATCGCAAAGGCATCGTAGCCGGTGGTCTCATCCCTGATTATGTCCATCACAAAGATCACTTGAGCGCGCAAGCCTATGTTGATCTGGTGGTGGCGGGCGAGCTTTATGACAGCACTTTGTCATTTCAACTGGGGCGCGGTTTCGAGGCGCGCGGATTGCTGCGCGATTACATCGAAGACGAAGCTTCCGACAATTGGGCGACGCTCATCGTCTGGGACAATCCGGAGTATCAGCCGCGGAAAGCGGACTAGCGCAAGCGATCAGACAAGCGAAGAGACGGATTATCCAGCGGCTTGCAAAACTGCCGGCTCAATCCAGTAGTCTCCGCCGGATCCGGCCGCTGTCCAGCCGCGGATCTGCCCGAATTGAATCGGATACCAGCGCATGCCATCGGCATCACACTGCGGATGGCCGGTAATCAGAAAAGCTGAACCCGCTACCATGCGTCCTACAATGTCGGCGCTGCTTGCGCCCACGCCGTCTCGTATGAAATTGGCTTTCCCGGGCGTAACGACGGCTGTCATGCCAATTGCCAACCGCGTCGGCGGGCTTCCCGGACAATCGATATGATACAGCAGCCAGTATTCGTCGGCGATGCCTTCCGCGGACCAGCCACTGATGCGGTTGTTTTGCACGCGATACCAGTTGAAGCCGTCGCTGCAGACGGGTCCCTCCAGGACATCCAATATTTCATTCTCTTGGACCCGTCCAATGATAGCTCCATACAGACCGGGGGCGCTGCGGACGCGATTCGCCAAGCCGGGACTGACGATCGTTTGCCTACTCGGAATGAGCTGCGGGGCCAGGCTGCAATCCGCGGGCGCTGACCGGTCGCGTAGCGTTATGCCCGTCGTGATCCACTGCGTTGGCGCCCAGACGACGCTCATGGGTTCGGGCATGGGAAACAATCGATGCGCGGGCGAGTCACTTGCCAGCGGTCGCGCGTCGGCGGCCATGCCCGTATGCCAGACGCTGATGCGGTCGCCGTTGTGCCAGACCATTTGCCGGCCGTCGCTCGACAGCGCCGGCTGGCCGTCCAGATCTACATCGCTGCTCCGATAGCCGGTATCGTAGGCAATGCCGCCGCTGAATGCGCGCCAACGGAATTCTGTTTCGCCGCTCGCGCCAGTAATCGCCAAGGGCGCCATTTCCATACTGCCGGCTGCGCGACTGCTTTTCAGACGCGGCGGATCGCTTAGTCGCACGCGTGATCCATCCAGTGGATCCAATACTTCCCAATAGTCGCGGATACCGAGCAGCAGTACGGCGCGCCCTTGATGGCTAGCCCACATGAAATCGCGCGCGAGATTGCTATGGTCCGCCTGCAGTTGCAGATTGTATTGTGTCCGCGAGCCGCTGCCGGGGTCAATGATCTCCAGGAACAAGAATCGCGTTTGACTGTCGTACAGAGTGGTCTGGAATAGGCGTGCGATTCCGCCATCGCCCCAGCGCAAGATCGGCATACGGATATCGCGCTCCTGGTGGCCCAGGTTGACATCTTCGGCTAGGCTGGCGATCAGACCGGTGTCGAGACTGTAAAACTGCAGCGAAGCCTGGTCTGTCGGCTGAAAATAGGGATCGACTTGCAGCCAGGCCAGCTGCCGGCTATCCGGCGACCATGCCGGCATTGAGCGCAGGAATCCGCCAGGGCTGGCGCCTGTTTGGTCGGCTACCCGGGTAAAGGTTCGCGATGAATCATCGTACAGCCAGATATCGACCGGCGGCGTGCCTGCAATCTGTGCCGCGGTTCCGGCTTTGTATCGGACGAGAAACGTCGGCGATGTCTCGAGAAATGCAATCTTGTTTCCATCCGGAGATAGCATCGGGCCGCCGTTGTAGCCAGAATGCGTGAGCTGAGTGGCTGAGTTTTGGGCGAGGTTGTATTTCCAGATGTCCCCGTTCAGATTTGCGTAGAAGTCGCTGTGGATGGTCTGCCCATGAGCAACGAGTACGTACGCGCAAAAAACGAATAGCAGACCAATCTGGCGCATCTTCTTCATCGCCCGGCTTCACCCCCTAATCCTGCTCAACTCATCTTATCACAGCCGCTCGGCGCCAGCGAACAGATTTGCCGCGCTCACACTAAATGACAAACGCACTCCTTGCATGGGCATGCAGATTTACATTAAGGAGGAAGACTCGTCAATAGAGCGCGATTAGGAGAACTCACAGATTGCGCGGCTGCCTGACATCGGACTCCATTTGCCCTATTCGCTGCTGCCAAATCAGCCTGGCAGCCAGAATCGCGCCAAACAAATTAGCAATGAAGTCCAAAAGCGAGGGGTAGCGATCGGGCGCGAATGATTGCAGGTATTCGGTTGCGGCGCCAAGCACAAAGGCGAAGACGATGCCCAGCGTCAGGCTTGCTCCGAAGGCAAGGTGTCCCTGCCAGGTCCAATACCATAACGCGCAAGTCAGCGCAAAAGCCATCATATGCAGCGCTGTGAAGAATGCCTCGCGCGCCAGTGTCTGTGGCCCCGTCGGCAATCCCAGACTGATAACTGGATCGGCTTCAGGCTGCAGCAGCAGTATGCTGAGCAAGATTGACCAGGTCAATGCCGCCAGCCAGCGGATGGGGCGAAAGGAAATAATTTGCCTGAACATGGACAAGGACAATTGACCTCAGGTGCAACCGGCGACGAAGCGCTAGCTTAATCGAAGTCTGAGGGTTGGGTCAAGCGGCATAGGGCGCGCGCTCACGCACACTATCGGATTTGACGCTTCGACAAGAGACTGGCCGAATCAGGCGCTCGGCTGCCGCCACCACCAACCGGCGGGCTTGCGCTGCCCATATTTCAGTTTGCGATCCAGCCAAAGCGCCAAGCGCCGCCAGCGATTGCTCAACATCCAGCGCAAGCCACGATTGAAGCGCTTGCGGAAGTCCTTGTTGTAGGGGCAGACGCGGATGCAAATCGAGCAATCCGTTCCCTGATTTGCCCAGTACTGAAAGCACTTCTTGGCGTTAATCGTCCATTTCTTGACGCCCTTGACGTGCGAAATGCCGTCATGTCTGTCGAAATCAGGCGCGCCAAACGAAATCGCTTTGACGGGACAGCCGTCGCTGCAACGGCGACACATATTGCAGGTCTCGGTGACGCCGAAATCTATCGGCGCATCGGGGACTAGAGGCAAGTCGGTGAATATCTTGGCGATACGCACGCGCGGACCGAATTCCGGCGTGATCAACAAGCCGTGCCGACCATACTGACCGAGACCAGCTTGCACGGCTAGCGGGATGGAGAGCGCGGTGTCATTCAAGCTGGCGACGGCGCGATATCCCAGATTGCGGATGAATTGCGTCACGGACAAGACGGCGATGATATCGCGGCTGTAGCCTTGTCCGGTGGCGGCGCCGCTCAAGGCGGAGGGCACGGTCTCTATCGTCTGATGGTGCATCTCGTTAATGATCACCACCACGCTGGTCATGTCTTCCGGAAGGTCCATACGCTTGTCGGTCAGTTTCTGCCGACTGTAATTGTGTGTGTAGACCCAGCGCTCATCAAAATCACAGATGCCAATGGCGTCCGCGCCCAGGAATATCCCCGCGCGTTTTAGCTCGGCGGAATTGTATTCAGCGGGCGCTTCCGTCTTGCGCGTGGCGCCTTCGCGGAACATGGTATAGCTATCGAGAAAGCCTTCCTTGCGATCCTGCGACATCTCCAGCAGATCCGATGTGAAATCAGCGATATACCAGGCGGCGTTGCGCAGGGCATAGTCGCGATGCTGGAAACCTTCAACTTTGCGAAACTGCGCCAGATCGGTGAAGTAGGACTCGAAGAATCGCCGGGACCGATCTGAGCGCACCTCGTCGTCCCAAACAGCGCGGTTGAACATGTCGTATTTCTGGTTGAAGCGCTCGAATTCTTCGGTGATCTCAAAGCCAGTCAATTGATCAACAGGCCGCTCCCAGCAGGTCCGGCTCGATCCGTTTTCAAGCGTATTGATTTGTGCTGGACTGATCGTGTTCATATATTGAATGTCTTAGTGATCAAGCACGGTGGTGCTGGAATGATGCCAGAATATCTTCACCGTCTGGCCGATGTCGAAGGCGGCGCTGTTTCTTCCATCGACATTCTGTACGCGGGCGACCAGTTCAGTCCCTTCGGCAATCTGCAGCGTATAGCGGGTGTCGGTGCCGATGTATTGGCTGTCAACTAGCTTGGCGTCCAGGATGTCCAGATCGCGGTCTGTCGCGGATTCTGCGCTGACGTCTGACGCGAGGCCGATGCGTTCGGGGCGTATTGCCAGGGTTACGGCGCCGCTTGTTGTCGTCAAATCATCCGAAAGCGCCGCGCAAATCTCCGAGCCGTCGGGCAACCGTACGCGGCCGCGACCATCGTTCTCTCGTTTCAACAGCGTCGCCGGGATGAAGTTGGTCTCGCCGATGAAGTCGGCGACGAAATGCGTTCCCGGTCGCTCATAGATTTCCTTCGGTGTGCCGACTTGCAGCATCTTGCCCTCATTCATCACGGCGATGCGATCAGCCATGGTGATAGCTTCTTCCTGATCATGCGTAACATAGATGAATGTGATGCCGACATCGCGCTGCAGCGCCTTCAATTCGTACTGCATACTCTTGCGCAGCTTTAGATCGAGCGCGCCCAGCGGCTCATCCAGCAATAGAACGGCCGGTTGCTTGACGAGAGCGCGCGCCAGGGCCACACGCTGCTGCTGACCGCCGGAAAGCTGATGCGGCTTGCGTTTGCCGATATCGGGCAGGCGAACCATCTCCAGCGCATCCTGCGCCCGCTTGAGCGCCTCCCTTTTGTTGACGCCCTCCATCTGCAAGCCGAACATGATATTTTGTTCCACGGTCAGGTGCGGGAAGAGCGCATAATCCTGAAAGACGGTATTCACAGGACGGTGATAGGCCGGGATGCCTTCCATCGCTCTGCCGCGAATCAGAATATGGCCTTCCGTCGGTTGTTCGAAGCCGGCGATCAAACGCAAAGTCGTCGTCTTGCCGCAGCCGCTCGGGCCGAGAAGCGCGAAGAATTCGCCATCGGCAATCTGAACGCTCACATAGTCAACGGCGCGTATCTGCGCGCCGCCGGAATCGAAGTCTTTGACGATATCCTGCAGCTCAACGTCGTAGCTTTTCAAACCGGGTATCTCCGCGCAGGGTTAACACATGCCGGCGATTCAGCGAATCGCCCCTCCAATTTACCGGCCGTTAGACTATCAGGGGCGAATCACCGACTCGCCCCCTTATTGTTTCGCCTTATTGACCCAGCAGAATCAGCAGTTCATCCCAGGCGTTGTTGTAGAGTTCTTCGGCTTCGGCGCCGACATCGATGATCGAGAAGAGATTGGCCAGTTGCTCTTCCGGCGGGAAGATGGCGGGATCATTGAGGATCTCTTCGTCAATGAAGCCCGATTCAATCGAGGCCTGGTTCGGCGACGCGTAGGCGATGTAGTTGGTCAAATCGGCGCCGACTTTGGCATCCAGTATGTAATCAATGAAGACCATCGCCAGCTCCGGATTGGGCGCGTCTACCGGAATCGAAAGATTGTCGATCCAGACATTGCTGCCTTCTTCGGGGATGGCGTAAGCGTAGTCTTCACACTCGCATTCGGCGATGATCTGCGAAATATCACCGTTGTATTCGATGGCGACATCAACCTCGCCGCGTTCCAGCAGCACCTGTCCATCATCGGCGGCCACCGCCACCACATTGCCGCCTCGCTCCACCAGGAAGTCTCGCGCCGCATTGATCTCATCCGGATCCGTGCTGTTGGGATCTTGACCGAGCAAGATATGGGCGACGCCAAACATGGCTTGCCGATCATCGAGCCAGGCGACGCTGCCATCGTGATCCCAGACCTGGTCCCAAGATGTGATGCCATCGGGGAACGCCTCGGTGCTATAGCCAAGGCCGACAGTACCCCATTGGTAGGGCAGCGAATAGGTGTTGTCGGGATCGTAGGCTTGGCCCATAAGGTCGGGAATCAAATTGGCCACATTGGGGATCATGTCCAGATCGAGAGGAACCAGCAGCATTTCTTCGCTCATGCGCTGAACGGTGCTGCCGCTGGGCACGACGATATCGTAACCGGGATTGCCCTGACGGATGCGCGCGAGCATGGATTCGTTGCTTTCATAAATGTCGTAGTTCACGGTCACGCCGCAGGCCTCTTCAAAGTTGGGAACGGTGTCCATGGCAATATAAGTGGACCAGTTGAAGATGCTGAGCGTCTGGCCCTCATAGCCTTCCGGGCAAGACCAGGGTTCGTGCTCCATGTCTTGGCCGCCGGCAAGCGGTACCAGCATCAGAACGAGGCTTAGCACTAGCAGTAGTTTCTTCATGAGAGTGTCCTCCAATAGTGAAAAACGGTCTAGGTCCGTGACGCATTTCGCCCTTGCAGCGCCAGCGAAATACCAATCAATAGCGTACTCAAGAGCATCATGATTGTCGATATGGCGTTTACCTCCGGCGTAACAGTCAGCTTAAGCAAGCCGTAAACGAAAACCGGCAGCGTTGTTGTGCCGACGCCAGAGGTGAAGAAGGTAATGACAAAATCATCCAGCGACAGTGTGAATGCCAGCAGTGCGCCGGAAATCACGCCGGGCAGGATCAGCGGGAAGGTGATGCGCCAGAAGGTGCGCCAGGGATTAGCGCCCAAATCGTTGGCGGCTTCTTCGAGTTGCGGGTTCATATCCGCCAGCCGCGCCCGCACCACGATCGCCACATAAGAGATGTTGAAGGTGACGTGCGCGGCGATGATCGTGTGAAAGCCAGGGAAAATGCGTTGGCCGCTCATGAGATCAAACCAGTCGAATACGACTTTGAAGAAGATGGCCAGCGAAATCGCCTGAGTGATTTCGGGAATCACCACGGGCAGAAACAAGAGCCCGTCCAGCCATCTTTTCCCGGGGAAAGTTCCGCGCGCCATGCCTAGTGCAATCAATGTCCCTAGCACTGTTGCGATTGCCGTCGCCACAGTGCCGACAAAGAGACTGTTGCGGAAAGCGTTGAGCATAAGTTCAGTCGAAAATGCCGATTCGGCGCCCATCACATTATTGAGAATATTGCTGTACCAGCGTGTCGTGAAACCGGTGAAGGACGATACTGATTTGCTTTGATTGAAGGAAAACAGAACCAGGACCAGAATCGGCGCCCACAAAAAAAAGTAAGAAAAAACCGGGTTCAGCCAAAGGCCGATGCCACCCAAGCGCCTCACCAGCCGATTGCGCCGCATCGCATGTTCATTAATGAGTATTGGCGGATTTGTAGCCACGGTTATGTCCCGCGCTCGCGACGATTGGCGAGCAAATAGATGACCAGCGAAAGCATGACCACGGCCATCATCACAATCGACAATGCCGATCCCAATGGCATGTTGCCGGAGCCGCCGAACTGATTATTGATCAGATTGCCGATCATCAGGCCTTTGGTGCCGCCCAACAGGTCAGGCGTAACGAAGGCGCCAACTGACGGGATGAAGACCAGCGCGCAGCCGGCCAGCACGCCCGGCAGCGTCAAAGGCAGGACGACCCGTACAAACGCCCGAACGTCATTGGCGCCCAAATCATGCGCGGCATCAACGTAACGGAAATTGAAACGCTCCACCGAGGCGTATATCGGCAATACCATAAACGGCAGGAATCCGTACACCAAGCCCACCAGAACGGCGAACTGCGTATTGAGCATCTTGAGAGGTTCGCTGATGAGTCCGAGACTGATAAGCACGCCGTTGATGGCGCCTTCATCCCCCAGCAAGATTCGCCAAGCGTAAGTGCGGATCAGGAAATTGGTCCAGAATGGCAGTATCACCAGAAAGAGCGTGATCTGTTGAAACAATCGACTGCGGCGGGTGCTGATGAAGAACGCCAGCGGATATCCGGCGAGGAGGCAGACAACCGTTGTCATGGCGGCCAGCCCGATCGAGCGCCACAAGATGATCGAGAATATGCCGAACGTGCGCTGATAATGGCCGATGGTGAGCGGCATGATGGCAACGCCACCGCGACCTCGCGACATGAAACTGACCACGAGTACAATGACGAGCGGCAGCACGAAGAATACCAGCAGCCACAAGGTTGTCGGCAGCGCCAGGAAAGTTCCGTTTCTCCGCATGCTGCGAATCCGCTCGGACATGCGCTTTTGTGTGGCCTCTATATCAACGACTTGCTATGGTCTTACAGTGCATAGTAACGTATCTTATGGCTCTGCGCTACGGACTTGCCTTGAGCAGTGTCAAAAGGACGATATAAATGTCCGATAACGATTCGGAATTCGACGCGCTAAAACGCGCTCTCGACAACGACTGGCCAGAAATCCAACGCCATTTGATCGGCGAAGGCGCCGGCTTGGACTCTTGGTGGCTGGATCGATTCGAGCGCAAGGACGTCCTTCTGGAGCTGCCCGGCGTCGTCATCATGAATACGCGAGACTGGCATGTGGACGGCGTCGTCAAGACACTCGAAGACACCTATGGCTATGGCGGCTACGACTGCGATGACTGCTTCCGAGCGGCGCATATCAGCGTGCATATCGAGCGTTTTCCCGAGGGGCAATTCGTGGGAATCCGCATCAGCGGACCCAACGCCGGTCACGCGATCGCGATGGCATCCACCATGCGTACATCGCGACCGCCCACCGCGCCCGTATTGCCGTGGGGAGAAGCTATCGGCGATCTGACGCTGAGCGCTCACCAACCGGAGGGCGATTGGCTCTACGGCGTCGAACTCGCGGTCCGTCCCATGTATCGAAGAAAAGGCATCGGCAAAGGGCTGTACCAAGCGCGATTCGATCTGGTCAAGTCACTTAACCTGCGCGGTTGGTGCGCGGTTGGCATGCTGATGGGTTATCAAGCCCATGCCCACAAAATGAACGTCGTCGAATACGGCGAGAAAGTCATCGCGCGCCAGATCAAGGACCCGACGGTGACCATGCAGATGAATCGTGGCTTCCGGGCTGGCGGTGTCATCACCGACTACGTCGATGAACCGGCCGCCGGCAATGCCGGTGTCTTGATTGTGTGGGAGAATCCCAACTATGCAGCGGGTGAGGCGTAAATGAAAATTCTCGTTATCGGCGCGGGAATCGCCGGCTTGTCGGCCGCATACCATCTCAAGTTGGCGGGCGTAGACGCGACAGTTCTGGAAGCGCGCGATCGCGTCGGCGGGCGCGTCTGGACCGACCGCGAGTTCGCAGACATTCCCGTCGAATTCGGCGCCGAGCTGATTCACGGTCGCTCAGCCGAGGTCAATACCTGGGAGTGGGTACAGAAACTGGGCCTGGCCACCTGGCACTGGAACAAGCTTGACGATTCGATGATTCGGCTGGAAGACGGCCGCTGGATGACGATGGGCGAGGCGCGTCAAGCGTCGCCGGAACTGGATGTGACCCGCTCTTGGGACCTGGACGATGCGCCCGACCCAGTCAACGACGAGAATCTGGAGCGCTATTTGCGCCGCATCGGATTTACCGACGAGCAGCTGCGTTATGTTCAGCGTTCCTTCGCCAATGCCGAAGGCGAGAGCATGCGCTACTTGAATGCCAAAGCTCATGCGCATCTTTTCAAAGATGCCGATGAGGCAGACGACTACAGCGACTATCGCATCCTGGATGGCTACGACTCCTATTACGAGCGACTGGCGGATGGTCTGGACATTCGTCTCAATTCCGTCGTTCGTGAAATCGATTGGACGGGCGGTGTACAAATCAAATTGGCATCGGACGTAACCATTAGCGGCGACGCCGCAATTGTCACGTTGCCCGTGGGTGTCCTGCAATCGGAATGCGTCGCCTTTGCGCCGGAGCTGCCGGCGATCAAGCGCGAGTCGCTGGCGGGTTTGAAGATGGGGCCGGTAATGAAGATGGTCTATCAATTCGCCGAACCGATTCTCGATCCGTCGATTGGCGCGATTTACGCTGCAGGCAATCCGCCGATGTGGTGGTCGCCCTCGTTGGGCCGCAACGATGGCGCCGTCGTTTGGACAGCCTTTTTCACGGGCGATTACGCGCGCGAGATGTTACAACTGGGGGAAGGAGCCGCGCTGACATGCGGCCTGCAGACCCTGCGCCAGGAAATAGGCAATCCCGATTTGCAGTACATGAAGGCGCGCTGGGTAAACTGGCCCGAAGATGAATTTGCGTTAGGCGGCTACAGCGTCTGTTTGCCCGGGCATGATGACGCCCGCGCCAAACTGGCGCTGCCAACGCCGCCGCTCTATTGGGCTGGTGAAGCGAGCGCGCCACACCAGCTCACGGCGATGGTGCATGGCGCGTATTTCACCGGTCAGCGCGCGGCTGACGAAATCACTCGGCATATGTGAGCGACGACGATGAGAGATTTGCAAATTGCCTTGACGCAGGGGCATTGGGCTGGCGCCCAGGACGAAACGAAAGCGTTGTATCGAACGCTGGTTGGGGAAGCGGCCGCGACCGGAGCGCGCCTGATTTGCCTGCCCGAATTCTCAATTTTGCCCTATTTCCCCGGTGTGCGTGATGCCGCCGGCCTTCGCTGGGCGGAACCCTTGCGCGGCGGCTCCAGCGATCGGTTTTTCGCTGACTTGGCTCGGCAGCATGAGGTCTGCCTTGTTGGCAGCATCTTTGAGGTCGATGAAGCCAACAAGTACTGGGATACAGCGACTGTGCATGGGCCGGACGGCAAGTTGATCGCCTACACGCGCAAAATGCACATCCCCGCCGGCGAAGGGTATCATGAGACCGACTACTTCGAGGGCTATCACGAGTTTCCGGTTCACGATATCGGCACGGTAAAATTGGCGGCGCCAACCTGCTACGACCAATGGTTCCCGGAGTTGGCGCGGATCTATGCTCTGGAGGGCGCCGAGCTGATCTATTATCCGACGGCGATCGGCTCCGAACCGACCGCGAGTGATTTTGATTCTGCCGATGCCTGGCGCACGGTCATGCGCGGTCACGCGGTGGCAAACGGCGTCTTCGTCGCGGCCTGCAATCGCATCGGAAGCGAAAACGCCGTGACCTTCTATGGCAGCAGTTTCATCTGTGATCCGCTTGGCAATATACTTGCGCAAGCCAGTCGCGACCGCGACGAGATCATCCACGCCACACTGCGGGCCGACGTGCGCGAACAATATCTCGATCTGTTTCCGCTCCTTCATCAACGGCGTCCCCAGCATTATGGACGTTTGCTCGGCGGATTCGAACGCGAACCGACGGCGCGCTGGAAAAACACGCTAACTTAATCTGCGAGTTGGATCAAATGTCTCGAATAGACTTTTTCATCGTTGATGTCTTCACCATCGGCAAGAAGTATACCGGCAATCAGCTCGCCGTTTACCTGGGCGATCCGCCCACATCGCTCATGCAGCAGTTGGCGAAGGAAATCAACTTCTCAGAGATCACCTTCGTGACCTCGAATGAGCCCGTGAATAATGGCTATAACGCGCGCATCTTCATGCCCGAGGTCGAAGTGCCATTCGCGGGCCATCCGGTGCTGGGCACGGCATTCGTGATTCAGCGCGAACTCATCGGCCACACTGTTGATCAAGTCAACCTCAATCTGGAAGTCGGGCAGATTCCCGTGACATTCGGTGAAGACGGTGTGCTCTGGATGCGACAAAATCAGCCCAGCTTCGGTCATCGCTTTGAGGCGGCGGAATTGGCGCGCATCCTCAATGTCGATGTTGACGACATAGATCAGCGCTATCCTGTTGAAGAAGTATCAACGGGCATGGCCTTCGTTCTAGTCCCGATGGTTTCGCTGGATGCAGTCAAGCGAGCGCGGGTCAACCTCGATCGATTGCGGGCACTGCTCGGCGCCCACGACGCCATAGCGCCGGCGATATTCTGTACGGAGACCATTCACGCCGAGAATGATCTCCATGTGCGCGTATTGGATGACATATATGGCGCGCCGGAAGATCCGGCAACCGGCAGCGCGAATGGTTGCATCGCCGCTTATATCGTCAAGCACGGCTATCTAGGCGCAGATCGCATCGCGCTCCGCGCCGAACAAGGCTATCAAATCGGCCGTCCATCGCTATTGCATTTGGAGGCGCATATTGTAGCCGGCGAATACGTAATACGTGTGGGCGGTCAGTGCGAAATGGTCGCGCAAGGCCAGCTTGCCGCCGACGAATAACGGACGACTGTCTCATGCAGACGCGACGTCCAAATGCGCTGGAGTATGCGCGACATTGACATTAAGATTATGACGAGGATCGCAAAATGAAATATCGTGAACTGGGTCGAACCGGCGTAAAAGTTTCGTCGCTTTGTATGGGCGCCATGTCATTCGGGGGCATAGCCGATAAGGCGGAATCGGCGCGTATGTTTCACCGTTGTCGCGAGGTCGGCATTAATTTCTTCGATAGCGCCAATGTCTACGCCGGCGGTCGCTCCGAAGAGGTATTGGGCGATCTAATCGCCGACTGCCGTGACGACATCGTTCTGACAACCAAGGTCGTCGGGCGCACCGGTCCCGATGTCAACGCCGGCGGCGCGTCGCGTCGGCACATTCAGATCGCGGTCGAAGAAAGTCTCAAACGTCTGAAGACCGACCGCATTGATGTCTATTTCCTGCACAACTGGGACGCCGATACCCCAATAGACGAATCTCTGCGCGCCTTGGATGATCTGGTGCGGCAAGGAAAGATTTTGTATCCCGCCGTCAGCAATTGGTCGGCCTGGCAAACCATGAAGGCGCAAGGCATCGCCCAATCCCAAGGGTTGGCGCGCATCGAATGCCTGCAGCCGATGTACAACCTGGTGAAACGTCAAGCGGAGGTCGAGATTCTGCCGATGGCGGCGAGCGAGCGGATCGGCGTGATTCCCTACAGCCCGCTCGGCGGCGGCTTGCTCACGGGCAAGTACGCTTGGGACGAAATACCCACAACTGGCCGACTGGCGGAAAACGAGAACTACAGCGTACGTTATGGCGTCCCCGATTACTATCGTACGGCGGCGGACCTTGCGGCGCATGCCCGCGAACGCGGATTGCATCCGGCGACTCTGGCCGTGGCATGGGTGATGGCGCATCCGGCGGTGACGGCGCCAATCATTGGCGCGCGCGACTTGAAGCAGCTGGAAGCCTCGCTGGCGGCGCTCGATGTGGACATGACCGATGAATGGTACGCGCAGATCGCCGCGCTATCGCCGACGCCTCCCCCGGCGCACGACCGCCTGGAGGAGCGGGCGACATAACCGAGTCGGCGCGTACTATAATAGCGTTCGGAGAAAAGCCGGAGGTCAACATGTACAACATCCGCGCCATCCGACGTATCCTCGCGAATTTGCTGCGAATCGTTCATATCACGCTCTGGATGACGATACCGGCCACGCTATTGCTTTTGTTTTCATTGTATGAGCCATGGACGCGCGCCTGCGCGCCGGATTGCGGCAGGTACCAGGGCAATATTCTGGTCCTCTCCGAAAACACCCACATATGGATCGCGGTTTCGCTTTGGTTCCTTGGCTTCTTTGTTTGGGTGTTTTGGGTCAACGGATACTGCTTTGAGATTGTCCGATATGTAGTGCGGGGCAACTCGAAACTGCCGCCGATCCAGCGCGGTCTGATCCGTGATGGCTTGGGCCTCGTCTGGTTCAGCTTCAGGTATTGGCTGCCCGTGATCGGCCCTGTCTTCTTCGCACTGTGGATACTTAGCACGTATCCTGCGAGGGTCGCTGACCAATTGCTTGGACCGCTGATGCCGGTAGCGGCGCCGATCGCGCTCGTGATCTATTGGGGTCAGCTGGTAGGCATAATGCGATTCGCGGCCAGCGGACAGAAAGACTTGATCTTCCGCCGACGTGAAAACATCCGCATCGCCCTGACCAATCTAAAATTATCACTTGTATATTCCGGGCTGGTGGTCGCCGTGATCGGACTTGGCTACACCGCTTGGACGCGGCTGCTCCATCTGGGAGAATTCTTGTTGGAGTTCGACATGGTGCTTCAATCCGCGCTGGGTGCTTTCGTATTTTTCTTTGTGCTGCTGACTGGCAGTTTCGCCTGCAGCTGGCTAATTGGCATATACGGCCTCAAGCTGGGCGTTCGCGGAGAATTCATAGGCGCCACCGAATCCTAGTGGTCTTGATGTCTTGAGCACTTGGAACTTGTGACGGACGTGTTAGAATGGCAGTTGACAGAAACAGAAGAGGTGGATCATGAATCTCAGTCGCGCCTTCAAGTATCCGTTCCATAATAGCGCCAAAGTCATCAGCATAGTCTTGGTGATGACCATTGCCTTTGTCGTGTGCATCGCGCTCATTGTGAACTCGGCTGATTGGTCGCCGTACCTGGAAACGGCATATTACGGCGAAACTGCCTCGGATGTCGCTCCTCACGATGAGATTAACGCAGGCATGTTCATCGGCTTTTTGGGACTGCTTGCCATCGTGGTCTTCGGCGGATTCTGGATGAACGGCTACAGCGCCGCTGCCATAGGCGAAGTCTTGAAGGGCAATGACACGCTGCCCGCAATCGACTTCGGCGCGAATATGCGCAAGGGATTCTGGCTGTTTCTTTCGAGCCTGGCCTATGCGCTGCTGAATATCGTGGTTTGGATAGTGGTTGGAGTGATTGCGGGAGTGATTGGCAGCATCGGCAGTTTATTCAACATCCTGGCGCTGATAGCGCTTTTTGCTGCCTTGATTCTGATTTCCATTCCGTCTGGCTGGGCATACTTCATTGGAATGGCGCGTTACGCCAGTGACGGTGATCGCGGCGCACTGTTTGATATCGTGAGGAATATGCGCATCGCGCGAAAGAACGCGGGTACCGGGGTCCGTCTGGTGCTGAGATTTGCGGCATTGACCATCATTTATGGCATTGTTCGGGCGATCGTCGAAGGTCTGCTCGGAGGACTCGCCGGAACCGATATCGTCGTGGCGGCGGCTCTCACCATTAGCATCTACTTTTTCTTCAACTTGTTCCACCATTTTTCGACGCAGCACCTGATCGCGCAGTACGCGCTCGCCGTTGGCGTCGGGCAGGGCGGACCAGACGTAGATTACATTGACAAACCAAAATAGCGTACGCGCGCTTAGCTCGATTTGCGGTCCCCGTGCGAATCGAGCACCTGCTTGAGGGTTTCGAGTTCCCGGCGTAACACACGCTTAAGCGTCAGGTTAAAGAAAAAGCCGAACCAGAACATCCAGCGTGTGCGAATGTCGAGGCTCTCTCTCACGTTGGTCTGTTGGCCACGATGCTCGAAAGTCATCGTGCAGATATAGGGAAAGCCCCAATACGATCCCTTGAGTTCAATTCTCTTGTTGCGCTCGAAATCGGTGACATCGCTGTTGACGAAACCCTTGCGCCCCATGATGCGGCGGGTCATCGCTACCATGGAGCCGGCGCGGATGGGATTGCCGCTGGTGATGCCGATATTCTGGACATCGCGCCATTGGTCTTCATTGGTGAAATCACCGACAAAGCTGAAAACCTGGAACACCGGGCGATTTATCAGAACCTGATTCTCGAACTTTGGCATCTTGAACTCACTTCCACATTTAGGAGTGGGCAGTTCGGCTACAGCGCGTTAACTTGCGTATATCCATATGCTTCGGCACATTATAGCTTGCGGCGCGCGACTCTGCCACGCTGTCTCAAGCCCGCGGAATGCAGACACTTCAATGTCACTGCCTTTCAGGACGAGAGGTTCAGAGTCTGTTGCGGTTCTGGGGAAGCTAAATTACGCCTATAACGATCAAGTACAGAAAGACCCAAGTCGCGACCCAGACCAAGGCGTCAATCCGATCCAGCACGCCCCCGTGCCCGGGCAGGACATTCAGACCCTGAACATAACTGTCCTTGACATTGAAGAAGCGCTTCAGCGCCGATTCAAACAGGTCGCCGCTGACCGCGAGAATGGGTCCAATGACGATCATGGGAATCAGAATCGGCTTGAATACGCCGGCCACTATCAGCAGGCCAAATGCGGGTATCCAGGCGCCGAGTATGCCGCCGATCGCTCCCTCGACGGTCTTGTTGGGTGAAATGAGCGGGGCAAGCTTGGTCTTGCCGAAGATGCGCCCGGTCACGTAGCCGAAGGTATCTGTGCTCCAGGTGATGGCGAAAACAACAAACAACCACATCACGCCGTCTGGTTGTACGTTTCGCAACCCCAGCATGAATCCGGCCGGAAAGGCAATGTACAAGATGCCCAGCGAGGTAGTGCCGACTTGGGCCAGCGCCAGCGTGAATGCCTTTGGCTGCCGGGACATCTCGAGCGCGAGGGTCAGCGCGATGCCGGCCACGAGCGCCAGCTGCCATACCCAATCGAGGTTGAGATAGAATCCCACGGCAATGGCCACACCGGTCGGGATACCCGTCAGGGAGCTGCCTTGCATCCTGGTATCCTTCTCCATCACATAAAACTCCAGCATGCCCAGGCACATAACTGGAAGCGTGAAAAGCAAAAACACTATACCGCCGGCTATCCCGGTCAGTATCGCTATCGGCAATACGATGCTCGCCGTAATGATTCGAGAACGCAACTCTGTCGTGGGACCAGATCTGGTGGCGACTCCGTCACCCATGTCGTGGTTACCTTGCCACTACAGATTTCAAACAAGGGTTGACTCCACGTATTTTATCACTGTTTTTTCATCTTGTTAACAACGCGACGAGAATTCTTGACTTGTGTTAATGACTATCGTTTGATGCGTATCGTGACCGTTGTGTACTCTGCGCCTGTGCCGCTCGCGTCTGCACCTGCTACTTACGCGCATGGTCAAATGGCGATATAATGTCAACATTCGGCTCTGTTTGTAGTCGCGTGCGGTCGTAGGGCGTCTATGCGTATTCTTGGCGCTGTCCGCTGGCGAGTTTGACGAAATGGACGGTAAACGATGATTGACGAGATTCTTGAAGAAGCCTCTGAAAAAATGGAGTCAACGCTATCGGTTTTCCGCGATGACCTTAGCAAGATGCGCAGCGGTCGAGCGAGCATCGCCCTGGTCGACAGACTCAAGGTTGAATATTACGGTCAGGATTCAGAATTGCGCCAATTGGCGAGTATCTCGACGCCGGAAGCGATGCAAATTCTGATTCGCCCGTATGACAAGAGTGCGGTCAGAAATATTGAGAAGGCGATCCAGATGTCCGATATCGGCGTCAATCCCAATGTCGACGGCGAAAACATCCGGCTCAATATGCCCGCGTTGACACAGGAACGGCGGCGGGAGCTGGTGAAGTTCCTTGGTCGCCGCACCGAAGATTCGCGAGTCGCCATCCGGAATATCCGCCGTTCCGCCAACAGCGACTTGCAGGACTTCGAGAAAGAGAAACTGATCTCCGAGGACGAGCGCGCGCGAGGCGAAGCGGAAGTTCAAAAGCTTACCGATAACTTCATTAAGCGAATCGACGAATTCGGCGCCGAAAAAGAAAAGGACATCATGGAGGTCTAGGCATCGTACTGATGACCTGATTGAGGAATAGTCTCTTCTCAGGTGTAATTGGTAGTTGTCCGAATACCGTCGAGCGAGGTAAAGCGTAGACCGGATACAATGATGAGTCTATTCACAGACGAGAGAAGCAGAGCGGACATTGCGCTCCCGACTTTGGACAAGGCGCCAACGCACGTCGCCATAATTATGGATGGCAACGGCCGCTGGGCAAAAAGACGGGGGCTGCCCCGTTCTGAGGGGCATCGGCAGGGCACAGAAAACCTGCGCAAGATTATCCGGGCGGCGGTGGAGTTTGACGTCAAAATCATGACCATCTACGCATTCTCCACGGAGAATTGGTCGCGACCGCGCCGCGAAGTGATGCTATTGATGCGTATCCTGGAAATGGTTATCGATCGCGAATTGCGCGAGCTCCACGACGAAGGCGTGCAGATCCGGCACATTGGCGAGCTTAATGGGGTGGAACCGCGATTGGCGCGGAAAGTCATTGATGCCTGCCGCCTGACACGGCACAACAAACGTCTGATTTTGAATGTCGCCTTCAATTACGGCGGACGCGACGAGATCGTGCATGCCGTTCAGAATATCGTGCGCGATGGCATCGCAGCGGAGCACATCACTGAAGAAACCATCAGCGACTATATCTATACCAGCGATTTGCCCGATCCCGATCTGATCATCCGCACCAGTGGCGAATTCAGGCTGAGCAACTTCCTGATCTGGCAGGGCGCCTACAGCGAAATCTATACGACCTCCACCTATTGGCCCGATTTTGATCGCGAGGCCTTTTACAACGCGCTGGTCGAATTCGGCAATCGACGGCGCCGCTTCGGCAAAACGGACGAGCAGATCGACGCCGAGCTTGACACCCGTATCGATACCTACATTTAGGAAAAGCCATGCGACGCCAACGCCTCGGAAGAACCGAAATCATGCTGCCGATAGTTGGTCTCGGCACCGCATTCACTGGCATACCTACATCCGAGCAGACAGTATACGATTACGTCGAAGGAGTGAACCCGGTCGATCGGGAACTCGGCCTTCAAACGTTGCTGGCGGCCTTGGATGCCGGCTGCACATTCATTGATTCCGCGGTTTTGTACGGACGTACCTTGAGCGAATCGATGATCGGCGAGGCCCTGCGGCAACGCCCTCGCCTCAAGCAAGACATCTTGATCACAACCAAGTGTGGCCGCGCCTTTGAAGGTCACGATTACTCCTACGACGCGATTTTGCGCGATGTCTATGCCAGTCTCGAGCGTATGGGTCTGGACACGCTGGAAATCGTCTATATTCACGATCCCATGGATTATCCAATGGAAGATGTTCTATCAGATCGCGGAGCGCTGGGGGCGTTGCGGCATCTGCAAGATCAGGGCGTCGTCAAGTATGTTGGAACGGCCGCAAATGATCCTGTCACCAACCTGCCTTACATCGCGACCGGCGAATTCGATGCCGCCGTCATCGCGGATTCCTGGAGCCTGATTAACTTGACCGCGGCTGAGGGGATATTCGCGGCGGCTGAAAAACATGATGTCGGTCTGGTCAATGCGACGCCGTTGGAACGCGGCCTCTTGGTTACGGGTCCAATCGAAGGCGGCAGTTATCTCAACCGATTCTTCCCGCCGGAGTGCTTGGCCCAGGTAAGCCAGATTCAAGACTTGTGCGCGCGTTACCATGTGCCCATGTTGGCCGTCGCGTTGCAGTGGTGCGCGCGTCACCCGTTGGTCGCGTCCACGATCCCCGGCGCGCGCTTGCCGCACGAAGCGGTCAGCAGCCTGGAAGCGGCCAATACTGAGATTCCTGACGACCTTTGGACGGAACTGCAGCCGCTGGTCAAGCACTTCGATATTGTGACCGGCAACTAGCTTTCAGCTTTTCGCGCGAGTTGTTGCTCCATTTCGCGCGCCCTCGTGATCTCGGTCCAACCCATGCCTTGGCGTAGCAATAGCCCAAAAACCCACGACTGTCGTCGGCAGCCAAATGACAACATGCGCGACAATCGCGTAACTTACAGCGACGGCAGCTGGGACACCCAACGCAATCAGTATGGCGCTCACCACAAATTCGTAGACGCCAACTTGACCGGGCGCTGCCGAAATCACGCCGGCCAGATTCACGGCGCCGGTCACGAGGAGCGCCACCGAAAAGTCCAAATCCAGTGCAAATGCGAACATGACCAGCCAGTATACGCTCGCCTCAACTGTCCAGGTGACCAGGCTGCTGAGCAACGCCCCGATGAGATTTCGGGGTTCGCGCAGCCCTGCCAATCCGGAAATCATGTCTTCGCCGAACTGGGTGACTAATTCGCCCGGTCGTTCAGGCACAAACGTCCGCAGAATCATTGCAGCTTTGCGAAGCAGGATCGGTCTGGCTGCCACGACAAAGAACACGGCTGCCGCGCCGATAATCAGCGGGCCGGCGATTGATAGAATCGTATCGATTTCGGCCGACTCCAGGTCGATGAATTCCAAACTGAACAGGATGAATGCCAGCATGACCGTACCGTCTAGGGCGCGCTCGACCATGGCGATTGCCGTAGCGCCGGCCACGGGAACTTGATGCTTGCGGTGTAACAAAAAAATTCGCAAGGCTTCTCCTGCCCGCAATGGATAGACATTGTTGCCCATATAACAGATGGTGACCAGCTGGGCCAACGCCAGCAAGGGTACGCGACAGACCGCGCGCAAAAGGAACTGCCAGCGCAGCGCAATGATGGCGACGGCGACGAAATATACGGGAACCGCTGCGATCAATAGTGGCAGATTGACGTTTTGCAGGCTGTTCCAAACTTGCGCCGGATTCAGATCGCGGAAGGCAAGAAACAGGAACACTGCGCTAATCGCGACGCCGAGAATGGTAGCGATTCGTGTGCTGCCGTTTTTCATTTGTGACCAGTGCGCCAGTTGAATGGGATACCTGGCAGATGTTATGACAAAGCGAGTTGCGGCGTGTGACTCAAGCGCCGCCTTCCGACGTCAAGTTTAGCCGATATGTAGATTAGCGGTTGCTGATTGTTGACCACTTTGAAAGCGCGTCGTTCGAATTGTCAAGCGGGAACGGCCGTCAGTGTGGACGCCCCGTCCAGCAATCGCATGGGTTCTTCGTAAGTCAGGGCAAATGTCTCGGCGACGGCGGGATGCGCGCAGTGTCCAGCATAGGTATTGAGTCCCAATCGAAGCGCTTGGTCACTTCGCAATGCAGCGCGCGCGCCCATGTCCGCGATCTTGAGCGCGAAGGGGAGGGTCGCGTTGGACAAAGCCAGGCTCGAGGTGCGCGGTACCGCGCCGGGCATATTCGCCACTCCATAGTGCAAGACGCCGTCTAATACAAACGTCGGCGCGCTATGCGTGGTGACACGCGTGGTTTCGACGCATCCGCCTTGATCCACCGCGACATCCACGATGATGCTACCTTCGGGCATCGTTGGCAACATATCTCGGGTCACAAGCATTGGCGCGCGGGCGCCCGTAATCAACACGGATCCGATCAGGCCGTCCGCGCTTCGAATTGACTCCGCGATGTTGTCGGCATTGGAATACAAGGTAGTCAAGTTGCCGGCCAATACATTATCGAGAAACCGCAGTCGATCCAGATTGATATCGAGCAAGGTAACGCGGGCGCCCATGCCCAGCGCTATCTTGGCGGCGTTTGTTCCTACTGTACCCGCGCCGAGTATAACAATATGCGCCGCCGCAACACCGGGCACGCCACCCATTAGAACACCGCGCCCGCCTTCGTGCTTTTCCAGATAGCGGGAGACCAACTGCGCCGCCATTCGGCCCGCCACCTCACTCATCGGTTCTAACAAAGGCAGTCGCCCCAGCGAGTCTTGTACGGTTTCGTACGCGATGCCGGTGACTCCGCTGCGGAGCATGGCATGCGTGAGCGCTTCCTCGGCAGCCAGATGGAGATAGGTGAAGAGCACCAGATCATCATGCAAATGCGGCAGCTCGCTCTCTTGCGGCTCCTTGACTTTGATGATCATTTCAGCCCTTGACCACAAGTCGGCTGCCGAATCCAGGATTGCGGCGCCAGCAGTCACATACTCAGCGTCGTTGAAGCCGCTACCCGATCCAGCCCCGCTTTCCACAAAAGCGATATGTCCGCGATTGGTGAATTCATGCACACCGGCGGGCGGTACCGAAACACGGTGTTCGTTGTCTTTGATTTCCTTCGGTATACCGATAATCATGCCCAATCTCCTCTGCGACCGCGACTAGAACATTGTACACGATGTAGGAATTCTTTCTATCGATTTAATACATTATGCACAACTCCGCGCTGTTCGATTGGAGTTCGCGACACCGAAGTCACGCCAAGGCGCATGTCGCCAACTACCTTTGGCGAATCATATTCCTCGCTGCAATCAGCAAGAAAAGAATTCCGTGGTCTCACGACCCTGGGTGATGAATGGTCTGACGTACAAGTCGACATTGCTGTCAAGTTTGGCGGAGGAGCAAGCGGTGATTTTGCCGCATCGATTAGAAGAGACGCCAGGCATATCGGCAAGAACGGCGAATGAGAGGATGGACGACCCGGCAAAAGCGTTGCGCGATTGACGTTCCTGCCCGCGTCAATTCCAGCGAAAACCTACGCATCGCTAGCAAGCGCCGATAAGGGAAACTCCATTTCGTTGCCCTTCGGACTCGATGATGTAATATAATGTTAGCAAATGGACGCGACAGTCCTCGGTGGTGCTAAAATCGCCGACAATGGATTCGTGACTGCCGTCGAGCCATATGTTTTCCATGCCAGGACGCTCGCATTGCTCTTAAGGTTGGTCTGCTAGTTCTTGATTCTAGGAATCGGTATTTCTGAATCATTTGACTGTCGTGTTATTTTTGGCATACAGTATCCTAAAGGCGAGGCGTATTTCGCGTAATATTTCATCTCCGCGGCCATTCTTTTGCGACGCGGCGCGGTTAACGGAAGTCATATTTGTATACCTAACCGAGTTTGCATCCATTGCGTACTATTCATTGTTAAAGTCGAAAGGTAGACAAAAAATGAAGCGCTGGCATTATTTGACGTCATTATTGCTCGCTGGTTTATTTCTGCTAGTGGCGCCAGTCGTAGTTTCACAAGGCTCTCAGCGGCCGCGAAACCTCCGAATTGTTCGCGTAGACGCTGGCGGAAGCGAGGACCGGCTGGTCGCGCGTTGGGATCCCCCTGCGGGCGGCAGTGTAAATACCTACTGGTATCGTACAAGAACGCGGCGGTCCGGCGCCAAAAGCTGGGGTTCTTGGCCAGCTGATTATTCCGCAACGTCTTCAACAAGCGTCACGCTTGCGAAGCTTTTCAACGTCAGAGAAAGCATTGTGCGCGATTTTCAGATTCAAGTGGATGCTGGCGATCTCAATGCCGTTGCAACCGCCACAGCGCGCGAAGTGGCGGGATCTAAGCCGCTCAGAAATCCATTACAGACGCCGACGCCCATGCCGCCAACATTTACCTGTGAATTCTTGTCTAATGCTAATAGCGGCGTCAAGATTTCTTCGCCCGGTGATTTGGGCACTAATACGCAATGCAAGCGTATTGGAGCAGCGGGCATCGGCGTCGCCAGCGTGATTGAAGCCGGGATCATTGACGCGGTCGATGATTGGGGAACCGTCCAGCGCGCGCAAGTATGCTTCTCGCATCAGCAAGGATCTTTTCTCTTCCTTGACGCAGCAACGTCTCCACGAACGCTGAGCCAACTCGAAGCCTACCTGAGCATGGGGATGATCTGCACGGATATTGACCGACCGGGCTCGGTGGTGCTTGTGCCGTCAACGGAACCGGTCACTGAGTCGTCGCCTGTTGAAGTCATTCAACCCGAGGTTATCCAGGCGGACGTCGCTCAAGTTAACGAGCCTCAAGCCGAAGTATCGGTTGTCGAAGGCAGCGCTCTGAATGGATGTTGGATATGGACCAACTATGTATTGCGATTGCGCAGCGAACCCGTAGACGGCGCAATTCTGACGTTGGTTCCTTACGATGTGGCATTGAGCCCAATCCGATACCGTGATGGGTGGTTCCAAGTCGAATGGTTTGGATCCAGCGGTTGGATCTCCGGCAATTTGGTGAGGACCGCGGGCCACTGCGCTTAGCTAGGCGAGCTGCTCGGGACTCCGTGCGCAAACACTGCTCGTCGTCTGTCTGAGCATGTCTTGCGCCAATTTGTGTCTCAGTTCACGCACGGCCTAGATAGTGAAGTGCTCGTAGTCGTTTTCGTCTGGCAATCCCCACACCGACCAAAAGTCGCCAGTTGCCGGACGCATGATGGCGGCGCCACAACTCTCCACGTCCATCGGCGGTTGCGGGCGAGTGCAGATCGCTACATCATCGCGCGTCAAAGCCATCAAGTCATCAATATCGAGTGACTCCCGCTCAAGCAATTCCCGGGCGCGTTCCAATCGGCGATGCGAGCTCTCCGTTGATGCCTGCGGCCGATCGCGCGACACACGCAAGTTTTCCTGAATCAGGCAATGGTTGGTATGAGCGATCGTATCTTCGCCGAGTTCACGCACATGCCGGGAAGTCGACATCGCTTCCACCTCGTAGCCGGCGCCATGGCGATCCATCAGCATGTAATTGTGGGCGCCCGCTAGCTTGGCCCCGATAATGCACGCCAAGGCGTCATCTATATTGTCTTGCTGCAGGATTTTGCGCACGACAAAGGGCCAGGTCACGCCGATTTGTCCATCAGTTGACATCAGATTGTTGATGCCGACGGTGATGCCCGCGCTGTTCATGCCGATCATTCCCACGCAGCCGGTGATGGTGAAGGTAAGGAATTCCGGCCGCTCATCTGGTTTGCCGCGGATCAAGATGACATAGGGTGTGGCGGACGCGTGCATATCCCAGGTTTGTCCAAAATAGCCTTTGCCTTCGGCGCTGCGCTCGTTTGGCACCAGGAAGGCAGTGCAATTGTCAGACACCAGCGAGGGCGAATTTGCCGGAACGGCGGTATTTGCCACGTTGTAAACGACATCGATAAAATCCGTGAAGCCGTTGTTAATGACGAGCTCCGCCAGGCTCAGTCCGGTGGTGTCAGCCATGCCCTGCAACTCTTCCATCAGATCCGGCGCATAGGCTTGATGTTCGGCCACGCAGGCTTCCGCCAGCGCCAGCACAGATTCGCGCGAGAGATTGTGGCCGGTCCAATTGGGATCCTGGCTGAGTTGGACGCGCTCCTCGGTGAACATATGAATCTCATCGCGGAAGCGAACGCCATGCGACCATCCCATCTCGTAGTGACTGCCCGCAAGCTCAATGACGCGGATTCTATTCATGGTTGGTTCCTAGTTCAATGTCTTTGAATGTTTCAATTGTGCTACATTTTGTCCATTTCCGCACGTACCGTGTCCAAAAGGTTGTCGGCGCGGATCTGCGCCAGCGTATAACAGGGACCGCCCATTTGGTCGGCCAAGCGCTGCGCCAATCCTTGATCGAAGGCGACGTGCTCCATGTTGATGGTCACTGTCCGGATTTCGGCTTCCTTGATTTTTCGCGCGATGGAATGGGCTTCGTCTTGCGGCGAATAAGACTCGCTCATCGATACATTGCCGGCGCCATCGGTCAGCAAGATCATCATCGGCATGACATCGGGATTGAGGTTTTTCTCTTTCATAACCGCTTCGTAGGTCAATAACAAACCTGCCGACAGCGGCGTCTTGCCGCCAACCGGAATATCCGACATCGCCTGCTTGGCCAGAACCACAGAATTAGTGGGCGGCAGCACCAGCGACGCTCGGTCTTTCTGGAACACAACCAGTCCGACGCGATCGCGGCGTTGATAAGCATCTGTCAGCAGCGACATGATCGCGCCCTTGGTTGCCTGCATGCGCTCCGATACCGCCATACTCCAGGAGGCGTCCACAGTGAACATAATCAGGTTGGCGGCTTTGCGAACGCGCACCTTTTCCTGCAAGTCAGTCTTGCGCAAGGCGTAGGCCATGCCGGTTTCCTGCTTCTGGTCACCGCGCTCGACTTGGAAGGGCGCCGCGGCGCGCAAGGTGGCGTCAAAGGCGATATCGCGCGGCTTCTCGCCGGCTTGCTTGGCGCGGACATAGCGTCCGCGTTTACGATCAGTGCGCGTGGTGGAACGCCGACCGGACTGGCGGCGCGTCATGCGATCAAGCTGCGTGTTGAGCTTGCGCGTTTCAAATTCTGCTTTGGATTGAATCTGCTGTCCGCCCTCCCACCAGCGAGCATCTGACGAGGGGAAGACATCTTGAGGCGCGGCTTCGGTCTGGCCAAGTTCTTGTTCTTGCGGTTCGCCTTCGCCGCTTACAGTCTCACTTTTTTTTTAGTCTGCGCCGCTTGCTCGTCGCTGTCTTCAGTGAACTCTCCCGCTTCTTCGCCTTCGCCGAATTCCTCGCGTTTCTCATCCACGGCGGCTTCCACAGAATTGAGATCCGCCTGAGCGTCGCTGAAGGGCCCGCGCTTGAGACGATGAGGGATGGTCAAGCGAATCGCCAAAGTAATATCGCGATCGTTGATGGCAGTTCGTCCTTCAAAGGCGGCGTGGGCGCGCGCAGCCTTGAGGATGACCAGATCGGCGCGGTGACCATCAATGCGAAGGTCGCTGGAGATGCTGGCGATGATGCGCAGATCACTGGTGGTATGCGTGACCTGATCGATGATTTTGCGCGCATCGGCAATACGATCGGAAAGATCTTGATCCACCGGATCCCATTCCGCCTTAAACGCCAAAGGGTCGTTCTCATAAGCGATGTGTCGCTCCAGGATGTCAATGCGCTCGCTCGCTTCCTTGATGCCGGTCACATCAACCGAGAGCGCGAAGCGGTCCAGCAGCTGCGGACGCAAATCGCCTTCCTCCGGGTTCATGGTGCCGACCAGGATAAAGCGCGCCGGATGGCTAAAACTGATGCCCTCGCGCTCAACAATGTTGACGCCCATGGCGGCGCTATCCAGCAGCAAATCGACGATGTGGTCGTCGAGTAGGTTAATCTCGTCGACGTATAGAATGCCGCGATTGGCGTTGGCCAGGACGCCGGTGTCAAAGTGACGCTCGCCAAACTGGATCGCTTTTTCTATGTCCAGCGTTCCAACGACGCGGTCTTCAGTTGCGCTCACCGGCAGATCGATGAAGCCGATGCGCCGAAGCGTCACCGGGATGTCTTCCGCCTCGACATATTTGTCGCGCGCAAAATCGGACCAGGATTCCGGGCGCTTCGGATCGTCATTGAAGGGCGAATCCGAAATGACTTCAATCTCCGGCAAGAGCGCTGCCAGCGCGCGGGCAGCCGTCGACTTGCCGGTGCCGCGTTCGCCGCGAATCAAGACGCCGCCAATGCGCATATCGATCGCGTTGAGAATCAGCGCCAACTTCATCATGTTTTGCCCGACAATGGCAGTAAATGGATAGACGGGAGGTCGATTGCTCATGGAGGATTCGTCTTCCTATAGACATCGGCGTCAACTGAAACGGGCATTATAGGGTACGCCAATGTCCCTGACAATTGTCAGATTTGGCCCTCGGACGAGGGCAAAGCGCGAGAGTTCGCGTACCCTGAATTATCTTAGTATTTCCAAGTGAGTTATACAGCTTCTGCCGAATAAACCAAGTTCAACGTTGAGTCTCCTTTCCCTGATGGTTCAGGAGAATGAACTTGTCCCCGTGAAGCGGCAGAGCCAGGGTAGCGCTAGCCGCAGATGCGGCAGAAGACAGACGAAATAGGGACTCAATCGGCGCCATCAAGTATTGGCGGCGCGAGCGAAAACCGGTTGTGCGTCACGACGACTAACTTCGGCTCAGGATGACGGCGTATAGCGTCGGATGTTGCTGGCGCTCTACGCGTCTGCCGCCTTGGGAGTCGCGCTAGCCGATACAGATGCGGTAGCCGAAAGTGTGCCGGTCGCTGGCGGGATTGTCGGCGTCACTGGTGCGCTCGCTGTCGGCGAAGCGGTTTCAGTCGGCAGTCTCGGGATGTCAGCAATAGTCACAAGCGCGTCTGGATTGAAGCTATCGCAGATGAAACCGCCTCGGAATCCCCATCCCGTTTCGCCGTTTGCCAACTCCATCTGAAGCCAGTTCTTCTCCTGATTGATGCCGCGAACCAATACCGGCACGTTTTCGATGGCGACGTGCGATTGCTCGAAGCGAGAATCGGGTCCGGCGAAGACCGGCGTGTCACGTATCGGCGTGCATTCGGCATCGAGAACGCGGATGGCAATGCGCCGCTCCACGCGGTTTCCCAGCTCATCCTCTGCGCTTAGCGTCAAGTCGAAGTCCGCGCCAGGCGCGCCTGTCAGCACCATCCTGCCGCTACCGTTCACGGATCTTTCGTCAAAATCGGCTTCTAATTCGTCCGGAATCGCCACGTCCAGCGATGCCGCGCCGTCGACCTGCCATGCGACCACCAACCTTTGGCTGACATTGCGCCACACTTCGCTATGGCTGCTCGAGAACTTGGCAACTGAGACCGGCTGGTATATGACAAGTTCTCGAGTCTCAATCGCTTGATCATTGCCTTGCAGCGCGATGAGAGCGATTTCCACTGGATCGACGTACTGATGCGTCCTGAATACAAATTCTGTAGACTCGGCCGGGAGTTCGGCGATTGCAATGCGGTCAACTTCAATCACGTAGCGATCGGCCGCTTCGGCCTGCCACCGCAGCGTCACGGGCGCACCGCTTGCCACTTGATTCGCCGACAGGACCAGGCTGCTGATGGCGGGCGCTGGACGCTGTGTGCCGGTCGCGAACAGGAACGCCAAGACCACCGCTACCACAATTGAGACGGCGATCAAGGCGCTGGCCGGGATTCGCGGTCGCAATACGACTGTTGTCGGCAGCGCGATCAAGAATCGGCTGGCATTTTCAGCTTGCACCAGCAATGCCATTGGCGTTTTTCGCGCGGGACCCGCCAGCGGTCGCCTTCCGCTGGCAATGCCTTCGATCTGCAGCCGTTGCCCGGCATCCAAGTTCACCTTGTCTTGCGCGAAATTGATGTCTAGATCAGCATCGTCGCTTGACGCGCTCAATCTAAGCGGCAGCGCCGCATTGCCTTGATTGAGCAAGTACAATCGGAAGGCATTGTCGCCATCGATTTCAGTGGGATCGACGGCCGCGCTCATGCCAGTGAAAGCGCCCAGCCCGACCGTCAACGACCGCGAAACTTCGCGCCCTGATGGACTCGCAGACTTCACTGAAACTGTCACTTGGTAATCCGCAGGCGCTATTTCCGCGCGGCGCGGTGGCGTGATGTATAGGTATACGGCTTGGCTTTCGCCACCGCCTACTGAGGCGGTAATCTGGCTGAGCGACGCCCAGTCGTCAGGAATTCCTGCGACTGTGATCTCAAATCGCTCCTCGGATTTAATCCGGTTGCTGATAGTGATTTTGGCGGATGCGGCCGACGCCGGGAATACCGCTATTCGAGACCGATCCAAACCTACGTCAAAGGTCGACATGGCAACCTGCGTTCTGTCCGAGACCGTACTTAGCGGCACAGTCGGTTCGTTGCTGCCGGCATAAAACTTCACTCGCAGGTTGCCGACCTGGATTGCCGCGCCGTCGCGCAAGAGCACGGGCTTGTCGTCGCGTATCGTTATGCCGGATACAAGCGTGCCATACGCGGCATCAAGAGTGGTCAGATAGAAGCCGCCTGATGCGAAGGACAATTCAAAGTGATATGCGGCAACTGAATCGCCTCGCAGCACGACAGAATTGTCTGCGGCGGCGCCAACCGTAACCCGGTCGCTGGTCAGCGCCGACTGTTCAATCCTGCCATCGGGATAATGTATGTCCAGTCGCCCCAGCGCAGCCATGCTTGTGCTGCTCCAATCGTTCGACCACCCGTATCGGTACAATATCGGCGTGTATTGTAGCGAGTAGAACGTTGCCGAGATAGTGATATCGAGTTGCGTTGACGAATCGCAGGTTTGCGCTTGTCCGCTTTGGCGGATTCGACTAGGGTATTGCCGAAGTTGATTGGGATGGGAATCACTGCCGATGACGGGCGGACCAATAATCTGCGTAACACCAAACGTTGCCCTCGATCGCACCTTGGTTGTCCCGGATTTCGCAATCGGGCATATTTCGCGTATCGATCGCGGAGTCGCCGTGCCTGGCGGCAAAGGCTTGAACACGATGCGCGCAGTACAGATTTTGGGTGGCGATGCGCTTTCCATGGGATTGATGGGCGGAAATACCGGGCGCATGGTCGCCACCATGGTGGAGGAAGCCGGTTATCGCGCGGTGTGGACCTGGTTCGAGGGAGAGACCAGAACCTGCACGATCATCGCTACCGCGGACGGACGCTCGACTGTCATCAACGAGTCAGGACGAATTCAACCCCAAGACTGGACCGCGCTGGTTGATGATATTTGTCGTGTTGCGGTGCGTGAAGCCGCTTACGCCGTCTGTGTCTGCGGCAGTTTGCCAACCGGCGCGCCGGATCACGCGCCCGCGGATCTCGTTGAGAAACTGAGGCAAACGGACGTCAGCGTCTGGGTGGATACCAGCAAGCGCGCGCTCGACAATGCCATTGGCGCCGGACCATACGCAATCAAGGTCAATAGAGACGAGATCGCCGCTGTCATGAACATCGCCGCCGACAATTGCTCGGAGTTGATTTCCGCCGCCAAGTCCCTGCTCGCGCGAGGTATCGGTCTCGTCGTGATTTCGCTGGCCGAAGACGGCGCATTGCTCGTGAGCGCTGATCTCGTTGCCAAAGCGACGCCACCGCTGATTCAACCACTGGATCCCGTCGCTAGCGGCGACTGTCTTCACGCCGGCATCGTCGAGTCACTGGCCAGGGGCGAAGACCATCTGGAAGCGCTGCGCCGCGGTGTAGCCGCAGGCACGGTTAACGCCTTGTACGCCGGCGGCGGCCGTTTCACCTTCGCACACTTTCAGGAGATCCTGCGTCGAACAACCGTGGAAGTGCTTCCCAACTGAGACCGCGCGATTTTACAGTTTGTTTAATCTTTTCCTACGCATTTCTTATGCAAGCTCTCTATCATATCTCGAGTTTGGAGTCAGGCTTGCCTGACCATCCGTTCGCAACTGGGGCGATGACGTGCGCCAGCTGAAATTGAAGCCTGCTGTTGACCGTGTGACGAAAGGAGTCTGCCTGTGATTCAAGTGCAGAATATTGCCAAGAGCTACGGCGCTATCGAGGCCTTGCGAGGCGTGAGCTTCGATATTGAGCCGGGAGAGATCGTCGGGTTGTTGGGACCGAACGGCGCCGGCAAATCCACAGCCATCAAAATCATCACCGGTTTCCTCCATCCGGATAACGGCGTCGTCGAAATCGACGGCGTAAATGTCCAGGAAGACCTGCATGCGGTGCAAGCCCGCATCGGTTATCTCTCCGAAAATACGCCTCTGTACCCGGAGCTGTCGGTGCAGGGTTACCTGACCATGATGGCCAACCTGCGGAGTGTGCCCGACAACGACTTCATCCCGCAGCTGTCCGCTGCCGTCTATGGGACGGGCCTGCGGGAATACCTGACGCGACCGATCGCCTCGCTCAGCAAGGGCTTGCGCCAGCGCGTCGGTTTAGCGCAAGCGATCCTGCACAAACCCGAATTCCTGATCCTCGATGAGCCGACAGTAGGGCTTGACCCGACGCAAATTGTCGAGATTCGCGCGCTTATCAAGCAATTGTCCCAAGATGCCACCATCTTGTTTTCGTCGCATATCTTGTCCGAGGTAGAAGCCATTTGCGATCGCGTAGTCATCATCATCAATGGCGAGGTCAAGGCCGATCAACGCTTGAATGAATTGGGCATGAGCAACGACGCGACCCTGGTTCTGCAGTCGGCTGGCGACGGCGTCGATTCGGCGCTGGCAGCGATGGAAGGCGTTACCCGGGTGCAGCCGCTGCGTTCGCGAGACAACTTCCCGGCCTGGCGGGTCTCCAGCGCGTCGGACATCACGCCGCAGATTTATGATCTGGCGCGTGAGCGGGCCTGGCCCGTGCGAGAGATCCGGCGCGATATCGTCACGCTCGAATCGTTTTTCAATCGGTTGGCGACCACAGCCTAGGGAGGACAAGATGAAGAAGCTTCTTGCGATCGCCGGCAAGGAACTCAGGCTGTATTTCGGCTCGCCAATGGCGCTGATATTCGTGGGCGTATTCCTGGTATTGACGCTATTCGTTTTCTTCTGGGTCGATTCGTTTTTCGCGCGCGGCATCGCCGATGTGCGCGCCATCTTCCAGTGGATGCCGCTTTTGATGATCTTTCTGGTGGCGGCGTTGACCATGCATCAGTGGAGCCGCGAGGAAGAGAGTGGCAATTTGCAGGTGCTGCTGACCATGCCTGTGCGTCTCAGCGAATTGATCGCGGGCAAATTCTTGTCGGTGCTGATACTGGTGGCGGTGGCGCTGGCGCTGACACTATTCTTGCCGGTCACGGTCGCTTCGCTGGGCAACCTCGATTGGGGACCGGTCATCGGCGGCTACCTGGCGTCGCTGCTGTTGGCATCGAGTTATATCGCTATCGGATTATTCGTTTCGTCGCGCACGGACAATCAGCTGGTGGCGCTAATCGGCACGGTCGTTGCAGGAGGCATATTTCAGCTGATCGGTTCGCCGGACATCACCGATCTCTTCGGCGCGACCAGCGCGGACCTGCTGCGGCTCGTCGGTACTGGAAGTCGCTTCGAGAGCATTGAGCGCGGTGTCATCGACCTGCGCGACCTGATCTATTATCTGTCGCTCACGTTGTTCTTCCTCGCCGCAAATCTCCTGTCTCTCGACAGCAAGCGCTGGAGCGACGGCGCTCATTTGCGCTCACATCGATTCAACGGCAGGGCGAGGCTGGCTTTGGTTGGCCTCAATCTGCTTGCATTTAACTTGTTGATCGCGCCGGCGAGCGCTGCCCGGCTTGATCTGACCCAGCACGGCGACTACAGCCTGTCGGACGTCACGCGTCAGCTGCTGAGGGGATTGGATGAACCGCTATTGATACGCGGCTACTTCAGCGAAGACAGTCATCCCTTGCTGGCGCCGCTGGTACCGCGCATCAAGGATACCTTGCGCGAGTACGAGTTGGCCGCCGATGGCAAATTGGATCTGGAATTCATCGATCCGTTGACCCATCCGGACCTGGAGCGCGAAGCCAACCAGATCTACGGCATTCGCCCGACGCCGCTACAAGTCGATGACCGCGGCGGCATATCCCTGGTTAACATCTATTTCGACTTGCTAATAGCCTACGGCGATCAGACTTCGACTCTGAATTTCTCCCAGTTGATCGAAATCGTCGATTCGCCCTTTGGCGTCGATGTGCGCCTGCGCAACCTTGAATACGATCTGACCAGCAGTATTCAGCGCGCCGTATACGGATTCCAGAGTCTGGAAGCGGTGCTCTCCGCGCTTGATCAGCCGGCTGAATTGACACTATTTGTCTCCTCGGCGACTCTGCCGGCCGACCTGATCGACGCGCGCGGGACAATCGTGGATGTCGTCAACGAAATCGCCGCCGACCATCCGGACAAGGTCATGTTCGAGATCATCGATATGTCGGATCCGAATGTGACGGTCACTGAACAAGACCTCTTTGACCGCTATCAGATTCAGCCGGTCGCTGTCGATTTCTTCGCGCTGGAGACATTCTATCTGCATCTGGTGGTCGAATCCGGCGATGACTTGCAGGTGATGTATCCCTCAAGCGGCTTGAGCCAGGCGGAGATTCGCAGCGCAGTTGAAGCGGCGCTAAAACGCTCTTCATCCGGTTTCTTGAAGGTCATCGGACTCTGGACGCCGCCGGCGGGTAGTTTCGATCAGTTTGGCCAGCCGATACCGTCCTTGCAGCAATACTCGATACTGGAAGACTCCCTGCGCGATAGTTACGAAGTGCGCCGGCTCGACCTCGGCGACGGTCGAGTTCCCGCCGATATCGATGTTCTCATATTGGTTGCTCCGCACGGCTTGAGCGATTTGCAGCGCTACGCGATCGACCAGTATGTCATGCGCGGCGGATCCCTGATTGTGGCCGCGGGTCATTATCGTCTCGGCATCGACCCGATGCTCGGCGCTTTGACCGTGGAGGCGAATGAAAACGGGATCGAGCAGCTATTGGACAGCTACGGCATTTCCATCGACAACAGCCTGGTCATGGATACGCGGAACGCGCCTTTCCCCATGCAAACGCAGCGCGACTTGGGTGACATGGTGGTCACTGAAGTGCAAGCGCTGGATTATCCATTCTTCGTGGATGTACGCCCGGATGCGCTTTCCGCGGATAGCAGCGTGGTTAACAGCCTGCCATTTGTGACCATGAATTGGGCGTCGCCGCTATTCATCGATGAGAACGTGCTGGATGCGGCCGCAGTCACCACGCTGATCCAATCCAGCGACGAGTCCTGGCTGACGACCGACAGCAACCTGCAGCCTGACCTGGAGACCTGGCCAGGCTTGGGATTTCCCGTCGGCGAGGTTCAAGATCAGTTTCCCTTGGCAGTCGCTGTAGAAGGCAGTTTCGACAGCTTTTACATCGACAAGCCGTCACCCTTCGCGGACGACGCCGCGGATGTGATAAATCCCGATGACGCGGATGCCGGGAACGAGTCGATTGGCATGCTGGAACGATCTCCCGACGGCACGCGCTTGATCATTCTTGGCAGTTCTGAGTTCGTCAACGACAACGTCTATCAGATTTCGCTGAGCTTCGGCGGCGACCGCTTTGCCAGCAACTTGCTCTTGATATCCAACGCCATCGACTGGTTCACCGAGGACGCGTCGTTGGCATCCATTCGCAGCCGCGGCAGCGTCACACGTATTTTGCCGCCCGTCTCGGAAACGGAACAAAGCCGGTGGACGCTGCTCAACTATGCCGTGGCCTTGATCGGCCTGGTGTTGATCGGTGTAATCTGGCAATTGCAGCGCCGCGCCGAGCAGCCAATCGCGTTGATCGCGCCGCCTGATCAGATGCAAGTCAGGAATGCGGTGCAAGCGAAGCAAGGCCTCGAACCGAGCAATGGAGGAGCCTGATGTTGAACCGCAGCAATCTGGTGCTCATTGTCATTCTTCTGATTCAGGTCGTCTTGCTCGCTGCATCTGTCCTGATCGCCAATAGCAGTGAAAGTCGACCCGTAGAACCGATCTTGCGCGATTTGCTCGTCGACCAAGTTGATTCGGTCACGATCGCCGATGACCTCGATACCGAAGTATTCCTGGCGCGGGGCGAAGATGGCTGGGTGCTGCCCGAAGCGGACGATTTTCCCATTGACAGCCCAAAGGTAGACGAGCTATTGCGCAATCTTGCGAGCTTGAATACCAAGCGGCTGATTGCCGCCAATCCGGCCAATTTCTCTCGACTCGAAGTCGCCGACGATGACTTCCGCCGTCGAATCACCCTCGTGGCGGACAGCGCGACCCAGGTTCTCTATCTCGGTGGCGGCGCCGGCGTCGACACCGTGTACGCGCGGTCAGGCGCCGAAAGCCAGGTTTATCTTGGCGCCGGGATGGATGCCTGGGACGCCTCGACACAGATCTCAAACTGGATCAATGCCGGCTACGTGAATGTTCCGCAGACGGATGTCATGCGGATTAGCATCGACAATCCAGCAGGCAAGTTTGACTTTTTGCGTGATGGCGAGGCCTGGAGCTACCAGGGACTGCGCGAAGGCGAAACATTCGATGATACAAGAATGTCGAATATTTTGCGTAACGCCGCTTCCATCCGCATGCTCGAACCCTTGGGATTGACCGCGCGGGATGAGTACGGCATTGCCGAACCAACGACCATTGTGGAAGTCGTCTATCGCGAACGGGTTGAATCCGAAGCGGATGAGGACGCCGACGCCAGCGAAACGTCAGACGCGACTGAATCCGAAACCGAGGTCGAATACGACGAATTCACCTACACGTTGACATTCGGCGGCGTGCAGGAGGACGGCAACGTCGTGGTCAAGTCTTCCGCCGAAGACTACTATGTATTGGTGCGGGAGTCGGTGTTGACGGCCTTTCGCGATATCAGCCATGCCGATCTCCTTATACCGGCAGAGGCGCAATTCGAACCTGCCGACGCGCCTGGCGGCTAACAAGCTGCAGCCGAAATGACCTGCATGCTAGCGCTCGGGGCTTGTACCTACTCTGGGATAAGCCTCAATCCTCTCGCGAGCGCCAGCCCTCGTCAAGTGGCGTCACGCTCCGTATAATGCGGGCGTTGCCCTTATGCCTCTGCACCAACAAGGATAGACATGACTAAGGCGCTAAGCTTCCAGCAGGTCATATTACGATTGCATGAGTATTGGGCGGCGCAGGGCTGCTTGATATGGGAACCCTATAACGTGCAGGTCGGCGCCGGCACCGGCAACCCCGCTACTACCTTGCGCGTCTTGGGACCGGAGCCCTGGCGCGTCGCCTACGTCGAGCCCAGCGTGCGGCCCGATGACGGTCGCTTCGGCGAGAATCCCAATCGCATGCAGAAATACTATCAGTATCAGGTGATTCTGAAGCCCGACCCGGGCAATCCGCAAGAATTGTATCTCGCATCTCTGGAATCATTGGGCATCAATCCTCGCGAACATGATATTCGCTTTGTCGAGGACAACTGGGAATCACCCGCGCTTGGCGCCTGGGGCTTGGGCTGGGAGGTCTGGCTCGATGGGCAAGAAATCACGCAATTCACCTATTTTCAGCAAGCCGGCGGCATGACGCTCGACCCCGTCAGTGTCGAGATTACCTACGGCATCGAGCGCATTGTGCTTGCCCTGCAGGGCAAAGATTCGGCCTGGCAAATCGATTGGCTGGACGGCGTCAGCTACGGCGATGTCATGTTCGACGACGAGGTCGAACACTGCCGATATTATTTCGAGGTCGCCGATGTCGATGCCTTGAGGCAAGTGTATGACACTTACGAGCGCGAATACGCCCGCGCGCTGGAAGGCGACGCGCTGATCAGCGCCTACGATTATGTCTTGAAATGCAGCCACCTGTTCAACGTGCTGGATACACGCGGCGCCATCGGCGTGACGGAACGGGCGGCCTTCTTCCGCCGCATGCGCGATATGACGCGCACAATCGCCAAAGCATACGTTGAGAAGCGAGAAGAACAAGGTTTCCCCTTGCTGAAAATGGCGGATAAATGGCGCGGGCCGGAAAGCCAGCCGGTCGGAGAACTGCCTGCGCCGCCGAGCGAAGCGGCGGATGTGCTCATCGAAATCGGCGTCGAGGAGCTGCCGGCGGATGATGTGGCGGCTGCGCTGAGACAAGCGCGCAATGCTGCTCCGGCATTGTTCGACAAGTTGCGTTTATCATACGTTAGCATGGATGTATTTGCCACGCCGCGCCGCATTGTCGTTATCGCTCGAGAGGTTGCGCCACGTCAGGCCGACGAAACATTCGTCGCCAAGGGTCCGCCAGCCGACCGTGCTTACGACGCCGATGGCAATCCGACCCGTGCGGCACTGGGATTCGCGCTAGGCAAAGGCGTCGAAGTTCAAGACCTTAGCATCGTTGAAATCGACGGTGGCCGTTACGTCACAGCGAAAGTGAGCAACATCGGTCGTCCGACAACGGAGGTGCTGGAGGAAGCGCTTCCGGACTTTATCGCCGGCATCAACTTTGCCAAGTCTATGCGCTGGAATCAAAGCGAAGTCCCTTTCTCCCGCCCGATACGCTGGATCGTGGCGCTTTTCGGCGAGATTGTCATACCATTTGAGTTCGCGGGCGTCGCAAGCGGCAACGTAACGCGGGGATTGCGTCCCTTTGGCTCGCCCGAATTTGAGTTGAGAGACGCCATTTCATACCGGCGGGTCTGCCAATCGCAAGGTATCGTACTGGATTACCATCAACGGCAAACGGAAACCCTGCAACAGGTTCGCGATCTCGCTTCAAGCATCGGCGGCGCCGTTCCAAACGATGATTCGCTTCTGGCGGAAGTGACCAATCTGGTAGAAGCGCCGACCGCCTTCATCGGGCAATTCGACGAGCAGTTTCTTGAATTGCCGCGTGATGTGCTAGTGACGGTTATGCGTAAGCATCAGCGTTACTTCGCCCTTGAAGACGAGCAGGGGCGCCTGCTGCCCTACTTCATCGGCATTCGCAATGGCGACGGCGAACATCTCGACAAAGTGATTCACGGCAACGAACAGGTCATCCGCGCCCGCTTCGCCGATGCCAAGTTTTTCTATGAGGCCGATATCAAACGACCTCTGCGTGATTACTTGCCGCGCTTGGAAACCTTGACATTTCAAGCCGATCTGGGATCAATGCGGCAGAAGAACGATCGCGTCGCCGCCAGCATAGACGAATTGGGCGCGCTTCTGGGATTCGCCGACTCGGATATCGCTATTGCGCGTCAAGCGGCGCAGCTGGCCAAAGCTGACCTGGCAACCAAGATGGTAGTGGAAATGACTTCGCTTCAAGGCGTGATGGGACGCAATTATGCGCTGCGCGAGGGCATTGATCAAGCAGTTGCCGATGCGATCTATGAACACTGGCTGCCACAGGGCGCCGGCGATGAACTGCCCGTGACCGCGGCCGGTCGCCTGCTTTCCCTGGCTGATAAACTTGATAGCCTGGTAGGACTGTTTGCGGTGGGGTTGGCGCCGAAATCAACCTCCGATCCTTTCGGGTTGCGGCGGACTGCCTTGGGCATCATTCAGATTCTTATCGAAGCGAAGATCTCGGTAGACTTGCGACAGGCAATTGCCTTGGCCGCCCAATATCAGCCGGTAGAAGTGAGCGCGGATGCTAGATTCAGAATCATGGACTTCGTCAAAGGACGGCTGGACAGTTGGCTCGAGGAGTCGTTTGCCTTTCGGCGCGATGCCATTAGCGCAGTGCTCGAGGCACAGGCATGGGACCCCGCCCGCGCCTTGCAAGGCATCCGCGAATTAAATGCGTGGGTCCAGCGTGACGATTGGGAGCCGATTCTCGATAGCTTTTCCCGTTGCGTTCGCATCACTCGCGACGAACCGCAGCGATGGCTGAATCCGCAGCTTCTGTCCGACCCGCATGAGATTGCCTTGCACCGCTCCAGTCAATCCGCTGCCGCTTCGCTTTGTAAAACCGACAACGTTGACCAATTCTTGCTTACGTTTGAACAAATGGTCTCCACTGTCACCGCGTTCTTCGATAACGTTCTGGTGCATGACGACGACATCGACATTCGCAACAATCGCATTGCGTTGTTGCAGCTCATCAGCAAGATGCAGAACGGCCGCGCCGACTTGAGCAAACTGGAGAACTTCTGATTTCACCTCCTCCAGAATTGGCGCTGTCGATTTGTATAAAAGTTCCAACGTCGCGTCACACATGTGGCAGATCTGCGCGCTCGAATCTATAATCAGATGCCAGAGAATGACGGAGGTATCGCTCCGCCATGTCAGTTACAGAAGAGATCAAATCTCGCATTGACATTGTGAGCTACGTGCTGCGTCACGTGCCGGAGCTCAAGAAAGCGGGACGAAATCACAAGGCTTGCTGTCCCTTTCACACGGAAAAAACGCCTTCCTTCGTCGTAAATCCGGAACGCCAAAGCTGGCATTGCTTCGGCGCCTGTGCCGAAGGCGGCGATCTCTTCACATTCGCGCAGAAAATGCACGGCTGGGATTTCAAGGAAGCGCTGCACGAGCTGGCGCTGGAAGCCGGCGTCGAGCTGCGCCAGCGAACACCAGAACAGCTAGCGCGCGCCGATCACCTCGATCGTATGCGCGGCCTCGTATCTGCGGCCTCCGATCTATATCATGAACAGCTCTTCAAGCCCGAATCAAAGCCTGTTCTAAACTACGTGAGCGAGACGCGCGGCCTATCCCGTGATACTGTGGGGCTCTTCCGCATCGGCGTCGCGCCGGATCGCTGGGATTTCGCGCTGGACGCGCTGCTCGCGATGGGATATGCCGAGGACGAAATCATCGAGGCCGGTCTGGCGGTGCGCAATGACCGTGGAAACATTTACGATCGATTTCGCAATCGGCTGATCATCCCTATCAATGACGAGCGCGGCAGGGCGGTTGGCTTCGGCGGTCGGGCGCTCGATCCGGATGAACCGGCCAAGTACATCAACTCGCCGCAGTCGCCGCTCTTCGACAAGAGTCGATTGCTATATGGCTTGGATCGCGCCCGCTCAGCCATTCGCGAAAGTGGCGTGGCGGTCATCGTGGAAGGCTATATGGATGTGATTCAAGCGCATCAGGCCGGCTACCTGAACGTGGTGGCGCAGATGGGCACTGCCATGACCGAAACTCAAATCCGACGTATCGCGCTAGGGCGTGCCAAGTATGCCAAGAGTATCGTGCTGGCGCTCGATTCCGACGCTGCGGGCCAGAGCGCCGCGCGCCGCAGCCTTGAAGTGGCGCGTCAAATCCTGGTTGAGGATTACTCTGGCAAGTTCCAGGTCGACATTCGTATCCTGCAGTTGCCCACAGATCAGGATCCCGATGATGTGCTTCGCCGTTCTCCGCAAACATGGCCACAACTGGTGGACTCGGCCCAGGATGTGGCGGACTTTGTCATTGACAGCGAAACCGAGACGCTGCCTCCCGACGCGAGCATGCAGGCGCGTCAGCAAGCGGCGCTAAATATTCTGCCTATTTTGAGCGCATCGGAAAACAATCCCTATCAACGGGAGAACTTGCAGAAGCTGGCGCGGCGCTTGCGCATCAGCGAGCGTGATCTGCTGGCATGGGCGCCCGCGCAAAGCCCCGCTCCAAACGCGCCAAGACCGTCTCGACGGCAGAATCAAACATTGGATTACGCCACGCTAGATCCGGATGACGCGCCGCCGGAATACTGGGACAGCGAACACGAACCGGCGCCCCCAGACATCGACAACGGCCAGGGACCGCCGTCTGTATACCATAGTGAACAGCAGCGCGCGATCGAGCCCTTTTGTTTGAGCCTCTTGCTGAAGAATCCGAACTTGCTCTACAAGGTGAATCGTAAACTGCGGGAACTGGCGGGCGCCGATTCCAATCTCCGACATGGGCCTCTCGGTGATCTCAACGAGAATGATTTCACGCACAGCAAATACCGTATACTGATGACGTACTTGCTTGAAGCCATGACTCAGGATGATCAAGAACCTTTGGAATACCTGGTCTCCATCGTTGACGGCGAGTTGTCGGCCGATTTGAGCGCGCTGCTGAGTGATGACGCTCAAGTGGTGTCGTCGCGTATGCGGGGCGCGTATTTGGTAGATATGTCAGATATCATTGAGCGACGGCGTTCGCGCGGGGCAGTGGCGAACGAGGTATCCAGCATGCTGATAGGCCGCGCGCTGCAACTGCGCCTGCAACGCTTGGAACGCGAACGAATTGAAATGCAATATCTACAGGAAGAAGCGCAGACCGGCGCGGACATCGATGAGCAGCACCGCGAGCGCCTAAGTCAGCAAATCATGCTATCGATGACGGCCAAGGCGCGCTTGGATCACGAAGTGCGTTACGCCTAGCGCCGTATGAAATCGAGTCAATAGCGCCGCTCCCGATAGCGAGCGCAGAGACTTCAAAATGACCTGGGGAGTGACACTTAATGTCGAATAGCAGGAAACGCGTCCGCGATTACGGCGCGTACAGTGACACCGACAGCGGCGATTTGGTACGTGGCAGCGGCGACACGACCAGCAACTTGAGACGTTCGCAATACGACCGCGATTTGGCAACAACCGACACTAGCGTCGAGCTGGACAGCTTGCCGCCAACGAACGATCCCGTCCGTATGTATCTCAAAGAAATCGGTCAAGTCCCCCTGTTGAATAACAATCGTGAAATGTGGCTGAGCATGCAGATCGCGGGGGAGCGCCATCTGGAAACGTTGCGCGACGACTTGATGAGCCTGGACAATGCGTCCAACGACAAGCGCCAACCAGATTATTTGGATGTCGAACGCTACGCCTACAAGAAAATGTCCGAGAATTGGCGCAGTCTGCAGAATGACATTAAGCGATTCGATGAAGAAATGCCGGACTTTCTCAAGGTGCTCAACGAAGTGCAATCGATTATCGGCGACTGGAATACTGATGCTGATTCCTATATCCGTTCGTATCTCACTCGCGGCAAATGGGGCAAGGACGACGAGTGGACGGCCATTGCCCGGTTGTTCTTTGAAGTTGCGCATGCGCTCTTCTTGTTTCCCGTGGAGCACCAACTGCATATGCGCTCGGTCTTTTACCGGGACAACGAGCTGCCATCCTTTGCCCAGTTCGATACCTGGATAGAGGACACCGTAGATCCTATCGACCAGGCCAAACAACAGCAGGAACAGGTTGAGTACCAGGCTGCGCAGGCGACAGAAAACTTGACTCGCGCAAACTTGCGACTGGTTGTTAGCGTCGCCAAACGTTATCTCGGCCGCGGCATCAATTTCCTGGATCTGATACAAGAAGGCAACATTGGCTTGCTGCGAGCGGTCAATAAATTTGACCACACCAAGGGCTACAAGTTCAGCACTTATGCGACTTGGTGGATCCGCCAGGCGATCAGCCGCGCCATCGCCGATCAGGCGCGCACCATTCGCATACCGGTGCACATGGTTGAAACCATCAATCGATTGACTCGCGTACAGCGCGACCTTCTGCAAACCCTGGGCGCTGAACCCAATACAGAGCAGATCGCGCTGGAGATGGATTTCCTCACTGACGAAGAACGCGAAACCATTAAGCAAAACCGTCAGGAGGGCGTCGGCCTGGAGGTTGGCTTGAGTCGGAAGCTCAAACGCGCATCGCAAAAGGTGCGAAGAATCGTGCGTATCAGTCAGGAACCCATGAGCCTGGATATGCCAATTGGACAAGAAGACAGCAGCCAACTGGGCGACTTCATACCTGACGACAATCTTCCCGGTCCCGTGGACGCTGCCAGCCGACAGCTGCTTAAAGAACAGATTCGTTCCGCGCTTGGCATTTTGAGCGAACGAGAGCGACAAGTGCTGGAGATGCGCTTCGGCCTTTTGGATGGGCAGGACTCTACTCTGGAAGAGGTCGGACGCTTTTTCGGCGTGACGCGCGAACGAATCAGGCAGATCGAGGCCAAGGCGCTGCGCAAAATGCGTCATCCAACAAGATCGCGACAACTGCGCGATTATCTCGAAATGTAATGCGCTTTCCTGGCAATCCATTGTACAAACATGAAACTCGAGCGTTTGCACGATTGGGACCTGCAGCCGAAGGCCGCGATCGCCCTGCAGAAGCAACTCGTCTCCCGGCTGGTCAGCGATGTTCCGATTGCCCTGGATCGTATTGCCACAGTTGCCGGCGTCGATGTTAGTGTCAAACGAGGACGCGCATGCGCCTGCATCGTCGTTTTGACTTTTCCCGAACTCGACATCATCGAGTCCGTTGCGTCTGTCAGTGATTCAGCTTATCCCTACATTCCCGGTCTGTTGGCTTTTCGCGAAGGACCGGTGTTGGTCGATGCCTTCCGAAAACTGGAGCGTGAACCTGACGTCTTTGTATTTGACGGTATGGGGCAGCTGCATCCCCGTCGGATGGGCATAGCGGCACACCTCGGCCTGTGGTTGGGACGCCCAACCGTCGGTTGTGGCAAGCGGCATCTCATCGGCGATTATCAGTTGCCGGATCCGGAAAAAGGAAGCGTCCGCGATGTTCGAGTCGCCGGGGAGATACGCGGCGCGGTCTTGCGAACCAGGACCAACGTCAAACCGGTCTATGTTTCAGTCGGCCATTTGGCGGATCTGGAAACGGCACTTGAGCTGATATTGGCATGTACGCCGAAATATCGTTTGCCGCGTCCGATACGGCAGGCGCATTTGGGAGCCGCGGCACATTGCGCCGGCGCTTGAATCCCAACTAGCCTTCAACTATCTATTGCGCATCTTTCAGCAAGCTGTCATATAGCGCCAAAGTATCCGCTATCACGCGCTTCAAGGTGAATTCATCCAATACGATCTGCCTGCTTTTGGCGCCCATTTCCGCGCGGCGGTCCGGATTATCAATGAGCGACCTCACCGCAAGTGTCAGCGCATCGACATCCGATGGCGGAACTAACAATCCATTGACGTTGTGGCGCACGATTTCGCGGCAGCCCGGTGTATCCGTTGTCACGCAGGCGCGCGCGCAAGCGGCCGCTTCGATCAGCACCTTGGGCACGCCTTCTCCGTAGGTCGAGGGCAGACAGACAACATTTGACTCGGCATAAACCAGTGGCATGTCGTCTCGCTTGCCAATCCAATCGATCAATCCCTCATCGGACCATGCTCTAAGCTGCGAAGACGACACATTCAAAGGACTGGTCTCTTCCTCATATCCTGCCACGCGGAATATCGCCTGACCTCGCAGGCGGCGCGCCAGTTCGATAAATTCGCCTAAGCCCTTTTTCCACAACAGTCGTCCGGCGAACAGAACGACAGGCAATTCGCTTGCCGGCTCCGGACTGGGCAAGAAGCGGGTCTCGTCAACGCCGGAACCGCGAATCAAAACCGCCTTGTCTGCATCGATCAATCGTCGCCGCGCGAAAGTTTCTAGATCGTCGGGATTTTGAAAAATCATCATTGTCCCTTCGGCGGCGTTGGCGGCGCGGAAGAGCGGCGTACAGCACAGGCGAATCAGATTCGCTTTTAGGTCGCCGCTCGCGAAAACGTAGCCAAGCCCGCTCATGGCTTGCACCATCTTGCGCCTTCCGCTCAGTCGAGCGGCAATACCGCCGTATATGACTGGTTTGATGCTGATATGATGCAACAAGTCTGGATCAAGTTGGCGATAGAGCCTGGCCAAGGCGATTAACGTAGTCAACTCGGCGCTTGGATTGATCCCATGCTGGCTCAATGGGATGGCGTGCAGGGGAAAGCCGTTGTCTTCAATAATTTGAACCGAATCGCTGTCGGAAACCGCAGTGGCGATATGAACTTCGTATCCCTGTTCGCGCGCGGCTATTGCCAGCGATAGCCGGTGCGACACAAAGAACCGCGGAATGTTGACTACATAGAGCAGCCTGGGCGCGTCCGTTGCCACTACGAAATCCACCTGGGGAAACGCATCGGATTCAAGTATCGCCTATCACGGTTACAGTGCGAAGGGGAACGGGCGGCCGGCAACTTTAGGGATCAAACTCAGGCAACAGGATCTCACTGGTGTCGTCGACGCCGGAGATGCGGTCGCTCAACGCTTCTACTGGCGCGTGACGAGCCAGGGGGGCGCCCGCCAACACATAAACCAGGACGCCCATCGATGACAATCCGAAGCTGGCCAGAATGCCAATCAATTGAAGCTGTCCAAAAAATATATCGGCTACATCGTCGCGAACATGGGTGCCGAATCCAAATATATCCGCTAGTCCTGCCAGCGCCGCAAATAGAATGCCGGTGAGCGCCAGCCGAATGCCAATTTGCTGTACGAGCGTGGACGGCACCTCCAGATAGAAGGTGAATTTGAGATATGTCAACGCGCCCAATATGAGCAGCGTATAGCCGAACAGCACCATCACCACCTGCACCAGACCTATGCCGACGGTGGGTTGAGCGCCGGTCACGCCCGGGAACAATCCCATCAGACATAACATCACGCCCAGCGCGCCCAAGGCGATGCCCACTTGCGCAAATCTCCACATCGTTCGTTAGCCGCCCGGCAAAGTCTCCCGCAACTTGCGCAACATGTTTCCGCCCAAAATCAATTTCGTATCGGCTTCGCTGAAGCCACGCTCCCGCAGCTTCCGCTCCAGCAACCACAATTCGCTGGATGTATCCAGATCACCCGGCAATTGGTGATAGGCATATCCGGCGTCGATATCGCTGCCCATAGCTGCGTGTGCCGCTGAACCGGTCAACTGGCACACGTAATCCACCGCATCCACCCAATGCGACAGTGTGACACGCCGCTTAGGATCAGAGGCATGCCAGTCACGCCTTAGGTAGCGATTATACATCATTATGCCCATCACGCCATCACGTTCGGCGAGCGATCGGATCGTCTCGTCGCTCAGATTTCGGGGATCGTCATGGAAATGGCGCGGATTGGCATGGCTGGCGATCAGTGCGCCGTCATAGGTTTGAAGCGCCTGTTGCATGGCGCGCTCCGACATATGCGCGAGATCGAGCAATATATTGTAACTCGCCAAAACCTCCAACAAGTCATAGCCGAGCAGGCTTAGCTCGCCATCAGATCCCGCCGCGGCGCAGTAACGGGTTGACAGGCAGGCCGGGGCAACGATGCGTACTCCCAACTCCAGCCACTCCTCAAATTGCCTGGGTTCCAGGATCGGTTCGGCGCCGTCCATGGATACGACTATGCCTTGCGTTCGCTCAGAAATTGCGCGTTCGGCCGTCCAGGTGACGAGTATCCGATCGAGATCCGCCTGCGTAAGTACAAGAGACACATTATCCTGCTCGTCTGCGAGACGCCGATAATAGTCCAATTGCCACAGCGCCAGTTGCCGCGCGTCGGCATCGGTCCGATAACAGACGCTCTGCCACGATCGTCGTGCGGGCCAGCTTTCCGGAATAACGATAAGACTGGCGAAGACGACGGCAATACCGCTAAGCAGGTTGTCTGGCAGGCTGGTAAACGCGGGCGGGAGTTGTTGTCCGGATTCCAGGCGACGGGTGTGCCAGGCCCAGCGTGTATAGTCGCGTCCAAGCTGCTGAGCATTGAAGGCAATATTCTGGTGCGCGTCCACGATGATCATTGCAGCTTACCCTAACGATCCGTCTCTTCAGCAGCGCTTCGGACTGCCGCGTTCACAACAGCTACCTTTCTCGCGCGGTCGCCAGATTCGGCGGATTGAAAGCATAGTGCTTGGCAATCACAGTCTAACGTCTCCGTGATTCCCGCGATAGAGCGTCGACTTCAGATATGCTATCCTGTATTTCGTCAATTTCTTCAGTTGCGCAAAGTTGCAGACCATGCACATTCTCCACATTAACAGCATCACCGTCAACTTCGGCGGACGCGAAATCTACAGCGATTTGAACTGGGTCATTGGCGATCGCGACCGTGTCGGCTTGGTCGGCCCCAACGGCGCGGGCAAATCGACTCTGCTGCGTGTCTTGCGCGGCGAAGTTGAACCGGACCGTGGGCATGTGGCTCGCCAACCGGGTGTCCGCATCGGCTATTTGGCGCAGGATATCGATTTGCCCGCGGGATTGACGCTCCTGGAGACCGCAATGATCAAGCCTCCGGAGCTGAATCAAGTGGAATCGGAGCTGGACGCGATTGAACGGCGGCTTGCGGATCCGGATGTGTACGGTGACGAAGCGATGCTAGCCCGCATTCTGGAAGACCATGAAATCAAGTTGGCCATGTACGAGCGCATGAATGGCCATCGGCATGCCGGCCGCGTCCGCGAGCTGCTGGCTATGTTGGGCTTTGCCGCCCAAGACTACGATCGGCCGACAGAGTCGCTTTCGGGCGGACAGAGAAAAATGTTGGCCCTCGTGCAGCTTGCTGTGGCGGCGCCCGATATTTTGCTGCTCGATGAACCGGATAACCATCTGGATGTTGTGGGCAAAGCGCATCTCGAACGTTTCATGCTCAACTATCGCGGCGGTGTGGTCATCATCTCGCATGATCGCTACTTGCTCGACGAAGTGGCCGAGCAAACCGTAGAACTGGAGAACGGCAAGCTTACCGTTTACCACGGCAACTATTCCTATTATCAGCACGAACGGGAACTGAGCCGCCTGCGGCAACAACAGCAATACGTAACCCAGCAGAAGGAAATCGCGCGCTTGGAGGATATGATTGATCGCTTCGAGCGCTGGGCGCGGCAGGCTCTCAGCCGCAAGCACATGCTCGCGGCCAGGCAGCGTCGGCGGATGCTGGAAAAAATGGACGAACGCGGTGAGATCATCGACAAGGTATACGATCAGCAGCTGATGGATTTCAAACTTTCCGGTTGGCGCGGCAGCAAGAAGGTCCTGGAATTCACAGACGTTGCCATGGCGTTTGACGATGACATGGTCTTCAGCGGCGCCAGTTTTCTGCTGCGGCATGGCGATCGCGTCGGTGTCATCGGTCCCAATGGCGCCGGCAAAACCGTGCTGGGAAAGCTGATTCTGGGTCAACTCGAACCGTCATCGGGCAGCATCTATGTCGGACCAAGCATCCGTATCGGCTACTATTCGCAAGAGCACCAAACGCTTGACCGCTGGCTGAACAAGGCGCCGCTGGATTTGATACGCAATATCCAGAATAGCAGCGAAGCCACCGCCGTGACCTTCCTGCTGCGTATGGCATTCACCTACGAGCAAGTTCGCCAGCCTATTCGCACCCTGTCCGGCGGCGAACGCAGTCGTCTGCAATTGGCGCTGGTAATGCTGCAACAGCCCAACCTCTTGCTGCTGGATGAACCGACCAATAATCTGGACATTGCCTCGGTCGAAGTCCTGGAAGCGGCGCTGGACGAATTTGTCGGTACCGTGCTGATCATCTCCCACGATCGCTACTTTCTGGATCAGACCGTAGATCGCCTCGTCGCTATTCAGCATGGTGGCTGCAGTGAGTTCAACGGCGGTTATTCCGAGTATCTCGAGGCGACCGGCGCCGCGGCTTCGCTCGCCCCGCGCCAATCGATATAATGCGCTTGTCGCGTTTTACTGAGACTCGCTTTGTGATCCGTGTTCTGCGATTCCGCTGGCGCCAGGATCGGCTCCCGATACTCCTATTTCTCTTGACCTTCGTGGTCATGAGCTATCCCTTTGTCCTGCGCATGCGCGATCACCTGCCGCTGAACAATGTTGATACGCATCAGGCGCTGTGGCAGAACTGGTGGGTGCTGGAAGCTTTGACCCAGGGCTACGACCTCAATCAGGTACACATGCTGTTCCATCCAACGGGCCTGGATCATACGCTGCAGCCGCCGCGCTGGACCGGTCTGCTCATTTGGACGCCCTTGTACCTCCTTTTCGGCGATCCCTTCGCCTTCAATTTGACCGCGGCCATCGGCGTCATGCTGCGAGCCTACGGCATGTATTTGTTTGGACTTTTGCTCTTTGGCAAGCGCATACCGGCCTGGGTCTGCGGCGCCTTCTATGCATTCGCCGCGGCCAACCTGACCCACGCGCTGCAGCAGCCATTTACCGGCGCATCGGAATGGATCCCCTGGTTCATGCTCGCATTTGTCTACGGGCTGTCCCAAATTCGTCGCCGGTATCGCGCGAGAGCCATCGCGGGCACAATGCTCCTGACGGCATTGCTGTTTTCATTCAACGTCTACGCCAATGTAAAAATCGGCATCTTTGCCACGCTGCTCGGCGGTGGATTCGTTTTCCTTTATATGATCGCTCATGAACTCTGGAGGTCGATTGCCTTTTGGCGGTCGATGGTGATGTTCGCCGTCGCCTGCGTCGTTATCTGTATGCCCGTTCTGCTGCCGATCCTGCAGTCAGACGAACTCACTGACGCGACATCGGATCCCGTAGTCGGCGGCATCTGGGGCGGCATGGACCTGCTGGCATATGTCAAGACGACAGCGGATGCGCCCATTCCCGAAGACGATCATTTCCTGCCGCTCAACTATTTGCAGCCAATCGCCAGCCTGGGCGGCCAGCAGCTCGAAATGACCGTCGTCACGCAAGGGCTGTCCCACATCGGCGTGGCGAGCCTCTTCTTCGCGGCGATGGGTGTGATCTACGCCGTCAGGATTGAACGCGAAGTCTTGATCTGGGTCGTCCTGGCAGCGGTGTTTTGGCTGCTGAGCCTGGGCGTGGAACTTTACGTCAATGTCACGCCGGTAGACCTGCCCTGGATGCCATATCGTCTCTTGGAAGACAACCTCATCTTCCGGACTTTGAAGTGGCCCTTTCGCATGACGTTGATATTCCTTTTCCCGTATTCTGTATTGATTGGATACGGATTGCATTCGAAGCTGAAATCACTCAAGTCGAACTGGAAAAATGCGCTGGCCTTGGTTGCCTCGGTCTTCATGCTGCTCTATGGCGCCAGCATCTTTCCCATTCCCACCCGGCCCGCGCCGCAGCCCCAGTATCTTGCCGCGCTGGCGGAGTTGCCCGAAGGCGCCGTGATTGATATTCCCTTCGGACGTCACAGCTCAAAATACTACATGTCGGTCCAGCGCTATCATCAACGACCGATTGCCGAGGGCATGATCGCTCGGGCGCCACCCGGCGCCTACGACTACATCGAATCTAACTTGCTGCTGCGATCATTTCATGATCCGGGCGGAATCAAAGTGGCTGACACGTCTTCGGCCGACTGGCAAGGAGCGCTCGATCAGCTGCTGGACGATGGCTTCCGTTATCTGATACTGCACAAGCAGGCGCCGGTATCAATCACATTTGTGTCTCGCCCGCGCGGCTGGATGCTGCAACTGTTTTGGGTGGAACCCAAATTATACGAGGACGACGATGTCATCATCTATGATCTGCAAAACGTAAATGCCGAGAACGTCTACGCTGTAGCCAGTCGAGTATTCGTCGAAGACTGACGCGTTGCCTATGACCGTGCTACTTGCGCGCATGCCCCTTGATCACAGCGCCCGGGATGCAAAAGTCGAAATCATCGCTGTTGATGATCGCCGGCAGCTCGAATTCCCGCTTGATGTCTTCACTCGCCTCTGCAAATAGCGACTTGATCGACTCCGCAAATTGCCGAGGAGTCTGCATACGTCGTATCCAGGTTTCGAAATGCAATTTGAGCGCGAATCGGTGTATCACCTCTGCCAGGAAACCAACCGAGCGCAACATATGCAGCCATTCCGAAATGCGATAGTCGCGCACATGCGATGGATCGCGCAGCAACTCTAGGCTCTGCAGGAAGGTGTCTTGCGCGTAGGCTTCACTGGCCATGATGTCGCTAATAATGAATACGCCATCTCCTTTGAGCACACGGCGGCACTCCGCCAAGGCACGTTCCGGCCGCTGCCAATGATGCGCGCTGTATCTAGTCGCCACGATGTCAAAATGCGCCGCCGGAAATGGAAGCTCCTCAACATCGGCAAGTTGAGACGTGACATTACTGATACCGCGCTCCTGGGCCAGGACCGCAACCTGCTCAAGCATATCCGATGTGAAATCGCAGGCGATGACATGCTTCACAAATGGCGCGTATGCCATGGCCGTATGTCCGGCGCCACAGCCGGCATCGAGGACGATGCGGTTCATATTGACCGGCGAATGCTCGACCATCAATGTGAGGTCGGCGCCGGCCGCATGAACCGCGCTGCTGCGATAGTTGGCAGCCACTCTCGAAAAGCGAGACTGCACGTGCTGTTTGATGTCTAGCTTGTCCATTTCATTTCTCGCCAGTGGTTCACTCTCGACCCAAAAGTAAGCCTTGACTTTCAGAGTAGGTTTTGATTATACTGCAGGTTTGCAGTCCTCTTGCCAATTCATATCGTGGTTGAATGAAAATCGACCGATTGACCGCTTCATTTAGACAGGCGCGACTTGCATCCCCTTTGTCGAACCGTTGAGGCGGTTTTGGCGTTCTCATATGCGCTTCGCTAGTGTTCGGCAGTATCGTTTAGTCTTCCGAGGAGCTCGGCCTTGAAACACTATCATAATGTCAAGAGTTATGCTCGTACCCCGGAGATTCAAGAACTCCCTTCGCTGATCGATATTCAGTTGGGGTCGTTCCACGACTTCCTCTACGGCGGACGGTTGCTCGAGCTGTTCGACGAGATTAATCCCATTCAGAGCTTCAACGGCAATCTCTCGCTCTTCTTCCCTGGCAATATACGGCAAGCCAAGGCCTTTGATCTGAAGTACTGGTTTGAAGATCCCAAGTACGACGAGGACGCCTGCCTTGAGCGCGACATGTCTTTCGCCGCGCCTCTTTACGTACGCGTCGCATTGGTGAATCACGAGCAAGGCGACGAAATCATCGCGCAAGACATCTTCTTGGGCGATTTTCCGCTGATGACCGAAAAGGGTACCTTCATTATCAACGGTACCGAGCGCGTCGTCGTCAGTCAATTGATTCGTTCGCCCGGCGTTTACTTTGATGCGGACGAAGAGCGCGCGACCGGTCGCCTGCTGTCAAATGCCAAACTAATCCCGGACCGCGGCGCCTGGATGGAGTTTGAAACGCGCAAGACGGACTACATCACCATCAAATTCAATCGCAAGCGGACCATCCCGGTAACGATCTTGTTGCGCGCCTTGGCAGCCGTAGATGATGGATTGGGAGCGAGAAAGTCCCCGATCAAGACCGGCGAAGATGATGAGATCTTGAAGCTGTTCGCCCATGTCGATACCGACGAAACCCATCGCTATATCGAGACCTCCTTCAAGAACGAACCGGATTGGGAACCAAAGAAGAAGCAGACTATCGCCGAAGTCGCGTTGATTGAGTTCTACCGACGGATGCGTCCGGGCGATCCTCCAACTCTTGAGAACGCCAGAGAATATCTCGAGAGCCAACTGTTTGATCAGCGGCGGTACGACCTGGAACGCGTCGGTCGCTACAAGTTGAATCAGCGCTTGGGACTTCAAGGCAAGATCGACCTCGATCATCGCACCATTACCAAGGCCGATATCGTGGCCTTGGTGGAACAGATGATTATGATCAACAACGGCCAACGCGACCGCGACGATATCGACCACTTGGGCAACCGCCGAGTCAAGACGGTTGGCGAGTTGATCGGCAACAAACTGCGCATCGGTTTGCGGCGAATGGAACGCGTGGTCAAGGAACGGATGTCCATACGCGAAGCCGAGCAGCTGACGCCCGTTTCCCTGGTCAATATTCGCCCCATTGTGGCGGCCGTCAGGGAATTCTTCGGCTCATCGCAGTTGTCGCAGTTTATGGAACAAACCAACCCGCTTTCCGAGTTGACGCACAAGCGGACGCTCTCGGCTCTGGGGCCGGGCGGCCTGCGCCGGGAGCGCGCCGGCTTTGACGTGCGCGATGTTCATCACAGCCATTATGGTCGCATTTGCCCCATCGAAACGCCGGAAGGCCCGAATATCGGCCTTATCGGCCGCCTGGCCAGTTATGCTCGTGTGAACGATCTGGGATTTATCGAGACCCCCTATCGCAAGGTCGTTAAATCACTTGAGGTTAGCGATCCCGATTTGATAGGGCGTCGCGTCGGTGATGATATCGAGAATTCGAGAGGCAAGGTAACCCTGGAAGAGGGGACTGTCGTCGATGACAAAGTAGTCAAGAAGCTGAAGCGGGCAAAGGTCAAGGAAGTGCCTGTCGCGCCGTATGCTTCCAACGACATTGAATACCTCTCCGCTGATAACGAAGACCGCTTTACCATTGCCCAGGCCAATGCGCGCCTCGACGAGCAGGATCAATTCGAATCCAATCGTGTCTCGGCGCGCTATATGCAGCGATTCATCTCAGTGCCTCCGCAACGAATTGACTATATGGATATCGCGCCGCGCCAGATCGTGGGCATTAGCGCCGCGCTGATTCCATTCTTGTCTCATGATGCCGCCAATCGCGCCTTGATGGGATCGAATATGCAGCGGCAAGCGGTTCCGTTGCTGACGCCCGATGTTTCGGTTGTCAGCACCGGCATGGAAGGGCAGGCTGCCTACGACAGCGGTCAGGTCCTGGTCTCGGATATCGAGGCCGAGGTCATCAGCGTGCAGGGACACCGGGTGATAGTCCGCAAAAGCGACGGCGAAGAACTCACCTACCAGCTGCGCAAGTATGAGCGTTCAAATCAATCGACCTGCATTGATCAGCGTCCCCTCGTGCGCAAGGGAGATTTTATCAAGCCGGGCGATGTCATCGCCGATAGCTCTTCAACCTATGACGGGTTGCTTGCGCTCGGCCACGATGTTCTAACCTGCTTCCTGTCTTGGGACGGCGGCAATTATGAGGATGCGTTGCTGGTCAGCGACGAGATGCTGCGCAAGGACAAATTCACCAGCATTCACATCGAGAAACACGAGATTGAAGCGCGCGACACCAAGCTTGGTCCCGAAGAGATTACCTACGATATTCCCAACGTTGGTGAAGACGCCCTAAAGGATCTCGATGAACATGGCATCGTGCGCATCGGCGCCGAGGTCGGACCCAACGACATCCTGGTGGGCAAGATAACGCCCAAGGGTGAAAAGGAACTCTCGCCGGAAGAGAAACTGCTACGGGCGATATTTGGCGAGCAGGCGCGCGAAGTGAAAGATTCGTCCCTGCGCTTGCCTCACGGAGACCGCGGCAAAGTGATTGATGTCAAGGTCTTTACCCGTGACGAACATCCGGACTTGCCCGCCGGCGTCGAAAAGATGGTGCGGGTCAGCGTGGCGCAGCGGCGCAAGTTGACGGTTGGTGATAAGATGGCCGGTCGCCACGGCAACAAGGGCGTGATTTCCAAGATCGTCCCCATTGAAGATATGCCCTACGTCGAAGGCGGTGTTCCGGTCGAAATCATCCTGAATCCGCTTGGCGTGCCCTCGCGCATGAATATCGGCCAGATTCTGGAGTTGCACTTGGGATGGGCGGCGGACCGCATGGGCTTCCGCGCCATCACGCCGGTTTTCGATGGCGTTCGCGAGCACGAAATCCAAGCGGAGTTGGGACGCGCCTGGATGCTTGACTGGGCATGGAATCAGATGACCGCTCGGGCTTGGGAAAACCACGAACGCCTTGCGGAAGTCGGCGGCATCTCTCCCGACGAATTTGATGACGATCTGCATGTTATCTGTGCATATCTGCTCGATCGTGTTGTCGATACCGGCTTGTACGACAACGACGCCATCATCCTGGAACGCGATGAAGTCTATGTGCGCCGAGTTGCGATCGCCGAGCTCTTGCGCGAGCTGGGGCACGATCCTGACGAAATCATGGTTTACGACAATGCGGAACTGTCAGTGGACGTTAGAGATCGGCGCGATATCGGTGCTTTGCGCTTGTCGCTCCGGCTTTGGATTGAACACACCTCGCCGCAAGGAATTGAATTGGAAGAGGATCTTTCCCTGCGAGACCTCTTCGACATCGCAAATCGCGTGATGTTCGAAACCGGCGCGCCCGTGCCCCATTATGGCAAGCAGACCCTCTACGACGGTCGCACCGGCGAGCCATTCGATCGTCATGTCGCTGTCGGCTATGTCCACATGCTGAAACTGGCGCACCTGGTAGAAGACAAGGCGCATGCCCGCTCCACCGGCCCCTATAGCCTGGTCACGCAGCAGCCGCTCGGCGGCAAGGCGCAATTCGGCGGTCAGCGCTTCGGCGAGATGGAAGTCTGGGCGCTGGAAGCCTACGGCGCGGCCCACATCTTGCAAGAGATGCTGACGGTCAAATCCGATGATGTGCAAGGCCGGGTCAAAACCTACGAAAGCATCGTCAAGGGCGAGCCAATCGAAGAGCCGGGCATCCCCACCAGCTTCCGCGTGCTCGTCAAGGAACTGCAGAGCCTGGGTCTGGCCGTGGAAGCAATCACTGGCAGCGGCCACGTGATCCGCTTCGGCAAGGACGACGAGGGTTCGCGCAGGCCGCAGCCGGCCACGGGACTCCTGGGGCTGGGCTCGCGGTAGATATCGACTGAGAGGTTCAGGGCTTCACACGTCAGGCGCATCAAACTCGGTGCGCCTTTTCTTATTGAATTCCCATTTGAATCTGGCATAAATCTGATGCGGATTTCGCAACGGCCTGATGAATCTGACTTCGTCGCGTTTTGAGCCGCTGATATACAAGCTGCCCGTGTTGAACATAACCAGCAGAACCTGTAGTAGCCTTGCTTGCTTTTGCCCAGATTGTATGCTAATCTCTGAAACAACTTGATTTGTTCAAAAAAGCACAAATGGCTGGATCGCTAAGATGACCGTCCTCGAATATGGTCCCGTCGCAGCGCTGCTAGTGATCGCCACCGCGCTGGCTTTCATCATCGCCAATATCTCACGCCTGATGGGCCCGCATCGGCCGACCTACCGCAAGTCAGTGCCCTATGAAAGCGGCATGAAACCGATCGGTCCAGCGTTGCGGCGTCTGCCGATCAAGTTTTATCTGGTCGCGGTACTCTTCATCATTTTTGATATTGAAGTGATTTTCTTTCTGCCCTGGGCTGTAGCTATGCGCGATCTCGGCGTCTATGGCCTGGCAGTAATGGCGCTTTTCACCATCATTTTGATTGTGGGATTTGCCTACGAATGGAAGAAAGGCGGTTTGGAATGGGAGTAAGCACCAAGCTCGGTAACCTGGGTGTTGTGACAACCACCGTCGAACAAGCCGTCAATTGGGCGCGGACTGGCGCAATGTGGCCGCTGCTTTTCGGATTGGCCTGCTGCGCCATCGAATACATGAGCTCGCAAGCGTCCAGCTACGATCTGTCGCGCTTCGGCATGGAATTGAATCGCGCCACGCCGCGCCAGGCCGATCTCTTGATCGTCTCCGGCCGATTGACGCGGAAGATGGCGCCGGTTATTCGCCAGCTCTACGATCAGATGGCGGAACCGAAGTGGGTGATCTCCATGGGCGATTGCGCCTCTTGCGGCGGCGTCTATAACAATTACGCCATCGTGCAGGGTGTCGACGAGATTATCCCGGTCGATGTCTATATCGCCGGCTGCCCGCCGCGTCCCGAGCAATTGCTGCACGGCATCTTGACCTTGCACGAGAAAGTAAAGGGCGAACGCATTGCGGATTGGGCATAAGCGTGATTGCTCAACTTGTTGTTGGGCGGAGGTCAGTTGACATGCGCTTTCTTTTGGTGGGTATTCTCAATTTGCTTTGGTTCTTGCTGATAGGAGTCTATCTGGCAATGCTTCTCTTCCTCACTGGGTTATTGCTGTGTATTACCATCATCGGTATCCCCCTGGGGATTCGTTGCTTCAAGCTGATACCAAGGGCAATGTTTCCATTTGTTTGAATTAAGCGCGCTAGCGGAAAAGGTTACTTAGCGTATGGAAATCCCCGCAGCGATCGACCCTGTACCTGCGGTACGTGAAGCGTTTGGCGATGGGGTCCTGCACGTCAAGCAATTCCGCGACGAGACCACCATTGTCGTGGCGGCTGAACGGCTGCCGGAGGTGTTGGATTTCCTGCGCGTGTCGTCAGGTCTTGTCTATAACATGCTTTCAGATATCAGCGCGGTAGACTATTATCCGGCCGACTTCGGTGATGAATTCGCCGGCGCCGAGAGCGATTTCCGCCCTGAACGATTCGCCGTCTCTTATCACATCCTCTCCATGCTCTATAACCGGCGGCTACGTATCAAAGCCTTTGCGCCTGAAGAAGACCCGCGCCTGCCGACAGCCACGGTCGTTTGGCCGGCCGCGGATTGGCTGGAGCGCGAAATCGCCGACATGATGGGCATTGCATTCGAAGGACATCACGATCAACGTAGACTGCTGATGCCGGATGATTGGCACGGGCATCCGCATCGTCGCGATTATCCACTGGGCAAGGAGACCGTTGCTTTCTCCTTCAACGTTGACGAAATCCACCAACACAAGCCCTTCGCCAGCGAATAGCGCTTGAGGTCACGATGGCAGTTGCGACGCAGTCGGAGTCAATTGAAGAAAGACGCAAATGGGAAGGCAGCCTCGAGCAGCTTAGAGGTCTGGTCTCCGAACGCGCCATCACCGGCGAAACCATGCTGCTCAATATGGGGCCTCATCACCCCAGCACGCACGGCGTCTTGCGCTTGCTGCTGGAGCTTGACGGCGAGGAGATTGTCACCTGCCTGCCGGATATAGGATTCCTGCATACGGGAATTGAGAAGTCTGTCGAAGACAAGAGCTACGAAAAGGCGCTGCCGCTCACCGACCGCATGGACTATCTCTCGCCCATGTCCAACAACATGGCCTATGCCGCCGCGGTCGAAAAACTGCTCGATTTGGATGTGCCGGAGCGCGGTCAGATCATCCGCGTGATCTGCCTCGAATTGGCGCGTTGCGCCAGCCATTTGGTCTGGCTGGGCACACACGCCATCGATATGGGCGCGATGAGTGTCTTGCTTTACGCTTTCCGCGAACGCGAGCGCATCCTGGGCATGTTCGAGATGCTTTCCGGTCAGCGCATGATGAGCAGCTATATCCGTCCGGGCGGCGTCTGGCGCGATGTCACGGACGACTTCTTGCCCACGTTGAAGCAATTCTTGAACGATTTTCCGGCCAAGGTCGACGATTATGAAGCGCTGCTGACGCAGAACCCGATCTGGAAGGATCGCGCGCAGGGCGTCGGCGTCATCGAACCGGATGTGGCTTTGGCATACGGCATGACTGGCCCGGCTTTGCGCGGCAGCGGCGTCAATTGGGACTTGCGCAAAGCGCAGCCCTACAGCGGCTATGAAACTTACGATTTCAACGTGCCGCTGGGCGAGCACGGCGATGTCTACGATCGCTATTTGATTCGCATTCACGAATTCCGTGAAAGCATGAAAATCCTCAATCAAGCGGTCGCCCGACTGGAGACGGCGAAGGGTCCGTACCGCTCGGAAAACCGCAAGTATTGTCCGCCGCTGCGCAGCGAACTCGGGCAAAGCATGGAAGCCGTGATTCACCATTTCAAATTATGGACCTACGGCTACGATGCCCCCGACGATGAAATCTATAGCGCCATAGAAAGCCCGCGCGGTGAAATCGGCTGTTACATTCACGGTACGGGCGCCAACAAACCGCGGCGCGTCCATTTCAAGACGCCCTCGTTCATTCACATCAGCGCGCTGCCCGTCATTTCGCGGGGTTATCTTTTGGCGGATATGGTGGCGATCATCGGCAGCGTCGATATCGTCCTCGGCGACTGCGATCGCTAGACCACACGCGTTTGACGCACGAAGGAATTGAGTAGATGGCAATCATCGGCAATCCAAAATACCAAGAGCGCATACAACATCATCTTGCCAAATACGAGACCAAGCGCTCCGCCGTAATGCCGCTGCTCTATATCGCCCAGGAAGAATACGGCTGGGTCAACCCGGAAGGCATCGGCGAGGTCGCGCAAATCCTTGATCTCGATCCAACCCAGGTCAAATCGATTGCCGGCTTCTATACCATGTACTCGGAAAAGCCCAAAGGCAAATTCTGGCTGCATGTCTGCACGGATTTGCCCTGCGCGCTCAAGGGCGCCGATGACTTTTACGCCTGGCTGAAAGACGAGCTCGGCGTGGACGACGGCGGGACCAGCGCCGACGGCTTGTTCACTGTCGAGCATGTGATGTGCCTGGCAGCCTGTGATAAGGCGCCGATGCTGCAATGCAACTTTCGCTACGTCGAAGATCTCGATCAAGACAAGATGCGCGATTTGCTGGCGAAGTGGCGAGAAGAAGCCGCGCAGCCGGTTAGCGGCTAGCGATCGTCGCCTGTTAAACGAAGGAAGAGTCGCTCAAGATGCACATTCTCTTACGCGGACGCGATATCAAGAACATCGATCAACTGGATGTTTACGAGAAACATGACGGCTTCGTCGGGCTAAAGGCGTCGCTGGCCATGACACCGGCCGAGGTCATTGATCAGGTTAAGGCTTCAGGCTTGCGCGGACGAGGCGGCGCCGGCTTTCCGACCGGGGTCAAATGGAGTTTCATCCCCCAGCATGAGCCGGTCAAATTCGTTGCCGTCAACGCTGATGAAAGCGAAACCGGCACCTTCAAAGATCGTGAGATCATGGAGGCCAATCCCTATCAATTGATCGAGGGTTCGCTGATCTGCGCCTATGCCATACAAGCCAAGGCGATCTATATCTACCTGCGCGGTGAATTCTGGGATATCGGCGATCAGCTCGACGAGTGCATCGAAAGACTGCGCGCCAAGGGATATGTGGGCGAGAACATCCTGGGCTCCGGCTACGATTGCGAGATTTACACGCATCTCGGCGCCGGCGCCTATATCTGTGGTGAAGAAAGCGCCATGCTAAACAGCCTGGAAGGTTATCTGGGGCAGCCGCGCGTGCGACCGCCTTTCCCAGCGCAGAAGGGCGGCGGTTTGTACAAGGAAGCAACCGTCGTCAATAACGTGGAAACCCTGACCAATGTCCCCTTCATCATGCGCGAAGGCGCCGATGCCTTCAAAGCGATTGGCACTGAACAAAGCGCTGGCAACAAGATCTATTGCGTCAGCGGGCACGTCAAGCGGCCCGGCAATTATGAATTGCCGATGAGCACGACTTTCCGGGAACTGCTCTACGATCACGCCGGCGGACCGCTGCACGACGATCGTCCCTTCAAGGCGATGCTGCCATCCGGCGGCTCCGGACCGATCGTGCCCTTGACCGACGAGGTCCTGGATACGCGGATGAGCTATGAAGATTGCGCGGACATCGACACCATCATCGGCTCGGCATCGATCATCGTTATGGACGAGACTGTCGATATGACCTGGGTAGCATCAAAGGTGACCAAGTTCTTTGAACACGAAAGCTGCGGCAAATGCACGCCCTGTCGAGAAGGCACCTACTGGCTGGATAAAGTGATCGACCGCATCTTGGATGGGCGCGGCACACCTGAAGATGTGAAACGAATTGCCGATGTCGCCGAGAACATGCAAGGCACGACCTTGTGCGCGCTGGGTGATTTCGCCGCCAATCCGATCATCCATACCATTCGTCGCTTCCCGGACGACTTTGCGCAGCATGTGCAAGGCGAGGCAGCCGCCGGTGATTGACGAGCGGATTGGGATCGAAAAGCTGAGCGACCATAACCGCCGGTTTTGGCTGAATGAGCGTCGCGCGTGATTGACAAGGGCCTGAAGCTGTTGAAGCCAGCTTTGCGAAGTCTGATGCGGACTCCCGCGGAGCGAGAGCGAGAATTCTATCGACGGCATCGAGAATTGAACGACAAAATAGAATTGATTCCGGATTTATTTACATATTACGTTTTGCGAGGCGAGTTGTTAGCTGAACGCGGAGACATAGACCGCGCGCGGTCAGACTTTGAGAAGGCGGTGGCGCTCGCGGACAACCTGGACCCGGCGCGGGAATGGGGCTTGTTGCAACAGGCCATGCGCGATCGAGCGCTGCAGGGAATCGACTTGCTCGAGCGGCGCGCCTGAGTGCTGCTGCGCCACAGTGACAAGAGTGTGGAGGCGTTGATGTCCGACACGGTGACGATCAACATTGACGGAAACGAATATCAAGTGGCAGCCGGCTCGAACTTGGTTGATGCCGCTAAATGGCATGCCGGCAACGATATTCCGGTATTCTGTTACCATCCCAAGATGGAGCCTGTCGGCATGTGTCGCATGTGCCTGGTCGAGCTGGGCACGCCGGCCCGCGATCGCGCCACCGGCGAAGTCATGCGCAATGAAGACGGTACGCCCCAGATTCGTTACTTTCCCAAACTGCAGACCGCTTGCACCACCATCGTCAGCGACGGCATGCACATCAAGACCAATACGCAGGAAGTGATCGACGCCCGCAACGACGTGCTCGAGTTCCTGTTGACCAGTCATCCGCTTGATTGTCCCATCTGTGACAAAGGCGGCGAATGCCCCCTGCAGAACTTGACCATGCGCCACGGCCCCCAGGCCTCGCGCATGTATTTTGATGACAAGCTGCATCTGAAAAAGCACTATCCGCTGGGAGACTTGATTTTCCTGGATCAGGAACGCTGCATTCAATGCGCGCGCTGCATTCGCTTTCAAGACGAAATAGTCGGCGATGACGTGTTGGCCTTTCACGAGCGCGGCCGCCGATTGCAGATCATCACCGATTCTGATCCCGGATTTGATTCCTACTTCAGTGGCAACACGACCGACATTTGCCCCGTGGGCGCGCTGACCACCGCTGACTTTCGCTTCGGCGCTCGCCCTTGGGAACTGACCGAAGTGCCCAGCATTTCGCCTTGGGATGCCGCCGGCGAGAACATCAGCCTCAGCATGCGGCTCGATCGCGATTTCGGAGGTAAAGCGCTGATCAAACGCGTCATGCCCAGGCAAAATGAATGGGTGAACGAAATCTGGATCAGTGACAAGACGCGCTTCGGCCATCATTTCACGCGATCGGACGAACGCCTGCAAAAGCCGCAAGCGCGTTCCGGCGCGCATCTGCAGGCGTCGACCTGGAGTGAAATCCTGCCGAAACTGGCCGGTGTGCTTCAGGCGGCAAACGGCGACATCGCGGCGATTGCCGGCAGCAGCGTGGCCAATGAAGATCTATGGGAATTGCGACAGCTTGTCGAAGGATTGGGTGGTTCCCGCCTGGGAAGTTGGATGCCCACGCACGGGGGCGCCGATCAGGTGGCGCGCGCTGGCGTCGGTTTGGGGACCAACCTGGGAGAGTTGGGCAAGGGCGACGCCATTCTTGTCATCGCTTGCGACCTGGAAGAAGAAGTGCCGCTTTGGCGTCTGCGCTTGAAGAACGCGCAAGATCGCGGAGCCTATCTGGTCGTCGCTAATGCGCGACACACACGCCTGGAAGATTTCGCCACCCAGGGCGCTCGCAACGATAAAGTCGTTGCAGGCGATGCCATCCGTTACGCATCCGGCGACGCTGCCGCTGTCATGCATAGCTTGGGCGACGCCCATCCAGACATCGCCAAGCGACTGCGCGATGCGGAAAACCTGGTGATTGTCACCGGCGCCGAGGGCTTGTCGCTTGACGAGAGTGGCGCTTTGGCGAAAGCAGCCGCGAACTTTCTGATTGAAACCAATCACGTCGGTCGACCGAACAACGGCCTGCTCGTCGCCTTGCCCGGCGCCAATGGCATGGGGCAGCATTATCTCGGATTCACGCCCAAAGCCACGTTGGATATCATCGCCAATCCTCCCAAGGTCTTGATTGTCGCGCAAGCCGAGCCGTTGGACGATGATCCGGCCGCAAGCAGCTGGCTGAGTCAAATCGAGACCGTCATCTATGCCAACCTGTTTGATGACGGCAGTGCCGCGCTTGCCGATTTTGTGCTGCCGATTCAGTCCTTCGCTGAACGCGACGGCAGCTTCGTTAACGGTGAGCGGCGCGTGCAGCGCTTTTACACCGCGCAGGGCCCGGTCGGCGACGCATTGCCGGCCTGGAAACTATTCGGCAATATTGCCCAGCCGGCCGGCCTGGGTCGCGTAAAGCCCTCAGCAGCTGCGGTGATGCTCGAAATCAGTCAGCATGTCAATGCATTTGATGGCATGCGCTACAAAGCGCTGGGGAAAGTCGAACGGCAATTTCCTGATGTCGGTGGTCGCGACCAGTATTATGGCGGAACTGCCTACAACAATACCGGCGGCTTGGGCCTGCAGATTCCCGCCACCGCCGATCGCGGCAAGAAACTGAATCCGTTGAAAATGAAGACACCCGAGGCAATGCAAGCGGCTGAGGGCGAAGTTCTTGTGATGCCGATCACGCGGCTTTACAATCGCCAGCGCAATTTCCGACCGTCGCTCCTGATAGAGCCGCGGATTGTCGAGCCCTTCGCCATAGTCAATAGTGAAGACGCCGCCAACCTCGGTATCATTCAAGGCGATTTACTGGAGATTAGCGCGGGAGAATCGCAAGTGCGGCTGCGCGCCGATGTCAGTGACGATATCGCTGTCGGCGCCGTCGCCGTGCCCAGACACTTGACCGACGCGCCGATTCCTATGTGCGCAACCGTGGGCGCCATCAACAAACGCGCTGAAGCTGTGGCTTCCGGCGACTGATGAATAAGGAATGAATCTATGAGCCGTAACGCAAAGATCGCCATAGGACTGGCTATCGTCCTGGCTGTCGGCGCTATCATCGCGATCGCCTTAATCGTTGCAAATCTTGGCGCCATTGCAGCTTGGATCGGCTTTGACGAATCGGGCAATCTCTACGGTCGCGATGGCGCGCTGGGCATGCTGCTTAACCCGGAAGCCCGCGTACAGAATGTCATCCAATGCGAAGACGATGCCGGCTGTTCCGCGCTCTGGCCGATTATATTCGCGGCCGGCTTTGCCTTTGTCATCGTTACCGGTTTCGCCTATACCACGCTGCTCGAACGGCGTCTGCTGGCTTTTTTGCAGCATCGCGTCGGCCCCAATCGCGTCGGTCCTCTGGGATTCATGCAACCGGCGGCGGATGGCGTCAAACTGGTTTTCAAGGAAGACTTGCTCCCCGCGGGCGCCGATAAATGGGTCTTCCGCATCGCGCCGATGATCAAGGTCATCCCCATACTGATGATCGCGGCGGTGATTCCCATGGGGCCGGATATCGTCGTGCCCTGGTTCGCGCCGTCCTTGGGTGATGTCTGGTTCCAGGTGCCGCAGGGCCTGGTCGATTCCAGCGTCGGCATTCTCTGGGTGATCGCCATCACCAGCATCGCTACCTATGGCGTCGTGCTGGCCGGATGGTCGAGCGACAACAAATACGCCATGTTGGGCGCATTGCGCGCATCGGCCCAGATGATCAGCTACGAGCTCAGTTTCGCGCTGGCGCTGGCCGTGCCAATTATGATCGTCGGCAGCATGTCCATCGGCGACATTATCGATGCCCAGCGCAATGTCTGGGATTGGCTGGTGTTCCAGAATCCCTTGGCGGCGGCGGTATTGATGCTGGCGCTCTTGGCGGAAACCAATCGCGCGCCCTTTGATCTGACTGAAGCCGAACAAGAGCTCACCCAAGGGTACATGACCGAATACAGCGGCATGAAATTCGCGCTCTTCATGATGGCGGAGTACCTCGGCATGATCGCTGTCAGTTTGGTGGCGGCGGCGGTATTTTTCGGCGGCTACCACCTCTGGCCCATGGACAGTTTGCCCCTGCTGGCGCCGGTCATCTTCATCGGCAAGGTTTTCCTCTTGCTCTGCGGCATGATCTGGATACGAGCAACGCTGCCCCGGATTCGCTACGATCGCCTGATGCAATTTGGCTGGAAAGTCATGATTCCCTTGGGTTTGTTGGCCGTGGTCTGGACGGCGGTTGCGGTGGTTGTGGGAGACGCTCTCGGTGGCGCCGCCTATCCAATAATCTCCGGCATCGTTTTCGTAGTCGTCTTGATCGTGGGCGTTATGGTTATGCGCCGACTGGGGCAGGAGCAAATAAGCGAAGAAGCGATTCCGCTGGAAGACGACCCGATGTATACCGGCAAGCGTCGTGGATTGGGTTGGGCGATGGTTCACCTGGTTGGCATGTTGGTCGCAATACCGTTGGCGCACATTCGCTTCCAGGTGCGCGCGCTGGAAGGCGTGGCCAGCTTCGGGCGCACGCCTGACGAAGATCGACAGCTGGAGAGCGGCGAGACGGCGATTACCACCGGCGGCGGCGACTAACATTCGTGAGGCGAGTTCGCAGGCTGGATTGAGTTAACAAGCCTGGACTGAGTAGTGAGTTAAAGGGTTGCGCATATGAATGTGATCAAAGGCTTTCGAACTACTTTGAAACACCTGATGGATGATGCGGTTACCGTACAGTATCCCGAACAGGTACAGAAGTTTCACGATCGCTACAAAGGCCGGCATCATCTGCGCCGTTTTGAAAATGGCCTGGAAAAGTGCATCGGCTGTTCGTTGTGCGCGGCGGCTTGCCCAGCAGACGCGATTTGGGTCGAGGCTGCGGAAAACACCGACGAAGAACGCTACAGCCCCGGCGAGCGCTATGCCAAGACTTATGAGATCAATATGCTGCGCTGTATCTTCTGCGGCTATTGTGAAGACGCTTGCCCGACCGAAGCGATCCAACTCGGCCACGAGCACCAAATGTCCTTCACCGATCGGCGCGATGCCATCTATACCAAAGATATGCTGATTGATCCTCCGGCGGAAGGGGCTAGCGATACCCCCCAGCAGGTCGCGCCGGGTGAATTTGACCGGTCAATTCCCGATATGGAAGATCCTGCCTAGGGCGACGAAGGCAGCGTCCCGTTTGGAGTTCCACCAGGTTCCCGCTTGGAAGGACGTTGGCGATTGTGCTAAAATGCACAAGTTGACTTTCGCAGTCAATCACAGGACAGAATCAATATGGAATGGTTGTTCCTGGTCGTAAGTTTAGTCGCTGTCTTCGCGGCCGGCATGATGCTGACGCGGCGCAACGCCGTCCATAGCGCGCTCTTCTTGATCGTCAATTTTGGTTGCGTCGCCTTCCTCTATTTGATGCTTGACGCTCCCTTCCTGGCGATGGTGCAAGTTACCGTATACACCGGCGCCATCATGGTATTGTTCTTATTTGTGATCATGTTGCTCGGCGCCGAAGCCACCTCCGATACAACCGGCCAGATGCGCTGGCTAGGATTCGCGGGTACCGCCGTCGCCATTCTGATTCTCTTGATCTTCGGCTTCCCCATCGCTTCCAACATGCTCGGCGACGAGACGGTCGAACCGCTGGATTCCACCGCGCAATTGCGTGTAATCAACGCCATTCCCGCCGAGCCCGGCAAGGCATTCCTCTTGGCGGACGCGGAGCTGGAATGCGCTGACGAGACTGTCTCCGCTTTGAGTGGCGGCCTCAGCGCCAGTATCTTTCTGACAGCAGCCGCCGGAAATGTTCCGGATGTCCTGTTTAGCGATGTCGTTTACAACGATCCGCGTGATCAGTTGCGTGGATACCAAGAACTCGCCTCTGCTGATTATGCAGCGCGCGCGTCAGTCAGTGACGGCAACTGTGTCTCCTCGTCGATCCTTGAACAGGAGATCGCATTTGCCAAAGACTCGGCCCATACAATTGTGGCCTTCGTAAACGCCGCGGGAGTCGTCGACATCCGCAGCATGGAAGACGATATCAGCGAACCGAGCGTCGGCAAAATGCGTCTGACGCTCTTCAATGCGGTCACTGATGCATCGATTTCGCTTGTCGATGTGGGGCAATATACGGCGATTCAGACCCTCTGCGATGATAGCGCCTGCGATTCCCTGCTTCCGCATCGCCGGCTGATCGACGAATTGCCCGCCGGCGGCAGTGTCGGTATCGAGCTGAACGAGGGCGATTACAACTTGGCCTTTGTTGACAGCGAGCAAAACGTTTTGCGCGTATTGGCGGATTACAAGGCGGAGCGCGGTATCGTCGAAACTCGCTTATTCGTGCGCGAGCCCGGCCTCCCTGGCAATCAGGCAAGTTATCGCGCGAACGTGTTCAGCGTCTTGGGCGCGCCATCGTTTGGAGGTCCGGAGGCGATTGGACAAGTGCTGTTCATCGATTACGTGTTGCCGGTACAGTTAGTCGGCATGTTGCTGCTGGTCGCGTTGATCGGCGTTATTGTGCTGGCGCGTCCCGATGCCCTGCGACAGGCGGAACGCCGCCGCATCAATCAGCGCCGCCGCGTCAACCGGCCTTTGGTCAGCGTGATTTCACAGCAAACCGGCAGCGATGTTCTGAGTGGGCAGTATCTGGCCAAACTGCCCGGCGGATCCGATGATCCCGATGCCGAGTAACCGCTGGGAGACCCAATGATGAGTTCAATCGGCACCGAACCTTATATCATGTTGAGCCTGGTGCTCTTTTTGATGGGAGCGCTCGGTGTGCTGATGCGGCGCAATGCCATCCTGGTGTTCATGTCTGTCGAGCTGATGTTGAATTCGGCTAACTTGGCGCTAGTTGCCTTCGCGCAGCAGTGGCAGCAAATCAACGGACACGCTTTTGTATTTTTTGTCATGACGGTGGCGGCCGCGGAAGTCGCCGTCGGCTTGGCTTTGATCGTCAATATTTTCCGCGAACGGCAAAGTATCAACCTTGATGATCTGCAGCAAATGCACGGATAGCCGGCAGCCATCGAAAGAGGCGTTTCTGTAATGGAAAACCTACCGCTCTTGGTCCCTCTGGTGATTCTGGCGCCCGCGCTTGGCGCCATTGTCAACTTCTTTGTAGGGTCAAAGCTGGAAGAGAAGTGGTCCGGTTATATCGGCTGTTTCGCTTCACTATTTGCCTTCGTGATTTCACTGGTCCTTCTGACCTATGTGACCGGAACCGATGGCGCCGCCGCGGTGGTCAATCCGCCCTTCGTCGATGGCTGGTTGCGCATCGAATCTATCGGGCTGGAGATCCCCTGGCAGCTGCGCGTGGATTCGCTCAGCGTCACCATGATGCTGGTGGTGACCGGCGTCGGTTCTCTAATCCATTTGTACGCGCGCGGCTATATGCACGGCGACAAGTGGTATCCGCGCTTCTTCGCTTATCTGAATATGTTCCTGGCATTCATGCTGGTTTTGGTCACGGCCAACAACTTCCTCATGCTCTTCGTCGGCTGGGAAGGGGTGGGCTTGTGCTCATTCTTGCTCATCGGCTTCTGGTGGGACAAGAAGATGCCGGAAGGCTGGAAGAACAGCAATGCCGCGCGCAAAGCCTTCATCATCAATCGCGTCGGCGACTTTGGTCTGTTGTTGGCGATGTTCCTGCTTTTCTGGACCTTCGGCACGCTTGATTTCTACCGACCCGCCGAACTGCCCAATACCGAAGCTAAATACCTGGTGAATTGGCGCGAACATAATGGCTTGCTCGAACACAAAGCCGATGAAGATCACGGCGACGAAGCCGCCGGCGACGACCACGACAAGTCATACAAATGTGTGCCGGCTGCTACTGACGCCCACCATGAGGCGGACGACCACGCTGATGACGCGCATGGCGCGGCGAATCCGCTGGCCAACGACAAGCGCGCCATTTATTGCGACAATCATCATATCGACACTGCATTGCTGGGTGTCTTCGGCCAAACCATTGACCGTTTCGGAACCGGCGAAACGGTCGACTTCAATGGCTTCCAAATGGCATTTGACGATGTCATCTTCTTGATCGCCTTGTTCATGCTGTTGGGAGTGGCCGGCAAATCCGCGCAGATTCCGCTCTTCGTCTGGCTGCCGGATGCCATGGCCGGTCCGACGCCCGTCAGCGCGCTGATTCACGCCGCGACCATGGTAACCGCAGGCGTATATATCTTGGTCCGCTCCAATGTATTCTTGTGGGAATTGAATCACGCCGGCTACATCATCGGCTTGATCATTACGCTGGTCGGTTCGGGCACGGCGCTGGTCGCCGGATATATCGCCCTGGGCCAGTGGGATATCAAACGTGTCCTGGCCTACTCGACCATTTCGCAGCTGGGATTCATGGTAGCGGCGGTGGGTATTGGCGCCTATGTGGCGGCGATGTTTCATCTGGTGACGCATGCCGTCTTCAAGGCGCTGCTCTTTCTTGGTAGCGGTTCGGTGATTCACGGCGTCGAGCACGGGCGCCATCACGCTAACGGTCACGGCCACGGGCATGACGATGATCACGGCGACGACTTTGACCCGCAAGATATGCGCAATATGGGCGGATTGCGCAAGCGTATGCCCATCACCTATATCACCTACCTGATTGGGACACTGGCGCTGGCGGGCATCTTCCCCTTCGCTGGATTCTGGTCCAAAGACGAAATACTGGCCGATGCCTGGTACGAAGGCTTCCAGCTCAACGAATTGCAAGGTTTCATCGCCTTCGGCGTCCTGTTGTTTGCCGCCGTATTCACCGCCTTTTATATGTGGCGTCAGGTCGTCCTGGTCTTTTTTGATGACGCGCGCAGTGAAGCCGCCGAGCATGCGCCCGAGAGCAACGGCGCTATGTTGCTGCCGCTGATCATTCTGGCGATCTTCACCATCATCATCGGCTTGATCAATGTGCCCAATGCCACGCCGGTCTTTTCGAGCATATACGAGACTTACGAATTCAAGCATTTCCTGGAGCACAGCTTGCTCAGCGTCTCGCGCGGCCATGTGCTCGATTTCAATCTGCTGATTGCGGGCATTGCTCTGGCGCTGGGTATCGCGTCTATTCTGGCCGCTCATAACATCTACAAGGGCAAAGGACTTGCCAGCGACCGCCGCGACCAACTGGAAACGCACGCGTCGTCCCGCGCGGCATTCAGGGTTGCCAATGCGCGCCTGTATTGGGACGAGATCTACAGCAGCCTGATCGAACAACCCTTTAATCGCCTGGCCGGTTTCCTCGCCGACCGCGTCGATTGGGATTTCCTGCACAACTATTTCCACGATCAGATTATCAAACGCGGCTTCGACCAGATCGCGCACTGGCTCACCCATCCAATTGACCTAGGCATCGTTGACGGCACAGTCAACGGCGTTGGCAAATTCGTTCAACGCGCCGCTAACTGGATGCGCGGATTGCAAACTGGCTATGTGCGCATGTACGCGGTGATCATCTTCATCGGTGTCATCGCAGTCATCTTAGTAATGCTCTGGCCTTTCATTCAGGCCTTGCTCCAAAGTGGCGGTTAAGGAGAACGTCGTCCTATGGACATAACAGGACTTTCGCTTACGACCATAACCTTGTTCATACCGATGATCGGTCTCTTCATCTTGCTCTTCATGAACGGGGAAACGCAGAAGGACAACATTAAGTGGGTCGCCTTTGGCACAAGCATTGTCGCCTTCCTCGCCTCGGTCTTGATGTGGATCAATTTCGATCCGGGCACGGCAGAGCTGCAAATGGCGCAGCGCAATACCTGGGCGGAGGTTTCCCTAGGCGCGTCGGTGATCAATATCAGCTACTTCGTCGGCGTTGATGGCATCAGTTTGCTCTTGGTGCTACTGACCACATTCATCATGCCTATCGCTATTTTGGGGTCCTTCGGCAGTAATATCTTTGAAGAACGCGGACGCGAGAAACTCTATTACATCTTCATGATGTTGCTGGAATGGTCGATGATCGGTGTCTTCGTCGTACATGACCTGATCATATTCTATGTCTTCTGGGAAGTCACGCTGGTGCCGATGTATTTCCTGATCGGCATCTGGGGCGCGGAAGACCGCATCTACGCCGCCGTCAAGTTCTTCCTGTACACCATGGCCGGTTCCATTCTGATGCTGATTGCCATCCTCTATGTCGGCAACACCTCGGGCACCTTCAGCACCTACAGCGCCGGCGGCGATGTCGGCGTCATCGAGATGGTGCAGACATACGAAGGCGATGGCGCCTATTGGGATCCCGTCGACGGTGGAGAAGCGGCCGCAGAGGATGCCGGCTTTTCGCTGGGTTCGGTGGAGAGTTTCCTTTTCCTGGGTTTCCTGGTCGCATTCGCTATCAAGGTGCCGATCTTCCCTTTCCACAGCTGGCTGCCCGATGCTCACGTCCAGGCGCCCACTGCCGGCTCGGTCATCCTGGCCGGCGTATTGCTGAAAATGGGCACCTACGGCATCGTGAGATTCAATCTGACGCTCTTTCCGGAGGCGTCCGTGGCCTGGGCGCCAACGATCGCCTTCCTGGGTGTGGTTGGCATCATCTATGGGGCCTGGGTCAGCTATGGCCAGAACAACGTCAAGAAGCTTGTAGCTTATTCATCCGTCAGCCATCTTGGTTTTGTGGTTCTCGGCATATTCGCTTTGAACTCGCAAGGCTTGCAGGGCGCGACCCTGCAAATGGTCAATCACGGCATCAGCACCGGCGGCTTGTTCTTGATCGTCGGCATGCTTTACGAGCGTTGGCATACCAAGGAGATGGCGGATTACGGCGGCATCTGGAAGGTCATGCCCGCCTTCGGCGCCATTAGTCTGATAATATCGCTCAGTAGCATGGGCTTGCCTGGACTGAATGGCTTCATCGGCGAATTCACCATCTTGCTGGGCTCGCTCGGCAGCGACTATCTCACCTTCGCCTTCACGCTCTTTGGCACGCTCGGTGTGATCATGGCCGCGGTTTATTTGCTGAAAATGTTCCAACACGTCTTCATGGGCGAGCATGACAACCCGCTCAAAGATGAGTCCGGCTACAAGCTGCGCTGGAACGAAATCGCGGCGTTCATCCCGATTTTGATCATGGTTTTCTGGATCGGTATCCAGCCCATCGTCTTCTTCAACATGCTGGATATCTCAGTGGATAACATCGTGGCGCTGTTCGTGCCATAACCGACGCGGCGGGGGCAATGGCAAACAGGCGATAAGCTTGTGCCGAATCAAGGCTCGGCGCGCGATTTTCAAGGTGATGCAAAGGACAGATAATGTTTGAGGCGCCAACTATCGCGGAGTTTCTCGCACATTCAAACCTGGCGTCCACGGCGCCGGCCACGCTGCTCGCGCTCTGGACCCTGCTGTTGGTGCTCGTGGATCTTTTCTTGCCCGAAGATCGTCAGGGCTGGACACCGGTTCTGGCTTGTGTTGGGCTGGGCATCAGCTTCATTCTGAATCTATTTGTCTATTCACCGGCCGCAAGCGAACAAGTCGCCCTCTATGGCATGTTCGTGGCCGATGCCTTCACCGGCTTCCTGAATGTCGTCATCCTGGTGGCGACGTTGATCGCCGTGTTGATGAGCTGGGACTATCTCAATCGAGCCGATATCCATCGCGGCGAATTCTATATTTTGGCGCTGCTATCGTCGGCCGGCGCCATGTTCATGGTCGGCGCCAATGACTTGATTGTTGTATTTGTCGCGCTGGAGCTGCTCAGCATTCCTCTCTACATTCTGGCTGCCTTCCGCTCGATCAAGAATGACGGCTCCGACCTGGCGCTGAAGTCCGAAGAGAGCGGCATGAAATATTTCATTCTTGGCGCGTTCTCCAGCGCTTTCCTTGTCTTCGGCTCGGCGCTCGTTTACGGCGCGACCGGCTCCACCAACATTCCCGAGATATTCGCGCTGGCGGGCAGCATTGTCGGGACGACTTCGTCGGCAATGTTCTATCTGCTAATCGGCGCGGCCATGCTCTTCGTCGGATTGGGTTTCAAAGTGGCGGTAGTGCCCTTCCACATGTGGACGCCGGATGTCTATGAGGGCGCGCCGACGCCGGTTACCGCCTTCATGAGCGTGACCGCCAAGATTGGCGGATTCGCCGCCATGCTGCGGATCCTGGTGACTGGCCTCTCGGTGCTGGTGCTGGCGGAAGGCCAGCCGGCGACCTGGCAAGCGACGGTATCCATCGTCGCCATCCTGACGCTCGTGCTCGGCAACTTTGTAGCAATCTCGCAGCGCAATCTCAAGCGCATGTTGGCCTATTCTTCGATCGCTCACGCGGGATACATCCTGGTAGCAGTAGCGGCAGCCGGCACGGCGAATGTCGTTGACGCCGCCACGCAGAGCGCGCTGGTTTACATGCTGGCCTATATGTTCACCAATCTCGGCGCATTCGCGGTAGTCATGGCCATCGAAAAAGAAGACGGCAGCGGCGGCAACATTGAGGATATCACCGGTTTGGCCAGGTCGCGGCCGCTGATGGCAATGGCAATGACCATTTTTATGCTCAGCTTGACCGGCATACCGTTGACGGCCGGTTTCATCGGAAAATTCATGGTCTTTGCGTCGGCGGTGCAAGCCGGTCTCTTCGGATTGGCGATCATCGGCGTCTTGACCAGCGTCGTCAGCGCTTTCTACTATATCCGCGTCGTGGTCAACATGTATCTGCGCGACAGTTCCGGTGAGCTTCAACCCGCTTTGGAAACGCGATACGTGCGCTGGGCCATCCACATCGCGCTGGCCGGAACCATGATCTTTGGCATCTTCTACCCCCTCGCGACCAACCTGGTCAGTGGTGTGAGCATCGTCTGACCGCCAACACTTCCGATAGGCCGATGCTTAAACAGGAACAACTCGAGTTCTAACGAAAAGGCCGTCCATGTCCAACCGAGAGCGCGAAGGCTTAATCTGGATTCTCGCGTCTTCCGCTGGCTTCTCGTTCATCCCGACAATCGTCAAACTCATCTACGCCCACTCAACCTTCGAGCCGATGGACCTGGCGGTATGGCGCTTTTTGCTGGCAGTACCGCTGATGTGGCTGCTGATCCAAATCCGGGATCGTGGTCGGACCAAAGTCGATTCTCGCTCGGTTTCCGTGCGTAGCAGTCTGCTCATGGGCGTGCTATTCGCTTTTGCCGCGCTGGCCGCTTTCTTCGCGCTGCAGCGCTTGCCGGGCAGCACTTACGTCGTCTTGTTCTTCACCTATCCGGCAATGGTCGTGCTGCTGTCATTGATCCTGGGCGAAAAGACCGGTCCGCGCGCTCTGCTGGCGATGGCGATGGCGCTGGTCGGCGTGGCGCTGACTGTGCCGGATTTCGCGAACGTGGACGCCAGCGACCTGATCGGCATCGGATTGGCGCTCTTCAATGCTCTGATTGTGGCGGTGTACTACTTGATGGCGCGGCGCGCGCTGGCCGGAGTCGAAGATGTTTCGCGGGCCAGCACCTATATCATGTTTGGCACATTGCTGATTCTGTCGCTGTTGGTGCCGCTGCGTGGATTGCAATTCCCGCAAAACACGGAAACTGTCTTTGGCCTTGTTGCGGTCGCCTCGCTGGGAACGGTATTGCCCGTATTCGCGGTGAATCTTGCGATTCAGCGCATAGGACCGGCGCGCGCCTCGCTGGCGAGCACAATCGAGCCGGTTATGGCCATGATTGTGGCGATGGCGCTCTTGGGCGAAATCATCGTCGGTTTGCAATGGTTGGGCGCGGCGCTGATTGTCGGCAGCGTGATCATCCTGCAACTGCGTCCGCGGGGCAAAGTCAACTTGAATCTTGCCCACGAAGCCGGTTAGTTGTTAAAGTAGTCGTGTGGCTGCCTACGACGACAGATTACCCAAAGACTTGGTCAACGACTTCCAGCGCAACCGCGACGGTCGCCTTTCCACGCGTCAGTGGCTGGAATTGATTACCGAACCCGTGGTCTCGCTTCTGCTGCTGTCGGTGCCGCTGGTGCTAATCTTCGGGCGCTACGGTATGGCGGGGCGTATACTCGTTTTGGCGCTGATCGCGGGCTTCCTGGCGACGATCGTTCTGCGCGCTCTTCGCTTCGCGCGAGTCAAGCTTTGCTATCGCGTGCTCTATGCCGAGCGGCTGCAGCCGCGTTGGAAGTTCTGGCGCAAAACCGTCCTGACCAGCCGGGCCGGCGAGCCAGTGCGCTTCCAACAGAAAATCGCGGGCAAACTGAAGATCAAGCCGGATGATGCCCTGCACGTCTATTTCGTCAGCGTGGGCGATCGCAGCATCCTGGTCAGCATGATCCCGCAGGAACATCCCAAGGCGGAGTTAGCCGAGCCGAGCGACGACTTCCTGCGGCGGGGCGGTGTTATTTTCGCTGATTGATTCCGAGCTATCTCGGCCTACTGAAGCGTGCCTGTCAACTCCAGAACTTCCCGGCCATCCTCTTCCACCCAAATCCCGCACCTGCCGCCGCCTTCGCTGGTATCCAGATCAACGGTAGTGCCATCAAAGCGCATGACCGGATGATAGAATTCGGCCACTTGACCGGCATCGGCATCGATATAATGCCCTATCAGCGCGCGGCGAAAGCGAGTTTCGGAGCGATTGGGGAAACTGCCGTGGATCAACTGGCCTTGGAAAAAGAGTACATCTCCGGCTTTCATCGGGACCGGCTCCGGCTGCATATCGGCCGAGAGCGGCACGGTGACATCGGTGAAACTCTGCGTAGTATCAGCCTCGGCCGGGCATAGCAGCGGCAGCTTGTGACTGCCTGGGACGACCTGCAGGCAGCCGTTTTCCTCGTCGCAATTGTCCAGAGCCATCCAGGCGGCGATGCAAGTCCCCGGTTGTACGCGCAGATAATACTGGTCTTGATGAAGCGCCTGGCCACGCGATCCGGCTGGCTTGAAATAAAGCATGGTTTGCACGGCCAGCGGCGCCGCGCCAATCAGTTGGCGGAAGCATGCGCCCAGGCGCGGATCCAGCATCCAATCGAGACTGATCTGATCCCAGCGATGCATATGGATCAATCGCGGATACCGCCTCAGCGGATCATCACTGGTCATATCGACTCCGCCGAAGTCGCCCGGGTAGGTGCCGCTGCGGCGCAAATCCATATAGTGCTGGCGCAACTGCAATACCTCAGCATCAGGAAACAACCCCGAAACGACCACATATCCGCGTTCTTCAAATGTTCCAACATCCACCTGCATGATCTAATCTCCCGCGGCTCCAGCTGCATAAATGGTTCAGCTAACACTATAATGCTCGCATCTGATTCTAGACGATAAAGGGCTATCCTTGCAAGCGATGAGTGTCGCTGATGTGCAGCATGCGCTCGACCAACTGCAACTCGATATCCGCGTGCGCGAGTTTGATTCCGGCACCGCAACTTCCCGGCAAGCGGCGGAAAATATCGGATGCGAGTTGGGGCAGATCGTCAAAAGTCTCGGCTTCATCATAAGGAAGACGGCGCCCGTTTTGGTTCTGGCCAGCGGAGATCAAAGCGTTGATGAGCGCAAACTGGCGGCGCTGTTCCAGGTCGGACGCAAGCAAGTCCGCATGATGAATGCCGAACAATGCCTCAACATTCTCGGATATCTGCCCGGCGGCGTTCCGCCTATCGCCCATCGGACGGACGAGATTCTTTCGATCATGGATGCCACGTTGGAGCGCTACGAGACGGTCTACGCGGCCGGCGGCGCCGACAACGCGATCTTTCCCATCGACCTTGCGACGCTTCAATCGGTCACTCGCGCGACGGTTGCCGATGTCGTCAAGTCATAGGCTAGATGTAGACAGTGACTATTCGACTTGCGCGTGCAGAGTTGTCAGATAAAAGACATGCCCGATTGACTCGCCATCGGGATGCCGCAGGGGCAAATCGTTGCCGCTGATGGTCTCTTTGACCGCGAGCAGCAGATCGTAACTGCCGCCCCCGATGTCGCATGGGATTTCGAGCTGCGTCTGGTTTCGATAATACTTGCGGGCAGTCCAATCGCTGGTGAAGACGTTTCCCGGCACGGCATTGGATTTTGCGAGCTGCTTATCGCCATCGCGATTGGGCAGGATGATGCTGAGGGTATAGGGCGTTCGGTCCTCAGTCGATAGCTGCCACCAGCTTTCCACAGTGACCCGTTGACAGGGTTCGACCTCAACTGAATCCAGCAGCGACCATGCGTGCAGTTCCATGTTGTCGCCCGCCACTAGCACGGGGACCTGTACGTCGGGCGCGCGCAGGTATTCGCTCAATTGGTAGTTGGTATCGTAAGGTTCATCCCAGGAAGCGCTGCGAACCAGCGCATAGTTGCCGTCAAGCCATTCTTGAATGGCCGCGCCCCAGCGATTGCCCCCGCCTTGCTGCAAAAGCCAAAGCTGACCGTGCGCCGGAATTTGCGCGTCAAACGTTGCGCCATCAAATGAATCGAATATGTTCTCCAACTCATCGGGGTAGGTGGGCGGATGCGCCTGATCCGCCATGCCGATGACATGATACATCCGTGACTTGGCCATCTGATCCGGCGTGAAATCCATCATGAAATAGGCTGCCGGCGTCAACCAGCGCCAGGGGAAATCGAATTCAGTCACGAGCAGGCTGTCATGCTGATAAGTAGACTCCATGAAGCCCGCCATTTCACGGTAAGGCGCGTTGGAAGGCTGCACGGCAATGTGCGCGGGCGCCTGCAGATAGAGTAGGGCGAGCAGGATGAGCCCCGCCGGCGTCGGCAGCAGACGCAGTCCCAGCGCCATCATCAGCGCTATCAGCATCACGATGGTCTGCAATCCGCGCGCGTTGAGAATGCCGTAAACTGAATTGACGGCAAACGCTATCAAGATGGTTGCGAGCAGCAGCGCGAGCGGGTAGATCAGCGGCCAGTGACGCCGCCAACGCAGCTGAATAGCAATGGAATGTCTCTGATGGTGAGACAGCAATCGAGGCGCGAACAAACTCGTCAAAATCAGCAAGCCGAAGATGACCTCCGGCCGAAAATGGACCTGCTCATATAAACTGCTCAGGCTGCCCGTGTAATAGCCGCCGGAAAAAGGCCCGAGCATGACCGACAGCAGCGATGGCAGCCAAACCAGGAACGACAAGCCGATGAAGACCCACAAGAGTATCGAGTCTCGATAGAACTTGCGCTGGAAACGTCGGAACAGGAGCAGCGCTGCCGCGTGCGCCGCGAAGACGAAGACGACGAAAAAATGGGTAAAGATCGCAGCGATGCCCAAGGCGACATAGACCAACATCAGCCTTGGCGTCGACCTGTGCAGCCAGCGGAAATACACCAGGTGCAGCGCGGACGTCACCGCCACCAGCGACGCATAAGGCCGAAACTCGAACATGCCGTTGCTGGCGAATCCATAGACGCCTAGCAGCAATACGGCGTAGAAGGCCAGACGCCGATCGAGCAGATGCCCGCCCAGTTGAAAGACCAGCGCAAACGTCAGCAGATTAATGAGCTTGGAAGACCAGCGCGTGACGGATTCCGCTGTGCCGAAACTATCGACCCAAAAATCAGCGGCGAGACGCCATCCCGGCGGATGAACATCGCCCGCCATCCATTCGACGATTTCAGCCGGCGTCTTGATCAATGCGGCGTGAATCGAATTGATCTCGTCTTCACGATAGTTGCGCTTGCCGTAGACGCTCGTGTGCGCGAGCGTTATCAGCAATATCAGTAACGCGGCAAGCAGGATGCTGACGCTTGAGGAAAACCGTTGGTCTGAATTCACGTTCGCGTTCACTGGATCCGCCACCACGTCATTCCATTCTACCAAAGGGCCAATTCTGGCAGAAAAGACCATTCATTGACTGCTGAGCGGGCGACGGGAGTTATCGCTGCCGGCCCGCGGCTGAGTCTATCACTTGCGCGCGAGGGCTGCCAAGCATTGGCAACGCGCCTTGCAACGAGACCTTTTCTCGCAGCCGCGCGAGCAGATCAATCAGCCCTTCTCTCCATGTTGCGGCTTCGGCGGGGAAACGCACCTCTGTACGCGTGACTTCAATCTCCGCTCCCAGGGTCAATTCCAGCAGGTCTCTGTTGATCGTCGCCAGATAGGGCAGCTTGATTACCACCTGCGATCGCCGCATCAGGACATGCGTCGCGCGCACCGCTTGCGCCAGCAACTTTATCCGCATCTGGAAAAGCAAGCCTTCGACAGCGGCGGGCAGCTGACCGAATCGATCGATCAGTTCCAATTTCAATGCTTCAACGTCTTCCAGGGCTTGTACGCCGCCGATGCGTCGATAGATTTGCAGGCGCAGCTGCATCTCCGGGATCCAGTCGGTCGGAATGTAAGCCGCAAAGGGCAAATCAATCACCATGCGCTCTCTAGCCAGTGCAGACGCCTGTTCGGAGCCGTCCTCCGCATCCGTACTTTTACGACCGTTCTTCTGATCCTGGACCGCCTCTTTCAGCATATCCGTGTATAGGTGCAGGCCGACGCTTTCGATATTGCCCGATTGCCGCGTGCTGAGAATATCGCCGCTGCCGCGCAACTCCAGATCGCGAATGGCCACCTGGAATCCCGAACCCAGCTGCGTGTGCTCAGACAGCGTATCCAGGCGTTCGCGCGCCTCTTCGGTCACCTTGCCCGGCGAGTGGAAGAAGTAGGCGTAGGCTTGCTGCGCGGAACGTCCCACGCGACCGCGCAATTGATATAGCTGCGCGATGCCAAAATGGTCGGCGCGATCAACGATCAAGGTGTTTACCCGCGGCATATCGATGCCGTTTTCGATGATTGATGTCGAAATCAGGACATCGTATTCCGCGCGGGAAAAAGCAGCCATCACCTTTTCCAGAGCGCGCGGCGCCAATTGCCCATGCGCCACCGCGATGCTGGCATCCGGGACCAAACGCGCGATACGGCTGCGGATATTATGGATAGACTTGACACGGTTATGGACGACGAAAACCTGGCCGCCCCGTTCCAGCTCCCGCGCGATTGCCTGGCGCGCCAGCCTGTCGTCCCATGAACCCACTTGTGTTATCACCGGCAGTCGTTCATCCGGCGGCGTCTGGATCATGCTGATGTCACGAATGCCGCTCAAACCGAGATACAGGGTGCGCGGAATCGGCGTCGCGGTCAATGTTAGAATATCAATCCGCGACCGCAGCTTCTTGAAATGCTCCTTGTGCTTGACACCAAAGCGCTGTTCTTCATCAATGATCATTAAGCCGATGCGCTTGAACTCGATATCTTTCGAAAGCAGGCGGTGCGTGCCGATGATGATATCCACCTCGCCACCGGCGATGCGTCGCACGATCTCGTTCTGCTGCGGCTTGTTGCGGAAGCGCGACAACATCTCCACGACCACAGGAAACGCGGCCAGCCGGGCTTTAAAGTTGTCGTAATGCTGTTGTGCCAAAACCGTAGTTGGCACCAGCACGGCCACTTGCATGCCGTCTTGTACGGCTTTGAAGGCCGCGCGCAGCGCTACTTCAGTCTTGCCGAATCCGACATCGCCGCAAATCAGCCGATCCATCGGCGTGACGCTCTGCATGTCGGTCTTCACGTCATGTATCACGCGCACCTGGTCTTCAGTTTCGACAAAGGGAAATCTCGCCTCCATTTCGTGCTGCCAGGCGCTATCCGGGCTGAAGCTATAGCCGAGCGCTTGGGCACGCCGTCGATAAATTTCGAGCAATTCCTTGGCTTCCAGCTTGGCGTTGCGCCGCGCTTTCTCCCGCGCTTTCAGCCACTGTTCGGTCTTTCCCAGCTTGTTGAGTTTGGGCGGCGTTTCGCTGGGACCAACATAACGCGACAGCCGGTCGGCCTGGTGGATCGGCACGAAGAGCGTATCCGTGCCGGCGTATTCGATCAGCAGGAACTCGCGCTCGCTGCTACTCAGGGCGCGTTTACGCATCCCCATGAATCTGCCAATGCCATAGTCCACATGCACAACATGCGAGCCCGGCGACCAATCCATATAGGCGGTCTCGGGCGTCTTGTGGCTCTGCCGGCCCGATGCTTCGCGCCTGCGCCGCGGCTCCGGACGCGACCAGCCGAAAATCTCGGCATCGGTCACGCAGTGCGTTATCCCGTCCTCGCCCCGCAGCGACCAGCCTTCTGTCATCGTGCCCAGCACGAAGCGTGTGCTGCCGGTTTCCGGCGCTTCCAAGACGGCCTTGACCGTGGGAATGAAGACCGAGGCGTCTTGCTCCTGCCATAGATTCGCCAGTCGTTCCACTTGCTCGGTTACCACGACGACACGGTCGCCGCGGTTGCGATATTGCCGAATCTGATTGAGCATCACGCGCAACTGCCCGCCGTATCGTTCGCCTGGCTGGAAGACCCGCGAGCCGCTCTCCAGTTCCGCGCTCGATAGGGAAAGCCATCGACGGCTCTGCAATTGCGCTTCCAATTGCGTCCAGTTGAAATATGGCTTGGGATGATCGGCCGCGATCTGGTGAGAAGCGATGGCGTCGGCGCGGTTGGCTTCGGCGCCTTGTTCCACAGCATCGACGGCGTTTTCGAGGGCGCCGGGCTCTTCAATGATGACGAGACTGTTGTCCGGCAAGTAATCCAGCAGGCTGGCGGGATTCGAATAAACGTAAGGCAAATAATGTTCCAGCAGCCCAAATGCGCTTCCGCCCGCCAGCGCTTCAATATCTGATTGCAAAGCCGAATATTCAGCGGCCTCGTTCGCTATCGTTTCCGCCCAAGCCGCGAGCTGAGCGCCGACCATACTTGTATTTTGCGGCAGCGCTTCACGCGCCGGCACAATGCGCAGCGTTGCAATGCGCTTTACGCTTCGTTGGTCGCTGGGGTTGAATTGACGCAAGCTGTCGATCTCGTCATCAAAGAACTCGATGCGCACCGGGAATTCGCTCGCCAGCGGGAAAATATCGAGAATGCCGCCGCGCCGGCTAAATGTTCCGGGCGCGACTACTATCGGCGCCGGCTCATATCCCATCCCCACAAATGACCTGATAAGCTTATCGAGTTTCCATTGTTCTCCGATCGCCAAGTGCAGCATGGCGTCGCGGAATTTGCTTGGCGGCAGAGTAACCGCCACAAATGCGCGAGCGGAGGCGACAATGACCGGATTCAATTTCGCCGTTTCATCCGTCAGCACGGCTAAGGTTTCGATTCGGTTGCGGATGACCGCCGCATCCCAGGGCGCCCGATCATAAAAGAGCGCGGACGGCTCGGCGAAGCGATAGAGTCGCTCGTGCCGATCCATCCAGACCGGCAGCTGCTCGATTACATTATAGGCGCGGCGTACAGCCGACGTGAGGTAGACGATCGGCCCGTCCCAATCGCCCGCCAATGCAGCCAGCAAGTAAGGACGCGCGGCGCGCACGACGCTAAATTCCCCGCGAACTTGGTTTACGCGAAGGTCATTGAGCAGCGATTGATAAGATGAGCAATCGCGCAGGGTATCCAGCAAGCCCGACAATTGAAAAGACATAATCCGGTGACGCGTCAGTTTTCCCAAAGTGATCAGCCCTGCAGTATATCAATTCTACGATACCGCGACTAGGCGATGTGCCCGCGCGTCGCCAGGCTGCGCGTTGATAGGGCGCCCGCGCCATAGTATGATCGGCAACGCGACAGAAAATCAGTAGATTTTGATGGCTCCACTTTCACTCTTGCTCACGCTGCTTTTGGCAGCTGGCGTTATGTCGACGAGCGCACAAGAATCGCCGGCCGTCTGTGATATCTCGGAGATTCCACGCCAGTCGCGCTTCTATCAGCGCGGCAACGCCCCGGACGACCAGACTGATGATGACTTGTGGCAGGTCTCGACCTTGAGCGGGCAGGGCATTGATCCCGATATTTTGCTGCCCGGTCTGTCGGCATTGCAGCAATCGCGAACCCGGCAGTCATTCATCCTCTTGCGCAACGGGAAAATCGTCTACGAACAATATTTCAATGGCAGCTATGCCGAAGACAGCAACAATGTCGCCAGCGTCTCCAAGAGTATGCTTTCGGCGTTAGTCGGAATCGCCATCGTCCAGGGACATATCACCAGCGTCGAAGATCTGCTGGCCGATCATCTGCCGCAATACTTCGAGGGCGCGTCCGATCCCCGGCGCCTGGAATTGACCATTCGCGACTTGCTGACGATGACCCATGGGCTCGAATGGCGCGAGAATGAGAGCGAGCGCCTGCTCAATCGCAGGAATGACTGGGTGCGGGAAGTCCTCAGCTTGCCCGTAATCAATAAGCCCGGAACCGTCTTCAATTACAGCACTGGCGTTTCTCACGTGCTTTCTGCGCTGCTGACCGAAGCGACGGGCCTGAGCACCTGCGAGTTCGCGCATCGTTACTTGCTGGGTCCGCTGGGCATTGAAGCCGAATTTTGGGGCGTTGACCCGCAAGGATATTTCACCGGTGGTCACAGCGTCAGCTTCACCGCGCGTGAGATCGCTCGATTTGGACTGCTGTATCTCAACGAGGGATCCTGGCAGGGCGAGCAGTTGGCGCCGGGATGGTGGGTGGCGGCATCCACAACGCCGCGCCTTGATATCGGCAACAACTACGCCGGCTACGGCTATTATTGGTGGCTGAATCGCATTTCAAGTTACTACATGTTTTCGGCCTTGGGCGCCGGCGGACAGATCCTGCACGTCATTCCGGATCTGGAGATCGTACTGGTCACGACGCACGGTTTCGCCGGCAACGCGCGCGACTATGCTGAGGAAGCCGAATCCTATCAGTTCATTCGCGATTACCTTATTCCAGCGATACACGGCGGTTAGTCTACCAAGGCCTGATAGGTCAGCGCGCGGAAATCGTCCTGGAAGTTGTGCTGATTTTCAAGCAGCTGGGTCATTATGATGCCGACGATTCGCTCCTGCGGATCCACCCAGAAGTTGGTGGCCGCGGCGCCGCTCCAGCCATAACTGCCATTGGAATTCAACACGCCAGTACGCGCGGCATCCATTATCACTTCAAATCCTAATCCGAAGCCTCTGCCCGCTATCGTATTGGGCCCAATCGCGATTGGCAGCAGCTCCGGACGCAGATGATTTTGCGTCATGTAGGACAGCGTCTTGCGGCCGATGATGCGCGCGCCGTCAAGTTCACCGCGGTTCAGCAGCATGTTGGCGAATTGCCAGTAGTCGCCGATGGTCGAGACCAGTCCACCGCCTCCTGATGGCGCGGCTGCCGGTTGCGTGTAGTCTTGAACGGGAATGTTGGCCTTGCCCGTGTATTCGCGGAAGTTGCTATCGGGAAGCGTGTGCTGGTACAGCTTGGCGAGACGATCCTCTTTACCTGCCGGCACATAAAACGCGGTATCGGCCATGCCGAGCGGCGCGAAGATCTCGCGTTCCAGAAAATCCTCAAACGGCATATCCGCCAGGACTTGCGCCAGATAGCCGCAAACATCGGTGGCGATGCTGTAATTCCAGGCGGCGCCCGGCTGATGACGCAAAGGAATATCGGCCATTTGGATGATCTTCTCTTCGAGCGTGGCTGAGCTGCTGAAAAAGACGGATTTCCGATACATCTCATCGATCGGCGTGTCCAGGAAGAAGCCATAGCTCAAGCCGGCCGTGTGGGTGAGCAGGTGATGAATCGTCATCGGCGGATTCTGCTCAACCAACTCCTTGCCCAGAAATCCCATCGCCTCCAGTACCCGGGTCTTGCCAAACGCCGGTATGTAGCGGCTGACTGGATCATGAAGTTGGAACGCGCCGCGCTCATATAGCATCATCAACGCGACGGAGGTGACCGGTTTGGTCATGCTGTAGATGCGGAAGATGGTATCGATTTGCGCAGGCAGCTGCGCCTCGGCATCGCGAAAACCGCAGGTTTCCAGATGCGCGACCTGGCCGTCGCGAGCGACCAAGGTGACAAAGCCCGCGGCCTGTCCGCGGTCCACGTATCCCTGCAGCCGGGGATTGATGCGAGCGAGCCGGGCGGATGCCATGCCGACGGCTTCAGCTGTAACAATCTGCATTGGTTTTCTCCTGGTGTGCTGTTCGACGTATCAGTCCAGTGCGCCCGTTTCAGGATCTCCGCGCCGCTGACATGCGCTGCTGGGAACGCGCCTCTGTCTCTAGCAATTGACTGTGCAACGACTGCGCTTTGGGATGCTGCGGATTAATGCCCAAGGCCAATTCAACTGTGGCTTTGGCGCTGGCGATGTCCTTCGTCCGGCGAAAATGCTCCGCCAGTATCAGATAGCGGCTCACCGCTTTCTTGTTGTTGTCGCGCGCCAAATGCCATTCGGCGATCTCGCGCTGCAATGCGATCAACTCGGGCTTGATCGTGACCGCCTTGACCTTTTCGCTAATGGCCTGGGAGTGCGCTCCCGCCTCTTGATATATCCGCGCCAGCGCCAAATGGTTGTCCACAGCTTGGTCGAGTCTGCCGAGTTTCTTTTGCAGCGAAATCAGTTGCGCCAGCGGCGCCGGATCGCTGGGCGCGAGTTCATGCGCGCGAAGAACAATTCTGTACTTTTCTTCTAGATCTGCTGGCGACCTGGTTGGACCGGCGCGCCCTGCCTCACCGTTGTAGGCGGACATGGCGCTTTCGATCCCATCACGCAGCCAGGCTTCGATGGCATCCGCCGATCGTTCCGCCAACGCAAGCGCCTGTTCATGGTCGTCGCCGCGAAAGGGCTGCAGCACATAATGGACCGGATCCATCCGACCGGGCGGTCGACCGATGCCGAAGCGCAAGCGCGCGAATTCTTTGCTGCCCAGATGCTGAATGATGCTGCGCAAGCCGTTTTGTCCACCGTGCCCGCCGGCCTTTCGCAGTTTCAGCTTGCCAAATGGGGTGTCCAGATCGTCGTGAACAACCAACAGGCAATCCAGCGCGATCTCGTAATAGTCCATCAGCGCGCGCACGGATTCGCCGCTGCGATTCATGAATGTTTGCGGCTTGGCCAGCTTGACGCGCGAATCTGCAATTCGCCCGTCCCAGGTCAAGGCGCGCCGCTCGGAACGTCCCACGCCCAACCCATGTCGACGCGCCAATACATCTATCACGCGCCAGCCAATGTTGTGCCGGGTCTCGTGATATTTGGCCCCCGGATTGCCCAATCCGACCACGAGATGGAGGTCTGACATCTTTGCCTCAAGTTTAATGCCTCGCAGCAATAGTAGCAGAGTCCCAAGCCGACTGTCTATTGACAGGCCCGGGTCAGAACGTAAGCGGTTTGGCCCTAAAGCGGGCTATCGTCGACGTAGCGTGGATATGTTTGTTTGGCGGCTTCGGCGCGGCGCATATCAAGCTCGAGGGTGACGAATGGTTTTTCGTCCGACGTGGTGGCCAGCACCTGACCATCGGGGTCGCAGATCCAGCCGCAGCCGCCCAGCTCGAGCCCATCGACCTGGCCAGCATGATTGGAGGACAGACAGTAGGCACCGGAAATGACTGCGGCAGCGCGTCCTCCGGCCAGCCATTTGTCATTGGTGTGCCGGGGCGTGCTGCGCGGATTGAGCAGCAAATGGATGCCGCGCTTGCCATAGTCACGGGCATGCTGCATGAACCAAATCTCGGTGCAAATCATCAGGCCGAGAGTCAGGCTTCCGACGGCCGCCGTCCTGAAATCTATCGGCGCTCGGTCATACCATGAGGCTTCCCAGTAGCCCTCGTCGTTGGGAAGATAGCTCTTGGCGTGATTCCAGCGCAGACCGCTGTCCGCCGACCAAATGTAGGCAATGTTGTGCCGACGCTCGCCGATGCGGCGTGGCGCGGTTCCAGCCACGATAGACGCGCCGAGCTCCGGCAATCGCGCCAGCCAATGTTCATGCGCGCTGGCCGCGTCCTGCCAGACAGCTTCATCTGCTTCGGACGACGCGCAAAACCAGGGCGCGAAGCACATTTCGGGGAGCAAGACGAAATCGCTGCTCTCAGCCTGCGCATGAGCCCTCAAGGACGCCCAGTCATCCTCCAGGCGCGAGGCGTTGATCTGCGTGACGGTAACTCTCAATTTGGGCTTCCCGGCTGGCTTAGCGCCGCTGCTGACCACTCGCGCTGCTGGCTGAATTGGGTCTCATACAAGCCGGCGTACAGCCCCTCCAGTGCGAGCAGTTCGCCGTGGGTGCCGCGCTCGACAATTCTGCCGCGATCCAGCACCAGGATTTGGTCGGCGGCGAGTATCGTGCTGAGCCGATGCGCGATGACAATGCTGGTGCGCCCGGGCATGATCTGACTCAAGGCATCTTGAATCAGCGCCTCTGATTGACTGTCGAGGTGGCTGGTGGCTTCGTCAAGCACGAGAATGCGAGGATCTTTAAGCACCACGCGCGCGATCGCCATACGTTGCTTTTCGCCGCCGCTGAGCCGGTAACCACGCTCGCCTACGATGGCGTCATAGCCTTCATCCAATCCCATCACGAAGTCATGAATATGCGCCACCCGCGCCGCCGCTTCAACTTCTTCCTGGGTGGCATCGGGCTTGGCATAGAGCAGGTTGGTGCGAATGGTATCGTGAAAGAGGTAGGTCTCTTGAGTCACCATCCCAATATTCTCAGCCATCGTGCCCAGCGTGAGCTCGCGCAAGTCATGGCCGTCCAGCAGGATTTGACCGGCCGTCGGATCGTATAAGCGCGGTATCAGATAGGTCAGCGTCGTCTTTCCCGCGCCGCTCGGTCCCACCAGCGCCACCAGCTGGCCCGGTCTAATGCTGAAAGATATATCCTCCAGCGCCATTTCGCGCGCTTGATGCAGCTTGAAAGCGCCGGACTTGTCGCCGTTGATACTTTGCCCGCGGCCGGATCGAGTGGCCGTGATGCTATCGAACTTGCCAATGCGCTCAACATCGGAGAGTAACTGGCTGCTGTCAATCTCGTAGCGGAAAGCGACATCGCTGAATTCAAGTCGTCCTCGCACCGTCGACAAGTGAATCGCGCCCGGTTGCTCTTCAATTTCCAATGGCAAGTCGATAATCTCGAAGACCCGCTCGAAGCTGACAATCGATTGGGCGAAATCCACCGGAGCGTTGGTCAGCGCCTGCAAGGGAGAATACAGCTGCGTCAAATAACTCACGAAAGCGACGATAGTGCCGATGGTAAAGGCGTCTTCAATGACGAGGATGCCGCCGACCCAATAAACGATGGCGGTGCCGATCACGCTCACTAGCCCGATCAACACGAAGAATTGGCTGCCCAACACGGCGCGCTCAATGCCGGCGTCGCGTACATCGGCCGCGCGTTCCTCAAAATGCTCAACTTCGTTTTCGATGCGCCCGAAGAGCTTGACCAGCAGCGCGCCGCTGATATTGAGCGTTTCGTTCATCATCGCGTTCATCTGGGCGTTATATCCCATTTGGCCACTTGCAACGGCCTTGAGGCGTTTACCCAGTCGCCGCGCGATCAGGATGAAAGCGGGCAGCACCAGGACGCCTAATATGGTCAAGCGCCATTCCAGCGTCAGCATCACCGCCAGGGTCGCGATCACCGTGATCACATTGGTGATGATGGAGACGATGGTATTGCTGATGGCGTTCTGCGCGCCGACCACATCGTTATTGAGCCGGCTCATTAACTCGCCGGTCTTGGTATTGGTGAAAAAACGCAGTGACATCTGCTGCAAGTGGTGATAAAGCGCGACGCGCAAATCGTATATGACGCCTTCGCCGATGGAGACATTGAGCTTGCGCTGCACTATCCTCACGCCGCCGCTGACGATCGGGATCATCACCATCGCCAGCGCCAATACATGCAGGCGACTCAGATCCTTTTTCACCAGCGCGCCGTCGATGATCTCGCGGAAGATCAAAGGGTTGAGCAAGCCGAGAAAGGTCGTGACGAGAATCGTGCCCAGCATGCCCATAATTTGTATGTGATAGGGACGCGCATAGGCCAGCACGCGCAGCAGCAGACGCCGTGTGACGTTCGGTTTCGCGTTCTCGTCCAGTCCATGCATATAGCGGAACCAGCCGCCGCCCTTCATCATCATGCAATCATCCTCGTCAGGCTTGCAACAGTAAGGATAACGAAAACCGGATGTCTGCGCCTACTGCCATTTCGGTTAGGAGTGGGGATACGCATCGGGCCGAGCGGCCAAACGCGGCGCACGGTTGGATAACAAACATCTAACTGGAAAGTTGGGCGATTTCGATCTTGCTTAGCGATCCATTGCCAGGCCGCGGATAATGGCGCGCGCATCGGCGAGGCTTGCTGCAAAGAGAATCTCGCGCCCGTCCAAGGCGCTGTTGAAAGTCTTGTGAATCGTCTGATAAATCGTTTTCAGCGCGCCGTTCGCGCCGACGACCACGCGCGCGCCTTCGTTAGGCCGAGCGTCGCCGGATTCCAGCAGCGTCTTGGCCGCGCTGAAGATATCTTTGGGAATGGATGCGCCTTCCAAATCAATGATCAAATCGACGAAATGCTCCACACTGCAGATCATGCTATCGGCTTTGAGCACCGCCGTCTCCAGCTCTTCCCAAGTCCATTCGGACTCGAATTCCAACAGCACGATCGATTGCTTTTTGTCATCCCAACGTGTCACAATTGCCATAACGCTTGCCCCGAAACCTGCTCATGAACTCAATAGATGTACGCGAAAGCCTGACGAAAGTTGCCGCTTGCCGCAGGATTAATCTAGCATAGTTTGCCGCGCAAATACAGATTGTCGAATGCGCAGATTCTTAGGTTCCGTCTACCACTTGAAACGGCAGCACAGGCATCAGCGGCTCGTCGTCGAGGCGTATGTCAACCGACCAGTTGCCGGCAGTGAAGGGGGTATCGGACTGATCGATGAAGAACCAGACGCAATTGTCGTGGATGGGGAACTCGGTCTGGAATGTGTGCCGCACGACTTCGGCGCCTTGTCGCTGCCAACTGGAAGACAGGCGTGCGCCGCTCGGAATGTTGAATGCGCGCGCTACAACATAGATGACTTCTGATCGCGGTGTGAAGACGGGATTGATGTCGATCGCGCAATCGTCGCGACCGACGCCCGAAGCCAGCACGATTTCATCCAGTCGCGGTATATCATCAGGCGAGACCGGCACCGTCGTCGGCGGCGTCACAATTGGTCGCGAATCGGCGCCGGCTGGAGCGGTAGCAATCGCGAAATCAGGTACGCCTGCGTCAGTCGCCGATGTTGGCGGGGGAGACGGACTTGGCGCCAGTTGCAATCGCCCCAAGCCGGCGTCGATATAAGCGCCTTCCGTGCCCAGCGCTATTAGATTCGCTCTGAGGAAACTGCCGGCTTGTTCGGCTTGCATCACTCGTGTGCCCACGAAATCCAAGGTTATCTGCATGCGCGCGCGCGACACCGTGGCTGAGGCGCGCAAGTTGCTGACCATGGTATGCGCGGCCTGCTGCTCGAGGGTCGCGCGGACTTGATCCTCGGATGGCCCGCAGCCGGGCAGGGCCGTGGATATGATCACGATACTTGCAGCAATGGCGAGGAGATTTACGTGTAGCGACATCCGGAGCAACTTTGCCGGATTGCAGATTGCGCCGATTATAGCTTACAAAAGCAAAACCGCCTCATTATCAACGAGGCGGCTAGCTTTCAGTGGAAGCGCCGGGGACCTGCCCCCCGGGTCCGCTGGTTTCGAATCTCGCACGTCTACAAGCGTAGCCCTCCGTTTGGTTTCGCCCAGTGCAATCCCGGAGAGCGCGGTGCGCACTGGCCTAGCCGATAGGTCTTGACGTCGCTGTATCGGCGTCCGCGACGAGCACCCTGACTTTCTATGACACTCGTTGCCGGCCGTGCAGGGAAACGACCATGCAGGAGCGGTAGAGGACGCTATGCCTCTACACCCTCATCCCGGTTGGTTAAGCAACCATAGGAAGGGGTTGGAAATTGGGTTTTGCACCTATGTGCGTTGCCAGTTTAACGTGCTTTGGCGCCACGGCTTGCAGTGCGGCTTCAACCACCAACGTCGAATCTGATTCGCCCCCATGATGGTCGATGACGGCGCTGCCCAATTTCAACGCGCGTCACCACTCACTCATACTCTATCACAATTTGCGCTCGATGATAAGCCCCGCAACGTTAGAACATCATCGGACTGTCGCTGCCGCAAGCCGGAGCTCATCTGCCAATTCAATCCAAATGCTGTATGATAGGTGGAATCCCAGCCGTGATTGACGAAAGGCGCCAGCAGTGACCGCAGATGTGCTAATCGTTGGCGCGGGCATCTCGGGCTTGATTGCGGCTCGCAGCCTGCGCGAACGCGGATACTCCGCCCAATTGATTGAGAAAGCGCGCGGCGTCGGCGGTCGCCTGGCGACGCAGAAAATCGGCGAATTCGGGCAGGCGGATCTGGGCGCGCAGTTCTTCACCGTGCGCACCGATGCCTTGCGGCGACACGTCGACGATTGGCTGGCGAAAGACCTGGTCTACGTCTGGGGCACGGGCTGGTCTGACGGCAGCGTCAAGCCCACGCATAGCGATGGTCATCCGCGCTTCGCGGTGCGGGGCGGCATGAACCAGCTGGCCAATTATCTGGCAGCGGACCTGGATATCGCGCTTGATCGACTGGTTACGACCATCCAGCTAGAGGATGACAACTGGATCTTGCGCGACAGCGACAACCGGACATATCGCGGACGCGCCCTGCTCATGACGCCGCCGATGCCAGCGACGCTTGATGTGCTCTCTTCCAGCGATATTTCTTTGCATCCTGAAGATTTTACCCAGCTGCGCCGCATTCAGTTTGGACCTTGCCTCTGTGGCATTCACGAGATTGAAGGCGCGATCGAAATGCCCGAGCCTGGCGCAGTCCAGAACTTCCAAAACGAAGTCTATTGGGTGGCGGATAACCGCGCCAAAGGCATATCGAAATCCACCATTATCACCAGCCACGCCAACGCCAAGTACAGCCGTCAGAATTGGGATGCCTCAGAAGCCGATATCATCCAGGAGCTGGAGTCGGCTGTGCGGCCCTATCTCTCACCCGGCGCCAGAATCGTCAGCACACAATTGAAGAAATGGCGATTTTCTGTCCCTCTCACCACCTATCCCCACGAGTACATGCTGGCGCGCGATCTGCCGCTGCTGGCATTCGCGGGAGATGCGTTTGGCGGCAGAGGTCGGGTGGAAGGCGCTTTCGTATCCGGTGTATCCGCGGGATATGCGTTGGCTGATGCCCTCGCCGATGGCTAGGCGCCCGGGACAATCGAGACGCAGACTTTTCCGATTTGGCTTGATAGCGCTAGCCGTTCTTGCTGTCGGCGCCCTCGGATTTCTGATCTGGGCGAGCGCGCCCGCGGGCGACGTGATGCCACCGGCGCGCGAAGCGCTGGAATCCAGCCAGACTGTGCATGTGACGCACGAGCGTTGGCTCGTGTTTGCGCCTCGCGACGGTTCGCCATCCCAAGGCTTCATATTCTATCCAGGCGGCAAAGTGCCCGTCGAAGCATACGCGCCCTTGGGCAGCGCATTGGCCGAAGCGGGTCATTTGGCGGTTTTGGTTCCCATGCCGCTCAACCTGGCCATTCTCGATCCGGCAGCCGCAAGCGCGGTCGTGGACGCCAATCCGGCGATCGAGACATGGGTAATAGGCGGGCACTCGCTCGGCGGGGTCATGGCGGCGCGCTACGCTTACAGTCATCCCGATCAAATCCGCGGTCTGGCGCTGATGGCCGCCTATCCGGAAGCGGGCGTCGATCTGAGCGAGGCGACTATCGCCGTGGCCTCGATTTATGCCGAATTGGACGGCTTGGCAAGCATAGAAGAAATCGAGAGTTCGTTCGCTCGCTTGCCGGCCGATAGCGCCAAAATCTTGATCGCAGGCGGCAATCACGCGCAATTTGGCTGGTACGGTCCGCAGAGTGGCGACAATCCGGCGGCGATCAGTCATCAAGCTCAATACGACATCCTGATCGATTCCACGCTAGCCTTGATGGCAAAGGCTGGAAACCCAATCAAATTCGTGTTAGATTAGTCGCCCCAAGTTGATTTAGAGGTGGGCGATGGAAGACCTGCTGCTGGACTCGCGGACGGGTCCACAATTCAAATTGAGCGACGAGCAGGAAATGTTGGTGCGCATGACTCGCGACTTCGTTGCCGACAATATTATCCCTGTCGCCGCTGAATATGACGAAGCGGCCAAGTTCCCCGAAGAGATATTCCACAAGGCGCGCGAACTGGGCATAGTCAACATGCTGGTGCCGGAAGCCTACGGAGGGGTCGGCGCCACCGCCTTTGAGGAAGCGCTGGTTTCAGAAGAACTTGGCTACGGCTGCACTGGCATCAGTTCCAGCCTCGGCGTCAACTCCTTGGCGGTGCTTCCAATCCTGATCGCCGGCAACGACGAACAAAAGGCATACTGGCTGGGCCAGCGAGTGACGGAAATGGGTCACTTCGTATCTTATGGCGTAACCGAAGCCGACGCCGGCTCCAATGTCGCGGGCATTCAGACGCGGGCGGAAAGGCGCGGATCCAGCTACCTGATCAACGGCAGCAAGACCTTCATAACCAACGCCAGCCATGCCGATTTCTTCACCATCTTTGCCAAGACCGATCCCGATGCCGGTCATCGCGGCATGACCTGCTTCATCGTTGATCGTGAATCGCCCGGGCTTAGCATCGGCAAGAAGTTCGACAAACTGGGCCAGCGCGCCTCTGATACCGCCGAAATCGTGTTCGAGAATGTCGAAGTGCCGGAAGAGAACATCGTGGGCGAGGTCGGGCAGGGATTTTACATCGCGATGAAAGTCTTCGATCACAGCCGGCCAGGCGTGGCGGCGGCCGCGGTCGGCTTGCAACGTCGCGCGCTGGACGAATGCGTAAAGTTTGCGGCCGAGCGCGAAGCTTTTGGCGTGCCCATCTATCAGCATCAAGCGGTCGGGCACAAAATCGCCGACATGGCCATCAACTATGAGGCGGCGCGCCTCTTGACCTGGCAAGCGGCCTGGCAAGTCGATCAAGGCATTTTCAATCCGCGCGTTCCGGCCATTGCCAAAGCTTTCGCCGCCGATATGGCCACCAAGGCCGCCGTAGACGCTGTGCAGGTTTTTGGTGGCTATGGTTATATGAAAGAATTCCCGGTCGAAAAACTGCTTCGCGATGTCAAGATCTTCCAGATCTACGAGGGCACCAGCGAGATCCAGCGCAACATCATCGTCCGCGAACTCTTTCGTGGCGCATAGCCCAGGACCGTTGACGCCAAATGCCGAAGAATTCTATTCTTATGAAAACCTTGACAGGCGCTGGAAGCGCTGATAATATGCGCGATTGCACTCGCGACCTGTAACCTCCGCGGAGGCAAGGCGGGTTGAACTGAGCAGATATGGCGATAGTGTTTTGCTCACGTGAAGCGTCTCGCCATGAATCAGCAGAAACCGGGCGTTGCAAGCGAGCGCCCATTTGTGTGCAAATGGCGAGTGAAATATAGAGTAGCTGGAGTCGTTTATGCCTACCATCAATCAGTTGGTGCGCAAGGGCCGAAAGACCAAGAGCAAAAAGAACAAGGCGCCGGCGCTGCAATATACCTTTAACGCGATAAAACAACGTCGGTCGCGCCAGCAGAACGGCGCGCCACAGAAGCGAGGCGTCTGCACTCAAGTCAAGACGATGACGCCCAAGAAACCCAATTCGGCGCTGCGCAAGGTAGCTCGCGTACGCCTGACCAATGGCATTGAAGTCACCGCCTATATCGGCGGCGAGGGCCACAACTTGCAGGAGCACAGCGTGGTATTGGTGCGCGGCGGGCGTGTCAAAGATTTGCCCGGCGTCCGCTACCACATTGTGCGCGGCACACTCGATACCAGCGGCGTCGATGGACGCGAGCAAGGTCGCAGCAAATACGGAACCAAACGCAGCAAGTAGGCAGTTAAGGAAGAATTAGCATGCCAAGACGAAATCGCCCGCCCAAGCGCATTCCCCCGAATGATGTGAAGTATGACAACCTGCACGTTGCCATGTTCATCAATCGCATGATGCACGGCGGCAAGAAAAGCCTGGCGACGCGTATCATGTACGATGCGATGGAAGCCATGAGCGAACGCACCAAGAAGGATCCGGTCGAAGTATTTGAAATCGCGATTCGCAATGTTGCGCCCGCCGTAGAAGTGAAGCCGAAGCGCGTCGGTGGTTCGACATATCAGGTGCCGATTGATGTTTCTCAAGAGCGCGGTGTGACGCTGGCCATGCGCTGGTTGATTCAATTTGCTCGCGACCGCAGCGGGCGCAGCATGTCTGACAAGTTGACCAACGAATTGCTCGATGCCTACAACGGGCAGGGCAGCGCCATCCGCAAGAAAGACGAGACTCATCGCATGGCGGAAGCTAACCGCGCTTTCGCCCACTTTCGCTAGCGCATACGTCTAGGGAGTCATAATTCGCCCGTTTCGGCGTCGGAAGAGACATGGCAAACATCAAGCAAGACTTCGAACTCAACAAGGTACGCAATATCGGCATCATCGCCCATATTGACGCTGGAAAGACCACCGTGACCGAGCGGGTGCTCTATTATACCGGCATGGTCCACAAGATCGGCGAAACGCACGAAGGATCGGCCACGACCGATTATATGGAGCAGGAACGGGAACGCGGCATCACCATCACGTCCGCCGCCGTTACCGCGAGCTGGAACGGTCATCAGGTCAATATCATTGATACGCCCGGTCACGTGGATTTCACCGCCGAAGTGCAGCGAAGTCTGCGCGTGCTGGATGGCGGCATCACCGTGTTTGATAGCGTCGCCGGCGTCGAGCCGCAATCGGAGACGGTGTGGCGGCAGGCCTCGGAATACAATGTGCCGCGCATGTGCTTTGTCAACAAGATGGATCGCGTCGGCGCCGATTTTGAACGCTGCGTCGATATGATGGTCGATCGACTCGACGCCAATCCGGTTGTGATTCAGGTTCCCTACGGCAGCGGCGAATCCTTCGAAGGCATCATCGACTTGCTCAATATGGAGTTGATCACCTACGGCAACGATGAAGGCACCGACATCAGGTATTTCCCGATTCCGGAGAGTCATCGGGAAATGGCCGAGACTTGCCGGGCCGATATGATCGAAAAGATCGCGGAAACCGACGAATATCTGACCATGAAGTTCCTGGAAGAAGAGTTTATCCGCGATGACGAGATTCTGGCGGCCTTGCGCGCCGGCACCATCAGCGGCGAGCTGCATCCGGTCATGTGTGGAGCGGCGCTCAAGAACAAAGGCGTTCAAGCGCTATTGAACATGGTTGTGGCATTGCTGCCGTCGCCTCTGGATATCCCGCCCGTGCGCGGCGAGCATCCCAAAGACGGCAGCGAGCTGTTGCGTCCTGCCGATGATAATGCGCCCTTGTCCGCGCTCGTATTCAAAATCGTTAGCGATCAATATGGTCGGCTCGCCTTTACCCGCGTGTATTCCGGCGTACTAAAGGCCGGCTCCCAAGCCATAAACACGCACAATGGTAAACGTGAGCGCATTGGTCGCATCGTGCGCATGTTTGCCGATCGCCGTGAAGATGTCAGCGAAGTGCGCGCGGGCGATATAGCCGCGGTAATCGGCATGAAAGAGACTTTCACCGGCGACACGCTCAGCGATCCCAATAATCCCATCCTTCTGGAAAACATCAGCTTCCCCGATCCGGTAGTGGAAGTGGCCATCGAGCCGAATACCAAAGCCGATCAGGACCGCATGGGAATCGGCCTGCGCAAGCTGGCTGAAGAAGATCCTACTTTCCAGATCGAAGTGGATGACCAGCTCGGGCAGACCAAGATCAAAGGCATGGGCGAGCTGCATCTTGAAGTTTTGGTCGATCGTTTGATGCGTGAATATGGCGTCGAGGCGCGTGTGGGACGTCCGCGCGTGGCGTATCGAGAAACAATCACGCGTACCGTCGAAATTGATACCACCTTCAAGCGGCAGACCGGAGGCGCCGGTCAATACGCTCGCGTCACTATGCGCTTCGAGCCGATTCCGGAAGAAGAAAAGGGCGATGCCGTTGGCGAGCTGCTCTTTGTCGATGCGATACGAGGCGGCGCCGTTCCCAAAGAGTTTATTCCCGCGGTGAGAAAAGGCGTGACGCAGGCCATGCAAGGCGGCGTGCTGGCCGGTTATCCGGTGGTCAACATAAAAGCCACATTGATTGACGGCGCCTATCACGAAGTGGATTCCAGCGAGATCGCTTTCACCATCGCCGGTTCGATGTGTCTGAAGGAGGGCGTGCACAAAGGCGCGCCGGTCATTTTGGAGCCGTCGATGCGAGTTGAGGTGGTTGTGCCAGACGCTTATACCGGAGCAGTGGTCGGTGATATCTCGGCGCGGCGCGGCGTCATTCAAGGCATGGAGCCGCATAGCGAAGGCATATCGGTGATCCAGGCGCAGGTGCCCTTGGGCGAAATGTTCGGCTACGCCAATGACCTGCGCAACAACACGCAAGGACGCGGCAACTTCAGCATGGAATTCGATGCGTATACGGTCGCGCCGGAAAGCATCGCGGAAGCGGTCAAAGCCGGATCGCGATAAGGTGAAACCGGTCGCCGAGGCGGCCTATAGTTTTCGTTCGCGAAGTCATTATCTAATCGGCATTTAGCAAGAGGGATTGTCAGATGGCAAAAGGAAAGTTTGAGCGCAGCAAACCGCACGTGAACATCGGCACGATTGGTCATGTTGATCACGGCAAGACCACGTTGACAGCCGCCATCACCAAGGTGCTGGCGTTGAAGGGACAGGCGCAGGAACGCGAATACGGCGATATCGACAACGCGCCGGAGGAACGGGCGCGCGGAATCACTATCAATATCCGCCATGTAGAGTACGAAACCGACGCCCGTCACTACGCCCATGTCGATTGCCCGGGTCACCGCGATTACATCAAGAACATGATCACGGGCGCGGCACAGATGGACGGCGCTATTCTGGTCGTCAGCGCGCCGGACGGCCCGATGCCGCAAACGCGCGAGCACGTGCTGTTGGCGAAGCAAGTTGAAGTGCCGGCGATGGTCGTCTATCTCAACAAGACCGATCAAATGGACGACGAAGAACTGATCGAATTGGTGGAAATGGAACTGTCGGAGTTGCTGGAAGGATACGACTTCGATCCGGATACGCCAATCATCAAGGGTTCCGCCCTGGCTGCCCAGGAATCCGCCAGCAGCGATCCCGATGCGCCCGAATACGCATCAATCGTCGAACTGATGGATGCCGTTGATGAATGGATTCCTACGCCCATGCGCGATGTCGACAAGCCATTCATGATGGCCATCGAAGACGTCTTTTCCATCAAGGGGCGCGGCACCGTTGTCACCGGCAGTGTTGCCCGCGGCACCTTGCTCAAAGGCACCCAGGTGGATATCGTTGGTCTGCGCGACGAAATCGTCAAGACCACTGTCACCGGCATCGAAATGTTCAATAAGGAACTCGATCAGGCGCAGGCTGGCGACAACGCCGGCATCCTGCTGCGTGGCATTGATCGCGATGAGGTTCAGCGCGGCATGGTAATCGCGCAAGTGGATTCGATCACGCCGCACAAGAAGTTCAAATGCGAAGTCTATGTGCTGCGCAAGGATGAGGGCGGCCGTCACAAAGCCTTCTTCACCGGCTATCGCCCGCAGTTTTACATTCGCACCATGGATGTGACCGGCACGATTGAGTTGCCCGGTGGCGTCGAGATGGTCATGCCCGGCGATAACGTCAATCTCGATGTAGAACTGATCACGCCCGTCGCCTTGGAACGCGGCTCCTCCTTCGCCATTCGCGAGGGCGGCCTGACCGTCGGCGCCGGACGTATCACCGAGATCCTGGAATAGCGCTTTCGCCTGTCAAGGCAATGGGAGCCGGGTCACGCGCTCGGCTCTCCATTCTCTGTCGCGGGCGCTATCAAATGGCGATAGTACGCTTTGCGAAGGACGCTCAGGACTTTTGAGAAGTACATTGCTTATTGTGAGTCAGCTTTGACCAGCATAAAGGTAGCGGAATGGCAAAAAACAAGATTCGTATCCGGTTGAAAGCGTACGATCATCGGGTTCTTGATCAGTCGGCGCAGCGTATTGTGGAGACTGCGGAACGAACCGGATCACGCGTGGTAGGGCCAGTGCCGTTGCCTACACGCATCGAGCGCTTTACAGTGCGCCGGTCGCCCTTTATCGACAAAGACTCGCAAGAGCATTTTGAAGTGCGCACCCATAAGCGGCTGATCGATGTGCTAGATCCCGATAGCAAAACCATCGACACGTTGATGCGGCTGAATCTGCCGGCAGGTGTTGATATCGAAATCAAGATCTAGGCGGCGGTGGAGACGAAATCATGAAGGGCATGATTGGCAAGAAAGTTGGAATGACCCAGGTCTTCGATGAGCAGGGGACTGTAATCCCGGTGACGGTTATCCAGGCCGGACCCTGCTATGTGACCCAGGTGCGCAATATCGAGCGAGAAGGCTATGTGTCGGTGCAGCTGGGATTTGGTCAAACTAAACCGAAGAACCTGACCAAGGGCCAGCTTGGGCATCTACAGAAATTCGACCTGCCGGCGCTTCGTCACCTGCGTGAGTTTCGCTTGGCGGAATCCGCCGAGCTGGCGCTGGAAGAGGGCCAGGAAATCAAGATCGACGTGTTTGAGCGCGGTGAGTTGGTTGATGTCATTGGCGCCAGCAAGGGTCGCGGATTTGCCGGCACGATCAAGCGGCACGGTTTCTCCCGCGGTCCAAAAACGCACGGTCAATCCGACCGTATGCGTTCGCCGGGATCCATCGGCATGTGCGCTACGCCCGCGCGTACGCTCAAAGGGAAGAAAATGTCAGGTCGCATGGGGAACGATCGGGTCACAGTGCAGAATCTGCCCGTGGTTGTGGTCGATCCCGAAAACGATCTGTTGGCGGTCAAGGGTTCGGTGCCCGGCGCCAAGGGCAGCATCGTCATGATCAAGCCCGCGACCAGGTCGTCCTAGCTGGACGGCGGACCAGGAAACAGGAGCAGTCGCCATGCAGTATCCAGTTTATAACAGCGCCGGCAACGAGGTGTCGCAAGTCGAACTGCCGCCGGATGTGTTTGAAGCCAAAATCAATGTCGGATTGATGCATCAGGCCTTCGTGCGGCAGCTGGCCAATGCGCGGCAAGGCTCGCACAGCACGCTGTCGCGCGGCGAAGTTCGAGCGACAGGCGCCAAGTGGTATCGTCAAAAGGGGACGGGGCGCGCTCGTCACGGCGCCCAGAGCGCTCCGATTTTTGTCGGTGGTGGTCTGGCCTTTGGGCCGAAGCCGCGCGATTACTCCAAGCGGATGCCAAAGAAAATGCGGCGCAGCGCCATACGCTCGACCCTGAGCGCCTTGGTTCGCGACGATCAACTCATGATCGTCGACGACCTGAGCATCGATGTCCCCAAAACCAGCGTCATGCGCGAGATGATTTCGTCGCTTGTCGGCGATCAATCGGCATTGCTGGTGGTTACCGCCGGGCAGGACGCGTTGCGCAAGGGTGTCAGCAACTTGTCAAACGCGCATACGTTGGTCGCCAACTACCTTAATATTCGCGACTTGCTCAAGTATGACAAGGTCATCATGTCGCTGGATGCGCTCGAAGTGGTCAACAGCATCTGGGGCAAGGAGGGCTGAGATGCCGGAACTACATCTCTACGATGTCATTCGCCGACCGGTCATCACCGAAAAGACGACTGCCATGGCTGATGACGAAAACAAATATGTATTTGAAGTGGCGCGCAATGCCAACAAGATCCAGGTCAAGGAAGCGGTCGAGGAAATCTTTGAACTGGAAGGCAAGGTGCTGAGCGTGAACACCATGAATATGCCCGCCAAACGCGGCCGCCGCGGACGGAGCGCGTACATTCGCTCCCGAGCCTGGAAAAAGGCCGTGGTCACTTTGGAAGACGGCGTAACCATTGAGCTGTTCGACGTCTAAGGGAGTATTACGATGCCGATCAAGGTCTATAAGCCGACATCGCCCGGTCGCCGCGACATGACCGGATATACCTTTGAGGAACTGACAAAGAAGAAGCCCGAGCGCTCCTTGACTAAAGCGCTGCGCAAGACCGGGGGACGCAATAATTCCGGTCGCATCACCGTGCGTCATCGCGGCGGCGGCAACAAGCGCAGATATCGGTTGGTTGATTTCAAGCGCGATAAAGAAGATTGTCGAGCCGAGGTCATCGCGATCGAATACGATCCCAACCGCTCGTCGCGCATCGCATTGCTGGAATACGAAGACGGCGTCAAGAGCTATATCATCGCGCCAATGGGATTGACCGTCGGCGATAAGATTGGCAACGGCGCTATGAGCGCCTTGCGTCCGGGCAACAGCCGAGCGTTGAAAGATATCCCGCTGGGAACGGTTGTGCACAATATCGAAATGCGACCGGGCAAGGGCGGGCAGTTGGCGCGTTCAGCCGGAACCTCAGCGCAGATTCTGGCTTCGGAAGGCAAATACGTGACCCTGCGGCTGCCCAGTGGCGAGATGCGCATGATCCTGTCAACTTGTCGCGCCACCATCGGGCAAGTGGGCAACGCCGAACATTCCAACGTCAAGTTGGGCAAGGCCGGGCGCCGGCGCTGGATGGGATGGAGACCGACCGTACGCGGAACGGCGATGGATCCGGCCAGTCATCCGCACGGCGGCGGTGAGGGCAAAACTGGCATTGGCATGGCCGCGCCCAAGACGCCGTGGGGCAAGAACGCGCTCGGCGTCCGTACGCGCCGCAACAAACGCACCGGTCGCTTTATTGTTCGCCGCCGTGGCAAACGCCGTTAGTTTCGGGAGAAACCTGAATGTCACGATCTTTGAAAAAGGGCTACTACATCAGCCCAAAGCTGCTCGAAAAGGTTGAGCGCCTCAATCAGCAAAACGCCAAAGTGGTGATTCGGGCCTGGAGCCGGGCCAGCACGATCTTCCCGCAGATGGTCGGGCATACAATCGCCGTTCATGACGGTCGGCGTCACGTGCCTATCTACATCACCGAGAATATGGTGGGACACAAGCTGGGTGAATTTGCGCCGACGCGTACCTTCCGCGGGCATATCACCGATAGCAGGCGATAGGGGAATGGCCATGGAAGTACGCGCAATGACCAAGTACTTGCCGATCTCGCCGCGCAAACTGCGCCTCGTCTGCGACCAGGTGCGCGGCATGGATGCGCAGGAAGCGATGATCGTGCTCGATTATATGCCGCAGAAAGGCGCCGAACTGGTGAGCAAGACTTTGTCTGCGGCGATGGCGAACGCTTCAAACAACTTTGATCTCAATCCGGATGACCTGTTTGTTTCGAAGATTTACGCAGGCGACGGGCCGACCTTGAAACGGTTCAAAGCCGGCGCCCGCGGACGCTATAAGCCGCGTTTGAAGCGCACGTGTCACCTTTGGGTGACTTTGGAGGAACGAGAGGAAGATGATTAATGGGTCGTAAAGTTCATCCTAAAGGATTTCGTCTTAAGGTAATCCGCGAGTGGGACGCTCGCTGGTACGCGGAAGGCGAGCGCTACGTCAATCTATTGATGGAAGATCGCAAGATTCGCAAGTTCCTCAAGCAGGAAACGAAGCGCGCCGGTGTATCGCGCATTGAGATCGAGCGTCATCCCAACCTGGTAATCATCACCATCAATACCGTGCGGCCCGGTTTGATCATCGGCCGCAAAGGCGAGGCAGTCAAGGAACTGCGTCAAAAGCTGCAGGATATGACCGGCAAGAAGGTAAAAGTTGAGGTCAGCGAGATTGAGAAACCCGACCTCGACGCGACTTTGGTCGCGGAAAACGTCGCCTCGCAGCTGGTGCGCCGTATCGGGCACAGTCGGGCCATGAAGCGCGCCATCATGCAGGCGATGCGGCAGGGCGCCGGCGGCATCCGCATCGAAGTCAGCGGTCGCCTGGGTGGAGCGGATATGTCGAGGCGCGAGTGGATGTTTGATGGCCGCGTGCCACGCAACACCTTGCGGGCGGATATCGATTATGGCTTTGCCGAAGCGAAGACTACTTTCGGCCAGATCGGGGTCAAAGTCTGGATTTATACCGGCGATGTATTGCACGACGAGTGGCCCATCAACAATGCAAGTCGCGCCGGTCAAGACGGTCGGCGCGGCCGCCGCAACTAGCCGGCTTGCGCCGTCCCGCGATTGCAGCGGTAGGGCGCGATTGAAACACTAAAGGAGCATTGCGCATGTTGATGCCAAAACGCAGAAAATACAACAAACAGATGCGCGGCCGCATGCGCGGCAAAGCGAGCCGCGGCGCCGTTGTGCAGTTTGGCGATTATGGCTTGCAAGCGCTGGAACCAAGCTGGGTAACCAGCCGCCAGATCGAAGCGTGTCGGCGCGCCATGGTGCGCTATATCCGCCGTCGCGGCAAAGTCTGGATCCGCATCTTCCCGGATAAGCCGGTGACGCAGAAGGCCGCCGAAACCCGCATGGGCAAGGGCAAGGGCTCGGTCGAGAAATGGGTCTGCGTGGTTAAGCCCGGGCGCATCCTCTTCGAAATGAGCGGTGTGCCGGAAGATGACGCGCGCGAAGCCCTGCGCCTGGCATCGCACAAATTGCCCATCAAGACCAAATTTGTGAAACGCTTTGATCCCATTTCCGGCCGGGAGGTCAACTGATGTACATCAATGAAATCCGCGCGATGTCCACCGATGACATTCTGGACAAGATTGAAGACTTGAAAGTGGAAATGTATACCTACCGTATTCAAAGAGAGTCCGGCGAATTGAAAGATACCACGCTGTTTCGCAAAACCCGGCGAGACATCGCGCGCTTGAAGACGGCGCTCCGTGAACGAGAGCTGGCCGCCGAGCTTGTTACTGGAGGAGGGTCAGGCGATGCCCAATAATCGCAAACGAATGGTCGGCACGGTTGTCAGCGACAAAATGCAGAAGACCGTGGTTGTCGCCATCGAGAACCGCATGATGCACCCGATTTATCGCAAAGTCATCACCAAAACACGCAAGGTCATGGCCCATGATGAAACCGGTGTGGGAGTGGGCGCGCTTGTCCGCATTGTGCAAAGCAAACCGATGAGCAGGCGCAAGCGCTGGGTCGTCGAAGAAGTGCTGCAACAGCAAGATGAACTGCGCTCCTAGACTCGTTGATCTTGCGCCGGGCTGCCGTCAAAGGTCCGCAGCAGGCGATCGGCGAACTGGGGCAGCAACAGTTACTTTGAAGAGGGAGGGTCAACGATGATTCAGACAGAGTCTCGTCTGAAGATCGCAGACAACAGCGGAGCGCAGGAATTGCTTGTGATCCGCGTTATAGGCGGCTCACGAGTGAAATATGGCTATGTCGGCGACATCGTTGTTGGCACAGTCAAATCGGCATCGACCAGCGGCGGCGTCAAGAAAGGCGAATTGGTGCGCGCCGTTATCGTCCGGACGCACAAGGAATATCGACGGCCGGACGGCTCAAGCATCCGCTTTGATGATAATGCCGCGGTTGTCCTGGCAGAGGATCTTGAGAATCCGCGGGGCACGCGCGTTTTTGGTCCGGTCGCCCGCGAACTGCGAGACAAGGGTTTCATGAAAATTGTTTCGCTGGCGCCGGAATCTTTGTAGGACGCGCGGTCTATTGCGGGACTGACTGCCTGAGCGAATACATAAGGGAAACAAAATGCAACGAATTAAACAAGGGGACCTGGTCGAAGTCATCGCCGGCAAAGACAAGGGCTTGCGCGGTGAAGTCGTGCGCGTCCTGCGACAGAAAGATCGGGTGATTGTCAATGGCGTCAACATCATGAAGCGCCATCGCAAAGCGCGCCCAGCGCCCGGCGGCCAGCAAATCCCGGCCCAAATCATCGAGTTTGAAGCGCCTTTGCACCTATCCAACGTGATGCTGGTTTGCCCAACCAGCGATGAGCCGACCCGCGTCGGCTTTCGCTTCACTGATGACGGGCGCAAAGTACGCTACAGCAAAAAAAGCGGCAGCATAATCGAGTAGCGGAGCGAGGCAAAATATGGAAAACCGCATGTACACCCGCTATCGGGAAGAGGTCGCGCCCATTTTGCGGCAAGAATTTGGATACACCAATTCGCTGCAAGTGCCGACGATCAGCAAGATCACGGTCAATATCGGCGTGGGCGAGGCGATTGACGAACCGAAATCCCTCGATGGCGCTGTTGAAGACCTGAAAGTCATCACCGGTCAGCAGCCGGTTGTCACCCGCGCCAAGAAAAGCATCGCCACCTATAAGCTGCGCGCGGGACGGGCGATCGGCGTCAAGGTGACGCTGCGCAAACAGAAGATGTGGTCGCTTTACGACCGGCTGGTCAACATCGCCTTGCCGCGTATTCGCGACTTCCGCGGCGTGTCGCCGAAGCTCGATGGGCGCGGCAATTTCACCGTGGGCCTTCGCGAACAGCTGGTATTCCCGGAAATTGACTTTGACAAAATCGACAAGGTCCGCGGGATGGAGATCACAATCGTTACTACTGCAGATACGGACGAGGAAGGACGCCGCTTGCTTTCGCTGCTCGGCATGCCTTTCCAGGGAAACTAAAGGATCATATATGGCCAAGACCTGTATGCAATATCGGGAACAGCGGCGCAAATACGCCGTTCGAGTACGTCATCGTTGCAAGCTATGCGGCCGTCCGCGAGGGTATATCCGCCGCTTTGGCTTGTGCAGGATTTGCTTCCGCGAAATGGCGCTCAACGGCGAAATTCCCGGCGTTGTAAAATCGAGTTGGTAGGAGGCGATTAAGGTGTCTAATGTGACCAACGATCCCATTGCCGATATGCTGACGCGCGTTCGCAATGCGCTGACCGCGGGCAAACTGGAGGTCATCGTTCCCAAGTCGACCATCAAGGTCGAGATCGCCCGCATTCTTAAGGAAGAAGGCTATATCGCTGATTATGCGATCGGCGACGAAAGCCCGGTGCCGCTGATTCACGTCAAGCTCAAGTACTTCGGCTCCCGTCGAGAGCGGCGTCCCGTGATCACGCAGCTGAGGCGCATCAGCAAACCGGGACGGCGCGTCTATCGCAAGCGCAACGAGTTGCCCATCGTCCTAAGCGGCACTGGTATCGCAATTGTAACCACGCCGAAGGGCGTAATGACGGCGCAGCAAGCCCGCCGCGATGGCGTCGGCGGCGAAGTCCTGTGTTACGTCTGGTAGAGAAGAGGAAGCGTCATGTCGCGAATTGGCAAGCAGCCCATACCATTGCCGGACAAAGTGACGGTCCAGATTGACAAGACATCCGTGACGGTCAAAGGTCCCAAGGGCCAGCTCTCTCAGGACTTCAATCCGGAAATGACGATTCGGCAAGACAACGGATCGCTGATTGTCGAGCGCCCATCCGACCTGCGCCATCACAAGGCGCTGCACGGGTTGACGCGCGCCCTGCTGGCGAATATGGTCATCGGCGTCTCTGACGGCTACCGCAAGACGCTGGAGATTCAAGGCGTCGGTTATCAAGCGGCGCTGCAAGGCAAAAACCTGCAATTGCGGCTGGGTCACTCGCACGAGATTGTCGTTGAGCCGCCGGGCGATATCAGCTTTGACGTGCCGCAGGAATCGCGCGGATCGATCATCCATGTTGATGGTATAGACAAACAGGTTGTCGGACAGATCGCGGCGGAGATCCGCGGATGGCGTCCGCCGGAACCTTACAAGGGCAAAGGCGTGCGCTATCTCGGCGAGTATGTCCGGCGTAAAGCCGGCAAAGCGGGCAAGAAGTAGAACGGCGACGCCAGTTTGGCTTTGCGCTTATCCAGGATAAAACGAGGTTGGCAACATGCCTGATATAGTAGGTCGCAGAAAGTATCTCGCTCGCAAGCGGCGTCATCGGCGCGTGCGCAAGCATATTTCAGGATCGGCTCAGCGTCCGCGTATGAATATCTATCGCAGCAACAAGAACGTCTTTGTGCAGGTGATTGATGATGTCGCCGGACGTACGCTGGTGTCCTGCTCGACAATTGATAAAGAAATCGCGTCGTCCTTGACCGAGAAGAACAAAGTGCAAGCGGCCAAGATCGTAGGACAAACGGTTGGCCAACGCGCGAAACAAGCGGGCATCTCAACAGTCGTATTCGATCGCGGCGGATTCAAATATGCCGGTCGCGTCGCGGCCGTCGCCGAAGGCGCTCGCGAAGCTGGTTTGGAATTGTAGGTCTGGAGTTGACATATGGCAGATAATAGACGTCGGGATTCACGCAGGAACCAGGACGATCGCGACGAACTCGATGAGCGCGTGGTGGATATTCGCCGCGTCGCCAAGGTTATCAAAGGCGGCCGCCGCTTTGCATTCCGCACTGTGGTGGTTGTAGGCGACAACAAAGGCAATATCGGCGTCGGCATCGGCAAAGCGAGGGCAGTGCCCGATAGCATTCGCAAAGCTGCCGAGCGCGCTCGCCGCAACATTGGTCCTGTTTCCTTGTCTGGCACCACCATTCCCTACACCGTCACCGGTCGTTATGGCGGGGCGCGCGTGCTTTTGAAGCCGGCCGCTCCCGGTACGGGTGTGATCGCCGGCGGCGGCGTGCGCGCGGTCCTGGAAGCGGTAGGGGTTCGCAATATTTTGACCAAGAGCCAGGGCAGCGCCAACTTGCTCAACGTGACCATGGCGACGCTTGACGCGCTGAAGCAGCTGCGCAGCGCCGAACTGTTGGCGCAAATGCGCGGCAAGCAGGTTCACGAAGTGGCGCCCGTCTGGGAACGCCGCAGCGGGGAAGGCGCCGAAGCATGAGCGAGAAAAGCGGCAAGCTCTTGAAAATCACCTTGATCAAGAGCCCCATCGGCTACAACGGCAAACAGAAAGCCACCGTCCAATCGCTGGGGCTGCGGCGCATGGGTCACAGCGTCTTGATCGGCGACGCGCCGCGAATCCGCGGCATGATCAACAAAGTCAGCCACCTGGTGGCTGTCGAAGAGGTTGTGGAATCATGAAACTACACGACTTGAGACCCGATCCGGGTTCGAAACGCAAACGCACCCGCGTCGGACGAGGGATTTCCGCTGGCAAAGGCAAAACGGCCGGGCGCGGCAACAAGGGGCAAGGCTCGCGCAGCGGCGGCGGCAAGGGTCCATACTTCGAGGGCGGACAGCTGCCATTGGTGCGGCGTTTGCCATTCAAGCGCGGCTTCACCAATATCTTCGCTATCGCCTATCAGGAAGTCAACGTCAACATGCTTGACCTCCGATTTGACGAAGGCGCTTTGGTAAACGGCGATTCGCTGGCTGCGGCAGGGCTGGTCCGTGATTCGGACAAACCGATCAAGATTCTCGGTCGCGGCGAGCTGGGCAAGCGCCTGGATGTGCATGCCAACAAGTTCAGCAAGAGCGCTGCCGCCAAGATTGAAGCAGCCGGCGGAAGCGTCAACCGGCACGATCTGAAATTGACGGGCGCGCGCGCAACCATCAAGAAAATGCGCAAGGTCGATCTGCAGCGGCTTTATGGAGAAGGCGATTGAGCGAATTCAGCTTCATCCAATCGCTCGCGTCGAAACCTGACGCCTTCGTCTGCGTAAATGATATTGCGCGGCGCAATCCAAAGGGACGCGAGCATGGGAAGTCGCCAGTTTATCCCTATCGCAAAGATTACGATTGGCATTCTGCTGCTCTTTGCGTGTTCGGTCGTAATGCTGGATCTGAACCACTGGTAGCCTGATACGGGCAGGCGCATGCCGAAAGTGAACGTTAACGAGGGACGTCTAAAATGATACAGGCTTTGCGTAACGCATGGCGGCTGCCCGATGTCCGGAACAAGCTGCTATTCACAGTTTTCATTCTTATCGTCTACCAATTTGCGGCCCACGTGCCGGTGGTTGGCGTCGATCGCGTTGCCTTGCGCCAGGTCTTCGAAAGCGGCAGCAGCGCCGGCAACTTGATTCAGGTGATGAATCTGCTGTCCGGCGGCGCCGTCGCCAACTTCAGCGTGATCGCCAATGGCGTGTATCCCTATATCACCGCTTCGATTATCTTCCAGCTGCTGGTGCCGATTGTACCGGCGCTGGAGCGCATTCAGCGCGAGCCGGGCGGACAAGAGAAGATTCAGCGTTATACCTACTATGTCGCTATCCCGATGGCAGTCCTGCAAGCCCTGGGCCAGATCAGCATCTTCAACCTGGCGACCGGAACCGGCACAGAAATCATACCTGGCTTTGGGTTTGGCTTAGGCAGCAATCTACTGCTGACCGTATCCGTGTTGACCACGATGACCGCCGGCACCATGTTCGCCATTTGGCTGGGCGAGCTGATCACCGAGCAGGGTATCGGCAACGGTATCTCCATCATCATTTTCGCCGGCATCGTAGCGCAGGCGCCGCAGAACCTGATCCGTTTGCTGACGCAGCAGCCGGATCGCAGCTTCTACAATCTGGTGCTATTCGTCGTCATCACGGTGCTGAGCGTTCTCGCTGTGGTGGTGATACAAGAGGGCGTGCGCCGCATCCCGGTGCAATACGGCCGCCGCGTGCGGGGCAACCGTCAGTTCGCCCAGCAAGACAGTTTCATTCCCCTGCGAGTCAATCCGGTGGGCATGATTCCCCTGATTTTCGCGCAGTCGATCATTACCTTTCCCGCGATCATCGCCAGCCTGTTTCCGCCGGGCGCCGTCGGCAATACCATTCAGTCGACCTTCGGCAATCAACAGGGTTTGCTCTATTGGGGCACCTTCTTCTTGATGACGGTAGGGTTCACATTCTTCTATGCCGAGGTGATGGTGGGCAACCAGAATCTTGCGGAAACGCTGCAACGCAACGGCGGTTTCATCCCCGGTATCCGACCGGGCAAACGCACGGAAGATTTCATCAAGAGCACGACTCGCCGCATTACCTTTGTTGGCGCTTTTTTCCTAGGCGTGATTGCGATCATCCCGGGCGTCGTCGATTTGGTCAATCGCGTCATTTTCCCGCTGGAAGCATCGACTTCGGGCGCGGTCATCAACGCGGGTCTGGTGATCTCAGGCTCCGGCTTGATCATCGTTGTCGGCGTCGTCATCGATACCATGCGCCAGCTTGAAGCGCAGTTGGTCATGCGCAACTACGAAGGTTTCATGCGCTAGATCGCGCCGCAGAAAGCAACCTTTGGCCGAGTATGCCCATGCTCGGCTTTCTTTTTGTCAACGACAGACGTAGGATAATGTCAATCCGGCCTACTTGAGCGATGACGGCGGGGTGGGGAGCGCTACATGAGTCTATATGTCATTTTGATCGGCGTGCAAGGCGCCGGCAAAGGCCTGCAAGCCAAGAGGATCGAGCAGCACTATGGCATTCCTCAAGTATCCACCGGAGACTTGTTTCGCGCCATGCGCGCCCGCACAGACGGTTTGGCGCTGAAGGTCCAGGATATCATGGCCTCCGGCAGACTGGTGGATGATGATACCACCAATGCCATCGTCGAAGATCGCCTCGCTCAACCCGATGCGCAAAATGGCGTGATTCTCGACGGGTACCCGCGCAACCTGGTGCAAGCGCGCTTCCTGGAAGAACATCTGAAGGCGCAAGGATCCAAGGTCGATGCCGCCCTGCTGCTTGAGCTTGATCTCTACATCGCCTTTAAGCGCGCCTTCGGTCGCGTGACCGCCGCCGACGGCCGGAGCTACAATTGTTATTTCAACGCCGATGGCGTCGACTTTCGCTGGATTGCCGACGAGGAGCAAGCATTCCCGCCGCGTCTCGAAGCCGAGCTGGCGCGCTCCAGCGCAGCCTTGAAGCGCCGGCCGGACGACGCCAGCGCAGACGCGGTCATCAAGCGCATCGATACCTTCCTCGAAACGACTCAGCCATTGATCACCTATTTTGATGAGCAAGGCATCTTGAGAAAAGTCAACGCCGATCAATCCATCGAGGCGGTATGGGCCGATATTGTGCGCGTTCTCGATGCCCGGTCGGGATAAGGCGGTAGGCGGCCAATGGCGCCAGTGCTCAAGACTGCCGAAGAACTGGAAATAATGCGCGAGGCCGGTCGCATCGTGGCGCGCGCGCACGAAGCGATGCGCAGCGCCGCCGTACCCGGCGTGACCACCAAAACCCTGGATGATATCGCCACCAGCGTCTTGCGCGATCACGGCGCGTCGCCTTGCTTCCTTGGTTATGCGCCGGGGAATCATCCTCCCTTTCCCGCGACCATCACCGCGTCAGTCAATGATGAACTTGTGCATGGCATCCCATCCGAAACGCGCGCGCTGGAAGAGGGCGATATAATCGGCATTGATGTCGCTTGTTTCTATCAGGGCTACGTTGGCGATGCGGCTGTGACGCTGCCTATCGGAGAAATCTCTGGTTCAGCGCGCCGCTTGCTCCGCGCTGCCGAAAATGCGCTGGAAGCTGCCATACACGCCTCTGTTCTCGGCAACAGGATCAGCGATGTCGCCAAAGCGACGGCCAAATCCGCCGGCCGCATGGGTTACAGCGTCGCGCGCGAATATACCGGGCACGGTGTGGGCACGGCCATGCACGAGGAACCCCAGGTCCCGAATTGGTGGCCGGGCAAACGCAGCGAAGTGCGCTGGGTCAATTACGAGCTGCAGGTCGGAATGACATACGCTATCGAACCCATGTTGATCGCCGGGCGTCCAGATTTGAAGGAATTGGAAGATGGCTGGACGGTGGTGACGAAGGACGGCTCACTGACCGCGCATTGCGAGCACACGATTGCGATAACTGAGGACGGCCCTCGGATTCTCACTTTGCCGTAATTGGAGCCAAATGCTGATGCCGAGGCGCATAATTCTCATTTGCCTTTTCTTCCTGGCCGCGTACAGTGCGGCAGCGCAGGATTATCATCCCTCATTTGACCCCGCCGATTGTCCCGAGTCGATCGCGGAACGAATAGCGAGCCGGGTTGACTTCAACTGCGGCTGGCTCAGATTGCCCGAAGACCGCGCTGATCCCGCCGGCAGTTGGATTGACCTGTTCATCATCAGGCTGGGCGCCCGCGACTTCGTCGAATCGCCGCCGCTTCTGGTGCTGGCCGGCGGTCCGGGCGACGCCGCCAGCGCTGACATCGACTTCTGGTTGGAGTCGGGCTTGCATACTGAGCGGGACATCATCCTGGTGGATCAGCGGGGAACAGGTCGTTCGCGGCCCTCGCTCCATTGTCCTGAAGCGAGCGAGACGGAAGACAAGGTTTGGATTGCCGCTTGTCGCGAACGTCTCACGCGCCAAGGCATTGACGTGTCCAACTACCATGCCGTCTCCACCGTGCGAGACCTTCAAGATTTGCTGCTGACGCTGGATCTTGAACACGTGCATCTTTACGGAAGCTCTTATGGCAGCCGTTTGGCTTTGCTTCTAGCGAACAGCGCGCCCGAAAGCATCCGCTCAATGACGCTGGATGGCGCATATCCGCCGTCGAGACTTGACCTTGCCGAGCTTCCCATGAATGTCGAAAGATCGCTCGAGCGCCTGTTTCTGGACTGTGCGGGAGATACCGCCTGTCACCGTCTGTTCCCCGATCTGCGCCAGCAGTTCTACCGCGCCTTTATGGAGTTGAACGAGTCGCCCGCCGAACTGTATCATTTGGGAGAATCTACTGGCGGGACCATGGACGGGGATACCTTTGCCCTGATGATTTCGGCGTTTCTACGTCATTCAATTGCCCTGCCATTTCTACCGGCGCTAATCGCTTCTATTGAACAGGGCCAGCATGGACTGATCTTCTGGGTTTACGGACTCGTGATGGCGCCCTATTGGGGGGAAAACGATTATGCTCACAGCGAGGGCGCTTATTTCAGTGTTCGCTGCCCTGAAGACCAGCTTTTGTCTGATTCCGAGCTTTGGTCGCAGCTGAACGCGGGAACTTCGCCAGCGCTTGCCGATGCGCTTCGTCTGGTCGGTGAAGAACAAGTAGCGAACTGCGCGGCCTGGAATGTTCCTCCGGCATCGGCGCCAGCGACGCTTGATTTCATCAGCGATGTGCCCGCTCTGCTCCTTTCTGGCGCTTATGATTCCGCCACTCCGCCTCACTGGGCAGAATCTGTCGCCGAGCGTCTGAATTCCGGTTGGCATTTTGTATTCCCGAATGTCAGTCACGGCGTGCTGGAAGACGAACCTTGCGCCGCCGCAATCATGCGGGAGTTTCTTGACAATCCGCGGGGCGCGCCTAAAGCGCCCTGCTTTGACGCGCTAGATCCTCCTGAGTTTATCACCGACGAATCAGCAGCAGAATAACTTGAAGAAACGTCCTTTTACATCGACAATTCTTGTGATACAATGCCCGCTTGTTGTCGAAAGCCCTTGCTGCTTTCGAGGGCTGTTCGAATGAATGACGAGTTCGGCTCATAAGTTTTGGCATGCTCATCCGCAGATAGACGGTACTGTGGAGCTTGCGCTGTGTCGCGGACGAGTCTTCGAGGTTGGTTTCCAAGAAAAGGCTTGAAAGATGAAAGTATCAGCCAGTGTCAAACGTCGTTGCCCCAAGTGCCGCGTGATCAAACGCAATCGCCGGGTGATGATCATTTGTGAGAATCCCAAGCATAAACAGCGTCAGGGCTAATGAGCGCAGGAGTATAATCAATGGCTCGAATTGAAGGCGTAGATCTGCCCCGTGACAAGCGCATCGTCATCGGCTTGACCTACATTTATGGCATCGGCAGATCCACCAGCCGGCGCCTGCTGGACTCCGCGGGAATCGATCACGGAACGCGCGTGCGCGATCTCAGCGAAAGCGAATTGCAGCGCCTGCGCGAGTTGATCAACAACTTGACGATCGAAGGCGATCTGCGGCGCCAGACCCAGCTCAACATCAAGCGCTTGATGGAAATCAATTCCTATCGCGGTTTGCGTCACCGTCGCCGGCTCCCCGTTCGTGGGCAACGCACCAAGACCAATGGTCGTACCCGCCGTGGCAAAAAGCAGACGGTCGCTGGTCGTGGTCGTCGGCGCGGCGCCACCAAGAAGTAGCTTGGTAGACGCCGCCATTACTCGATAGACAGCCGCCGGGGCGCGTCTTTGGCCGCAAAATCAACGGTGATCCTGCTTGAAATATTGAAGTTTTCAAATGATCGTGAAGACTAGGCAAGTGGAGCAGTTCTATGGCTAGAGCAAGACGAGGCGCCCGCAGCACCGCCCGGCGATCCTTCAAGAATATCCCGTATGGACAGGCGCACATTTATGCGACCTTCAATAACACGATCGTGTCCATGACTGATCAATCAGGCAACGTCGTGGCTTGGGCGAGCGCTGGCACTTCTGGTTTCAAAGGCAGCCGCAAGAACACGCCTTATGCGGCGCGGATGGCCGCCGAAACTGCCGCGGCTAATTCTCAGCAGCATGGCATGAAAGAAGTAGACATATTTGTCAAGGGCCCGGGTCCCGGTCGAGAAGCGGCGATACGCTCGATCCAGCAGAGTGGGCTAAAGGTGCGGTCCATCAGCGATGTGACTCCCGTTCCGCATAACGGCGTGCGCCCTCCCAAGCGCCGTCGCGTGTAATCGAAAGGGCACCCGGAATTATGGTATTTCCATCCGAATCAACGTCAATCGAGTCCGAATCCCCTGATGCGAACCTCGTGACAGCCAACATGGTGTTGCCGCATCAGATCGAGAGCGACAACATCACCAAAGACTACGGCCGTTTCGTGATCGGGCCCCTGGAAAGCGGATACGGCTTGACCTTGGGTAATGCCCTGCGCCGAGTCTTGCTGTCGTCTTTGCCCGGCGCAGCCGTCACCAGCATCCGCGTCTCGGATGTGCATCACGAGTTTTCCGAGATTCCGTCCGTGCGCGAAGATATGACGCAGTTGATCTTGCAGGTCAAGCAGTTGCGCTTGATCCTGCACGGTGTCGAAAGCGCCCGCCTGCGCCTTGAACATCGCGGCGCGGAAGGCACGGTGACCGCAGCTGACATTTGGGCGCCGGCTGAAGTGCAGATCGAAAATCCCAGCCTCTACCTTTTCACGGTGGACGATCGCGATATCAATATTGAGATGGAATTCGAAGTTCGCTCCGGGCGCGGCTTCAGCCCGGCGGAGGATCGCGGCCGCCTGCCCATTGGCGAGCTTCCCGTCGACGCCATCTTCAGCCCGATCAAACGGGTCAATTTTGAAGTTGAACGGGCGCGTGTGGGGCAACGCACCAATTACGACAGACTCGTGCTCGAATTGTGGACCGACGGCACCATCCGTCCGGATGAAGCCCTGGCGCAATCGGCGCAAATCTTGATGCATCACTTGAAGGTGATCGCAGGCGTCGACGAAGACTGGTTCCAATCGATCGAGTTGCCGCAGCACTACGATGACGAGCCCGCCTATCCGCCCTTGTACGACAAACCCATCGAGGAACTGGATCTCAGCGTGCGCGTCTTCAACTCGTTGAAGCGCACCGGCATCACCTCCGTGGGTGATGTGCTGGATATGCTTAATCGAGGGCCGGACGCCATGCTGGCCATCCGCAATTTCGGCGAAAAATCCCTGGACGAACTCCAGGAAAAACTGAGCGAGAAAAACTATTGGCCGGCTGAAAAAGAAGCCGCCGAGCAATAGCCGCTAGGAAGCGACCGCGACGGCGGCCACGAGCACGACAATTGGCCAAGCCACGGGTTCGCGTGAGCAGCGTGGCAAACCAGACGAATAACGAGGCGCAGTTATGCGACATCGAATACACGGAAAAAAACTCAATCGCAGCACCAGCCACCGCAAAGCGCTGCGCATGAATTTGGCCGGCCAGCTCTTCGTTCATGGTCGCATCAAAACAACCTTCCACAAAGCCAAGTTTGTGCAAGGCCATGCCGAACGTCTGATTACCATCGCCAAGCGCGGCCTGGCCAGGGCCGAAGAACGCGGGGACGAGTTGGTCGCCGTGCACGCGCGGAGGCAGGTGGCGCGCCGTCTCAACAATGATCGCGATCTGGTCGGCAAGGTCTTTGACGAGCTCGCGCCGCTGTACGTTGATCGCCCCGGCGGATACACCAGGATTTACAAGCTGGGCCCGCGCAAAGGCGACAATGCGGAAATGGCGCTGATCGAACTTGTCGATTATTCAGAGGACGATTGAGCCGAGCGCGACCGATGAAACGCTACGCCGCTACCCTTGCCTATAATGGCGCCGCCTATTTTGGATTCCAAAGGCAGCCCGAGCCGACGCCGACGATTCAGCGCGCCGTAGAAAGCGCTATAGCGCGCGTGACCGGATCCCTGTCTTCAATTGTTGCGGCTGGCCGGACCGATACCGGCGTGCACGCCTTGGGGCAGGTGATCGCTTTCGACGCGGACTGGAGGCATTCCGAGCAAGAATTTCTGTGTGCGGTCAATGCCAATCTGCCGGCTGATATCGCGCTGCAGCAACTTTGGCGGCAGGATGACTTTCATCCGCGTTATGACGCGCTCTGGCGGCAATATGTCTATCGAATCATGACACCGCCCGTGCGCAATCCGCTGATCCCGCCGCAGGTGTGGCAGCTTTTGGGGCAGACGCTGAACTTGACTCGCATGCGGCAAGCCGCGGCATTGTGCGTAGGTGAAATGGACTTCGCGGCATTTGGGACGCCGCCGCAAGCGGATAGCGCCAATACCGTGCGCCACATCTCAGTCTCGGAATGGGAGTCCGCGCCGGGCGATTACGGCGAAGTATTAACGTATAGAGTCCGTGGCACGGCGTTTCTGTATCATATGGTGCGGCGCATGGTAGGCGCCATGGTCCAGGTTGGAACTGAAAAAGTAACATTAGAAGAATTTGAGACAATTTTGAACAGTCGAGATATTGAACGTGCGAAACTGCTGGCGCCGCCCGAAGGTTTGGTCTTGGAAGCCGTGCGGTATCAGCAGAAGGACTACGATGCAGTCAAAGCAGAAACGCCTGAGCTGGCGTTAGATTGGGCTTGACCGGAGCGATGATGATGAGACAACAGATCCAAAAGACGCATGTGACAACGCCAGCCACCATCGATCAGCGCTGGTGGGTTGTCGATGCCCAGGGCATGACGCTTGGCCGCCTGGCCTCCAAAGTGGCGCCAATATTGCGGGGCAAGCATAAACCCAACTTCACCCCGCATTTGGACGGCGGCGATTACGTGATTATCGTCAATGCCGACAAAATCCACGTCACCGGCAAACGCATGGATCAGAAGCTCTATTACCGCCATAGCGGATTTCCCGGCGGATTGAAGTCGATGACGCTGCGAGAGTTGATGGACAAGTTTCCCACACGCGCGCTCAAGTTCGCGATTAAGGGCATGCTGCCGAAGGGCCCGCTGGGACGCAAGATGTTGCGTAAACTAAAAGTCTACGCGGGCGGCGAACATCCGCATCGCGCGCAGCAACCGCAAGTACTGGAATGGTGAGCGCGGTGGCAATCACCGTTGCCTCGCCGGTTAAGGAGTTAGTTGATGTCAGCACAGTATTATGAAGGCATAGGTCGCCGCAAGTCGTCGTCCGCGCGCGTGCGTCTCTTCCCGGGTGGCACAGGCCGCTTCATTATCAATGGCAAAACGGCCGAAGAGTACATGCCGCGTCTCGGCGATTTGCATCTCTGCACGGCGCCCTTGACCCAAATCGGCCAGGAACGCAGTTACGATGTTTCGGTCCACGTCAATGGTGGCGGGATTTCCGGGCAGCGCGACGCTATTCTGCTGGGTATTGCCCGCGCCTTGGAAAAAATCGACCCCGATCTGCGCGGCACGCTCAAACGCGAAGGCTTCTTGTCGCGTGACGCCCGCGTCAAGGAACGCAAGAAACCCGGTCTCAAACGCGCTCGCAAGGCGCCGACCTATACCAAACGGTAAGCGCTCGCTACATATCGAATCTTGGCAGCCGGCTCGCAAGACGTCGGCTGTTTTTCTTGAACGCCCGTCCACTTGAGCGCAGTCGCGAGCAAAAGATTGTGGATCAGGACTGCAGCGTATGATTACAGTCATTGGCTTGGGACCAGGGCCGATCGAAGATCTCTCCCTGCGCGCTTGGGATAGGCTGACGCAGTGCGACACGCTCTACTTGCGGACGCGCCGGCATCCCTGCGTCGACAAATTGCCCGAGCATCTCAGTTGCGTGAGCTTCGATGACGTCTACGAGAACTATGATCGTTTCGAAGACGTCTACAGCGCGATTGTCGAAACTATCCTTGAAATCGCGAGCCGCGATCAGGACATTGTATATGCCGTCCCCGGTGATCCCTTCGTCGGTGAGGCCACGGTGTCTCGCTTGCTGGAAGCGGCGCAAGCGCGCGCTCTGGATGTCGAGATCATCAATGGCATCAGCTTCATCGAGCCTTGCCTGGCGCAGATCGGCATCGACGCTCTGGATGGCATCCAGATCTTGGATGCGCTCGATGTAGCGTCTCAATATCACCCGGCGATAAACCCCGCCAAGCCGGCGCTTCTGGCGCAAGTCTACAGCCGGGGGGTGGCATCGGATCTCAAACTGACCTTGATGAACCAGTATCCGGAAGCATTTCCGGTAAAATTAATCCACGCGGCCGGATCAAGCGCAGACGCAGTGGAGAGCCTGCCCCTGTTCGAGGTCGATCGCAGCGCCGGAATAGACGCGATGACCACGCTTTTTGTGCCCGCGCTTGACCCGCTCAGCAGTTTCGAGGCCTTTCAAAATATCATCGCCCATTTGCGCTCAGATCAAGGCTGCCCTTGGGATCGCGAACAGACCCATCAGTCCTTGCGCCCATTCCTGATTGAAGAGACTTATGAAGTGCTCGAGGCGCTGGACCGGGATGATCCGCAGGCGCTCGCCGAAGAATTGGGCGACTTGCTCCTGCAGATCCTGCTGCATAGCCAGATCGCCGTCGACGATGGTGAATTCTACATGACAGATGTCCTGCGCATCGTCAACGAGAAGATGATTCGCCGTCATCCTCATGTCTGGGGAGATACCGAGGTTGACGGCGATTCCGAACAAGTTACGCTGAACTGGGAAGATATCAAGCGCGCCGAAAAAGCGGAAGTCGGCAAGGCGCGCGAATCTATGCTGGATGGCGTCCCGCGGGCGGCGCCATCGCTGCTGGTGGCGCACAGCTATTCCAAGCGCGCCGCAAAAGTCGGCTTCGACTGGGACGGTATCAGTGGCGTGGAAGCCAAAGCGCGGGAAGAATTCGAGGAGATCCTGGCTGCCGAATCGACCGAGGGCAAAATCGCCGAGATTGGCGATCTTATTTTCGTGCTGGTCAATTGGCTGCGTTGGCTGGGCGTCGACGATCCCGAGAGTCTTGTGCGGGAGGCCAACGCCAAATTCTATCGCCGCTTCAGCTACGTTGAAGAACGAGCCGCGCAGGAACGCAAATCACTTTCCGAGTGCTCGCTTGATGTTCTTGAATCATGGTGGCAAGCGGCGAAGAAAGCGGGTCTGTAACCTTGTCAGCTGCGTTCGTGCTGGAAGGGCGCCTGTCAGTCACCGCGGCGCTTGAAGCCGGCCAGCGCGAGATTTTCCGGATTCTGATCGACAGCGACAAACGCATGGACCGACGCGCGGCGCGTCTGCGTCATGCCGCGGAATCAGCCGGTGTTGCTCTAGAATTCGTGAGTGCCGAAACCATCGCGCAGCATGCCAGCGGCCAGACTCACGGTGGCGTGATCGCCTTGACCGGCGAGCGCCATTATGTGAGTCTGGCCGACCTGATTCCGGACCGAGCGTCGCCCTTCATCGTCATGTTGGACGGCATTGAAGACCCCTACAATTTTGGATTCGCAATCCGCGCGCTTTATGCTGCTGGCGTCGCTGGCGTTGTTCTGCGCCCCCGCAACTGGACGAGCGCCAGCGCGGTTGTCGGTCGAGCAAGCGCCGGTACTATCGAGCGCATGCCGTTGGCGATTGCGGACAGCGCCGAAGACGCCGCGGCCTGCTATCGAGAACGCGGCCTGCTGGTGGCTGCGGCGGCGAAGTCAGCAGCCGGCGTTTCGCTCTACAACGCAGACTTGACGCGGCCGCTCTTTGTATTGGTCGGCGGCGAGAAACGCGGTGTGACCCGCTCATTCCGAAGTCGCGCCGATCTCTTGCTGGAAATCCCTTACGGGCGCGATTTCGCTGGGTCTTTGGGCACGGTCAGCGCAACAGCCTTGATCGCCTTTGAAGTGCTGCGGCAGCGCCGGGCAGCGGAAATCTAGCCTTTCTCCGTCTAAAATGGCCGCTGCATCGCTTGTCTGAACGCGATATGAATATGACGTATCCGTCAGTAGGACATCCGGCGAACAACTGTCGCGATTTCCAAAGCTCTGCTACTATGCAGTTGTGTCTCCGCTAAAGGATCTCACCGGGAGCAGTTCCATGAAAGCTGTCATTCTAACCGCCGGGCAAGGCACTCGCTTGCGTCCAGTCACCCTGACCATGCCAAAATCACTGGTGCCTGTCGCCAATCGCTGGTTGATCACCTACGCAATTGATGTGCTAAAGCTGGCTGGCCTGAATGACATCGGTGTTGTCGTTAATGACCTGGATTCGCCTATCGTGACGCTCTTGGGCGATGGTGGCTGCCTCGGCGTAAAGATCGAATACATCGTACAAGAGCAGCAGTTGGGATTGGCGCACGCCATTAATCTCTGTCAGGACTTCGTGGGAGATGATCCCTTCACCGTGTTCCTGGGCGACAATATTTTCCAGGATCAGATGACCGACTTGCTCACGTCGTTTGCCGATTCGGATGCGGAAGCGAATATCGTTCTGGCCGAGGTGCCCGATCCTACGCGCTTTGGCATCGCACAAATCGACCGCGGACGTATCACGCGCGTCGTGGAAAAACCGCAGAATCCACCTTCAAACCTGGCGATTGCGGGTGTCTACCTCTTCCGTTCCTCGATCTTCGACGCCATTAGTCGCATTGAGCCTTCCGGTCGCAACGAACTGGAAATCACCGACGCCATTCAAGTGCTGATCAGCGATGGCAATCCTGTCGCCTTCTATCAGCTCAACGGATGGTGGATTGACGCCGGAAAACCCGATGCAATTATCATGGCCAATCAGCTGGTGTTGGAGGGCTTGCCGTATACGCCGGCGCCAGAAAACGGGGGGCAGATCGAAGGCAATAGTGAGGTATCCCATCGCGTTGTGATCGGCAAAGACAGCCGCATCATCAACTCTGTCATCCGCGGCCCCGTCATTATCGGCGACAACAGCGTCATCCGCGACAGCTATATCGGGCCCTACACCGCGCTGGGCGACAATGTCATCGTGGAGGGCAGCGAGATCGAAGCCAGCATCGTCATGCGCAATTGCGAGATCAGCAATATTCAAGGGCGCATCGATCGCAGCTTGCTTGCGGAAAACGCGCGGGTGACATCGGCGCCGCATATGCCGGTGGCGCATCGTTTCGTACTCGCGGAAAACAGCTACGTGCAGTTTTAGAGCGCCTAACGCAAGAGACGCGGCGGGAGCAGCCCATTGCGCGCGAGGAATGTCTCGGCAGGACCAGTCCAACCCACCATCGAGAAATCTACTTTGCCACGCCGATCAAATTGCACCCCCTCCGATTCCAGCAACTGGCGTTGCCGTTGCGCCTGAGCGCCGCCCGCGGGAAAGCTGATCTTGCCCTGGCTATTGATCACGCGATGCCAAGGAATCGGAAGGTCGCGCGGGGTTTTGCGCAGGGCAGTCCCGACCCAGCGCGCGGCCAGGCGCTTCATGCTCGCGGCGTCCCAGTCTTCGCTTGGCGGAATCATCGAGGCGATTTGCCCGTAACTGCTCACTCTGCCGGGCGGGATCTCGTCAACGATCGCCCAGACAAGTTGAAAGAACCTACTGGCGTTTGGCGGATTGAACATGGCTACGCGGACGGATAAGGATCAAAGCTCGTGAAGTTTCACTTGAACGGACATGGCAAGCCCGCGGAGGCAAACATGCGACTGATTGGACTGACAATCGCTGCAACTCACATTGAAAAGATGGTCGAATTCTATAATGCCGTCTTTGATGCGAACCTGCAACCCACCGTGCATATTGGCGACGAGCAGTTCTACGGCGGCAAGCTGAATGATCTTGAATTGACCCTTTGCCCCAATAGCATCGCCGGTGTCTCCGCCGAGCAGAACCGCCAGCAATTCCGCTTTGATGTTGACGACTTGGAAGCCGTAATGCGCGACGGTCTGGACAATCACGGCAGCGAGATCAATCCCATCGACGAATACAAAGGCGCCAAAGTGGCATCGCTCGCCGATCCGGACGGCAACACTATTGAGTTTGTGCAGTCCGTGTCAGGGAGCGCCTAGCGCGATTGATTGCGCGAGTTCCGCGGGCGTCGGCGCATAATTGCCCAAATGTTGCACGACTATCCCACTGGCATGATTGGCCAGCATAACGGCATCGACCAAACTGCTGCCGGCCGTCAGCGCCAGCGTCGCCACCGCGATCGCGGTGTCTCCCGCGCCCACGGTATCGAACACATCGCTGACGCGCGGCGCCGGGCAATGATCGATTGCGTCTCCGCTCGCCACGGTCGCGCCACGGCTGCCACGCGTGATGATGGCCGCGCGCTTGATTCCAAGCGCTGTCTGCAGCTGACGCGCCGCGGCGCTGAAATCGGCGTCGGTCTGCAGCGTGCGATTCAGATATCGCTGTGCATCGGCCGCGTTGCACTTCATGACATCGATACCGGCGAACTGATTGAACTGCCCTTGCGCATCGGCCGTGATCAAGACCTTCTCTCGGCTGCAAAGGTCGCGGATCTGCCGCGCCAGAGATGATGTCAGCAATCCCCCGTGGTAATGTGACAGCAAGACAGCATCGACTTGAGTCACTTGCGCGGCGACGAATGCGACTATCTTCGCTTCCGTGTCGCTGTCGATGTCGTGCCGCGCCACTGTGTCTATCCGCGTCAGTTGCTGGGGGAAACGCAAGCCCATCTGGGCCAGAATGCGTGTTTTGACCGTAGTCGGGCGATCGCCGCAGGCGATGACGCCGGATGCGTCAATGCCGCTGCTCGAAAGTATGTCGACGAGTTGCCGTCCGGCCTCGTCAATTCCGATTACTCCGACCTGTATGGCGCGGCTGCCCAGCGACACGATATTAGCGGCGGGATTCGCCGAACCGCCGGCGATGTATTGTCGCGACTCCAGTTCCAACACCGGCACCGGCGCCTCCCGGCTCATGCGCGTCGGGCGTCCAGTGATGTATTCATCCAGCATCACATCACCGACCACCAGGATGGTCCGCCCTGCCAATGCTTCAACCACGGAAATCAAATGAGCTGCCACGTCGATGTCTCTCGTCAAAACGTCCTGGTCCAGTGTACCGTAGGCTCGCGCACAAATTGAAGTCTCAGCTAGCGGCGTCTTTTGTGCCGTCCCTCTCGCCAGACAGCGAAGACAAATCGCGGCAAGCGCGTCATGCGGCGCAAGCGCCAGGGCTGCCGGAGCAGGCGATAGAGCCATTCAATGCCGTATTGTCGCATCCACTGCGGCGCGCGCGGCACGACGCCGGCGATGAAATCCAGCGATCCGCCGATGCCCATAGCAACTTTTACTTCCAGCCTCGGCAAATTGCGTGCGATCCATTTGTCTTGCTGGGGCGCGCCATAAGCGACAAACAAGATATCGGCGGCGCTGCGGTTGATCATGGCCACTATGTCGTCTTCTTCGGCTTCGGCAGGGCTGCCCGCATAACAACCCGTGACTTGCAGCCCGGTGTATTGGCCCCGCAGAATCTCGGCTGCGCGCGCTGCTACGCCCTCTGCTGCGCCGAGAAAGAAGATGCGCCAGCCCTTTTCAGCGGCATGACGCGCGATCAGCGGCACGCCGTCCGATCCCGTCACTCGTTCGGGAATTGGCGCGCCCAGCTGGCGACCCGCCCACAGCAACCCTACACCATCCGGCACGCAGAGATCGGCGCGCGATAGTATATGGTAAAAAATCGGGTCGCGCCGGGCGATCATGATGAATTCCGGATTCACGGTACAAATATGTCGCGCCGTCGACGCCGCAGCAATCCAGGCGCCAATCTTATCGATCCATTGCGCGTAGCTCACGCCATCGACCGGCACGCCGAGCACGCTCGTCCGCCACTGCCGGGTGTTGGCGTCGCGGTGAACTGACGCGCGAGGGTTCAAACTTGCTCCAAGCGCCGCGCCATCAAGGATCTTGCCCGCCGTTTCCACGACTTGCGCCGCGGCGACCAACTTCATGCAGGTTCGGGCGGGGCAGCCCGCGCGCGCGCCGATGCCATGACCGACATAGCTGCAGGGACTGCATTCTACGCCGCTCGCGAGCACAACGTTTTTGCCGCTGGGCGCCCAGGGATGCCAGGCATGATGATTGCTGGGGCCGAATAGACTGATCACGGGTGTACCCACAGCGGCCGCGATGTGCATGACACCGCTATCGGCGCCGATGAATAGATCAGCGCTGTGAATGACCTCGGCCAGCTGCGGAAGGCTCGTAACGCCGACCAGATTTTGCACTGGGAAATCCAGCATTTGTGCGACCCGGCTGCTGTCATCGCCAACTTGGCCGACAAGCGCGATCTGCGCGCCATGATGTTTGCGGAGGCGCCTCGCGACTTCGGCGAATCGCTCCGCGGGCCAGCGCCTTGCCGGGCTGTATCCGCCGCTTCCGGCATGTATGACGACGCATTTGACATTCGAGCCTTCGCGATTGTCTCTTGCTGCGCTAGGCGAGGGTTCGCGACGCGTGAGCGCTGGTCTCGCGCGTGTATCCGCGCCCAGCAAGCCCGCCACATCCAACCAGTATTGCGCTTCGTGTTTGGCGCCGAAACCGTCGTCGATTACAAAATCGGTCAGGAAGTCAATATTGTGGTTCTTCAAGCCGTAGATGCGCCGAGCGCCGCTCGCCCGGGCGATCATCCGAAACTTGAATACACCGGCTTTCAATGTGAAATGATGAAAGAAAACAACAGCATCGTATCGGCCTCGGCGCATTGCCAATAGCTTGCGCAGATTCTGTGGCGAAAGCAGGGCGCGACTGCCGCTGTAGGCGCCCTTGTCTATGGTGACGATGCGATTGACCAAGTGTCCAGGCATGATGGGAGCGGCATGCGCCGACGCGATGAGGTCGATTACGGCATCGGGCTTCGCCTCGCGCAGGGCGGCCATCGCCGGCGTCGCCAATACCAGATCGCCGATATCCGCCAGTTGTACCAGCAGAATCCGCTCCTCAGCCATTTGTCTCCAGCCCACAGCTATCTAGCATCAATCTTGTCATTGTAGCAAATCGCGGCATGGTCACTTAGCGACCGTCTTGGAGTTCGTCGAAAACACCGAGCAATTGCCGCGCGGAAGCCTCCCAACTGAATGCCTTGGCGCGTTGCTTGCCACGTTCGGCCAATTGCGCGCGCCGGGCGCTATCTTCGCTGATGTGGCGCATGGCCGCGGCAATTGCCTCAACCCGCAGCGGGTCAACCAGAATCCCCGCGTCTCCCACCAGTTCCGCCAAGCTGGAGGCAGCGCTGGCAATGACCGGCGTGCCGCAGATCATTGCTTCGATAGCCGGAAAACCAAAGCCTTCATACAGGCTGGGATAAACCAGCGCCAATGCGCCTGCCAACAGCGGCCCCTTGTCCGCATCGTCGATGTATCCGGTCAAATGCACGTTTTCGCTGCCGTCTACCCAGCGCTCGTCGAACAGCCAGCCTTTGCCGCCGGCAAGAACCAATGCTGTTTCGTAGTCTCCGCTTTTGGCGCGCCAAAGCGCAAAGGCCTTGACGATGCGCTCGATATTCTTGCGCGGCTGCAAGGTCCCGATGAAGAGGAAGTATCGCCGCGGCAAATTGTACTTGTCCCGCGTCCGATTAATTCGCTCGGGATCGGACGTCAATGGCTCCGGATCTACGCCCGGATAGAGCAAACGGATCTTGGCAGCGGGCGTGCCATAAATCTTGGCAAGATCGTCGGCGGTCGCCTGACTGTCGGCCAAGACCACAGTGGCCCGCGACTGACTGAAACGCGTCGTCAAGTCCAGATAAGCGCGCTGCGGCGCGGGGTGCGCCTCGGGAAAGAAGCGATAGCCCAAATCATGTACGGTGACCAGCGCCTTGCCGGGGAAAATGAACGGCAGCGTGTGCGCGGGTACGAAGGTCACATCGGGCCGCGTCTTCCATATCTCGGTCGCAAATCGAAAATGCGTCCAGGCGCGCGGCCAGGGAATGACTCTCTGACGGGTATGGGCGTCATCGGGAAAGTGGCTCGCCTTAGGCGCATCGCGAAAATAAAGCTCCAAGCGGTGGGGAGAATCCAGCGATCGGTTGGCTTCAATCAAGGACTGAATCAATCGCCGCGCGTAGTATTCAGTACCCGTTGGCCGGTCGACGGTCGTTCGGCTGGCGTCTATCGCAATATGCAGCGACATTTGATTTCAGGGCAAGTCGAGAGCGGCTTCTCGAATTTGGTCCCGGCTGCGGTCGTCAGCGACAGCATGTTGATACGCCTATAACGTGACTACTGTCGCGGCGCCTGCCACGTCTTTCAGCACGTGCCTGGTATCGACAATAAGCCTGCTGTTTTCCGCAATCGCCCGCCAGTCGAAGGCCGTGTGATCGGTCACGATAACAGTGCAATCCGCGTCCTGCAGCAGACGCCGGCAAAGGGGTTGAGAGCACAATCGCACATCGCCTTCCAGGCGGATTTCCGGCACGTGCGGATCGACGAAGCAGGTATCGGCGCCTTTCTGCCGTAACAAGCTGATGATGTCCAGCGCCGGGCTTTCGCGGGTGTCGTCCACGTCTGGCTTGTAGGCGACGCCCAGAATTACGATCTTGGACCCGCGCACGGCTCGGCCCTGGTCGTTCAACGCGTCAACGATTTTATCTATCACATAAAATGGCATTGATGTGTTCACTTCGCTGGCCAACTCAATGAAGCGCGCGTTGTAATTCATCGTCTTGAGCTTCCAGCTGAGATAGTGGGGATCGACCGGGATGCAATGGCCGCCCAAGCCGGGACCTGGATAAAAGGGCATGTATCCGAAAGGTTTTGTCGCGGCTGCCTGGATGACCTCCCAAATGTTGATTTTCAATTTGTCGCACATCAGCGCCATCTCGTTGACCAGGCCGATGTTCACCGCCCGGAAGGTGTTTTCCAGCAGTTTCACCATTTCCGCGGTCGTGGTTGACGATACGGTAAGCACTTTGTCCACCGCCGTCTCATACATGGCTGCGGCCGCCTCGGCGCAGGCAGGTGTTACGCCACCGACTACCTTGGGCGTGTTGCGCACGGAGAAGCGCTGATTGCCCGGATCAATGCGCTCCGGCGAATAGGCGACAAAGATATCTTCTCCCACAACCCAGCCGTCTTTGACCACGTCGGGCAAGACAACTTCTTCGGTCGTTCCGGGATAAGTAGTGCTTTCCAGGACGATGAGCATGCCGCGTTTGCATATCTTCGATATTGAACGGGTAGCCTGCACAATGTAGGACATATCGGGATCACGGGTCTTGCGCAGTGGCGTTGGCACGCAAATGCTGATGGCATCCGCATGAGTGAGGGCATCGTAACATGTACTGGCGCGCAGCTTGCCGCAGGCGACCAAGTTTTCGATGCGATCGTCGGATATGTCCGCGATATAACTGGCGCCGGCATTAATCCGTTGGACTTTGTTAACATCAACATCCAGGCCGATCACCGCGCAGCCGGCTTCAGCGAATTCGACCGCCAGCGGCAGGCCCACATAACCCATGCCGACCACGCCGATTGTCGCCCGGCGTTCCTTGAATTTTCGCAGCAATGCGTTTTTCAGGCTCATGTGTTCTCGAATTTCGCTTCGCGCGCGATTTGCATCTCGGACTTCAGAGTCACCGAATCTCAGCAAGCGCCGATCTCGGATAATGATATTCCGGCCAGAATGGCGGCGCATGCTGGAATTATAGTCGGACTCCTACCGCCGCAATAGTCCAAGGTTGACGAACGCAGATTGAGATTGGGTAGACGGCAGTTGTGATTGTGGAGCGCTGTAGGTCGGGCGCTACGTAGGAATAGCATCAAGAAGCATAAAGTAATGCAAGAATAAAGGGACATTGTAGGGGCGTCTCGCTGAGACGCCCTCCTTCCCCGCCACGCCTTTTGGGCGTTTCGCCGAAACGCCCCTACAAGGCTTTGCCGACAATTCAGCGTCACCGGCAATTGTCATGAATCTGCCTGCGAAAGACGAAATATACCTACTCTTTAAGCTTGAAAATGACGGATTCAAGGCCGATTCCGCGTAATTTGGCTCCCCTTCCCTAGCTCGCTGGGACGCCCCCCGAAAAACGGGGGAAATGTATGGGGGGCTAGGGTCGGGTGATGGGGTAGAAATACGCGCTCAGATTCCGAGTTATCGAACAAGCCCTCCAGGTCAGCGCTTGCATGACTTGCTTGATGTTACCGGGACACGACAACCGGATCGCGGCTGATGATTCAGACGCCTATATCGCGCCGCTCGTAGCGATAAACTGCCGCTGCCAAGAACAGGGCCGACAGCCCAAAGAAGCCAACGAGATGAGCGGCGACGAAGCCGTCGGTCATGATGTTAGCGGCGTTGTAATAGGTGAAAAAGGATACAGATCCGATTGACTCGGCGATGGTGCCTTCGGCTGCCGCGCCGATCGTCTGCAGCATGAAACTGACGATGATGTACGCGGTCATGAGCCCCAAGGCGATCTGCCGGCGCCGAATGATCGCGGCGATCACCATCGTGACGGCCATGATGAAAATCATCACCGGAACCAGATAGAAAGTCACTTCCGTCAGACGCGCCATGTCCAGCTCTATCCCGCTGATCGCCACGCCCGCGTACATGCCCAGATAGATCATCACAACCAGGCCGACGATGCTGACGGAGTAGGCCGCGAACTTCTCAATGACCAGCCGCATGCGCTGAACCGGCAAGCTCAACTGCATATCCATGATGCCGTTGTCTTCTTCGTCGGCCGTGATGCGCATGCCCATGACTACCGGGTATACGGCGAAAACCAGCGCGGACTTGCCGAAGAATCCGATTGCGACAAAGCCCTCGTTGGTGGCAAAGACCTCAAGATCGTTCCCCACACCCACCATCGCCAGGATGAAAGGCGGGAAGCTCTCCAGCAGTTCTTTCATTTGCTGCATGTCAAACAAGGGCACCATCACCACGACCAGCAATCCCAAGGCCGCCAGCCCCAAGCCCCAATAGACCATCTGCTTCCAAGTCTGCTTATATGTCTCAAGAAATACTGCGCCGGTCATGATTGCCCCCTATAAGCCCAAGTCCCGCCGATTAAACATGGAAATCGACGCGGCGAAACAAATTGCAACAATGACGATTACGCCAATTGTCCCGGTCGGATTGAACGTGCCAGCGATGATGGCCTCACCGGAGGCGTGATAAAAGAAGGAAAGCTGCTGCATCAAATCCGCGACCGCGCCGCTGGCCGCGTTGCCGATCACATTGAAGATATAACTGCCGATGACAAAGGCGGCGGCAAGCCCAATGGCGACCGATCGACGACGCAGAATGGTCGTCAGCAAGCTAGTCACCACGGTCACCAACAACAGTCCCGGGTAGAGATTGAGGATGCTGGAGGCGACAGCGCCGATATCGGCATCAACCCCGAAGGCGATCAGCGACAGAACGGGAAAGGCGACGCAACACAGAATAATGCCCAACGTAATCAACGCGTAGGCGATCGTCTTCTCCAAAATGAATTGCGTGCGCGAGATCGGCATGGACATGATCATATCCATGATGCCCGATTGCTCTTCATTTGCCGCGATATTCAACCCGGCCAAAACCGCCTGGATCGAAAGTATCAGCGACGCTTCCGAGACGAATATCGATACTACCCAGCCTTCGGTGCTGCTGAATAAAGCGGCGTCACTCGCGCCAAACGCCTGCAGCACGGCGGGCGGCAGCGACTCGAATAGCTTGGCGTAGCCCTCGACGATATCGGAGTTGGAAGAGATGAAGACGATGTATACGCCCAGCACACCCATGCCCAATCCCCAATACAGGACTTGCTTCCAGGATGTGCGCAAGGTATTGGCAAGTATCACGCCGTTTGTCATCGTCCCCCCTCCTCACTGCTGTAAAAGGCCAGGAATATATCCTCCAGCGATGGTTCTTCAACTCGCAAGTCTTCTACGTATCCCTGACCGATGATGCGCAAGAGCGGATCAAAATCCCCCAAAAGGCGCATCGTGGCCTGCGACCCATTCAAATCCAGTTGACTGATGGCATCGGACTGCCGCAATTCGGCGGTTAGCCCATCAGGAATGGCATCGCGGAAGCGCACGTTGACCCAGCGGAATTCCACATTGGTCAGTTTGTCGATGGTCTCGACGGCTTTTAGATCGCCATCGCGCAAGATGCCGGCGCGATCGCAAATGGCTTGCACTTCGCTCAATACATGCGACGAGAGGAAAACGGTTTTGCCCTTGTCGCGGTAACCCTGCATCATCTCGTGAAATGTCTGCTGCATCAAGGGATCGAGTCCGCTGCTCGGTTCATCCAGGATCAGCAATTCCGGTTCGTGCATCATTGCCAGCACCAAACCCAGTTTACGGCGGTTGCCGGACGACAGATCGCGGACGCGCTTGGTCGTATCCAGTTTGAGCTGCTCGGCCAGTTCGTCGGCGTGCTTGACAATCCCTTTGCTGTCGCCGCGCACGCTCGCCATATAATAGATGATCTGGTTGCCCGTCCGCCCCGGCCACAGATTTAGCTCGGCCGGCAGGAAACCGATCCGCCGCCGAATATCGACGCTGTCGTCGCGCGCGTCCATGCCCAGGATCCGCGCCGATCCGCTGCTCGGGCGGATCAAATCCAGCAGCAAGCGGATGGTTGTAGTTTTGCCGGCGCCGTTAGGTCCGAGGAACCCAAAGACCTCGCCTCGGTTCACGGTCATGCTTAGATTGTCGAGAGCCAGAGTCTGCCGGGATCCCGAGCCGTATGTCTTCGACAACCTGCTGGTCTCGATAACGGGTGTGGACGCCATTGTTTTCTCCTTTTCCGCCCGAGGGGCGGGCCCGACCGGCCAGCGCCTTGTCTGCGGCCCATTTCAGATTATAGTCCGCCTCAGATTTTGCTGTCAACAAGACCTGGCGACAGCCCCAGTTATTGGGTGTTGGGCAGCGTCGATGACTCCGGCTACGCCTGATCCGTGTCAATGACGCTTGCGCCTCCAAGGTACGCCCGCAGCGCCTCCGGGACGACGATGCTGCCGTCGGCCTGCTGATAATTCTCCATGATGGCGATCAGCACTCTGGGTGTTGCCAAGCCGCTGCCATTGAGCGTATGCACGAATTGCGTCTTGCGCGTGCCGCCGGGGTAATAGCGAATCTTGGCGCGGCGAGCCTGAAAGGCTTCAGTATTGCTGCACGAGCTCACTTCCAGCCACTCGCCGCAACCCGGCGACCACATCTCGATATCGTACTTCTTGCTGGCGCTGAATCCCAAATCCCCGCTCACGATCTCCAACCGGCGGAAGGGGATTTCCAGCTGCGCGCAGATCGCCTCCGCCTGGCGCGTCATCGTTTCCAGCTCGTCGTAGCTGTTATCCGGCGTAGTGAACTTGTACATCTCGACTTTCTCAAATTGATGCACACGCTTGATGCCGCGCACATCGCGCCCGGCGCTGGCTTTTTCGCTGCGGAAACAGGACGTATGCGCGACATAATTCAATGGCAGCTCGGCTTCCTCAAGAATTTCATCGCGGTGCAAATTGGTCAACGCCACCTCGGAGGTAGGGATCATGAATTTGCCTTCGCCCTCCAGCCCGTAAACCGTGTCTTTGAATTTGGGGAATTGCGCCGAGCCGTAGAGCATCTCGCCATAAACCAGGAAGGGCGGGTAAAACTCGGTATATCCATTGTCGCGGGCGCTATCGAGAAAGAAGCTGATCAAAGCGCGCTGCAAACGCGCGCCCCATCCCCGCAATACATACGCCCGTGTGCCCGCCAGCTTAACCCCGCTTTCAAAATCGATCATGCCAAGCGCGGGTCCCAACTCCCAATGCGGCTTTGGCTCAAAGTCGAATTCGCGAAACTCGCCAACCGGAACGCCCGCGACATTCTCGTCTTCGCTTTCGAAAACCGGCACGCTGTCATGAGGCAGGTTTGGGATCCAAAGCATCTGCGCTTCCAACTCTGATTCGATCGTCTTGGCCTCGGCGAAACCGTCGTCAATGCCCTGTCCCATCGCCCGCAGCTCAGCGATGAGCCCATCAAACGCGGCCTGGAAGCCGTCGTCATCCGCGGCATCGGTCGCGCTTTCGCCTTCCAAAATGGCGAGCGCCCTATCGGTATCGTCTCGCTTCAGTGCTGCGGTTGCGGCCAGGACCAAACCCGATTTTGTACCGTCGTTCATTTGCCGATTTCCGCGCAGCTTGCCCATCGCCCGGTTCAATCGATTGCGGGCGCCCTGCTTCGTCTCTATCCGAGTCCGTAGCTCACGCCGCCTTTCATCCAACTCCAGAATCTTGTCGATTCGAGCCGGCGTCTCATCGTCAAAGAGCTTGGCGAGCTGCGCCTTCACCCAATCCGGTCTTTCGCGGATTAGCGCTATATCAAGCATGATTCAGTCATCTCCCGTAGTGTTATTCACTGGTTGCAGGTTGCGATTTTGAATTGAGCTTACCATGCGCCGTAGGCGAATCATTCACGCCCGCTTGGAACGGCGCATGGCGCTAAGAGCTGTCGCTTGAAGCGTGGCGGGTTGTCGTGGAGTGGTATGACGCTCGTACCCAATCGGGCGCATCATCCGGCAGGGGTCCGCGCACGTCCCTGAGGAAGCGGCGACCGGCAATGATGACGCCCAAGATGATATTGATGATCACGAGGAGATCAAAAATCTCCGGAGTCAGACTTTCCATCATTCCTCAACGGCGCTTCGTAAATCGCCGTCGTTCATCCTAATCGACGCGGCACGATCGCGCAAGCGTATCAGCCGAATCGAGCCACCAGGATTTCAGCATAGAAGAGCGGCCATTCCTTGTCTCGCGCCTCGCGCCTATACGACCGATCCAGCTCGACCAGCAAGTCCGCCAGCTGCTCGCGTTTGAGCTGTGAATCGAGCAGCGCGTTCAAGTCGTCCAAGAGATAGTCCGCGTACCAGGTCGGCCATTCGGGATCGTCTCCGTCTGTGGCCAGAAAGGCCTGATGATGCGCTTGCCCCGATTGCCTCAATAAGGCGGTGATGGCGCTGATTCTGTCATGCATTTGCGTGACCTATGTGCGGTGCTATGTCATTGAGTCGAATGGTCAATTGATCGCCAAAAGTCGCTGAATCCTATCGCTTCCAATTCCTCATCGACCTGATACAGGCAGTCTTCGGTCAGCACGAATAGATCGCCGTCGAAGGACTTGCGCAGGTTCTGCAGCGCCGGAAGCGAGCCTTCCAACGCGTTGGCCAAGCGAAACTCAATGCCCACATTCGCCGCCGGCAGCACAAGACTGATGCGCCGCTTCGATTGGTCGAGCGGGACATCCAACTGGTACTCGAGCTGGCGCACGGCCGCCTCCAGCATGAACTGACCGCGCAGATCAGTAGCCGCCAGGGCGGGCTTTCGCAAATGAGGATAAAGCAGCACATCGCGAATGCTGTCCTGATCCGTCAACAGCATCACCAGCCTGTCGACTCCCGCGCCGAATCCGCCGTTGGGCGGCATGCCATAGCGCATGGCCCGCAAATAATCTTCGTCCAGCGGTGTCGTTTCATCGGCATCGTCGGCGTAGAGTCTCTTCATCTCCACGAACCGTTGCTGCTGATCGCGCGGATCATTCAGCTCGGTGAAGGCGTTGCCCATTTCCATCGCATGAATGAAGAACTCGAAGCGTTCGGTGTGCGTCTCGATGAAGAGCTGCTCTTTTTCGTCCTTGGCGGCGCCATCGCCCTTGATTCGTTTTGCGAACGGCGACATATCGCGCGGATAATCCTTGATAATGGTCGGCTGTATCAAGCGCCTTTCGATCAAGTTGCCCAATACATGCTCGACAATCATCCGTCCCCAGGTATCGTTGACATCCGCGCCATCCGCCAGGTCGCGCGATTGAAGATAAGCGTAGAGCGCTTCGCTGGTCGGATATTCCATATAATCGAATCCGAGCAGTTCTTGCGCGGCCTCGCGAATGCTCATGCGTTTCCAAGGCGGTGCCAGGTTGAGCCGCGTGCCCTGGTAAACGATGGCGTCGCCGCCGGTGACCCGCTCCGCGACATAGGCATACATGCGCTCGGTGATATCCATCACGCCTTCGTAATCAATATAAGCCTTGTAGAACTCCAGCATGGTGAATTCAGTATTGTGCTTATAACTGACGCCCTCGTTGCGGAAATCGCGACCGATTTCATAAACGGCGTCAAAGCCGCCCACCAACAGTCGCTTCAGATACAGCTCAAAGCTAATGCGCAGGTAAAGATCTTCGTGCAGCTGATTATGATGCGTCGTGAATGGCCGGGCGGCGGCGCCTCCATAAAGCGGTTGCAGGATCGGCGTTTCCACCTCCAGCATGCCTTCGTTATCGAGAAAGTCGCGCAGAGCCGTTATCGCTTTCGCCCGCGCCAGAAATACATCCCGCACCGATTTGTTGACAGCCAGATCAGCGTAGCGCTGTCGATAGCGCGATTCGGTATCTTTGAACTCGCCATATTCGACGACGGTTCCGTCATCGTGGCGCTGCTCTTTCACGACCGGCAACGGGCTCAGTGACTTGCTGAGCAGACGCATTTCCGAAACCAGCACGCTGATCTCGCCGGCGCGCGTGCGCATCATTTCGCCGCTGGCTTGCACAAAGTCATCGACATCGATCAGCTTGCGCCGAATCAGCTCATATTTGTCTTCGCCCAGATCGTTCACCCGAGCGAAGAGCTGAACGCGACCGCTCTCGTCTTCGATATGCAAGAACGAGACTTTGCCCTTGGCATTCAGCCGCCGGATCCGACCGGTCACGGTAACCTGCGGCGGGTCGTCAGCTTCGGATGGCTGCCCCAATTCAAATTGCTCAAACGCGTCCACCGCCGCGGCGATGGCATGCGATCGCTCGACGCGCGCCGGGAACAGCGCGACGCCCCGCGCTTCCAGCCGTTCGGCTTTATCCAGCCGTTCCCGTTCCAGTTTGTTGGGTTGCCACATATCGTTGATGACGCCTGGGCTGTGCCCTGATTGAAACTTGAATTCGTAATCCGTAACTCGCGCGATTCTGTTCACCGGTCTGCGGCTTCGAGCAAGACCACCGGGAGCGCGCGAATCCGCGCCTGTCTACAAGATCGCGCAGCCGGGCTCAACCAGCAAGGCTATTACAATTTAGGCTGGAATGACAGGTCAAGATTGTCGCGCGGCTTCCGGCTCAATTGCGCCTTGAAATTGCAAGGCGCTGCGCTATGCTAGAATAATCTGCAAAAGAAGTTGCAGGGCGCGCCCGGGCATGCAAGATGCTGAAGCATCTAATCCGTCTAATCGCTGGCTCATTACGATTGTGGTGATCGCGATTGCCCAGGCGCTTGGCACCTTTGGCATCACGCTCATCTATCCATTTTTGCCCATCTACGTACAGACCTTTCCCGATTCACCCTACTACGGTACGGAGTTGCTCGCCGGTTTGGTTATCGCGGCCCCGCCCCTTATGGGATGCCTGACCGCGCCGTTTTGGGGACGTCTGGCCGATCAATACGGCCGTAAGAAACTGGTGATTCTGGCCACCTTCTCATCTTCGCTCATTGTGGCCATGATGGGCTTCGCGCAAGCTGCGATAGTGCTGGTGGTGCTGCGCGCGCTGCAAGGGCTGACCAGCGGCATCATTGCCGCCAACATGGCGCTGGTCGCCGGCGAAAGCCCTCGGGGTCGAATCGGCTTCGCCCTGGGCGTCTTGCAGGTCGGTCTCTTCGGTGGCGTGGCCTTTGGCCCAACGGTTGGCGGCATTCTGGCGGAACATTTCGGCTTTCAGATTCCGTTCTTCTTCACGTCAGCCTTGCTGGCGCTCGCCAGCATCCTGGTTGGCTTTGGCGTTCGCGAGACCTATGTGCCGCCGCCCAAAGGCGCCATTGACCTCAATATGATCACGATGCTGCGCAGCTGGCGAGGCATTGTCAGCATTCAAGGCGTGAAAACAATTTACGCGCTGCGATTTCTCAATGGCTTCGCCCAACGCTCCTTGATGCCAATCGCGCCCCTTTTCATTCTGGCGCTGCTGCCCGCGTCGACTTCCGGCGCCAGCAGTTACGCCGGTTTGGTGCTGACCGTCTGGTCGGTATCGATGACGATTGGATCCCTGGTCTTGGGATGGTTGAGCGACAAATGGGGTTATCGAAACATCCTGCTCGGCGCCGCTTTCGTCGCCATGCTCTTTTATGTGCCGCAAGCCTTCGTTGCCGATATCGGCCAACTCCTGTTTCTCCAGGCGCTGGCGGGCTTGGCAGCTGGCGGTGTACTCTGCGCTCCCGCCGCTATGCTGGCCCGGTTCACGAACGATGGCGACGAGGGGGCGACTTACGGCTTGGACGCCTCGGTGACCTCGCTTGCCCATGGCGTAGGCCCGCTATCCGCTTCGCTTGTCGCCGCAGCTTTCGGTCTACGGGCCGCCTTCGGCGCCGTGGCGCTACTATACATGGCGGTTTTTCTGGTCGGAATTCAGTTCTTGCCCAAATCAAAACATAGCCGTCTTCAGCTTTCATCAACCTAGGCGGATTGGCAGCCGATGTCCTTGAACATACATACCATTCTGTGCGTCGAATCAACTGCGCTGGTCAAGCAACCAGTCCAGTGCTTTCGTCCTGTTCGCGTCATCGTAACCATCAAACTGTAAGGATTTCTTTACATGGCACGGGTTCTTGCGCCAAACGCGCTTTCCATTACGCGCTCATTCGCCAAACCACAGGGCTGGAAATACACGCTGGCCATTGTCTTCGCGGCGCAGATGGTTTCGGCAGTGGGTTTTTCCATCGTATTTCCCTTCCTGCCCTTGTACATTGAATCGCTCGGCAGCACCTTTGACTTGAATACGGAGATGCTGGCCGGGATGGTGATTTCCGCGCAAGGACTCACCATGATGATTGCCGCGCCGATTTGGGGCGCGCTGGCCGATCGCTTTGGTCGCAAGAAAATGATCATGCGCGCGCTATGGGGCGGCGCGCTGATGCTGACCCTGATGGGAGTGGTGCAAAGCGCCGAACAACTCATATTGCTGCGCGCCATCCAGGGCTTGGTCACAGGAACGCTATCGGCAAGCAACGCCTTGGTGGCGGCCAATACGCCGCGGGAGCGCGTCGGATTCGCCATGGGTACGCTGCAGGTGGCGCTGTGGGGCGGCGTCGCCATCGGTCCATTGATCGGCGGCGTCCTGGCGGATCATTTTGGATACGGTATTCCCTTCCTGTTTACTGCCGTTCTCCTTTCAGTTGGTGGATTGATTGTAGCGTTCGGCATTCAAGAGAACTTCGTTGCGCCAAATAACCGCACAACCATACGCCCGACCGAAATTCTGGGCGGTTGGCTGCAGATTCTGCGCGCCCCTGGCGTCAGTCTGGTGCTGATGCTCCGTTTTCTGGTGGGATTGGGGCGTTCCATTATCATTCCCATCGCGCCGCTGTTCGTCGTCTCTCTCATCGCTGGCGAGTTGGAATCAGGCAACACCTATGCCGGTTTGGTCTTGGCAGTGTCTTCCGGCACGTCAACGCTGGGCGCGGTATATCTCGGCAACCTGGGCGACCGCATCAGCCACAGAAAAGTGCTGCTGTTCTGCTCGACTGCCGCGGCGCTGCTATACATTCCTCAGGTCTTTGTCGCCGATGTCTGGCAATTGCTGGCTTTGCAAGGGCTTTCCGGAATCGCCGCCGGCGGCTTGGTCGCTGCGCCTACCGCCTTGCTGTCTCACTATACCAAGCGCGGCATGGCCGGCGCCGTATACGGTTTGGACAATTCGGTCTGGTCCGGCGCGCGCGCGGCCGCCCCGTTGGTGGGGGCGTCAGTCGCCATTTGGTTTGGCATGCGCGGCGCCTTCGCCGTTGCTGCCGTTACCTTCGCAGCGATTGCCTTGACGACCTGGCTTTTGCTGCCGGCCGATCGCAAGCAACGCGCCGCCTGACTAGCCAGCTATCGTCGAATAGTGTGACATCCTAACACCCGGTTGGATTGCGCGCGCGCAGGCAGTACAATTGGCGCATGGCGAGAAAAATCGATCCGCTGGCGAAAGTCGACAACTTCGACCGGCGCAAGTCCAAATACGCTCCAATCAAACAAGCCTTGACTGCCGTCTATGGCGAGTTGAATTGGTCGCGCAACCTGGATGGCATGGACGAGCTCATCAGCTGCATCCTGAGCCAGAGCACCACCGATACCAACCGAGACCGCGCCTTCGACCGCCTCAAAGCGCGCTTTCCAACCTGGGAAGCGGCGCGATTTGCCGCTATCGATGATGTGATCGAGGCCATCAAGCCCGCCGGTTTGGCCAATCAGAAAGCGCCGCGCATCCAGGACGCGCTTGGCGTTATATTTGATAAGGTCGGCGAATACAGCATCGATTTCCTGAATGAGCTTTCAGTTGACGAGGCCAAGGACTGGCTCGTTTCACTCAAAGGCGTCGGTCCCAAGACCGCTGCTATTGTGCTTTGTTTTGCATACGGACGCGCCGCATTCCCGGTGGATACGCACATCTTCCGCGTCAGCAAGCGAATCGGCTTTCTTCCGGAGAAAATGTCCGCCAACGATGCCCACCCGGTCATGGAGGCCATGACGCCGGCTGAAGACTATTATCAGTTCCATATCCAGCTCATTCAGCACGGTCGCGATACCTGTCAAGCGCGCAAGCCCGCCTGCGAACGCTGTCCGATAAGCGCGCATTGCGACTACTTCCATGCCGCCACCGAGGCGGCGAGTCACTGACGTCGCTAGGCGACCGAGGCGATCGGCCCGTGTCAACTGAATTCCCGCAACCGGCGCATGTATTCATTTCGCCGCACTTTGATGATGCCGTTTTGAGTTGTGGCGGTACCCTGGCGAAATTGGCCGGAGGCGGCGCCCCCGTCACGGTCGTCACCGCGATGGGCGCCTCGCGCGTAAGCGAGTTTCCGGAATCCCCCATCGTCGCGGACCTGCATCAGCGTTGGCAGGCGGGGATTGATCCCTTGCGGACGCGGCGCGACGAAGATCTGGCGGCGCTGCGGTCGCTCGGCGTCGGCTGTCGGCATTTGCCGCTTGCCGACTGCGTCTATCGCCAGGTGGAAGGTACGCCGCTTTATCCGACTGAAGATTCACTCTTCGATCGTGTCCATCCTGCGGATTACGCCGGGGAATACCTGAATCAAACGCCGATCCTCGATCTCGAGCTTCAGCAGATTGTCTATCTGCCACTGGGCGTCGGCCATCATGTCGATCACCAAATCGTGCATGAGTGGGGATTGCGCCAGGCGGCCGCAGAACACGTCAACTTGCGTTGGCGTTTCTATGCCGAATTCCCCTACGCAAACTCGCGCGAAGAAATCGCGGACGCCGCGCGCCGCATCGGCTTGCAGTTTCGCGAGATCCGCATCGAGCTCGACGAGGCCGATGTGCGAGCCAAAATCGAAGCTATCGCCTGCTACCGTTCGCAAATCAGCACATTCTGGAATGATCTTGAGCAGATGGAAACTGAGGCGCGCCGCTCTATGCAAGACAGCGCCACCGGCAAATACCTTGAGCGCTACTGGGAATACGGCTGATTGAACAGTTGCGGTCTAGTCTGCGCCGCAATCGCGCGCGAAGCCGCTTAAACGCCACTAGTGCAATCAGCCCGGGAAGAGGCGACGGTGGGATTCGAACCCACGAATGAAGGTTTTGCAAACCTCTGCCTTACCACTTGGCCACGTCGCCAGAATGAATCAACATTATACTTGGCTCCGTAACGAATTCAAGAATAATTTGCCTTCATCGATTGCCGGGCGTCCAGCCGAAAGGAAGATCGTCGCTGGCTGTTGCGGCCCGTATGCTTGGCTGAGTTTGTTGCGGAAGAAAATATCCAATCGAGTCTCCACGACTGCGCAGCTCGTCGCGCGTATTAAGTCGCCGCAAATCTCGAGAGAAATAGAACAGGCGGTTTTGCTCGGGATTCAGCGCGAGGCGCGCCACTCCCCGCGCCAGGACATCTATCGGCATCGGCGCAGATCTGCCCGGGGGCAGCCACGAAAGCGGCGGTACCGATCCAAACAAGCTTATCGCGCGGTAGAAAAGCGGGCGAGGCTGCCCACGCACGTAAAGTAGCGGCGCGCGCACGATGGTCGCCCTCAAGCCGACGCGTCGCAAATAGCTTTCCGCGTCTCGCTTGGAGCGCAGATACTCCCGGTTCATCCATGGCGCTCCGGCGCTGCTGATGAAAAGCAGTCGCTCGACGCCATCGCTAACGCACATGTTGGCCACATTGCGCAGCGATACAGAGTTCAGCTGTTGGTACGACAAGCCTCGCGTCTGGTCAGCATTCAAGCTGCCAACGGTGTGTATGACCGCCGAATGATAACGCGCTTTGCCACGCAAGCTGGCCGGATTCCAGACATCCGCGTTGGACCAGTTGGTATGATGCATTAGCGGCTCCAGCAGATTTTGCGCGCCAGTACGCAGCAGCAGGCTGACGTCAGCGCCCTCCGCCAACAAAGCTGCGGCGATATGATCACCCAAAAACGTGCCGCCGCCGGTGACTAAAATCCCTCGATCATACCGTGCCATTTTTCCGTCGCGAGTTCATGCCTGTTCGAATGTTGGATGTTCTTTCCTTGCGAGATCGCCATATTTATAGTTGCAGGTTTCGGTCAGATTGCACAAAGATTTGCAGAAAGCAGCTAGTCTCTAAAACTTAGCCGATGCCCAATATTGTTGACATACAGTTGCATTCATTGTAGCAAGTGCTGTGAACGTCCACAACGCGAGCCTTGAGTCTGAGGTTTTTCCTGTATAATGCTGTATGGGTGAATGTTACGTTCGGGTGTATTTACCAAGCAGGAATGCAAATGAATGACCGCCCGTTGCCTCAACAGATCAATACCGAACGTCTCAGGAACAGGCATGGGCGGGTGAAGCGCTCGAATACGGGACGCCAATTCGGATAAAGGTGTGCGAATTCTGCGCCCGTAGAGCGTGGACTGTATCCAGCATATTACGGTCTTCCATGCGCCGCATGGTCGGAAGAAGCAGTCAGAATGAAGCGAGCAGGCTTGGCATAAGCGCTCTCGATCCAGGAAACACCAACGGTGTGCGCTTAGCGCGCCGAATCTCTTGTCAAGCTGCATGATTTGTAAAGATTCCAATTGATATTCCGCTGAACGTCTGATAGTTCCCCGTAATTCGTCTGCGATACAGCCGCAGCCTTTTGAGCACTGCGGGATTCCGCGTTGGAATGGAATCATGCCAACTGTCACGGCGCTTGAAATCAAACCGGGCAAGAAGCAGCGTGTCCGTCTGTTCCTGGACCATGAGTTCGCGCTGGAACTGCCCATGATCCAGGCCGCGCGCTTGCATCGTGGGCAGGATCTTTCCGGTGCCGAAGTGCAAGGCTTGATCGATGAATGCGCCCTTGTCAACGCTTGTGACAAGGCCATCGGTCTCTTGTCGAGACGCCAGCGCAGTTGCGAGGAAATCCGCCGTCATCTGGTCAAAGCAGGGTTTGCTGATGCCGTCATCACCGCGGCTATCGAAAAACTGCGGGACCAGCAATTTGTCGATGACTGCGTCTTTGCCCGCTTTTGGATCGAGAATCGCGACGCTTTCAAACCGATGTCTTCCCGCGCCATTGCCCATGAGCTGTATCAGAAAGGCGTTGACAGAGACGTCTTTGAACCCTTGCTGAAGGATATCGATGCTGAAGATTCCGCCTATCGCGCGTCGCAAAAGCAGATGTGGCGCTATCGAGGCAAGGCGCGTCTCGAGTTTCGAAGCAAGCTGAATGCCATGTTACGACGTCGGGGCTTCGACTTCGACACGATCTCGCTGGTTATTTCCCGAATAGAACGCGAGCTCGACGAAGCCCAGCCCGATTTCTTTGCCGGTGAAAACGAAACATGATACCGGTGAAACAACTTCCGGATCAGTGCTAGAAAGGAGCAAAGACGAATGTATCCTGTGGATACCGTCAAACAAGTATGGACACCATCATCTTTGCAATTGTCACAGCGGTCATTGGCTTGGGCGCGGGTATTGCGCTTGGCGCAAGGCGAGGCAAGTCAACACTGCTGAAGGAGCAGCAGGAACAGGGCCAAAGTGCCCTGGTAAAGGCTTCGGAAGACGCGAAGCAGCTGATGAAGAATGCCGAAGTCGAGAAGACGCAAATCATCGCCGATGCCGCACTTGCCGCCAAGGAACGCATAAATGAGGCGCAGGAAACCATTCGCCGCCGCCGCCGCGATTTGAACGACGAAGACGAACGCATACAACGCCGTCGCGGCGAGCTGGACAAGCGAATGGAGCAGCTTGAACAGCGTGATCAGCAGCTGAATAAGCGCCAGAGTCGACTCGACAGGAAGGAAAACGAAATCAAGAAATCCGAGTCCAACATCGTCGAGAAGCTGCAAGGTATCGCGCAGATGACGGTGGACGAGGCCCGGCAGGCGCTTCTGGACTCGATCGAGCTTGATGCGCGCAACGATATGGCGCGTATCATCCGCCAGGTGGAAGCGGAAGCCACAGAAACCGCCGATCAGCGCGCGCGCAGCCTGATTGCGATGGCGATTCAGAGGCTGGCGTCCGAGCAAGTCAGCGAGGTCTCGGTCAGCGTCGTGCCCCTGCCCAGTGACGATATGAAAGGCCGCATTATCGGCCGCAACGGGCGCAACATCCGTTCATTTGAACTGGCTACCGGCGTCGATGTCGTGGTGGACGATTCGCCCGAGGCGGTGACCATCAGCAGCTTTGATCCCGTTCGGCGCGAGGTGGCAAAGCGCACCATGGCGAAGCTGGTGACCGACGGCCGCATCCATCCGGCGCGCATCGAAAAACTGGTCGAAGATACGCGAACCGAGGTCGAGCGAATCGTCGGCGAAGAAGGCGAGCGCGCGGCCTATGAAACTGGCATTCATGGCCTGCATACGGAAATCTTGAAGTTGCTAGGCCAACTCAAATTCCGCACCAGCTACGGGCAGAATCAGCATGCCCATGCCATCGAAACCGCCCATATCGCCGGCATGATCGCCATGGAACTGGGCGCCGATGTCAACATCGCTAAAATGGGCGGCCTGCTGCACGATATCGGCAAAGCCATTGACCACAGCGTGGAAGGCACACACGCGCAGATCGGCGCTGATTTCGTCAAGCGCTATGGTGTCAAAGACTATGTCGTTAACTGCATCGCAGCCCACCACCACGAAGTGGAAAAAGAATGCGTCGAAGCCTTCATCGTCGAGGCGGCCGACGCCATATCCGGCGCGCGTCCAGGCGCCCGCCGCGAGAGCCTCGATTCATACATCCGCCGTGTCAAGCAGCTGGAGGAAATCGCCAATACCTTCGACGGCGTCGAGCAGAGCTACGCCCTTCAAGCCGGTCGCGAAGTGCGCATCATCGTTCGTCCCGAGGTCGTGGATGATTATCTGGCGATTCAACTGGCGCGCGATATCGCCAAGCAGATCGAGAACGACATGCAATATCCGGGCCAAATCAAGGTGCACGTCATCCGCGAGACGCGGCGCGTGGAGTATGCGAAGTAGGCGATCGCCCTCGGGAATGTAAATCGCGCTGTTCAGCGCCGCGCTTACGGCCAAGAGGAGCCTGATTCAGACAAATCAAAAAGCCCCTGTCATGTGACAGGGGCTTCTGTTTGTTTCGTGATTCGCAGCTGGCTAGCTCGATACGCGCAGCTCAACCTGAATTTGAATCAGCTCGCCCTCGCGCAGTACGTCCAACGTTACCGTGTCGCCGGGCGCGTGGAAATAGATGCGATTGCGCAGATCGATTTCCAAAGTCGCGGGCTCGCCGGCCACGGCAACGATGATATCGCCAAGCTGAACGCCGGCTGCGGCCGCGGGCAGACCCTCGATGACCTCCGCGACATAGGCGCCGTTCCTGATCTCACTGCCTTCGAAATAGGGACTAGTATCCTCAAGCTGGATGTACCGCACACCCAAGGTCACCTGTTTCTCGTGCAATCCCAACCACTCCGAATGCTCCTGACTCTTGGGCGCATCAAGACCAAACATCAGCAGCGGGGCAGTGCTGGCGGGTACATCAAAGCGCAGCGTTCCATCGACGCGCTCGACCGTCAGTTCGATCGTATCAGTCGCGAACAATTCATTGGCTTCGGCCAGCGGCGCGCCGTTGGCGGCAACGATCAGGTCGTACTGACGCAAGCCGTTAGCATACCACTCATGCGACACGCCCAAGCTCTGAATCTCGATGGCGTTCTCGCCGTAGCCCAGCTCAATGCTATCAGTCACGTAGCTGTTGCTAACCTCCAGACGCGGACGAGGACGCGGGCGCGGGCGATGACGCGGGTTGCGGCGGCGATGATCAACGACGACAGTCTTTATCACCAGTTCTTGCTCGCCGCGCATGACAGTCAGCCTCAACTCGTCGCCCTCGCTAAGATCGGAAATGGCGACATCTGCCTCGCCAATGCTGACAATCGGTTCGCCGTCGACGCTGGTCAAGATATCGTAGGTGTGGAAACCCGCCTCAGCCATCTGTGTGCCGGACAGCGCGCCAATAACCATCACCTTGTCAGCGCATTGCGCGACGAACAATCCAACCGAAGCCAGATCCAAGGGAATCACATAATCGGGATTCTCAAACATATCCTCGGGTCGCGTCATCAGCGTCAAGTCCACAACATGCGCTTCGCCGTCACGATCAATGCTCAAGGCAACCTCATCGCCGGCATTGAGCGCGAACAATACCTCTCTGATGCTGTGTAAATCAATCGGGCTCTCATCAATCGCCGAGATGACGTCACCGGCCTCTATGTCGGCGGTTGCGGCTGGCGTGTTGGAAATCACGCCGGTTACCAAGATGCCGCCGTCAACGCCCGAATAACGCACGCCAATAAAGGGATATTCAACGTTTTCGGTATCGCTTTCGTCCTGAGCAAACGCAATGGCAGAACTAGCCATCAAGGCCAGGAGCGCAATCACGCGAACTAGTTTGTGCAAGATATCTTTCATGGCAGCAAGCCCCCTTGTCTTTACGAAACGTATCTGGCAACAATCGTCGTATGCCTACATCATATTGCCTACTTTAGCCGATTTGCGCCCTTGGGTCAAATATCCATTTGTAATCTATATCGTAATTTCCCTCCTGATCTTGCTTGGCTCGATTGCTTCGACAGCGGATTAGGCGAAACTCGCAAGCATGCCGGGCAGCCACGCCGCGGTCACTTGTCGTTGTCCTTGCTTCCTCCGAAGAACCGCCTGGCTATGCTGCCGCCAAACAGAGTGCCGGCGACCGAGGTATCGAAATCGACTCTGCTGGAAGCTTTGTCATCCCACTCGCCCTTGTGACGCCTGTTGATCCACTGCTGGTATTCGTCAGAGGCGGCAATCAAGAACGACTCCACAGCCGCTTCGTCACCTTCGGCGATGCTCGCTCGCAGCGCTTGCAGAGTAACGATGGTGTCGTCAATGGCGCGCGTCAGGTTTTCCGCGTTCGCCAGCCACTCGTCTCGTAGCGCGTCAGGATGATGCGTAAGCAGGTAACGTGTCAACACATTGAAAGGCGGATTCGTTAGCTTCTGCGCATCCTGCCAGGCATTGTGATTCATCGCGGCCGAATAGGCGACGACGCTCAGCACTTGTGGCATTTCCTCGGTGATGGTCGTCAGGCTGTCATGTTCGGCTGGATCGAGGAAATGCGGCTTGCCGCCCAGAATAGCCGAGAAGTTCACCGCGAGCTCAACCGCTTCACGGTCGCAGGAAACCGAGGGTGTGAGATAAATGGTGCTTTCGTGAAAGTAGTCATCACTGGCGAATTCCGGCCCCAGTTGATGTTCCAGCATGTATTCCGAGCTGGTCACTGCCGTGAAGCCGATCATATGATGTTCGTCCTTGAAATACTGCTCGGACCACTCCAGCGACGGCTGCTTGATCACAGCGGTATCGAGGACCACCGCGCCGGCGCGAAGCGATGTTTCCAAGACCTCGTACGCTGGGCGCAAATCTTCATACGGCACGTTCATGATGACGATATCGGCCCCTTCTACTGCCGAGTACGGCTGGCGCTCGATTCTATCGAATACCTTGAGCTTGCGCGCTGGCTTTTCAAAGTCCTCGCGGCTGTCATATCCCACCAGCACAAAGCGGTGCTTGCCGCCCTTCTGCACATAAGATTGCAAGCGCAGCGCTATCGACGCCCCGAGTCTGTCCAGCCCCAGAATGGCAACCATTAACTCTGCCATGTGTTGCTCCTATTCACATAACCCAATTCTTCTGAAGATTTGCCGGCAACCCGTCTCGCGACACGCGAACCTCTAGCGCCCGTCGAATGCTGCCGCCCATGTGACGCGACTATAACTCAGTTTTCGCGAAATTCCGAGTAGCCTGCACGGGCATTTCCCCGCCCGTCAACAGACTTGATCCGCCGCTTGCAGCCGCTTCAACCATTCATAACATGCGTGATTGCGCCATTGATCGAGCGGATCCTGATGGTGTCGTACTAACCAGATTACATCCGCATCGGAGCCGCAGCGACGAAGAATCTCGGCGCCCCATTTGGCGTGATGAACAGATACTGCGAATGGCGCGCGCAATGCACTTAACGACTCTCCTTGCCCGATGCTTCTCGCAAGCGATGGATGCAGCGCCGCTAAGAGCACGGCGAGAGTCTTCTGCCACACCGCCAAGTGATAACGCGACTTGCCGACATCGTGCAGCAGCGCCGCCGCCGCCAATGCTCCAGGTGATTCCGGCTGCTGTTTGAGCACGTCGCGCAGAACATTCAAGCTGTGCAGTTGCTCAGCGCGAGACATCGTCCGGAACGCCGCGAGTTCCGCGGGTGACAAATATTGTTGCGCCAGCGACTGCTCGAGGGGCGACCAGGGCGCCAGCAAAGCGCGCAGGCCTTGCCCGACTCGATGTCTCACCCTGCGCATCGACAATTACAGCAGGAGCAATCGGAGGATGGCGTTGGTCGGTTGCCCAATCAGCAAGCCAAATGGACTCAGTCCCGCTACGGGCAAGAAGGAAAGGAATATCAGTCCGATAAAGACGTAATAGCTGACCGTGCGCCAATCCTGCCATTTGAAGGCCGGTCGCATCAGGAACTCGGAGAGCGGGCGAATTCCCCGCTGAATGAAGACGGGAACTTGCATGCGATTAAGCCAGGTTCCCGGCAGCAGCGTCAAGACCACATGCCAGCCATCAATAGGGTAGAGCGGAATCAAGTTGAATACGAAGAGCAGCACATTCCAGAACACCATGGCATATAGCAGAGTCGCGAGGATGCCAACCGGGCTCGAAACCAGGTCCGGGTGCGTATACAAATATGCGCCTTCCATGGCCAATCCACTCAGCCGCAGAGCGATGGCGCAAATGACAGCCAATATCAGATTGGAGAAAGGTCCCGCAGCTACCGCCGCCATAAATCCCCATCGCGGATCCCGCATGCGCTGTGGCGAAATCCGCGCGCTGCCCAGGATGCCGAAGCCGATGATCGCAAACATCAGCCAGCCGACCCAGTTGACGTGCACAAGCGGATTCAGCGTCAGTCGGCCTTCCTTTTGCGGCAGCGGATCGCCCATCTTCCAGGCGACAAAGTTGTGCGCAAACTCGTGTACCGTCATGCCGCAACCGAGCACGATCAGATTGATGACGATGGTGACGGGGTGCAGATCCAGAAACATACCAATCGACTGCCGCTCTATGCTGATTCTATAACACAATATACACGATAACGGCGCATTTTGAAACGCGTAACGGCTGCGGGCGCGCGCCCACGGACCTTTAACGCTTGTCCGCTATTGTGACAAAATCGCCAATCATCACCCGTTTCAATAGTTGTCGGAAGCGTTCTCCAGTCAAGAGCAGCATCATTCCTGCTGATTTAAGCGCTTAAAGCCGGTTGTAAGGCTTGTCCGCTACTGAGTTTCTTCGCGTCTGCCCAAAGTCTACCCCCTCAATCCCCCCATATCAATGTGGGCAAGCTTGCCACGTCTTGTATCTGCCTGGGTTTTTCGACCACTCACGATGTCCGTAGCCGATGATCAAAGACGAGCTCGCACAGCCTAAGCTCCCCTCTACATTGCAATGGGGAGGGGGCCGGGGGGTGGGGTAGAAAAAACGCGCGAGCATGATGGAGTTGTGGTCAACCCTTGTAGGGGCGACTCTGTGAGTCGCCCTCTGGTAACAGGCTCGAATTCAACGCGTATTCGTCAGTTGAGGACAAGCCCTTTAGGCGCAGCAATGAAATATCATTCTACAGAACCGCCAGACGCGCTGCCCGGACGCGTTGATTGCCCCATTGAGCCTCGCGCGTCATTTCGCTGCTGCCGAGCGGCTGTGCTACAATGTCGTTGCCCTGCAAATTAGAACTCGACTATATGATGACGACATCCGTCGAAACAACTAGGCCGGAACCGCGTTTGCGGCAAAAAGGCGCAACCATTGGTTTTTGTGACGCTCGGTTGGCGCCGATATCGAACGGCCTTCAATAATCCATCGGACGAGCCTCTTGTGAAAAAACGAGTCCTGTTTCTGTTCTCGGATACCGGCGGCGGCCATCGTTCCGCCTTCCAAGCCATACAAGATGCCATGGCGATGCGCTATGGCGATGCGGTCGAATTTGACGCCGTCGATGTATTGCGCGAATGCAAGTGGCCCCTGAACAAACAACCGGAGCTTTATCCGCGCGTTGTCAATACATCAAAGTTCCTTTGGGCGCTGATGTACCACAGTTTTGACGGCAAGCACGTGACGCGATTGGCGCGGCAACTGATCTATCGCAATAATCGCCACAATTTGCGGCGCATCGTACAGGAACACCCTGCGGACGTTGTGGTGTGCACGCATTCGATCATCGCCAATCCGACCTTTCGCGCCTTCCTCACCCTTGATGAACGTCCACCGTTTCTCACGGTCGTGACCGACTTGGTGACCACGCCAACCTTTTGGTACGATCCGCGCGTGGATTATTGTTTCGTACCCACCTCGAGCGCCTATCGTCGTGGCTTGCGCCTGGGCATGTCGCCGAATCAAATGCAGATTACCGGCTTGCCCGTCAACCCGCACTTCATCAGTTCGATCATCGGCAAGCGCGAGGCGCGCCAACAGTTCCGCTTTGACCCGCAACAGCCGGCCGTTCTGTTCGTCGCCGGCAGCGAGGGAATGGGCACCATCTACAAAATGGTCATAGCCCTGGACGCGCAGCGCTTGAATGTGCAAATTGTGGTCGTTTGCGGTCGAAACGAAGCGCTGAAGTCCAAGCTGCAATCCCGGCCCTGGAACAACCGCCATCATATCTTCGGCTATGTGACCAATCATCACGAGATGCCGCGACTGATGGCGGCATCGGATATCATTGTCACCAAAGCCGGTCCCTCAACGATCAGCGAAGCGGCCATCGCCGGTCTGCCTATGATCATCAGCGACCGCATTCCGGGGCAGGAAACGGGAAACGTCAGGCTGGTGGTGGAGAACAACGCCGGGGTCTACTTGCCCAAGCCGGATCAGGTTGTCGACACGATCATCGACTGGCTTTCGGAAGGTCCGGAGACGCTTGCGGAGCGGGCGGCCAACGCCAAGCGCATCGCCCGGCCCAACGCCGTATGGGACATCGCGGACGCCGTATGGGAATGGGCCAACAAACCCAACATCGCCAGGGCCCACGCCTCCTGAAACGGCAGTCCTCAAATCTCCAGCCGGCCCAAATAAAGCGCTTCCGCAACTTGACTGATTGTTCCGCTCGCCACATCGAGTTTCCAGGTGCGACTCTGTGTCTCGTCCGTGAATAACACGGCGGCATTGTCCTCGCTCCAGCCCAAGGGAAATGCCAAGCCATCGAATGGCTCGCCCACAGCGGACTGTTCCATCGCCTCCAGATCAGCCAAAACTAGAACAGATTGGGGAATGGCGTCCACGTTCGCCATCGGTCGTTCCTGCGAGAGAACATAAACGGCAAGGCTTCCGTCCGAGCTTGGCAGCAGGCTGCCGGCGATCGTGAAGCCGTCAATCTGGATCGGCGCAATATCCCTGGAATCGCCGCTGCCGGTGACATCATCGAGCTTGACTTGGACGCCGTCTTTTGCGGGAGATGGAACCAATTGCAGGAGCCAGTCGTCGGCAAACGCGGTCGAACAGAAGCAGCCGGGTGCTACGGGTAGCAGACGCACAGCCCCGTCAAGCAGGTTCAACCCGAATAGATTGGCGTGAATGACATACGGCATTAGCTCATCAATACCATCCGGATGCGCATCCAAATATAGTTCGTCGCCATCGGCGCTAAAGGCGACGGGCGTAACGCGGCTGTTCAGCCACGGTCCGTCCCTTAGCACCTCGCGGATATCGCTGCCGCCGATGTCTGCGATCATCGTTGTCGTGCGGAGACTATTGTCCGGGTCTTTTCGCGTAACCGTCCAGGCGATGCGCTGTCGATCGTCGGAGACGATCCAGTCTATGCGATACGCATCGGGCGGCATCGTCATGTAACTGTGATCGCTGACGCGTCCATTCGGCGTCGCAATCTTGACCCGCCGCTCGCCTCGATCGTAATAGATGACGCCATCCTCGACCAAGCTGAAGCGGTCGCCGTTGCTGCTAACACTCGTCGTTTCACCCGTCAGCAAGTCATGGAAAACCAACTCGGCGATCCCGGATTCGCCGTCGCGCTTCACGAAAACGTCCCAATTCGTATGCTCAGCTTCGATACTTGTCGCATCCTGCGCGCGCGACGAAGCCACCGCCAATATACAGATCAGTACAGCCGCGATCGTTGTCGTCAACTTTTGCACGGTGGCGAGGAACTTCATGTGAAGATTATAGGGGCAAGCCGCTGCGCGGGCAAACCGCCGCGCCCGTAGGTGCACTAAAATGCGAAGACCTCGCCCGGAGCGAGGTCTCGGATTGAAAAGTGAAATCGTGATGCGGACCCGAATCGCGCCGCGCCAGGTCCGCTAGGTCAACGTCGGCGATGCCCGGCGACAAGACTGCCCGGCATCTAATGCTGCAATTTGCGCTTGCGATGAAAACGACGTTGACGCCATTGGCCGCCATCGCGCTTCTTCATCTCATGCAGCAACCGTTCGATGCGCGCCGTTTCCTGCAATTCGGCAGCGCGCTGCTTGTGCAAGATTTCGGCACTGAAGGTCAAGTATTCCATGGTGTTCCTCCCCCAAATCAATTGTAGATTTAACACGCGCATTGTACAGCCCTTATGCAAGTCACACAATGGTTTCGCCATTGACGTCATATATTTTATACGAAGATCTAACATTCCCAGTCCAAACTCATCCTGCGCAAGCTGTATCGATAGAACAAGCGCTGTTTTCTCGCTACAATCTCGTCTGTGACGCACGGCAACGAAGGATACTGCAAGTGAATTCCATAACGATCCAGGACGTTAAGCTTCACGTGGTGGCCTTGCCGCTGGTGGAGTTGCTCAAGACCAGCTTCGGCGCAGAACCCTACAAATCCGCCATCATTGTCGAAGTTGTATCCACGGATGGTTTGGTCGGCTGGGGCGAAACGGCGCTCAAAACCAAGCCGTCCTACGGCGCCGAAACAATTCTCACCGTGCTGCATATCACCCGCGATTTTCTAATCCCTAGATTGTTGGGAGCAACTTTGGAGTCGCCGACTGAATTGCCGCGGCTCTTCAATTCAGTTCGCGGCAACCATCATGCGCGCGCCGGTGTTGAAGCAGCGGTCTGGGACTTGCTGGCCAAGGCCAACGACATGCGGCTCGCGGACTATTTTGCCGTCCACCTGCCCGAAGGCAACCAACCGCGCGACCTGGCGACGGTAGGCGTCAGCATCGGCATTCAGGATTCGCTCGATGAGCAGATCGCCCTCATTGGCAAGCGCGTGGACGAAGGCTATCGGCGCATCAAGCTCAAGATTGCCCCGGGTTGGGATGTTGAAGTGGCGCGAGCGGTGCGCGACGCCTTTCCGGACATTTCGTTGATGCTGGACGCCAACAGCGCCTATTCGCTCAAGGACGCCGAGCGTCTGAAGCAACTGGATCAATTCGACTTGCTGATGATTGAGCAGCCCTTGTCATACGACGACATCTTCGAACATGGTCAGTTGCAGCCGCAATTGAAAACGCCAATCTGCCTCGACGAGAGCATCTACTCGGCCCACGATTGGAAGATCGCCTTGCAGCTTGGCGCGGGGAAAATTCTCAATCTCAAGCCAACCCGCGTCGGCGGCTTTGCTGAAAGTCTGAAGCTCTATCAGCTTTGCGTGGAACGGGGAAACCCGCTCTGGATCGGCGGCATGTTGGAAACGGGCATCGGCCGAGCGGCCAACGTAGCTTTCGCCTCGTTGCCCGGTGTCACGCTTCCCAGCGATATCTCGGCGACCAATCGTTATTTCGATCCCGATATCGCCGAGCCGCCATTTGTATTGCAGGAAGGCAGTTTTCTACGCGTGCCGGGTGGGATCGGGATTGGCGTGGAAGTTTGTCGTGATCGCATCGCAGAAGCGCAAGAGACCTGGCGGCGCTACAATCCCTTCGCTCCGCTCTGGCGCTAATGAGGGCAATGGTAACTGACACGCGGACGCCTGTTGCGTCCCGGGCCGTCCAAGATGAAGGTCATGATTGAGGCTGTGGCCGGATAGGGCGTCGGCAGTTGATACTTCATCAAGTCGTCCTTCATCAACGCTTCCGGCACGAAGCCTTTCGCATACAGCCACGGGAACACCAGGATGTCGCCGTGCGCCACGGCCAATACCGACTCTCCCGCGTGATATTCACAGACGTGATCAAAGAAATCCAGCACACGATCCAGCACATCCATCGGCAACTCAAACGGTGGCTCGTTGCCGGTGTACAAGTCCCAGCCGCCAATCGCGAGATCTTCCGTAGGGCGTCCCTGATAGGGCGTGTTGACTTCCATCAGTCGCGGCTCAACGCGTGGCTGCAGCCCGTCCTGATAGCCGGCGACGATGCTTGCCGTCTGCTGGGCGCGCTCCATGGGGCTGGCGTATATTGTGGATATGGATTTGTCAGCCAGCCAGTTGCCAGCTGAATGCGCTTGCTGTTCGCCCACAGCGCTAAGATAGAATCCGGGCAAGCGTCCGTAAAGAATGCCATCGGGATTATGTACTTCGCCGTGCCGCATCAGATAGAGTGTAGTCGTCAAAAGAGTCTCCCGTAGAGCGCCATAAGTTCTGCTAGTGAATCTGAGTTTAGCATTGGACGCGCCAGGATGTTAACGCCGAATCTGCCCGTAGCTCTCACTAACGCTATTGAAGCTAATGACCTATCATACGCGGATTAGCCCGTCTCCAGCGAACGGAACTGCCCGGGTGACAGAAGCGAAGCGGCTGCCGATTGATCGCCGCATGATCACTATTCTATTGATCATTTTTGTGCAGATGTCCGGCACGTCAATGGTCCAGCCCATCCTGCCTTTGTATGCCCAGAGCGAATTCAACATGTCGCCGGAAGTCATTACCTTGTTGATGACGGTGTTCTTTGCGGCGCAGTTCTTGGCGGGTCCTTTCATCGGGCGCATATCGGATCGCCGCGGACGACTGCCCGTATTGATCATCAGCCAAATTGGCACGGTCATCTCCTTTGTCATGATCGGGCTGGCGCAATCGGTGGCGGTGCTGTTTTTCGCGCGCGTCTTGGATGGCATCACCGGCGGCAACATTGTGGTCGCGCAAGCATACATCACCGATATTGTCCCGGTTAAGCAACGGACTGTTGCGCTCGGTTATCTCATGGCGGCGTTTGGACTTGGCTTTGTGGTGGGGCCGGCCGCCGGCGGCATTTTTGCCAGCCTGTTTGGACCGAGTATTCCTTTCCTGATTGCGGCTGCCGCTGCGGCTGGAACCGTTATCCTGACCCACATCGCGCTGGAAGAATCCTTGAGTGGCGATGATCGCGAACGCAATCGCAAGAGCAAGGCTGCGCGCATCCGTATTGTTGAACATTTGACCAACGGGTCATTGATCGCCGTCTTAAGCGTGGGATTCGTGGCCAGGTTTGCCTTCGGCATGCTGATCGGGACCTTCGCGCTCTATGCCGAAAGCATCTTGTTCGCTGGCGCCGACTTCGCCGCCGTTAGCCTGGGCGTCGGATTGATGCTCATGGGCGTCGGCGTCGGCCAGCTCTTGACTCAGGTGATCTTGCTCCCGGCCGCTCTGAATCGATTCAGTGATTCGACAGTCGTGCTTATGGGATGCAGCGCGCGAGCGTCCTCGTTGTTCATCTTGGCAGTCGCCGCGGAGCCGCTGCTCGGATCCGTCGGCATCATAATGTTCTCGGTGGGTAGCGGCTTGCTGCTGCCGTCGCTGCAATCGATCACGACAAAGACGGTTGCGCAAGAATTGCGTGGCGCTATTCTGGGGCTGTTTCAATCCGTGCAAAACCTGGCTTTGATCATCTCAACCGCGATTGCCGGCGCGGTTTTCGCCCTCAATCCGACCTTGCCGAACTGGACGGGCGCGTTTCTGTTTTGCGCAGCGATGATACCGGGCTTGTTTCTGTGGAAGAGTATGCGCCATGAATCTCTCGTACAAAGTCAACTGCCCCAGGCGCGGGGGCAGCATGTTTAGATCTGTCGGGGCGGCGGGATTTGAACCCACGACCTCACCGACCCGAACGGTGCGCGCTACCGGGCTGCGCCACGCCCCGACAAATTGCGCATCAGTTTAGCGAAATCGTTAGTGGCTGGCAAGGTGAGAATTGATGCGTGACAAACCCGATACCTTGACGGACCGCCTGAGAAATCTCATGCGAACGCCACTCGACCGAGCGGGACTTGCCTTGGCGCGGCTGGGTGTGCATCCCGATTGGATCACCGCATTTGGCTTGCTCCTGGTCGCGATCGCATCGCTCTTTCTGGCGGCTGGCGAATTCCTCGTCGGCGGAATCGTGCTCGCGGTCAGTTTGCCTCTGGATGCCTTGGATGGCGCCGTCGCGCGCGCGATCAAACGCACTGGCGCCTTCGGCATGGTGCTCGATTCGACGCTCGATCGCTATGCTGACGGTTTTATTTTCGCCGCTTTAGGCTATTATTTTGCGGTGCAGGATCGCCCGGATATGCTGGGTCTGGCGCTGCTGGCGCTCGTAGGCAGCTTCCTGGTGAGCTACATTCGCGCCCGCGCTGACGACAGCAACGTGCGTGTTAGCGTCACCGTGGGACTGTTTACGCGATTGGAGCGCGTGGCAATTTTGCTGCTGATGACGCTGGCGAGCGGCGTCCTGGAATCGCAGTTGCCCTTGGAGATCGGTCTTTTGATTTTGGCCTTGGGTACGCATCTTACCGCGCTACAGCGATTACATCATGTTTATGCTGCTCTGAAAGACAGAGGTGAGTGACAATGGAGTTTGAGCAAACGTATCTGGTTCTGGGCAACCTGCAAATCCGCTACTACGGCATCATCATTGTGCTGGCATTACTTGTCGGCGCTTATGTTGCCTCGCTCCTCGCGCAGCGCAGCGGCCGCGATCCCGATCATATCTGGGGCGGGCTGACCTGGGCCATAATTCCCGGCATCGTCGGCGCTCGGCTGTGGTTTGTCTTGTTTCCTCCCGTTTCCATGACCGCAGGCTGCGGCATTGAAGGCGAGATCTGTCGCGATACAGCCTGGCTGCTGCAAAACTTCTTCGATACCCAGCAAGGCGCCATCGCCATTTGGAGCGGCGGATTGAGCATCTTCGGCGCCATGATCGGCGGCGCATTCGGCGCCTATCTATACTTGAGCCGCTGGCACAATCGCATTGTCGGCCTGCTTACGACTATTGTGACACCTGTGCTCTGGCTGTCCCAGCTCTTGAGCTGGACGGCCAACAAGGTGATCGCCAGCCTCAGCAACAAGGACATCGCGCCCTTTAGCTATCAGCGTCCGCACAGCAGCTTCCCCGACCAAGGCATGCGTTTGACGCCCTGGATGGATATCGCAGCGGTGTCAATCCCGGTCGCGCAGGCCATCGGTCGCTTCGCCAACTACATCAATCAAGAACTCTATGGCGCGCCGACGACTTTGCCTTGGGGCATCATAATACCGCGCGACGCCCGCGTAGCGCCCTTCAAGAGCCTGATCGATTACCCGTCTGATACGCTCTTTCATCCCATCTGGGCTTATGAAGCCGTGTGGAGCCTGGTCGCCTTCTATGTGCTGTGGCGCATCTACCGTCAATATCGCGATCGCCTGCTATCCGGTGACATATTCTTGCTCTACCTTGTGCAATATGCCTTCGTGCGCTTCCTGCTGGAATTCCTGCGCGTTGAAGTTGCCGAAATCGGCGCCACCGGCATCAACAGCTCCCAAACCATAACCTTGATCGTGTTTGTCGCCGCGGCGGGTTTGCTGATCAATCGGCATCGTGGCGGCCGATTCGACGCGGCCAAGCCCGATGATCTGCGTGCTGAGCAAGCGGAAACCGCGCAGGCAGCGCCATCGTGATTCTCCTCGATGCGCGCTAAGCCTCAATTTGTATCAGCCGCGTTAGAAGCGCCACAGCGCGCCCGACTGACAAACGATAACGGTGAACCAGCCTCTCGCGGATAGTGCAAACGGTCTGTAGGCGTGGTCACGGGTGTGAAAAAGTCTGTGGATGAGCAAACTTCAGACAATATACTTATGAATCTCTGTGCCCTCTGTGGTCTCTTTTTTGACAAACCTCCTAGCTCATGCAAGGAGCGAGTTTGATATTTTGTGTGAGCGCGGGAGACCTTTTCGCTGCCGCCGAGCGGCTGTGGTTAATCCTCCCCGTGGCCACGATTGTGTTTTCGATTTGCACAAACTATGGTATCGTCATTATCTGTTAGCAAGACGTTCGCGAACGCCGGCGGCTTTGCGCTGCGACCGCGGATTTGATCTGGAAGCGAATGTATGGCGCGCGTAATCATTCTGGGTTCGGCCGGTGCGGTCAACAACGCGGAACATGACTATACGCACTTCCTGCTCATTGGAGAAGACGATACGCCGATTCTTGTCGATGCCGGTTCCAATCCCCAGGAAAAGATCAAAGACCTGGGCATCGACGATCGCAACTTGCAGGATATCATTCTGACGCATTTTCACTCCGACCACGTAGCCGGCGTGCCCAACATGCTGATGCACATGTGGCAGATGGGGCGGAAAGAACCGATTCGCTTCTACGGCATTCCGCATTGCATTAACCGTATCGAAGAAACCATGCAAATGTACGGCTGGGAATACTGGCCGAATTTCTTCCCCGTCTCGTTCACGCGCACAAGTTTGCACGACAATACGCTGCTGCTGGAAAATAAGGACTTCGCCATCCACTCCTTTCCGGTCGTCCACTTCATCCCTACCATCGGCATGCGCATTACCAACAAGCACAATGGCAATGTACTCGCCTACAGTTGTGACACCGAACCTTGCGACAATGCGCTCAAGATTGGCAAAGATGCCGATATCTTCATTCACGAAGCGGGCGGTCCGCCGCCCGGCCACAGCACCGCGCGTATGGCGGGCGAAGCGGCCACGAAAGCCGGCGCCAAGGAACTGCGCTTGATCCATTACCAGGTCTGGAATCAAGACCCTGAACCACTGGTAGAAGAGGCCGCCGAGACCTACGATGGGCCGATCCATCTCTGCCGCGACCTGGACGAATTCGAATTCTAGCTTCTCTTCAACTCAAAGACGCCTCTTTCCAATTCATCAAAACTTCGCCATGCGGGGAAACGCCGCTGCGTCCTCTTTGCCCGCTCTCTTATAAACCTGCCAAATGCCATCTGCAATCTTGTCGAAATCTGTAGGGGCGACTTTTCAAGTCGCCCGCCATCGTACAAAACATGTAGGGGCGCCTCGTTGAGACGCCCGCTTTCTCAGCCGCTCTGTGTTCTCTGTGCCCTCGGTGGTTGAGAACCCTGTACCGTCCGCGACAACACAGCCCAGTCGTTGAGATTTGCCACGCCCGACAAAATGCCGGATTGGTCGCGGCGCTCGGATAGTCTACAATTGGGGAGCTTTCCTTGCCGGAAGGCAGCAATGACTACTTACTTTGTATGCATCATGGAGGTAACTGAATGAACAAGCTATATGGATTGACTGCGCTCTTGCTGCTCGCGCTGTTGCCCGCATCCGCTCAAGACGAGTTGATGTCCTTTGCCGCGGCCGACTGTGACTACGGCGGCAACTTGAAGTCAGTTGAGGCGCTGGATTCGCTCACCGTTCGCGTGACCTTGTGCAATCCGGATGCCATCTTCGATCAAGAAATGGCCAGCTTGGGCCTGTCCATACATCCCGCCGAATATATCAATGCGACCGGCGGCACCGGCGATCTGCTCACAACCGCCATCGGTACCGGTCCCCTGCGTCTGGTCAACTGGGATCAAGGCAACGAAATGGTCTTCGAACGCTTCGATGACTATTGGGGCGAGCCGTCAATCGAGCAAACCGTGATATTGCGCTGGAATTCGGAAGCGGCGGCCCGCGCGACCGAGTTGCGCGCTGGCGCCATTGACGGCATGAAGTTCGCCAATCCCGACGACATTCCCGTCTTCCGCGCCGACCCGAACTTCAACCTGATTGACATTCCGCCGTTGACCGGCGTCTACGTCGCCATGAGTAATTACTTCGAGCCGCTCAACGATGTGCGCGTGCGCAAAGCCATCGCCATGGGCATTGACCGGCAGCGTATTGTCGATAACTTCTTCCCGCCAGGGTCGCCCTTGACGCCAGACTTTGTGCCACCGGCCGTCTTCGGTCATATTGGCGACAGCGGCGTTCCCGGCTTCGATCAAGCTGCCGCCAAAGCGCTGCTGGAAGAAGCCGCCGCCGATCTGGGCTTTGATCTGCCGCTGGATTCCCTGGTCGATACCCGCACCGGCGACTCGCGAGCGCTGACCTTGACCTGGCGTGATGTCGTGCGCGCCTACTTGCCCAATCCCGGCATCATCGCCAATGACATCCAGCAGCAGCTGTCGGAAATTGGTGTCATCGTCGATGTACAAGTGGTCGAATCCGGCGCCTTCATCGCATCGGCGCTATCCGGCAACGAACCGCTGCATATTCTGGGCTGGCACGCCGATTTCCCCGATGCTTCCAACTTCCTGACCTGCTGCCACGGTCCAAACATGCATCAAATGGGCAATCCCTATGCCGAGGTCTATGAACCCCTGATTAACGCGGGCCAGGTCCTCGACCCCGACCAGCGTATGGCATACTTCCAGCAAGTGGCCGATGGCATGGCGGAAGCGGTGCCATGGGTGCCTTTCGGGCATGCCGGCGCGGCCGATGTCTGGCAAGCCCGCATTGTCGGCGTCCACCCCGGCGTTCTCGATGGCACTGAAGAATTCTCGCGCCTGGAAGACCCGGAGGATGACAACATCATCTACATGCAGAACGCCGAGCCCATCTCCATCTATTGCAACGATACCTGGGACGGCGAGACCTTCCGCGCCTGCCACCAGGTACAAGAATCCTTGCTCGACTTCGCCAAAGGCGGCGTGGAGGTAATCCCGGGCTTGGCGCATAGTTGGGACGTCTCCGATGACGGCACAGTCTGGACCTTCCATCTGCGCGAAGGCGTGCTCTTCCACGATGGTTCGACCCTGGATGCCAACGATGTCGTGGTTACCTGGCAGGCGTCGGCCGATTGCGCCAGCCCCAATCACACGGGCCGCGGCGAAGGCTTCGCCATCTACCGCTCCATCTTCCAGCAGTTCATCAACGCCGATCAGTGCTAGAGCTGTGTAAGTGACAAACGTAGGGGCGACTTATCAAGTCGCCCGTTCTAGCCCAAGAAATGTAAGGGCGTCTCGCCGAGACGCCCTTTAACTTTGGCGCACGCTACCTCTGAATGGAGTGGTCAGTTCAAAATCCCGGCGGGCCCAATACCATAATGCAACACCGGTCTCAAGTGATTCCCCAAGAATTACACTCGGTGTAATCTCTTTTCCTCGGTGTTCTCGGTGGCATATTGCTACGCGACATACTTTGAATTACTCCCAGCTAACTCCGGTTCAAACGCGGATCCAGCGCATCGCGCATGCCATCGCCCAGCAAATTGAAACCCAGCACCGTAATCATGATGGCGATGCCCGGGAAGAACACCAGATGAGGCGACGTGAAGAGATAGTTGCGCGATTCGCTCAATATCTGTCCCCATTCCGGCGTCGGCGGCTGCGCGCCCAAACCGAGAAACGACAGCGCCGCCGCATCCAGGATGGCCGTGCCGATTCCCAGCGTGCCTTGCACGACGATTGGCGTGATCGAGTTGGGCAAGATATGCGCCAAAACGATGCGAATCGGGCTGGCGCCCAAGGCTCGCTCCGCCACCACGAATTCTTGCTCTTTGATCGATAGTACACTGGCTCGCGACAACCGGGCGTATTGCGGGATGAAGGTGATGGTGATGCCGAGCAGGGCGTTAGTCAGCCCCGGACCGAGGATGGTGACGATAGATATCGCCAGTAGCAGCGCGGGAAAAGCCAGCACAACATCCATCAGCCGCATGATCACGTTGTCCACCGTGCCGCCAAAAAAGCCGGCGGTTATGCCAAGCGCGGTGCCGACAATGATCGAGAGGCTGATGGTGATGACGCCCACCGATAGTGAGGTGCGCGTCCCAAAGATGATGCGGCTGAACAGATCGCGCGCGTTAAGATCGAGGCCGAGGATATGCATAGGCTCGTCGCAGCCCAGGATGGGAATGCAGGGCGGCTTGCTGGGCAAGCGACCGATTTCGCCCGGCACGCCGATCATCGTCTTGATGGGATCGTGAGTGGCGATCAGCGGAGCGGCGATGGCCGTCAAGACCAGGGCCCCGATGATGATCAAGCCAAGTACGGCCGAGGGGCTGTGCAGCAAATTGCGCGCCGCCTCGAACCATAAATTGGACGAGCGATGACGCTCCGTTACATCCAGCCTTGCGGGTTGACCGCGATCCATGTCCGTCATTGGGTCGACCATCAGTTGAAGCGAATCCGTGGATCGAGATAGCCGTAAGTGATATCCACCACCATATTGATGATGACAAAGCCGGCGGCGATCACCACCGTGAAGCCTTGCACCAGGGTGTAGTCGCGCGACGTGATGCTATCGACCAGCGTTCGACCCACACCCGTCAGACTGAAAATGGTTTCGGTGAGGACCGCGCCGCTGATCACCAGTCCGAAATTCAGTCCGATAACCGTGATCACCGGCAGCATGGCATTCTTCAGAGCGTGCTTGCCCACCACCGAGCGCTCGCGCAGGCCCTTGGCCCGTGCCGTGCGCACATAATCCTGGTTGAGCACCTCCAGCACGCTCGAGCGACTCATGCGGGCGATGATCGCCAAGGGTATCGTGCCCACCGCCAGGGCCGGCAAAATCAAATGGCGCAAGGCGTCTACCAACAGCTCCCCATTCAGGGTCAAGATGGCGTTGAGCGTGTGGATGCGTGACAAGAAAAACAGAATGCCGAGCGGTTCTTCTCCCTCAGCGACCAATCCCCATACCTGGAAAAATGGCTGCGGCGAAGCCCCCGGCGTCAGACGGCCCGAAGGCGGCAAGGCGAAGGGCGTGTCTTTCAACAGTACGGCGAATAGATACGCCAGCATCAGACCCAACCAAAATACCGGCATCGATACGCCCACGTTCGCGCCGATCATCGTTCCCACATCGAGCGCCGATTTGTGTCGATATGCGCTCAATACACCCAGCGGCACCCCGACGCTGATCGCGAACATCAAAGCGAAGATGCCCAGTTCTACCGTGGTCGGCAGGCGCTCCACCAATAGGTCCATCACCGGCCGATGAAAGCGCAGCGAAGTTCCCAGGTCGCCTTGCGCGAAATTCCGCATATATACCAGAAACTGTATCGGCAGCGGTTCGTTCAAGCCGTTGCGCCTGAAGTAAGCCTCGCAGATTTCTTCGGTGGCGCGTTCACCCAATACCGCCAGACAAGGATCGCCCGGGATTGCCCGCGCCAGCACAAACGTGACCACCAGGATGCCAAGCAAAACGGGAATAGAATACGTCAAACGCTTGACCACAAATGTCAGCATCATTCAGATCCAGTTCGTTCGAATGCGGTACACTCGCGCCACATATTTTCCCATCCGCCGCGCGCCTTAGGCCGGTTGTAGGGGCGACTCTGTGAGTCGCCCACAGCTAATAGGCTCGAAGTCAACGCGTATTCGTCAGTTGCGGACAACCTTGTAGGGTCGAGCCACCGGCTCGCCCGTCATTGCTTTATCGCATGACTTGTTTGGAATCGCTTCTGTGGTCAATTCCATCTAATCCGCAGCCCAGCCGCGCGACCGCTCCACGGCGGCTTGCCAGCGCGCGTATAACGACTCCCGTTGATCGGCCGGCATGGCAGGTTCGAATGTCCTTTCCAGCTGCCACTGCTGCGCGATCTCCGCCTGCGACTCCCAGAATCCCGTAGCCAGACCCGCCAGATAAGCGGCGCCCAAGGCCGTTGTTTCCGTCACGGCCGGCCGATCCACCGGCACGCCCAATATATCGGCCTGAAACTGCATCAGGAAATTGTTGGCCACGGCGCCGCCATCCACCCGCAGCCTGTCCAGCGTCAAACCGGCATCGGCCGACATCGCCGCGACTACGTCGCGCGTTTGATAGGCGATGGATTCCAAGGTCGCACGCACGATCTGTGCCCGGCCGCTGCCGCGTGTCAGACCGACTATCGCGCCGCGCGCATATTGATCCCAATAGGGCGCGCCCAAGCCGACAAAGGCCGGCACCACATAAACGCCGTCCGTGCCATTGATGCTCGTGGCGATCGCCTCGCTTTCCGCCGCGGAGTCGATCAGCCTCAGTTCATCGCGCAGCCACTGCACCGCGGCTCCGGCCATGAAGATGCTGCCTTCCAGCGCATATTGCAGCGGCGCGTCGCCCGTTTGCCAGGCAATCGTGGTCAAGAGATTATTCGACGATGCCCTGGCCGCGCCGCCCGTATTCATGAGCATGAAGCAGCCGGTGCCGTAGGTATTTTTGGCCATTCCCGCCGCAAACGCCGCCTGGCCAAATGTCGCCGCCTGTTGGTCGCCCGCCATGCCGGCGATGAGGAGCGGCTTGCCAAACAGCGCCGCGTCCGTCTCCCCATAAATCTGACTGCTCGGACGCGCGTCCGGCAGCAAGGCGCGCGGAATCTCCAGCCGATCCAGAATCGCCTGCGACCACTCCCCGGCGTGAATGTCATACAGCATTGTCCGCGCCGCATTGCTGACGTCTGTAATGTGCAGCCGCCCGCCGGTCAGCTTCCACACCAAGTAAGTATCAATCGTGCCAAATGCCAGGTCACCCGCCGCTGCGCGCTCCCGAGCGCCGTCCACATTGTCGAGCAACCACTTGACCTTGCTTCCCGAAAAATAGGCATCGGTCACCAGACCCGTATGCTGAAGGATGGTGCGGTCAAAACCTTCGGCTTTCAATTCGTCACAGAATCCAGACGTGCGGCGGTCTTGCCAGACGATGGCGTTGTGAATCGGACGGCCGGTGCGCCTGTCCCAAATCAGCGTGGTCTCGCGCTGATTGGTGATGCCGATGGCTGCAATCTCGTCCGGATCGTCAACAATAGCTTGCGCGACCTTGAGCTGAGAGGCCCAGATATCATCGGCATTGTGCTCGACCCAGCCGGCTCTCGGATAAATTTGTTCAAACTCTTCTTGCGCGCTTCGGATGATTTGCCCCTCGCGGTCAAAGAGTATCGCGCGAGAAGATGTTGTGCCTTGATCCAAAGACAGTATGTATTTCGTCATAAGCGCTAGTATCCTTCGGCGGCGGCGTAGGACAATCTGCCAGACATTGTAACCCAATCGTGGCGATAGGTCTCGCCTGGACACCGACAGGCGTCATATGTGTTTGAATCTGTAAGGGCGTCTCGCTGATACGCCCGCCATCCCACAGCTTAAGCTCCCCCTCTCCATTGCAATGGGGAGGGGGCCGGGGGGTGGGGTAGAAAAAACGCGCGAGCATGATGGATTTGCGGGCAAGCCTTGTAAGGCTTATCCGCTACTGCGAGACTTACGCAACACTACCTGGAAAACACCAATCTTGCGACGATTCACAGTGTTAGTCCTTGCAAAACGCATCAGAATTCTGTGGAATCCGCCAAGAGTTAGCTCCCCCTCCCTGACTTGTCGGGGTGGGGGCCGGGGGTGGGGTAAAACCAGGCGCTGCCGAGGAGAATTACCGGACAAGCCTTGTAGGGGCGTCTCGCTGAGACGCCCGCCATCCCACAGCTTAAGCTCCCCCTCTCCATTGCAATGGGGAGGGGGCCGGG
>JAJEBY010000001.1 GCA_022822305.1 Anaerolineae bacterium
GACGGTCATGCCGGGCTTGGCCGCCAGATTAAGCGCCTCTCGCTTCAATTCGTCCGGATACTTCATCATCGACTCCTACCTGCCTTCCTCACCTGATTGTATTGGACAAGTTTACTGTCCACAAAATCGGGGCAAGTTCACATCCCAATGCATTGGGGAAGGGTGACTCGATGATGAGATTGTGAATAAACGCGCAAAAAAGTCCAAGAATGAGCATAAAAAACCATCTACTTTCAGCGCGCTCCCCCTCTCCGATGCTTCGGATGCTTCACCATAGAGATGGTGAAGGGGGCCGGGGGGGGTGGGGTTGGCCTTGAGATTTGTGCGATTTTCAAAGGTGTCCGCTCCTCAGCCATTGCGATGGGGAGGGGCCGGGGGAGGGGTAGAAAAACGTGCTAGCATGACGGAGCCGCGGACAGACCCGGACGGGTTTCTATCAAGCCGAAACAGCTCGATTCGAATCTACCAGCCAATGCCCAGCGTCGCCGCGGGATCCTGGGGCACGTTGCGGGCGCGAATCTCAAAATGCAGATGTGGACCGGAGGAGTTGCCCGTGCTGCCGACATAGCCGATGACCTGCCCGGCCACCACCCAATCGCCGCAGCGCGTCGCCAGGCTGCTCATATGTCCATAGAGCGTGGAAAAAGGACCGTGTCCGATGACGACAGTGTTTCCGTAGCCCCAACTGTTCCAGCCGGCGTAGAGGATTGGTCCGCCGTTGGCCGCCAGGATGGGTGTGCCCGTTGGCGCCGCAATATCGATGCCGCTGTGACCGGCGTAGAAGCCGCGCACGAAGGTCCCGCTCGGCAGCGGATTGGACCAGAAGGTGCCGCCGCCCGGCACCGCGCCGCAGCTGTTGGCATGGCCGGGCGCGAAGGCGATGACGTTGCCGGCGCTATCCGATTCCACCGGCGCGTTCCAGGTGACGATGGCGCCCACTCCGCCGGGAATGAACAGGCGCGTGCCGCTGGGCAAATGGGTCTCGGGCGGGATATCGGGCAGGTCGTTGGCGGGCGCGTCAATGATGGCGTAGGGATCATCGATGCTGAACTGCTCGGCGATATCGCGGATATCTTTGCCCTGGCTGGCCAGCACAGTGTGACAGGCGCCGTTCGCAGGCGGTATGGAAACCACATCGCCCGGCAGCAGCACCAACGCCATGCGGTGCGGATTGCACCAGGCGATGGTCTCGCGGTTGATGCCGAAGCGCAGGGCGATGGCGTTAATCGTATCGCCTTGAACTGCGGTATAGGTTGTCATGCGGGTGCGGCTGCGCTGGGGAATGATGGTGAAGGGATCGTAACTGAGACCGGTGTTTTCCAGCACGCCCAGCGCATCGAGGGGCTGCGGCGGCTCGGCCAGCAAGGCCGCGATCTGCGCCGGACTGATCGTCGGCAGGCCCTCCGCTTGCGCTTCCCGCGCCGGCGTCGAGGCGGGCACTGTCGCCGTGGGCAGGGGCGTCGTGGTCGCTGTGGCTGCGCTTTCGGCCGTCGTCCGCGCCACCATTGACGCGTCGCTGGCTGGCTCCGGCGCGCTGAGCGCGAGCGCGGCGCCGGCCAGGATCAGCAGCAGCGCCAGCAGCAGGAATAGCCAGCCCAGCAGCCGCCGCCAAATGGGCAGCCGGCTACCGTGAGCGTGAGGCGTCACGCGCATGGGCCGGGTGCCGCGGTAGGGGAAGGGATCGCTCATATCTTGCCTGAAATCGCCGGATCGGTCTCGCGAATCGGAGATAGCTACAGCCTAACCGAGCCACGCGCGGCGGTCAAGTCCAGCGCATCAAGGCGAGAGATCAATCACATCCAGCGCGAATGGCAGCTGTGGCCGCGTGCCGAATCCCAGGCTGAACTGATTCCAGTTGGTGACATAGAGGCGCTCGCTGGCGGCGTCGACGGCGATGTCGCTGGCGCCGCGGAAGTCCTTGGCCAGCTCGACCAGCTCTCCATCGCGCAGGCGCGCCGCGCGATTCCAGGCCAGCAGCGTCACATAGATCTCGCCGGCAGCGGTCACGGTGATGCCATCCAGACCAAAGCCCTTGTCGTCGCGGTCGATGAAGATGCGGCTGACATCGCCCGCGGCGCCATTTGCGGCATCGATGCGGAATACGGCGTCGATTTCGCTATCGGTTATGAGCAGGGCGCCGTTGGCATGATCCCAGGCCAGGCCGGTGGGCGCGCAGTCGACGCGGCAATCCGCGCGCCACCAGATGCCGAGACGCTCGCCTGCCATGCTGAAGCTGACGATTTTCCCGGCGCGGTCGGATACATAGATGCGCCCGTCGTCATCAACGGCGATATCATCCGGCAGCAAGACGCCGCTTCGCTCGTCATTGGGAACCTCAACGATGAATTCGAGCCGGCCCTCGGCATAGCGCCAGATGATCGCGCCCTTGGCATCCAGCGGCGCGATGCGATCGAGGATGATCAGCGCGCCATCGGCCGCCACATCCAGCCCGGTCACCGAGCCGATGCGCCCGCGGCTGCCGGCGATTTCGCGGATTTCGCCCGTCGGACTGATGGACCAGAGCGCGCCGCTTTGGTAGCTGCCGGTGTATAGCGTGCCCTCGGCGTCAATGGCGAGCGCGGCCGGATAGGCATCTTCATCGGGCAGCGTCGTGAATTCGGAGACGGTGACATCGGCGCTGACGGCGATGGCTTGGCTGCGCGGCGCCGAGCCGACGACGAACCAGGTCATGGCGATGATCAAGACCGCGCCGATGGCCAGGGCGGCGATCACGAAAAGCAGCGCGCGGGCGCGCGGGAAGCGCTGGGATTCGGCGGCGGGATCGGTCATGTGGACAAAGGGATGGCAGAATCAGTCATGGTCACATTGTAATGGACGCGCGCGTCGCTGGCTATGATGATAAGGGCGAGCCAAGGCTAGCCTCTACATGGCTTGATTGGTATGCAGGAATTGGCGCCAGTTATTGGTTTTTCCTGCCGGCAACCCAATGAATCGCCCGCCCCAGCGCAAATGAACGATTTCTGACTTTGGCCGCCATACACTCTTAGTTGGTAAACCCCCTTGCTCATTCCAGGAGAAGGCATATTATTCTGCGTGAGCGCGGCAAACGCTCTCGCCGCCGACGAGCGGCTGCGGCCAAATGAACTGTCGCGCAAGAATTGCGAAAGGCATCGACTTGAGCGAGCGCTATCCGGGCAAGATCATCATCGGGCTGACCGGCAACATCGCCACCGGCAAGAGCCTGGTGATGAGCATGCTGGCGGCGCTGGGCGCGGCCACCATTGATGCTGACGCGGTGGCGCATCGGGTGATTCTGCGCGGCGGCCCGACCTTTAATGCCATCCTCGCTGCGTTTGGCGCCGAAATCCTGGGCGCGGACGGCGAGATCAATCGCGCCGCCCTGGGCAAAATCGTCTTCGCCGATGCCGCGCGCTTGAAGACGCTGGAAGCCATCACCCACCCCGCCATCGGAAGGCGCATCGACGAGCTGATCCTTACGGCCGCGTCGGCGGTGGTGGTCATCGAAGCCATCAAACTGCTGGAAGGCCGGCTGGCCGGCGTTGTGGACACGATCTGGGTGGTGGATTGTAAGCCGGAGACCCAATTGCGGCGTCTGGTCGATCAGCGCGGATTGAGCGATCAAGACGCCCGTCTCCGCATCGCCGCCCAGAACTCGCAAGCGGATAAACTCCGCCAGGCGGATGTCATCATCATCAATGACGGGACCGTCGACCAGACGCGCGCCCAGGTGACGCGGCATTGGCGCGCTTTGCCCCCGCCCTAAACCTGACGACAGGACAGCTCTGCTCTGAATGGACTAGCATGCGAATGCGAAACAATCGCAGCCAGCTCGTCTGGCGAAACCCGTAGGGGCGACTCTGTGAGTCGCCCACTGACGAGTTACGAATGGTAAGGCTGGATTGGTATTGGGGTTCAGATGCCCAATTTGTACCCGCTTGCACCCGTCAAGTCCTTGCAACGCGCCGTTGCGCGGGTATAAACAGCGAGTTCGCACACAGTTGGCTCCCCTTCCCCCTTTATGGGGGAAGGGGCCGGGGGATGGGGGCAAAATAGCCTGCCAAGGCTCGCCGACAAACCCGGATGCCTCTGGTCAAACTGGCCGCCATTGGGCAAAATGACGCCTCGAACGGCCACTAACCAAGTCGCCTTGTTGAAAGAGAATACAAAGCCATGAAGCATCTTTACGTTTTGCTATCGCTCACGCTTGTCGCTTGCGCCTTCGGCGCCGTGACCATCGCCAGCGACGACTGCTCGGATGCCTTGGGCTGCATTGAAGTCGGCCCCGACGACAACATCGTCATCGGCGGCATTCTGCGCCTGTCGGGACCCCGCCCCTGGACCGGCGAGCTGGCGCGAGACGCCTTCCAACTGGCCGCGCTCGCGCGTGACGGCCAGCTGCTCGGCCGCGACATCGCGTTGGTGCTGGAAGACAGCGCCTGTAGCGAAGCAGGCGGTCGGGAAGCGGCCGAGAAAATGATCGCCAATCCCACCATCATCGGCATCATCGGCACCAACTGCTCGATCGCGGCCAAAGGCGCTCTGCCCCTCATCAGCGACGCCGGCCTGCTGATGATCTCGCCATCGAATTCCTCGCCATTCCTGACGGATGCGGACCGCGACGCCGGCGGGCTCTATCAGCCGGGCTATTTTCGGGCGGCCCATAACGATCGCTTCCAAGGCGCGTTGAGCGCGCGCTTCGCGGCGGAGGCGCTGGATGTCGCCAAGGTCGCCGTTATCCACGACGGCGATCCCTATACCATGGGTTTGGCAAGCGCGATGGCCGATACCTTCCTCGGACTGAACGGCGAAGTTGTGCTGCGGGGTGTCTTCAGCAAAGGCGAAACCGATATGAGCGCAATACTCAGCGCGATTGCCGATAGCGGCGCGGAGTTGGTTTATTTCCCCCTGTTCGCCCCGGAAGCAATTCTGCTCGCCCAGCAGCTGGCGGATTGGCCGGGCCTGGAAGACACCATTATGATGACGGCGGACGCCGCCTACTCGACCTACTTTGCCGATACGACCGGCGATGCGGCCATCGGCCTCTATGTGGCCGCTCCTCATGTCGCCGGCGAGGCTTATGACGCATTCGTCGAAACCTGGCGGCGTGAGATCGACGAGGCGGGACCCACCGGCGGCTTCCACGCCCATGGGTACGACGCCGCAAACCTGCTGCTCGACGCGGTGGAATCGGTTGCGATTGCGCGCGAAGACGGCACGCTGATCATCGGGCGCGGCGCGCTGCGGACGGCCATGGCCGCTGTGGAGGACTACCCGGGTTTGACCGGCTCACTGACCTGCCAGGACGAATCGCCCTACGCCGGAGACTGCGCCACCGGCGAAGCGCTGGCGATTTTGCAATACACGGCAGATGTCGTGCGTGACGGCCACTGGCCCCCGCCCGTGGTCTGGACGGCGAACATGGCCGCGGGGGAATAACGAATCTGGCCGATCCGCTCGCGTTGTAGCTAGGTTTGCTCGTTTTCGGGTTTGGGCGCGGCCGGGCGGTTTTTGACTGTACGCCGCTTAAACAAGCTGGGCAAAAACTGGCTGCGCTCTGTAATAACCACGTCAAAATCCGGGTCAGGATTCTCGAGCAAAGGCTTCAAAGGTATCAATTCTACCAATTCGCTATGTTGGTTGTTATCATGCTGCGGTTCATCACTGACCATAGTTGTTACCCGCGAGGTCATATGAAAACAGGTACAGGTATTGTAACACAAAAGTCGCCGGACGCGGAAGAAGATATCATCAGACGCCTTGACGGAGTTATCGAGGCCACGATAAAGACTCACGAAATATTAGAGGCCAAGGCAAAATTCACCTTTACAATACTTAGTTCCGCCATGGGAGTTTTGCTTTTTGCATATGTTAATTTCTCGGATGTGGCGGCCAAAGTTAATGTTGGCGCTGTTCACCTGTTTGTGCTGTTTGACCTACTTGCTGTCGGCTCCACGCTGGCTGTCATGTGGTCACGTTATCGGCCAATCGCAATTATACAACCAAAAGAAAGTGCTTTGGAAAAGTGGCGGAAGCTGCCGCGTGTGGAATACCGGGCAAATCTGCTTGCGCAGTACATTAAGTTATGGAAACAGCATGAGGAGGTCATCGGTCGAAAGACGACTGCCTTTCAAACGGCTTGCCTATTTACCGGCGTCACGTTCGTCTTCGTTGCAGTGATATTGTATCAACTTACGGGCCCACCGTTGACCTAGCACGTCGCTATCGGAATTTGATTGTCCATTCCCATTCAAATATGAGCATTGAGGAACCGAGTGGGTTAACGACACACAACATCGGGTGACTTGAATGACCGAACTGACTAGCCTGACCCTTTCAGCCGCGCTGGAAAAAATGCGCGCCGGCGAATTCAGCGCAGCCGAGCTGACCGAAGCGCATCTGGCCCAGATCGACGCGCGCGACCCGGAGATCGGCGCTTATCTCTGCGTGACGGCGGATCTGGCGCGGGATCAGGCGCGCGCGGCCGATGACATGCGGGCGGCGGGCGACGAGCGCCCCCTGCTGGGTATCCCCATCGCCATCAAAGACGTGCTCTCCACCAAGGGCGTCGAGACCACCTGCGGCTCGCGCATTCTCAAGGGCTACCTGCCGATCTTCGATGCGACGGCTGTGGCGCGCTTGCGCGAGGCGGGCGCGGTCATGCTGGGCAAATTGAATATGGACGAGTTCGCCATGGGCTCGACCACAGAAGCCAGCGGCTACCAGATCACGCGCAATCCCTGGGATGCCGAGCGCGTGCCCGGCGGCAGCAGCGGCGGCAGCGCGGCGGCGGTGGCGGCGAATATGGCGATCGCCTCGCTCGGCAGCGATACCGGCGGCAGCATCCGCCAGCCGGCGGCTTTCTGCGGCGTCAGCGCCATCAAGCCCAGCTACGGGCGAGTATCGCGATATGGGCTGATCGCCTATGGCTCGTCCTTCGATCAAGCGGGTCCCTTCGCGCGCACGGTCGAAGATGTGGCGCGGGTGCTGGGCGCCATCGCCGGGCATGATCCGCTCGATTCCACCAGCATGCCGACGCCGGTACCGGATTATGCCGCCGGGCTCAACCGCGACATCGCCGGCTTGCGCATCGGCTTGCCCCGCGAATATTTCACTGACGCCTTGCAGCCGGAAGTAGCGGCGGCGGCGCGCGCGGCGGCGGCGCAGCTGGAAGCGCTGGGCGCGCGGGTGCAGGAAGTGAGCCTGGAGCACGCCGATTACTGCTTGCCCGCCTACTACATCATCGCCGTGGCCGAAGCCAGCGCCAACCTGGCGCGCTATGACGGCATCCGCTTCGGCGCGCGCGTCGATGGCGCCGATCTGCTCGATACCTACAAGAAGACGCGCGGGCACGGCTTCGGCGAGGAGGTCAAGCGGCGCATCATGCTCGGCACCTACACGCTGTCGGCCGGTTACTACGATGCCTATTACGGCAAGGCGCAAGCCGTACGCACGCTGATACGCGAGGAATTCGACCAGATTTTCGCCGGGGTCGATGCGCTGCTGGCGCCGGTCGCGCCCACCACGGCCTTCAAATTCGGCGAGCTGATGGGAGATCCGCTGCAGATGATCCTGGCCGATGTGCTGACGATTTCAGCCAACCTGGCCGGCTTATGCGGTTTGGCGCTGCCCTGCGGATTTGATGACGAAGGTTTGCCCATCGGCATGCAACTCCTGGGCGCGCCCTACAGCGAAGACACTATCTTGCGTCTGGGCCACGCCTATCAGCTGGCGACGGACTGGCATCTGCGCTCGCCATAACTGCCATGATTTATCGTGATGTCATTGGGGAGTTTGCCAAACGGAGCGCGGAGACATTCTGATTCTGCTTTGCGCGCGACTTGTCTTGGTCTTGACTGGATATGTCCGTCGTCAAATCGGGATGCGGCTGACCAGAAATGAGATGATGCTTGAGAGAATGGCGACTACCACGGCGATCTGCCAGGTGAGATTCTTGATATCAGTACGCAAATTTCTGACTTCGCCGCGCAGTTCAGCGAGCGCAACCTTGATATCTCCGTTGTCCTTTTCATGTTGCTCTTTGGTGACCAAGTTTTCCATGCGAGTTTCGACTGCGACCAAACGTTCTTGGTCTGCATTGATGTGCGCTTCAACTGCCATGTCCGCCTCCCAAGGTCTCAGCGTTAGAATACCCTGACACGAACGCAAAATCAATTGAAACGAGCGCTGCAAACTGTTACATTGGTAGCGCTCTAAGTTGTACTGCCAGTTGGCGGGCGACTCAACGAGTCGCCCCTACGGCCACAATATCTTATCCGATCCATTCGACCATCGTTTCGATCACCTGCCAATCGACGTCAGCCGGAATCAAATAATCCTGCGGCACGCTTAAGCGCGCTTGATCGCCAGACGCCATGAAGAAGTGATTCAGCCGCGGAAAGCTGATCAGCGTCACGCGCTCGTCGTCTGCGTAGGCCGCCTGCCAGCCGGCAAAATCCGCCATCGTCACCTGATAATCGCGCTCGCCCTGCAGGATCAAAAGCGGCGCGGCGATTTCACCCGCTTCAGCCACCGGATCCAGCGTCTCCAGCGATTCCATATAGACGGCGCTGTCGCCAAAAGCCTCGGCATACGTGGCGCCAGCCTCGACCTGGGCGAACTGATCCAGCAATCCCCGCAAATACGCCATCTGCGGGCTTCCTTCAGCGTCCGGATTGACCTCGGCGATATAGGCCAGCTGCTCATCAAGCACGGCGCTGAAGGATCGCGACGGCGCGGCCAGCATGATGCCGCCGGCGATATCGGCATCGCGCGCCAGGATGCGCGGCGTGACCGAGCCGCCCTGGCTATGCCCGATGACGAAGATCCGCTCGCTATCGATCTTGTCCAGCCCGCGCAGGAAATCGATGGCGCGCAGCGCGTCATCGGTCGATTCGCTGTCGATGGTGAAGGAGTCGTCCATGGTGATTTGCGTCGCGTAAGTGAAAGTGCGCTTGTCGTAGCGCAAGACGGCAATGCCATGCGACGCCAACCCCAGCGCGATATCTCGATAGGGCAGCAAGGGACCGACCATGCCCTCGCGATTCTGCGGTCCCGAACCATGCGCGATGACCGCTGCCGGGAAGGGTCCGCCGCCCACGGGCATGCTCAGCGTGCCCTGCAAGACATACGGCTCAGCGCCAAAACTGACGTTGATTTCTTCGTATTCGGAGGGATGTGTATACGCGGGTCGCTCCACTTCCCCGAACTGAATGCTGCTTAACAAGTTTAGAATTGTCGGATTCGCCGCCTGCAAATCAGTCTGCTCGCCAAAGACGAGCAGCACCAGGGCGCCATCCTCGCGCGCTTGCGCCAGCCCGACGTGCAGCCACGTGCTTTCGGCATAAATCTCTTGTTTCCAGACGCCATTGGGCAGGGGCGCGTCGCTAGATTGGATCAAGTCGCCGGCAGGTTCGACGGACATCATCTCAAATGCCCGCTGAATCAGCGCCTCCGGTTCGTCCGGCGGCAGCTCGAACAAGTGCATGGATAGGTCCCCGCGCACCAAATGCAGCGCAATATCACTGCGCACGCTATCCCAGCCCTCCGGCAGGCTCGCCTTATAGAAACCGCTTTCGGATTGATAGTCTGTCTGCGCGGCCGCGGTCAGCAGCGGCAGCAAACCCATCAGCAGTAATAGCATCAATTTCAAGGGTGTCATGATTGCCGTTCTCAACTGTGTATAACAGATGCGCCTATCATAGCAGAGCGAGCGCGAAACGTGGGCGACTCACTGAGTCGTCCCTGCCAGGCTTGTCCGATAAAGCAGAGTCACCCGCAAATGGCTTGGATCTTTCTGCGAAAGGCGGCAGGACAACAGTCACAAGCATCTAATTTGACGACAGTAGTAGGGGCGACCTATCAGGTTGCCCGCAAGTGCTAAACGGACTGCAAGGCTTGTCCGACACTGCGACAAATCCGTCACTCATCACTTTTTTCAACAAGGAAAGGAAGCATTTCCCAGTCAAAAGCTGCCTCATTCCTGCTGATTTCCGCGCTCAAGACCGGCTGTAGGGGCGACCTATCAGGTCGCCCGCAAGTGCGCAAAAGTATGTAGGGACGACCCATCAACTCGCCCGCAACACCGTAAATGAATGTAGGGGCTCGCCCAATATACGCGTCAAAACCTGCAGGATAAATCAAGACAGGCCGAACAGGTGGCGGAAATCATGGCAATTCGACTGCTCCCCGTCTGATGTTAGAATGTGCGCATGTGCGGCATCTGCGGCGTAATCCACTTTGACGGCAAGCCCGTGACCGAGACCGTGCTGCGGGCGATGAACGCGCGCCTGCGGCATCGCGGCCCCGATGACGACGGCATCTTCATCGACGGCGGCGTCGGGCTGGCCATGCGCCGTCTGTCTATCATTGATGTCGCCGGCAGCGACCAGCCGCTCTTCAACGAAGACGGCTCGATCGCCCTCATCTTCAATGGCGAAATCTACAACTATCAGCAGCTGCGTCGGCAGTTGACAGACGCCGGACACCGCTTCCGCAGCGACGGCGACGGCGAGACGATTAACCACCTCTACGAACAATACGGCGCGGCCTGCCTGGAACGGCTGCGCGGGATGTTCGCCCTCGCGCTCTGGGATGGGCGCGAACGGAGCCTGCTGCTGGCGCGCGACCGCATGGGCCAGAAGCCGCTTTACACGTATCAGGACAGCGCGATATTTGTCTTCGCCAGCGAGATCAAGGCGCTGCTCGCCCACCCGGATGTGCCGCGGATCTCGCGCTTCACCGAAGACGGCACGGCGTTGTATGAGTATCTCAGCTTCGGATATATTCCCGCGCCGGATACGGCCTTCCAAGGCATTAAGATGCTGCCGCCCGCCAGCTGGATGCGCGTCAGCCTGAACGGCGAGGGGCAGATTGATAAGTACTGGGAGCTGCCGCGTCTGGCGGCGCCCGATCCCCGCGCCCGGCCCGGAGATTATGTCGGCGCGCTGCGCGAGCGCCTGGACGAGGCGGTCAAGCTGCGTCTGATCAGCGATGTGCCGCTGGGCGCCTTCCTGAGCGGCGGCCTGGATAGCAGCCTGATCGTGGCGCTGATGCGCCAGCACAGCAATGCGCCGATCAAAACTTTCAGCATCGGCTTTGCGGGCGACGACAGTTTTGACGAGACGCCCCACGCGGAAGCAGTTGCGCGCTGCCTGGATACCGAGCATACCGCCTTCCGCGTCCAGCCGACGGCCATGAACCTGCTGGCGCGCCTGGTCTGGCAGCATGATCAGCCTTTCGCCGATAGCAGCGCCATCCCAACCCTGCTGGTCAGCCAACTTACGCGCGAGGCGGTGACGGTAGCCCTGACCGGCGATGGCGGCGATGAATTATTCGCGGGCTACGAACGCTTCTACGCGGCGCAGCTCATGCGGCGAACCGCCTGGCTGCCGGCGGGCGTCTGGCGGTTGCTTGCGCGGTCGCTGGGTCGCGAAGGCGCCGGCTACTACGATCCGGTAAAGCGCTTGCGGCGTTACGCCCGAGCCGCGAGCATACCTCTCGCCGATGGCTATTTTGATCTCGTGCGCGTCTTCAGCGCCGATCTGCTCGCCGAGCTCGGCATCGGCGCGCTCTGCGCGGCATGCAATCTCTCATCCTACCTCAGCGCCGATCAAGCGCATCCGGTCGCCGCGCTGGTCGAAGCCAATATGCGCAGCTACCTGCCCGATGACCTCCTAATCAAAGCTGATCGCAGCAGCATGGCCACCTCGCTGGAGGCGCGCGCGCCCTTCCTCGATCACCGGCTGGCGGAGTTCGCCGCGAGCATCCCCTTCAATCTCAAGCTGCGGGGATCGACCGGCAAGTTCATCCTGAAGGAGGCGGCGCGTGGCCTGCTGCCGGACGCGATCATCGACCGCCAAAAGCACGGATTCGGCATACCGCTGGGCGCCTGGCTGCGGCGGGATATGACGCCCGTCCGCGACCTGCTGCTCAGCCGGCAAGCCCGTGAACGCGGACTCTACGAGCAAGCCGCAATCGAAAAGCTGATTCGCGAGCACGAAGACAGACGCCGCGATTACAGCCGGCAACTGTGGGCGCTGCTGACGCTGGAGGAGTGGCATCGGCAGTTTGTGGATGGGAATGCAATTCCGCAGGCGTAATAACAATAACCGTTGACTCGTAGGGCTTGTGCGAAAGCTCGCAAATTCGCGCCCGACTTTGGTCTACCCGCTCAATCCCCCCATATCAATGAGGAAAGCTTGTTTCGCGTTGAAGCATCTTGGGATTTCTGATGATTTATAGTGTTCATGATCGGTCAATATTTGCGAGTTACAGTAGCGCTAGCTCTTCCGTTCTGATGCTTCGGGAAACCTCCCCGAGGCGCTGACGACAGCGCAGGATTGCGCCGACTGGACATGAATGCTGCAAGACAACTGTCACAAGCAACTAATATGGCGAAAACTGTCGGGGCGACCTATCAGGTCGCTCGCATGAGCGCAACAGAATGTAAGGGTTGTCCGCTACTGCGAAACTTACGCAACACTACCTGGAAAACACCGATTTTGCGACGATTCACAGTGGTAATCCTTGCAAAACGCATCAGAATTCTGTGGAATCCGCCAAGAGTTAGCTCCCCCTCCCTGACTTGTCGGGGAGGGGGCCGGGGGGTGGGGTAAAACCAG
>JAJEBY010000009.1 GCA_022822305.1 Anaerolineae bacterium
TCAGCACTCGGCTACATGAGTCCAATGCAATTTGAAGCGCAGGAGAGTAGACAATCTTAGAGTCCACTATAACGGGTCAAGATCAATGCTTCCCCCGTGAGGCGGGGGACCGAGGGGGCACTGGCCGGGGATGGGGTAGAAAAAAGCGCTCACATTGCGAGTTATCGGACACGCCGTGTAGGGGCGAGCCAAGGCTCGCCCGCAAATCACGCCAAAAGCCCCAGGTTCTGTCCTCAGCGTTGAACGAGCGGATTGCGGCGGGAACAGGACTTGAGGGGTGCGGTTGGCGCTGTCAATCTGGTAAAATCGACCCGCGCGCAGCCACAGGCCCGGCGCAACTTCATCAACTGCAAACTGAGAGGACGCAGCATGACCGCCTTCACGACGGTGGAGGAAGCCTGGCACGAGTTACAGGCTGCTGAAAACGCCGAAATCCGCGCCGATGCCATCGTCTTCCTGGGCGAGCAACGCTATGCGCCCTCGGTGCCGCAGTTGACTGAGCTGGTGCGCGAATCCGATCCCGGCACGCGTTACCTGGCGGCCAAGGCGCTGGGCGAGATCGGCGATGAGGCGGAAGCCGCCGTGCCCACGCTGCTATCGGCCTTGCGTGATAATGACATGTTTCTGCGCGCGGGCATCGCCGGCGCCTTGATCAAGATCGGTTATCCCGCGGTGCCCGGCTTGACCAAAGCCCTCTTCGACCCGAACCGGGCGGTGCGGCGCGCGGCTTGCAAGGCATTGGGCAAGATCGGCAGCGAACGCGCGGTGCCGGCGCTGATCTATACACTCAATGATGGAAATGCCGGTGTGCGCAAGTTCGCGCGGGAAGCGTTGGAGCGGATCGATACCCCGGCCGCGCGCGATGCGCTGGATAGTCGCTAGAAACCCGTTCGGAGATTCGGTTATCTCGTAATCAAGGTGACGATCAGGGTGACGATAAGTCCGGTTAAGGCGATCGCGGCCGGAATAACAATTGCCAGCACCCATTTCAGCGTATTCAGCGTCGCTTCAATCTTGGTGATGTCTGCCTTTGTGGCGACGTGTTTCAGTTCAATTTCGACTGCCGCAACACGTTCACCGAGACTTTGATCTGTTCCTGCTACCGCCGCCATCTGTTACTCCGATGTGATATGCGTCACAAACTACCCTCTCTAGCATAGCGCTTTAGTGATGAGAGTCATGTGCATTTGAGGCGCGTCTAAAGCTCTTTGCTATTGTACTTCATCCGGTAGTCGCAAGACTAGCGTGGACGCGCTTGGCGTCTGGCGAAACATGATCGGCAGCGAAAGCGCGACATCGTCCCTATCCTACGGCAAGACCCCTTGCACTATAGAAGGCAAATCAAGGTAGATTCCTATTATCAAAGCAATCACAAACCAGAGCAACCGCTTGACCCATTCCATGTCGGTTTTCAGCCGTGCAAGGCGGCTGACCGCGTTGCGATCGTCATCGGCGCGAGTGGTGTTTGAATCGACTTCACTCATGATTGATTCGCTTACTTGCCAGGTCCCAGCTGATTTGTCTGCGCTTTCGGTTCCCCTTTGCATACGAATTGGGAACTGCCTAGCCTAACGCCGACCACTTCATATGATGGCGGTAGTCCAAATTGCTTTTGAGGAGAGGAGATAGAGAATACAATCTAATTGAACAAGCGCTTCGGCAATTTGGATTGCCGAATTATCTCGCTTAAAGTGCCGGCCCGCAGTTCTTTGTGATCTGGCACAGGGACCGTGATCGTCGCGTACTTGCCCGAGTCGCCAAGGACGCGCTTCTGCATGATTCTATGGCTGCCCTTGCGCCGCTTCTCTTCAAAACCGTTCAGAACCAAAATCTTACATACTTGAGCGCCCGAGAATACTCTACGCTTAGGCATACTCAACGTCTAGCTGTCTTATGTCCTTCTGGGCAAGCCGATCTTGGATTTCTGCAGGTGAGGCTACCTCCAGGAATCCCTCTACCGCTTCCTTAATGTTGCTCAACGCCTCTTCCTGTGTATCACCTTGGCTGACGACGCCGTAGTCGAGGCAATAGGCTACATAACCATCTTCGTCCTTTTCAATCATAATGGTTACTCTCTTCATGTTGCCCCCTATTTGCCTCATACATGAGTAGTCTAGCGTTCTGTCAAGACTTTGTCAAAGTCTCTGTAATCAATGCGCTAAACGTTCAGCGAGAACGTTGTCAATCCCGGCGATCTCCACGACAATCCGCCATTTGTGCTGGAGCATCCTTGCAACACCATTAGCTTGAACTGTCCGAATACAAAAAGCGCGAGCCAGTCTGACCATCGGTGTACTGATTGTCCTGTGTCGCCGCATGGGGCCATGCGCGAACGCTCGCTCGGGAAGCGGTTTAAGAGGCGGACGAATGTTTCGCTTGTTCGTCACCGGTCGAGGGAGAGTCACACGGTCAAGCGAAGTCGAAACGAGGACCGCTGCGGCTGACGCCGTGCCAAGCCAGCGCTGTGGCCATCACCGTGTCGTCGTGGCAGCCGGGACGCGCGCCATAGCGATATCCCCCATCCGACATTGGTTTTGCCGTATAGCTATCCAGCTCCGATAACAGCACGGGATCATCCAGCAGCGTGATGGAGCGGCGTTCAATCGCCAGCGCCAGCCCTTCAATCAGCGGCGCTTTGCTCTTGGCGGTGGTGGCAAAGGCGCGTATCGGCAGTCCCGCTTCTTGCAGCGCTTCAATATTGGGCGCGCCGAAACTGTTGCTCTCCGCCCAGATCTGACTCGGATTCCAGATCGCGCAGATCCGCTGGAGTCGATCGCGCTGCGCGCTGAAGCTTTCCTGGCTGATGCGTTCCAGCGCCACCATGCGGCGCGCCGTGGCATCAATGACGGCGATGGCGGTGTAGTCGTGGTGGCGGCCCCAATCAATGCCGGCCACATACAGGCGATCCCGCTGCGGACCGGGATAGTCGTCAGTCTCCAGAGCGGCGCGGATGCCGCGGAAGACGCCGCCGCTATCGGCGCTGAAATGGGCACGGTATTCGGCATCCCAGATATGCGCCGGCGTCATGCGCCGGATGCTGCGCAGCTCGTCGGGCGCGATCAGCGGGCTGGACGCGGTGGGATAATAGAAAGACTGCCATTCGTCCTGCCAATCGGGTTTGAGGCCGGTCTTCGTCAATTCGCGGAACCAGTTATATCCGGAAGGCGTACTCAGGAAAACGGCATCGCCGCGGCTCGTGGCCAGCATCGGTCGGATGATCCCCGGCCAGACGCGCCCGTCCATGAACGCCGCTTCATCGAGCACAGCCAGATCCAACCCCTCGCCGCGCAAGTTATCGGGATGATGGACGCTGCGCACGGCGATCATGCCGCCGCCCGGGAAATCAAGCCGGTGCTCCATCTCGCTGCTGACGATGCCGTCCATTTGCCGTGTGCTCGCTTTCAAATCGCGCCAGACCTGGCTCGCCATCCGCTGCGTCGGCGCCAGCCACCAACAACGTTTCCGCGCCAGCGCCGCTTCCAGAATCATCTGCTTGCCCAGCTCCGTCTTCCCCCAGCGCCTCCCACACACCACTACCTTGAAGCGAGCGGTCAAATCCATCACTTGCGCCTGCCCACGGTGGAGTCTCCTGCACCGCACCGTCGTAGTAGTGTTCGAATCGGATGACCTTTTCTTCTTCAGCATCGCCTGCTTCCACCACCTCTTCCAGTTTCATCGCGTTGCTTAACAGCGCGCCCAGCGCGCTCGCCAGCTGATTGAGCGGCGCCTTATCCAGCTTTTTGTCATCCATGCGCGCCAGGATCGCTTGGCCGCGCTCCAGCATATTCATCAGCATGTCTTCGGCCAGCCGCTGCGCATGCCGCTGCCGCCGCGCTCGATACTGACGGCGCAATTCGCGTTCATCCTGCAGCCAATTCCGCAGCGTGCGCGCCGGGATATGGTTATCATTGCTGAACGGTCTGACGTCGCCATCGTTTTGGTCGATCGCGTTGAGCGCCTTGATCTTCTCATCCAGGTGATAGCGATTTGCCATCGCGCATGATCCTCCGGTGTGTCCCGACCCCTATAGAAACAGAAGAGATTCCCACATCTCGCCATCCGGCTGCCTACGGAGACGGCTTTGCTTCCGTCCGTGCATGGGAATCTCGTCCAATCCGCGACAAGACTAGCACATTTGTTCTGGCTCGTGGCGACAGTTTGTTCTTGGCTCGCGCAGCCTCGCGATATATGTGTGGGGGCGACAGAGTGGGTCGCCAGTCTCAGGCTCCAATCTGCCAACCCGCATATCAGCGACGACATCGGGACACTCTCCGATGCACGGACAATCTTGACAAGACAGGCGATTTTGGCGTGGTCTGTAAGCGACTCACTGAGCCGCCCCTACGTGGTTTGATTTGTATTCAGGAATTGGCGCCAATTGTTGGAGTGTTGGCTGCGGGCGACCCAGCGGGTCGCCCGTCCGTGTGACGCCCAACCCGTCGCCCGGTAAGTAATGCGAATTGCTGTCATCAACTGACAATCCCCAAATTGTCCCGAAACTATATAGGGGCGGCCTATTAGGTCGCCCGCCGCGCGTTTTCTACCCCATCCCCCATCCCCTTCCCCAGCAAGCTAGGGAAGGGGAGCTAACTGCGCGTTCACGCTGATTAGGCCAGAGTAACGCCACGCGGACAAGGCTTGACCGGTGCAGGCGAACACAGTTTGAGCGCGTTACGGCGAATACCAATCGGACCGTACATCGATTTGCGAGTGGGCGGGCGTCTCGGAGAGTTGCCCAGGGAAAGTCAACAATTGTGGGTATAGGGCGACTCACAGAGTCGCCCCTACGATTTTCGCGTGTTGTGGCGGGCGTCTCGGCGAGACGCCCCTACGAGGCATGATTGGTATTCGGTGTATTCGCGCCCACTATTGGTGTTTTAGCCGCGGGCGGCCCAGTGGGTCGTCCTTACATGGCTTGATTGGCAATCGGCGGCGTTTGCGCGTCCAGGCGCGGGGTTGACTGCGCGCGAGCTAATTCGGAATCAGGTCAATCGCCTCGCCCCGTTGATGCGCCAGCGCCGTTTCCACCATTTTGTCGAAGGTGTATTGCGGGTTGTAACCCAGCATGGCGCGCGCTTTTTCGTTAGAGACATGCGGGCCCCAGTAGAAGGGCATCTTGACATCGCGGTAGGGACGATCAGTGTTGTCGGCGATCAAGCGCGCGGCATTGGTATAGGTCACCGGCGCCGGTCCTACCATGTTAAAGGCTTCGCCGATGGCGTCGTCGTTGTCCAGTGCCAGCAGTGTGCCCGCGATCACATCGCGCACATCGGTGAAGGCCAGCGCCCAGGACTTGCCGTCCGGATCTGTCACGGCGCAGACCGCCTCCGGCGTGTCTAGCAAATCGGCGATGATGGCTTTGGCTTCCTCGATATGTTCGGCGCCGAACCAGGGAATGCGATTCTTGGCGACGGCCAGCTCGACAAAATAATTCAGCCAGACCGGATTGAGCACGCCCAGCACTTCGTTGGCGGCGACAATGGAGCTGTAGCGCAGCATCGTCACCGGGATGCCGTATTCACGCATGTAGGCGCGGCAGATTTCTTCCGATAGCAGCTTGGTCAGCGCATAGATATCGGCCGGCTGCTGGGGACTGTCTTCGCGGAAGGTCACTTGTTTGGTGACGAAGGGATTGTAGGTCTGGTCGGTGCTGGCCAGCAAGAAGCGCTTGATTGGCGTGCGCGACGCCAGCGCGCCTTCGAGCAGGCTGATGGTCGAGCGGGTGTTGATATCCAGCATGCGCTCCGAGGGATAGACGCCTTCCAGGATTTGCGCCGCTTGATGGATGACGATATCGACGCCGTCGGCCGCGGCCCGCACGCGATCGGCATCGGCGATATCGGCTTCGATAATCTCGACGCCCAGCCGCTGCGCCTTATCGATCTTGGGATCGCCGGGCATGACCAACCCGCGTATCGCGCAGCCGCGCTCTATGAGTTGATGCGCCAGGTTGGCGCCCACGCGTCCGGTCACGCCGGAAATAAGTACTTTCATGTTTTTTGCTCCTTACTAGTTTGGAATTTCGTATGATGATGCCGCATATACACGCTTATGAACAGCGGACGCTAATCAACCCCTCCCTACATGTATCGTCTTGGATTTTAATGGTACTGTCTACAATGTGCAAAATGACGAGTTATGGGACAGATTCTACACCCTCGCGCCACGATGACAGAGGCAACCCGCCGAAAAATATAGAATAGTAAAGAGCGCATAAGGAAGCTGGCCAAGCGCTATGGCATCAACCTCAAGACGGTCGCGAAGTGGAAAAACGCGATTCTGTTTATGATCTGCCGATGGGACCGAAGCAGCCGCGATCGACTGTCCTGAGCGAGCAAGAAGAAGCGGTTCAAGGCCTATCCCATCGGTTAGTTCCACGTCGACTGGCGCCCTGTCAGAACCGAGCAGGGCACGCTGAAACTCTTTGTGGCCGTTGACCGCACGTCCAAGTTTGTCTTTGCTGAACTGTCCGAGGGCGCGAAACGCAGGGACGCTTGCGCATTCCTCCGGCGGTTGACGAAGCCCTATCACACGTGGACAAATGGGCAAGTTGAACGGATGCATCGGACCCTGAAAGAAAAGACGTTGTATCGCTACTTCTACCAGACACACGCACAGTTGCGCCAGCACCTTGAAGCCTTCATTAGGGCCTAGAATTTTGCCAAACGGCTCAAGACTTTGAAGGGGTGAAGTCCCTACGAGTTTATCTGCGACCGCTGGCAGAAGCATCCGGAAGACTTTCACAATGACCCGCTCCATTTAACTACGGGACTATACACTTGGCGGATTCCACAGAATTCTGTTGCGTTTCGCAAGGATTAACACTGCGTATTGTCGTTAAATCGGTGTATTCCAGGTAGTGTTGCGCAAGCCTCTACGTATCTCATTCGGAAAGTAGACCATCAACGTCGGTCGCGAATGCGCTCATAGACTTGGCCGAGAAAGCAGCCGATCAGAATCATGTACAGCGGCGACAGCGATGCGTAATAGCGCGGCTCGATCGACGCAAAGGTAGCGATCAGCAGCAGACCCAGCAGCAACATGCCCGCAATCGTGGCCAGCAGCCAGTCCCGCCGCCAGAGCGCCGCGATCAGCGCCAAGGGTGTCAACAGCTTCAGCAGATTAAGTACCGGAAACAGGGCGCTGTAGAGCTGGACGCCCGGCCGCCACAGCCGATGACCGTTGTAACGCGCGCTATCTGCCGCCGCGAATCCCAGCGGGCCCTCCTCCTGCCAATTGACCTGATCCGGACTATCGAGATATTGGAGCGGGAAGGTCGCCTGGCCCGGGTGTTGGATCAAGGCGTAGACGACGCCTTCGCCGATCGCCAGCAGCAGTTTGGCCGGATCGCGCCCGATAGCCTCCCGATAGACATCGGTGAGCAGCGCATCGGCGGCGCAAGGGCCCAGGTACCAGTAGAGCGCGCCGGGAAATACAATATCGATCGCGTCCTCCGTTTCGCCGAAGGGCTGCGCCAGGAAAGCTTCGCGCTCGGCCGCGCTGACCCAGGGTCCTGGATTGCGCCATAACGCATAGCTGCCGCCAAAAAACGTGATCGACCGCGCAGGCGGCAGCGTCAGCAATTGGGCATAACGCCGCGCATGCGGACCATTGGACGCGCGCAATTCAAAGCCCTTCTCCGGCAGGCTGGCCACCAGCGTCGCCCCGGTCGTGCAGCTGAGCGTCGTCGTGCCGGTCGACGGCAGGTGGATCAAGACGATATATCCGCCCAGGATGCCGCCGCTGATCAGGCCAACCGTCGCAAACAGCGTGATCCGCTGCCGCAAGGCAACGTGTCGCCAAAGCAGGAAGCCGCAGCCGAAAATCGCGACCAACGGCGCGAAATTCAAGCGGGCGACGCTCATCAATCCTAAACCGATGGCCGCCAGGGCAATCAGCTTGATCTGCTGGCGCGGCGCCCTATCCCAAGCCAGCTGCGCCAGCCAGAGCGCCGCCACGGCTGCCAGCGCGATCAGCCAGCCGGGCAGCTGAAAATGGACCCATTGCAGGCCGAAGGGATCGACCAATACCAGCAGCGCGGTGATCAGCGCCAGGCGGGCATTGAATCGCCGCCGCAGCATGTCGTAGACCAAAAAGGGAAGGGCGCTGTAAGCGATTGTTTGCAGCAGCAGCAGCGCGCGGTCAGCCAGCCGATCGAGCGTGTCGGTCAGCAGGCGCAGCGGCGCCATGACGAAGGCGTATCCGGTGTTGTAGCGGACATTGCCGATGAGCAGGTTGCCGGACGCGACTTCGCTGATCAGGAAGTTCTGGGCGGATTCATTGTCATCGTGTAGTCCCGTGCCCAAGGGATAGCTGATGAACATGAGGCCTTGGACCAGCGCCGTCACCAGCAGCAATAGTCGCAGGTGGCGGCGATTGAGGAACGTGGACGCGGGAGATTCGCTCATGACCAGTCGGGCGCTACGCATCGGGATGATTCAATCTAGCTTAAAGTTTCGTCCGCCGCAAGCGAGGCGCTTCGCCCGTGCCCGCCATAACCCAAACGAATGTAGGGTTTGTCCGATAATTCACCACGTCATCGCGTTTTTCTACCCCATCCCCCGACCCCTTCCCCGAAGCATCAGGGAAGGGGAGCTAATCTTGGCGGATTCCACAGAATTCTGATGCGTCTTGCAAGGATTAACACTGCGTATTGTCGTTAAATTGCTGTTTTCCAGGTAGTGTTGCGTATGTTTCGCAGTAGCGGACAAGCCTTGTAGGGGCGAGCCGGTGGCTAGCCCAAAACACACGCCAGGAATTTCAAGCTCAGTCAAGACAGCACCGCGGATTTCGTAGGGGCGACCTATCAGGTCGCCCGCTTGCGCGTGCTCTCGACGCCCCCCATATCAATGCTGGCGACAGGTCTGTTTCTGATGGTTGGTTTGCCTTGAAAAGATCAACGGCTTTGGCGTGATTTGTGGGCGACTCACAGAGTCGCCCCTACGATTTTCGCGCTATGCCCTCAAATCGACCGCGCCAGGCGCAGGAGCCGCGGGGCTTGCTCGGCGATAACCTCTTGCTCACTGCGCCAGGCGAAGCGTTCGCCGACGCCGCCGTACTCAAACGCCAAGATCTCGGGGACGCGCCAATGTCCCTCGCGAATCTGCCTCACAGCCCACTCCGTCATCAACCAGTCGTCCTCGGTCAGGGCGAAATGATCATCGCGTATGCCCTTGGCTCTGGCATTGGGGCGGATGCCCACCACGTGCAACTCGCGCAGGGCGTCGACGGGCAGCGCGTTCATGTATGCCTTGGCATCAACATGCCCCAAGCCTTCGCAAGCGAGCATGGCGTGCGCGACATCTAGCAGGAAGCCGCAGCCGCTGCGCCGGACGATTTCTCCTATCACCTGCGGATCCACGATCTCCGCCCGCATACGCTGGTTCCATCCCGGCATCGGATAACGCAGGTTCTCCACAATGACGCGGTCGTGGCCGAAGTGTTGTCCCAGATAATCGACGTAGGCCAGCGCTTTCTCGATGACGGTCTCGGGACTGATCGTTTCATCGGATGCGAAGTCGACAGCGGAAACGGCCAGGTGCGTGTTGACGAAGCGCGTCTCCGTCTCGTCCAGCCAACGCCGCGTCGCCGCCCGGTCTACCTCAATCGGGAAGCCGCCGCCGGCAATGTGATCAAAGTGGACGTAGGCGCCCGGCACGCTGCGCATGTCTGGCAGCAGATCCGGCCAGGGCGGAAACTTGAACAGGTCGACTTCGATCGTCCCCTCGCGAGAGAGCTGCAGAGATTGCGGCGAATAATTGATGGCGAATTTCATGTTCAGCCTCATCTGTGCGCAAGCTGTCGATCTTACACGGCTCGGCCGCCGAATGCGCAGACTTGCTATCGGACGTGGACGCGACTATGTTATCATGGAGCGTAAACCACTGCGCAAACGGCGGTAGTGCATGACCACCCTCCTCTTGATTCGACATGCGGTGAACGACTTCGTGAAGACGGGCAAATTGGCGGGTCGAGCGGCCGGCGTACATCTGAACGAAGAGGGCAAGGCGCAAGCCGAGGCTTTGGGCCTGCGGCTGGCGAACGCGCCACTGGCGGTGATCTATGCCAGCCCGATGGAACGCACCATCGAAACCGCGGAAGCCGTCGCGCGCCATCATCAGAAGCTCGGTGTGACTGTCTTTCCGGAGATCAGCGAGGTGGACTACGGCGATTGGCAAGGCAAGTCGATCGGTGAACTGCGCGGACGCAAGATGTGGGATGTCGTGCAGGAATACCCGTCGCGCGCCTACTTCCCGGCCGGCGAGACCATGCGCGCCGTGCAAGTGCGGATCGTCGATGCCATCGAGACGCTCGCGCAGCGGCATCCCGGCCAGATGATCGCGCTGGTCTTCCATGCCGATCTGATCAAGATGGCGCTGGCGCATTATCTGGGCATGCACCTCGATGTCTTTCAGCGCATTGTCGTTTCGCCGGCTTCGATCAGCACCTTGCATTTGTCCCATAGCCGCCCCTTCATCATCGGCATGAACGACATCGCGCATGTGCTGGAGCTCGACCGACGGCGCGCCGCGGCGGATGCAAAGCAAAATGCGGACGGAGGGAAAAGTGTCTAATCTTATTGAACTCAATCCCGTCGATTTTGTGACCGTGGGCACCATCGGACCCAAAGGCAAACGCACCTTCCACCTGCAAGCCGGGCAAGACAACCGCATCGTCTCCTTCACCATCGAGAAGGAACAGGCGCAGGCGCTGTCGTCGGCGATCGCCGAATTGCTGGACGACATTGATCATCGCGAAAATACCAAAACCGAAGCCGATTTCAGCCGCCTGGATATGGAATTGCGCGAGCCGATTGAACCGCTCTTTCGCATCGCTCAAATGGGGCTGGCTTATGAAGCGCGTGATAACAAGGTCATCCTGATCGCGCAGGAACTGGTGCCGCAGAGCGAGGAAGAATTGCAAGAGATGGACGATATCGTAGACGACCTCGATGATGATGACGAGGACGACGACTTCAGCATCTTTGAAGGCGGTCCGGGCGATCCCCAGGTCGTGCGTATGTGGTGCAGCCGCCAACAGATGCGCGCGCTCAGCCTGCACGCCATGGATACGGTGAAATCCGGCCGGCCCGATGCCAAGCAGAACGGCCGCATCGTCTTCTATTGGACCTGAGCAGCCAGACGGATTGAATGCGAGCGGAGCGGTCGCGAGACCAACAGATGCTGTGAGGACGAACGATGGTTATTGAGACGCGCGCAATGACGGTTGACGAATATCTGGCCATCGATGCAGCCAGCGACATCCGGAACGAGTACATTGACGGAGTGATCATCCCCATGACGGGAGGCACAGGCAATCATAGCGCCATCATTGCCTATACCATCGCGGCGCTCGTCAATCTTCTGGTCGACTCTAATTGCTCGGTGCGCTCTAGTGATATGCGAGTGCAAATCGACGACGAACGGTACGTCTATCCGGAATTGAGCGTCGTCTGTGGCGACCCTCAGTTTGCAGACGACAACCAGGTCAGCCTGCTCAACCCAACTATAGTCGTAGAAGTGACGTCGCCAAAGTCTTTGACGCGTGACCACGTAGACAAGGTGGCTTACTACGGCGCCGTGCCCAGCATTCAGGGCTACCTGATACTCGATCAGCAGCGCGTATTCGCTGAATGGTACACGCGCGCCGATGATGGCTGGCACTTGCGGCAGTATACCGATCTGGCGGACGAGACTCCGCTGGAAGCGCTCGATTGCCGCCTGTCATTGGCCGCCGTCTACCGCGGCGTCGCTTTGGAGGCGTGATCAACTCGCCAGCCTGTTGCGCTTGAATTGACCAACGCGCTACAATGAAATCAATCATCGTGCCATCAGGTCGATTCGCCATGAGCTTCAAGCGCGTCCACACCGCCAGCGCACTCGATCAACCGCTCTGCCTTCCCCTGGAGCAGGCGCATCGCGTCATCGAAAAAGGCGAGATGGATGACGAAGTCGGCTTGATGCGCTGGGGCTCCAATTACACCTTCCTGGTCAACATCGTACACGACGACGACAGTCTGATGGCGATTTACAAACCACAGGGCGGCGAGCGTCCGCTCTGGGATTTCCCCGATGGCACCCTCTGCAAGCGCGAGACCGCCGCCTACTTGACCTCGAAGGCGCTGGGCTGGGGCATCGTGCCGCCGACCTTCCTGCGCGATGGCACGCGCGGCATCGGCTCGGTGCAGCTATTCATCGATCATGATCCCGAAGTGCATTATTTCACCTTCGACAAGCTGCGCATGATGTGGCAGCTGGAGCGCATGGCGGTTTTCGATGCCATCATCAATAATGCCGATCGCAAAGGCGGGCATTGCCTGCTCGATGACGATGAGCATCTTTGGGGCATTGATCACGGCTTGAGCTTCAACGCCAGCGAGAAGCTGCGCACGGTGATCTGGGATTTTTCCGGGCTGCCGATACCGCCGGAAATCCTGGCCGACCTGGGAAACCTGCTGGCGCGGCTGGACGCTGACGAGGATGAATACACGGCGAGCATGGTGGCGCTGCTGTCGCGGACGGAGATGCGCATGCTCGCGCTGCGGGTCGAGCGGCTGGTCGCGGATGGGATATTTCCGCTGCCGGGTCCGGGTCCGAATCGTCCCTGGCCGGCGGTGTGAGACCGTTTTGCTACCGAGACACAGATTTGATTGCAAGTCCGTGATGAAGATATTTGCAAGCTCCAAAACAGCGGAAGACATGTAGGGGCGAGCCATTGGCTCGCCCGCTGCAGTCCACCTGCCATTCGCGGGCGTGTCAGCGAAACGCCCCTACAGATTTACATTCATGAAGAATCTTGCCGGTTTTCCGGGGCTTACTCGCACTTACTGAGATCAAGCTGGTTCTCTGCTATACTCCCACCCACTCACCCGCCCACCGACGAGAAGCCAACATGCCCATCACCACCGACGGCCGCTGGTTCAAAGACGAAGACGGACGCGCGCTGATCCTGCACGGCGTCAACCTGAGCGGCGGCAGCAAAGTGCCCGCCCATCCGCCCGGTTACACCCACCTGCCCGACAGCCTGGACGAACGCCGCGATGTCTCCTTCGTGGGGCGGCCCTTCCCGCTCGCAGAAGCCGATGAGCACTTCGGCCGCCTGGCGCATTGGGGGCTGGATTTCCTGCGGCTGGTGGTGACCTGGGAGGCGCTGGAACACGCCGGGCCGGGCAGCTATGACGACGACTTTCTCGATTACATCGAGGCGTTGATCGAAAAAGCGGGTGAACACGACATTTCGCTCTTCATCGATCCGCATCAGGATGTCTGGAGCCGCTTCAGCGGCGGCGATGGCGCGCCGGCCTGGACCTTTGATGTCGTCGGTCTTGAGCCCGCTCATTTCGATGAGACCGGCGCCGCTGTCTTGCACCAGTTGCTTGCGGGCGACTTTTCGCATCTGCTCTGGTTCAGCAACTACAATCGCTTCGCCGCGCAGACCATGTTCACGCTCTTCTTCGGCGGGAATCGCTTCGCGCCCGAGCGTCAATGCGATGGGCTCAGTTTGCAGGATTTCTTGCAGGGGCACTACATCCGCGCCTTCCAGCAACTGGCGCGCCGCATTGCGCATCTGCCCAACGTCGCCGGATTCGGCACGATGAACGAACCCAGCGCCGGGCTGATCGGCATTCCCGATTTGCGCGGCACCGATCATATCGCGATCAAACTCGGCATCACGCCCTCGCCGGCCGAAGCCATCTTCCTCGCCAACGGCTTCGAGCAGACCTGCCTCGATTTTGGAAGGCCTCTGGTCGATCAGCTGCCCGGGCGGGCGCATCCGGCGACCATCGATCCCGCTGGCAGGCGCGCCTGGAAAGATGACTGCGAGGATATCTGGCGCGAGGCCGGCATCTGGGATATCGACAAAGACGGCTTGCCGCGCATCCGGCGACCGGCGCATTTCGCGGGCGTCGATTTCAGCGAGGATTTCCTCAAGCCCTTCACCGAACGCTTCGCCGCCGCCATCCACGAGGTCATGCCGGGCGCGCTGATTTTCGTCGAAGCCGAGGTGCTGGCGCCGCCACCGCGCTATGAGGACAGCAGCCGGCTCGTCTTCGCGCCGCATTTCTACGATCCGCTGACCATGGTCAGCAAGCGCTTCCATCCGCATTTCAGTTTCGATCTGATCGACATGCAACCTCTGCTAGGCAGCGATGCCGTCGGGGCCTTCATGCGGCGTCAGATCGGGCGCTTCCGCGATCACGCGCGCCAGCGCATGGACGATGCGCCCGTCCTGCTGGGCGAATTCGGCATTCCTTACGATCTGAATCAGGCCACAGCCTATCAAACCGGCGATTTCTCCGATCAAGCCCGCGCGCTGGAGAATCACTTTCAAGCGCTCGATCATCACTTGATGAGTTATACGCAATGGAATTACACGCCCGACAACAGCAATGAACACGGCGATCAATGGAACAGCGAGGACTTTTCCATCTTCAGCCGCGATCAGCAGAGCGATCCCGACAACATCAATTCCGGCGGCCGGGCCTTGAGCGCGGTAGTCCGTCCCTACGCCAGGAAAGTCGCGGGCGAGCCGCTCAACATGCGCTTTGACGCGGCGCGCGGCGTCTTCACCTTCAGTTTTCGCGGCGATAGCCAGGTGACGACGCCCACCGAGATCTACGTGCCCAATGCGCAGTTTCCCGATGGCTACCGCGTCGAGGTCAGCGATGGCGAATTTGAGATTCAGCGCGAGCGCCAGCGGGTGATCTATCGGCATAGCGACAAGGACATGCCGCATATGATCCGCATAATATCGGAGACGCCGCCCCCGCCCGAGCTCTCGCCGTATGACAAGCTGGCGATTCTGGGTCTGGTGGCGCTGTTGGTGTTGTTCCTGCTGGGGCGTGGCGGGCGAAAAGCGCGCAAGCCATGAACGCGGGATTGCACGACGTGCATCGCGTTGCTGAGTTTGCCAACAGATATGAACCACAGCCGCTCGGCGGCAGCGAAAAGGTCTGCCGCGCTCACACAAAATATCAAAATCGCTCCTTGCATGAGCTAGGAGGTTTGTTGAAAAAGAGGGCACAGAGCGCACAGAGACAAATGAACGTAATGTTGAGATTATTCAACGGTGTTGCGTACAGCAAGAATTCGGGACGACAAGAGACTGTCGAGTTCGGCGATCTTGAAGCGAATTCGTCAATAGGAGAATCGTATGCGATTTGCACTTGTTCTTCTTCTGTTTTTCAGTTGCGCGCTGATTGCAGCGCAGGACGCGCCTGACTTCGAAACCGTCGAACTTGAGCGCGACGGCGCCACCCTCGTCGCCGATTACTACGCCGCCGAAACCGACGCGCCCGTCATCATGCTGCTGCACATGCTCAACAGCAATCGCGCCGCTTACGATCCGCTCATCCCCGATTTGCATGCAGCCGGCTACGCGCTGCTGAATGTCGATATGCGCGGGCACGGCGAATCGGGCGGTTCGCGCGATTGGGACCTGGCCATCGCCGATGTCGCCGACTGGATCGACTGGCTGGATAGCGCGGGGCAACTCGGCGACGACGGCCTCGCCATCATCGGCGGCAGCATCGGCGCCAATGTCGCCATCATCGGCTGCGCGGAGAGCGATGTTTGCCGCGGCGCGGTGGCGCTGTCGCCCGGCCTGGATTACCGCGGCGTGCGGCCGGCGCCCGCGCTGGTCGATGGCCTGGCCGATCGCTCCGCATTGATTGTCGCTTCACATAGCGACCGATCCAGCGCCGATGCCATCAAGCAGCTATTCACGAACGCGACGGGCGATGTCACCGCAAGGCTCTATCGCGGTCGCGCGCACGGCACGCGCCTCTTCGATTCCGAATTGGAGAGCGTCAGTCGCTTGATCCGGCTCTGGCTGGCCGAGCAAATCTCCGCCGCTGAAAGCGCCGAATGAGTTTTTGACCACGTACGAAGGGAGAGGGACATGAAATACGACTTGGCATCGGTAGATTACATCCTCGAGACCACCCGCAGCGTGCGCAAGCGACTCGATTTGACGCGCCCCGTCGATCGCGATGTTGTCAAGCGCTGCATCGAGATCGCCCTGCAAGCGCCAACCGGCAGCAACCAACAAGGCTGGAAGTGGCTGATCGTCACTGATGCCGACAAAAAAGCGCGCATCGGCGAATACTACAAACAAGCCTGGTACGACTACAGCCGTGAGGTCGGGCGCTTCAACGCGGGCCAGCCGCTCTCGGCGCAGATGCAGCGCGTGATCGGCTCGGCGCAGTATCTGGCTGACCACATGGGCGACGTGCCGATGATGATCTTCGCCTGCGTTGAAGGGCGCGCGACCAACAGCTTCTCCTCCACTGGCGCCGGCTTGTACGGCTCAATCATCCCGGCCGCCTGGTCGCTGATGCTGGCACTGCGGGCGCGTGGCATCGGCGCCGCCTGGACCACGCTGCACCTGAGCTACGAAGAGGAATGCAATGCCGTCCTCGGCATCCCGGACAATGTGACCACGGCGGTCTTGCTGCCGGTCGGATATTTCACCGGCGAGACCTTTCGCAAAGCCGAGCGCGTGCCCGCGGAGCAACTGACCTATTGGGAGAGCTGGGGCGAGACGGGAGGCTAAGCGTCGATTGCGCGGAAGGCGGGCGCATCTTGCATCCCCCATATTCAGTAGTATAGTGTAGATACCGCAAGCAGCTGGACGTCTGGATGCTCGATGACCTTATCGCCGCAAGCAGAGGGCATCCGCCGCTATTACGCGACGGACAGACACCTCCGCATCCATGAAGAAACCCACGCCAAATACGCCATTCCCAAAGCGGATTTCGCCGCCTGGACGCTGGATACCGTCGCTTGGCAGGGGCGGGAAGCGGTGCTCGATATCGGCAGCGGCCGCGGCATCCACTATTCACAGCTGATCGAACGCGCGCCGGATGTCCAATACTTCGCGCTGGATCTTTCGTCATTTTTGCTGCATTGTCATCCCGCCGACCACAGGCATCTGGCGCAAGGCGACGCCATCCAGCTGCCCTACGCCGACGACAGCTTTGACGTGGTCATGGCCAACGACGTGCTCTATCACCTCGACGATATCGACGGCAGCCTGACGGAAATCAAGCGCGTGCTCAAACGCGGCGGCAAGTTGATCGCCGCCACCAACAGCCTGCATACCTTGCCCGAATTGCAGGTATTGATCCGCCGCGCCATCGTCTTGCTCAGCAGCAACGGCGCGCTGGTTCATCCGCCCAGGCTGCCCAGCGATGCCTTCGCGCTGGAGAACGGCACGCGCATCCTCTCGCATCACTTTTACGCCGTGGTGCGGCACGATCTGCCGCGTCAGCTAGTCTTTGAAGATGTCGGGCCGGCCATCGATTATCTCGACAGCATGCGCGACCTGCGCCAGCACAGCCTGCCCGAGGATGTCGACTGGGACGACATGATTCTGCTGATGCGCCAACAGCTGACACAGTTGATTCAACTGATGGGCAAACTGGAACTGACGCTGACCTGCGGCGCCCTGGTCGCCAGCGAAAGCGGCGGCTTCATCCACGACTTGATCGACAGCTGTTGACGCGAAAACCCGGCCTGGCGTCGCTTCGCATTCGTCATCGGCGCGCGGACGCGTTATCCTCGTTTCTAAATTCAAATGGCAAGTTGCAGCGGGGCGAAGCTCATGTCGATTTTGTCATTCGGCGAATTGCTCATTGATTTTGTGGCGCTGGAAATGGGCGTGACGGTTGGCGATGCTTCCGGTTTCGTCAAGGCGCCGGGCGGCGCGCCGGCTAACGTGGCCGCAGCCGTCGCCCGCCTGGGCTACCCCAGCGCCTTCATGGGCCAGGTCGGCGATGATCCCTTCGGCAGGCATCTGGCGGATGTGCTGGCGGCGGAAAACGTCAACATCGACGGTCTGACTTTCTCGCGGGAAGCGCGCACCGCGCTGGCATTCGTCTCCAATACGGCCGATGGCGATCGCAGTTTCATGTTCTATCGGCATCCCTCGGCCGATATGCTGATGAAACCCGATGATGTGGATACGGCCGTCATCGACCGCTGCAGCATCTTTCACCATGGCAGCATCACTTTGATCCACGAACCGGCGCGCTCGGCCCTGCTGATGGCGCTCGATCATGCCGTCGCCGAAGACAAATTCATCTCCTACGATCCCAATCTGCGCCTGCCGCTCTGGGATAGCGCGGCGGCCGCCAAAGCCGGCATGCGCTCCGGCCTCGACTTCGCCAACCTGCTCAAAATCAGCGAGGAGGAGCTGGCCTTTCTCAGCAATGACGGCGAGGTGGCGTCGCTGTGGCGCGATCGCATGGAGCTGATTTGCGTCACCTACGGCGCGAAGGGCGCCATCATCCATCTGCGCGATGGCGCGCGCATCGAACACGCTGGCTATGCCGTGCGCGCCATCGATACCACCGGCGCTGGCGATGCTTTCGTGGCTGCCATCCTGATTGGCGTCGCCGAAAACCGCCGCGATTACCAACGGCGCTTGCCCGAGCTGCTGGAATTCGCCAATGCCGTCGGCGCGCTGACTTGCGTGCAGAAAGGCGCGATCCCCTCGCTGCCGACCACCGCCGAGGCGCGCGCGTTTCTGGTCGAGCGCAGACGCGTCCGCTAGATCGCGCAAATCCGCTATCGCCGTACGCTTCGGTTTCGAGCGCCATCGGAGCAGGGCTGCGGATTGCAGTGGTTTCCGGCGAAACCTGTGTTAATATTCTACTCATATTCAGGGCTACGGGGGTGAAGTGATGCATACCGCGCCGTTGACCATTGGCATCGAAGAAGAATATCAACTGATCGATTTGGAAACGGGCAATCTGGTGCCCGTCGTGCAGGAGCTGCTGAGTGACGAGCGCATTCAGCAGATTGGCGAACAAGTCAAACCCGAGTTTTTGCAATCGCAGATTGAAGTCGGCAGCAATATCTGCCGCAACGCGGCGGAAGCGCGTATGGAGTTGGTGCGGCTGCGGCGCGAGGTCGATGACGTCGCGCGCCAGCATGGTTACGGCATCATCGCCGCCAGCACTCATCCCTTCGCTTTTTGGGAGGAGCAGGAGGCCAATACCGGCGAGCGCTATCAAGACCTCAAGGAATACATGCAAGAGGTCGCGCGCCAGATGCTGATCTATGGCATGCATGTGCATGTCGGATTCGGTACCTCGCGCGCCCAGCTTGATCTCATCGTCGACATCCAGAATCAGCTGCGTTATTTCCTGCCGCACATTCTGGCGCTAAGCACCAGCTCGCCGTTCTGGCACGGGCATCCGACCGGCCTCAAGAGCTATCGCAGCATCATATTCGAGAATCTGCCCCGCACCGGCATTCCACCTATATTCTCTTCGTATAGCGATTTCGATCAGCTGATCGATACCTTCGGGCGGGTGGGCGCGCTGGGCAAGGAGCGCGCGGATGGCAAAGCCGATTACACCAAGATCTGGTGGGACAGTCGGCCGCAGGAGCGATTCGGCACCCTCGAGATCCGCGTCTGCGATGTTTGCACCACCATTGATGAAGCGGTTTGCATCGCCGCCTTGATCCAGGCCATTTGCGCCAAGCTGATCAAACTGCGCAACCAAAACCTCAGCTGGCGCATCTATCGCAATGAGTTGATCGCCGAGAACAAATGGCGGGCGGTGCGCTACGGGTTGGATGGCAAATTGGTCGATTATGGCAAGCGCGAGGCGGTGCCCATGCGCTTCCTGGCCAACGAATTGCTCGATCTCATTGATGATGTGGTGGACGAGCTGGATTCTCGCGAGGCGGTAGAATACGTCCGCACCATCGTCGACAAAGGCGCCAGCGCCGATCGACAGCTGGAGGTATACAACCGCTGCAAAGCCAACGGCGCCGACAGTGACGAAGCGCTAAAGGCGGTGGTCGATCACCTGCGGGCGGAAACCATACGCGGCGTACACTGATCTGCTCCGCTTTCTACATATCCAATTTGACGCCACCAGACGAACCGGCGCGATTGCTGGCATAACGCCGGCTCAGCTCGGGTTCGGCGCCCAGCAGGCGGCGCGGCGGCAATCCCTGAACCAGGACTTCCAGATCATCGATCACCATCTCGCCCAGTTCATGCATGCCGACGGCCAGCGACCCCGCGCGATGCGCCGATAACAAGGCGCCTTCCGCCCCGCGCACGGGATGATCGGCTTCCAGCGGTTCGTTGGGGAAGACATCCGTGGCCATCTTGAAGCGCCCGGCCAGCACTAGCTCCGCAAGCGCGTCAAAGTCCACGACATGCGCCCGGCTGACCAAGACGAATAGGGCGTTTTCACCGATCCGCTCCAGCAGCTCGCGCGAGATCATGGCGCGATTCTCCATGGTAGGCGCCGCCAGCACAAAGATCACGCGCGAATCCGACATCAGTTTTTCGAGCGGCAAGGGCGTCACACCCAGCCGGCGCAGATAGCGATCGCCCAGCCAGGGATCGTAGGCGGAAAGGCTGACGTTGAAGGGACGCAGCAGGTTGTGCAATTCGCGTCCGATGGCGCCGTAACCGATCATGCCAACCGGCTGATCGTAGAGCATGAATGTCGATGTATTGCCCGCCGCCAGGTAGGCTTCCTGGCCCCGCCGCATCAAGCGATCGCCTAGCGCAATCTCCCGCGCGCCATCGATAGCCAGTCCCAGCGCGAACTCGGCCACCTGCCGCGCGAAAGCCGGCGCCGCGCTCAAGACGCGGATGTCCTGCCGATAGCAGGCCTCGTAATCCAAATCGAGCGGGAAGGCGCCCGATACTGTGATGATCGCTTTCAGCCGTTTGGCCCGCTCCAGTACGTCGCCATAGCGCCAATCCGCGCAGATCAGGAAATCCGCTCCGGGCAAGGCATCCAGGAAGTCGTCGATTGGCATGGGATCGTCGCGTCCCCAGACGACATCGGCCAATTCGCGCAAGCGCCCCTGATCCGCAGGCGAAAAGACTTCATCCATGCGCCTGAAGCTCGGGTCGACTATTACTGTGTTTTTCATACGCGGCCTCCAGAAACAGTCTCTCGCTCAATTTGGAATTTCACAGCCCGATCCACCCCATCGCCGGCGCCAAGCTTGGGCGACTCGCAGAGCCGCCCCTGCGACCGTAGTGTGTGAAGGGCGGGCGACCTGACAGGTCGCTCCTACATTGCTCAATCGGTATTGCGGCGTTTGCGTCGAAAATCTGGCGCTTGTTGATGGGAACCGGCGCAAGCCGCGAGGCAACATATCGGAAACCAGTGAGCGCTATTTGATGCGGCGGTCGCTCCAAACCGGCAGATCGCCCAGGGCGGCGGCAACGCGTACGGCGGCGGCTTGCAAGGCGGTCGCGGCCTCGGCGGCGGGCAGCGGGAAAACTCCGGCCGGGCGGTCTTTTTCGGCTGCCGCGTCCATGCCGGTCAACAAGGCGTCGTTACGTTTGTCATCTTCCACCACCACCGTGCGAAACGCGCCATCGCGCAGCTGCAGGTTGATCTCGCCGTGAAACACGGTGATGCCTTTGCCGCGCCATTTGACCAATTCGCTGGCATACACCGATTGCACCTCGTCAGCGGCGATGCGCCAGCGCCGGTCATCGCCGCGCCAGGCGCTGATGCTGCGCTCGTCGTTGTCGATCAACAACGTATCCGGCTCGCTCTGAATCAGCCATAGCTGCCGCATAATCTGCAGCAGCAGCAGGACGAACACCCCCAGGCCCAAATACGCCAGCAGCCGCGGATCGGTGATGGCGGAGCTGAATCCCGAGATGATGTCAGTGAGCAAGCCCGGTTCAGCCGTCGCGGGCGCCAGTGAATCGAACAAGGGAACCACAGACCCGAGTACCGTATTGATCAAGGTGCCGGCGATTGGCAAACCCAAGTCGCTGGTCAGCGATGCCAGCGAGACCCAGGCGTAGACGGCCGCCAGCAGGCCATACCAGGCGACCAGCCGCATCTTGGCCTTGATCCAGGCGGAATCGCGCGTGAAGCGCAAGCTCCCGTGTCTCGCGCTTGCGCCATCCTCGCCGCCTTCGGCCTGCAACCGCCAGATGCCCAGATCCAGCGGCAGCGCCGCCAAGGGCATCGATTGCAGCTCATCCGGCGGGGACGACGACACTACAAATGGCTTAGCCATGACATCGGCCAGCGCTTGGCCCACCGACTTGGCGTCGTCCTCGGCATCACGATCGAATCGCAAGATCTCGAACCAGCGGCTCGAGCGTGAAAAAGACAGATCCTGCGACAGCGTCATACCCAGCTGCCAGGCGTCTTCCTCGTCCGCCCAGCCCAAGACCACCTCGCCGATATCGCCGGCCGCGACCTCGCCCAGGGGCGGCAGGGCGCGGGTTGCTCCAAAGTAGTCGTCATAGCGGAAATTCTGACCCGACCGCACCTCGACCAGCAAGCGCGGATTGGCATCCTGGTCGAATTGGACCAGACGCCAGCGGTCGTCGCTGTAATCGACCAGGGAATCAGTGCTTACCAGAATTCGTGTCATGGGTCAGAACGTCAACATATCGCGGCGGTTTAAGCCCGACTATCATAAAAGATGTTGCGCGAAAAATGCAGTTGCGATTCTGTTGGCGGAACAAGACGACGTGTCAGGTCAATCGGCGGCCCGCTCCCGCTTCGGCGAACGGCCCCGCAGCGCCACCAGCGCCAGGAATATCAGCAGCATGAGCGCCAGCGCAACCCCGCCGATGGCGAGCGCCTGCTCCCGCGTCACCCGGATGATCGCCAGCGCGATTAAGCCAAAGACCACGGAATACAGATAAAGCAGAAAGAGCGTCTGTCGCTGCGTGAAACCCAGGCTCAGCAGGCGATGCGAGATATGATCCTTGCCTCCCAGCATCAGTTCGCGGCTTTCGCCCAGCCGGGTCATTATGGCCAGGTTCATATCCGTGATCGGCACCGCCAGCACAAATATCGGCGCCATCCAGGTCACGTGCCAGGACTGCGTGGCGAAGCGCAGCTTGATGGCCACTATCGCCAACACAAACCCCAGCGTATACGCGCCCATATCCCCCATGAAGGTGCTGGAGGGATTGAAATTGTAGATCAGAAAGCCGATGGCGCTGCCGAAGATTGCCGCCGCCAGCATGCTCACCAGGATCTGCCCTTCGGTCACGGCGATGAAGAGGAAGAAGGCCGCGGCGATGGCGGCGATGCCGGCCGCCAATCCATCCATGTTATCGATCCAGTTGATGGCATTGATCAGCGCCACGATCCAGAACAGGCTGAGCGGGATATCCACCAGCGGATTGCTGAAAAGCTGAATGCGTACGCCGACCAAAACCACGACCAGCGCCGCGACCAGCATCACCAGCAGGCGCGCGCGCGGACTGAGATGCCTGCGGTCGTCGATATAGCCGATCCAGGCCAGCATGGTCGCGCCGGCCACGATGGCGCCCAATTCAACTAGGTAGGCCGGCGGGCTGAAGAGCAGCACGGAGATCACGAAAGCGACATAGATGGCGGCGCCGCCCATCAGCGGCATATGACGCGCGTGGATATTGCGTGGATTGGGCTCGGCGGTCACGCCCAGGCGCATGGCGATCTGCCGCGTCAACGGCGTCAGGCATAAGGCCGCCGCGAAGCCGACAATCATGATGGGAATGAATTGCAGGCTGGGATCCATGCCTACAGTATAAGTGGCATGGAGTGATGTGAGAAGTGGGTGAACTTCGCGCGTCTTCGTCGCCGAGACTGATCAAATTCACGCAAAGTACACGGACGTATCGACAACTACACTATGCAACGAATAACGAACACTGTAAGGCTTGTCCAGTACTAGACGCCTGACGCGATTTCTTTTACCCCATCCCCCGGCCCTGGCCCCCATACATCCCCCCCGTTTTTCGGGGGGCGTCCCAGCGAGCTAGGGAGGGGGAGCTAACTCTTGGCGGATTCCACAGAATTCTGATGCGTTGTGCAGGGATTAACACTGCGTATTGTCGTTAAATTGCTGTTTTCCTGGTAGTGTTGCGTAAGTTTCGTAGTAGCGGACAACCCTTGTAGGGGCGTCTCGCTGAGACGCCCGCCCGCGCCCAGAAACATGTAAGGCTTGTCCGAAAACTAGCCAATTCGCGCCCCCTTTGGTCTACCCCCTCAATCCCCCAATATCAATGGGGGGAAGCTTGTTTCGCATTGAAGCAGCTTGGGAATTCTAATGATTTATATTGTTCATGATTGATCAACATTAGCGAGTGTCAGTAACGCTAGCTCCCCCTCTCTGATGCTTCGGAGAGGGGGCCGGGGGGTGAGGTAGGCCCGCGCGCAAACGTGATGATTTAGCGGACAACCCTTGTAGGGGCGTCTCGCTGAGACGCCCGCCGGCTTCCAATTCGAGCGGCCCTCAAGACCACTCCAAGACCACCTTTAGCGGCAGATGATCGGAGCCGATGGCTTCGCCCACCAGCGCTTCCACCGCCCGCAGCCGCTCGCTATGCCAGACATAATCGATGCGCAGCAGCGGCTGAATCACCTGTGGCCAGCCGATTACCTCCGCCACCGGCCAGGTACGCCCGGCGCCGCTGCCGGCGCTTCGCCAGGCATCGCGGAGCTGCGCGGCAATCTCATCATAAATCAACGAGGCGTCGCTCATGTTGAAATCGCCGACCAGCAAGAAGGGTCGCGTTTCCGATTCCAGTATTTTCAGCAGGCGACGGATCTGCGCGTTGCGCCGTCGTTCATCATAGCGCAGGGCAAAATCAATGCCGAAATCGGGCGCGAAGCCGTAGCTCTTGGCGGTGCTTTGGGGGAGGACGAAGTGAACGGCGTATACGGCCAGCTCACGCCCGTTCGCATCGAGCGCCAGCCGCAGCGCCAGGCGCCCCGGGTCGTCTTCGATGGTTAGGATCTCGCGTTCCAAAATGGCATATCGCGAAAAGATGCGCACACTGCCTTCGATGTGGTCCTCGTGCGCGTAGACATCATAAAGCCGCGCCAGCCGATGATCGTAACCTTCGGCGGTTTCCTGCAATACGATCACATCCGCTTCCGCCGCCAACAGCCAATCGGTGGCCGTTTCCAGTTCCTGATTGTGGCCCTGCACATTGAATGTAATCACGGAGAATGTATCACCCTGCGGCGGATCCACCGGATGATACAAGGTCGGCAGCGCAAACCAATACAGCCCGATGGCGATCAAAACGATCTGCAGCAAGGCGCTGCGTCTGCCGCGCGATCCCGGCGCGATGACCCGACGTTTCGGTTTTCGCAGGCGGGCGGCGATATCGACTTGGCGCCGTCGGGTGAGCATGATTGAGACCGGCAAGGTCAATCCCAGCGGCATATACCAGTAGGGGGCGAAGGTATTGGCGAGGTCGATGAGCCAGACATCACTGATGCGCAGCAGCCGCAAGATGGTGAAAATCGCAACCATGCTCGCGTACCAGGCGATCACCTGGCCCAGCGGCCGCGACATGATCCCGATGAGTTTCCGCAAAACGGACCAAGGCATGGCCTTCAATCCCTGGCTCCGATTCGAAATGAGGGGGTCAGAGCAGCACCAGCGCGACGGCAACCAAGGCCACGAACAGCCCGGCCGCCAGGATGCCCATGTTGCGCAAATCCTTGATCACGAAGCCATAATCGGCGCGCAGGTCTTCTTCGCTGACGACCTTGGTCGGGTTGGCCAGCAGGTCCGCTACATATTCGGCCTCGAGATTGCCTTCGCCCTTGCGCCGCTCCAGCTGAGTCGCCTGCAGGTCGCGGCGGCGGCGGCGAGCGCGCGGGGTCGGGGGCACCCCGGCATCCGTCGAGGCTGCGCTAGGTTGCGCGGACGCGTCGTCCTCGTCGCCTTGGTCGACTGTGCCTTGGCGCGCTTGCTCCAGCACGGCTTTGGATATATTCGGTTTTTTGCGTCTGCGCTTGGCCATCAGGCTGCATCTCCCGCTATCGCGCGATGTAGCTTGCATTATGGCAGAGCGCGAGCGGGATGACAAGCATGCGCCGCGAGGCGCTGAGGACAGCACAGGTTTGTTCCGACTGAACACGAAAGCGCTAAGACAAGACTCACAAGCATCTTCTCCGGCGAAAATCGTAGGGGCGACCTATCAGGTCGCCCGCCAGCGCGCAAATGAATTTGGATCTACCTCTTACTCCACGAAATGCCTCGGCGCCCTCTGTGGCAAAAATCTTCACTGAAACCAGCTACGCATCACCTTCCCGGATTTACGTCCGCCGACTCCTGATCTGAATCTCGATTCGCAATCAACTCGGTCAGCTGTTCGAAGCTGATGCCATACTGACGGGCGACCTCGCGCGCGTAGCTCTGGCCGCGCGGCGGCGCCGGGACCACGCGGAAGGTGCGCCGCACGGCATCCGCATCATCTTCGACATCGGTAATCAGACTCTGCACGCGGCTGTCTCCGGGAACCTCGCTGTTGATGCGCTCGCAATCAGCGGCCAGCCCATGCAGGTGGGTGACAAAGACGGCGCGCGCGCCCAACATGCGCAGGGAGCACAAGACATCGCGCGCCAGATAGTGGCTTTCGGCGGCGCTGGTGCTGGCGAGCGATTCGTTCATCAGCACCAGGCTGCGCGCGCTGGCGCGGCTGAAGATGGCGCGCAGGCGTCCCGCCTCTTCGCCCAGCCGTCCGCTTTCCATGCTTGGATCCTCTTCGACCGGAAAATGCAGAAAGATGCCGTCAACCGGGCTGAGCGCGGCTGATTCCGCCGGCACATAGCAGCCCGATTGCGCCAGGATATGCAGCAATCCGATCGCGCCCATCCAGGTGGTTTTGCCGCCGCGGTTGGGACCGGTCAAGATGTGAATCCGTCCCTCGTCGTCAAAACTCGCATCGTTGCCGACGATGTAGCCAGCGAGGTCTTGACCCGGATGCTGCCTTCGCAAGCGCAGCGCCAGATCCAGATTGTAAAGATCGCGCGCCTCCAGACGCCGCTCGTCAACCGCCAGCAGCGTCGGTTTGCACATCGGCAGGCCGCGTGCGCGCAGACCCCGAACCAGCTCCGCAGCGCCGACAAAAAAGGCGATCTCCGGCTCGATGGCGCGCAATGATCGTCCGCTGACGCGTGAATAGGCGCTCAGGGCGCGGTTGATGGGACGAATGACATCATCGAGGATTTTGCCCAGATCGCGGAACAAGCCGCCGGCTTCCAGCCTGTCCATCGTCTCGCGCCGGCCCACCATCATTCCACCGCGATATTCCGCCGCGTTCGGCGCTTCGCGCAGCGCGCTGATGCCGCGAACCTCCTCGTCTTCATCGGCGCCCCAGAGCTTGCGGAAAAACCGCGGGCCCTTGAATCGGCGCTTGTTCAGCGACAGCAGCGTAGCGGCCACCGGTTTGAGATCGGGCGACAGATTCACGCCAATAGTGACGCTGACGATCTCGCGAATGCTGGCGCGCAATTCCGGCAGCTCCGCCGCCATCTGCCTGAAAGTCACTTCGTCCGCTGTCGCGCGCATTCGCTTCGCCAATTGTCGCCAGGCGCGCGATTGCAATTGGGGCGCGAATTGGTCGAGCAGATTATCCAGCGCCGTGACGCATTCGACATAATTTTCGAGTTCGGATAATCGCGAGAGCACCAGCGACAATTCGTTGCGGCGCGCGCGGATATCACGAACCGACTCCTTCAAACCGCGCATCAACGGCAGCAGTTCGCCCAGCCCGGCGCTGAATTTCGGATGACGCAGGCAATCGTCCAGCACTTCGTGACGATAGCGCAAGGTGGGGAGATCCGTCAGCGGCGTCGACAGGGTGTCGCGTACCGCGCGCAGATACTCGCGCTCTGGCGCAATGGATTCAGCGATGACTTCGATACGCAGATCGTCGTGTTGGCTCAGGAAAGCCGAGGGCGCGCTGTCGACATTTTGGCCAGCCGGCCACAACAGACTGATGATTTCGGGAATCTCTGCGCGATCTGGCGACATGGAGACTTACGCGGACCTTTTCCGAATACGTCTCACGATCATACCAGACCTTGGGTAGGCATTGCCCGGCCAGCCACCGCGCGAGAAGTTATTTAATTGTCGTCAGTAATGGAAACTAGCGGAGTTTCATGCGCCGCAAGCCCTGGAAACCCGGATTGCCCTGGATCTCCTTCCAGCGCGCATCGCCGCCGTCGGTATGCCACTCGACCACGAACATGCCATCGGCGTCTTGATAGGTGAAGGTCGGCTTCAAGCCCAGCAGGGTCTGGCGGATGGTGCCGATGATCTCCCGGCGCTCCTCGCCCATGCGCAGCGTGAAGTATTGGCCGGGCACAAACTCGAAGAACATGGGCATGCCGTCGAGATTGCCCTCCATCGTGACCGGCGCTTCCGCCTGCGTGCAGCTCATGAAGACATTTTGCAGCCGGTTATTCCACAAGCTGTGGTTGACGCGCTCCTCGATGTAATAGGGACGTGGCTCCGGCGTGGAATAAAACCATTGTCGAGAGGTGTTGGCCATCGGGCGCTCGCTCCGCTGCTGCTTGTCCTCGGCTTTGCGCAAGTTTACCCCACTCCGACGACTTGAGAAAAGGGCAAAAATGGATGCCCGATGGTCGCCGCAGATCTCATTGGATATTCCTTGCATTGTACATAGAACATTTGTTCTAACCTATGATATAATGCTCCAAGCGCAAAAGCATCTATCTTGGGAAAGGAACCCATTCATGGCATCAGGTGAGAGTCGCAGTGTAAACATATTTCGATTCATCTGCCGCTACACGGGCGAGCATGGCTTTCCGCCGACCTTGCACGAAATCGCGCAGAGCGAGGGCTTCCGCTCCAACTCGGGGGTGATTCGGCATCTGGACAAACTCGAGAAATGGGGCTGGATCGAGCGCTATCATGGCAACGCCCGCAGCATCCGCATCCTGCGCCGCTGTGAATCCGCGAGCGCTAATGACGGTAGAGGAACTCCTTTTCGCCAATTAGCTCTGCGGCGATGACCACGCCGGAATGCGGCAGCACGTACAGCTGATACAACTCGCCGGTGATGAACTGGCGGTGCAGCGCCTGATCAAGCAGCCGGTAGGTTTGGAGTTCGACGCGCAAGGTGTGATACATGGGATGCGGGCGCATGGTGAAGCGGCTTGCGCGCCCCTTGATGATGCGCACCGCTTGCGAATCCAGATCGAGTTGCAGCAGCTGCGTGAAGCGATTGAGGTTGCTGGTCATCGCCAGCATGATGCCGACCACCATGATCTCGATGACCAGCGCAATCGGCAGCAGCAATACGCGCACGAATGTCAATAGGACCACAGCCACAGTCACGGCGGCCGCCAGCTGCACACTGCGCTTGATCATTCGCCCGGTCTGCGACTGAAAGTCGTCGATCCGCGCGGCCAGCTTTTCGATTTGTCCAGCGCTCATCAGACCGAGGCGATTGTTCTTCAAGTCGCCTTCGTCCGCGCCGATCGTTTGCTGCCGAGCTCCACGCATGGGTCCGCTCTGGCGTTTCTCCATAGGCATACAATTGTAACAACAAATGGAACGCGCCTCAAAGCCGGCAAGTGGATCGGGCGCGGCCAATTTCGTGGATGGAGCAGCTTCAGAGCAAATGAAACATATCGCTGTGGTCTCTTTTTTAACAAACATCCTAGCACATGCAAGGAGCGAGTTTGATATTTTGTGTGAGCGCGGCAGACCTTTTCGCTGCCGCCGAGCGGCTGTGGATAATCACCCGGCGCCGAGCTCGCTTGGCGTCGCAAATCCACGATTGTAGCCGCTTGCAGAGGAACGGCGAAAGCGCTTAGGGCGAAACCCGCTCCGGCATGAACTCGGTCAGGTACACCGCCAGTTGATCGCGGGTGAAGGCGTAGCTTTGCCGCTCGACCTCGGCCAGCACGGTCTGTGACACGTGCCGCCACAAATGATCATCCATGGCGACGGGATCATCCAGCGCGGCGCGGATCGGCGCGGTATCCATATTGAGGCGCTTGCCGAAAATTTCGAGGGTCAGGCTGCTGCCGCCGGGTCGAATCTGTTCGGCGACCAAATCCCGCCACCCACGCAGGACATCGTCCGTCATGAAAGGAAGCCAATCACGCGGCTGGCAACGGCTCAGCGATGCCGCCTGCCAGGCTTCCAGAAGCTTTTCGTCGCGCTCATCCATCACGGTCAGGATCAGGTGCAGGGCGAAGAATTTCTGACGCCGATCGACGCCCGGCCATTCCCGGCCCCAAAAGCGCGGCCGCACCATCTTCAGCGCCCAGGCTTCATCCGCGGCCAGATGCGCCACGTATCCGGCCACAAACGCCAGATGCGCCTCGTCACGCGCCGCTTTCAGCCCAGGATGCGCGCGCAGCATTTGTCGCCAGGGATGTTCGACGATGGGACTGCCGTAAGCGTAAAAGTGAGTGACCTCGCGACTGTGCCCGCTGGCCACGCGAGCATCGGCGACGATGCTGCCCAATTGGAAAGCCGGCAGCTGCCGCCGCAGCAGGTCGCGGTGAAGCGTTCCCAGCTGATCATCTTTCAGCAAGTCTTGGGCGATTCTAAGGTGGGTGAATGGCGTAGGCATGAAGGATAATTGTAGGCGGAATTGCGCGCGATAGCGAGGGCGGAAACGACCGACAAGTGCCCAACCTCAACACCATGAATATGCGCCGCGTCCGCAAAAGCGTAACAAAATGCAGGGCATGTCCGACAATTCGCAATGTCAGCGCGTTTTTCTACTCCATCCCCCGTCCCTGGCCCCCCCATACATCCCGCCGTTTTTCGGGGGGCGTCCCAGCCAGCTAGGGAAGGGGCCGGGGGATGGGGTAAAACAAATCGCGTCAGGCGTCTAGTAGCGGACAAGCCTTGTAGGGGCGACCTATCAGGTCGCCCGCCCGCTCTCGTGTCATTGCCGATCTATCACTACTGCGCGCGACTCACACGTCCCTATTGACGCAGAATCCGCGCGATCTGCTCGGTATGAATGCCATCGTGCAGCAGGGTGTGCGCGGCGACCATCCATATATCGACCGGGTCGTCCGGCGCGAAACTGCCGACGCGCGTCCATTGGTCCGCGCTCAATGACCTCAGCCGATCCACCAGCTGACGGCGGGTCGCGCGATAATCCGCGAAGACATGTCGCAGGTCTTGACCGGCGTAGTCGTTGTCGACAACCATCGCCAGGCGCGCCGCTTCGTCATAGGCCACGAAGCTCGGATGGTCTTCGTCCAGAATGCGCGCGATCCTCTCGACAAAGATCGCCTGATAATCGCGCAGGTGACAGATGATCTCCAGGACGCTCCAGCCCTCGGGGCCATCCCTAATCGTCCGCGCCACATCTTGAGTCACGTCCGCCAGCACATGATCGAGGATCCGCGCCGACTTCTCCAATCCCGCTATCAGCCACTCGCGTGGAAGACCTTTCACGACTTTGCCTCATTTGTGTTCCGAAAACTGATCACTCGCTGCGCAGCGCCTCCGCCGGTCGCAGCCGCGCCAATCGCAGCGCCGGATAGACGCCGGCCAGCAGCGCCGCTGCCAACGCCACCAGGAATGCTTCGGCGAAATCCCCCGGCAGGAGGCGGAAACCCATCGTCCAGCCGAAGGAGCGGACATTGACCACTTGCGTCAAGACCAGCGACAGCACCGTGCCGATGGGCAGCGCCATCAATCCCGCCGTCAAGCCCATCAATCCGGTTTGAATTAATGTGAATCGCGTCAGTTGACGTCGGGTCATGCCGGTCGCGCGCATGGCGCCGTATTCGCGCGTGCGCTCCAGCTGCAGCGCCATCAATGACGAAAGTATACCGATGAAGGCTACCAGCGTCGTCAACAGACGCAGGGCGATGGTGATGGCAAAGGTGCGATCGAAGACATCCAGCGCGCCGTCGCGCAGCCCCGCGTAATCCTGCGCCAGCAGATCATAATCCGCCAAGGCGGCGCGCAAATCGGCGATCACGGCCGCGGTATCGGCATCGTCCGCGGTCATGATGCCCAGCGAGCTGATGAAGGGATCGTCGTAGTACTGGTCGTAGATCGCGCGTGAAATGTAGACCGTGCCTTGATCGGTGCTGTAATCATAATAGACGCCGAAGACCTCGAAGCGGCGTTCGCCGCGGTCGGTGACCAGCGTGATGGCGTCATTCTCCTCGTCGATGCCGCGCCGATAGGCGAAGGACTCGCTGACCATGACTTGGCCGGCATCCAGCGCCGCTTGGTGATCCGCGGCCGAGACGGTCGACCACTTGAAACGCCGATTGACGCCGGCGATATCGAATTCGCTGGCCAGCAGATTGACCGGCGGCAGATTCGGATAATTGGGCGCAGTGACAGTCACCGTGCGGCCGGCTGAGACCGCCGCGACGCCGTCGACAGCGCGCGCAATTTCGGCGACGCCGCGATCGACATCGACGCTGGCAAAGTTGCTGCTGAAGAGCGGCGGCGATACATAGATCTGCGCGCCCAAACTATTTTCCAGCCAGTCGGCGACCGTGCCGCGGAAACTGCCGATCATGGTGCTGACGCCGACGATCACGCTCACAGCGATGGTCAATGCCGCCACCGCCACTGAGGTTCGGCTGAGCGAGCGCGTGACCGCGCGGCAAGCCATGCGCCCCAGGACGCCAAAGCCGGCGCCGGCCAGCGGCAGAAACAGGCGCATCAGCAGCAGCAAGGCGGCCGGTGTGAAAAGTGCGCCGCCGACCAGAAAACTCATCAGCGCCGCAAAGCTGAAGATCAGACTTTCGTCCGGCATGCCCAAGAGCAGAAAACCGAGCAGGTTCAACAGCAGCGCGATAAGTGTGATATAGGGCAGAAGACGGCGCGTATTTTCTTCTTCGTTCGAGCGCTTCATCACCCCGGCCGGCGGCGTGCGCGTGGCATCCCAGGAGGGCAGAAGCGCCGCCAGCGCGCTGGCCAGGATGCCGATGACAGCAGCTTTGACCAGCGTGGCCGCCTCGATGCTGATGCCGCGCACATTGATGGCAAAATAGAGATCGCTGATGGTCTGCGAGACCAGCGTCACCGCGCCGCGACCGAAGATGACACCCAGCGCCAATCCTAAAATTGTGCCGATGACGCCCAGCATCAGCGCCTCGCCCAGAATGAAAGCGAAGATCTGTGCCTTGGTCGCGCCCAGCGAGCGCATGATGCCGATAACGCTGCGCCGCTGCACCACGCTGAACGCCACCGTGTTGTAGATCAGGAACAATCCCACCACCAGCGCCAGCAAACTCATCGCCTGCAGATTGATCTCGAAGGCCGCGATCATCTGATCGAGCGCGTTTTCAGCTTTGACATCGACCAAGCTCACACCGGCCGGCAACGCGGACTTCAAGCCGTCCACTTCGTCCTCGTCCAGAATGAGGTCGATCCGGCTCAGCCGCCCCGCCATATCGACGAATTCTTGCGCTGTGGCAATATCGCTGATGATCAGATCATCCAGGGCTTGTCGGCTGCTGCGGTCATCCGCGCGCAAGACGCCCGCGATCCGCGCCTCATGAAATTGGCCGCCGGCGCTGATATCGACCGCCGCGTCGGCCGCCAAGCCCAGCCGTTCGGCCAGCGTCTCGCTGATGATGATAGCGCCCGGTTCGGCGATGAAGCGGTTGAGCGCGGTGTAATCCATCTCGCCGCTATCCGCCCCCAGATAGGGACGGAAGGGCGGTTCCGCCAGCGGATCGACGCCCAACAGGCGCAAAGCTTGATCGCTGCCGTCGATGCGCGCGAATTCGCTGACTACCGGCGCGCTGTCTTTAATGCCCAGTTCCAGACGGATGCGCGTGTAGAGCGCGGAGGGGAAGCCGTTGGGACCGCCGACGATTTGATGCGTGGCGCGTCCCACCACGCTTTCGCTGCTGAGGGTGAAAGCGCGGCTGGCGGAGGCGTTGGCGATATCGATGGCGACCACCACGCCCACACCCAGCGCCACGCCCAGCACGAAGAGCAGACTCTGGAAGAGGCGCCGGCTGATATAACGCCAGCCCAGCCGCAGCAGGATGGGTTGGAGCATCACGTTTGCGTCCTAATGCCGATCATGATTTCGTCCGCTTCACCCTGGTGACACAGCATTGATCCCAATAAAGTAATGCAAGAATATAGGGACGCTACCGTCTCAAAACTGCCATTTGTCGCCTTTCTCAACGGGGATGATGAGTGTATCCCAGTCCAAAGCTGCGTCATTTCTGCTGATTTCCACCCTCTATGCCGGTTGTAAGGCGTGTCCGGTACTAGACGCCTGACGCGATTTCTTTTACCCCACCCCCCGGCCCCCTTCACCATCTCTATGGTGAAGCATCCGAAGCATTGGAGAGGGGGAGCGCGCTGAAAGTAGATGGCTTTTGTGCTCATTCTTGTACTTTTTTGCGCGTTTACTCACAATTTCATCATCGAGTCACCCTTCCCCAATGCATCGGGATGCTTCCCCCGTGAGGCGGGGGACCGAGGGGGCACTGGCCGGGGATGGGGTAGAAAAACATATCCGCTCCTCAGCTCATTTTGGGGGAGGGGGCACAGAGAAACAGCTTGCCCAGCGCGCGCCAGCGCCATCAGATCTCAAACTGTTCCGCGAAACGCCGCAGCCGCTCCAGATAATCATCCAGCCGCTCGCCATGCGGATAGACCGCCAACTCAGTCGCGCCCAAGGCCTGCCAGTCACGCACGTATGCATCCCACTCGGCTTCCGGAGTGCGCTCGGTGACCAGGCGAATATGCAAGCCGACGCGATCGGCGCTGCCGCAGTCTTCGGCATAAGACCAGAATTTCTCGATTGTGGGCCGCGCGGCCGCCGCCGGACCGCCATGCGCCACCCAGCCATCGCTGAGGCGCGCCGCCCGCTCCAAGACGACATCAGCCGTGCCGCCGATCCAGATCGGGATTGGCGCGCTGGGCAGCGGATTGATGCCGGCATCGTCGATGCGGTCGAATTGACCGGTGAAATCCACCAGCTCGCGCGTCCACAATTGTCGCAGCAGCGCGATCTGTTCTTCGCAGCGCGCGCCGCGAGTGCTGAAATCGTAGCCGAGCGAGTTGTATTCCACCGCGTTCCAGCCGACGCCGATGCCCATGCGGAAGCGACCGCCGGAGAGGATATCGACCTGTGCCGCCTGCTTGGCCACCAGCGCCGTCTGCCGCTGCGGCAGGATCAAGACGCCGGTCATGAATCCGATGCGCTCGGTCAAGGCGGCCATCCAGCTGAAGAGCGTAAAAGGCTCGTGGAAGGTATCCGTGTAGGTATAGGGGCGGCCGCTGTCCCAACCCTCGCGATCGGGATTGGCGCCCAGCACGTGATCGTAAACCAGGATGTGATGATAACCCATGCCTTCCGCCGCCTGCGCGAAGTCGCGCATTTCAACCGGATCGGCGCCGAACTGCGTTTGCGGGTATACCACGCCGAATTTCATATTCCACCTCCCGTGGACCTGTTGGCGATTGCGCGCTCATGCTAGCGGAGATGCCGGCGTAATTCCAGATGCCTAGCGTCGCGTGAGTCCAGCACGCGGTCACTAGCACCTGATCAGGCGAAAATCGTAGGAGCGACTCCGTGATTCGCCCGCCAGAGCAAAATAGATATAGGTCCGAATTCGCGTATGGACTTGCAACTGCCAAGGATTCTGCTAATTTTGCCTGACTGGTTACGCGCCCGGACAAAGCGCCTGTGCCCGATTTATCAGTGGTGATCGTCAGCTACAACACGCGCGAACTCTTGCGGGCTTGCCTGCAATCACTGCGCGAAAGCGTCGGGCTCGAGCTCGAGGTTATCGTGGTCGACAACGCCTCTTCCGATGGCAGCGGCCAGATGACGCGCGCCGATTTTCCCGAAGTTATCCTGCTGCAGCAAGAACAAAATGCCTGGTATTGCGCCGGCAACAACATCGGCATCAAGCGCGCCAGCGCCGATCACGTTTTGCTGCTCAATCCCGATACCGAGGTGGCGCCGGATGCGCTGGCGCTGATGCTGGCTTTCCTAGTGGACAATCCGCGTTTTGCCGCCGTCACCGCCCAGTTGCGTTATCCCGATGGCGAAATCCAACGCACGACATCGGAGATCCCCAGCTGGCAAGGCCTGCTGCTCGATTACAGTCTGCTGGGTTACCTGTTGCCGGGGCGGCGCAGACGCCTGCATGACGCGCTGGTTTACGCCGACTGGGATCGCGAGAGCGATCGTGAGGTGCAAGCCGTGCCGGGCTCTTGTACGCTGATGCGGCGGACGGAAATCTGGCTTGATGATGAGCTGCTGCTCTATTTTCCCGAAGATTTGCTGGCGCTGCGCCACGGTGGGCGCGCCTATTTTCTGGCCGGCGCCAAGATCAAGCATCACGAAAAATCATCCACGCGCAGCTGGTTCGCCACGCGCGTCTTCTTCCGCGACTTGCTGGTCTGCTGCCGCAAGCGCTTCGGGCTGCGGCGCATGCTGCTGCTGTGGCTGCTCAGCCGGCCGGTTTATTGGTTGATGTGGCTGAAGAATCGGTAGGGGCAACCGCCCACAAAGGCAAGCGCGCTAGGTGTAGCATCGGTGTCTTTGAGCGTACTGCGGCAGGATCTTCTCTATCGCTCGTCTATTCATTCCGACGATCGCAGATCTGTTCAAAACGTCAATCTACGCTTATGCCGTGATTCTCCAGTGCGGTTTCAATTGAACCGAGTTTGACAAAAAGCCGCTCTCTGTCAGCTTCAGCTAACGCCATCTGACCGTCGAGTTTCTCCCATGCCTTGCCATTTGCTTCGTTAGCGAGACGTTGCTCGTCTCGGAACGAATTGAATTGCGCAGTTAGGGATTCAAGGCGAACGCTATTTGCATCAACTCGATTCTCTAGCTTGTCAAAGCGATTCTCTAGCGTGTCAAAGCGATTCTCTAGCGTGTCAAAGCGGTTCTCCAACGTGTCAAAGCGGTTCTCCATCTTGTCGAAACGCAAATGCAATGACCTGAGCACTTCAGCCAACTCGTCGCGCGTAACAACGAATTCCAGCTTTTGCTCTATATTCGCTACGCGCTCTTCCAAGTCTTGTCCGTTCACGCTTATCCCTCGTCGTCTGCCAGTTCAAATGTTCAATTGCGCATCACGTATAGTATAGACAATTGATTAGGAATTGCAAAAGCCGCGATACCTTACAGAATCCAGCCCGGGTCCCACACAATGCACTTTTCAGACTTACCGTTACACTCGGTGTCCACTTGCATTTGTCAGAATGTCCGACTCAGAAACCACCAATAAGATAGGTATTCTTTGAGCTATAGCGCTTGAAACTGCCACGGCTACGCTAAGTCCGAAACACCGCCAGCGGCATGTGAAAGCTCACCACCCAGTTGGGCGCATCGACGATCTCGCTGATCTTCAGGTCGCCAGCCACGCTGCAGAGAATATAGGCCTGGCTGCGATTCATGCGATAATTGGCGCAGAGCCAATCGAGCATGTAGCGCAACGCGTTCTTGGCGTTCTCCATCAGGTCGGGACCGTGCGCGGTAGTGATATGCCAGCCACGACTATCCAATTTGCTCATGGGGCTGGGACGCCGCACCTGGGCTTCGGCCACATTCAGGTCCTTGCGCAGCGTGAAGCGCAAGGTCGTGGTCATGGGCGATTCAATGCCGGTCACGCAGACCTCGCCCTGCCCTTGCGCGGCGTGACAATCGCCGGTGGCGAATAGCGCGCCCTCCACCAGCACCGGCAGCCAAATGGTCGAGCCGATGGTCATATCGCGCACATCGAGGTTGCCGCCATTGGCGCGCGGCGGCATGGTGCCGAAGCGGCCGGCTTCCCGCGGCGCCACGCCCACCACGCCCGGATGCGGCTCGAAGGGCACGCCGATGAAATCTACTTCGGTCGAGTAACACATATCGCCATCCAGCCGCCAATGATGCAGATAGCTGTAATCGAAATCTTCCGGCAGCAATCCCGAGCCGGCCCGATGCGCCGAGAAGCCCCAGCCCTTGTGTACCATATCGAGAATCTCAATCTCCAGCACATCGCCCGGTTGCGCGTCATTGATCCAGACCGAGCCGTTCAGCGCATGCACCTTGCTGCGGTCGATATTGTCGTATTCAGCGACGGTCCAGTCCGGCGTGATTTGCCCACAGGCTTCCAGACAATCGAAGACGACCGTATCGCCGCTGTCGATTGACAAGCGCGGCTCCACGGAATTGTCCCAGAAAGGCTGCGTGACACTATCATCGAGAAAATATTCGGCCATAAGATTGTCTCCTTGCGTCTCAAGTCCGGTTCATATTGAAGAAGCGCGTGGGAATAGTTTAACCACAGATAGCACAGAAATAGAAATAACGGAATAACGCGACAAATGAGGAGCACTGTAGTGGCGTCTGGCTGAGACGCCCGCTTGCGCCGAAAACTTATTTCGACCTTGCATTTGCCGAGGGCACAGCGACAAATGCGCCCGCGCGCCGTCATAAGCGGCGGATAGACAATAGTCGATTTTCCTGCGGCATGCCTATGCTCACCAATTCCACTGCCAATACCGCGCCATATGATGATACAATTGTGCCCAGATCGAGCCGAATTATTCTCACGCGAGTCAAGCGCCAATGCGAATACTGGTCATCTCCGACATTCATGCCAACTACACCGCGTTCGATACTGTGCTCGGGCATTGCCAAGGCGAGTGGGAATTCGTCTGGTGCCTGGGCGATGTGGTCGGATACGGACCCGATCCCAACGAATGCGTCGATCGCCTCAAGACCTTGCCGCAGCTATGCCTGGCCGGCAACCACGATTGGGCCGCGCTCGATCGGCTGGATGTGCGCACCTTCAATCCCGATGCGCGCCGAGCGGCCGAATGGACGCGGGAGACGCTCACCGAGGAAAACACCCGTTTCCTGGAAGCGCTGCCGGTCACGTTCGTCATCGGCGATTATACGCTGGTGCACGCCAGCCCGCGCGAACCAATTTGGGAATATATCCTGGAGCCGATGGTCGCCGCCTTGAACTTTCCCCATTTCGAGACGCCCTATTGTTTCGTCGGACACACGCATCAGCCGGTGATTTACAAGATGCAGGAGTCCGAAGGCAACGCGGCATCGGAATCGCCCCATTACGACGAGCCGTATGCGCTCAATGGCGAACGGCAGATCATCAATCCGGGCAGCATCGGTCAGCCGCGCGACCAAAACCCGGACGCCGCTTATGGCATCCTCGATATCAGCAACGGCGTCTTCGAGCATCGCCGCGTGCCCTACGACATCCGGTCAGTACAGCGGCGCATGTACGATTACAATCTGCCGGAACGCCTGATCACTCGCCTCGAACATGGCTTGTAAGCGCGCAAGTTTCTCCTCATGACCAGCAAAGATCGACCGTCCGTCGGCGCCGCCAAAGCACTCAGTGGCAAGATGCGCGCGTACATGGCGGAAATCTATCGCCTCATCGACCGCCAGCCCCTAGGCGTCGATTACGTCAGCACGTCTCAGCTGGCGGATCTGCTGCTGATCAGCCCGCCGGCGGTCAATCGCATGGTCAACAGGCTGGGCGATCAGGGTCTGCTGCATCACGAGCCTTATCAAGGCATCGCCATCACCGACAGCGGCAATATCGAAGCTTTGAAGCAAATCCGCAAGCAGCGCATCGCCGAGGTCTTTCTGGTGCAGGTCATGGGCATCAACTGGCTGCATGCTCACGGGGAGGCAATGCAACTCAGCAAAGGCTTGAGCGAAGCTGTCATCGCGCGCATGTATGCCATGACCGACGAGCCGGAATGCTGTCCCCATGGCGAGCCGATCCCGGACGAGCATGGCGGCATACAATCACCGGAGGATCAACCCCTGTCGGCAATCAGCGCGGAGAATACAGTTTCCGTCACGCGTCTGATCACCCGCGAGATCGACCGGCTGCAATATCTGGAAGCCCTGGGGCTGGTGCCGAATCAGCGCGTTGAGGTCATCCACGTCGCGCCCTTCGAGGGACCCATGCAGCTCAAGCTGGGGCGCGAATACCGCATCATCGGCAACAATCTGGCCCAGATGATTCGCGTGCGGCAACTGGACTGAATGGTCTCTTGAGTCCTGCGCAATCCGCCGCCATAATTGCCTGCGTTATCCACTGAACCGCTCTTCATGGAAAACAGCATGAGAATAGGTGTGCTGGCGCTGCAGGGCGCCTTCATTGAACATATCAAAATGCTGCGCCAGCTGGATGCCGACGCCGTCGAAGTGCGCCTGCCCGCGCAGCTTGACGACCTGGACGGCTTGATCATCCCCGGCGGCGAGAGCACCACCATCGGCAAACTGGCGACCAGCTATGGCTTGCTCGAACCTTTGCGGCGATTCTGTGTAAACCGGCCGACCTGGGGCACCTGCGCCGGCATGATTTTCCTGGCCAAGGACATCGGCAACGATGAACAGCCCATCCTCGCCGCCATGGATATCCAGGTCAATCGCAACCACTTTGGCAGGCAGATCGACAGCTTTGAAATCGACCTCCGGATCCAGGGACTATCCGAAGATCCCTTCCACGCGGTTTTCATCCGCGCGCCTGTCGTGACCCAAGCCGAAGCGCCCGTGGAGATTCTGGCGCGCCTTGATGACGGCGCCATTGTGGCCGTCCGCCAAGCGCATCTGTTGGCCACTGCGTTTCACCCCGAATTAACATCCGATTTGCGGCTACATGCATACTTTTGCGCTATAGTGAATGAGAGTATGTCCTAACGCGCCTGAGGGAGGTATGACCATGGATCGAGAGATCCATCGCGGGACGGATCCATCTGACAATCGAGAAGAAACCGAAGGCGCGGCCGCGTCCCTGATCGACATGATGATGCGCGATCTGCGGGTCGATCTGGATGACCTTGACGGACCCTCGGCCGAAGAACTGGCCGCGTTGGACGAGCTTGACGAACCCAGCGACGACGACCTGGCGGCGCTGGACAGCTTGGGTCCGCTTCAGCTGCCGCTTGATCTGGCGCCGGCCGCGCGGCTGCCGGCAGCTGCGCCCGCCATAGAGAGCGAGCCGGAAATCGTATCGTTGGACAGGCTTGATGATGTCGACGATGTCGAAGACGTTGATACGCTTGATGAGGAGCTGACGGAAGACGACGACTTCATCGATGAGCTGCTGGAGGATTATGTCGATATCGAACTGGACGATGACGATCTCGAAGACGAAGGCTATGACCTGGACGACGAGGATATCGACAACTACAACGATTTGTATGGCGAGGATGACAGCATCATCCCCTCCTTCCGCGAAGGCGAGGCGCTAGAAGAAGACGATGACGACGGCGGCGTCGCCTTTTATGACGATCTGCGCTGAGCCGCTCGCCGGCGGTCCCTGACGCGCCCGAATCCCGGACACTTGCACGGTTATGGACGGCATCATTTTGGCGGCGGGCATGGGCACACGGATGCGGCCCCTCACCGCAAACACGCCAAAACCCCTGCTGCGCCTGCAAGGTCAACCGATACTGGCTTGGTCGCTGCTGAGCCTGCGCGGCATCGTCGATCGCGTGCTGGTGGTGACGCACTATCTCAAATCGCAGATTGAGCGTTACATGGCGGGGCAGCGCATTTTCGCCGAGTACGCGCTGGTCGAGCAGCTGCCGCAGCCGCTGGGCACCGGTCACGCGCTGGAATGCTGCCGTCCACATCTGCGCGGCGATCACTTTCTCGTCGTCAACGGCGATGATCTCTTCAGCCACGACTCCTTACAGCATCTGGCGGCGCCGGACTTCGGCCTGCTCTCGATGCGGCGTGACGATTTCGACCGCTTCGGCGTGATTGTGACTGACGAAGACGGCCGCTTCCGCGCCATCGACGAAAAGCCGCCGCGAGACCGCTATACCGCGCCGGCCCCCTGCAACATCGGCGCATACAAGCTGACGCGCGCCATCTTCGATTATCCGCTGCAGAGGACTTCGCGGGGCGAATTCGAGATCGTCGACGCCGTCAGCCTGGCCGCGCGCGATCACGATTTCCGCGTGATCGACTGTCCGTTCTGGCTGCCCATCGGCGATCCGGCCGCGCTGGAGGCAGCGCAAGCGGTCGATTTGGAACGTTGGATCCCGCCACAGCCGCGCTGAACACGCGTCTGTCGTGTGTGCGCCCCGGCCTTCCCGCGCGTCAGACCACATCACTGCAGCAGTCAGGTAGGGGCGACCTATCAGGTCGCCCGCCAGAACGCGAACTCAGGCTGCGCTTCCCTGGCTCGCATTACTCTGTGCCCTTAGTAGTTCCAAGTAAGTAACTGGAATCTTGGGATCGCCGTTTTTCTACCCCATCCCCGGCCCTTCCCCGAATCATCAGGGAAGGGTGACTCGACGTTGAAGTCGGAGGGTTACGCAGAAGTTGTATGATTAACTTGGGACTACTTCTGTGGTCTCTCTTTTGACAAACCTCCTTGCTCATGCAAGGAGCGAGTTTGATAATTTGTGTGAGCGCGGCCGACCTTTTCGCTGCCGCCGAGCGGCTGTGTTTAATCTAGCCCTAGTCACAATCCCCGTGCTCGGTCACATTACCGGCGCCAAGCCCAAATCCAAACCCAACGCCCGCGCAATCGGCCCCCCTCTCCATTGCAATGGTGATCTTGACCCGTTATAGTGGACTCTAAGATTGTCTACTCTCCTGCGCTTCAAATTGCATTGGACTCATGTAGCCGAGTGCTGAGTGCAACCGTCGGCGGTTGTACCACCCTTCGATGTAGTATGCGAGCGCACCCCG
>JAJEBY010000004.1 GCA_022822305.1 Anaerolineae bacterium
CCCATGCCGCTGTGAAAGGCGAACTGAGTGCTGAAGTCACCCGCGGCCGGCAGCGGCGCTAACGCCCGCAACACATCGTTGACCTGCCGAAACCTGGATTCATGCGGCGCGCCGGGAATGCCGGAGCAACTGTCGCCATACCTCACGAATTCGTGACCGCCCCGCTCCGCATGCATCACCGGAATCTGACCGCGTTCCAGCATTAAGCCGCTCCAAAAATGCTCATGAGCCCGCCCCTTTCAAGACGGCGTGGCCACAGTATAGCGCAGCCAAGCGCATTGGCGAGGTCGCGCGCAGGCAGTGGCGCCGCGTCAACGTCGCCCTTACGCCGCCAATGCTACTGGTGTAGAATGCGCGATTCGTCACCTTCACGTCACAAGAGCACGCATCGGAGCGCGCGTTGAAACACAAAAGCGAGTTCTCAATCGAAGGGTTGCGAGAATACAACCGCAGCAGCGCAGCGCGCTGGATCATTTCGCATTGCTGGGAGCACAAATTCTATTTCCTCTTCGGGCTGCTGGCTTTCCTTTCCGGTTACCTGGCTTTTTCCACCGCGCGCGTGCTGTTTGGCGAAGGCGCGGCGCTTATTATTGAAGGCGGCGATGCATCCGCCGTCGTCGCCGTTAGTTTGGCCGTGTTGTTTTTCTCGACCTGGGACGGCGTTGGTTCACTGCTGGGCAACCTGGCCATGAATGTGCTGGCGACGCGAGTCGAGCGCGATTCGCGCCACGAGCTCTACGTCAGCCTGCTGGGCAAAAGCCAGACCTTTCATGATCAGCAGCGCGTTGGCGATGTCATGGCGCGCGCTACCGATGATGTGCGTCAACTTAATTTTGTCATCCACCCGGGCATCATGTTCATGTTCGATATGGTGATGGGTTTCGCCGTGCCCATAACCTACATCGCTTTTATCAACCTGGAATTGCTGCTGGTGCCGCTGCTCTTCGTTGCCAGCTATGTGATCGTGGTGCGCCGTTATATGCGCCGCCTGGAACCGGTGATGATGCAGCAGCGCATGCAATACGGCACGCTGAGCACGCGTCTGGAAGAGACTATCAGCGGCATCGAAATCGTCAAGGTGGCGGCGCAGGAAATGGAAGAGCGCAAGAAGTTCCGCCGCAACGCCGGCAAGTTTCGCGATTTCTTCGTTCGTCAGGGTCAAATCGAGGCCGCCTATCTGCCCTTGCTGATGTTCGGCATCGCCTTCGGCTTGATGTTCCTGCACAGTATGAATATGTACAGCCGCGGCATCCTCAGCATCGCTGAAATCATTGCCGTCACCGGATTGATGGGCGTGCTGCGCTTCCCGGTCTTCATCTCGCTCTTCTCGATCAGCATGATTCAGCTGGGCGTCGCCGGCGCTCGCCGCATCCTCGAATTGATCGATCAGCGGTCCGATATTGACGAGAACCTGACTGGTCACAGCGCAAGCGTCCAGGGCGCCATTGAATTCGACAACGTGACCTTCAAGTTCCACGGCAAGACGGTGCTGGAAGATATCTGCTTCCGCGTCGAACCCGGCCAGACCGTCGCCATCGTCGGGCAGACCGGTTCGGGGAAATCGACGCTGACGCAGTTGGTCAGCCGCACCTATGATGTCGATGAGGGACGCGTGCTGATCGATGGCGTGGACGTCCGCGATTGGAATCTCGATCGCCTGCGCTCACAGATGGGCAAGATCGAGCAAGATGTCTTTCTGTTTTCGCGCTCGGTGGCGGAAAATATCGCCTTTGGCGTGGAGAACGCTTCGCGGGAAGACATCGAAATCGCCGCCAAAGAAGCGCAAGCGCACGACTTCATTCTGTCGTTCAATGACGGCTATGAGAGCGAGATCGGCGAACGCGGCGTGACGCTCTCCGGCGGGCAGCGTCAGCGGCTGGCATTGGCGCGCGCTTTCCTGCGTCAGCCACGCATCCTGATCCTCGATGATTCGACCAGCGCCATCGACAGCGCCACCGAGGATGAGATCCAAAAAGCCATGCGCCGCGCCCAGCAAGGCCGCACCACCATACTCATCACGCACCGGCTCTCGCAGATTCGCTGGGCGGATCGCATCATCGTACTGGAGAACGGTCGCGCCATCGCCAATGGATCACACGATGAATTGCTGCGCAGCTCCGAGCATTATCGACGCATATTCGCGCGTTACGGCACGACGGAATCGAGCGTAGGTCAGCTGAGCGGGCAGGAGGCGTCATGGGCTTCTTAATGGACGGCCTGGATGCGGAAGATTACGACCGCCAATATAGCGATTGGGAACTGGTCAAGCGCATTCTCGGTTATTTCAAACCTCATCTCTGGAAGATGGTTGTGGTCGGCCTGGTCGTCTTCCTCAGCTCGCTGATGGAACTGTCACTGCCGATTGTCGTCTCAATGGCGCTGGATCAGCTGCAATTCACGCCGGAGACATTTGATCCCGTCGGCGTTGCGGTGATCCTCACGGCCGCCGCCAGCATGAGCTGGGTGGCGAATATGGTGCGGCAGTGGCTTTCGGCGGAAGCGGTCGGCGATGTCACGCTTGATCTGCGCGAGGATGCCTTCAGCGCCGTCACCGAGCGCGATATGTCCTTCTACGATCAATATCCGACCGGCAAGATTGTCAGCCGCACGCTATCCGATACGCAAGCCTTTTCCGAGACGGTGCGCCTCAGCATCAACCTGATGAGCCAATTGCTGCTGGTGGTGCTGCTGATCATCTACCTGTTCACGGTCAATGTGAATATGACCCTGATTCTGATCGCGATCATTCCCTTCATCGTGTACACGGCGTTGAAGTTCCGCATTATCGCCCGCCGCACGGTCACCAACTCGCGCCGGCAGCTGGCGACGGTCAACGCCCATATTCAAGAATCGATCAGCGGCATCGGTGTGGCCAAGGCATTCCGCCGCGAGCAGATGATTTATGACGAATTCAAGTCGGTCAACGAGAAATCCTACCAAGTCGAGAAGATCAACGGCTTCGTTTTCAGCAGCATCTTTCCCATTCTCATCACCATCGCCGGCGTCGGCGTGGCGGCGGTGGTCTGGTTCGGCATTAACCTGGCGCAAGCCGGCGTATTGACCGCGGGCGTCTGGTTTCTCTTCATCCAGGGCATGGGCAGGATCTGGTTCCCGCTGACCAGCATCGCGTCTTTCTGGAGTCAGTTCCAGCTGGGATTGGCGGCGGGCGAGCGCGTCTTCGCCCTGCTCGATGCTGAAGCCCTGGTCAAGCAGAAGGCCGATGTACAAGTCAGCCATATCGATGGCGGGATAGAATTCGTCGATATGGATTTCCATTACAACGAAGGCGAGCAGGTGTTGCGGCGCTTCAACCTGGAGATTCGCCCGGGCGAGACGCTGGCGCTGGTTGGGCATACCGGCTCCGGCAAATCGAGCATCGCCAAGTTGATCAACCGCTTCTACGAATATCAAAGCGGCGAGCTGCTGGTCGATGGGCGCGATATCCGCATCTTCAACCTGCCCAGCTACCGCTCCCAGCTCGGCGTGGTCACCCAAACGCCATTCCTCTTCGATGGCACGGTGACAGAGAATATCCGCTATGGCAAGCCGGAAGCGACCGATGAAGAAGTCATCGATATCGCCTACAAAGTCGGGCGCGGCGATTGGCTGGTCAGCCTGCAAGACGGTTTGGATACGCAGGTGGGCGAACGCGGCGGCAACCTGTCGATGGGCCAGCGCCAACTGGTGGCGATCGCCCGCGTGCTGCTGCAGGATCCGGCGATTTTCATCCTCGATGAAGCCACGGCCAGCGTCGATCCGCTGACCGAGACGCTGATCCAGGAAGGTCTGGATGTGCTTTTGGGCAATCGCACCTCCATCGTCATCGCTCATCGTCTCTCCACCATTCGCCACGCCGACCGCATCATCGTGCTCGATCAAGGCGAGATCATCGAATCCGGCACACACGATCAGCTGATGAGCAGCGGCGGGCATTATGCCACGCTCTACGACAGTTACTTCCGTCATCAGAGCCTGGAGTACATGGAGCGCATGGCGGGCTAAGGATGATTGCAATTGACACAGCCAGAGTCTATACTCAGACCTAAAGATTAGCATTGGAGCGGAAGCCAATGTCAGAGATTCCAGTGTCTGGCATCACGCGGACTGAGGGTGTGTGTGGCGGACGGCCCTGCATTGCGGGCACTCGCATCCGCGTTACCGACATCGTAACGGCTGTTCAACTCCAATACACTCGCAGTGAAATAGCGAAAGATTTTGAGATCAACCACGAACGGGTTGACGCTGCGCTTAGCTATTACGAGCATAACAAAGCGGCAATTGACGCCGACATTAGACGCCAAGACGAAACGTTCGAAAGATTGTCGAAAACTGGATATGGCAGACCTCAGCGTACGCTTTTGCCTCGATGAGTTGATGCCCGTAGCTATCGCCGAACAACTGAACCATAGGGGAATCGACGCGATCACAGTTAAGGACTTGGAATTACAAGGAAAATCTGACGGATTTCATCTTCAGCTGGCGAACGAAATGCAGCGCGTCTTATGTACAATGGATGATGACTACATCCAGTTGTTCATCGACGGCAGACAACATTGGGGTATCGTCTTCGCGTCCCGTAAAGATCGCAGGAATATCGGAACACGGGTGAGATTCCTCGAATGGGCGCACAACACATATACGGCTGACGAGATGAGAAATCATATTGAATATCTCAGAGTCATCTGAATCAAGTCATTGCGAAACAGTTGTAGAGAGTTTGCCGAACAAAACGCGCGAGGACAGCCCATGCCACTGCTGACCCTAACCGACGCCAACTTCAAATCAGCAACCGCCGATGCCGCGGCGCTGATCCTGATCACGACCGGCAGCGACAAGCTGCGCGGGGACTTCAAGACGGCGTTCTCGAAAGCCGCGGACGAGGAAAAGGGCATCGTCTTCGCCCAAGTCGATCCGGAGCGCAACCGGGCGCTGGCTGGGCGTTTCGACTATCAGAACAAGTCGCTGCTGATCGGCAGTTATCGTGGCGAAGTTACCTTGCGGCGTTCGCGCCCCTGGGCCAGTGATCTGCCCGATTTCATCCGTCAGCTGCAGGACGCCCTGGCCGCCGACGCGCCACCGGAAGCAGCGGATGAGGCCGTCGACGAAGAGCCCGAGCCGGCAGTTCTGGATAAGCCGGTGGATGCGACCGACGCCACGTTCGAAACAGAGATCATCCTCGCCTCGCACGAGATGCCGGTGCTGGTCGATTTCTGGGCGGAATGGTGTGGACCATGCCGCATGGTGGCGCCGATTTTGGAAAAGCTTGCGGCAGAATTCGCCGGTCAGATCCGCGTGGCCAAGGTCGATACCGACGCCAACCCCGGGTTGAGTCAAGCCTTCCAGATCCGCAGCATCCCCACTATTGCCGTCTTCAAAGCGGGCAAGCTGATCTTCATGCAGCCGGGCGCGCTGCCGGAGCCGTCTTTCCGCCAGTTGATTCAGCAGGCGATTGAGGTGGAAGTCCCGGCGGACGAGGCGGCGGCTCAAGCCTGAGCGCGGCCGTTCTCCCAGCGTACGTCAGCCAAGCTCGCTCCCAACTAACTGGCCTAGAGTCCGCTGATCATGCGGCGGGCTGAACATATTGGGCGGATGGCGATCGCGCCCGTCCAGTTCACCGATGTAGGTTTGCGTCGTACCCAGGCTGGTATGCCCCAGGTTTTGCCGGATCCGCTCCAAATCCATGCCGAAGTCGTAGGCGTTGCGCGCGTAGGTGCGGCGCAAATCATGCGGCTTCACCGAGCGCAGCGCGCCGTCAATGCTTATAGCATAACAGTTCAGGATATCATTCACCGTCCAAACGCCGATGCCGCGCGGGCGCACGGTCTTGCCTCCGCGCCGGATTCCACGGAAGACGGGGCCGGCTTTGATTTCCGCCGCTCCCAGCCAGGCGTCAACATACATCAGGCACCAATCGAGCGGACCGTAAGGGATGAGCCGCTGCTTGCCCCCTTTGCCCTCACGCACTCGCAGGGACAATTCGCCCCCCAAGCGCTGCCGAAGATCATCAACTTGCAGCGCCGCCGCCTCGGCCGCGCGAATGCCCGTGCAGACTATCAACGCAATCAGCGCCGTATCGCGCAGGCCGCGCAAGTTCGCGATGCCCGGCGCTTGAATCAAAGCGCTGACCTGATACGGTTTCAGGCGCAGGTGCTCGCTATCGGCGATGTCTTGCTTGGCGATCAGCTTGACCGGCGCCGTGGCCGGATGCACGTCCTTTTGCAGACGTACTAAAAACATGTCTGCCAAGTCTCTGGCTTGCGTGCCGTCATCATCAGATGAAGCGAGGTCCCCCAAGTCAATTAGATCGTCATGTACCTCGCTACTTCGAATGAGTTCACCGTAGCGAGCGCGAATAGTTGCCAAATGCGCCTGCACCGTCTGCGGCGACAGGGTGGCATCCCTAGCGTTCCCTTGCTTGTCCAGGCGAATTCTGTCATTCAGCAAATAATCTCGATAGGCAGGCAAATCGGGGTAATGCCACTCTCGGCCACTCTCTGACAGCCATTCTATAAAGAACTTGAGTCGCGACTTCTGATCCTTTGTTGGATCTGCCGGCATCAAGTTGTGAGAGATTTGCCGACGTCTATCTTCATCGGTCCGTTCTGACATGTTCAACCCGCGCTATTGCGATCACTCATCGTCCATTTTATAGCACATGCCAATGCCACGATAGCGACCGAGCGATTACGCAATCGCGCGTCAATACGTTACCATTGGGACTGACGTCCATGTTCAATTGGAAAGCCGGATGCGCCAGCTCAGTCTCATTGCCTTTGTTCTGCTGCTGCTGACGCCGCCCCTTGGCGCGCAGGATCAGTTTCTGCCGGCCATGCACGCGCAGCTTGACGCCATCGAGCGCCAGGTGAGTCAATTGCGCCAGCTGGAGGGGCTGGCCAATGCGCCCATGCGTTTCCCCTCGCCTGCCGATCTCGAAACGTACTTGCGCCGCCGCTTCGCCAGGGATTTTCCGCCGCAGAAGCTGGCCACGGATCTGGTGTTCTACCGCGCCCTCGAGCTGGCGCCCGCCGGCATTGATTTGGAGCGATTGTACTTCGCCTTCATTCGCGACTGGATCGGCGGCTACTACGATATCGAGCGCGATATCATGAATATCGTGGCCTATGATGGCGTCCTGCGTCACGAGCTGCTCCCTATCCCCTATCAGGTTACCTACGCGCATGAATACGTACACGCGCTGCAGGATCAGCACTTTGATCTGCGGCGCATCATCGACCGGGCCGAAGCCTCCGATAATCGCGATCTACGGCTGGCGGTGCAGGCGCTGATCGAAGGCGACGCCAACTATGTCATGGGCAAGTTTTTCCACGGGCTGCTGGAGCGCGATTCCGGACAAGTCGAGCGGGCATACGCGGCGCTGCCCGCTACCAATTTCGACCCCGCCATGCCGGGCGTGATCATCGCCGCGACGCAGTTTCCCTATCGCCAGGGCCACTTTTTCGTCTCGGAGCTGGTGAGAGCGCTGGGCTGGGACGGCGTCGACCGAGCGCTGCGCGAGCGGCCTCCGCAAACAACCGAGCAAATCTATCACCCGGAACGCTATCTGGCGGGCGAAGGCGCGATTCCCGTCGAGATGCCGGATTTGACCGCGATCGTCGGGGGCGGCTGGCGCCTGCGCTACGATGGGCCGGTCGGTGAATTTTATCTGCGACAGCATCTGAATGCCGTGCTGGACGAAGGGCGCGTCGACATGATGGCGAGCGGCTGGGGCGGCGACCGCATGCGGATTTACAGCAACGACGCCGACGATCATTTGACCTGGGTGATCGCGCAGGTTTGGGACACGGCCGAAGATGCCAGCGAATTTTACAATCACTATCGCTACGCGCTGCGACTGCGCTTCCCGAGCCGCTCGGCCGATGGCGTCTGCTGGATCGGCGGCGCCGCCTATTGCATCAAACGGATCAGCGCGCGGGAAACGCGCATCAGCTCCGCCCCGCAAAGCGAAACCGCGCTGGCTCTGCTGTCCGCGGACGGCTGAGCGCGGTCGGCATTCCCGATCCATTCCCCCAACCACGTAGTCTGCGCCGCTGTCGCTGCCGCACGATGGCGAAAACCCGCGCATCCCGCCCAAAATAGAAATCTAAGCGCCAGCCGATACCGTGTCGTGAACATTATTGCGCCCCACGCAGGACAAAATCGGCTTGACTGCTGATGGAGCACAACCACACAGCTTCTCTCGCCCGAATCGCGGACACAAAAGTGGTTTTATGTCCGAAAAAAATATTTGATCGGACAATAGACGGACATAAACGCGCCAGTCCAAAGCAGTTGGATGAGGCTGATATAGCGTGAAGACAAGACCGACCATGCGCAGCAATATCGGACATGCCTTACTTGTCTCATCTGTGGCGGTCGTCCATTGTGAATTTGGCGTCAAACAACTTTGGTCTATTCTGATGCGCGCGTCCTGGGGTTATAATGCGATCATCTTCCTAAGCGAGCACTCAAGGCGAAAAACAACATGAGCGAAGCGGCCACCCAGGAAATCGGCTTGGAGCAATTCGGCGAGATCGCCCGCAACATCGAGGCGGAAGTGGCCAAAGTCATCGTCGGGCAGCACGAAGTCGTGCGCAGCACCGTCATCTGTGTGCTGGCCGGCGGCCACGCCTTGCTCGAAGGCGTGCCGGGCCTGGGCAAGACCATGCTGATCCGCACTTTGGGCGATGTGCTCGATTTGCGTTTTTCGCGCATCCAGTTCACGCCCGATCTGATGCCCGCTGATATCGTCGGCACCGATATCCTGGAAGAGACGGAAGACGGCCGCCGCGAGTTTCGCTTCCAGCCCGGTCCCATTTTCGCCAACCTGATCCTGGCGGACGAGATCAATCGCGCCACGCCCAAGACCCAATCCGCCATGCTGGAAGCGATGCAGGAAAAAACCGTGACTGTGGCCGGGCGCCGCTATGATCTGGATATGCCCTTCTTCGTGCTGGCCACCCAGAATCCACTGGAGATGGAAGGCACCTATCCCTTGCCCGAAGCGCAGCTCGATCGTTTTCTGTTCAAAGTCAATGTGCGCTTTCCCAGCGTCGGCGACCTGGTCAAGATCCTCGATCGCACCACCGGCGTGGATACGCCGCGCGCCGGCAACGTCGCCGATGGCGTGCAGGTGATCGGCATGGGTCAGCTGGCGCTCAGCGCGCCCATCCCCTCCCATGTCAGCGAATACGTAGCGCGGATCGTCGTCGCCACCCATCCTGAAAGTCCGGAATCCACCCAGATGCTGCGCGATTACGCCCGCTATGGCGCCAGTCCCCGCGGCGCCCAAGCGCTGATCATCGGCGCCAAGATCAACGCTTTGCTGGAAGGCCGATTCAATGTCTCCTTTGATGATGTGGCCGGTGTCGCTCCCGCCGCCCTGCGCCACCGCATCCTGCTCAACTTTGAAGGCCAGGCGGAAGGGCTGAGCACCGACGATCTCATCGCCGACGTGCTCAAGACCGTGCCCAAGAGAGCGAATTAGTCGTGGCCAAGCTGGCTGTTCAAGAGCAACTGTTGCCCGGCGACAACACTGCGGAGCGAGTTGATCATGCCGCGCAGTTGGGCTTCAGCGGCATTGAATTCGCGGCTGAACGCCTGGACGAGCGCCTGCCCGATATCGCCGAAGCGCTGGAGAGCGCCGGTATTGTGGCCAGCGGCCTCAACATGGGGCGAAGCGATGGCTGCCTTTCCGCCGATGTGGCGATTCGGCAGCGCGCCGCCGACGCCTTGCGGGAGGCGCTCGCTTGCGCGCAAGATCTCGAGGCCGAGTACGTCGCCTTTGTGCCGCAGTGCAGCGCATCCGACTTGCCCGATCTGACGCCGGTCGCTTCGGTATTCGACTTGCAAAAGGAATTGCTGATCTGGCTGTTGCGCGGCTTCTCTGATTTGGCGGAGATCATGGATTGCCAACTGGCGCTGCAGCCGGTCAATCATTACGAGACCAACTTCATCACCCGCCTGGAGCAAGCGGCCTGGTTTCGGCGACAGGTCAACGACCATCCCAAGATCACTATCGCCGCCAACCTCTTTCACCTGGCGCTGGAAGAACGCGACCTGCTGGAAAGCCTGCGCGATCATGGCGCTGATATCAGCGTGGTTTATTTGTCGGAAGTCAATCAGCGTCTGCCCGGGTGCGGCCTGCTGCCCTTCGCCGCGATCGGCGACGCGCTGCAGGACATGCGCTACGATGGTTGGCTGGTGCTGGAAGCCGATACAAGTGGGCGCGATCCGGACGCGAATCGGGAGACCGCATCGGAATTGCGCGATTGCGTCCAGTTTCTGCGCGACAGTGGTTTGGCGTAAGCCGGCGCGATCCACACGCGCAGCTCGCAACTCCAGAAAAAATACAAACGACCCGCGTACGGATCGCACACGGGCCGCTAACAATTGTTTGAGGTTGCAGGCTCGCCGGTGGCGCGCCTCACGCCATATCTATAATTCCTTTAGTTCACTGCGTCAGAGAGGCCGGCCCCGGCCTTGAACTTGACGACTTTCTTCGCGGCTATCTGAATCTCTTCACCCGTGCGCGGGTTGCGCCCCGTACGCGCATCACGCTGCTCAACCGACCACGAGCCAAATCCAACCAGAGCAATGCGCTCCCCGCCAGACAATCCTTCGGTGACCGCGCTCACAAACGCGTCCAAAGCCTTGCCCGCTTCCGCCTTGCTCAATCCGGACTTATCGGCGATTGAACCGATCAATTCAGCCTTGTTCATTTTGGCTACTCCTTCCAGTGAATGCTGATGGCGTAGTATAACATGTTTTGAAGAAATCGTAGGTAGCCTTTTGTAGACTTTTGCCTCATACATACTGCGTTTGAAATCTATAATCAGACCTACGTTTTCCTTACATTTCGTTATGAATTCGACATAGCGATCATAGCGTCAACCTCGTGTCGCGTCGGCAAGGCTTGCCTGCCGCCCAGCGCTCGGCAATTGAGCGACCCAACCGCCGAAGCGAAGCGCGCCATAGCTGGTACCTCCCAATCTTGCAGTAGCGCGAACATAAAGCCGCCGTGATAGGCATCGCCGGCGCCGGTGGTATCAACCACGTCTACGGAAAAAGCCGGTACATGCTCCAGCCCGCCTTCCCAAGACACCAGTGATCCCCGCTCGCCCATCGTGACCACGGCGATTGCCGCGCCAGCCCGCCGTAGGGTTTCCGCGACTGTCGATAGCGGTCGATTGGGCATCCAGGCCCGCGCCCACTGTTGCGGCACTATCGGCACATCGACAAAATCAAGCAGATCCTTGATCTGCTCGTATGGCTGCGCGGGATCAAGCACCACATGCATGCCGGCTTCCCGCGCCCAACGCGCTGCCTCCAGCGTTAACTCGCTGATGTTATCGACAAAGAGCACCTTCGCTTGCGTGATGTCTCGACGGCTGATCTCGTCGAGACCGATTGGGGCAGCGCTTGGCAGACGAGTGATGATGCTGCGGTCGCCGCTGTTTTCATTCACCAGGATTAGCGAGACGTGGCTAGAACCACCGGGCCTCGTCCGCAGCAGCGAAGTATCGACGCCCTCGCTTTCCAGATCGCGGCGGATAAAACGGCCGGCATCATCGTCGCCGATGCGCGCGATAATCTTGGTTTTGGCGCCGAGGCGCGCCGCCGCTACCAGCGCGCAAGAGGCCAGGCCGCCCGGCTGCTGCAGATATGCCGAGCCGCGCATATTGACGTTGTCCCCCGGCATATTGGGCACGGTCATCAGATGGTCAAGCGTGCAAACGCCGATGCCGACGATGTCAAGCGACCTGGTCATTGCTTGTTCCTTTTCGCGCGCGCCATTTCCTCAGATACATCAGCCTACATCGGTTCCGGCAAGCGCATCCTTCTGGAAGCCGTTGCGCGAACTTGGTTGTGGCGGCCTTGATGCGGCGCTGGTACAATCCGCGCAACCTGTCCAATCAATCAGCCGGAGCCAAAGCCCATGGAAACGCGCGCCGATTATATCGCGACCGTCCGCAATTTGCCCGCGCAATTGCGCGAATTAGTTGCGGGTCTGAGCGCTGAGCAACTGACAACGGCATACAATGCGCCCGAATGGACCATCGCCCAGAACGTCCATCACTTGGCCGACACCCATATGATTTGCGTTCGGCGTTTCAAGCTGATTTTGACCAGCCCGCGCTTCCAATTCACCGCTTATGATGTCAATGCCATCGCCGAATTGCCCGATGCCAATAACGCCGATATCGAAACTTCGCTGCGCATTCTCGATGGTCTCCAGGAGCGCTGGGCAGTCTTGCTTGAGAACCTGAGCGAAGACGACTGGGGCAAAGTCGGCCTCGGGTCCTCGCCCGATAGCCCGGATTACAGCCTGGAAGATCTGGCGCGGGTTTATTCGCAGCACGGCCTGAATCACCTGCAGCAGATCCAAGATGTGCTGGACCGCATGCCCGCTTGATGCCGACCAGCTTCGTCATTGCCGCGCCGCCACAATTTGATTTTGAGCAGACCGTTTTCAGTCACGGCTGGTATATGCTGGCGCCGTTTGAGTGGAATGACGCCAGCGCCACGCTCTGCACCGTATGGCAAAGTCCTACCCGAGACGTACTGCGCTTGCGCCTTAGCGCAGATGAAGGCGGCGTGCGCGTCGCCACCCTAGATCGTGACCAGTTGACCCCTGACTTGCGCGAGACCGTTGACGGCGTCGTGCGCAAGATGCTGAATCTGGATTGGGATCTGGGCGATTTCTACGCCGCCATGCGCGCTTACAGCGGATACGAATGGATGGAAAGCGAGCGGCGCGGACGCATCCTGGTCAGCGCCAGCCTGTGGGAAGATTTGGTCAAGGTCTTGCTGACCACCAACTGCAACTGGGCGCAAACCGTGGCGATGGCCGGGCGCGTCTGCCGGTTGGGTCCAGCGCATGCCGATTATCCGGACTGCCACGCCTTCCCTACGCCTCAGCAGATCGCCTCGCTGGATTTTGATGCGCTGGCGGCCGCCGTCCGAGCCGGTTATCGCAGCGCCTATCTGTATGATCTGGCGCAAACTGTCGCCGCTGGCAGCATCGATCTCCATGCCTGGCAGCAGCTGGATAGCGATAATCTCTTCCTAGCAGTCAAGTCCTTAAGAGGCTTTGGCGATTACGCCGCCGGCACCATCACGCGCATGTACGGTCATTTCGACAAGATCGCCATCGATAGCGCCTGCCGCGAGATGTACGCCAACCTGCATAATGGCGGCGTCAGAGGCGGCGACGGCGACATCAAGGCGCATTACGCGCGCTACGGCAAATGGCGGGGTTTGGTGATGTGGATGGATATCATGCGGCGGAATGCCGAGTGACATTCGCCATAGAGGCGTAGGTTCTCTCAAGTAATGACTTGGCTCGCATACAACAACATAATCGCCAAAAGTCGTATTCTGTATGGCTTGATTGGTATTACGACATATGCGCCGAAGTTTTACCCCATCCCACGGCCCCTTCCCCAGCAAGCTAGGGAAGGGGAGCGTCGCCCTTTGCGAAATGGAACGTAGATTGCAATAGAGTCTCGTTTCTGCGAGGTGTCACGCCGGATAAATCCGCATTTTCGCGTTACTGTTGCAATACCAATCGAGCCTTGTCGGGGCGATTCGTTGAATCGCCCAAGCCGATTCTTATGCTGTTGCGGGCGACTCACAGAGTCGCCCCTACACTTTGCGACGCAGACGGTCATGTGTGAATGAAGCGCGCCGCGTCCGCCTTGAGCTTCGCCAATGATGCCTCGTGCAAGTACATCATATGACCGGCTTCGTATTCCTCGATGGTGATGTTGTCCCGCAATGTCCGGTCCAATCCCATGTGCGCCAGCGAATAATAGGCGGCGTGGAACGGCGTGGCCAAGTCATAGTAGCCTTGCGCGACCAAAACCCGCATGAAGGGATTCTTGGCAAAAGCCGCGCGCAGCCCTTCGCTGGTATCGGGGAAGCGCCCGCCCTCGTATTTCCAATTGCTGATGACATCACGATTCATGATCTCGTATTTGAGATCGGTCTGATAGCCTAGCGTCCCGCGCACATACTGATTGTAGACGGCCGTATAGGGCGCCGAGATGGCGTACATCGAGGGATCAAAATCGAAAGTTTGCCCCTCCGCCGACGCCATGATGCCGACGAAGCGCGAATCCAGCCGTCCCACCGCCCGCTTCTCATCACGCAGCAATTCTTTGCAGTAGCTCATGATATTGATGCGCAGGTCCGCGCCCAAGATGAAACGCTGGCTCAGGCCGGTGTAACGCGCCAGCCGCTCGGCAACCGCCTGCCGCCGATCGTCATCCAGGCGATCGCCCTGCGCCAGCGCCACGGTATAGTCGGTATCCGACCACTCGCTGACTTCCGCCAGCAAGTCGCGCAGATCGCGCTTCTGCAGCGCCTCGTCCAGCTTCCCGTGATAATGCGACGTGGCGCAGAAACTGGGCAAGAACAGCGTATAAGGCAGGTCATTGGCTTTGGTGAAACGCGTGGTCTGGAAGTTCATGATGGTCGAAATCAAGACGATGCCAGTGAAGGCGATGCCGCGATCGATCAGATGACCGGCCAGGCCGGCGGCGCGGGTGGTGCCGTAGCTTTCGCCGGCGAGGAAGAGCGGCGAGGTCCAGCGTTGGTTGCGCGTCAGATAGAGACGGATGAACTCGCCCACCGCTTCCAGATCAGCTTCCAGACCCCAATACTTCAGATTGTCGGCCGCATCAGCCGCGCGCGAGAAGCCGGTGCCGACGGGATCGATAAACACCAGATCGCCCAGATCGAGCCAGGTATGGGCATTGTCGATGATGTGATAGGGCGGCGGCGGCATAAACCCTTCCGCGCCCATGTCGACGCGTTTGGGTCCCAGCGCGCCCATGTGCAGCCAGATTGACGCCGAGCCGGGTCCGCCGTTGAAGACGAAGATCAGCGGTCGTTCGGTGACCTCTGCATCGGTCTCCAGCGTGTAGGCGGTGTAGAAGATTTGGGCGACGATTTTGTCTTTCTCGTCTTTGAGCGGCATCTTGCCGGCGGTCGCCTGGTAGGACTGCGTGACGCCACTCAGCACCAGTTGATGCGAGGTGACCACCGGCGCCTCTTCGGTGATTTCGGGCTGGTCTTTCTTGTCGTTTTCGGGCTTGTCGGTCATGTAGGCGGGTTCCTTCTGTTCGCGGTCGAGATGGCACAGACTATATCTACTCGCGCTCAGCGACGCAATGGATTGACTATTTGCGGTGGTTTTGCGGACGAGGCGCTGGCTTGCCGCTACATATTCAGACGTGAACGACTGTTTTCGTGGGTTGCCAGCGGCAGAATGTTTGTAGACGGGAGACGCGCGCGGGTTACTCCGGCGCCTGAAGTATAATCCGAGTAGACTGCGACAAGAGCCCAATCCAATGCCCAAGCCGCCGCGTCAAATTCGCACGCACGCCATCATCCTCAGCCGGCGCGATTTCGGCGAATCCGACCGCTTGCTCACCCTCATCACGCCCGACTACGGCAAGGTCCGCGCCATCGCCAAGGGCGCGCGCAAACCGCAAGCCAAGCTCAGCGGCCATGTCGAGCTCTTCGCGCGCAGCGATGTCAGCATCCACCGCGGGCGCAACCTCGATATCCTGACACAAGCCGAGCTGTTGGAATCATACCGCGGGCTGCGCGAGGATCTGCGGCGCGGCGCTTACGCGAATTATGTCGCCGAGCTGCTCGATCGTTTCACCGCCGATGAAGACCAGGAAGGATCCGCACTATTTGAGCTGCTGCACGACACGTTGAAGCGCATCGCCGACGCTGATGATCCGGCATTGGCGGCGCGCTTTTATGAACTGCAGCTGCTGGACCTGGTCGGTTTCCGGCCGGAGCTGATGGAATGTGTGGTCACGCGCCAGCCGCTACGGCCGGAGAATCAGTTGTTCAGCCACGAAGAAGGCGGAGTCGTCAGTCGGGAGGCCGCCGCCCAGCTCTCACACAGCCTCCAATCGATTGAATTCGACACGCTCAAGCTGCTGCGTCACTTGCAGCGCAGTTCCGCGAACTACAGCACTGTCGCCAGCCTGTACATCAGCGGCAAGCTGCATGCCCAAGCCGAGCGCATCATGCTGGGATACATCGTTCATCTGCTGGAGAGCAAGCTGCAGAGTATCGAATTCATCCAGCGCCTGCGCCGATTATCGCCGGGTTGACGGTGTAAATGGACAGGAATGGCTGGTGACGGTCACATTCCGTTGCGAGCGTTTCCTGGCAGGATACGGTTTTAATCCGTGAAGACAGTATTATGCTGGTCACAACGGCAAGTACGGCGTCGCTTCGTCTAATGGTATTCGAATTCAGCCGGTCACTATCTGGTGTCCTGCATCGCTCGATAAACATTTACCGTGGCCGCGGCGACGCTCTCGTGGGTGAAATGGGAGAGGAAGCGCTGCCGTCCTCGCGCTGCCATCGCCTGGCGCAGATTTGCCCCTGAGCGAACTTGCTCCAGCGCGCGCGCCAGAGCTTCGACATCGCCTTCCGGCACGATCAAGCCAGCGTCGCCGATCACACCCGGGATAGCGCCGCTGTCGCTGCCGATGACCGGCACGCCGCTAGCCATGGCCTCGACCAGCACGCGACCAAATTGCTCTTTCCAGTTGTCCCGCGTCAATGACGGCAAGACCAGCGCATCCAGCGCATGATACTGCGCCGGCAATTCCGCCGACGGCAACTGACCCATGAAGCTGACCCGCGCGCCGATGCCCAGCTGTTTCGCCAGTTGTTCCAAGGCCGCGCGCGCCGTGCCGCCCCCAACCAGCCGCAGCCGCCATTCTCCCTCGAGTTGTCCGACGGCGCGCATCAAAATATCGACGCCCTTCTCGGGCACGAGACGGCCAATATAGCCGATGGTGAAGGGTCGGTCCGGTCGATGCGCTGCCGGCTGAAACAGTTCGGCATCGGCGCCGAACTGCGGAATCGTCGCCAACGGGCCGGCGTAACCCTTGGCGCGCAAGACCTTCGCCGCGTCATCAGTGCCCGCCAGCGCGTGATCAGCCTTGCGATAGACCCAGCGTTCGCCCCAACGGAATGGCGGCGGGTAGCGTCGCTCGATGTTCTGCCAGCTGAAAAAAAGCGACTTGGCGCCGATCCGCCGCGCGTGATACAAGGCCTGCCAGGTCGCCAGGTTGTAGGGCTCTTCGTCGATATGCGCGATATCGGGTTGGAAGCCGCGGATGGCCCGCCCCAAGGTCGGGTAATGATGCAGGTGGAAATTGCCGTTCAAGCGAATCGGCAGCGCCCGCAGGCGGTAGCCGGTCGTGTGCGTTCGTTCGAGGAGTTGGGGGCCGCGCTCGTCCTTCCACGATGGGGGCGCCAGCACCAGCAAGTCCACGCCGCGCCGGGCGATGGCTTCCAACTTGGGTTGATAGATGCCCACAATGCAGGCTTTGGAGAGCATCAGGACGCGCATGCGGCCTCGCGCTGGCTTAGGCTGACGCGGCTGGCGAATCTCGCGTACATGGCGTTATCGGGCGAATGTGGCGTATCGATGACGGATTGTCCGCGAGCTTCGGCGCGCTAGGGCAAATCGACCAGTGATTCGCCGCAGTCGGCGTTAGCGTCATAAACGCGAAAGCTCAAATCGGGCAAAGACAAGACGCCGTAGGTCCGCGACGATGCCCGCGCGCAACTGAAGGTATAAAGCGAGCCGGGATTGACCAGACAGCCCCATTCCGTGCGCATATGCAGTGGCATGTGCGTGTGTCCGGTCACCAGAACATCCACCTTCAGCGACTTCAGTACCATCTTGAGATAGGGTTCGGAGAGGTGATCTCGATACATGCCCCAGAGATTGTTGCCCGGCTTGCCGTGGCACATGTAGACTGACTTGCCCGCCAGCTCGCCTTGCCACTCCAGCGGCAGATTCTTGAGGAAGCGATTGTTTTCCGGCTGTAACCCGAAGACCCACTCGTCATGGTTGCCGCGAGCGACCGGGATATCGTATTTGCGAATCAACTCAACGACCCGATCGGGCTCGGGTCCGCGCCCGACCAAATCTCCGGCGCAAATTACCCGGTCGACATGATGGTGTTGGTCAAACCGATGGAGCACTTCTTTCAGGGCCGTGTAATCCGCGTGTACGTCCGAAATGATTCCAATTTGCATCCACACCAGACCTTAACCGTTCACTACACATATCATTATACGTCAGCTTGGCTGGTCTGTTGAGAGATGATTTGCGGGCGAAGCCGACGCCTGGTCAGTACCCAATCCATATACAACAATCGACTAGGGAAGGCTGTGAACGTTCATCATACGCGATGCTATCCGCTGCCATATGGCGCTGCCCGGGCTCTTGCCGGACCCGATGCAGAAATTCATAGATTTCGCTGCCGCGAATCTGAAGATTTCTCTAGCCGAAGTTCGGTATTTTGCTTCTTGATACAATGTCTCACTTACTAATGCCTAAACTTACAGCACCGACGAATCTGTTCCTTGATCGTTCATCAGACGATTAGAAGCGTTCCGGAGGCCAAGATATCGAGCCAGGGCGCGTAAATCTCGGCTTGATGAAACAGTTAGTCACTTATAACAATTGCTGACTGGATTTCTTGTACAATATGTGCTAAAGTAAATAGTGTTGGCGGAGTATTCCGCGCGCATAACGTATCCCGCACGATGGTCAGGCGCAGATTCGAAACGCGCAACCGCAATTGTGCAAGATGCAACGGACATGCGGAAGGTTAACAACAGCTATTACGTTGATGCCGACATTGATGAGAATCTCGTTAACGATTTGCGGTCATTGCGTCTGGTATGTTTGGGGGTAATAATGTCGAAGCTGTTCCTGCTACTCGCCGTACTCATGCTTGCTGCCCTCGTGTTCTTTGTTCCCGCACTCGCTGTACCGGCAGCATCACTGTGATGCATTCGTCCTGCAACGCTGCCATCGTCGCTCTGGGAAGCGGGCGAACACGCGGACACAACCTCGACATCTCCTCATGAGCGTCGGATTGGGGCTGGCGCCTGAAACCATCGTTGAAGCAAGGCCAGCCCTCTCCGTTCACAACAGGTTGATCGAGCCGCAATGTTGACAGCGCTCGTCCTTCAGCCGGACCACCGTCTTGCAATCGTCGCAAATGGTGATGCTGCCCTTGCGCAGCGCGTGATCAACCGTGACGCGCTCATCAAATACGAAGCACTCCCCCTGCCACAGCGATTCCGATTCCTCCACCTGTTCCAGGTATTTCAGGATGCCTCCGCGCAGGTGATAGACATTTTCAAAGCCACGCGACAATAACCAGGCAGTCGCCTTTTCACAGCGGATGCCACCCGTGCAATACATGGCGACCCGCTTGTGCAAGGCGGGATCCAGGCGGTCCGCCAAGACTTGGGGCAATTCGTTGAAGGATTCGGTCTTTGGATTGATCGCCTCCGGGAAACGGCCCATGCGCACTTCGTAGTCGTTGCGGGCATCGATCAAGAGCACATCTTCCTGCTTGATTAGCGCGTTCCACGCTTCGGGTTCGATGTAGGCGCCGACTTCCACTCTCGGATCCGCACCATCAACTTTCAGCGCCACGATCTCCCGCTTCAAACGGACTTTAAGGCGTTGAAAGGGAATCCGGTCATGAGTGGAATCCTTGGTCGTCAAACTGGCGAAGCGCGCATCCGTCCGCAAGTAGTTCAATACCCGCGCGACCGCCTCGGCACGCCCGGCGATAGTCCCATTGATGCCCTCTTCCGCCAACAGAATCGTGCCTTTGAGGCCGGCGTCACGGCATTCGGCCAGCAATCGGGGTTTGAGATCCGCGTAATCCGGCAGTTGTACAAACTTATAGAAGGCGCTGATGAGAATCTGGTCGCTCACGGTTGGGAACTCGATAGTGTTGGATTTCAATTGTAATTGTCGTCGAACGGAAAACTTAGTGACAATACGCCGGTTAAGCGGTAGCAAGTTTTGCGGACGAGCAACACCGTAATGCGTGTGGGCGGGCGACCTAATGGGTCGTCGCAACAAGACAAGTCTTCAACGGACCAATATTCGTTGATTTCGAGCCTATTGACAGCGTGCGACCTGATAGGTCGCCCCTGCAAACGGCCTACGGCGCGGAAATCCGCAGGTATGACGCAACCTTTTGCAGTATTTCGGTTCCTTTCCCTATGGTTGCTTTAGACCTCTAAAGACCTCCTAACATCTCGAAAAGGTATAGATACGGTATGGATATAGGGGATGTTTTTTTGGGTGTACCCCTTCGCTGGCAAGCGGCAAGTCAAATTCATCAGAATCGCGCACTCGTAAGTTCGAAATGAGAATCGATCGTGTCCAAAGCGATGAGCATAAGCGGAGAAAGGCTTCGCGGGCGCATAAAGGGTCGCGTGAACGCGTCCAGGATCAACGACAGCATTCGACGGCATCCCGCTATGCTATAATCGTGGCGATGAGAATCGGATTGAACGCCCATCTCCTGTCGCAGCAGCCGGGCTATCGGGCTGCGGGCATCCATAGTTATATCGCCAACTTGCTCAAATATCTGCCGGCGCAAGCTCCGGCCGATTGGCGATTTGAGGCGATGGTCGGCGCGGCGAGTTCCCGCGCTATCGACGGCGTGCAGTGGTCGCGTTCGCGCATTGACACCAGTTCGCCTCTGCAGCGTATCTTGTGGGAGCAGATTTTCCAGCCGACGCAGCTGAGACAATACGATCTCTATCATGCATTGGCATTTGTGGCGCCGCTGGTTTTGAGCGCGCCGATGGTGGTGACGGTTTACGATTTGAGCTTCTTGCATTTTCCCGACCGCTTGAGCGCGGTCCGCCGCTGGTATCTGCGCGCCTTCACGGCGCTGACCTGCCGCCGAGCGCGGCGCGTCCTGGCGATCAGTCGCAGCACCGCCGCTGACTTGAGCCGGCTGCTGGGCATCGAACCCGGCAAGATCGATGTCACGCCGCTCGGCTACGACAAAGCCAGTTTTCGGCCGCTTCCACGCGAATCCATCGAGGCTTTCAGAAGCCGCCACCGTTTGCCGGGGCGCTTCTGGCTCTTCATCGGCACGCTGGAGCCGCGCAAGAATCTGCCCATGCTGCTGCGCGCTTTCGCTCGTGTGCCGGCTAGGGATCGACTTCCCCTGCTGCTGGCCGGCGGCAAGGGATGGATGGCGGACGACGTCTTCAAAACGATCGAAGCGCTTGAGCTATCCGATTCGGTTAAGCATATCGGTTTCGTCCCTGCCGCAGACCTGCCGCTTTGGTACAATTGTGCCGAGGCTTTCATATATCCGTCGGTGTACGAAGGTTTTGGATTGCCGGTGTTGGAAGCGATGGCTTGCGGCACGCCGGTCATCACATCTGATGTCTCGTCGCTGCCGGAAGTTGTGGGGGAGGCTGGACTTCGGCTTCCACCGACGGATGAAGCGCGTTGGACCGAGGCGCTGCGAGTCAGCCTGGGCGACGACGAATGGCTGGCGGCGGCGCGCAAGCTGGGTCTGGAGCGCGCCAAACGCTTTTCCTGGGCGCGCACCGCGGAATTGACGCTGGCCAGTTACCAGAAAGCGCTGCTGGAGCGGGACAGCCCGACCGACCGCAGCGAAGCCGATTCAGGCGCGCGCATACACTAGCGCAGACGGGCGCCCGCCCTAGAACGAGGATTCCGGCGAAAGCAGATGAGCGCAAATCGCCCTTTGTCCGAACGCCCCACGATTGAACCGCGTTGGCTCTTCCCGCTGCTGGACGCGCTGTTGGCGCTGCTGGCCTTCGCCATCGCATATGTCTTGCGTTACGAATTACAGATCATCCGCCCCATCCTCGATCCAGTCAAACGCGATTTCACGCCGTATCTACCCTATGCCGCCGTCTACGTCGTGCTGATCTGGCTCAATTATCAGCGCAATCACCTGTATCGCAATATCGTTGGGCGCGCCTGGCTGGAAGAAGTTTATCTGATCGGCAGCAGCGTGGCCGTGGCGATCGTCATCGTGCTGGCGATGTTTTTCATCTTGCAGCCCACCGTCTACAGCCGTCTGATGCTGATATATGTGGCCGCGCTGACCTTGATCGGCGGCGCGCTGACGCGTTTGATTCGACGCTGGGCGCTGGCCTACTTGCGGCATCACGGCATTGGCATTCGCCGCGCGCTGATCGTGGGCATGGGCGAAATCGGCCAGGATATGCTGGGCATCATGCTGGCGCGTCCCGAGTTGGGTTATCGGCCCATCGGCTTCCTGGACGACAATCTGGAAAAGATCAATGATGGCGTTGGCCGCGTGCAAGCGTTGGGCGATACCTCGCGATTGGCCGAGGTCATTGATGCATACGCCGTCGACACCGTTATCATCACTTTCCGCTGGAAACATTATGAACGCATCGAGCAACTCTCGGAAGTATGCCGCGCCGGCGCCACCGACTTGCGCATCGTGCCGGAACTGATGCAGCTGGATATTCGTCAAGTGCAGGTGGAGAACCTCGATGGCATTCCTCTGCTCGGCTTCGGCGCGCAGCGTCCTTTCAGCCGCGTCGACCAAATGCTGAAACGGGGTTTGGATCTACTTTTGGTGACCTTGGGATTGCCGCTATGGGCGCCGATCAGCTCCCTGGTCTATCTGGCGCTGAAGCTGGAGGGCGAAGGCCCGGCGCTCTTCCGACAATTGCGCGTGGGCAAGAACGGCCGGCAATTCGAGATGATCAAGTTCCGCAGCATGGTTGCGGATGCCGAGGCGATGCATGACGACATGCTGCGTGAATCCGGCGAAGATCCGCGTCATCCCAAGTTTGTAGACGACCCGCGCGTCACCCGCGTCGGCAAATTCCTGCGCCGGACCAGTTTGGACGAGCTGCCGAATCTGATCAACGTCTTGCGCGGCGAGATGAGTCTGGTCGGTCCGCGACCGCCAACGCCGGACGAGGTCAAACATTACGAAGCGCGCCATACCCGCCGCCTGCAAATCACCCCGGGCATCACTGGCTGGTGGCAGGTGCGCGGCCGCAGCAACGTGCCCTTCGATGAGATGTGCGCCATGGACATCTATTACATCAACAACTGGTCGCTATCGATGGATGTCGAAATTCTTCTGCTCACCATACCCCGCGTCGTCCTGCGCAGCGGCGCCTATTGATCGCCCGCAAGATTGACCTCAAGGCGCGACCGATGACGCCCAGGGCCTTGCAATGTCTCATCGTTTTCAGTCTGGCGCTGCTGGGCGGTTGTGATTCGATCTTGCGGCCGGGCGATAGCAGCGCCACTGTCACCGCGCCGCCGGTCAGCCAGGTCACCAGCATCGAACCGGAAGCCGTGCTCGATGCATTCGTCGCGGCCTGGAGCGGCCAGGACTATGAGACCATGTATCGCTTGCTGGCTGGGCGCAGCCGCGAATTGTATCCGCGGCAGATTTTCATCAATCGCTATACCGAGGCCCACAGCGAGATCAGTTTCGCCGGCGTGGCGCACGATCTGGGGGCGGTCGCCTATCAAGGCGCCACGGCGGTGCTCGACTATGACGTGGTGATCGAATCGCCCACGTTCGGCCGCATCCGCGATGAAGATCGCACCATGCGCATGATCGACGAAGGCGGCTGGAAGATCGCCTGGTCGCCGATGGATATCTTCGATGCGCTCTCCACCAAGGCGCGGCTGCGAGACGATCCGCAATTCCCCGTCCGCGCCAATATCTACGACCGCAACGGCCAAGCGCTGGCGGAAGAAGGCGGACAAGTGGTCAGTCTTTATGTGACGCAGCAGGATATGAATGGCGTGGACGACTGCCTCGGAACGCTGGCCCTGGTCACGCGAGGGCAAATCAACACCATGCGCAATATCTTCACCGGTTATCTGCCGGAAACGCTGTTTCATATCGCGGAGATCGATCCTGAACGCTATCAACGCCATCGCGAGTCGCTGGAGTTCGATTGCGGCATCTTCAGCACCGATGACGGCTTCAGCAATGTCTTGAGCTATCGCACACGCAGCTATTACGGTCACGGCATCGCCAGCCACATCGTCGGTTATGTCGGTCCGATCCCCAGCGAGCAGCTCCAGTTTTGGCTTTCGCGCGGCTATGAAGAATCCGACCTGGTGGGACGAGCCGGCATTGAAAACGCCTACGAAGAGATCCTGGCCGGCAAACCTCGGCGCACGCTGCGCATCGTCGCCCAGGGCGGGCAGGTCATCCGCGAGTTGACCACGTCTGAAGGTCAGGCGCCGCAATCAGTCAGCCTGACCATCGACCGGGACCTGCAGGAAATTACGGCTCAGGCGATGGCCGATGCCGTCAACGCCGCGCTGGCCAATTGGGGCGGCATCGCTTTGGGCGGCGCCATCGTCGCTCTCGATGTCAACAGCGGCGAGGTGCTGGCCATGGCCAGTTATCCCAGCTTTGATCCGCACATCTTCAATCCCGACACGCGCTACAATGTTGCCGATCAGACGGCGCGCCTCAATCGGGACAACCGCAATCCCTTCACCAACAAAGCCATCGCCGAACAATATACGCCCGGCTCCGTCTACAAGATCGTCACCCTGCTCGCGGCCGCTTCGGAAGACGGCATTTGGGACCAGGACGAGCTTTTCAATTGCGAGATCGAATGGCGAGGCCAGGATCTCTATGGCGATGCCATTCCTGTGCGCTACGATTGGCGCTTGCTGGAAAACAAACCGGCCACAGGTTTGGTGACCATGAGCGGGGCGCTGGCGACCTCCTGCAATCCATTCTTCTGGGAAGTTGGCGCGCGTTTGTTCCAGCGCGATTCCAACCTGCAGGCGACATACGCCGAAACGCTGGGGCTGGGCAGCGCGACCGGCATCGCTGGACTGGGCGTGGAAGCCGCGGGTGATGTCGCTTATCCCATCAATACGCAAGAGGCGACCGAAGCCATCAACAACGCCGTCGGTCAAGGCAACGTCAGCGTGACCGCGCTGCAGATGGCGCAGGTCACTGCCATTATCGCCAATGGCGGCACACTCCGACAGCCCTACATCGTCAGCCACATCGGCACGCCCGGCGCGACCGGTTACCAGGTCGTCAATCAGCCGACGGTCATCCGCCAGCTGGCGCTCGATGAGGCGGCGCTGCAAATCGTGCGCGAAGGCATGTGTGATGTGACCACGGTCGAGGATTTCGGCACGGCCTCTTTCGTATTCCGGGACGCGCCCTATACAGTCTGCGGCAAAACCGGCACCGCAGAAACGGCGGGCCAGCCCAATGCCTGGTTCGTGGCCTATTACCCCGCCGATGATCCGCAGATCGCCTTCGCCGGTGTCATGGCCAATTCGCGCGAGGGTTCGGAGGTCGTCGCGCCCATGATCCGCCGCATCCTGGACGACTATACAGGCGCTTACCGCTTCCCCTTCCCCGAATGGTGGCAGCGTCCGTTCAATCCTCTGCCGTCGCAGGATCAAGCGCTGGCAGTTTACGATCCCGAGTAATCAGGCGGCGCAATTGCTGGCCGGTCGACTGCGGATGGGCGTCCAGTCCGGCAGCAAATAATCGACCTTGTCCGAGTCCGGGATCGTCAAGAGATAGACTTTGACGTATTTCCCCCAAGACACCCAATCGTCGTCGCTATAGCCGAGGTCGATCCAATAAGGCGAACTGCGCCAGCCCGCGGTATCGGCCATGGCGCCGATGCCATAACCCGGCACATAGACCTCCGTGCCGTAGGGAATAATCTCCGGATAGGCCGCCACGATGCCTTTCTTGAGAGTCGCGCCAATTGAAGTTCGGTCGTCGCCGCCCAACGCCGCCGGATGATAGCTGGTGGCGTACATGCAGAGTACGCGCCAATATTGACGCGGACCCTGTGGCGTATCCACGCTGCCCAGGGCGTGCCGCGTGCCGTAATGAACTACCATATCGCGCGGGTCTTGCGCCACGACCGTCTCGATGACCTCGCGGCTGACTTCCACGCCGTTTTCATAGCGCAAGCGGCTGCGGGTGACGCGCTCGCCTTCCTGGCCCAGCTGAACCACTTGCTTGCGATCGAGATTGAGCTCGCCGTCGGGCTCATAGCGCGTTTCAAAGGGGATGATCTCGCTCTCGCTTAATTCTTCTTCGGTGACGCGCACGATCTCGATTACCATGTCCGGCGTGATCGCGCTATCGCCGGGCGGGATTACGAAATCTCGATCAAAAAGCGCGATGTCCAGCTCCGCCAGCAGCTCATCCACATGTTCGGCGCTGCTGCGCGCGTCAATGACGACGCCATCCACCTGCAGCGAGACCGGTATGCCCCTCACTATTGTCACGGTCATATCGCGCTCGATGAGCGTGTCGGCCGCGGGATCCAGCTTGTCGCCAGTGTCCAGAGTGATGCCGGCTTGCATGAGCGCGGCGCCAACCGTCTCCGCCGTGGTCGACAGATTCATCTCCTCGTCTTCGCTGCTGACGGTCAAGCGCCGGGGGCGGCGAATTTCGATATGACGCGCCGGTATCGTCCAGCCGGGCAGCGCCTCGAATCGCGCCAGCGCGCCATTGACCCAGATCTTGTCGTCGGCGCTAACATCAATCTCCGCGCGCTGGAGGATTGCCAGCGGATTATCCAGTGCCGTGCGCAGGACCTGCGCGCGGCCTTGAATCACCAGCGTCACCTCGCGAGCGGGAGTGATGGCGATAGTCATGCCATCGGTCAGCGGCTCGTCCAACCCATGCGAAAGCGCGGCGTCCACAGGAAGCGCGACCTCGATGTCGTTCAGCAGTTCGCCAACGGTCTGGGCGCGCGTCTGATGCCGACTTAGGCTGCCGCGATCAATGAGTGCGATCGTCATCGCGCTGCCGACCTCGAAATCGGACAAGACGCCGACCAGCAGCAGCATGGTGATAGACAACGCGCACGAGGTCAGGCCGATGATCGTCAGCAGCAGCCAGCGCAGGCCGCGCCGCCTCGATCGTCGGTGAATCGCCCGTTGCGCGCGCAATGGTTGCGTATCTAGGGACAAGCCGTGCCTCCCTGTAATAATCTAAAGTGTACCGACAAGCCCCTCGCCTGAACAAGCAGAAAGCCAGATTTGAGTACATGCCGATCCATAATGGGATTAAGATGAATTACATTTCACATCACCCTTGTCCACGTTGAATGTTCTTTCTATAATGAGACATCGTCTCAATAACAAATCACGAGGTGTTTCCCCATGCGATCGAAAGTACCCTTTTTTCTGCTCGTTTTCGTCGGATTGCTGCTGCAATCCTTCACGCCGTTGGCACAGGACGACACGCTGAAAGTCGTGGCGTCGCAAAGCATCCTGGCCGATGTCGCCCGGAATGTGGCCGGCGACAATATCGAAGTCAGCGCGCTAATGCCCGTCGGCGCCGATCCGCACACGTTCATCCCATCGCCGAGCGACCTCGCAGCGGTCGCCAATGCCGATCTGGTTTTGCTCGTCGGCATGGGTTACGAAGAGCTCGTGTTGGACGCGATCGTCAACGCCGGCGAAACGGTCAACATGGTGGTGGCATCGGCTTGCGTCGAGATTCTGTCCTACGGCGCGACTGTCCACAGTGATGATGAGCATATGGACGAACACGCCGAAGAGCATGCCCACGAGCATGATGAAGACGAGCATGCGGACGAGCATGAAGATGAGCATGCAGACGAGCATGAAGATGAGCATGCAGACGAACATGCCGACGAGCATGACGAAGACGAACATGCCGACGAGCATGACGAAGATGAACACGCCCACGAGCATGACGAGATGGGCATGGCGCCGGACTGCGATGCCTATGTTGCCGAGTTTGAGGCGCTGATGGGCGAGGAAGCGGATCATGACCATGACCATGACCACGTCGAGACTCTGGGGCGAGCCAGCGAGATTGATTGCGGCGCCGGGCATGACCACGGGGACGAAGATGATCACCATCTTCACGGCGAGGGCAGCTGCGATCCGCATCTGTGGATGGATCCGCACAACGTGATTTACTGGGTGCTGATGATCCGCGACTCGTTGAGCGTGCTGGATTCGGGCCATGCCGACAGCTATGCCGCCAACGCCGATGCCTACATTCAAGAACTGGTAGCGCTGCAATCTGAATTCATCCTGCCGACGCTGGCGGAGTTGCCCGCCGAAAACCGCATTCTGATCACCGGCCACGAGACCCTGGGTTACTTTGCCGCGGTCTTCGACTTTGAACTGGTCACGACTATCGTGCCGCTCTCGGAAACCATGATCGAACCGAGCGCTCGTGAAGTGGCTGACTTGATCGACCGTGTCCGTGACGCGGGCGTTGCGGCTGTCTTTGGGGATACTTATTCGCCGGGTCGCGTGCTTGAGGTCATCGCCGCGGAGACGGGCGTCAAAATCGCCAGCTTATACAGCGACACGCTCAGCGACAGCGATGGTCCCGCCGCTACCTATCTCGATTATATGCGCTACAATGTCTCGACTATCGTCGAGGCCTTGAAGCCTTAAGCACAAAGGAGAGAGCAGGATGCCGGCACTTCATCTCAAGCGCAAATCGACGCCTGTTGACGCCGCGCATCCTGCCCTGATGGTCGAGCGACTCTCGGTCGGTTATCCCGGCCATCGCAATGCCATCAAGGACCTCAGTTTCCGTGTCGAGCCGGGCGAACGCGTGGCCGTCATCGGCCCCAATGGCGCCGGCAAGAGCACACTCTTCGGAGCGATCGTCGGCACGCTGCCGTTCACTAGCGGTCATATTTCCATCCATGGCGCGGATTGCCGCAGCAGCCACAGCTACGTTGGTTATGTGCCCCAGCGGAATGACATCGACTGGTCCTTCCCCGCTTCTGTATTTGATGTGGTGATGATGGGACGCAGCCGGCATATCGGCTGGTTTCGTTTGCCCAGCCGCGCTGATCACGCCGTTGTACACGACATCTTGGAGCGTCTGAGCCTGGACGGGCTGACCAAGCGCCAAATAAGCGAACTGAGCGGCGGCCAGCGGCGGCGCGTTTTCATCGCGCGGGCATTGGCGCAGGATGCGCGCATCATGGTACTCGACGAACCCTTGACCGGTATCGACCAGAGCGCCGAGCGCGAGGTCGTCGAATCTCTGGAGATACTTACCAACCATGGCATCACCATTTTGCTTTCGACTCATCACCTGGGATACGCCGCACTGCATTTCGACAAGATCTTGATACTGAATTCCGAGATTCTGGCGTACGGTCCGCCCGCCGAGGTGTTTAACAGTGAACAACTGAGACGGGCATTCGGCGGAGCGCTTCCGGTTGTCGCGCAGGGAGACGATCTGCTGATGTTCGAGTTGGACGCGACGCGCGAGAGCCGGCATGGACATCGCTAGTTTCTTGTCCGAGCCACTCAGTTACGCCTTCATCCAGCGCGGCATGCTGGCGTTGATTCTGGTCGGCGGGCTCAGCGCGGTGGTGGGCTGTTTTGTGGTGGTGCGCGGCATGGCCTTCTTCGGCGACGCCCTCGCTCACGCCATTTTGCCCGGCGTGGCCGTCTCGTACCTGGCCAGCGGCGGCATCGTGCACAGCAACCTCTTCATCGGCGGGATTGGGTCCGGCGTGCTTAGCGCGTTGGTCATCGCCTGGCTGACGCGCAACCAGGAACTGAAAGAAGACAGCGCCATCGCCATCGTCTTCGTCACTATGTTCGCGCTGGGCATCGCCATCATCAGCATGCAATCCAGCTACACGGCCGACCTGACCCATATCCTCTTCGGCAGCATCAACGGCATCAGCCATGACGATTTGCTGCTGATGGCGGCCATGGCCGCCGGGACACTCGTCGTCATCTTCCTGCTCTACAAAGAGTTTCTCATCATCAGCTTTGATCTCAGCCTCGCGCACAGTCTGCGGATGCCCGTCGAGCGACTGCGGCTGCTACTCTTGATCATCATCGCCGTGACCATCGTGGTCAGTTTGCAGGCGGTGGGCATCGCGCTGATGCTGGCGCTGCTGACCACGCCGGCGGCCACTGCGCGGCTGTTGGTCAAGCGCTTGCACCACATGATCGTGATTGCCTGCCTGATCGGCATCATCAGCGGCATCGTCGGCTTTTACGCCTCCTACTATCTCGATGTTCCGTCCGGCGCCTGCATCGTGTTGACCCTGAGCGCCTTGTTTGGTCTGGTCTTCATAGTGCAGACGGGCTGGAATGCGCTTCGCGCGAAAGACTGAGCGCATTAATCGCTTGCTTTATGCGGCGATAACGAAGTATGCTTCAGGTGTCGAGACGGGAGACGCCGTATGATCAGCGCGCTGAAAACTCAAATTGACTCGGTAGGATTCGCCATCGTCGAGAATCTGCTTGATGCGCCGGCGCTGCAGGCGATCATAGATGACTATTGTCAATTGCTGGAGCGGCTGGCCCCGCAATGGCAGGCGCAGGGATTGATCTCATCGACTTATCAAGGCCTGCCCTTCGAGCAACGCTTGACCGCCATCTTGGGCGAAGCGAAAAGAGACGTCTTCGCCTACATGGATATCGCGCTGTCGAACGAAACTGTGCGGGCGGACGCGACTATCAATATCAGCCGCGCGGTCTATGATCTGCTGCGCGACGAGCGGATTCTCGACCAGGTCGAAGCGGTCATCGGCGGCGAGATTCTGGCCAATCCGATTCAGCATGTGCGCATCAAACCACCGCAACGCAAGGTCGCGCCCGGCATGGCCAACCTGACCACCGAGACCAAGTGGCATCAAGACCAAGGCGTGCATCGTCCCAACGCCGACGACACTGAGATTCTCACGGTTTGGCTCGCCATCACCGACGCCACCATCGACAACGGCTGCCTGCAAGCGGTGCCCTACAGTCATCTCGACGGCATCACCGAGCACTGTCCCTTCGAGCAAGTCGAAATACCGCAACACTTGTTGGCCGGCGAACCGCTCGCGCTGCCGATCAAAGCCGGCGACGCCATTTTCATGCACCGGCTGACACAGCACAGTTCGTTGGTCAATCGCAGCGACAGCATCCGCTGGAGCTTTGATCTGCGCTATCAACCCATCGGCGCGCCTACCGGTCGCGATGAATTCCCCGGCCTGATCGCGCGCAGCCGCCGCGACCCCGCCCAGGTGCAAACATATGAAGAGTGGCGCGACTCATGGTATGCCGCCAAGGCATATCTGGCCGCGTTGGAAGAGCGTCCGCTGACGCATCGCTGGTCGGCCGGGGCCGAGGTTTGCGCCTGATACGATCCCCCATCCCCCGGCCCCTTCGCCATCTCGATGGCGAAGCATCCCCAAAATGAGGGAAGGGGAGCGTCGTGTTAAGCAACAAGGCTTGTGAATGGTGATTTTGCTTTATTTCTGCGAGGTGATCCGCAAGGCGTTTCCGCATTTGAGCACTGGTTCTACAATACCAATCAAGCCATGTAGGGGCGAGCCATTGGCTCGCCCGCTAAAGTCGAAGAGAAGTAGAAACAACAAAACAATGCAAAAGAAGAGAGACACTGTAGGGGCGTCTCGCTGAGACGCCCGCTGTCGCCGCTACCTTGATTGGGCGTTTCGGCGAAACGCCCCTACAGATTTCCATTCATGAAGAATATCACTTATTTCGCATGACTTAGTTGCATTTGCTGAGGCTGGGGTGACCCAAAAGCTCGTTGCGTTACTGTCGAAACGATTTGGAAAGGACTCAGGAGAGCGCGGCGCTCTGATTGGCTTCGGCGCGTTTGGCTTTGTCGGGGGCAGCGGCGCGGCCGCGATAGCGTGACTTCTGGGCATCAATGATCAGCGCCACCAGGATGATCAAGCCGCGCACGGCATTGACCCAGAGCGGATCCACATTCATCAGGTTGAGCGCGTTGTTGACCATAGCCAGGAAGAGTACGCCGGCAAAAGCGCCGATGATCGAGCCCTCGCCGCCTTTCAAGCTGACGCCGCCGATGACGGCCGCGGCCACCACATTCAAGGTCATGCCCACACCCAGCGTCGGCACGGAGGCTTCCAGGCGACCCAGCAGCATCCAGCCCGCCATGGCCGCCAGGAATCCGCTGGCGGTATAGACCAGAATCACGGTCCGCGCCGGGCTGAAGCCGGAAGCGCGCGCCGCGTCTTCGTTGGCGCCGACAGCGTAGACCTTGCGGCCGAATTGCATGCGGCTCATGACAAAGCCGAAGACCAGATAAAGCCCGATCGTCGCGATCACCGACACGGGGATGCCGGCGACGCGTCCGCCTCCCAGCCAGTTGAAAGCAGCCGGCGTACCGGGCATGATAGCGCCTTCGCTGATGGCCAGCGCCAAGCCGCGCAAGACCAATTGCATCGCCAGCGTGACGATGAAGAAATTCATATTCAGCTTCATGATCATGAAGCCGTTGAGGAAACCGACAAAAGCGCCCAACAACAGAATTATCGGTATCACAATCAGCGGATCCAGCTCGACGCCCAAGCCGCCCGCCTGCGCGAAATCCTGCTCGCGATAGGGCAGCATCAGCCAGGCCGCCATCACCGCCACCAGCGATACGGTGCCTTCCGCCGATAAATCCAGTTTGCGCGCCATCAAACACAGCGCTTGGCCGATCACCAGCACACCCAATACGCTGCCGGTGATCAAGATATTGGTGATATTGGGCACGCTGAGGTATTTGTCGATGGTCGATCCGAAGACGACCGCCGTCAGCACCAGCACCACCCAGATGAAATGCCGCGATCCGAGTTCGAGCAGGTCGTGTCGGTTACGAATCCCCAACATTGCGCCCTCCCTCGATCGCCAGCAGGATATCTTCCGGCCGCATGTCCTTCGCCGCGCGACTGAACTCGTCGGTGATGCGACCTTCGTACATCACCAGGATGCGGTCGCATAAGCCGATCAATTCGCGCACCTCGCTCGAAATGATCAGGATGGCGACGCCCTGGGCGCTCAAATCGTCAATGATGTTAAAAATATCCACTTTGGCCTGCACATCGACGCCTTGCGTGGGCTCGTGCAAAATCAGGACATGCGGCTGCGTCGCCGCCAGCTTGGCGAAAACGACTTTCTGCTGATTGCCGCCGCTGAGCAGCAACGTGCGCTGTTCTGTGCCCGGCGTCACGATGCCCAGCTTGTCGATGTATTCTTCGGTGATTTGCTGTTCGCCCGCGCGCATCAAGACGCCCAGCCGCCCCACCAGCCGATCGAGCACGGAATAGGTGACATTCTCGCGCACCGAGCGCAATTGCACCAAGCCGAAGCGATGGCGATCCTGCGGCAGATAGGCGACGCCCGATTCGAAGGCTTGTTTGGGGCTGCCGGGGCGATAAGGCTCGCCATCGACCAGCACCTCGCCGACGCCCAGGCGGTCCAGCCCGAAGAGCGCCTGCGCCAATTCATCGACGCCGCTGCCTTGAAGGCCGGACAAGCCAAGCACCTCGCCGCGATTCATGCTCAAATCAACGTGCTCGTATGCGCCGCGCCGCGACAATCCCCGCACCTCGAAGACTGTCTGCTCGCCGGCCGCGCTCTCGCGCTCATATTCCTGCACGCCGCCGCCGACCATCATATGGATCAAAATCGGCACATCAATTTCGCTGATTTCGCGCGTGCCGACGATGCGTCCATCGCGCATGACCGTGACGCGGTCGCAAATCTCGAATACCTCTTCCAAGTGATGGGAAATGTAAATGAAAGCCACGCCTTGTTCTTGCTGGGCGCGCACGAAGCTGAAGAGCAGATCGATCTCGACGCGCGACAGCGCCGCCGTGGGCTCATCGAGGATGATCAGCCGCGCGTTGGCGAAAAGCGCTTTGGCGATGGCGAGCATGGTGCGTTCGGCCACGCTCAACCCTTCGACCGGCTGCCGCACGTCCATCTCCAGACCGAGCCGCGACAGCCGCGCCTGCGAGTCCTCGTTGACCGCCTTCCAATCGACCAGTCCGAAACGATTCTTGGGCAAGTTGCCGACCAGGATGTTTTCGGCGACAGTCAGCGTATTGAGCAGGTTGATATGCTGCGGCACGTAGGAAATGCCGGCATCGAGCATAGTCTGGGGACTGGCGTCCACCAGCTCCTGCCCGTCCATGGCGACGCTGCCGCTGTCGGCATCGCGAATGCCCATCAAGACGCCCATCAGCGTAGATTTGCCGGCGCCGTTCTTGCCCACCAGTCCGTGAATCTCGCCGCGGCGCACGCTGAAATCGGCATCTTCCAGCGCTTGCACGCCGGGATAAGTTTTGCTGATCCCGCGCATATCCAGCAGGATTTCGTCGGTCTTGAGATTGGCCTCAGCCATCGCTGTGTTCCTTGTCATCAAGGCCGATGGTGGAAGCGGCCAACGCCATGCGCATTTGCACATTGCGCTGATAGCGCACGCGCAAGGCATCCAGCAGCACCGCGAACAGCAAAAGCAAGCCGCGGCTGACATCAATCCAGAAGGGCGACACGCGCATGATATTCAAGCCGGTATCCAGAATCGACCACAGCAGCACGCCGCCAAAAGCGCCGATGATATTGCCGCGTCCGCCATAGATGCTCATGCCGCCGATGATGGCCGCGCCGTGCACGGCGAAGATCAGATTGGCGCCCATGGTGGGCGTGGCGGCGTTGAGGCGCCCCGCTTGCAGCAATCCGGCGAATGCCGCGCAGACGCCGGCAATGATGTAGACAATGATGACCACGCGATCGACATTGATGCCGGCCGCGCGCGCCGCATCGGCATCGGCGCCCACGGCGTACATATTGCGGCCGAATTGTGTGTAGCGCGTATGGATGTGCCCGACCAGAAACGCCAGTATCACGAAAATACCCGCCACTGAGAGCACGAAGTTGCCGTCATCGGTGACGATGCGCGCCAGCGTCCCGCCGCCGAGCCAGGTGAATTCCTTGGGGAAAAACGAGATGCTCGTGCCCGGGGAGATGCCGTAGGTCGCCCCGCGCAGCACGAAAAGCATGGCGATGGTCACCAGCAGATTGTTGACGCCGACTTTGGTGATCAAGACGCCATTGAACAAGCCGATCAAGCCGCCCAGCACCAGCATCAGCAGGATCACCAGCAGCGGATGCAGCTGCCAGCCCCAGCCGCCGGCTTCGCTCGTCACCAGCATCAGCGCGGCGAACATCGCCGTCAAGCCCAGCGACGACTCCACGGAGAGGTCGAAGTTGCCGGTGATGAAGGTGTACGCCTGGCTGAGCACCAGCATGCCGAAGGCCGCCGAGCGCAGCAGGATATTGCCCAGGTTGTAGGGCGAAAGGAAGCGATCCGACAGCAGTGAAAAGGCGATGAACGCGCCAATGACAAAAAGCCAGATCAGATTGTCGACCATCAATGAGACCAGACGGTTGGGTCCAGCCCGATTCATACGGTTCTCCTCGTCGGCCCGGTCACTGCCGCGTTAGTGCTCGCTGATGATAACAATTGCTGCGCAAGGTCTCAAAAAAAGATCAGTTGAAATATTAAGCGAATCCAGGATGCCGATGGCTTTGTCCGCGGGATGTGTAAGGCTTGCTCGATATGTCATTTCGCTTGCGCGCAAATGTCAACCCCACCCCCCGGCCCCCTCCCCATCGCAATGGAGAGGGGGAGCTAAGGTAAAGTGACATCACCCTCATATGCCGGTTTGTGACACATTCGTCGTCAGTGGACAAACGCTCATTCACTGCAATACCAGCCTCCCCCGTTGAGATGGTGATCGAGGGGGTAGACCAAAGTTGAGCGCGAACTTGCGCATTATCAGACGAGCCTTGTAGGGGCGACCTAGCAGGTCGCCCGCATACGTTATGACTGAAGTCTCCGGTAGACCGAGAGCGGGAAAGACCCATCACGAGCCTCTCCCGTCGTTCAATCGAAGCTATCAAATGCTACTCCGCCTGGTTGCCCCAGAGCGCGTCGCTGGTGACGTTGTCGGGATTGACGCTGGTGGTCGCCAGATTCAGCATATAGCCGGTATCGGAAGCGGTGATGGATGCCGGTGACCAGGGAGCGCCTTCTTGTACGACATCGCCGGTCTCGATCATCATGCCTTGCAGCTCCATGTTGATCCAGTCGGTGATGATGCCGAAGTCGGGCAGCGGCTGGCTGGAAGCCTGGTCCGAGGTTCCGGCGCGGATTGACGCCAGCGCATCCGGACAGCCATCGACGCCCAGCAGGAAGATGTGACCATCTTCGCCGCGCATGACCAACTGACCCAGCTGCTCGAGCGCCGCGGTCACGACTTGTGTGCCCACACAATCGGAATGCATGTAGATGGCGTCAATGTCGGTGCTGGAAGCAACATCCAGGGTCATCTGGCTGAAGTTCTCGGCGCGCCACTCGGTGGGACGGCTGATGATCTCGATATCCGGGTAATCGGCCAGGAAATCGTTGAAG
>JAJEBY010000006.1 GCA_022822305.1 Anaerolineae bacterium
TCTGATGCGGCTGGCGGGCCTCTACGCGATTCGCAAGCAGGGCTACCGGCGCCGGAAGCAATCGACGGCGTCCACGGCGGCGGCGCCGAATGCCCTGCAGCAAGATTTCTCGGCCACCGGCATCAATCAGAAGTGGCTGGCAGACATCGCCTACATCGCTACCAAAGAAGGCTGGCTCTATCTCGCAGTCGTTCTGGATACCTACTCGCGCCGGATTGTAGGCTGGTCGATGAAGCGAAGGCCACAAAGCCGCTTGACACAAGATGCGCTGACAATGGCGCTGAACCGGCGAAGCATCCAGGATCGGCTCATCCATCATAGCGACCGAGGCAGCCAGTACGGCGATAGAAAGTACCAACGGTTGCTAAATGCCTACGACATACAACCCAGCATGAGCGCCAGCGGCTGCTACGACAATGCGATGGTGGAAAGTTTCTTTGCTACTCTGAAGACTGAGTGCGCCAATCAGATATTCGCCACCATCAGCGAGGCCCGGAGTACAATCGCACACCATATAGAAGGGTGGTACAACCGCCGACGGCTGCATTCAGCTCTCGGCTACGTCAGTCCCATGCAATTTGAAGCAGCGGAACAGTAGACAATCTTAGCGTCCACCAAAACGGGTCAAGACCATCCCCCCAATGCCTTGGGGGGACCGAGGGGGGTTGGCCCCGCCTCACATAAACCGCACGCTGTAGACCACCGCCAGGTTGTGCAGCAGGCAGCGCCAGCGGTCGCCGCGATCATCGGAGACGTAGAAATTGCCGGCTGTCGTCCCGAAAGCCAGCGCATCCTCATGCACATCCAGCGCGTGCCGGAAGACCAGGTCGTAGCAATCCCGCTGCGGCAAGCCCGCGCGCAGATCCTGCCAGGTCTCGCCGCCATCTTCCGTGCGGCAAATCACCAGCGCGCGATCGACCGGCACCCGATATTCGGCGCTGACCGCCGGCGCCACCCAAGCCACGCGCTCGTCTTCGGCATCCAGCGCCAGCGCGAAACCGAATCCGGCTGGTCCGCCGCTCTTGTCGGAGATATCCCGCCATTGCCGCCCGCCATCGACGCTGCGATACATACCGCAATGATTCTGCTGCCAGAGCACATCGGGATTGGACGGGCTGGCCAGGATGATATGCGGATCGTGCCCGTATTCATGCTGCGGATCGGGCAGGTAATCGGCGTAAAGTCCGCGATTGCGCGCCTCCCAGCTCTCGCCGCCATCCGCGCTCACATAGACGCCGCCGACGCTGATGCCGACCGTCAGGCGCCGGCTGTCTCGCGGATCGACCACGATGGCCACCGTGCCTGGATGATCGCGCCCGGCGCCGAACCAGTGCGTATTGGTCGGATGCTTCCACAGCGTCTCCACCAGCTGGAAGGAATCGCCGCCGTCATCGCTGATGAATAACCCGCCCGGATCCGTGCCCAGGTAGAGTCGATTCGGCTCATCGACGCCGCCCGGCTCGATCAGCCAGATGTAGTTGGTCTTGGCCGGCACGCTGAAATCCGGCGGCACGCTATCGCCTTCGGGATACTTGGGCGCCTCGACTTCTTCCCAGCTCGCGCCTAAATCATGCGAGCGATGCAGCTTGCCGCCCCAATGCCCGTGATCGAGGCTGACCCAGAGCGTATCCGTGCGCGGGTCGTGCACCGCGTAGGGCACGGGAATCGCCTCGAAATGCGCCGATTCCACCGTCCAGTCCGCGCGGCCCTGCCGGCTCATGATCAGCAAGCCCTTGCGTGTGCCCACCAGAAGTTTGTCGTGCATAGCTCAACCCACATCCCCGCTCCCCAATATCAGTGCAGGGGAATCCGTCCTCAGACCCGTGCATCTTAATCTTATGACGCCAAAATATCGCGTGGCTAACCGCCCGAGAGCGCCTGCATGATATAGACGCGCGTATCGGCGGAAACGGCATCGGAGAGCCGGCGCTTGTCGCGGATCAGCTCGTCGCCGATGAAGATATTGACATGCTTGCGCAGGGCGCCCTGCTCATCGATGATGTAATCGCCCAGCCCGCGCCAGCGCATATCGACCGCGTCGACGACCTCGGCGATGGTGGCGGCGTCGACCTCGCAGGCGCGCAGATCGGGGAAGAAGCGCTGCAGATTGGGCGTAAATTTGACTTGTGCCATGCTGCAAATTAGAACGGATGAAGCGCGGGCTTGTCAAGATTTGGGATATTCACCACAGAGGCACAGAGGGCACAGAGAATATGTAGGGGCGACTAGAAAGCTGCTGTCAGTGATGAGCGTCACGGATCAAGGCGGCTCTTGAGGTAGTCCACGTATTCGGTATTGAGAATTTCGCGGCTGCGCTCAGCAGTATTGACGGGCTCAGGCGAAGCCATATTCAGTTCCTTTGCGTGACTTGCCATATCCGCCAGGGTTGCCCACTGTTTGTCGTCCGTCTCGCCTTCGTCCTCAAAACGCTCAAGCAGGTCACGCAGCAAATCGCCGATGTCGGCATCTTCTCGCTCCGCCAGCCGCTCCAGCCGCAGGGCGACGTCTTCGGGAATATCGATGGTCATAGCTGGGTCCTCCACTTGGGCTGATTGTACCACTTAGTTTCATGCGGAGTGTTACATTTTTCTTTACCACCCAGGACAGCGAGAGGGATATTCACCACAGAGGCACAGAGCGGATGTTGTGGCGCCCCGCTGTACGAAGGTCTACCTGCCAATGGTATACTCCGACTAAAGACAATGTCATTGTGAGCACAGGAAGCTTTCTTGGCAGAGCTTAACTTCAAGAACCGAACGCTGTATCACGGCGACAACCTCGATTTTCTGCGCGGTATGAACAGCGAAACCGTGCATCTCATCGCGACTGACCCGCCCTTTAATAAGAACCGCGATTTTCACGCCACACCCGACAGCCTGGCGGCCGGCGCGAAATTCAAGGACCGCTGGCGCTGGGACGATGACGTGCATGAAGAATGGACCGACAGCATCAGGGATGACTGGCCCGCAGTGTGGCAAGTCATTGAAGTGGCTCGCGTAGCTTACGGCGATGATATGGCGGCATTCCTGTGCTGGCTCGGCGTGCGTCTAATGGAGATGCACCGCATACTGCGCGCAGATGGCAGCCTTTACTTGCATACGGACGACACTGCATTCGCTTATTTGAAAGTTTTGCTGGACGCCATTTTTGGACAAGACAATTTGCGCGGACAAATCGTATGGCAACGCTACGGCTCGCATAACGATTCAAAGAAATATGGTCGCGTCTACGATATGCTTTTGTTCTACGCCAAGGATGGAAAGGGCAATTGGAACGGCGCTTGGACGCCGCTGGACAAAGAATATGTGAGAAAAAGCTATCGTCACAAAGACCAACGAGGACGGTTCAGAACAGCGCCTCTCCATACCGGAGGTTTATCAGGGGGAGGATACGATTATGAGTTTCGAGGCTTTAGCCGCATCTGGCGCTATCCGGAAGAACGTATGCGAGAGCTGGAGGCGGAAGGACGTATTCGACAAGCGCGTGATGGCACAGGCGTTCCCGAGCGCAAAGTTTACCTAAGTGAATCAAAGGGCAGACCCGCTTCGAATCTGTGGACGGATATCAAGGCGCTGACCGGCAGGCACAGAGAACGTACAGGCTACCCCACGCAAAAGCCGCTCGCCCTTTACGAGCGCATCATTGCCGCAAGCAGCAACCCTGGTGATTTCGTACTTGATCCCTTCTGCGGCTGCGCCACGACGCCCATCGCCGCCGAGCGCTTGAAACGACAATGGGTGGGCATGGACATCTGGGACGGCGCCTATTCACAAGTCATGGAGCGCATGGAGCGGGACACAATTTTGCGCTTTGACGACAATAGCCATGTGACCTTGCCGAAAGTAAATTATAGCGCGGAGCCGCCGCGACGCACAGACGACAACGAATTGGCGGCGCCCAGCCTCAAGCTGAAGACGCCGCGAGCGACAGAACCGTGGGAAATGCTGACGCATCGGCAAATGGCGCGGGTTCTGGAATATGCGCAGCGGAGCAATGGCAACGTGATCTGCGCCGGTTGCGGACGCGAACTGGAACGAGAGTTCATGGAATTGGATCACATCACCCCAAGAGCGGACGGCGGCGAGAATCACATCCGCAATCGCATCTTGCTTTGCCGGCCTTGCAACGGCAGGAAAGGGCAATATCTGACGCTGCGCGGCTTGCTTCGGGAGAACAAAAAAGCGGACTGGATGAAAGATGAAGGCTTGGCGCAGCTGGCGCGGGAAGCCGCGCGCGAACGGGCGGACTGGGTGCGGGATAATTTTGAGAGTGAGGAGTGTCAGGCGTTGGTTGAGGGGCGTGGCGGAAAGATTTGATTTCACCACAGAGGCACAGAGGGCACAGAGAGAATGTAGGGGCGACCCATTGGGTCGCCCCTACGGGATCCCGCTTGTGGTGAAAAACCCGCCCCCGCGCTAGAATACGCCACTGTTATCCGCATGATGCTAATAGGAAAATCCCATGACCCCATCCAAATACGCCGGACTCGCCGAATTCCGCTGCATCGGACCCTTCCGCGGCGGACGCGTGGTCGCTGTCGCCGGCGACGCCCGCGATACCAACACCTACTATTTCGGCGCCGTCTGCGGCGGCGTCTGGAAGACGACTGACGCCGGCCAATACTGGGAGAACATCAGCGACGGCTACCTCACCGCCTCATCGATAGGCGCGCTGGAAGTCGCCCCGGCCGATCCCAACGTCATCTATGCCGGCAGCGGCGAATCCACCATCCGCATCGATGTCTCCATCGGCGACGGCGTCTACAAATCCACCGATGCCGGGCGCAGCTGGAAACACATCGGCTTGAAAGACACGCGCCAAATCGCCAAGATTCGCACGCATCCGCAGAATGCCGATCTGGTGTATGTGGCGGCGTTTGGGCACGCCTTCGGGCGCAATGCCGAGCGCGGCGTCTATCGCTCGAGTGACGGCGGCGCGACCTGGGAAAATATCCTGCATGTCAGCGACAAAGCCGGCGCCGTCGATATCAGCATCGATCCCAACAACCCGCGCATCATCTACGCCGCGATTTGGGAAGCCTATCGTAATTTCTGGCAGATCAGCTCCGGCGGCGAGGACAGCGGCCTCTGGCGTTCGACAGACGGCGGCGACACCTGGGAGAATCTCACCCCCACCCCCGGCCCCTCCCCCATCAAGAGGGAGGGGAGCAAGGGCCTGCCCAAGGGATTGCTGGGCAAGATTGGCGTGGTTGCCTCGCCCGCCCAGCCGGGCCGCGTCTGGGCCATCATCGAGAATCAGCCCGATGGCGGTTTGTATCGCAGCGACGACTACGGCGATAGCTGGACGGTTTGCAGCAAAGACAACCGCCTGATCTCGCGCGCCTGGTATTATATGCACCTGACCGCCGACCCGCTCGATGCGGAGACCATCTACGTCAACAATCTCAGCTTCTGGAAATCCACCGACGGCGGGCACAACTTCAGCGAGATCACCACGCCCCACGGCGACAATCACGATCTCTGGATCAATCCTGATAACAACAAGATCATGGTACATGGCAACGACGGCGGCTGCTGCGTCTCGCTCAACGGCGGCGTGACCTTCTCCACCATTTACAATCAGCCGACATCGCAGATCTATCACCTCGATACCGATAGCCGCGAACCCTACTATGTCTATGGCACCCAGCAAGACAATTCCAGCATGCGCGTGCCCAGCCGCAGCCGCTACTCATCCATCAGCTGGGAAGACTGCGATATCATCGGCTCGGGCGAAAGCGGCTACATCGCCGTCAATCCCGATGATCCCAACTTGATCTACGTCGGCGCCATCGGCAGCTCGCCCGGCGGCGGCAACAGCTTGCAGCGCTACGATCATCGCACCCAGCAGATCCGTCTCATCGCCACCTGGCCGCGTTCCACCGGCGGCTTGGGCGCGGAAGCGGAAAAGTACCGCTTCGCCTGGACCTATCCCATTCACTTTTCGCCGCACGACAGCAATATCATCTACATCGGCGGCAACCAGGTCTTGAAGACGACCGACGAAGGCCAAAGCTGGCAGGAGATCAGTCCCGACTTGACCAAAGCCGATCCGGAAACGCTCAAACCCTCCGGCGGTCCCATCAATCGCGATGCCGTCGGCGCCGAGCATTACGCCACCGTTTATGCCCTGGCCGAATCACCCCGCCAGCCCGGCTTGATCTGGGCCGGCTCCGATGACGGCTTGCTGCATATCACCAAAGACGGCGGGCAAAACTGGACGGACATCACGCCGCCCGGCTTGGGCGAGTGGACCATGTTCAATATGATCGAACCGTCGCCGCATGATGCCGCGACAGCCTACGTCACCGCCACGCGCTACAAGAACGATGATTACGCGCCCTATGTGTTCAAGACATCGGATTACGGCAGCAGCTGGACGCTCATCGCCGACGGCATCGCCGACGATCATTTCTGCCGCGCCATCCGCGAAGATCCGCAGCGCGCGGGACTGCTCTATCTGGGCACGGAATTCGGCCTCTACATCTCCTTCAACGGCGGCGACAGCTGGGAACGCTTCCAGCTCAACCTGCCGATAAGCCCAATTTACGATTTGCAAATCAAAGGCAGCGACCTGGTCATCGCCACGCACGGGCGCTCATTCTGGATTCTGGATGATTTGACGGTTTTGCATCAGATTGCACCCCCCCAACCCCCCGCCCCAACCCCCCCACAGGAGGGGAGGGGGGAAAAAATCCCCACCCACATTATTGGGGAGGGGGTTTGGGGGGGGGGAAATCAGCTCAAAACCCCCACCCAAAAATTGGGGGGGGTTATTTTTCCCCCCCGCCCCACCTGTGGGGGGTTGGGGCCGGGGGGTGGGGGGGCTGCAATCTGATGCAAAACCGTCAAATCATCCAGAATCCAGAATGAGCGCCCGTGCGTGGCGAT
>JAJEBY010000015.1 GCA_022822305.1 Anaerolineae bacterium
ACTGGCTGACGTGCTAGGCGAGCCCGTCAGCGAAAGCGCTGTGGTGGATTGGCTGGATCACGGCGTCGGCCGCAAAACGCAACGCACCTGGGTCATTGATCCCATAGACGGCACCAAAGGCTTTCTGGGGCTGCGGCATTATGCCATCGCCTGCGGCGCGCTGATCGATGGCGAAGTCGCGGACGGCATCGTCGCCGCGCCCGGCTACAACGATGGCGAGGGCGCGCTCTTCTATACGGAAAACGGCGCAACCTGGCGAGCGCCCATCGCAGACGGCGCGGGAGAGCGGGTTACGGTGTCGGCGCGGCGCGATGCCGGTGAGTTCGTGGTGGCGCAGAGCTTCGAGCGGGCGCATGCCAGCAAATCGCGCATGGCAAAAGCCCGTGAGCTCGCGGGCTTGGCAGGCGCGCGCCTGTTGGAATTGGACAGCTTGGAGAAATACGCGCTCGTTGCCTGTGGCGATGCCGATCTATACATGCGTCTGCCCCGCGCCGGCAGCGAGTACGCGCACAAAATCTGGGATCATGTGGCCGGCGTCGCCTTGGTGCGGGGAGCGGGCGGCACGGTGACCGATCTGGACGGCAGTCCGCTGGACTTTTCTCGAGGCGAGACCCTGCCCAATCCCGGCATGATCATCAGCAACGGCCAGCACCACGCGCGCATCGTCGAGGCGGTGGCGCGGGTGATGGGGGAATGAGTTTGCTAGACGAATAGAGTATGGTATAAATGTTCTAAATTGAGTCCCCAGAGGGTAGCCCTATGCCGTTACAACGAAATGGCATTCAGCATGGCGATGCACTTGAGTTGATAAACCAAGTCGACGATGAATCAATAGATCTTATCGTATGCGACGGACCCTATGGAGTCACCCAGAATGACTGGGACCAGATTCCAAATATCCAGCAATACAATCTAAATCTTATTCGCAGATTTTCTTCAAAACTCAAAGACGGAGGCGCTTTGTACTTATTTGGAAAACCGAATTGCGTCGACTTTATTGACTACCGCCCGTATCTGAAGCTGAAGTCGAAGATCGTCTGGTATCGGCCGAGCCGCCTCGCGCAAGGTAGAATCAACTACACCAACAACTACGACATCATCTGTTATTTTGTCAAAGGTGACAGACCGCGCTGTTATAACTTGGATGACATCAGGGTTTCTCAGCTTGTTGAACTCGAACATCGGCTTCGCTGTGAACGCGTTCCCTCTGTCAAGAACGGCAAGTTCGGAAAAACGAAGTTCAACGACAAGGGCAAGAATCCCGGAGACGTCTGGGGTGACATCAAACAGTTGACATATAAGTCAAAAGAACTTGTCAGTAGAGAGGTGCTGAACACCATTCAAAAGCCGGAAAAACTCATAGAGAGAATCGTTTTGGCTAGCTCGAATCCAGGAGACCTCGTGCTTGATCCTTTTGCCGGCGTTGGCACCTGTCCTGCCGTATGCCAAAATCTAGGCCGCGATTTCATTGCATTTGAGATTAATCCAGATTACGTTGACTTAGCACATGAGCGTTTGAATCGGGTCGGGCAAAAGCGGTTAATACTAGGAATATAAGCTGTGTCGCAAGACCGATTCAAACCTGTCATCAAGCTCCTTAAAGAGGCCTTTGTGCTTGCAAGATCCTTGGGCATACCGAATCTTCTGCAACCGGGTCTTGCCAAAGAGATGATTGTGGCTGATATACTCGGTCATGAACTTATACCTACCAAACGTGGCGCTGACGCTCGTGATCCCGCAAATCCGAACATTGCTTACGAATACCTGTCGTTCCTGGAGGGTAAAAGCGGGCAGTTTGACAGGATGATACAATTTCCGGAAGATGAGCGTGAAGATTCACTCGATCGCATCAGACGTAACCACAAAACATTTTGCTGTTTTCTACAAGACATACCAGATTAAGGTGAAGACAATATATGAGCTCGAGCCCGGAGTAGTACTTGAGGAGACAGTACGTAAGTTAGATAGAAGTAGTAACCGCATCTCGCATGTAAACCTATCCGAGTCTTGGGCGAGAGAGTATGGTCGGGTCGTATATCGCGACAAAGGAACCGAATAACGAGAAGTTAGCGCTCAAACCGCAACCCGCTGCCGCCGCCGCTCCGCGATCAGCGACGCATACAGCTCGATCACCTCATCCATGATCGCATCCCAGGATTGACCTTCGGCATAGGCGCGCGCCTCAGCGCCCATGCGGCGCATATTCTCGCCATCGCTGGCAATTTTGCTGATGCCGGCGACAATCGCCTCGGTATCGCCGCTGGCAAAAGTGTAGCCGGTTGCGCCTTCGCTGACGATCTCCGCCACCCCGCCCACGCGCGACGCCGCCACCGGCAAACCGGCCGCCATCGCTTCGATCACCACCAAGCCGAAGGTCTCCAGACGCGACGGAAAGACGAAGATATCGGCGCTTGCATAAGCCTGCGAGAGCCGTTCGCCGCTCAGGTATCCCATGAAGGTCACGGGCAGATCGGCGTAAAATTGCTCCAGCGCCGGGCGGGCGGGCCCATCGCCGACCAACACCAGACGCGTGCCGGGCAGCCGCTCGAGGGCGGGGCGAATATGCTCAAGCTGCTTTTCGCTGGAGAGGCGGCCCACATAAATCAGCACGGTGTCGTCGGGATTGCCGGCGGTCATTTCCATGCGCATTTGCGCGGAGCGAAAGCGCGGATGAAACGCTGACGCATCGACGCCGCGCCGCCACAACCCGACATTGTCGATGCCCAGTTGCCGCATTTGACGCTGGATCAGTTTGGAAGGCGCCAGGCTGTAATCCGACCAGTTGAAGACACTCTTGGTCAATTCGTCGATGAGCGGACGAGCGAATCCCAGGTCGAAGAGACCGACCTTGAACTGGTTGGCCAGGCGCGCGTAATCGAGATGAAAGGAGGTGACGGTAGGCACATCCATCCATTTGAGCATGCCCATGGTCGGGATGCCGGTCATCACCGGATGGAAGAGATGCGCGATATCGGGTTTGAAAGCGGCCAGCTCGCGGTAAAGAGTAAATGTGGCGAAACCCAGCCGCGCTTCCGGATACAGGGGCAAGCTGACGCTGGGCAGGCAGCAAATTGGCACATCTTGGTAATGCGCGCTTTCACCGTAACGCGGCGCGATCACCAGCGCGTCAATGCCGCGTTTGCGCAAATGATCCAGCAGCAGGCAGGTCACCTTGACGATGCCATCGACCTTGGGCAGAAAGGTCTCGGTAACTATGGCTACGCGCATGTTTCGCTCCGCGGAATCGAGCTCATATCACTTTTAACATATTTGGCGGACGCAAGCACCTCGTTGATGCCGGCCGGGTCGTTCCGCCGCTTGTGATTGTTTGCTATCAACCGCGCTCGCACGTGTTATAATTGCCCCTGCGGCAAGGCATTAGGACGGAGAATATTATGGAACGCCTTGATTTCTTCCCACCGCCGCATCGATTCACCGCGGAGGAATACCTCGCATTCGAGGAACGCAGCGAATTCAAACACGAGTTCATTGACGGCGTGATCTACGACTGCGGCGACGTCCTGCCGGGCGATCCCATTCACCCCGAGTATGTGCCGGGTTATCCCATGCCGCATCTGTTCAGCGCCGAAGAATATCTCGCCTTTGAAGCGGTGAGCGAATTCAAGCATGAATTCATCGATGGAGTGATCTACGATATGACCGGCGGCACCAGCAATCACAGCGAAATCAAAGTAAACCTTACTTATACGCTGGGCAGTCGCCTGCGTGAATCCGGATGCTGGATGCGCGACAGTGATTTGCGCGTCAAAGTCAGCGAGGGAAAGCATGTTTACCCGGACTTGAGCGTCGTATGCGGTGCGCCGCTGCTTGACGAAGACGAGACTGTCCTGCTCAATCCTGTCGTGTTATTTGAAGTGCTTTCGCCAACATCCGGCGGTTACGATCGATACACTAAACTGGAGTATTATCGTGAACTGCCCAGCGTAGAGGCGTATGTCATTATCGATCAGCGCGAATGCTCTGTCGACTTGCATAGCAGGACGGACAAGGGTTGGCTGCACCGGACCTTCAGCGACATTGACGATGTCCTCCCGCTGCCTATGCTCAACTGCAGCTTGCCACTGTCCGAGATTTACCGCGGCATCATCTTCTCCGATAATTAAGCGCCCAGCCCGGCGACAAGGCATTGATGACCGCAGACGCGCAACCCCAAAACCTGATCGACGCCGATGACCGTTCGCCCATGGATATCTTGCCTTATTGGGCGCGGGCGACCAATCCCATCGTGCGGCGGCATCTGGGCTTGTATTGGCGTACGCTGCCGCCGGAACTAGAGCCGATTCTCTATACCACCGGCTTCTGGATAGCGGCGCTGCTCCTGGGCATCATTTTCCCCTTCATCACCGATCTGGCCACGACCGTCATCGTGGTTTCGGTCTTGGTGGTGCCGGTGGGCATGATCTTCTACTTGCGCTCGCTGTTTGCCATCGCGGCCAATGCGTCAGTGACGATGGCGGACGAGATTCGCAACAACACCATGCAATTGCTGATGTCGACGCCAATGTCGCTCGATCAGATTCTCCTGGGCAAGGTGGCGGCGGCCATCTGGCGCAAGATGGACGACCTGATCCTGATCATCTATGGCGCATCAATTTTCGGTCCGCCGCTGGCGATTATGCACTACGCCGGCCTGTTCCCGCTGCGCGAATCAGGCATCATCACCTATGTGATGATCATCGCCTTGTCGCTGGTTTCGATCCTGCGGCTGGTGCTGGAGCCGGTGATGCTGGGCATGGTGGGCGTAGGCATCGGCGCTTTCATTCCCTTCCGCAGCATCGCCGTGACCTCGTCCGTGGCTTTCGTGGCGTTCTACTTTCTGCTGTTGATCATGCTGCAGCAGCTGAATCTGGATCACCTGATGGCGACGCTGGATGCGGCGCAGGACGCGGCCGAGCTGGCGAATGCGCAACTGGCGCTGGCGCTGGGCATGACGGTCTTCGTCGAACTGGCGCTGCCGCTGCTGCTGCCCTATGGGTTGATACGGCTGGTGATTCGCCTGCTGGCGCGGCAGATGCGGGCGAATTAGACTGAACGGCAGTTGAGTGACGCCGAGGTCCCTGAACCTGAAGCTAGATAAGGATAGTCCGGACCGCGCGACGGTGTTCTGTGCCAGGGTGTGGATGCGGACGTTGACTGTCGTCCATGTTTACAAATATCGGGCAACAAAAGTATGGGCGGATGGAAGCGGGTCTAAGAAGCTTCCTAGATTGGCTTCAGTTTCGACAAGAGCGTTCGTTCAAATGCCTCGCGTCGGACGGTTGATGCGGCGAGGAGTTTCTCGGTCGAGGCCTCTAATGTCAGCACTTCCCAATGCCATCGAGACAGGCGGGGGTGTCCTCCCTCTATGACGATTTGAGGCACTAGCCAGATGATATCTCCGTCATTGAGATCACGGCTCGGGTTCGGGCTTGGACCTCCGACTGACTCAAAGAACGGGCGGTCTACTGCAACGGCAACCTTGGAACCCCACCGGCGTAAAGTCGGCGCTTTGATCTGTAACTGTGGCATCAGGCGCTTGGCACTGGATGAACGCCAGTCCGGGCGGCGGATCGCCGTCGGATATGGAGGCGTTTCGTGGGTATCGTACAGCAAGGAATCGAACTCGGACTGCATACGTTTTCCAGAAAAGTACACCGCCTGAATTTCTAGTCCATGCCATAAGACGACATCATTGGAAGTCTTAGCAACCACCAAGTCTATCTTTCCGGCTGGTCTTTTTGTATTGGTTCCTTGCATAAACGGTACTTCACGGGCGATTAGTGTCTCCTCGGGTGAGAATCCGACAATCTCGGCCAGCCAGCATATAAGTAAGCGGTCCTCATCAAACCTTGCGGGACAGACAATAACGTGTCCGCCGACGGGGTCGCCCAGCCGCCCGTCTTTGCCGTGCGTGTAACGATGTAGGGAACAAACCCCTCCCCTTTTGCTGCATGTAAGCTGGTTCTGTTGGAAGGGACATTGTGGGATTTCGTTCGCCTCGCTCGTAGCAATCAACGCCAAATGACGTCGTTGGGAGGGAGATAGGCTCAAAAACGGCTGTCCGTACCACTCACCGATGCCATAGCGATCAGGCAACAGAAATCCCCTTCGAGAAACATGGATATCGAGTAATCACAAGCTCGGGCAGCAGGGCGTGGTGCCCGCTCTTCATTAAGACTTGGACGGCATGAAACTTGTGCGACTCAATCAAAGCTTCGATTTCGAGCGAGCGATCGTAAGTCATTAGAAAGTTTGCATTGCTCTCCGCAAGCATCGAGAAGAGGAGAGCGTGGTCGATTTCGTTATGCGCATAAAGGCGTTTCCCTGCGCGTTTCCCACCCTTGGCCGTGTATGGCGGGTCAACGAAAAACGCAACGTCGCCATGGGGCTTTCCAAGCAGCGAGGACAACTGCTGCATACCGTCAGCCTCGCAGAAAGTGATGCGGGGAGCGACCTCGGCAATAGCGCGCAGTCGGCGGATGAGTGTGTTTGGATACCAGCGCGATGCGATTCCCGCGCCATTTTCCCCATTGCGGGTAAAAGATGCGCCGTGCGCTAAGATGCCTCCGCGCCGAGTACGATTTAGAACCAACGTCCTGAATCCGTGTTCCACGACGTCCGCCGGGCTCTGGCAAGAGAGTTGCATTACCGAGTCGCGCGTTAGGGCAAACGAAGTGATGCGGCCTGCTAACTCAGCGCCGTAGTTTAGCGCAGCCTTCCAAAAGGCCGCTACGTCTTTGTCGAGCTCAACCATGAGTGATTCGTCGGCAAGGTTTTCCATGACCGCTGTGAGTGAGACTATTCCGCCGCCGGCGAAAGGCTCAACTAGCAGTCGCGGGCGTTTCATGGAACGTAGCCAAACACGTACGTGGGGTATCAGCCATGTCTTTCCGCCCGGGTAGCGCAACAGGCTACGCTGCGGTACCGAAGCCACGTTCACGGCCGGAATCGGAGATACTGTAATCACCATCAGAAGCCTACTGCCACGCGTGATTCTCTCTTGCCCACAACCCTATCACAAACAGTACCTCAGCGCCAAAATAGACTTCTTCAATCACCTGCTGGCGCGGCAGATGCGGCCGAATTAGGCGCGTCGACGTCCGCGCCAGGCGCAAAACGCAAGCGGCGCAGGCCAAACGCAAATATCGCGCCTGACCGCGCCGCCGCTCCCCCCAAATGCGCCAGGCAATTCCCCATACGGTCATTCACCGCAGACGCTCGGTGCATGGCCACATTGTATCGGCAACGCAATAAGATTTGGTCCGACAGTAGGGCAAGCGGCGGTGAAATTGTCAGATTGTCGTTTGAATGGCTTGAAATCCGCCTACCCCTTCACCGCCCCCAGCGTCAGACCCTTGATGAAGTAGCGCTGGAAAAAGATGAAGATGAACAGCGTCGGCAGCGACCCGATCAAACTCGCGGCCGCCTGACCGCCCCAGTCCACCGTATACTGCCCGGTCAGATTGACGATGCCGAGCATGATCGTGCGGCTGTCCGCTTTCTGGGTGAGGATGAAGGGCCAGAGGAAGTCGTTCCAGATCCAGGTGAATTGCAGCGTCGCCAGCACCGCCAGCGCCGGCAGGGTCAACGGCAGCATGATGCGGAAGAAGATGCCGTATTCATTGGCGCCGTCGATCAGCGCCGCCTCGCGCAGGGCGTTCGGCACGACCTGGAAAAAGTTGCGCATGACCAGCGTGCAGATCGGGATGCCGAATGCGGTGTGAATGATGATAACTGCCCAGAGCGTATCATACAGCCCGAAGGCGTTCATCAGCCGGAAGACCGGGATCAGCGCGATCTGCGGCGGCAGGAACATGCCCGCCACGATGAAGATGAACAGCAGGCCATCGAGCTTGAAGCGATATTTCCCCAGCCCATAACCAGCCAGCGTACCCAGCGCGATGGAGAGTAAAGAGGCGGGGATTGTCAGCAGTACGGAATTGCCCAGGTACAAACTCAGGTTGCCTTGCTCCGGGTCCATGACGCGCGCGAAGTTGTCGATGGAGATCGTCGCCGGCGGCGTCCAATAACCCTGGAGGGCCACTTCCGTGGCCGTTTTGAAGGCGGTGACGATCACGCCGTAGACCGGCGCCATGAACAGGATCAGCATGATCGTGAGTACAAAATAGAGCAACGCAGTGCCCGCGAGCCGCGTCGGATTCAGCGCCGTCGCGCGCTTCCTTTTCGCGCTAGTCATAGAGTTCCTCGGCGGCGGAGATTTGACGGAAGTAGAGAACGATGATCACTAAGGTCATCACGAAGAGCACGACCGCGGCCGAGCTGCCATAGCCCAGCTTCAGCTTGCGGAATGATTCAGTGTACATGAAGACAGCCAGGGTATCGGAGTTGTTGAAGGGTCCGCCCTTGGTCATGACCCAAATGATCTCAAAACTCTTCAGCGCGTTGATCGCCGTCAGCGCCAGCACCACGACCAGGGCCGGCCGCAGCATGGGGATGATGACGCGGCGCAGGGTCTGCCAATAATTGGCGCCGTCGACCTTGGCCGCCTCCACCAAAGGCGTCGGTACCGAGGTCAAGCCGGCCAGGAAGATGACCATATTCAAGCCGGTTTGCTGCCAGGCCCAGGCCACGAAAACGGAAATCAGCGCGGTATTCGGGCGCGCCAGCCAGGCGATGGCCAGGTGTTCCAGCCCGATTGCGCGCAGAAAGATGTTGACGATGCCGAGTTTAGGGCTGTAAAGCCATACCCAGATGATGCCGATGATGACGGGTGATAGGCATATCGGCAAATAGAATAGCGACTTGTATACCGTATTGATCTTGCTCTTGCCTTGCAGGGCCAGCGCCAGCCCCAATCCAATGAGCGTCGGCACAAAAATCGCCAGCGCGAACCAGATCAGCGTATTCTTGATGGCATTGCCGAAAAGTCGATCGGTGAAGATCTTGTCAAAATTTGCTAAGCCAATGAAGTTGAACTCGGCGCCGTAACCTGCCCAGTCCGTGAAAGAATAGTAGAGCGAATTTGCGGTGGGGAATATGACAAACGCGCAATAAACCAGCAGGGGAAAAAACAGGAAACTGGCCGGAATAATCCACTTGTGGCGTCGTTGCATGAACCGTCTTCTTTGCCAGTCCCGCCAGTCTGTTCGTATCAAATCGCTATGGGCGACTCAAAGAGCCGCCCAATATTGCATGCTATGCTGCGGGCGACCCAGCGGATCGCCCTTGCAGCACGCTGGCTGTATTGCCGGTTTAGTCGGCTGTCAGCCCATCTCTAGCCATCCATGGCGGCGGCGAATTCGGCGGCGGCGGCTTCCTGTACGCGTTCCAGGATGCCTTCATAATCACCCGGATTGGCCATGAATTCCTGGAAGGAGTTCAAGCCGATCTGGGCAACCGCCGGCAATGTCGCCAGGTCAAAGTTGAAGGCGAAGTCCGGATCGGATGCGATCTCGCCCAGGATGCGCGTGACGACATCGTTGTAGTTGCTGGGATCAACCGCCGTGCTCGGCGCCAGATTGCCGGCGCCCAACGCGAATTGCAGCTGGATGTCCGGATCGGTCAGATGCGCCAGGAAGGCCTTGGCCGCGTCGGCATTGGCTGCGCCGGCGGATACGACAAAGGTATCGATCGGGCCGAGCGAAGCGCGCGGAATATCCTCGTCAACGGTGGGGAAGGAGAAGTAATCGAAGTCTTCGCCCGCTACCAGGCCCAGGCTCTCATAGTGCCCGCCGATCCAGGTGCCCATCAGGGTCATCGCGGCTTCGCCGTTGGCGACCTGGTTGGCGGCTTCGTCCCAATCGTAGGCGTTGGCATCGGGATAGAAGTAACCGGCTTGCGCCAGATCATTCCACATGCTGTAGGCGCGCACCACTTCGGGATCCGTGTACGAGGCGTGGCCGTTCATCAGTTCCTGACGGTAAGCGTTGCCGGCCGTGCGCAGCAGCAGCATGTCGAACCAGAATTGACCCGGCCAGCGATTGAGCGAACCGAGCGCGAAGGCCGGAATGCCCGCCATCTTGAATTGCTCGGCGGCATCAACCAGCTCATCCCAAGTCGTCGGCGGCATCACGCCGTGTTCCTCGAAGAGCGCCGTATTGTAGAACATGCCAACCCAGTGCAAGGTCAAGGGCACGGCATAGATGTGGCCGTTGTAGGTCAAGGCGCTGTCAATAATGCCCTGCGGGAACTGTGAACCCAAATCGTTGGCTTCCCATATATCGTCGATTGGCTGCAGGCGCTCGCCATCCACAATCGCCTGGATCAGGCCGCCGGCCCAATAGCTGAAGGTATCAGGCGGGTTGTTGCCGGCCAGCTGCACCAGTATCGATTCCTTGAATTGCTCGTGATCAACCGGGCTGGCCTCGCGGTTCAGCCCCTCGTGCTGGGCGACAAAGTCATCCACGATTTCTTCAATATACTCGCCGCCGAAACCACCGAAATAATGGGAGACGGTGAAATCACCCATCAAGTCGTCTTGCGCCAGGCCGGGCGCGACCAGCAGCGAAGCCACCAGAATAAAGAGCAATGCGGTAATCAAGCGTTTGTTCAACATGTCCTGTTCTCCGTATGCATTCTGAAATTGATTAGACCGGTCGGAACGGATCTTGCATCGTCACCTCCTCTTGAATAATACGCAATTTTGCCCGCAATTGGCAAATGTGACTCGACTAGACAACCACTGTTGCTTAAAGTACAACATTGTTTTATAATTGTCAACTAGATACGATTATGCGCAATATATGTCAACTAACGTTGCATAATGCGCAACTTTTGTTGCAGATAGCGAGATATTCCGGATGGCGGAGATTCAATCGCTGGCCAAGGGCCTCAAAATTCTGAACTTGCTGGAGCGATCTCGCCACGGCATGGGAACGACTGAGGTAGCCTCCCGCCTGGAAATCGATAAGAGCAGCGCATCGCGCCTGCTGCATACATTGGCCAATTACGGCTTCGTCGAGCAAGACGAGACGACTGCCCGCTATTTGCTCGGTCCGCAATTGGTGACGCTGGGGCAGCATTTGCTCAATCGCATCACCTTGCGCGACTACGCCCGCCCGTCTCTGCACGAATTGGTGGACAAAACCGGCGAATGCGCGCATCTGGCCATCCTGGCCCAGCATCAAGCGCTTTATATCGATCAGGTCGAATCGACGGCGGCCCTGCGCGTGGAATCGGAAATCGGCACCTTGTCGCCGCTCTATTGCACGGCGCTCGGCAAGGTCTTGCTGGCATTCCGCGATTGCCGCGCCCCCGAAGACATGAAACCGTTCACGCATCGCACAGTCACCGACCAGGCGACCCTGGTCGCGCAATTGGAACAGACGCGCCAGCGCGGATTTGCCATCGACGATGAAGAATATAACTATGGCGTGCGTTGTGTAGCGGCGCCGGTCTACGATCATCGGCGAGAACTGGTTGGCGCTATCGGCATCAGCGGACCGGCTGGACGCGTCACCTTGGAACGGATTGACGAATTTGGCACGGTTGTCAAGGATATTGCGAATGCCTTGTCCGCGCGTTTGGGTTACGACGATAGAGCGGACGGTTGACAATCCAACTCCCTACTAAACTGTAAGCATCTTCTAACTCAACAAGGTTGCATATTGCGCAACATTGGCTACAATTCGTTGCGATCGCGCCGATAAGCGCGCGAAATCCGGAAGCGCTAACCGGATTGACGCCCTGGGTGATTGTTAATTGACGCGCAGACCGGGGGAGTTGCGAAGGCGACAACAGGGCGCACAGGTAAGTTGGGGGGGGAATGGCGATAGGCGATGTGTTCCGCCGAGGGCTGGTCTCGAGGGGCGCTTCGCCTATTGCCATTATTGTCACATCCGCTCCGCATTCGGCGATCCCTCTTAATAGTATGGTTCTCATTCCTGCAACCAATCAG
>JAJEBY010000010.1 GCA_022822305.1 Anaerolineae bacterium
TCAGCACTCGGCTACATGAGTCCAATGCAATTTGAAGCGCAGGAGAGTAGACAATCTTAGAGTCCACTATAACGGGTCAAGATCAATGCTTCCCCCGTGAGGCGGGGGACCGAGGGGGCACTGGCCGGGGATGGGGTAGAATTCCGGCGCTCAGGTCCAGATACCAGTCCAGTCTTGTAGGGGTGTATCGCTGAGACGCCCGTCAGATACGTTTCGTGATTCGGGCGACTCACAAAATCGCCCCTACGATTTTCGCTGTGTCTGTTGCGCTCGCGGTGGTGAAAAACCTATCCAGTCCAATCGCTGAAATCGTAGCGATAATCGACCGACGGCGTGCGCAGCTGCGCGTTCATGCCACCATCGACGAATAGCATCATGCCGGTGACGTAGGCGGCGTCATCCGAAGCCAGGAAATCCATCGCGCCGGCGATATCAGACGGCTCGCCTTGCCGACCCAGCGGGATGACAGCGGAAGGCGGGATGGGCGTATCGCCGACTGTTGTGCCGCGATCAACGCGGATGCTGCCCGGTATGAGGGCGTTGACGCGAATATTCAGCGGCGCGAGATCCAGCGCCATAGCGCGGGTCGCGGCTTCGATGCCGCCATTGGTGGTATCGTATCCGAACATGTGGCGATGCGCGCGCGATGCGCCGCCGCTGCTGACATTGATGATGACGCCCCCAGCGCCGCGTTTCGCCATCAGGCGCGCGGCCGTCTGTGAACAATAGAACATGCCGGATAGATTCACGGCCAGCGTGCGTTCCCAGGTTTCATCGTCGTATTCGAGAAAGTTGGCGACGACGCCGGGTTTATGCACGAAGGCGGCGCAGTTAACCAGAATGTCGACGGGACCAAAACTGTCTTCCACAGCGCTGAAGAGCGCTTCGACCGCGCTGCGCGTCGTGATATCGGTAGGCGCGTAGATCGCCGCTTCGCCCAGTTCTGCGGCGAGCGCCCGACCGCTATCATCGTCAATATCGGCGATGGCGACGCTCGCCCCTTCGGCCGCCAGCCGCCGGACGCAGCCAGCGCCGATGCCATTGGCGCCACCGGTGACTATCGCCGTTTTGCCTTGAAGTCGCATAGTCATTCTACCCCTCCCCCGACCCCTCCCCAAAGCATTGGAGAGGGGAGCTTCTCAACAAGAATCTGGGATTCCTTTCGCGGTTCAAGTCTTCACGTGGCCGCAAGCCGCGCCAGGCTGAATGCCGAAATATCGAATTCGCTCCCGCCATCCAAAGCCAGCTGAACCAGCGTCTCGCCAACGGCCGCCGAATGTTTGAAACCGTGCCCGGAGCAGGGCGACGCGATGATGACGCGATCGGAGGCGGGATGGCGGTCGATGACGAAATGGTCGTCGTCGGTGACGGTATACATGCAGACATCGGCCTGAATCAGCTTGTTGCGCACGCCTTTGAGACGCGGCCGGGTCAGGCGATGATACATATCGGCGCTTTCATCGGCGCTCACCTCGCGCGCAATCGCATCGGGATGCGTCGAGGTATGATACTGCTCGGTCACAAACTTGATGCCGCGTATGCCATCGCGCGGCACGGGAAAGGTCGACCAGAAATCTTCCAGGCGATCGCCGATCCAGATGACGAAGGGCAGCGCCTCCGGATAGAAGGCGCTGATGTCTTCGGCTTCGAACCAGTGAATCAGCTGTCGGCAAACGCGGATGCCCGCGCGGGAAGTCTCCGGCAGCAAATCGATGATCCAGGCGCCCGCCGAGAGTATCACCTTGTCCGCTGTGTAGCTGCTTTTGTCGGTGGTCACGGTCACGCCGCCAGCGCGCGCGTCGTATCCCGTTACTCGTTCGTTGGTATGGATGGCCGCCCCGGCCTGCCGCGCCAAATCGAGCTGCGTCGCTATGCAGCGCTCGGGTCGCAAGACGCCGGCGCCGGGTTCGTAATAGCCATGATCTTGCGGCCGGGGCGTCAGCATGGGGAAGCGTTCGCTGATTTGGTCGGCGTTCAGCAATTCATGAGCGATGTCAAATTTCCGCGCGATAGCCGATGACAGCTCGACGAAGTCGCCCTGAACATGGAAACCCGCTCCCGCATTTTCCGGAGAGATGATCAAGCCGCCGCTCTCGATGAAGAGTTCGCGTCCGCTTATCGCTTCAAGTTCGCGCCAGATGTTGTTGCTGCGCCGGATGAAGGGCATGTAGTTTTCGCCCTCGCCGATGGCTTGGCGGGTGATGCGGGTATCGCCGTGGCTGGAGCCGAGCGTGTGGGGCGGCTCGAAGCGGTCGATGCCGAGCACATTGACACCGCGTGACCGGGCTTGATAGAGCGCCGCCGCGCCCATCGCGCCCAAGCCAACCACGATCAGATCATAGGGTTTCGCCATCGTCTGCGTGGCTCCTTTGGATAAGTCACCTGAGTTTACCGTTCAGCTCGCCCGCGCCTGGTGAAGGCCTGCCGTCTCGCTCGAGCGCGGCAGGCGCTATCGTCGTCGCCGAGCGGCCGTGGCCTCGTCATCTATTATCATGTTTTCTGCGTCAATCACAACGCCGTACTCTTCTTCCGCCGCCGCCAGCGTCACATAACCCTGCCGCACATCTTCCAGCACGCGCAGCGGATCCCGCGAGAGCGGATCGCCGAAGCCGCCACCGCCCGGCAGTCTTAGCGTCACGCGCTGTCCCGGACGCAAGACGTAGTGACTCTTGGGATGCGGACGCCGGCCATCGGAAAGCAGCACCTCGCCATTGGCGCCGGCTTTGCCGCCGAAGAGCCCAACGGCCGGATTGCCGGTGCGATCGTACATGCAGGAGTGATTAGCGTTTTGACCGGTGATGATTTCCAACGCCATCTCTTGCCCCAGCCCGCCGCGGAATTGACCGGCTCCGCCCGAATCGGGACGCAGGCGGCGGCGATGCATCAGCAAGGGCGCGGCGGTTTCGATGGCTTCAACCGGAACACCGGTGATCCCGCTGGGGAAGGCCGTCGCCGAAAGGCCATCGCGATCGTGAGCGGCGCCCATGCCACCGGCTGAAAAGAAGATGTAAGCGAATTCCTTGCCACGTTCGTCCATGCCGTCCATCATCGTATTCCATAAGCCTGCCGATCCATTGGCGATGACGCGGTCGGGAATGACTGCCGCCAAAGCCGTCAGCAGCGGTTGACTGACGAAGTGTCCGATCAGATGTCGGGCGCTGACCGGGGCGGGGCGGCGGCAATTCAGTATCGAGCCGTGCGGCGCGCGCACATCAATCGGGCGAAATGCGCCTTCGTTGTTGGGGATGCCGGGCGCCAGGGCGGCCATTAGCGTGTAGGTGGTGTAGGCATGGGTGTAGTTGAGCACAACATTGATGCCGCGATCCACTTGCGGCGATGAACCCGCGTAATCCACACGCAGCTCGTCGCCGGCGACGGTGAGCGCGCAAACGATGTCCAGCGGATCATCGAAGCCATCGATGGTTATCCGACTGCGCCATACGCCATCGGGCAGGGCGCGGATGGCCGCGCGCACGGCGCTCTCGGTGCGATCGAGAATCAACGCTGAGATCTGCTCTATATCGCGCAGATCGTATTCATCCAGCATCTCGATCAGCTTGCGCGCGCCGACTTGATTGCCGACCTCTTGCGCATAGATATCCCCGATCACTTGATCCGGCACGCGCACGTTGGCGCGAATGATCTCGAACAGTTCCTGGTTGGGCTCGCCGGCTTTGAACAGTTTCATCAGCGGGATCGCCAGCCCTTCTTCATAGAGCGAGCGCGCATCCCCGCCCATGGTCGCGCCGCCGATATCAACCGCGTGGCAGGTGCTGGCGAACCAGGCCACGCCGCGGCCGCGATGAAACACCGGCGAGACGATGGTTAAATCGAAGAGATGGCCGGATGCTTCCCAGGGGTCGTTGGTGATGAGCGTGTCACCCGGCCGCAGGCTGTCGATGGGATGGTTGGGCACGACGAAATTACGCACGCAATTGGCCATGGTGTTGATATGCCCCGGCGTGCCCGTGACCGATTGCGCGATCATATTGCCGGAGCGGTCGAAGACGCCCGCCGATAGATCCCCGGCTTCGCGCACGACGGTGGTGAAGGAGGAATGGATCAGCGCCGCCGCCTGCTCGTCGACCACGGAGATGAGGCGGCTCCAGATAACTTCGAGTGTGATGGGATCGATCATTGGTTATTCCACCATCTTAAACAGATTGAACCACCGAGGGCGCCGAGCGCACAGAGAAAGTTTTGGTATGCGGGAGCGACGCTCCCCTTCCACGAGCCGTTTTTCTACCCCATCCCCGGCCTGCGCCCCCTCGCCTCACGGGGGAAGTTTCCCGAATCATCAGGGAAGGGTAACTCGACGTTGAAGTTGGGGCGTTCCGCACAAGTTGCACGATTATTTTGGATCTACTTTCTTGTGGTCATGTTGACGATGTTGCTCGATTCGTGGTAACGTTTTGGTGGCTGTGTGGTGAAATCCAACACTAACCTCTAGACCGCTCTGGACTGACGGGATTAGGGGAAGACGAGGGAAGCCCGTTTGGGATTCCCGCGACTCCAAGGGGCTTGCGACGGTTACGGCGAGCCCTTTGGCTTTTATGCCAAATCCCGCTTGCGCAGTAGCGATTGCGAGCGCCCGAGGGGGCCACTCCGGAAAACGGATTTGAATGCAGGCGCCGCGCATCAGGCTGTTTCCTCTCGCGAAAGCAGCAGGCAGCCGCCCACGTCCATTTGCGCCGACCAGCCGGGCAGCACGACCGTGGTGGAGGCGGCTTCTTCGATGATCAGCGGGCCGCGCGCGCGCCAATCCTCAGCGAGTTGATGCCGGCGGTAGACTCGCGTCTCGCATGCGTCTTGGTCAGCCGAAAAGCGCACGGGGCGGCGGGCGATTGGCGTATCGGTCTTCGCCCGGGCGACGTCCTGCGGAAGCGTCTCAATCTCCGGCGCCGGTCCCGCGATCAGCACGCGCCAATTGACCGTTTCGATCGCTACGCCGTCGGCCAACTGACCGTAAAAGCGTCGATACTCGTCTTCGAATTCGCGCCGCATCTTGTCAATGTGCTTTTGCTCAACCTGCGTCATCGGGAAGGGCACACGCACCTCATAACCTTGTCCGACGTAACGCATATCGATCGAGAGCTGCACGGAGATGTCGTCGGCGGGCACACCGGCCGATTGAACGATGACGCGGCCTTCCGCTTCCAGCTCACGCAAGATGCGATTGAGCGCCGACAGATCCAGGTCATTAAGCGTGGTGACGTAGCTGCGGGTGAAATCGAAGGCGATGGGCGCGGTGATAAATCCGAACGCTGAGCCGACGCCGGCCTGCGGCGGAATGACTATGCGACTGATGCCCAAGCCTTCCGCCACGCCGCAGGCATGAACGGGTCCCGCGCCACCGGTGGCGACCATTGTATAGCGCCGGATTTCCAGGCCGCGTTCAGCAGCGTGAACGCGCGCCGCCGCCGCCATATTCTCGTTGACCAGTTGATGCACGCCCCATGCCAGCCGGTCTATCGTCAGATCCAATGACGCGGCCAATTCGGCGAAGGCGTGGCGAGACTTGTCCGCATCCAGCGTGATGCTGCCGCCGGCGAAATAATCGGCATTCAAGTATCCGAGCAGCAGATCGGCATCGGTGACCGTCGGCTCGGTTCCGCCCAGCCCGTAGGCCGCGGGTCCGGGCGCCGACCCCGCGCTCTTGGGGCCGACCGCCGGCAAACCCAGGGGATTGAGATGCGCGATGCTGCCGCCGCCGGCGCCAATCTCGATCATTTCGATCATCGGCGTCATCAGGGGCAGGCCGCTGCCGCGCTTGAAGCGATGCACATGCGCCACCTCGGATTGAACGCTGATTGCCAATTCGCCATCGCGCGTGAGCACCGCTTTGGCTGTCGTGCCGCCCATATCGAAGGCCAGCACGTCGCTGCGACCCAACTGCCGCCCCCAATAGACGCCGGCCAACGCGCCGCCGGCCGGTCCACTCTCGACCAGACGCACGGGAAAGTCTCGCGCCGCGTCCACGGTGGTGGTGCCGCCGCTGCTTAGCATGATGTTCAGCGGCGCGTCGATGCCATCCGCGCTCAGTCCGTCGGCGAGCCGCCGCAAGTAACGATCGGCGACCGGCTGCACATAGGCATTGGCGATCGTGGTTGAAGTCCGCGGAAATTCACGCATGCCGGGCGCCACTTGATGGGATAGCGAAATCGCCGCATCGGGCAGGCGTTCCCTCACGACCTCAAACGCTGCCAATTCGTGCGCCGAATTGGTGTAGGCGTGCAAGAAACAGATGGCAACCGCTTCAATCTCCTCGTGAGCCAGCCGGTCGCAAAGATCTCGCAGATGGTCGATATCGAGCGCATGCCAGACGCGACCGTCCGCCAACATGCGCTCGGGAACGTCAAAGCGCAGGCGCCGCTCCACCAGCGGCGTCGGTTTCACCAGCGCCAGGTCGTACATATCGTAACGGCCCTCGTTGCCGATTTCGACCGCATCGCGAAATCCGGCCGTGGTCAGCAAAGCCGCCTTCGCGCCCGTTCGTTCGATCAGCGTGTTGGTGATGAGCGTGGTGCCATGCACGACATAACGGATGTCCGCCGGTGAGAGCGCAGCGTCAGCCAGCAGCGCGCGAACGCCCTGCAATACGCCGGCGGATGGATCGGGATAGGTGGTCAGCAGTTTCTTGACATGGGCGCGCTGACCGGGTAGATCGAGCGCGAAGAGGTCGGTGAAGGTGCCGCCGATATCCACCGCGAGCAGGGTGCTTGCCGATGTCATGGGCAGTGGATCCTCTTTTTCCAAAATTGCGCTTCATCTTAAAAGTTGCGGTCAAGGCTGTCAAGCAACGGAAGGACGTGCAGCAGCCAATCACTGTACGCAAGCCGAGCCGAAAGCCGATGAGGGACGTATAGCCGCCGCCAATGTCGTTCTGATTCGAATGTCGTGGCAGCGACGGCTGCACTGTGGAGTCTATCTGCGTCGTCTCCGCGACCGGCGAGGTTCGCTCCTTCGCGGCAAACTGGGCGGCGGCGCTTTGAATTCCGACACGTAGGCATGATCGGATACCACCGGTATGCGCTGACGGATCAACTTCTCGATATCCTTGAGCAACCCTCGCTCATCAACATCACAGAAAGAATAAGCGATGCCGCGGGCGCCCGCGCGCGCGGTACGTCCAATACGATGCACATAACTTTCCGGGATATCAGGCAAGTCAAAATTGATGACGTGTGTCACCGCATCGATATCCAATCCGCGCGCCGCAATATCGGTCGCTACCAAGATGGCAGCTCGGCCCGATTTGAAGTTGGCCAGGGCACGCATTCGCGCGCCTTGCGATTTGTCGCCATGAATGGCTTCCGCCGGGAAACGGGCGCGGCTTAGTTGTTTGGAAAGGTTATTGGCGCGATGTTTGGTACGGGTGAAAATAAGCACCCGTTCCGCAGTGGAATCCGCCAGGACTTGCTTGAGCAGTTTCCGTTTATCGGTCCGTTCCACAAAAAATACTGACTGCGCGACTTTGTCAACGGTGGTCGATTGTGGATCTACCTCGACCTTGACCGGCTTAATCAGGATGCTTCTGCTCAGGTCTTGTATCGCCTGGGGCATGGTGGCGGAAAAGAGCAGCGTCTGGCGCTTGTCAGGCAGCGTGCTGATGATCCGCTTGACATCGTGGATAAATCCCATATCCAGCATACGATCGGCTTCGTCCAGGACGAGAAACTCGATACGCTTTAAGCGAACAATGCGCTGATTCATGAGATCGAGCAGACGCCCCGGCGTCGCCACCAGTATATCGACGCCGCGTCGAATCGCGTCTACCTGCGGCTGTTGGCCGACGCCGCCAAAAATGACGGCATGCCGGAGCCGGCTGCGCTGACTGAATTTGTCGAATTCTTCGTCAATTTGCGCCGCCAGCTCTCGCGTGGGCGCCAGCACAAGCACGCGGATAGACCGCTTGTCGGGATTGGACTCCAGCATTTGGATAATGGGCAGGACGAACGCTGCGGTTTTGCCTGTGCCAGTTTGGGCGCAGCCAACAATATCCCGCCCGTCCAGGATATGCGGAATAGTTCGGGATTGAATCGGGGTCGGCGCCGTATAATCGGCGCGCTCTACCATCCCAAGCAGGGAGGCATTCAAGTTCAAGCTTTGAAATGTCATCAGGTTCTGGGTTTTCACAATCGGATGAGGGGAACGAACCACCATTGTCATGCAAGATGGGAATTAATGCCAGATCGGGTTTCTATGGCATACGAAAGGGCGCTCGCATGGTGTATTATGCTTGCGATTCCTGAAATTGACGTGAAGCCGGAGCGTGACATGGCCAATCCCTACCAATATGCCGAAACCAATCAAGAGCGATTTTTGGACGAATATCAGCATCTCTTGAAGATTCGCACCATCAGCACGCAGCCGCAGCATGCCGGCGATGTCGCCCGGGCCGCGGATTGGCTGAAAGACATGATGCTGGAAATCGGCATGGAGCGCGCCGAGGTCATTCTGATGCCGGCCGGGCGCTGTCCACTGGTTCTGGGCGAATGGTCCGGCGCCGGTCCTGACGCGCCGACCGTGCTGATCTATTGCCACTATGATGTGCAGCCGGCCGCGGTCGCCGATGGCTGGGTGACCGAGCCCTTCGAACCGACGATCGTGGACGGCCGCCTGTTCTGTCGCGGCGCGGTTGATAGCAAGCTGCATGTGATGGCCAACCTGAAAGCGGTGGAATCGTGGCTGGCGGCGGACGCCAAACCCAAGGTTAATATCAAGATCGTGCTGGAAGGCGAGGAAGAATCCGGATCGGAGAATATCAACGCCTTCATCGCCGCGCATCCGGAGCGCCTCGCCGCCGATATCGCCGTTATCTCGGATGGCGCGATTCTGGCGCCGGATCAACCCAGTCTGACCTACGGCTTGCGCGGCATCTGCGCTCTGGAATTGCATGTGCAATCGCCGGTCAACGACTTGCACAGCGGGCATTGGGGCGGCTCCGTGCATAATCCGATTCAAGCCTTGTGCGAGATTTTGGCGCAGCTGCACGATGACAACGGCACGGTCGCCGTGCCCGGCTTTTACGATGATGTCGCTGCGGTCACCGCCAAAGACCGCGCGCTATTGGAACAGGTTGAGCCCTTCCTGCAAGCGGAATGGGACGATGTTGTCAGCGCGCCGGCGGTCTGGGGCGAATCGGAATACATCTTGCCCGAGCGCTTGGGCGCGCGCCCCACGCTGGAGATCAACGGCATCCATGGCGGTTATACCGGCGACGGCATGAAGACGGTGCTGCCCGCTCGCGCCTTTGCCAAGATCACCTGTCGGCTGGCGCCGCGGCAAGATCCCGAGCGCGTCGTCCGCTGTGTTGCGGAACATATCAAAAACATCGCGCCGGCGACGGTCAGCGTCGATGTGCAAACGCGAGGACCGGGCGCCGAGGCGGTCTTGCTGGATGTGGACAGCCTGGCGATGCGCTCGGCGGCGGCGGCTTATGCGCATGCCTGGGGCGTCGAGCCGGTGTTCGAGCGCACCGGCGGCAGCGTGCCGATCGCCTTTGAATGCATGAAAGTCGCGAAGGAATTGGTGACCATGAGTTACGGCTTGAAGAGCGGCCGCGCCCACGGCCCAAACGAGAATATCTATCTGCAGAATTTCTACAACGGCGTGCGTGCCATGATCAAGTTCATTGAGATTGTGGGGGAGAGTCGGGGGTAGTCGCACAAACAATCAATGAGTAATACTGGTGCGCAGGGCACGTCCATTGCGCTACCTGTTATCTCGATTGTCACGCTGTTTGCGATTGCTGATATCGCGGTACAAGAATGCGCCAACGGCCAGCGATATCGTCCCGCCGATGCCCAGCAGACCTTCAATGCTGTATCCGGATAGGATGACCTCTCTGAAGAACAGGATCAGACTCAAGGCGACTATCAGCGCGGAAAGCAATCGCAGCAAATCCCAAGCGAAAAAGTTTCGCTGTCCACGCGTTTCCAGCATCATTCTGTGACGCTGCTGCTCCTGAAAGCTCTCAACGATCGCTTTTCCAGCGCCAGGAACGGCCTCTTCATATTTCGCAAGTTCATTTGCGGGCGGGAGCGGGCCCGAATAATGACCGACAAGGCTGAGCGAGTATTCGATATTTTGTTCTGTCGAATCCGCGGTTGTCCGCTTACTGACTTTGCTGGCTCTGCTTAAGATGAGGAATGTTCATCATTCACTTACGGATTGTTCCTTGAGGCGGCGGTCATAATCGCGCATGGCCCACCACAAACTGTCTCCAACGGCTTCCCAATCCGCGCGAATAGCATCGGCGTCAGATCGTGCCAGCAGATGTTCAGTGAATTCTCGACAATCGGAATGTGTTACATCAATAAGGCTTGCGATACTGCGCAAAACTGAAGGTTTTGGCAAAAAATACGAATTCGCTATTTTGTCGCGATTGTAGGCCATGATTTTCTGGTCCGTATTTTTGCCGTGCATATCAGTGATGGTACATTAAATCTAGCGGCTCTGTCAATTGGGCAAGGGAACGCAAGTCGCGCCGGTGAAACTGTGCAGATCGCTCCCGGACTGTTGAAACAAGATATCAGCTGCTGATAAAACCGCCGCTCAGCAAGTTTATCAATGCTCCCAACACCCCGCATCCAGAATCACCGCCTCATCCTCTCCCGGCCAGGGCGGAGTGGTCGTGATCAGAAATTCCAGCGGGACATCGCCCGTGTTCCGAAACTGAAACTTCGTGCCCAGCGGAATCGTCAAGCTGAGGCCGGGTCGCGCATCCAACACTTGCTCGCGCTCGCCCTGTTTGCGCCAGACTTGCCCGGCGCCCGCCAGGAAAAACCAGACTTCCTCGACCGTGCGATGCTCGACGGGAATCGATACGCCGCCGACGGGCAGCGCGCAATGCACGACGCTCGCGCCCTCCAGCTGATGCAAGAGGCGAATTTGCGATCCGTCCGGCGCCAGTAAATCGTATGCGGCTTTGACCTGACCCGATTCGAAGGCTTTCATCGGCCGGCCTGCCAGCGCGCCAGCACCGAGTCCCAGACTTCGGGATTGAGCAGATTGGGCGGTCGCTCGCCGCGCAGAACCTGCAATATCTGTTCAATGGCATCCACGAACAGACGCCGCCTGCCCAGCACCGACGCGCCGCCGATATGGGGCGTGATGACGACATTGTCGCGCTTGAGCAAGCGATTGCCGGCTAGCGGCGGCTCGGGATCGGTGACATCGAGGCCGGCGCCGAAGAGGTGGCCGCTATCGAGCGCATCGGCCAGCGCCGCCTCATCGACGAGCGCGCCTCGCGACACATTGACGAAGATGGCGCCGCGCTTCATCTGGGAGAAGCGTTCGGCGTTCATGAACTGATGCGTCTCCGGATTGAGCGGCACGTGCACGGAAACAACATCGGCCGCGCCCAGCAAGCCGTCGAGCGTTTCGGCGCGCTCAACACCCAGGTCGTTGAAGCGCACGTCGCTAGCATAGGGATCGTAAGCTGCGACTTGCATGCCCAGCGCGTTGGCGACGCGCGCGACATGGCCGCCAATGCGTCCCAAGCCCACAAGTCCCAGCCTTTTGCCGCTTAACTCAATGCCGACATAGACATTCCAGAAATTGGTCGGCGCGCCGCTATCGATCGAGCTTTGCATGGTGTTTTCGATCGGTTTGAGGCTGCGCGCGACGCTCATCATCAGCGCCAGGGCGGTTTCAGCGGTGGGTACGGTCGGCGCGTCAGGCGCATTGCAGACCGCAATCTGATGTGCGGTCGCCGCCTCAATATCCACCCGGTCAAAGCCGATGCCCGTGCGAGAAATGACCAGCAGGTTCGGCGCGCGCTTCATCGCCGCGGCATCATAATAGTTGCCGCCGGCCACCACTCCATGCGCCAGTTCCAGCTGATGATAGACATCCTGCTCGACCCGATCGCCCGGACCAATGCCTTCGGCCACCGCTTCAAACATCGGGACATACTCGGAGAGCACATCGCGTTCAAACCAAATCTTGTACATATGCCAGTCTTTCGTTTGGATAAGTCTCTTCTGACAGCGGGCTCTAGAAATGCACGTTTTCGTCGCGGATTTGACCGACATCGTCTGTCGCGGCGCGAATCGTCTTGAACTCAGCCGTCAGCGCGCGGTTGAAAGCGGAGATATCGGAGCTATGCATGACCATATTGGCGCCGGCTTTGATCCATTCGATTTGGTGATGGGCGAAATTGTGATGGATGCCGACGCCGATGTTGTTGGCGCGCGATTTGCGGATGATGGTGTGGATCGCCTCTTGGAAATCCGGATGATCGTATTGTTCCGGGATGCCCAGGCTGCAGGTCAGATCGTTCGGTCCCACCAGTACGCAATCGATATAGGGCACGCTGAGGATATCATCCAGCCGTTCCAGCGCGGGCACGCTCTCGATGTTGATGAAGAGCGCTTTGTTGGCGTTGCGCTTTGCCAGGTAATCGTCCAGCGCCGGCTCCAACGCCTGTTCGCCATCCAATGCCGCGCCCAGCCGGTCGCCCTTCAACGGACCCAGCTTGACCGCGCCGCCCAGGGCTTGCGCCTGCTCGGGATATTCGACATAGGGCACGATGATGCCGTGCGCGCCGCCATCCAGCGCCATCTGCGCTTGATACGGATCGGGAGCGGGGATGCGCACCACCGGCGCCAGGTTCAGCGCGGCGTAGGTATTGCAGAGCCAGGATACGGTATTGCGATCGTGAGGCGTGTGCTCGGTATCGATGAAGACCATATCCAGATCGAGGTTGCCCACCACGCGCGGCCAAATCGGCGAGGGCGAATAAATCGCCGTGCCATAGACCCGCTGCCCGGCGCGGAGCGCTCGAATCAGTTCTTGTCCGTTCATGCCTTTGCCTCGCTGGCTGGGTGCGCGCGAATCATCAGAGGATGTTAACCCTTGCCTTGGAATAAGTCAAAATCACGGATCGCGTCAAGACTGGTGGACATCGCAAGCTATGAAGAATCAACATAATGATGCAACTTGCAAGAACACTGTATGGCTTGTCCGATAACCGGCAATTTCGCTTGACTTTGGTCTACCCCCCTCAATCCCCCGTATCAATGGGGGAGGCTGGCTTAGCATTGAAGCATCTTGGGATTTCTGATGATTTATGGTGTTCATGATCGATCAATGCTAGCGAGTTTCAGTAGCGCATGCTCCCCCTCTCTGATGCTTCGGACAGGGGGCCGTGGGGTGAGGTAGACCCGCGCCCGAGCAAGATGATTAATCGGACAAGTCTTGTAGGGGCGTCTCGCTGAGCCGCCCGCTTTCGCAGAGGCCTAATTTGGGCGATTCGGCGAGCCACCGGCTTGCCCGCTTTTGCCATGTCCAACCAACCACATTCATCACTCCTCGATAAAATCGGCCGGGGCGCTACCCCGCGTCAAATTCATCCGCTTTGCGCTTTGGCTTGATAGCGGATAGACTTCGATGGATCAGACCAATTAGTGAGCATTGTGTCCATCTTTACCACCAAACGAGAGCGCCGGTTGTGGCTGGCGCTGGTCATCGTCCTGGCGGCGATCTACGCCACACTGGGCCAGACGCCGGCTATCGTAGCGGCATTGGGTACCGACATTATCGAAAGCGCCGAAGCCAACCTCGTTTTCGCGCTGCTGATTCTGCTTGTGGTGATCCCGATTTTTTTCATTGACAAGCGTCTCGCTCATGTCGAGATCGCGGTCGGCATCGGCATCGCGGCGGTGTTGCTGTTGACGTGGCTGAGGCTGGGATCGTGGGAAGAGCGCACCCACTTGTTCGAATACGCGTTGGTGGCCGCGCTCGTGCACGAAGCGCTGCTGGAGCGCAAATCCAACGGCCGTCGCGTGCCGCTTCCGGCCCTGCTTGCGCTGATGATTTCGATGCTATTGGGCCTGCTTGATGAGTGCGTCCAGGCCATATTGCCCAACCGCGTCTTCGACCCGATCGACGTGGCATTCAACTCCCTCGCCGCCATCGTGATCATCGGGGCGAGATGGCTTTGGGCGCGGCTGAGCCATTGGTTACATTCTCGATGGCGAGAAGACTAGGAGCCATTGCCATGCGACTTGGATTGAACATCGGCTACTCCGGCGCGCGGATTGACCTGCCGCTGGAACTGATTCTGGAAGCGGATCGGCTCGGCTATCACGCTGTCTGGACGGCAGAAGCTTACGGCTCCGATTGCATCACGCCCCTGGCCTGGATCGGCGCGCTGACCCAGAATGTCAAGTTGGGCACGGCGATCATGCAGATGCCGGCGCGCACCCCCGCTATGACGGCCATGACCGCGATCACGCTCGATCAGCTGTCGGGCGGTCGAGTCTTGCTCGGCCTGGGTTTGTCCGGTCCGCAAGTGGTTGAGGGTTGGCACGGGCGTCCTTACGGCAAGCCTTTGGCGAAAACGCGAGAGTACGTCGACATCCTGCGGCGGATTCTGGCGCGCGAAGCGCCCTTGGCGCATGATGGCGAGCATTTTCAGATTCCCTATCGCGGCGACGACGCCACCGGTTTGGGCCTGCCGCTCAAAAGCATCGTTCACGGCCGCGCCGATATGCCCATCTATCTGGCGGCGATCGGTCCCATGAATGTTGAATTGACCGCCGAGATCGCCGATGGCTGGCTGCCGATGAATTTCTCCCCGGCGCACTATGCCGATGTCTATCGCGGGTCGGTTGAAAGCGGATTCGTCAAAGCGGGCGGCGGCAAGAGCCTCAAGGATTTCGATATCGCGCCATCGGTCGCCGTCGTCATCGAAGACGATCTCGAGCTCGCTTACAATCAGATCAAGCCGGTACTGGCGCTGTATATAGGCGGGATGGGCGCGCGCGGCAAGAATTTCTATTTTGACCTCGCCTGCCGTTATGGCTTCGCAGCCGCCGCCAAATCAATACAAGATTGCTTTCTCGACGGGCGCAAGGGCGAGGCGGTGATGGCCGTTCCTGATGCGCTGGTGGATGCGGTGGCGCTGGTCGGCTCAAAGGACCGCATCCGCGACCGGCTGGGACTCTGGCGCGATGCTCCTGTGACCACGCTGAATATCTCCACCAATTCCATTGATGCCCTGCGCTTGATGGCGGAAGCGCTGCTCTAACCGCCATCGACCGGCGACGGTGATGCTGGGGCTATCCGACCGGTCGCCCGCGTATCGTACAGACGCGGAAACACCCTCTTCGCTCTGTGCCCTCTGTGTTATCTTTTTTGTAAACCTCCTTACTCATGCAAGGAGCGCGTTTGCGCTTTTGTGCGAGCGCGGCCGACCTTTTAGCTGCCGGCGAGCGGCTGTGGTAATAATGAGTCTTATGCTCACTCCCGCTAAAACTGTGCTCAAGCCCCTGCAAATCGGGCATATCGCCATCGATACGCCGCTGACACTGGCGCCGATGGCCGGACACAGCAACTACGCCTTGCGCCATCTCTGTCGGGAACTGGGTGGCTGTGGCTTGGTCTGCACCGAACTGATCAGCAGCAGCATCGTCAAGAATTCGCGAAAGCGCGCCCTGCAGCGATTTGATTGGCGCGCCAGCGAAAGTCCGGTGGCTGTCCAGCTCTTTGGCGTCGAGCCGCATATCGTCGCCGAGGCGGCGCGGGTGGTGGTCGATCACGGCGCCGATATCGTCGATATCAACATGGGCTGCTGGGTGCCGAAGATCGCCAAGAAGGGCGGCGGCGCCGCATTGCTGCGCGATGTGAAAAAAGCGACGGCGGTCGTGGACGCGTTGGTCAAGGCGGTGGCTGTGCCGGTGACCGTCAAAGTGCGCAGCGGCTTCGAAGACGGCGTGGTCACGGCGGTACCCTTCGCTGTGGCGGCGGAGAGCGTCGGCGCGGGGGCGGTGGCGGTGCATGCCCGCTTCGCCGGTCAAGAGCACGGCGGCGCGGCGGATTGGGAGGTGATCGCGGCGGTGGCGGACGCGGTGAGCGCCATGCCCATCATCGGCAACGGCGATGTGCATTCGGGACCGGATGCGCTGCGGATGCTGCAATCAACCGCTTGCGATGGCGTGATGGTGGGGCGGGCGGCTTTGGGGCGTCCCTGGCTCTTTCATCATATTGAACATTATTTGGCGACCGGCATCGAACTGCCCGAGCCGTCGCGCGCGGAACGCGCCAAGATCGCGCTGCGTCACGCGCAATTGACGCTGGAGACCACGCGCTTGCCGGAACGGGTTGCCGTGTTGGAGCTGCGCGGGCAAATCAGCAAATACAAACTGGATAAGCCGGGCTCAGCGCGCGTCCGAAATCGACTGGTGCGGATTGAGACTTCTGCCGATTTGGAAGGCATTCTTCATGAAGTGGCGGCGGCAAGTGATTGAGTTAGACGGGACGGAGACGGCGCCATGACCTATCTGATAACCGGCGGGGCGGGGTTCATCGGAAGCCACGTGGCCGAACAGCTGCTCAAGCGCGGCGAGCGCGTCGTTGCCATCGACAACTTCAATGACTACTACGATCCCGCCATCAAACGCGGCAATGCCGAAGGTCTCGCCAGTTACAGTCAACTCAAAATGGTCGAAGGCGATATCCGCGATCTGGACTTGGTGGAGCGCATTTTCGCCGAAAACGACATCTCCCGCGTGGCGCATCTGGCGGCGATGCCCGGCGTCCGCGCAAGCGTGCGGCAAGTCCGGCTGTACATGGATGTCAATTTGACCGGCAGCTTGAACCTGCTGGAAGCGAGCAAAGGCGCCGGAATCGAACAATTCGTGCTGGCGTCGACCTCGTCGGTCTACGGTAAAACCCGGATATTGCCATTCGTCGAAACCGACACGGCCGATCGTCCGCTGGCGGCTTATCCGGCCAGCAAGCGCGCCGCCGAGCTGTTGGCGCATACCTATCATAATTTGGTCGGCATGCAGGTGACCGTGCTGCGCTTTTTCAACGTCTATGGACCGGCCGGTCGTCCCGATATGATGCCCTGGAAACTGATGGACGCCACTCAATCGGGCGAGCAAATCAAGCTCTTCAACGGCGGCGACATCCATCGCGACTGGACCTACATTGCCGATACGGTGCGGGGTGTCCTGGCGGCTTTGGATAAGCCGCTGGGTTACGAGATCATCAACCTCGGTTGCGGCGCGCCCATCTCACTCTCGGATTTTGTCGAGATCATCGAAGCATACGCCGGCGCCGCCATCAACAAGCTGGCTGTGCCCACGCCGCCAAGCGATCCGCCGATCACCTTCTGCGATAACAGCAAAGCTCGCGATCTGCTCGGCTTTGCGCCTGCCGTCTCCATCCACGACGGATTACGGCGAACCTGGGAGTGGTACGCGGCTTATCGCGGATTGTAGCGCGGATGCCACGCGCCGCCCGCTGGAATATATGCGCCGGCGCAGTCATCTGGTTTCTCATCTTCGCCGCCACGCTGCGGCTCAAGTGGTGGAATTGCGCAGCCGAGGATCAACCACGTGATAGAGCATGTCCACCAGCATATTCATCAGCACATAAGCCAGGGCGACGAATATGATGCCGCCTTGCACGACGGAATAATCGCGTTCCAATATGCCGTCGAGCAGCCAGGTGCCCATGCCAGGATAAGAGAATACGCGTTCTGTGATCACGGCGCCGCCGAGTATCGCGCCGAACTGCAAGCCCTGCAAAGTGATGATGGGCAGCATGGCGTTGCGCATGGCATGTTTCCAGATGACGCTGCGTTCGTACATGCCCTTGGCGCGCGCGGTGCGGATGTAATCTGAGTTCATGACCTCCAGCATGGTCGAGCGCGTCAGGCGCGCGACGAAACCCGCGGAAGTCAAGCCGATCGTTACGCCGGGCAAGACAAGATGGCGCAAGAAGCTGCGGAAGGCCTCCCAGTTGCCGGTCGCGATCAGATCGTAAAACATGAAATTGGTGATGACTTCATAATCGACGCCGACTCCGATCCGTCCGCTCGTCGGCGTCCAGCGCAAGTGGACCGAGAAGAGAATAATCAACATGATGCCGACCCAAAACAGCGGCAGCGACAGACCAAGTATGGATGCCGTTCTGACGCTGTAATCCAAGGCGCGATTGCGGACCGCCACCGAGGCGACGCCGGACAAAACGCCAATGCCCGTGCTAATGACAAGCGAGACGATGGCCAGCTCAATTGTCGGGGGCATGCGTTCAAAGATCATGCGCCGGATCGGCACGCCGCTGCTCATGGTCAAACCGAGATCGCCGCGAACCAGCTTCGACAGAAAGTTCAGGTACTGCTCGGTGACGGGGCGGTCTAGTCCCCAAACGGCTTCCACCTGCGCCAATTGGCTTTTGTCCATCACCTGGTTCTGCACCGTTTGGATTGGATTGCCCGGCACGATGCGCAGCGCCAGAAACGTGAGGCTGCTGACTGCCCACAAGACGATTGGCAGCCAGATCAATCGCTTGAGCATGTAGCCTATCATGCCGGTGCCTGTCACATGCCCTGGCGTCGCAGCTTGGGATCGAGGTGATCGCGCAGACCGTCGCCCATGTAATTGACGCTGAGTACGGTAATGGTGATGATTAGACCGGGAAAGAGGGGCACGTGAGGGGCGTCAAAGATCAGCCGTTGGCCCTCCGCCACCATCATGCCCCAATCGGGCGTCCCCGGTTCAACTCCCAGCCCGATGAAATTCAGAGCGGAAGCGGTGCCGATCGCCACCGCCAGCATCGCCGATGCTTGCACGATGATCGGTGGCATCATGTTGGGGAAGATATGTTTCCGGATGATATGCAGATCCGACGCGCCCAAGGACCGCGCCGCCACCACGTATTCTTCCAACACCAGCGAGATTACAATCGAGCGCACCAGGCGCGCGAACACCGGCACCATGGCGAATCCAATCGCGACTGTCACGTTGAGCAAGCCCACGCCCAAGGTGGCGACAATGAGAATCGCCAGCAGGATTGAGGGAAAGCTCAGCATCACATCCATGAGGCGCATGAGCGCGGTATCAAGCCGGCCGCCCATATAGCCGCCAGCGACGCCGATTATCGCGCCAACAGCCAACGCGGAAAGAACAGCCGTGAAACTGGCGCCCAGAATCGGCCGCCCGCCATAAATCACGCGCGATAGGACATCGCGACCCAGTTGGTCGGTGCCGAATGCGTATTCCGCCGAAGGCGTCGCGATGAGGCGCTTGATGTTGCGCGCCATGGGGTCATACGGGGCGACGGCGGACGCGAAGATGGTGATGAGCAGGATAAATGCGAAGACAGCGCTGCCCACGAGGGCAATATCATAACGCCGCCAGTAGGCGCCGATCCGCGATTCGATATTCTGTTCAGCCTGCATCGACGATTAAACCTGCACTCGCGGTCACATCACTGAGTAGAGGTTAGTCTAGTGTTTTGCAGTTGCAAAAAGCAAATATGGCTTCATCCTCGGCGGACGAAGCCATATTCACGCAGATGCTTGTCAGGTTATTCCGACAGCCAGACGCCGCGCAGGTTAATGCGCCCGCCGGCGGTGCCGAAGGTTTCCACGTTTTGCACGCGTTTGTTCACGAAGATGGGCGGCGTCAGATAACCGATGTAGATATAGGGCATTTGCTCCAGCATTAAGGCTTGGAACTCTTGATATATCGCCGCCCGTTCGTCGGAATCGGCGGTGGAGATGCCGGCGGTAATCAGGGCGTCCAGCTCGTCAGCCGCGCCCAGCGCCTGATGCTGCGTCTGGCTGCCTTCGGCGCCCGCCCGCGCCATCAAGATGGCCTTGCCATGTGGGTCGGGCACGAAGGTGGAGCGCTGGTTGATGCTGAGTTGGGTCGCGCCATCGCCAACCTTGCCCCAGAATGACCCGGTATCCAGGCGATCCAGCGTCACATCGAATCCGACCGCTTCCAAATCGGCAGCGATCAACTCGGCCAGCTGCGGCCAGAAGCGATTGTTCTCGAATGCCACCTCCAGCGGAATCGGCAGATCCAGACCAGATGCTTCCAGATGCGCCCGGGCGCTATCGGGATCGTATACGCTGACATCGCGCCCCGCTTCGTCAAAGCCCAGATCCAACGGACCGATCAAACTGGCCGGCATTTCGGCGAATCCATTAAGGCCCGCCTCAATCAACACTTCGCGATCGAGGGCGTTGTTGATGGCCTGACGGACGTGCAGATTATCCAGCGGCGCCATAGCCACGTTTGCGCCGGCGAACAAATTGACCAGCGGCGCGCCGACTTCCACGCGGATGGTCTCCGAATCTTGCAAGCGCGGTACTGAGGTGAAGGGCGCGTATAGGGTCATGTCGATTTCGCCCGCTTCCAGCGCCGCCAGAATTGCCGCTTCATCCGGGAAGGCGCGGATGACGACGCGATCGACATAGGGCCGTCCCGCCCAGTAATCCTCGTTCGCGACTAATACCGCCTCTTGGCCGGGCACGAAGCGATCGATCTTGAAAGGGCCCGCCGCCGACATGTTCAATCCGACTTCGGCGCCGTATTCATCCAGGGCCTTGGGACTGATGATGACGCCATCGGGACGGGAGAAGACCAGCAGCTGCGTCGCGTTGGGCTGTATCAGCGTCAAGACCACCGTATGGTCATCAACCGCTTCGAGCGATTCCCAATTGCTCGTGCCCTGATTGCCATACATGTACATGCCTTCGATGTAGCTCGGATCATCCGGATTGATGGGCCGCTTCATGCTGCGGACGATGGCGTCGGCGGTCACCGGCTCGCCATCATGGAATACCATGCCCTCGCGGATATTAAAGGTATAAACCAGCCCGTCATCCGATATCTCCCACGACTCGGCCAAACCGGGCAGCGCGCCGCCGTTTTCGAAGTCGGCGCGCACCAAGCCTTCGCCGATGGTGTCGATGACATGGACGCCGCCAAACCCGTGCCAGAATCCGATATCGAAGGAATCTCCCATGGATTCGGCGCCAAATACCAAGGTGCCGCCATACTGCGCGTCCTGCGCCGCCCCCGTTCCCAACGAGAGCAGTAGCAGTAGAATCAAAAGTACACTGCAGAGGATACGTGATCTTGTCATCGGTCAAATCCTTTCTCTATTAGTCGAGATTAACTCGCGATACAAACCGCAGAATATGACGTTAGTCTGCTGCGCTTCTTCTACATTGTGTACAGATAGTCAACAAACTGTCCATCAATATCGTGATTATAACGTGTATGTTCCGCAAGTCAAAATGCAAGTGATTCCAACAAAGCAATGCAAAATGGGCCTGGCAGGGGCGTTTCGCTGAAACGCCTGATGACGCAATAGTGAACTCATGTCGGCGCGCGATCAGCAGGCAATCGCGACGCGCGCGCGGCTGCGGGCTCTTCGATTATTCGGCGGGTAGCAGCGATGCGTTAGGATCAATATCCCTATCGAAATAGTCGCGCGCGATCACCCGAGCCAGCCACTCGGCGATGACATCGTAACCCTTGTCTCCCGTCTCTTTGGTTGCCAGCGCCGGATCGCCGATGTGCCCGTAGGGCGTGTGGTCTTGGTAACGGCGCGTGGCATAAAAGATGCCGCCGCCGGTCTTGATATGCTCGCCGCCTTGAATCTTGCGCATGTCTTCCGGCGGGACGTGGTGTTTAATCGACCGATCCAAATGCACCAGTTCCGGATGTGTGACGAGGATGCGAGCGGTTTCGCCTTCGCCCCCATGACCTTCCTGCCTGCTGGACGTTTGAATGGTGTGATATACCTTGCTGAGCGGCGTCAGCCAATTGAGCACCATCGCCAGCGCATCGGATGTATTGTCGACGACTTCTTGCGCCGCCACCATCATCACGGGCAGATTGCCGTCGTGGCCATGCACAAACGCGAACTTGCGGAAGCCGGTATCGTACAGGCTCAGGCAGATCTCCGTCAGCAGCTTAATCATCGTCTGCGAACTCAGACTGATAGTGCCGGCGAAGCCAAGATGAAAGCTGGATGTGCCGAATGGAACCACAGGACCGATGACGACCGGGCAGCCCAGCGCCTCCAGGCGAATCGCCGCCCGGCGGCAATTCTCCCGCGCTTCGAATGAATCTGTGCCGAGCGGCAGATGCGGGCCATGCGCTTCAGTCGCGCCCACCGGCAGCAACAGCACGTCCGTTTGCTGAAGCGCCGCTTCGACTTCCGGTCCCGTCATTTCGTCAAGCGTCGGCGGACCCTTCTGCGAATACAATACATCATCACGATTTTCTCGTTCAGCGGACATATGTTGCGCCGTCTCTTTACACTTTGTATAATTCTTGGAGTTATTGTTTATCAAATCGCGCGCGATTGCAAATCCGCCATTGCAGCCTGCGGTCCGGATTGATGCCGCTTGAGATTTCGATGTCCCTATGAACGCCCTTAAATCCATTGATGTGACGGATAGAGAAGCGACCTTTGCCCTGCTCAAGCAGATTTCGGTGGGCATCACCAAACTCTTCGCGCCGCATTGCGAAGTGGTGATTCATGATTTCAGTGACCTCGAATGCTCAATCATCCATATTGACGGCAACATCAGCGGACGGAAGGTCGGGGGCGGCGCCACTGATTTCATACTGACGCAGGCGCGCAACGGCAACATCGCGCGAGACTTCCACAACTATCAAACATCCTTGCCCAACGGCAAGAAGATGAAGTCTTGCACGATGTTCCTCCGCGATGAAAATGGCGTGGCATACGGCGCCTTCTGCATCAATTTGGACATCGGCGTCTTCTCCGGTTTCCACCGCGCCCTGGGTGAATTCTTGGCGCTAGATGACGGTTCGGAAGTCAGCGAGACGCTCTCCGATGATATTCATCAGACTATTCACACTATCTTGCGTGATGCCGTCAACGATATCGGCGCCGAAGTGCCGATCATGTCCAAAGATGACAAGATTGGTCTCATCGCGCGGCTGGACGAGAGAGGCGCTTTCCAGGTGAAACGCGCGGTGCCATTGATCGCCGAGGAATTGGGGCTGAGCCGCTCGACCATCTACAACTACCTGGCCGAGGCGCGGGACAAGACCGACGCCGATATACGCAACGGAGCGTGAGCGATGGCGCAATTTGATGTCATCCTGACAGACGAAGCGCCAGTCCCCACCAGTGGCTACAGTCAAGCCTTGCGGCACGGCAATCTGCTGGTGACATCGGGCTATCTCGGTACAGCGCCGGATGGCTCCGGCCTGGTGAGCGGCGGATTCGAGGCCGAATCGCGGCAAGCGCTGGATAATATCAAAGCGGTGCTGGAAGGGGCGGGCTGCGCCATGTCGGATGTCATCCGGATCAACGTTTCGCTGACCGACGTCAATCGCTTCGCCGATATGGACGCCATCTGCCGCGAGTACTTCAGCGAGCCCTATCCCACCCGCAATACCATCGGCGTCAGCGAACTATGGGGCGGCGCTCAAGTCGGATTCGATGTGTGGGCGGTCCTCAACGGCGACTGAAGCTGATGTCCTTAATCCTCGAGCAAATTCAAGATCATGAAGCCATCGAATTGACCCGGCAATTGATCCGTATCCCGTCCTTCTTGTGGCGGGAATCCGAGATCGGGCGCTGGCTCGCCGCCTGGATGTCTGAGCGCGGCTACGATGTCGAGCTGCAAGAAGTAGCCTTGCGCGACGGCGGCGTCACCCATCAGGCGATCGGCGTACTCCGCGGCGACGGCAGCGGTCCGTCGCTGATGTTCTGTGGCCACACTGATACCAGCGACTGGAATGGCGATGTCTTCCGGCGCGATCAATGGCGCTACGATCCTTTCGGCGCGGAGATTGACGATGGTTACATATACGGACTGGGCGCGCTCAATATGAAAGCCGGCTTGGCATCCATGCTGATGGCGGGGGAAGCGCTTCGCCGATCCGGGACGCCGCTGAAAGGCGACCTGATCCTCGCCTGCGTCGTCGCCGAAACCGGTGGCGGGGTAGGGGCGCTGCATCTGATCGAGCGCGGCTGCCGTCCGGATTATTGCATCGTCACCGAAGCGGGAAACCTGGATGTCGGCCTGATTTCGGTCGGCTATGTGCAAGGCAAGATCCGGGTGCTGGGCGAATTCAAGCATCGCGTGCCCTACGTGAATCCGATCGAAAAAGTGACAAAAGCCATCGACGCCTTCAGCCCGTCCTACGTACAGATCCCGCGGTTGGAAGACGGCGGCTGGCTGCGGTACCAGCCGCATCCGCTGATCCCGGGTTATCCGTCGATGGCCATCCGCGACATCCAGCATTATCAGGATACGACGACGGTCGCTTTCGATTTGCGAATCATTCCCGGCATGACGGAAGCGGGCGTGCGCGAAGATATGCGAGCGCGTCTCGAGACGATCAAGGCGGCCGATCCCGAATTTGACTACGAACTGATAATCCCGCAGAGTGATCAGCAGCCGAACATGCCGGCGCGCGAAGCGACAGCGCTGGACTCGCCCTTGGTCCAGCATCTGGTCGCGGCGCACAAGCGCGCCACCGGCGCTGCGCCGCAGGTCGGCGCCGGGCACCGTATAGGGGCAACCGCCGATACCTGTCACTTCAAGGGTGTTGGCATCACCTGCGTCGAATACGGACCCGGTTTCATCCCTGCGTGGCCGATGGTCGATGAATGCGTCTGCGTGGACCAGGTGATAAACGCTACCAAGACGCTGGCGCTGACAGCCGATGCCTTGCTGACTTGAGGAGACGACATGCATCACGGGGACATTCCGATTGACATCGTGCTGGACATTTATACGCGCGTCTTGCGCATCCGCCGATTCGAGGAAGAGGTGGGACGGCTTTTCCGGCAGGGACAATTGCCCGGCTTTGTACATCTCTACATCGGCGAGGAAGCCGTCGCTGCCGGTGTTTGCGCCGCCCTGACCGACCAAGACACCATCATCAGCACCCATCGCGGGCATGGTCACGTGATCGCCAAAGGCGGCGATATCAAGCGCATGATGGCGGAGTTGTTTGGCAAAGCCACCGGTTATTGCAAAGGCAAGGGCGGCTCGATGCATATTGCCGATTTCGATATCGGTATGCTGGGAGCGATCGGCATTGTGGGCGGCGGAATGCCCATTGCCGTGGGAGCCGGCTTGAGCGCCTGGTATTCCGGCAGCGACCGCGTCTCGGTCTGTTTCTTCGGGGACGGCGCCGCCAACGAGGGCAGTTTCCATGAATCGCTGAATCTGGCCTCGACGCTGACGCTGCCGGTGATTTTTGTCTGCGAGAATAATCAGTACGGCGAGTTCACGCAGGCGACTGACGCCATGAATATCACGGATATCGCCGACCGCGCCGTCGGATATGGCATTCCCGGCCTAGTCGCCGATGGGACCGATGCGCTTGAGATGTACCGCGTGTCCAGAGCGGCGGTGTCGCGCGCCCGCAGCGGCGACGGTCCGACCCTGATCGAAGCGAAGACCCATCGCCGCGGCAGCCATGCCGAGGGCGAAGAAGTCTTCCTCGCTGGACAGACCTATCGCGACGAAGCCGAGACGGCAGCCGCGCAGGCGAAGGATCCGCTGCACTTGCTGCACACTTATGTCAGCGAAAACGATATTCTGCCGGCCGAAACGCTGGAGACGCTGGATGCCGACATCACGCAGATCGTGGCCGAAGCGGTCGAAACCGCTCGCAACAGCCCCGATCCGGCAATCGAGTCGCTCTATGAAGACTTGTGGGTATGATTTGACGCGTTATCGCCGGATTAGTTCGGAGAAAATAATGTGAAAGTATGGCGAAGTTTAAGAAAGACTCTGAATATCGAAACTATTGTAGGGGCGACTCTGTGAGTCGCCCGTCCGCGCCACCGCTTCAGAATGCTTTTTCGCATGACTTGCTTGGACTTAATTGGGAGTAGCTGAGTGCCTCGTAAAACCTATGTGGCTGCAATTCAAGAAGCGCTATCCGAGGAGATGAGGCGGGACCCGCGCGTCTTTCTCATCGGTGAGGATGTGCGCATTGGCGTCTTTCCCAGCACGCGCGGATTGCACGCTGAATTCGGAGACAAGCGCGTCATCGACACGCCAATATCCGAGCTGGCGGTGGCCGGCGCGGGAATCGGCGCGGCGGTGACCGGATTGCGCCCGATCGTTGACTTGATGTTTGGCACCTTTCTCTATCTCGCCTTCGACCAAATCGCCAATCAGGCCGGCGCGATGCGCTATATGTACGGCGGCCAGACGAAGACGCCGCTGGTCTTCATGGTGCAGAATGGCGCCGGCAGCAGCGCCGGGCATCACCATAGTCAGGCGGTGCATCAGTTTTTCATGAATATGCCGCAAATCAAAGTCATCCTGCCGAGCACGCCCTACGATGGCAAGGGCTTGCTCAAATCGGCCATACGCGATGACAATCCGGTGCTATTTTTGCACTCGCTCTCCCTGGGCGGAAAGCGCGGTCAAGTCCCGGCGGAGGAATACCTCATCCCGATAGGCGCCGCCGATGTCAAACGCGTTGGCAAGGATGTCACCATTTGCGCCGTCGGCCCCACCGTGTACACGGCGCTGGACGCGGCCGAATCCCTGGCGACGGAAGGCGTCGACGCCGAGGTGATTGACCTGCGTAGTCTGTCGCCTTGGGACAAGGAGACGGTGCTCGAGAGCGTCGCCAAGACCGGGCGCTTCGTCGCCGTTGACGAAAGCTACCCGACCTGCAGCGCCGCCAGTGAATGGGCGGCGACGGTGGCGCAAGAGGCTTTTCACGATCTCAAGGCGCCGGTGCAGCGCGTGAACAACAAAGATGTGCCGATGCCCTTCAGTCCCGTGCTGGAGAAGGCGGTCGTCCCGTCTCAGACAGACGTGATTGCGGCGGTACGCAAAACCTTGGACTGAACGCATCGCTGAAACGGTAAGACCTAGTGTAGGAGAGTGACGTGGCATTGGTTCCGATCTATATGCCAAAATTCGGCATGACGATGGAAGAGGGTTTGATCGTCGAGTGGTTGGTGGCGGAGGGAGATACGGTCGCCGAGGGCGATGGCGTCGTCGTGATTGAGACAGAAAAAGTCAGCACGGAAGTGGAAGCGCCGGCCGGCGGCGTCGTGGTCGAATTGAGTTGCGCAGTTGATGACGAAGTGCCGGTTGGCCAAGTCATCGGCTATATCGAGTCGGCTTGATCATGGGACGTCTATCCGGCAAGACCGCGCTGGTTACCGGAGCGGCTCGCGGCATCGGGCGCGCTATCGCCCTGCGCTTCGCCGCGGAAGGCGCGAACCTGGTGCTCTGTGACCTCGAAATGGACGCGCTGCGGGAGGTCGCCGCCGAGGCGGAATCCAAAGGCGTCGGGGCGCTCGCGCGGCAAACTGATGTGTCGTCGCGCGAGGGGGTTCAACAGCTGGTCGATGACGGCATCGCCGAATTCGGCATGATACACACCGTAGTCAATAACGCCGGCATCTTTTTCAACGCGCCCTTCGAGCAAACCACCGACGAGCAATACGACCGCATCATGGCGGTCAACGTCAAGAGCGTCTTCCTGGTCTCGCAAATCGTGATCCGGCATTGGCTGCGACGCGAGATCAAAGGCGCGATCGTTAATCTGGCGTCGATCGGCGCGGCGGTCGCTTTCGTCGACTCGTCGGCTTATTGCACGACCAAGGGCGCCGTCGCCACCTTGACGCGCTGCATCGCGCTGGAATACGGACCGCGAGGGATTCGCGCCAACTCCATGGCGCCCGGCATCATCGATACGCCCATGCTGCCCAGCCAGGAAGACAATGAACGCTGGGCCAAGACCGCCATACCGCTGCGCCGCTTGGGCGAACCAAATGATGTAGCCGATGTCGCGCTCTTTCTGGCATCGGACGAGTCCCGATATATCACCGGAGAGATGATCTTTGTCGATGGCGGCTGGATGCTCAATTGATCCGCGCGCCGCATCGACGGCGGCGGGGAACGCGGCGTGAAGCTGCGAGATAAAGTTGCAATTGTCACCGGGGGCGGATCCGGTATCGGCGCAGCGGCTTGTTATGCCTTTGCCCGCGAAGGCGCGCGCGTGGCCGTGGTGAATCGAAGCCCAGCCAAGGCGGAAGCCGTGTCGCGCGCTATTGAATCCGAAGGCGGCCGAGCAATCGCCATTGCTGCGGATGTCTCCGTCAGCGCGGACGCGCGGCGCCTGGTTGAAGCGACGGCGGCGGACTTGGGCGTGCCCGATATCGTATTCAACAACGCCGGCATCAGCCCGTCCGGCCGCATCACCGATATCAGCGAAGCCGAGTGGGACGAGTGCCTCAATATCGACCTCAAGTCGGTATTCTTGATCGCTCGCAGCGCTATACCATTGATGATTGCGGCGGGTGGCGGCGTCATCCTCAATACCGCGGGTACCTTCGGCATCCGCGCGGCCAAAAACAAAGCGGCTTACTCGGCCGCCAAGGCCGGCGTCATCAACCTCACGCGTTCCATCGCCCTCGATTACGCGCGCGACAACATTCGCTGCAACGTGATCTGCCCGGGCTATGTCGATACGCCTCTGAATGAGGGCTTTCCGCCGGCGGCGCGCGACGCCTTTCTGGACCAATATCAACCGCTGAGCGGCTTGATCGGCGCGGCAGACGTCGCGGAGATGGCGGTGTACCTCGCTTCGGATGAAGCCAAGATGATCACCGGCGGAGTCTTCGTACTTGACGGCGGCCAACAAGCCGGCCTCTACGCCTGATGCCAACCATCATTCACGCGCGTTATGCCATTCGCGCCGGCGTCGCGGTGGACGATCTGGCCGTCTGCGTCGACGGAGAGTCCATTGTTGACGCCGGAACGCTGACCGAGCTGGTCGACCGCTATCCGGAGGCAGATCGCGCAGGCGGCGACGACTGCATTCTCGTCCCGGCCTTCACCAACGCGCATGACCACGGGCGCGCCTTGGGCACGCTGGCGCTCGGCATTCCCGACAATTTCCTCGAAATCTGGCTCAGCCAGTTGGCGCGGCTTCCAGCAATCCCACCCTACCTGGCGGCGCTGCACACGGGTCTGCAGCTGCTGGGCTCCGGCGTGACAGCGGTTGCGCACAGCCACAATCCCATCTCCTGGTCGGATCTCCCGGCCGAATTGCCGGAGACCGTCCGCGGCTATGCGGACGCGGGCATTCGCGTCGCCTTGCATCCGCCAATCGTCGACCAGAATCAACTCGTTTATGCCGAGCGCGAGCGCTTTCTGCAGCGCCTGCCGGCAGAATTGCGCGAGACCATCGCTGACGAAGATGACATCGGCTTGAGCGCGGATGATTATTTCGCGATTCTGGACGACCTGTATGACAGCGTACATGACAGCGAGCGCCATCGCATAAATATCCAGGTCAGCCCGGCCGGCGGGCAATGGTGCAGCGACGCCTTGATCATGCGCGCTTGCGAGTGGGCGCGGGACCGTCAAACGCGCGCCCAGATGCACATGCTCGAAACGCGCTATCAGCAGATCTACGCCCATAGAACTTGGCGCAGGAGCTTCATCCGACATCTTGAGCATATCGGCGCCTTGGGCGACTGGCTCACGCTGGCGCATATGATTTGGGTTGAAGATGAGGACATCGACTTGCTGGCCGATCGCGGCGTCGGCGTCGCGCATAACATCAGCAGCAACTTGCGCCTGCGCAGCGGCATCGCCCCGATCGCCAAGATGGTAGCGGCGGGAGTGCCGGTCGGCATCGGCTTGGATGGGCATACGCTGGATGATGATATGGACTTCACCCGCGAGCTGCGACTGGCCTGGACAATCGGCAATCAGAGCGGCATGGCGTCGACCGATCTCAGCGCGGAGACGGCATGGCGGATGGGCACTGACATCGCGGCAGCGATCACCTTTGGCGCGGACGCTCCCTTGGGGACGCTTGATGTTGGAAATCTCGCCGACCTGGTTTTGCTCGATTGGGACGCGATACGCGGCCAATGGGCGCCGGCTGATGGCCCGTCACGCGAACAGCTGTCGGCATTTCTCTTGCGCCGGGCCAAGCGAGAACACGTGCGGCATGTCATGGTTGGCGGCGAGTGGGTCCTGCGCGATGGCGCGCATGCGCGGGTTGATCTGCAGGATGTCGAGCGCGAGATCTGGGAGCGCTTGCAGTTTGCAGCGGATACCGCGCCTGCGAAACTTGAGGCGCATCTGCGGGATTTCTATCGGCGTTGGGATGACGAAGAATCGCTGATGCCGCGGCGATAGGCGCAATCCGGTCGATACCTGTCCCAGCTGCTTGAATTGTCCGGCTATTCATGGCTCTCAATAGCCAATCGCAGTTCCTTGTGATTCTGCGCATAGTCCCCAAGCGCTTGTCCAGCGGCGACGGCGTCCCACCCCTGCCGCAGACTGGCCGCGCCCCCTTTTGGCCCCATGGGATGCGCGAAGACAGCGCGTCCGGGTACAATGCCGAAGTCAATGGTCTTCAACCGCTCATACAACAGGGCTGTGGACCCCGCCCACTGGCTCCCCGCCGGGACGGGTAGGGCGGTCTTGATGTGGCCCCAGGGCTTCAAGCATTCCTGCACGCACTGGAGCACCTCATCATCCGGGGTTTTCATCCGCGCGCCGAAGCCCGGGAAGATGATGACGTCAAATCCCGCCAATCGCTGCAGCTTGATCATCACCTTGGAATGAACGCCAAAAAAGAATGTGTGCGTGAGCGGCGCGATGAAATCGAAGTGCGCTACCAAGGGCGCCCGCGTATGCTTCCTTAGCATTCTGATAGCGCTTAAACCTGTTGTCATGCCATTAATCATCAGCGCATTGGCGCCCCGCTCAACGGCAATATCGTGCAAGTTGAGCAAATGATCGACTTCATCGGTGATATTCGCCAGGTAGATTTTCTTCTCCCCGGTGATGGCTTCGGCCTCCAATCGCGCTCTTCCCGCCTTTGCTGCCCTTTCCCGCAGCGGCGACCAGGCGACGTCACTGAGCATCTCGTCATCCTTGGCGATATCCAGGCCGCCTAGCCAACTCTGATAGGCGAGCTCGGCAAAATCATCCGGAGATAACCCGATGTTGGGTTTGACCACGCCAAAGAAGATCGGGCGATCATATACCTCCAAGCTGTCGCGCAAGCCTTGAACGCCAAATTTGGGACCTTGAAAATGCCGTATGAAACTCTCCGGGAACTCGATATCCATCAGCTTGATCACGGCGATGCCCGGGGAATAGAAGGCCCCTTCACCCAGCGCCGCCGTCAAGATATTGGGGAGCCTGGGACCGAAGTTGCCGTGCGGGTGAGCGATCTTGACCCGGCACTGGTATGCCTTTGCCGGCTCAGTTGACGGCAGAGGATAACTTGGCTGCTCCAACATGCCGCTGACCGCCAAATCAATCACTTTGGCCCCAAAACGGTCGCGCAAATCTTCATCCACGCCGACCCGCTTCCACTGCGCCGTGGATTGTTCCTGACAGAGATGAGCCGCCGCCGACTCCGGATCCACCACAGATTCGAAGTAATAGTCGAGCACGACATAGTCTTCCATATCCAGACTTGTCCGATCAGCGAAGAAACCCGCGTCTCGCTGCGAAATGCTTTTGTTCCCCACGTCCGTACTCATGTCTCGATTAGGGCAGTCGCTGTCTGTTGCCGGGGCGCGCGCCGCCTGCGCTTGATACTTGGCGTCAATCTCGACCATGCGCTGGACCTTGGGACCGGAGCGACTGCTCGCGTCAAACTCGGCATCCATCCAGACTTTGGCGACGACTTTGGCCAATTCCGGGCCGATCACGCGCGCGCCCATCGTCAGAACTTGCGCGTTGTTGCTCTTGCGAGCGCGCTCGGCGGAATAGGCGTCGTGGCAAGTGGCCGCCCGGATGCCGGGGACTTTAGAGGCCGTCATTGCCATGCCCAGCCCCGTGCCGCACATGAGGATGCCGCGGTCAAAGCCTTCTTCGGCCACAGCCCGCGCCACCCGTTCGGCTACATCCGGGTAGAGCTCCGGGTCATCGGCATCGGGCACGCCAAAATCTGTCACTTCAATGTCGGCATACGCTTGCTCCAGCAATTCAGTTACCACCGCCTTAAGGGGAAATCCGGCATTGTCGCAACCAATGGCAACTTTCATGATGGTTCTCCTCAGGATCAAATGGCAGCGGTCATCCAGGCCCGCAACGGATTCGGCGGTTGGTCGAAACTTTATGCTTTAACCAATTAAACTTGACATCAACGCCGAAAACAAGTAGGTTATTGCACATAAGAGCATAACGTACTCACAAGTGCAAGAGGGACAAGTCGCGGTCTATGGCGTGGGGTGACGATGCAGAAATAGGTGCAAGTAAGTCATGCAAATTCTGCGGCACACTCCAACTTCAACGTCGAGTCACCCTTCCCTGATGATTCGGGAAACTTCCCCCGTGAGGCGGGGGACCGAGCGGGCACTGGCCGGGGATGGGGTAGAAAAACGGCGTTTCCAAGATTCTCACCATTTGCTTAGCGCTAAGGCAAACCTGGCATGAAGTCATGCGTAAACGGGGCGACGACCATGCCCTATACATTGGAAGCGGACATCCTGGCTGCCGCCAATGCCGGCTTCGAGGGTCTGGAAATCTGGTGGGACAAGCTCGTTGCCTATCTCGAAGACCAATCAACCGGCAACCTGAAACAATTATTGACCGACGCCGGTTTGAGGCCGGTGAGCATCTGCCCGCTCAGGATTTGGCCCTTTCGCGACAGTGAACCAGCGCGCCGGGAATTCCGTGAAGCGATTCAGATTGCGCCTCAAATCGGCTGCCATTTGCTCGCTGTTTGTCCCGATTTCCAGCCGGCCCGTCTCTCGCGTGAGGAAGCGCTCGCTATCCACGCGGAGGAATTGGCTGTCATGGCCCGGCTCGCGGCCGAGAACGGGCTGCGCTTGACTGTTGAACCGATCGGCGGCCATACACTTGTCCCCGGACCAACCGAAGCCTTGCAGTTGATCGAGATGGCCGGCGCGCCCGCCAATGTAGGCATACTGATGGACACCTTTCACTACTTCCGCTCTGGCGTTTCAGATGCCGAGATACAAGCTATTCCGCTCGACAAGTTGGACATCATACACGTCAATGACTGCGAGGATGGGGCGCTCAACGAACTGACCGACGCGCATCGGCTCTACCCCACCCTGGGGGTCATACCGGCTCGGCAGTTGTCAATACTCAAGGACAAGGGCTACGACGGCTACCTCTCCGTGGAGATCTTTCGTCCCGAGTACTGGGAACGGCCTGTTGCAGAGATCATGGACAAAGCGTATTCGACGCTTGGCGAACTGGTAGCGAGCCTCTAGCGCGTCAGTCCCAGCAAGCGTGGCAGGCGTGAAGCAAGGCGCATATTTACGATCATCCCATAGACGGAGGGAAAACTATGTATCTGGGTGCGACAACGTGGACATTCAGCTGGGCGCCGCCGTATGACGATGCGCTGAAAACTATCGCCAGACTGGGTCTCAAGGGCGCGGAACTGACAATATGGGGCGAAGAATTCTTAACCGACTACTACACGCCGCAGACCAATAAACACTTGCGAAATCTGATAGCCGACCTGGGTCTGACGCTATCCAGCGTATTCTGTATCCCGGTCGGCATCGGCAGCACGGATGCCAAACTGAGAGCGGAAGCGGTTGATCAATTCAAACGGGTACTGGATGCCGCCGGCCAACTCGGCACGGACAAAATAGTCGCGCTCCCGCCGAATCCATTTGACATTGATATTCCCGTCCTGTTGGGCAAAGCCACCTCGCAGGAATGGAGCGTGGAATTCCCCGCTGGACTCGATTGGCAGCAGAACTGGAACGACATGGTCGATGTATTGCGACAATTCGCTGAAGCCTGCGAAGACAGATCGATGCGCGTGGCATTGGAACCGCATCCCCATCGCATGATGCATAATGCCGCCGGCATGCTGCGGATCATTGAGCAAATTGAGTCAAACGCGATTGGACTGAATCTGGATCCCAGTCACCTTTTCCCCATGGGCGAGTTGCCCAACATGGTTGCCTATGAAGTCGGCGATCGCATTTTTCACACCCATATCTCGGACAATGATGGACAAACCAACGCGCATTGGCGGCCCGGCAAAGGCAAAGTGGATTGGAGAGCTTTTTTAATTGCCCTCAAAAACATCGGATACGACGGACCGCTGTCGCTCGAATTGGAGGATGTGCCCGGCGCCGCCGGTTATCCGGGCTTCAATCGCTCGCCGGATTCCACGCCGGAAATTGAGCGGCAACACGCGTTGGCCAGAGACTATATGACCCGATTGGGCGATGAAGTTGGCGTTGAACTGTGATATCCGTGACGACAGCCCCACTTCATCGACCCAAGATACGGATCGGCATAAGCTGATGAGTTTGCCCAAGCATTCACATTTGCTGCGCAGTTGCTACCTGTTTTATCACGAGAATATGACGATGCAGGAAATTGCAAAGCAGCTGCATATCTCGCGTTTCAAGGTATCGCGCTATATCAAGGAAGCCGTCGACAAGGGCATTGTTCAGGTTCACTTCCATGATTCGAATATTGAACATGAGAAACTGGCGCTTCAACTCGAACGAACCTTCCCCATCAAGCTTGCGGTTGTTGTGCCTACGCCCTACCGGTCTGATATCAGCGCGGTCAGGCGGGCGGTCGGGCAAGCCGGGGCGAGACTGTTGGCCGACATCACACCGGAAACGTCTCTGAGCATAACCTGGGGACGCACAATCGCGCATTTGGTGGAGACGCTTCCAAGCGACCGGCTGAAAGCGCAGCGGGTGGTGGATCTCGCCGGGGGATTCGGGCAAGTAACCGACGAGATTTCCGCGCGGGCCGTAACTTTGCAGATCGCCCGAAAATTGAACGCCGAATGTTTCCAGTTGCCCGCGCCAATCATCGTTGAAAACATCGCTACCGCGCACGCATTGTCTTGCGAACCGATCATCCGCAACACGCTTGAACGAGCGGCGCAGTCCGACATCGCCATTATGGGCGTCGGACCAACTGATGTCGACTCGCTTCTCTATCGCTCCGGCTACGTCACTGAAACTGACTTTGAGCGCTTGCAAGCGCGCGATGCAGTCGGTTCAATCTTCGGCAGATTCTATGATTTGAACGGCCGGGAATGCGATACGGAATTCAGAGATCGCGCAATTGCCCTGACATTGGAAGACTTGCGGAAGATCCCCGAGCGTATCGCCCTGACCATGGGCGCGCACAGAATTCAAGCGATCCTCGGACTGATGTATGGCGAACTGATCACGACGCTCGTCACCGATAGTGACACCGCAACTGCGGTACTAGAGCGGCATCACGCGTTGGAAGGCCCGCGCCCGGACAACGATACACGCGCGTCCGCGGCCATAACAGACCCTGATCAGTCGAGCTTCCTGCGGCGAGAAACGGTGTAAAGGGACATGACTCATTACACCATCCGTCTCATAAACACCGGCTTTCAAGAGCTGGACAAAGCTCAATACGCCACCTTTCGAAAGGGCGCCGGGCAGATCATCGAGCATCCCGTTTTCGCCTTTCTTGTCGAGGGCGGCGGACGCAAGATTCTGGTCGACACCGGCATGAGCGATACGCAGCGGTCTGTCGCCTATCACCATGCGGGACGACAAGAACCGGGTCAAGCCATCCACGAACAGCTCAATTCGCTGGGCATCGCTACTGACGAGATCGATACCATCATCTTCACCCATCTTCACTGGGACCATTGCTACAACGTCAAGCAGTTTTCCAAAGCCAGGCTGGTGGTCAGCGAGGTAGAGTACGAATTTGCCCGCGATCCCATTCCCCCGTACTGGACCACGTATGAACATCCGAGCTGCGGACTTGAGCCACCCTGGCAGGGTTGTGAGTTTGACCTGGTGCGGGGCGAAGAAGAAATCGTCGACGGCGTCAGCGTCTTTCCCACCCCCGGTCATAGCCCGGGTCATCAGGCGGTCTCGGTGCAAACCGAAGCCGGCGCCTGTATTCTGGCGGGCGATCTGTTCTTTGTTCGCGAGAACTTCGCGCCCGATGTCGAGCGCGGCTGGCCATTGACGCCCATTGGTCGCTTCGCCAGTTTTATCGATCTGTGGCACAGCATGGTGACCGCGATTGAACGCGCCGATCATTTTCTGTTGACACATGATCCATCCCAACTCGACGGGCAGATTTTCCCGTAGACCGCGGCCTGTGCGAATTCTCCAAGGAGGTGGCCTATTGACGACAAACCAATAATGCGTGTCTAACAAAGCGTATCAACGATTATCTCTTAGGAGGAATGAAATGACTGCCAGAATTATTCGTATCGCAATTGCATTGTTGATCGCCGCCGTAATTGCCTTGCCGATGGGTTCCGCGCTTGCTCAAGATGAGCAGGTCACGCTCATTATTGAAAGCTGGCGCGTCGACGATGCGGACGAATGGAACGACGTGATTCTCCCGGCTTTCGAAGCCCACTATCCAAACATCGATGTCGACTTTCAGCCGACCATCAATACCGAATACAGCGCGACATTGGGCGCCAAGATCGAGGCCGGCACGGCGGGCGATCTAATCATGATCGAGCCCTTTGACTTCCGTCTCGAAATGTACTTGAATGGCGACTTGGCCAATCTGGGCGATCTCGACGGCCTGGAGAATTTCAGCGCCGGCGCCCTGAGCGCCTGGACCACAGACGATGGCGAACTCTTTGGCGTGCCGCTTGCGGCCGTGATCCATGGCTTCATGTACAACGCCGATATCTTTGAGGAACTCGGTCTCGAAGAACCCGCAACCGCGCAGGAGTTCCTCGATCTATTGGAAGCCGTAAAACAAGACGGGCAGTACGTGCCGCTGGCCATGGGCACCGCGGACGCCTTTGTGCCCGGCCTGCTGGGCTTCCAGCTTGCCGGCGTCCCCTTCTGGCGCGGGGAGGAAGGTCGTCTGGCCCTGGTTGACGGCAGCGGATCGTTCACGGATCCAGCCTATGTTCAGACTTGGGAATTCCTGGCCGCGTGGGCGGATTACATGCCCGATGGATATCAAGCCGTCTCTTACCCGGATATGCAGAACCTGTTCACGCTGGGCGGCTCCGCTTTGTATCCGGCGGGATCATGGGAAATCTCGATCTTCAACCAGTTGGTGGGCGACGATTTTGCCATCGGCGCATTCCCGCCGCCGGCGCCCGAAGCAGGCGCGGACTGCTTCATCAATGACCACATGGATATGGGAATGGGCTTGAACGCCAACGCCCAACACCCGGAAGAAGCGCGGCTCTTCCTGCAATGGCTGGGCTCGGCGGAGTTCGCTGAATTGTGGAACAACGCGCTGCCCGGGTTCTTCGCCATGTCCAACCATATTGTCGAAGCATCCGACCCGATGGTCAAGGAATACGCGGGCTGGCGAGCGAATTGCGGATCGTCGGCGCGGAACGCCTATGCCATCATTTCCAGAGGCGAACCCAACACCGACAGCGAACTCAGTCGCGTGACCCAATTGGTCATGAATGGCGAGATGTCGCCAGAAGAAGCAGCTGAAACCGTCCAGGCTGGCCTCGCATCGTGGTACGAACCGCAAATGGGGGAGTGAGCCTCAGCATCAGTTGCCGGTTTGCGACGCTGCGTAGATCCATAACTCTGCAGCACAGGGGCGACCCGGTGGGTCGCCCGCCATTCTCGCGGTAAATGCAAATGAGTCATGCAAAATCGTCGGTATTCTCCATGAATGGAAACCTGTAGGGGCGTTTCGGCGAAACGCCCAAATGAGGTAGCTGCGACAGCGGGCGTCTCAGCGAGACGCCCCTACAGTGTCATTCATTTGTTGCCTTGATTTGTTGTTTCTACTTCTAAGCTCTCTGTGGCGAAATGCCCTGCGCTGCGCTCGCTCAGTGAACACTGTCCGCGACTCCCACGCCTCCCAATGCAAACGGGCTTGCCAGAGCGGAACAAATCCCAAGACGAGCTAAGCCGAGGAAAAAGTCGATGACAGCAAGTCTGTCGCGAACGGACCAATCCAAAGACGGGAAGCGCTTCCCCACCCATATCATCGTTTTCCTGGCGCCGGCTGTCGTCATCTACGGACTGTTCATGATTTATCCCTTGCTGGATTCCCTGCGTCTGGGATTCTTCGCGCAAGAAACGCGCGGCGTAGCGCAGTTCGTCGGTTTCGAGAACTATGTAACGCTGATGACTGACGACGCCATTTTGCAACCGCGCTTGCTGAATGCCCTGAAGAACAGCCTCATATTCTTTGCGGTCAATATGTTGATTCAAAACCCGATTGCGCTTCTGCTGGCGGCGGCCCTGTCTACCAAGACCAGAGGCGCTATGCTCTACCGCGTACTCATCTTCTCGCCCGCTATCCTCTCGCTTGCAATTGCCGCCTTTGTCTGGAGACTGCTGTTGAGCCCGCTTTGGGGCGTCGTTTATGACCTGTTGAAGGCGATCGGGCTGGGGGCCTTCGCGCAGCCCTGGCTCGGTCTCGAGAGCACGGTCCTGATTACGCTGGCGCTCATCTCGGCCTGGCAGTATCTGGGCATCCCAATGATGCTGTACTTCGCGACCTTGATCAGCATCCCGAACGACTTGTTCGAGGCGGCCACTGTCGACGGCGCGACCGACTGGCAGATTTTCTGGCGCATCAAATTTCCGCTGTTGATGCCGATGATCGGCATCGTGTCCCTCTTGACCTACATCGGCAACTTCAACGCCTTTGATGTCGTCTTCGCGCTGAAAGGCGCGGAAGCCGGTCCCAACTATGCCAGCGATACGATGATGACCTTCTTTTATCGCACCTTCTTCGGCTCTGGATTCCAGAAATCCGACCCGCACATGGGGGCGGCCGTCGCCGGCACGATGTTTCTCATTCTCCTGGCTGGCGTCTTGCTCTACTTCTTCGTCAGGCGGCGGATCCGGTCTTACGAGCTATGAGGCGCGGCGCGTTATGACAAGGTATGCTGACGCGGAAAAGACCCAGTTGCGGAATGTCATGTCCGGCGTCGACTGGCGTCATCAGACAACCAAGGTTTTGAAACATTGGATGTTGATCGCCTTCGCCTTCCTCGCTACCGCGCCGATTGCCCTTGTCGTGCTCAATTCCGTCAAGACGCGGCGGGCCATATTCAGAAATCCCTACCACCTGCCCAACGCCGAGACATTTGACCTGGTCGGCTACGAGACCGTTTTTGAGAAGTCTCAGTTTCACGTCTACTATTTCAACAGTTTGTTCGTAACTCTGACTGCCCTCGCGCTCATACTCTTGTTCGGAACCATGGTGGCTTTTGCCCTGGCCGAATACTCCTTCCCTGGCAACAACTTGCTGCGTCTGTTTTTCTTGTTGGGCATTATCATACCGATACGATTGGGCTCGGTCAGTCTATTGCGCTTGATCGTCTCGCTTGATCTCATCGGCACCTTGTGGGCTTTGATTCTGGTGTATATCGCCGGGGGCTTGCCCTTTGCCGTTTTCATATTGACCCAGTTTATGAGTCAGGTGCCCAGCGACCTGAAGGATGCCGCGCGAGTGGATGGCGCGAGCGAATACCGTGTGTTCTGGCTCATCTTGCCCATTATCCGGCCGGCGACCGGTACGGTGTCGGCGATTTCCATCATACCCATGTGGAACGATCTCTGGTTTCCGCTGGTCCTGGCGCCGGGCGAAGCGACCCGAACAGTGACCCTGGGCGCCCAGCAGTTCATGGGGCAGTTCTCTAACGACTGGAACGCCTTGCTGGCGGCGCTGTCGCTCTCGTCTGTGCCGGTATTGATCATCTACTTCGTCTCCTCAAAACAGCTTCTGCAGGGATTGACCGCGGGCGCGCTCAAGAACTAGCGCGACGATGCGATTGGAAAGCTATGATTTATCATGTGATGAGCAGCGGAAACGGACTATGAATGAGAAAGTCAAGCTCGGAATTGTCGGCTGTGGATTTGGCGGCACGCAGACGATGTATGCCCCCATTCTGCGATTGCTTGAGAAGGGTCGTGTCACAGCGCTGATGGACCCGGAGCAGCGCGCGCTGGACTTCATGACCCGGAACTATGGCGATTTCGATTGTTATGATGACTATGGCAAGTTTCTGGCGAAGGCCGATATCGATGCGGTAATCGTAGCTTCGCCGGTGTTTTTGCATGAAGAGCAGGTCGTCCGCGCGGCGCAAGCGGGCAAACACATCCTGTGCGAAAAACCTATGGCCCCTACCATCGAAGCCTGCGACCGCATGCGTCAAGCCGCCCGGGCGTACGATGTGACGCTCATGATCGGATTCGTCAAGCGCTTCGACAAGAGCCTGCAACTGGCGAATGATCTCATCCAAGACGGCAGACTGGGCAAGCTGTTTCATATCCGCGCCGAGGTGAGCTGGTGTCACGATCTGTCTCCGCTTGGTTTCAACTGGCGGCAATCCCTGCGCGCGCTGGGAGGCATCTTTCAGGACAATGCCAGTCATATCGTCGATCTGTGCCGCTGGTGGGCCGGAGAGGTTGAAAGCGTCAGCGGGCATGCCAAGATTCTACGACCGGATTGGGAAGTCGAGACGCACGCGCACGCAGCGCTGCGACATGAGCATGGCGTGATTTCCACTATTCATGTCAGCAACGTATCGCAAAAGCCGATGACAGAATACTTTCTACTCGAAGGCACGGAAGCGGCGCTGGAGCTGGAGTTTGGCCCGGCCATGAAGTACAGCTCGCCGGAACCATTTGCCATCCGTCTGTGGGAGGGTGGTCAGCGACAAACAGACTTGACCATTTTCAACAGCCCCAATCTCGACCAGGAAATGCGCGAACACGGCCCCTACAAGCGCCAGGTTGACCACTTCTGCGAGTCCGTTCTGGAGAAAAAAGCGCCCTGGATCGATGGCATGACGGGGCGCAAGGCGATTGAAGTGGTCAACGCGCTCTATCTCGCCTCTGCGCAGGATACAACCATCAAGCTGCCGCTGTCGGGTTCAGGTGATCTTGAGCATATCTTCCGCGAGATGCGGATGAAATCCGGAGGGTAAGACCATGCATCGCGTGCGATGGACACTGGAAAAAATCACCGCTCGTCTGCAGCTATTGTCAACGGCAGCGATCTACCGGCAAAGTCAAGCGCTGGCGTCCTACAAGTTCCATGCCGGCGCGCAACTTTTGATCGGGACAGATGTCGACGACAGCGACTGGGACGTCATCAAACCGGGCAGTTATTGGGGCGCCTTGCGTCAGGACTTCACCCTGCGCACAACCTTCGCGGCGCCGGCGGACTGGGAAGGAACTGTCGCGCTCGTGCTCCCCTTGGGCGTCAGCAAAAGCCTGGAAGCCTTGGCCTTCCTCTATGGGCCGGAAGCCATGGCGTACCTCGATGGCAAAGCCTATAGCGGCGTCGACCCCAATCACCAGGAGTTGCCGCTGCCCGAACACCTGCTTGACGGCAAAGAACATCACCTTGCGCTGCATGGTTGGACCGGCATCAAAGACGAGCGCTATGAGATGGGACTTCCCCGCCTGGTTCAGATCGATCAGCCCACCCGCGATTTCGTGACCGCCGCTGGCACGGCGCTCGATGTTGTCAAACAACTCCCCGAAAACAATCCCGTCCGTGTCAACCTGATCAACGCCTTGGATGCGGCCTTCTTGCTGCTCGACTTGCGCGAGCCCTTGGGCGCGGCCTTATACGAAAGTGTTCCCGCTGCTTATCGCGCACTGCAAGCGGGTATCGCCAATGCCGGACCGCCGATGGATGTCGAGGTGGCCGGCGTCGGTCACGCCCATATTGATGTCGCCTGGTTGTGGCCTCTGCGCCAGACGCGCCAGAAAGTTGCCCGATCTTTCAGCACGGCTTTGCGCTTGATGGAGCAATACCCGGAGTTTCGCTTCACCCAGAGTCAGCCGCAGCTTTATCAGTATATCGCCGAAGATCATCCGGAAATGATGACGCAGATCAAGGCGCGCGTCGCCGAAGGCCGTTGGGAGACCATCGGCGGCATGTGGGTGGAGGCCGACTGCAATATCTCGGGCGCTGAAGCGCTTGCCCGCCAGTTCTTGCTCGGTCGCCGCTACTTCTTGGAAACTTTCGGCCAGCGCGATTCGCCAGTACTGTGGCTGCCGGACGTGTTCGGCTATGCCTGGCAACTTCCGCAACTGATTCAGCAGGCCGGGCTTTCATATTTTGTGACCGCCAAACTCAGCTGGAACCAATACAATCGCATGCCCTACGATCAATTCTGGTGGCAGGGACTTGACGGCACGAGAATCCTGACCTGTTTCATCACCACATCGAAACCCGGCTGGTGGGGCGCGACCTACAGCGCGGACCTGTCGCCGGAAGAGATTCTCGCCACCTGGGACGGCAGCCAGCAAAAGGAATTGAACAATGCCTTCATGATTGCCTACGGACATGGCGATGGCGGCGGCGGACCTACAGGCGCCATGCTGGATCGCAGCCGTGAGATGGCCGAGCATCCCGGCCTGCCCCGGGTTCGGCTAAGTACGGCTATCGACTTCATGGAACAGCTCGATCGACAGGCTGGGGACAAGCTGCCGACCTGGAACGGCGAACTCTACCTTGAGCTGCACCGGGGAACCTATACCAGCCAGGCGCGCAACAAACGCGAAAATCGCAAATGCGAGTTCCTCTTGCATGATGCCGAGTTCCTGGCGTCCTGGGCGTCTTTGCGCGGCTATATGACCTATCCGCATGACGACCTGCGCCGCGCCTGGGAATTGCTCTGCTTGAACCAATTCCACGATATCATCCCCGGTTCGTCCATCCAGCAGGTCTATGCGGACAGCATGCGCGATTACCAAGAAATCCGGCGCATTGGCGAGCAGATTCGCGACGATGCCATGCTCGCGCTTGATCGCGCCCTGCCCGCCGAAACCGCGCTGGCGATTTACAACCCCACGTCTTTCCCGCGCTCGGAAGTCGTCGAGCTTTCCGGCGCATGGCTGACGGAAGAAAGGGTCGTCGCCGCGATGGACGGAACCCCGCTGTCGGCGCAGAGAACAAATGATGGAATGCTGGTCAAATGCCCCGCCGTGCCGCCATACGGTTTTCTGGCGCTGCGTTTGAATTCGGGCGAGATTCCCGCTGCCGAGCGCCAATTATATGCCGGGGATATCAGCGGCGCGCCGAAGGACGAGAGCGCATCGGCCATGTGCGCCATGGTCATGGAGAATCCGATCTTGCGGGCCGAATTTGATCAGGCCGGGGACATCGCGCGCCTGTTTGACAAGCGCGCCAATCGAGAAGTGCTGGCGCCCGGCCAAGTGGCCAATCAGTGGCAGGCATTCGAAGACCGTCCCCTGGATTGGGAGGCCTGGGATATAGATATCTTTTACGACGAAAAGAGCTGGCTGGCCGATCCGGCCGATAGTGTCGAAGTCGTGGAGAGCGGTCCCTTGCGCGCCTGCCTGGAAATCAAGCGTCGCCTGTTTAACAGCGACATCACGCAGCGCGTTTACATGTATGCGGATAGCGCCAGGATCGATTTTGACACCTGCATACATTGGCGCGAGCGCCGCCTGCTGCTCAAGGTCGCCTTCCCTGCCGATATCCTTAGCCCGAAAGCCAGCTACGACATTCAATGGGGCAACGTCGAGCGCCCAACCCACAGCAACACGTCATGGGATTGGGCCCGGTTTGAAAGCTGCGCCCATAAGTGGGTCGATCTGAGCGAGGGCAACTACGGCGTCAGTCTGCTGAACGACTGCAAATATGGTTACGACATTGCCGGCAATGTCATGCGGCTGACCGCCTTGAAAGGGGCCATGTTCCCCGATCCGGAGGCGGACTTGGGCGAACACCGTTTCACCTACAGCTTGCTGCCGCATAGCGGCGATTGGCGCAACGGCACAGTTCCCGCCGCCTATGCGCTCAATAATCCGCTCATCGTCCATAGTGTACGAGGCGATCCTCAAGGTGCCTTAGACGCCCATCGTCAATCGCTCGTTCAAGTGGATGCGCCGCAGATTATCGTCGAGACTGTCAAGTGTGCCGAGGACGGAGACGGCCTGATCGCGCGCATGTACGAGCACGAACGAACACAGCAACAGTTTGGCCTGCAAGCGGGCTTCCCGATAGCTGAGGCGCGCCGCTGCAACTTGCTCGAAGAAAATGAGGGACGGCTGAATGTCACAGACGGCAAAGTTACCTTGCGGGCAACGCCATATCAGATTCTGACCCTGCGCTTGAAGCCTGCGACCGATGAACCTTCAGCAAGTCGCGAGGTCAAAGGACAATGAAATCGCTCATTTCTCTGGGTCCGCGTCAGGTCGTATTCGGGGATTGGGAAGCACCCGAAATACTGCCGGGGCAGGTCCTGATCGAAGTCGCGGCTTGTGGCATTTGCGGCACCGATCTGCACGTCTACAACGGCATGCCAGCATCATGGCCCCTTCCAGGCGTACGAGGGCATGAGTTTGCCGGAACCGTGATCGACTGGGCTGATGGCGTCGACGGCTTCCAGCCCGGTGACCGAGTGGTCGCGCAGCCGCTGCTGTACTGCGGATGCTGCCGCTTCTGCCGATCCGGGCAAACCAATCTTTGCGCAAACCTGGTACTGATCGGCGGCGAGCGGCCCGGTGGATTCGCCGAACGCGCAGCCGTGCCAGCGGGCGCGCTCTTTAAGCTGCCGGAAAAACTGAGCCTCAAACGCGCTGCGCTGGTCGAAACGCTGGCGACCTCCGTCCATGCCTTTCAACAGAATCTCTCCGGCATCCTGCGCAGCGTGGCGGTACTTGGCGCCGGCGCCCAGGGACTCTTCGCAGTCCAGCTCGTCCGGCTGGCCGGCGCCAGGCTGATTGCGGTTTCAGAGACGCTGCCGCATCGGCTGGCGACAGCGCAGCGGCTGGGCGCGACCCACGCCGTGAACGCCCGAGAAGACGACCCGGTTGAATCCATTCTCGCTTTGACAGACGGCCAGGGAGTCGACCTGGTCATTGAAGCGGCTGGAAAAGCGGTCACACGCCAGCAAGCTGCGCAACTGCTTCGTCCGGGCGGGACGGCCGTCTTTCTTGCGCTGGGCGCCGAACCAACGCCGATTGATTTCATGTCCCTTGTGCCCCGGGAACTTCATCTGCGCGGCACGCAATGCTACACAAATGCCGATTTTGTCCTGGCTATTGAGCTGCTGGCCAGCGGTGAGATCCTTAGCGATCCGCTGATCACCGAGATGCCGCTTGAAGACGGGGCGGCCGCATTTGAATTGCTAGCCAGTGATCCCGGGGAAGTGATCAAGGTGATTTTGACGCCGAAGGCTGAAACGAGTCCAATCGCATGAGCGGCTTGCCAGCGTCCGATGCCATCATGCGGGTCAAGCGCTCGCTCTTGACCAATGCCAAGCGCGCCTACGAGATCAGGTTACAAACGGGAAACGGCGGCAATCTCAGCGGGCGGATACCCGGTACTGATTGCATCATCATCAAGGCCAGAGGCTGCTCATTTGATCAATGCCAGGCTGAAAACCTGATCACCGTGACGCGTGATGGCGAACAGGTCGCCGGCGACGGAACGCCTTCTCAGGAATTGGCTGCGCATTTGGCGATCTACCAACGGCGACCGGATGTGCATGGCATATTACATTGTCACTCGCCTTGGGCTATCGCCTGCGCCAACATGAACGATTCGATCCCGACCGTGACCCATCACGCCAAATCGAAGCTGGGACGCATCCCGGTTCTGCGGCTCTCCGACGAAACGACACAAGCCAAAGTCGCCGCAATCGAGGCCATGCTGAGCGCCAATCGCGACTTGCGCGCATTCGTCGAAGACCGGCACGGTATTTTCAGCTTCGCCAGCACCATTGAACTGGCGCGCTATAATGCCGAACTTGTCGAGGAAACTGCGCAGATTGCCTGGTCTATGGCCCTCAATGGACAGTTGGCGTCGAATCGCGTGAGCGAGGCCTGACGCGGACAACGGGTGGCAATCAGCCATTCGCGGTTTATTGTGAACATATGAGGACAATTATTATGCCGAAAAACATCATTGTCATCGGCACGCTGGATACCAAGGGACAAGAGATCGCCTTTGTCAGAGATCTAATTGCCGACAGGGGCCACCAGCCAGTTGTCATTGACACTGGCATCCAGGGAGAACCCGCCATTGAACCGGCGATCTCGCGAGGCGAGGTGGCCGCCGCGGCCGAAACCAGCATTGAAGCGCTCCTTGCCGCAGGTGACAAAAACCGCGCTATCAGCGCAATGGCGAGCGGCGTGACAGCGATTGCCGCCGCACTGCATGCCGAGGGTAAGCTGGATGGCGTGATTGCGCTGGGCGGCGTTCAGGGCACGGTCATAGGCACGGCTGCCATGCGGACGCTGCCGGTTGGCGTGCCAAAAGTCATGGTATCCGCCGTGGCCAACGGGCAGACAACCTTTGGCCCTTTTGTGGGCACAAAAGACGTCGCCATCATACATTCCGTGGCTGATATTCTTGGCTTGAACATCATCACCCGGCAGGTGCTGGCGGAAGCCGCGGGCGCCGTGATCGGGATGGCTGAACTGGCGCTCGGCCCGCAATCCACCGAGCGTCCGACGGTGGCGATGACCATGGCCGGCGTGACCACCGCATGTGTCATGCGCGCCCGCCAATTGTTCGAAGCCTGGGGATACGAAGTCATCGCCTTCCATTGTAACGGCGCCGGCGCAAAGGCCATGGAAGAACTGGCCGATGCTGGTCAATTGCAGGGGATTCTGGATCTTAGCCCGCACGATATCGGCGGATATCTGCGTGACGGTCTGATGCAGGCCAGTCCGGACCGACTGGAAGCAGTGAGCCGCCGGGGCGTGCCGATTGTGTTTGTGCCGGGTGGAATCGACTTTATCCTGTTTGGCCCGCTCCAATCCGTCGCGCCCGAGATGTTGGAGCGCAGCTATGTCATTCACAATCCCATCCACACCCATGTCAGAGCCAATCATGCCGAGATGCGCGAGGCCGGTCGCTTCGTTGGCGAGCGCCTGCGCCCGACCACAGGCCCGGCAGCCGTCATGATTCCCCGGCGCGGCTTCAGCCAGCTCAACATCGAGGGCGGCCCTTTATACGATCCGGAAGCGGATCACGGATTCATTGAGGGATTGACGGCCGCCGGCGCCGGTCAACTGGCGATCGCCGAGCTGGATATGCACATCAATGAACCAGCCTTCGCTGAAGCAGTCTCCACAAAGCTGCGTTCCCTGATGGAAACATAGGCGCGTCAGCGTGAGCGATCAAGCACGCGATCGACGCGCCAAGCGCGCAAAGTCATAGACCAGCGGCGTGATAGCGTCCTTTCCCATGCCGGAGGCGGGCGTGTTTCGCGCGCCGCGCCGGCAAGCCCTCACCTTAACATTACGAACTGTCTTGCGATCATCGATTGAGATTTCACCTGTTCTACATTAGACTGAAATCAAGATGTCAGTGCCCGTAACCTTGCGACCTTTAGCGAATGCTGGCATCTGAAACGCTTTTCGACAGGAGGAATGTCGTGCTAAGTTACGCTCCACATGGCAAGCGCTTGACGGCGCTTCTATTGTTTATCTGCCTGATCTTGCTCGCGTCAACGCCGATGGTGGCTGGCGCGCAAGATACGATGGAAGAGGACAGCCTCTTCATCAGCATTCGCCTTTACGGTGGCTTGGAGTCAGACGAAAACATTGAACTGTTCCTCCACACCGCCGAAGAATTCATGGGCATAATCCGTGAAACTGACGGTTACATCGGATACTACTGGCTGTATTCGGGCGAAAGCGTGGCGGCGATCAGCTTGTTTGACTCGCAAGCGCAAGCGACTGCCTCGAATGAGGCGGCGGCAGATTATGTCGCGGCCAATCTTGCCGACCTGGTCCCCGAACCGCCGACGATAATCGAAGGGCAGGTCGACATCGGTTTCGTCGAAATGCTGGATGGCATGAGTGACGGAGAAGTCGCCAATTTGCACGCCAGCGTGCGCCTGTATGAAGACTTCGCCGCTGAAGACCTGAATGAATTCGTAACTATCGTTGACGATGGCTTCGTGCCCTTGATGCGCGAGACCGACGGCTTCTTCGGCTACTACCTGATGAACAACGGCGCCGGGACACTGGGCGCGATCAGCATCTTCGATTCCGAGGCGTCTGCTCTCGCTTCCAACGAACACGCGCGCGATTTCGTGGCGGAAAACCTGACGGCTTTCCTGCCCAGCTCGCCGACGATTGTTAGCGGTCCAGTACACATCGCGTCGCTGATGGCCATCCATCAAGGCACGAACCTGATCGTAGACGACGTGGCGGAAGACGTCTTCGTCAGCATCCGCGTCTACGATGGCATTGATCCGTCCGATCGGGACGAAATCGTGCGCCTGGTGGATCCGGGCTTCCTGACCATCATGAGCGAGAGTGACGGTTTTGTCGGCTATTATCTGCTGCCGGCCGGTGACAAGCTGGCGGCGATCAGCCTGTTCGACAGCGCCGAGCAAGCCTCGGCATCCAACGAAGCCGCCCGTGACTATGTCGTGGAATACATGGCGCCGCTGCTGCCCAATCCGCCGCTGATTGTGGAGGGCGCCCTCGATGTGACCTACGTTGTCGACGAGATGATGGGCGATGGCTCGCTTTACGCCGCCTTGCGCATCTATGACAATTACGATCTGACGGAACGAGACAAAGCCGTAGAACTGGTGGAGACGGGATTCCTGCCAATCCTGCAAGGGGCCGACGGACTATTCAGTTACTTCTCTATGGATGACGGCGTCGATCGAGTTGTGGCGCTGAGCGTCTATGATACTGAGGAGAATGCCCTGGCCGCCAACACTTTGGCCGCGGACTTTGTGGCGGAATACATGTCGCAGTGGATAACTGAAGACCCAACACGCATCAATGGACGCCTGGGAGTGACTGCCATGGCGGACCTGAATATGGGCATGAACTTGATCACCGACGAACACGACGATCGTGTTTTCGCCAGCATTCGCGTCTACGATGGCGTCGATCCGACTGATCACGGCGAAATTGTGCGCCTGGTAGATGATGGTTTCTTGCCGATCATGCGCCAAAGCGAAGGTTTTGCCGGCTATTACTTGCTGCCTGCCGCTGACAAGCTTGCGGCGATCAGTTTGTTCAATACGCCGGAGCAGGCTGCAGCATCAAACGCAGCCGCGCGCGACTTCGTGGTAGAGAACCTGGCGCCCCTGCTGCCCAACTCGCCCACGATCTTTGAAGGGCACATCGATATCTCATTTGTCACAGACGACAGGCTGGCTGACAGCATGTCGTCGCTATATGCGTCCCTGCGCATTTACACTGTCGGCGACATGGGCAACCTGGAGGAATCGAATCGATTGGTCAACGCCCACCTGCTGCCTGCATTGATCGAATCGGGTGGTTTGTTCAGCTATCTCTCAATGAGCGACGCCGAAGATACGATAGTTGGACTTAACATATACCAGTCCGAGGCAAACGCCTTGGCCGCCAACGACATCGCCGCCGCCTTTGTTGCCGAGCATTTGATGGACTGGCTGCCGGATGATCCGCTGCGCGTCACCGGTCGGCTGGGCGTGGCGGCGCTGGCCGATATGCACATGGGCGAAAATCTGATCGCAAACGTGCACGACGAGGCGTTTGTCAGCATCCGCGTCTACGATGGCATTGATCCGGCCGATCGAGACGAAATCGTGCGCCTGGTGGATCCGGGCTTCCTGACCATCATGAGCGAGAGTGACGGTTTCGTCGGCTATTATCTGCTGCCGGCCGGCGACAAGCTGGCGGCAGTCAGTATATTTGACAGCGCCGAGCAAGCCTCGGCATCCAACGAAGCCGCCCGTGATTATGTCGCGGAATTTATGGCGCCCCTGCTGCCCAATCCGCCGCTGATCGTGGAGGGCGCCCTTGATGTGATGTACGTTGCCGACGAGATGATGAGTGACGCCGGAGGCTCGCTTTACGCCGCCTTGCGCATCTACGACAATTATGATCTGTCGGAACGAGACAAAGCCGTAGAACTGGTGGAGACGGGATTCCTGCCAATCCTGCAAGGGGCCGACGGTTTATTCAGCTACTTCACCATGGACGACGGCGTCGATCGAGTCGTCGCGCTGAGCGTCTATGATACTGAGGAGAATGCCCTGGCCGCCAACACATTGGCCGCGGACTTTGTGGCGGAATACATGTCGCAATGGATACCTGAAGACCCAACGCGCATCAACGGACGCCTGGGTGTCACTGCTTTCGCAGATATCCAGATGGGCGAGAATCTGATCAGCAGCGAGTAAAGCCTAAGTCACATGCCTTCCAGGGAGCGCAGTAGTCTGCTGCGCTCCTTTTGCAATCTGCGAGGTACGCTCAAGCTACCCGGCATTCAAGCCCGAGTTGCCGAAGAGACTCATCATCAGCGCCGGATTGGGTTGGTAGCCATAGGCATCGTGGATGAGCAAATCCATCTTCGCCAGCGCATCCAGATCTTCCGCCAGATCCGCATCGCTCACCCCACAGTATTCCTGCTCAATGCCGGCCGATACCTCCCGGACCATTTCCAGCAATAAGGGCTGACCAACGCAGCGGTCGGTCAGATCCAGCGCCAGACGCATCTGCCGCCCCTGCGCGCCGGTCAAGTGGGCGGGGAAGCAGGAACGAATGTGATCGCGCCAGATCGCCTGGACTTGCATGCTGCCGATTTCCATCTTCATGTCGTTGAGCTCGTCGACGAAGCCTTCCAGGGCGTATTCGATAAACTCGCGCAGGTCGCCCACTGGCGGATAAGCGCCGTTGTAATATTCGCCGTGCGAACGCTGCAACTCGTCATAATACTGACGTCGCGTCTTGCTGTAGAAATAGCTCAATACATGAGTGCAGGCTTCCGGCAATCCCGCCCGCAATAGTATCAGATGTTCGATTAGCCGCGCCATCCGGCCATTGCCATCGCCGTAAGGATGTATCCAGGCGAAGGTGACATGCGCGACCAATGCCTTGAGGACCGACCGGGCGACTTCATATCCGTCCAGTTCATCGGACGGTCTGTCATCGGTGTTCAGCCAGTCGCAGAATTGCTCGATCAGCATCTCGCAAGATTCTGGCGGCGGCGCGAGATACGGGCCGACTTCGACGCGATGTTCGCGCAGCGCGCCCACCGGCACATTGCCCTTGCTGCTCTCGCCGAGGCCGTCCAGCACAACTTTGTGATAGCGATTCAGCGTCGCCAGGGATAGGGGCCGCGCCTTGCCGAAGATTTCGTCGCGCGCAACCATGTTGAAGGCTTCGAGCATGTTCTTGATCTGCTGCAATTCCGCAATGCGCGTGGCGTAGGCCGGCAAATCGCCATTGATGATCTGCGTCACCTCATGTTCCGAGAAATTGTTGCCCTCGATGGCGGTGGTGCCATGTATGCCCTTCGCCAGATACTCCCGATCCAATTCGTAGGAATGCGCGGGAAGCACCGGTGAAGACCTTATGGCTTGCGCAGTGGCCTGGATTTCGCCCAAAAGCAGCCAGGTTCGCGCCGACAATTGCGCCAGCGCCGGCGGAAACCGGATGAAGTCGTGTGACCCCATTTGAATCTTGTCCTTTCGCCATTGCGCGCGTGGTTGCCGCTAGGTGAAAGCGTTCAAGCCCGTCAGCTCCCGACCTACCAGCAGCAAGTTAACTTCGTTTGTGCCTTCGTAAGTATAGATGATTTCCGCATCGAGCATGAGGCGAGCGATATGGTTATCGATGACAATTCCGTTGCCGCCCAGGCATTCCCGCGCCAACTGCGTGACATAGCGCGCCTTGCGAGCATTATTGTATTTCGCCATCGACACTGAGCCCTCAGACAAAAGCCCGCGGTTGATCAAATGCGAAAGCTGCAAACAGAGCGTCTGCATCAGCGTGACTTCGGTCGCCATCTCCACCAGTTTGTGCTGGATAAGCTGGAAGCCGGCGATCGGTTTGCCGAATTGTTCGCGCTCCTTGGTATATTTCAGCGCCAGCTCGAAGGCCCCGGCCGCCACGCCCGCCGCCTCCCAAGCCACGCCATAGCGCCCGGCGCCCAAGACTAGCGCCATATCGCGAAAGCGATTGACGTAGGCCAGGCGATTCTCTGCCGGCACGAATACATTCTCCAACGTGATATCAGCGTTGAGCACGGCGCGCTTGCCCACCTTGCCCCAAATGTCGTTGATGCCCACGCCCTCGGTGTCGTTGGGATTCTCGATGACATAACCGCCGAAATCGCCGCTCTCGTCATCCCGCGCCCAAATGATCAGGATATCCGCGATGGAGGCGTTGCCAATCCAGCGTTTGGCGCCGTTGAGGATGAAGCCCCCTTTCGCTTTGCGCGCGGTAGTCTTGACTTGCGCGGCGTTGGAGCCGACATCCGGCTCGGTCAAACCGAAAGCGCCGATCTTCTCCAGCTTGACCATATCCGGCAGCCAGCGCGCCTTCTGTTCGTCATCGCCGAGCATGCCGATCGATCCCATCGCCAAGCCCGAATGCACGCCGTAAAAGGTGCTGATGCTGCCATCGCCCTTGCCCAGCTCATACATGACCATACCCATCTCCACGAAATCCAGGCCGGCCGCGCCATGCTCGAAGAGCCCGCCGCCGATGATGGGCAGGTCGACCATCTTGCGGGCGATCTCCCAGGGGAATTCGGCCTTCTCCCAATAGGGATTTATCTTGGGCATGACTTCGCGTTCGACGAAATCGCGCACTTCCTGTCGCAGCGCTTTCTGCTTGTCGCTGAAGTGCATGTCGACTTGGTAAAGGTCGAAACCGGAATAGAGCTTCTCAATCTGTTTTTCCATGGTCACACGCGCCTCGCGTTAATCGAATTGGCGTTTGATTAAAGCATATCAGCATTCACTTGCCGAATCAATTCGGTATTGGGTAAGGGAGTCGGGTACAATATCGCCATCTGATTGCGTCTAATAGAAATCGCGCAAGTGATTAGCGGACGCCCTCCTGAGGTCCTGTCACGGCATGACTAGATTGCTAGCCATCAGGCGGCATTCCGCCTCTCTACGCCTCATCGCGCTGCAATTCCTCAGCTTGGCCGGCATCGGCATCGTCTGGCCCTATATCAACGTCTACCTGACCGAGCTTGGCTTCTCCGGCACGCTCATCGGCACCCTGGGCAGCGCCGGCGCGGTGATTTCACTGGTACTGACGCCCTTGCTCAATCAGATCGCCGACCGGCTGATGCAGCAGCGGCTCCTGTTCATGGGTTATCTGGGCGGCTTCGCCCTGGCCAATGCCATTTTCGCCGCCGCCCACGCCACCTGGCTGATCATCGCCGCCGTACTGCTCTTCCGCGTGACCGTCAGCCCCAGCATGACGCTGGGCATGCAGCTGACCATCGCGCAAGTCTTGCGCAGCGGCAAATCGGTCTTGGGCCAGATACGTTCATTTGCCTCGCTGGGTTTCGCGCTGGCCAGCCTGCTCGCCGGATGGCTGTTCCTGATCGGCGGCTATCCGCTCTTGTTCTGGGTTGGCACGGCATTCGCCCTGGTCAGCATACAGACGGCGACCGTCTTTCCCGCCAAAGCGACACACAAGCCAAAAACCGATGAAGAGGCAAAACAGCCGCGCAACCGCGGATTTTATGTCTTGGCCGCCAGCCAATTCTTCGTCGCCATGGGCACCTACAATGCCTACGTCTTCATCTTCATCCACTTCACCAAAAACCTGGGCGTGCCCTCGGCCGATGTCGGCTTGTGGGCGGCCATACTCGGCATCGTCGAATTCCCCTTCTTCTTTTTGATGGATGCCATCCTGCCCAAGTTCCGCATCCGCGTCGCCTATATCGTGAGCGTTTTGGGCATTGGCGTATTCATGTTGCTCATGGGCGTGGTGCCGAATCTGCCGCTGCTGGCGCTGCTGCTCGTGCTGCGCGGCATGATCTGGCCCGGTTTCCAACTGTCGTCTTTCACCCTGGTCAATGCGATCAGTCACCCGCGCAACGTCGCCACCAATCAAGCGATCCTGCAAGTCACCATGCCCAGCGTCGCCCTGCTCTTGACCGGTTCTTTCTTTGGCTGGACGTTCGATAATCTGGGACCGGTCGCGTTTTTTGCGTTGTGCGCTCTGATGTGCGCCATCGGCGCCGGCATCGTCATCGCCGGCTTCCGCTTATTCGAGACCAAGCCCCAAGCCGCCTCCGAATGATCCGACGCCGCCATACCTGGGACATATCGGACTTGGAAGGCATACCGCGCATGTCGTCTCCAATCGTGCTGGGCATTGACCTCGGCACCCAGCAATTGAAAGTCATCGCGGTCGATGGCGCGACCGCCGCCGTAATGGGCAGCGCGCAGACGGCGGTCGAGAATCTGACGCCCGCGCCCGGCTGGCTGGAACAAGTTCCCGACGACTGGTGGACAGCGCTCTGCCGGCTGACGCGCGAACTGAAAGCGAAGCTGGGAATCTCGGCCGAAGCGATCGCGGGCATCGGCCTCTCCGGTCACATGCATTCGATTGTGCCGCTGCGCGCCGACGGCAGCATCGCCCATAACTGCATCGTTTGGGCTGATACGCGCTCAAAAGCGCAGGCGCAGCGCCTCGCAGACACCAGCGCCGACAAGCTCTGGAATCCGTCCATCGCGCCCTACAGCCTCAACAAAATTCTCTGGCTGCAGGAACGCCTTCCTCGCGTCTTTGCGGAGGTCAGCCGCTTTCTGTTCTCGAAGGACTATCTGCGCTATCGCATGACCGGCGAGCTGGGCACGGATCCCTCCGATGCCTCGGGTTCGCTGATGTGGGACTTCGCCAAGCGAGAATGGGATGCCGCGCTGCTCGCTGAATTCGACCTGGCGCCGTCGCTGCTGCCGCCCGTTCAAGCATCGAGCGAAATCGCCGGCACGCTTAGCGCGGAAGCCGCGCGCGATTTGGGCTTGTCGCCCGGCACAACAGTCGCTTATGGCGGCGGCGATTGTCCCTGCGCTGTCGTCGGCGCCGGCATTCCCGCTGCCGATACCTTGCTGATCAACGCCGGCACCGCCGTGCAGGTCATCGAAATGCGCGACAAACCCTCGCCCTTTGATCCTGTTACGAGTGTACGTTATCTGTTTGAACTCGGCATTGAAGGCAAATGCTTCGCCATCGGCGCGCTCAACAGCGCCGGCCATTCGCTGGAATGGTGGCGCGCGCTCGTGGACGAACGCTTGTCTTACGCCGAATTTGACGCGCTGGCGGCCGAGACGCCCTCAACTCCTGATGGTCCGCTCTTCCTGCCTTATTTGCAGGGTACCGGAACCCCTTATCTTCGCGATGGCGCTTATGGCAGCTTCGTGCAGCTTTCAGCGACGGCAGACCAGCCCACATTGACACGCGCAGTGATGGATGGCGTCGCTTTCGGCATCAAACACTGCGCTGAAGCGCTGGTCAGCGAAGATTCACTCGCGAACAAGATTATCCTCTTCACCGGCGGCGTTCCCAAGAGCCCGCTGATGCGCGAGATCCTGGCCAATGTCTTCGGCGGCGAGATACGCTGCCTCGCCTTCTCCGATATGTCGGCGCTGGGCGCGGCCGCGCATGCGGCGGTGGCGGGCGGCATCAACAGCGACGCGCGCGCTTTCCTGGCTGACTTCGATTATGGCGAAATCACGGTCAAGGCGACGCCCGCGCTGCAAGAACAATACACGGCCAGCTACGAACGCTACAAAGTGTGGGCCGAACGCATAGCGGGCCATTGACAGATATCTGCCAACTGCATCGCTAATCAGCCCGCTTCCAATTCCGCCAGGCGCGCCTGCAGGGCTTTCTCCAACAGCGCCTCAGGCAGATCCAGGCCGGGCTTGATGTGGAAGGTCGTGCCCGATATCCAGATGCCTTCCGCCTTGAGCTCATCCTTCATGGCGGCGGGAATGGCTTTGCTCATGGTATGGAGGCCAATATGCTTCTTGGCCGCCGATATGGCGACGAAGTCTTTCTTCAGGCGGAAGATCGGAATCTTGTAACTGACCCGCTGCGTGCAATCGGGCGCGACGCGCGTGATGATCTCGCGCAGCTGTTGCAAGGTCGCGCGGAAGTCATCCGGCACGGCTTCCAGATAGGCGTCCACCTCTCCCGGAGCGTGGCGGGTCGGCTTCGGTTTACTCATCGCGGAAAGCTCTCTCTAACTCAGCGATATCGAGCTTTTTCATGGTCATGAAAGCCGCCGTCACGCGCGCGACCGCGGCGCTGTCGTCGCTCGACATCATCTCAAGCAAGCGGGTCGGCGTGATCTGCCAGGAGACGCCGAAGCGATCGGTCAGCCAGCCGCATTGACTCTCCGCGCCGCCATCGCTGGTCATGACACTCCAGAGCCGGTCGATCTCGGCCTGATCGTCGCAGTGAATGCAGAGCGAAAATGACGCGTTCGGTTTGAAGTAGGTATTGCCGTTGATCAAGACGAAGCGTTGCCCGGCCAGCTGGAACTCCGCGGACATGATGTCGTCGTCGCGGCCCGGCCCCGCTTCGCCATAGCGCACGACCTTGAGTACGCGCGAATCGGGCATAAGCGAAGTATAGAAGTCGAGCGCCTCTTGGATGCGCCCGTCAAACCAGAGATTGGCCACGATCTTTTGCATGAGCTGGTCCTCCACTTTGGATTCGATCAATTGCGCATGCGCAGACTTTATCATATCTCCGGCCGCAATGGCGAAAATCTACGGGGCGACCTGTCGCGTATCCCGCCTGAGCACGCGAGAATTGTAGGGGCGACTCTGTGAGTCGCCCGCCAAGCGCTAAAGAATATAGGGGCGAGCCGTGGCTCGCCTGACAAACTGCCTCGAAGAACCGGCGCCGATTCCGCACGCGTAGCCATCATAGACGGGGCATGTCAGTTTGGATTCGGCTCATTTGCCGCGAAAGGCGCGCTCAAGCGCAGCAATATCGAGCTTGTTCATCTCCAGGAGGGCCGCGGTAACGCGCTCCACCGCCGCCCCGTCATCGCTCGAGAGCATCTCGCGCAGTCTCATCGGCACGATCTGCCAGGAGACGCCGAAGCGATCGACCAGCCAGCCGCAGCGGCTTTCATCGCCGCCACCGGAAATTAGCCCGTCCCAGAGTCTGTCCACTTCGGCTTGATCAACGCAGTTGACGCACAGCGACATCGCCGGACTGTGCGTGAATTGCGGACCGCCATTGATGATGCAAAACGCTTGCCCGGCCAATTCGAACTCGGCGGTCATAATTTCGCTCGGATCGCCCATCCCCGCTTCGTTGTAACGGAGCGTGCGCGTGACGCGCGAATCGGGCAGCAGCGACGTATAAAGCTCCAGCGCCTCTTCGACCCGTCCATCGAACCAGAGATTGGTGACGATCTTCTGCACAGTCTAGCGCTCCTCGCTGATCTCAATTGCATACGAGGTCAAGGTCTTGATTGTGTTGCCGGCGGCGCGGGCAAATTGAACGACATCGCAGAAGGCGTAGCTACCCCCGCCTGCGATGCGAATCTCGCCGTTGACCGCGCCCTCGCTGCCCTGCGTGATGATGGAATCGATGACCAGCTCGCTGGCGACTGCATCCTGCATCGCTTCCAACGCTTGACGGACCGCATCCTTCCCTTCGGCCACATCAGCGCCGACCATACGCCAGACGATATCATCGCTCATCAGCGCCAGGATGGCCTCGACATCCGCGCGCGCGAAGGCGATGTTCAAGTCGCGCAGCAGCAGCTTATTCCGCGCGTCGCCGCAGTCGGCGTTGATGGTGATTTTGGGCATTGAAGCGGTCATAGTTGTTAGAGAACGGCGCTGAATTATTGCAGATTCGCCGGACCGAAACCATGCGGCAGCAGCTCAGCCACCGTCGTCCGAAGATGCAGCTTGCCATCCAGATCAGCCATCAGCACCGTCATGCCCGGCGAGAACTCAAACATCACCTGACGGCAAACGCCGCAAGGCGAACCACCGTCGCGAGTCACCACGGCGATGCGCTCGAATTGACGCTGGCCCTCGCTGACCGCCTTGAAGAGCGCCGTCCGTTCGGCGCATACGGTCGGCGTATAGCCGGCGTTTTCGACATTGCAGCCGGTGTAAACAGCGCCGTCAACCGTGAGCAGCGCCGCGCCCACGGCATACCCGCTGTAGGGGATATAGGCGTTGCGGCTGGCTTCAATGGCGGCTTGGATCAATTCATGATCGGCTGGATTGAGCATGTTGGTTGATCGGCTCCATACCAATTGTGGGCGGGCTTTGGTCATCCGCCGGCTGCGGCGCGATCTTGCGCACGGCCACCTTGCGGATGCGATGCCCGTCAATGGACTTGATAGTCATGCTTAGGATGTCGCTGCTGACGGTCTCGCTCGCTTGGGGCACGCGACCCAGAATGAAATAAATGTAGCCGCCCAAGGTATCGGCATCGCTGGTATCGATCGAACAATCCAGCAAGGCGTTGACATCATCGAGGTCCATGCTGGCGTCGATCAAGTACGATCCATCGCCGACTTCGACGAACTCTTCTTCCTCAGCGAAGTCATATTCATCGCGGATATCGCCGATAATCTCCTCGATCAGATTCTCGATGGTGATCAGACCGGAGGTGCCGCCATATTCATCGACGACGATGGCGAGATGCACATTCTTGGCTTGCAACTCCTTGAGCAAGGCATCGGCGCGCTTGGTCTCCGGCACAAAATAAGCGGGACGAAGCAAGTCGCGGATGGCCTGGCTCTCGAGATCATCGCGATTCTCAAGCACGGTCAGGATGTCTTTGGCATAGAGCAGACCGATGACATTGTCGATGCTGTCTTCAAAGACCGGTATGCGCGAAAAGCCCGATTCCACAAAGGCGGATAGCGCCTGCATGATCGTGTGGTTGACCTCAAGCGCGATGATGTCAATGCGCGGAGTCATCAATTCGCGGGCGTTGCTTTCGTCCAATTGCAGCACGGAATAGATCATGTCCTTTTCTTCGTCTTCGATGGCGCCGCCGCTGTGCCCGGCGTCCACCAGCGTCATGATCTCTTCTTCGGTGACCAGATTGACCAGGTCCTTGCTGCCAAACAGACGCGCGATCAGGCGGCTGAGCAGCAGCACCAGCGCGGTCAAAGGCCTCATGATCGTCACCAACAGGCGCATCGGTGTGATGGCGAGCCGCGCCAGACTGTCCGCGTGGCTCGCGCCCAGCGCTTCCGGCGCCAGGTCCCCAATGATCAGCGTCGCCGTCGCGCCCAGCACGACCGTTGCGATGGCGATCCACACTCGCGCCGCTTCAGCAGCCGCCGTGTTGCTATCCAGAAGCAGCAGCGTCAGCACAGTGGCGATGGCGAAACGCGTCAGGATATGCGCCAGGCTGACGGTCATACCCAGCTGCAGCGCGTCCTCGGTCAACGCTAGCGTACGGCGCGCGCCGTCGTCGCCATCGTCCGCGCGTTCACGCAGCGTCGAGCGCGACACATTGTGCAAGACGGCATTGAGCAAGCTGACAAAACCGTGCAGGCCGACCAGCGCCAGCAATAAGAAGAGGTGCCCGGTCATGGATGCCCTTCCTGGCGCGCGCGGCGAGGCAAATCAAAAATCGCCGGACATGAAAAATCATGATCGGCGTTCACATCGTTCACTATGTGCGTGGGACTCCCTGACGGAGGCTCGGGCGAATCGTCCACTATGTCGTAGCGCTCAATTTACAATGTGACGATAGTGTACCACAGTGATTTTGCCCGCTGCAAGTACCGTGGCAAATGGGGCGTAGCAATCGCGCCGGAATTTAGTCTATCCCCCTCAATCTCCTCATATCAATGTGGGGAAGCTTGTTCAACTGTGAATCAACAGGTGTTTATTAATGATGTAAGCTTCCATAGCCGATGATTATGGGAGAGGTCGCGCTACCCTTGCTCCCCCTCTCCATTGCAATGGGGAGGGGGCCGGGGGGTGGGGTTGTAGGGGGCCTCGATGTTGAAAAACGATCAAATGCGCTTGCCCGGGAACTGAAGTCGCGACGCGCCATATATCCGCTAAACTATAATTCATATTAGGCGAATGTCAGACGTGAAGGGAAGGGCCATGACCGACAAGATGCGGGTCGCGCTGGGGCAATACAATATCGCCACCGATGAATACTTGACCTTCGCCAAACAGTTGGGCGTCGGCGGCGTTCAATTCAATCTGCATGCCGGGTCGCCGGACCTGCCCGCCGCGGACGGCTATTGGCATGTCGCTGACTTGCGTCGCCTCAAGCAGAAGGTCAACGACTATGGATTGCGATTGGAAGCGATCGAGAATGTGCCGCGCGCCGTCTACATGGACGCCATGCTCAACGGACCCCGCCGCGACCAACAGATCGCCAATTATCAGCGCACGCTGCGGAATATGGGCGAGGCGGGCATACCCATTCTCGGCCTGAACTGGATGCCCAATCTGGTCTGGCGCACGCCTGCCGCGACCGGACGAGGCGGCGTGATTGTGACCGCCTTCGATATGGAGCGAGCGCTGGCCGGCGACATCGTCGACGGATACCTGACAGTAGACTCAGCCGAAGACCGCGAATACAGCGAAGAAGAGATCTTCGCCAATTATGTCTATTTCATGGAGCGCGCGCTCCCGGTGGCCGAAGAAGCGGGTGTCAAAATCGCCATCCATCCCGATGACCCGCCGGTTGCGTCGCTGGGCGGGATCGCGCGCGTCTTCCACAAGCCGGAACATTTCCAGCGGGCGCTGGAAGCCGTGCCCAGCCCCAGTCACGGACTGGATTTCTGCATGGGCTGCTTCTCCGAGATGGTTTATGCGGACAAAAGCAACAACGACGGCGTGCTGGATGCCATGCGCTATTTTGGCGAGCGCGGCAAGATCTTCTATATGCATTTCCGCGATGTGCAAGGTTGTGTGCCACGCTTCCAGGAATGCTTCCCCGGCGAGGGCAATGTCGATGTAGTGGCCGCCATCAAAACGCTGCATGAAGTCGGCTTTGATGGCTTCATCATCGACGATCACGTGCCGGAGATGCTGGACGACAGCGATTGGCGGCATCGCGGACACGCCTATTCCACCGGCTATATCATGGCCTTGGTCGAGGCGGTCAGCCAGTTGGCCTAGCGCGCTCTCGTCGGCTCAGCCCAGCACGCGGCGTTGCAGCTGCGTCAGCAGCCAGGCCAGCTCGGCGATGCGCAGCAGCCGCGCCATCAGCAGAAAGATGCCGCCGTAGAGCGATGCGGCGACGATCACCAGCAGCGCTTCCCGGAAAACCGACGTGCCCCCGATCCAGTCGCTGAGTTGCGGCAGCGTCATCAGGGCCACGCCCGCCATAATCACAGAAGCCAGCAGCGTCTTCGCAAGCGTCGTCAGCAATCCCTGCGAGCCGAAGCCATCCAGCCGCCGCCACAGCAGCACGGCCGAAATCGCCGCGTGCGCCAGATGTTTGACGCTATCCGCAATCATCAGGCTGTAAATCCCGTAGCGCTCAAAAGTGACCAGCGCCACGCCCAGATAGCAAACCAGACTGACGACGCCGATAAGCGCTGGCGTAAGTGTGTCCTTGCGCGCGTAAAAGGCGTATACCAGCAGGAGATCAATGGCGGCGAAGGGCAAGCCAATCAGATAAAGACGCAGCGCGTTAGCCGTGATCTCGGTATCCGCCGCCACAAAAGCCCCATGTTCAAACAACAAGCCGATGATGGGCACAGCCAGCAGGAACAGACCCGTGGCCGCGGGCAAGATCAACGAGATGGTCAGACGCAATCCCAGGCCCAGCGTATTTTTGAAGGCGCGCCGAGCTTCCGCCGTCATCTGGGCCGCTTGCCGGGCGATGGTGGGCAGGATGGCGATGCTGATGGCGGTGGCCACCAATCCCTGCGGAAACTGAATCAGCGTCGTCGCCCAGTTCATGTAGGCGATGCCGCCGGCGCCGGTCTGGTTGGCCAGATTGTAGCTGAAGGGGCGGATGACCAGCGTATCCATCACCAGCGAAAACATCACCGGCGTGTAGAGCAGCGCGATGCTCAGCAGCGCCGGATGCCGCCAGTTGACGCTCAGCCGCAGCCGCCCAAACTCCAATCCGGGCAACTGCAGCAGCATTTGGGCGATGGCGCCGACCAGCCAGCCCAGGGTGACGACCATGATGCCATCATCCGGCCGCGCCAGCAGAAAAGGGTAGGCCGTGACGCTCCCTTGCAGATGCGGCTGCAAAGCGAGCGCCGGCGCCAGAGCCAGCGTGATCAGCACCGTGCAGGCGTTGAAAACCACGCCGGCGAAGGCGGGCAATGTGAACGAGCGCAAGGCAAACAGCGTGCCGCTGAAAACCGCGAACAAGCTCATGAAGATCAAGGCGGGCGCCGTCATGCGCAGCATTTCTGTGGCCAGGCGCGCCGTGCTCGCATCGGCGCCGCTCGCCACCGCCATCACGATCTGCGGCGCGAACACCTCGATCACCAGCACCAGCAGCGCCAACGCCACCGTGACTAAGCTGAGCAGAATCGAGACCACGCGCCATAATTCATCGCGGCCGCGCAGCGTGATGATCTCGCTCAGCACCGGCACGATCGCGCCGTTGATATGCCCGCCGATAAGCAGATCGTAAATCGCTTTGGGCACGATGATCGCCACCTGAAAAGCGTCGACCGCGCCGCTGGCGCCAAATAGATAGGTCAAGACCGTTTCGCGGGTTAAGCCGAGGATGCGACTGCAGATATTGCCGAGCGCCAAAATGCCGCTGGCCCCGGCCACCTGCGCCACGGTGCGCTGATGATCGGCATCTTGCGCGCTGTCGTCGCCATCGACCGTCGTAGGCGGGAGTTCTGTTGTCATCTATGCTGATAGCCTGGATGTGATGGGCGCTTCAATATACACCGGCGTCGATGAATTGCTCAATTGGCAATCAGCCGCGCCCCAGCTGCTGCGCGTTTCGGCCGAACTGACTGATCGCCTCTGCCAGGCAAGATTTGTATTGGCCGTCAGGTGTCCGGCCTGTGCCCAATTGCATCTGTCAAGCGCTCAATGCGTGGCGTTTCTCCAATCTAGACCGCGTGCTCGCTCGCAGTTAGCTCCCCTTCCCTAGCTTGCTGGGGAAGGGGACGGGGGATGGGGTTGAAAAACCGCGTCAGGCTACTCGTAGCGGACGAGCTATACAACGTCTGCCAGAATTTCATCCGGCGTCGATGCCGGTTCCTTATGCCCGACAACAGCGCCCGGATCGGCGATCCCATCGCTACCTTAGCGATTCTGGCAAATCATATTACAATCAAGTAGTACCGAGATAATCATGCAACTGCTGAGGAAAACTCCAACTTCAACGTCGAGTCACCCGTCCCTGATGATTCGGGGAAGGGCCGGGGATGGGGTAGAAAATCGGCGTTTCCAAGATTCTCATGACTTACTTGGTTCTACTCCAGTCAACTTGCAATTGACGGGCAACCGCATGCGCGACGAAATACAAGGCGCGGTCGAGCGCATCACCTATTACAACGAAGACAACGGTTACAGCGTCGTCAAAATCATGCCGGATAAGCCCTATCCGCGCGCGCAAGCCCGTGACCGCACCGTCACCGTGGTCGGCATCATGCCGGCCCTGCAGGAGGGCGAATCGGCGCAATTCAAAGGCGAATGGGTCGAAGACGCCCGCTACGGCCGCCAATTTCGCGCTCAGCAAGTCATGCCGATCGCGCCGCAAACCGAGAAAGGCATCATCAACTATCTCAGCAGCGGCATCGTCCGCGGCATCGGACCGCGCACCGCCGAGAAGATCGTGGATCACTTCGGCAGCAAAACCGTGCAGATCCTCGATGAAGAACCGGGGCGTATCCACGAAGTCAAAAGTCTGAAGACCAAGCTGGCCGAAAATCTAATCGATGCCTGGGCCAAAAACCGCGCCATGCGCAACGTCTTGATTTATCTGCAAGGATTGGGCGTCAGCGCCAAAATTGCCCAGCGCATCTACAACAAATACGGCGCCAAGACCCAGCAGGTCATCCAGAACGACCCTTATCAATTGGCGCAGGATGTCTTCTTGATTGGCTTTCGCAAGGCCGATCAAATCGCGGCCAATATGGGCTTTGCCGCCGACGACAAACATCGCCTGCGGGCGGGCTTGCTGCACACGCTCAACCAGCTGACGCGGGAAGGCCATACCTACGCCCCGCGCGAAGAATTGCTCGAGACCGCTTGCGAACTGTTGGGCGTGGAAGACAAGGAGGCGCTGAGCATTGCTATGCATGGGCAAATCGCCGCGCGCAACCTGATAGAAGATCAACTGCGTCTGGAGGCCGGCGCCGAAGCGATATCGGCCGTATATCTGCCGCGATTCTACCGTGCCGAAACAGCGGTGACCGAGCGCCTGCAATCCATGGTCGGCAGCGACAGCTTGATCATGAGCGATCACCGCGGCACTAACTGGACATCATACTTGCGTGATCTCAGCGCGCGCAACCAGGTCGGTTTGTCCGGAGAGCAGCAGCACGCCGTGCGCGCGGCGCTGGGCAGCAAGCTCAGCGTATTGACCGGCGGACCCGGCACCGGCAAAACCACCACCCTGCAAATGCTGATCCACGCGCTGGACGAGGGCGATTACAGCTTCAAATTGGCATCGCCGACCGGGCGCGCCGCCAAACGCCTGGGTGAAGCCACCGGCGTCGCCGCCAGCACCATCCACCGCCTCTTGGGTTACTCGGCGGAGATCAGCGGTTTCGAACACGACGAGGACAATCCGCTGCCGGCCGATATGGTGGTGATCGACGAGGCCTCCATGCTCGATCTGCAACTCTTCCACAGCTTGCTCAAAGCGCTGCAGCCGACGACGCATCTGCTGCTGGTCGGCGATGTCGACCAGTTGCCCTCGGTCGGCGCCGGCAATGTGCTGCGCGATGTCATCGACAGCGGCATCGCCTCGGTGACGCGCCTGAGCCAGATCTTCCGTCAAGACGACAGCAGCCATATCGTCAGCAACGCTCACCGCATCAATCAAGGTCTGCAGCCTTATACCGATAATGACAGCCTCGATTTCTTCTTCTTCAACATCGGCGAGCCTGAAGGCGCCGCCGACGAACTGGTGCAAATCGTGAAGCGAAAAGTGCCCGAGCGTTGGGAACTCGATCCCGTGCGTGATATCCAGGTGATTTCGCCGATGTATCGCGGCGCCATCGGCGTGCACAATCTCAACAGCCGGCTGCAAGCCGAGCTCAATGGCGATCTTCGCTGGGCGCAAGCCAAATTTGGCGACCGCGTCTTCCGCGTTGGCGACAAGGTCATGCAGACCCGCAACAATTATGAGAAGGATGTCTTCAACGGCGATATCGGCTTCATCGACAGCATCGACGATGACGACAACTCGCTTGAGGTGACGATCGACGGCCGCTTCGTCGCCTACGACTTCAGCGAAATCGACGACCTGATCCACGCTTATTGCATCAGCACGCATCGCTCCCAGGGCTCGGAATATCCGGCGGTGGTCATGCCGGTGATGACGCAGCACTATATCATGCTGCAGCGCAATCTGCTCTACACTGCCATCACGCGGGCGAAAGAACTCGTCATCCTCGTCGGGACGCGGCGGGCGCTGGCGATCGCGGTCAACAACAACAAAGTGGCCGAGCGCCACAGCGGCTTGCTCGCAAGGCTGCGGGCTTAGTTTCCCCCGTCTCCCGGCACATGCATCGGCCACGCCAGCGTAGCGCAGAAATGTGGGGTCGACCCATCAGGTCGCCCGCCGCCGCACAAAGACTTAGGCGTTGATCGCTATCGGCCGCAACGTGTCCAATCTGACCCCAATCCCACCAGTCAAGCACTAACAGCGTGACGTATCTCTGGCCTAGACTGCGTATCCGCGCGATTCTAGCTCCCCCTCTCCGTTGCAATGAGGAGGGGTGGAAAACCGCGCTGACATGGCGAATTATCGGACAAGCCTTGCAGCGTTGACCAATCAGGTCGCCTGCAGCCGCGCCAAGATGCAAGGGTTGCATTCATCGACCTCAATGCGACCATTCAGTCGCCAGTCCTCAACTCACCCTCATTACGCTTGCAACAGAAATACTGATCGTAAAGGAACGCCATGCCTCGAAAGCACCGTGCCGAAACCAAAAACGAAGCCATCGGAATGCTCCAAATCCATGATGACATCTCGCTTGTCCACTACAACACGGGCGTGAACAGGCGCACGCTCCGTCGTTGGCGCGATGAATTAGCCACCAGCAAAAAGGGGTTTATGTCCGAAAAAGTATTTCCGTCGGACATAAAACGGACACAAAACGACAATCACCCTTCGGATTCCCATCCGGAGCAGCAAGATGAGGCGGCAGCCACCGACCGCGACAACTTCGTCTATATCCGCCAGCAGCTCATGAAGTACGCCCGCGACCTGGCCTCAAATCTCCAACCTGACCAAACCGATATCAACCGCCAAACGTTGGCCCTTTCTCGCATCCTCGACCGCATCGACAAGCTCGATCGCATCCTGCCTGAAAAAGCCAAGGAAGAGGAACGCCCGATCTGGCAAGACGCCTACGATGACCTGGTCAGCCTCGACATGCGTATTCAAGACCTGATCACGATAGAAAAAAGAGCGGAATATGAGGACGACCGCGTCAAGGCTCATCTCTATAAAGTCTATGCTGAACAGTATCGCAAAAAAGGCTACATAAGATGATGATTTACACGGCCGCGCCTGTTGCCGGTCTGAACCGCGGCCATCCAAACACCCGCCCTTGTTTGAGTTATGCAGGGGCGACTCTGTGAGTCGCCCGAAAACAATCACTCAATCCCGGACCAACGCAATACGCGCGCCCTCAGTCTGATCGGCATCGAAGCGCGCCGCCGCTCCCGTCGTCACAAAACTGACGCCCCAGGGAACCGGCTTGTTCTCGTCGAGATGACGCTGCAGCGGGCTGCCGGCGTCAACCGGCGTCAGATACTCCAGCGCATGCGCCCCCACACGCAGGCGAATGCCGCGCGCGCCCAACGCGTCGTCTCTGAAAGGCTGAGCTTCCGCGCCCGTGACCGCCGCCATGATGCCGGCCTGCCGCTCCAATTCCGCCGTGACCAGGCTGAGCCCGCCGATGCCGCGGACGCCGTTGGCATGAGCCGTCTCCCGCGGCAAGCGCTCCGCGCGCGGCGTGACATCTTCGATGATGAAAGGCACGACGCCTTGAAACTCGCTGCCGACCTTGTTGTTAATCCACTTCACTTGGTAGCCATCCGGACGGCTGCGGGCGCCATCGACCAGGTCTCCCATGCTGACGCCCTGCGCGCGAAATGCCGCCAGATCGGCGCGGATATCATCAGTAGCCATGCAGAAATCGACCAGGCCGCCGCCGCGCTCGTGCAGCAGATGCCACCAGGCATGCGCCGGGCTTTCCTCATAGAAGCCCAGCACCTCGATATAGCTGCCATCGGCGAATCCGATCAAGGCGTTGTAGGAGCCGTAGGGATGCCTGCCGCCCTCAACCACTGTGAATCCGAGCGCGCGGTAGGTCGATATCGCAGCTTCCAACGAGTGAACGACGATGACGATGTGATCGATGCCCGTGATCATGATTGTTGTCCTTTCAAGCTCGCGCCTTCATACGTAGCCGCCATCAACTTTGGTGACCAATATCGGCTCAGCGCCGTTGATGATGACGGTATGTTCATACTGCGCCGAGACGCTGCCGTCGATCGTGCGCAAGGTCCAGCCATCATCGTCGGTTTGGATGCGACCGCGCCCGGCGTTGAGGAAGGGCTCCAGCGTCACCACCATGCCATCGCGCAGCACGTCCTTGTTGCGCTTGTTGTTGAAATTGGGGATGGATGGCTTCTCGTGGATATGCCGCCCCACGCCATGCCCGCCCAATTCGCGCAGGGTGCGGTATCCGTGCTTGCGCGCGAATTTCTCGACCGCCTTGCCAATGCCGTTGGCGCGTTGGCCCGGGCGCGCCATTTCTATGGTCAAATGCAAGGCGCGGCGGGTCACACGGCAGAGCTTCTCCAGTGCCGGCTGCGTGGGCGGCACGATGATGGTGGCGGCGGTATCGCCCCAATATCCTTCCAGCACGGCCGAGACATCGACATTGAGCAAGTCGCCCGGCCGTATAATGCGATCTTTGCGCGGGACGCCGTGCGCAGCTTCGTCATTGAGGCTGATGCAGGTATAACCGGGGAAGCCGTAGGCCTTGATCGGCGCCGAGACCGCCCCCATTTTGGTCATGAAGTCGCGGCCGATATCATCGAGATCGCGCGTGCTCATGCCGGTGTCGACGCTGTCGAGCATCAGCTTGAGCGTCAAGCCGCAGATTTCGCCGATGCGCCGCATGCCGCGCAGGTCTTTGTCGCTGGAGATTCGCATTCGGCTACCCGATCAATTGTTTGTGTCCGACGCTGCAAACGAGGCCCGCCTGCCCGTGCAACGAGGGCCGAGGATAGGTCAGCTTACGCGTGATTTCAACTGGAGACACCGTCGCCGAAGCGTCGTTCCGTGCCCGCCAACAGGCGCTGGACATTGCCCCAATGGCGCACGAGCAGCATGACGCTTAGCGCGACGGCATAGAGCAGCAGGATCGGTTTCTGAAATTCGGTGCCCACTAGCAGCACCAGCCAAATGTTGGCGACCGCGAAGCCGATTAAGACGCCGAGCGAGACATAGCGCGTGCGGACGACGATGGCGATGCCGATGACGGCGGCCACCAGAATCTGCAGCGGCTGAATCATCATCATCGCGCCGAAGGCCGTCGCCGCGCCCTTGCCGCCGCGCACAATCAGCCGCAGTTTGCCGCCCTTGATCGAGGCCGTGAGCACGGTGGCGAAGAGCGACCAATTGTGCCCGATCACGACGCTGGTGGCGGCGACAGACGTCGCCACGCCGATCTGCTCCGGCAAGATTACATCCCGCGCCAGCCAAACGGCGAAGATGCCCTTGGCGATATCGATGAGGCCGGTGAAGATCGCCCAACCTCGGCCCAAGGCGCGCGCCACATTCGTCCCGCCCATATTGCCGCTGCCCACCTCAAAGATGTTGACGTTCTTGACCTTGCCAACCAGGTAGGCGGTGGGGAAGGAGCCGATCAGGTAACTGATGGCAATGCACAACACCACCTGCGCGGCGTTGTCGGCGTTAATCATCTCGTTCATAACTTGGCTCGCGTAACATGCGCCTTCGCCCAGCCCGCATTAATGCAAATCTTAACCGAAACTTGATGTTTTGACAATGCGATGCGTGCAGCGCCAATCATTCCAAATCGAGCAATAAGCTGGTGGACATTGACGCGTCGGCTTCATTCTGTTTGGATTTAGTCGCAAAATATTCAAGCGAATTGGGACACGATCCAATCGCCCGCTATCGCCGATCCGGGCAGACTGCTTTCCGCGCTTGATTTCGCGCTCCGCGTGGCAAGTCAGTTGAATGAGATGTCAGGGATTGTAACGCTGGATATTGCCGGCATTCTCGCGACGGCGCAGCCGATCCATGCGCGGCAGGATGTTGTCCATTATCTCGCCCTTGTCGAGCGTCTTGTGCGCGCGATCCTGCATGATCACCGCTCCGTCACAGATCACCGTGCGCACATCGCCGGCCCGCGCATTGTAAACCAGGCTGGCAGTGATGCTGTTCAGCGGCAGGTGATGCGTCCCGCTCAGATCGACCAGGATGATATCGGCCAATTTGCCCGGCGCCAGCGCTCCCAGCTCATCCGGCTGCCCATAGACGCGAGCGCTCTCCGCAGTGGCCATGCGCAGCGCCTGCCCGATGCTCAGGTTTTCGGCGTCGCCGGTCAGCTGCTTCTGTCCCAGGGCGGTGAGGCGCATCGCTTCCCAGAGATCAAGCGTGTTGTTGCTGACCGGGCCGTCCGTGCCCAAGCCAACCGCGATGCCCATGGCGCGCGTTTCCACCAGATTGGGATAACCCATCGCCAGCTTGGCATAGGTCTTGGGACAATGAGCGATGCCGACCGGCTGCGCCACCTCGGCCAGCATTTCCAAGTCCCCGGGCGTCGCGCCGACTGCATGCGCCAGCACCGTCGGCACATTGAAGATGCCGCAGTCCGCCAGCACTTCAATCGGCGTCTGCCCGCGTTTGGCCAGGCTGGCTTGCGTCTGTTCCCGCGTCTCGGCCACATGAATGTGGATGCCCGTGCCGATCCGCTCGGCCATGAGCGCGCTGGCGCCCAGAAATTCATCATCGCAGGTATAGGGCGCGTGGGGGGCGAGGATGGCGCGGATGCGTCCGTCGGCGCCACCATCCCAGCGTCGGACGAAGGCGGCGGTCTCATCAATCTGGGCTGTGCCGTTGCTGCCGAACATCGCCTGCCCCAGCAACGCGCGTGTCCCGGCCTTTTCCACAGCGCGCGCAACGTGATCCATATGCCAGTATTGATCGTTGACGGCGGTGATGCCGGCTTCGATCATCTCCAGCAAGCCCAGCTGCATGCCCCAGTAGACATCGTCGGGTTCGAGGTTGGATTCAAACTGCCAGATATAATCGTTGAACCAGCTCGCCAGATTGACATCCTCAGCCAAGCCGCGCCAGAGCGCCATGGCTGTGTGGGCGTGGGTATTGATGAAGCCGGGCATCGCCAGCTGACCCCCGGCATCAATAACAGCTCCGGCATGCGACGGATCCAGCGCGCCGGTCGGCTGAATGGCGGAGATGCGATTGCCGCTGACGGCAATCTCATGATCGGTCAAGATAGTCGCGCTTTCGTCGGCGAGCTGCAGCACATTGGCGTTGCGAATCAGTAGATCGACCATCAGCGTGCCTCTTGCGCCTTGTATCGTCCAAGGATTATAACAAGGGCGCATTCTGCGCAATACGGTGTGGCAAATTGACATGCCATTCATTTCCGCTCAAGCCAACAAAGAGCACGCCCAGCGCTTCTATGAGCTCGCGCAGATGGCCAGCGACGGGTTGTTCACGCATCTCTTTGGCGGTCGGGCGCAGGCGGTTCTGCTGGAAATGTTCCTGCGGGACGACAACGAATTCAGCCATCGGCATACGCGCTTCCTGCTTGCCGATGGTGAGATCGCGGGAATGCTGCATGGCTTCCGTGCCGGGGCAGCGCAAGCGGGCAGCGGGCGGAGTCTCTGGCTGATGCTGCGTCACGCCCAATTGCAGGCATTGCGATTCTTCATCGCCGCAGTTGTCTTGCGCGAACTATTGGACTTTGTTGGAGAGCGTCTGGATTCCGAGGATTACTACATCTCCATGCTGGCGATTTATCCGGCGCATCGCGGCCGCAGCTACAGCAAGGCGTTATTGGCGGAGGCGGAACGACTGGCGGCCGAGCGGAACTGCGCCCGGCTGGCGCTGGATGTGGACGAGCGCAATGCCGTCGCCCGCGCGGCCTATCGAGGGGCTGGATTTGAGCAGGTCTGCGAATCGAAAACAGTCAACATCGCGGAAGAGCGCTTGCGGATGCTGCGGTTGGCGAAACCTGTCACGAGGCGGGACTAGCCGCCGTTGGGATCGAGCGACGTGAAATACTCGCGCACGACATCCCGCAAGCCCAGCGGCACATAATCGCTTTCCAGCGCGCGGTTGGCGGCCCTTTCATAGTCGTTGTAGACGGTATCGTAGCCGACGCGCGATTCACCCAGCGGATTCTCGTCAAAGTCGCCTTCCGCCAGCGTCTGATCACTCGCATCAGTATGCAGGCGGATTTCCTCCTCGCCGCCACCGCCGATGCCGCGCGGATTGTAGATGGCTTCGTACTCGATCTGGCCGGCGCCGGTAGTCTGGTTGTTGATGTCCGCGCCTTGATCTTCGCCCCCGCCCCCAGCCAGGCTGCGATTGTCGGCTTCGCCTTCGCCCGCGCCGGCGCCCCCGCCGCGACTATCGCTGCTGTCCGGCGATTCCTGATTCATGCCGACGCGATTGCGATCGGGCTGCTGGCTGCCTTGGTTGGCGCCGGATTCCGCTTCGTCCGATTGCATTTGGCCTTGCTGACCGCTGGGCTGATCACTGCCTTCTGACGATGCCGTATCGCCCTGCTGCGCGCTGGGCGCCGGCTGTTCGTTACTTTCGGCCTGCTGCTGCGCGATTTGGTCGGCGGCTTCCTGGGCGCGTTCCTCTTGCTCTTGCATCAGCGTCATCGACTCTTGATTCCGCTGCTGTTGCTGATCTTGCTGCGCCAAGTCCTGCTGCGCGCGTTCGAGTTGCTCCCGCAGGGCTTCATCGTCTCCCGCTTCCAGCGCGTCCGCCATATCTTGAAAACGCTGCGCCAATTCGGGATTCTGGGACAGCATTTCTTCCGCCGCCTGCCGCAAGGATTCCGCTAGCGCTTGCGCTTCTTCTCCGCTCATTTGACGCGCGGCCTGCGCCATTTCTTCGAGGGCTTGGGACAGGTCTTCGCCGCTGGTTGACGCTTCCCTTCGTTCGTCCGCATCCATCAATTCGCCGTCGGCAGCCTCGGGCGGGATGAAATCGCTCAGCGCTTCGGCGGCCGCTTCCAGCATCGATTGATCCAGCTCGATCGTCTCGCCCAGCTCATTCTGGATTTCGTCGATCTGCGCCCCCAGCTGGCTCATGGCGGCGAAGGCTTCTTCCTCGCTGATATCCTCTTCCCGCAGGCGTTCCAGGGCAATTTCCAGCGCATTGAGCAGCTCGCGGCGGTCGATATCATCGAGATTGGAATCTGTGGCCACGGCTTCGATGATCTCGCGCAGGTCCTCTTCCGCCGCCTCGATTGCCGGCGATGGCGCTTCCAATGTCGGTACCCGGCCGGTAATCAGCGGCGCCAAAATCGCCGCCGACAACGCCAGCAGCAAAATCATCAACAGCGCCAGCTCCCGCGGCCGGAAGTCGAGGGCGATAGCTTCGCGCGCATTGATGCGCCGGGCGTGAATCAAGGCGTCAGCGATCTGCCGCGCTTCAATCTCCGGATGTGTCATGAGGCGTCCGGAAAGCAGCTCCAGCGCCGTCGACATCCGCTCCCGCAAGCCGAACAGGATATCAAAGTAGCGCGCTTGTTGCCCTCGTGAGCGCGGGAAGAGCAGCGTGTAAATCAGGTTGAGCAGAAAACTAAGAGCGAGCAGCCCGGCGTTGACTAATGCCAGCTGTTCCGGTCGCAGTCCTAATCTCAGGTAGCCGACGGCGCAGATAGCCAAGCCGAGCGTCGACGCGGCGATAAGCGAGCGCGGGACCGTCCTCGACAACATGCGCAGCTCGTAGCGGTTTTCCCAACGCGCCAAAATCAAATCGAGTTCGGCGCCTTTGTTTTTGTGTTGCGAATCGATCTGCATTAGTGATGAGCCTTATGACGAAGAGTGATTGTTTATATCTGTTCGCAGAGTTTAGTCGACCGGGAATATGAACATAACTCGGTTTCGCATTTTGTATGGCAAGCTCCGTCTTTGCCGAATCTGCGCAATTGCGTCACAATCTCAGGAGACAGATTCTCGTCGAGATAGAATCTCACGGGTTTTGTCGCCATGATGGGATTCCACCCACTGTTCGTGATTAAGATTATTCAGCTCGATGTCGGTATCGATATAATCGGTATGAGCGGCGTAGTAGTTCAAAGCGTCCACTACCTGCGACAAGTCGATGTCAAAATGCCGGGCGATTTCCGCCGGCGACTGCCCCCAATACTTCTGCTGGGCGACGATATCCGTGACCTTCAGGCCGGTGCCTTCAAGGCAGAGCCTGCCGCCGCGGATCAGCGGATGGGTGGCAATGCCGGGCGCCAAGGACCGGAATTTGATGCCTTTGAGTTCATCGCCGCCTACTCTGTCTGAGCAGTCGATCGTCTTGTCCATGACAGCGGCCTCCGCAGCTAATGTTATTCAACTATAACCCAAGACCGGGCTGATTGGCAGGAACGAAAGCGATGCCGCGCGGTGGCGACCGCTTGCATTTTCCCGGCTTCGATACTATCTTGGCGGCGGACGACAACGAGGAACGTCATGCCACAAACCTACCTGGTGACCGGTGGCGCCGGCTTCATCGGATCGCATATCGCCGAGCGTCTGTTGCGTGATGGCCAGCGGGTGCGCATCCTGGACAATTTGCTGACAGGGAATCCCGCGCATCTGGACTACCTCAAGTCACTCGAGGGCGATCTCAACATCACGATCGGCAGCGTCACCGATCTGGATACAGTGCGAGACCTTTGCCGTGGCGTCGACTATGTTTTGCACCAGGCGGCTTTGCCTTCTGTCCCTCGCAGCCTGGCCGATCCACTGGAGACACATCGGCATTGCCTGGACGGGACGCTGAATGTGCTGCTGGCTGCTCGCGATCAGGGGGTCAAGCGCGTGGTTTACGCCGCCTCGTCTTCCGCTTATGGCGATCAGGCCGGCGAGTTCAAAGACGAGGGCATGCGACCGGCGCCAATTTCACCCTACGGCGTCGCCAAGCTGGCGGGCGAGCATTACGCGGCCGCCTTCTATCACAGTTATGGGCTGGAGACGGTGGCGCTGCGCTACTTCAATGTCTTCGGGCCGCGGCAGGATCCCGAATCGACCTATGCGGCGGTCATTCCCAAGTTTATCGCCTGCATGCTGCGCGGCGAGCGTCCGCCGATTCACGGCGATGGCAGCCAGAGTCGAGATTTCACCTATATCGACAATGTGGTGCAGGGCAACTTGCTGGCGTGCGCGGCGCCGGATGCTTCCGGCGAGACCATCAATCTGGCCAGCGGCGGTCAGGTGATTGTGAACGATCTGGTCGCCAAATTGAACGCGATATTGGGCACGGATCTGGCGCCGCTGCATGGCGCCGAACGGCCGGGCGACATCTTGCATTCACGCGCCGATATCGGCAAGGCGTCCGAACTCCTGGACTACCGGCCGCTGGTCGACTTTGATGAAGGGCTGCGCCGCACGGTCGACTGGTTGCGAGGCTCGCCCTTGGGTCACGCGCCCGATCCCGGATGACCGAGACTTGACAGCCTGCGGTCTGCGATTCCGCCTTTTTGCTTGCGCATTATGTCTTCGCTATAATGCCCGCATTGGCCGATCGTCCAGGGAATCCGGCAATGTACAACGATCTCAACATTGAGACCTTTCAATCCCAGTTTGAAAGTGGCGCCAGCGGAGCGTTTCAATTTGTTGACGTCCGCGAGCAAGACGAATATGCGGAAGGACATATCCCGGGCGCCGTCAACATTCCCCTGACCGAGTTCATGGCCCGCGTCGACGAAGTCAGCGAGGACGAGCCGGTGGTACTGGTCTGCAATACCGGCGTACGGTCTTCACAGGCGGCGCTTTTCTTGGTCAGTATGGGTTATGAAGACATTTACAATCTGGACGACGGCACCAAAGGTTGGATCAAGCAGGGGCGCGCAATCGAGACCGAGACCCCGGAATAAGGCTGTCGAAGCCACATTCAGTTCGACACTATTGCTTGCATACATTTCAAGGAGATTCATGCGATGGTTTTACGCTCGATGGTAGGCGCAAGCGTCAAACGCAAGGAAGATCCCGGATTGATCACCGGCGCCGGCAAGTATGTCGGCGATATCAAGTTGCCCGGAATGCGCCACGTGGCTTTCGTGCGCAGCCCCTATGCCCATGCCCGGATTCTGGGCATTGATGGTTCGGCGGCGCTGGATCGCGCTGGCGTGTTGGCGGTGGTGACCGGCGACGATCTGCGCGACCAATACGAAAAAGTGCCGATGGCGGGCGGCGATGAAGCCGTTGCCAAGTACAGCCATTATGCCCTGTCGGTCGAGCGCGTGCGGCATATCGGCGAAGCCGTGGCGGCCATCATTGCGGACGCTCCGGATATCGCCGCGGACGCCATCGATGATGTTGAGGTGGAATGGGAAGAGCTGCCGGCCGCGGCCGATCTGTTGAGCGCCCACAGCGGCGATGCGCCGGTCATCTTCGAGGATATGAGCGACAATATCCCGGATTCGGGTCAAAAGAAAAGCGATGATGTAGACGAGGTCTTCGCGTCGGCGCCGCATGTCATCAGCCAGCGTATGCACAGCCAGCGACTTTCCGGCGTGCCGATGGAGGTGCGCGCGGTGCTGGTCGCGCCGGATGCGGTTACTGGCGGCTTGACCGTCTGGACCAGCACGCAAATCCCGCACGGCGTGCGTTCGACGCTGGCGACAGCGCTGCGCCTGCCGGAGAATATGCTGCGCGTGATCGCGCCCAACGTCGGTGGCGGCTTCGGCGTTAAGAATCAACTGTACCCGGAGGAACTGGCGCTGGCGAAGCTGGCGCAGGTCTATCAAATGCCGCTGAAGTGGGCGGGCACCCGCGTCGAGCATTTTGTGTCCACCACGCAGGGCCGTTCGCAGGTTGCGGATGTATCGGTCGCGTTTAACGATCAGGGCAGGATTCTCGGCTTGCGCCTGCACGTGATCGGCGAGCTGGGCGTCTATCCGCCCTTCTACGATATCGCTCATTTGACCGGCTTGATGGCCACCGGCAATTACGACATTCAGTCAGTCGATTTCAAAGCGGACAACGTCTTCACCAACACCATCGCTGTGGCGGCTTATCGCGGGGCGGGACGGCCGGAAGCCATCTATTACATCGAGCGCGCCATTGACCTGATCGCGGCCGAATTGGGTATCGACCCCGCCGATGTGCGGCGCGCCAATTACATTAAGCCGGAGCAATTCCCCTATAAGACGCCGACCGGCTCCAGCTATGACACGGGCGAATATGAAGCCAACCTGAACCAGGCGCTAGATGTCAGCAAATACGCGGCATTGCGCGCCGAACAGGCGCAGCGGCGCGCTGACGGTTCCGACAAGCTGCTCGGCATTGGCATCGCGACCTATGTGGAGATGTGCGGATTCGGACCCTACGAAAGCGGCGTGGTGCGCGTGGAGCCAAGCGGCACAGTCACCGTGCTCACCGGCGCTTCGCCCCACGGGCAAGGGTTGCAGACGACTCTGGCGCAGATTGTCGCTGACGAAATCGGCGCCGATTACGAGAATGTCATCGTGCGTCACGGCGATACTGATGCGCAGCCGATGGGCGTCGGCACCTTTGGCAGTCGCAGCCTGGCGATCGGCGGCTCGGCCATTGTGCGCGCCTCGGAGCAAGTGCGCGAGAAAGCGGTCAAAATCGCCGCTCACATGCTGGAAGCATCGCCGGGCGATATCGAATTCGCCGACGGCCAGTACCGCGTCAAAGGCGTGCCCAGCCGCAGCTTGGGACTAGCTGAAATCGCCGCGCGCGCCTACAGCGAGCAGTTGCCCGATGATATCGACACCGGCCTGGAAGCCACTGATTTCTTCCGCCCGGCCGATTTCATTTATCCCTTTGGCAATCATGTCGCCGTGGTCGAGATCGAGAGCGATACCGGCGTCATCAGCCTGCGCGAGTATTACTCTGTGGACGATTGCGGACCGCGCATCAGCCCCATGTTGGTCGAAGGGCAAATCCACGGCGGCTTGGCGCAAGGCATCGGGCAAGCCTTGCTGGAAGAGATTGTCTTTGATGATCAGGGTCAATTGTTGACCGGCTCGATGATGGACTACACCATGCCGCGCGCCGACGATTTCCCAACCTTCACCATCGATAAGACGGTAACGGCGACATCGCTCAATCCGCTGGGAGCGAAGGGCATCGGGGAAGCCGCCACCATCGGCTCGACGCCGGCCGTGGTCAACGCGGTGATGGATGCGCTGGCGCCATACGGCGTACGTCATTTGGATATGCCACTGACGCCGCGCAAGATTTGGGAAGCGATCCACGGTTCCGCTTAAGGCGCGTCCAGACCAGTGCCGACGACATTTTGACATTTACTGTCACCACGCGCATTGAAGCGTGGCAAGAGTTGCGCATCGTCCGTGCCTCGCCTTGTCGATGTGAAGACTTTCGGCATTTGGGTATCGAATTCGAAGGACAACTATAGTTGCTTAATCTGCAAGCTGATAGCAGGGTGTAATGCAATATTTGTAACAGACTATGATTTCTGATAATCTCGCCGCTTGTGTTTCACAATTGGAAAGTATGTGGTGGCAATTATGAGAGCAAGATACGTTGCGGTCGCGTTGATTCTTTTTCTGAGCAGCGTGGTATCAGCGCAGAGCTATTCCATTCGCGTCATCTTCAACACCAATCTGCGCGCGTCCTACAGCCTGGATAGCGCTGTCCTCTCCAGCGCTCCCGCCGGCACAACCCTGCAGGTCGTCGGCCAGCATAACCGCTGGCTGCGCGTCCAGCGCGACGGCAGTGAGTATTGGATGGCGAGTTGGGTAGGTCATGAACGCATAGAGGAACCCGCGCCCGCGCAAACTCAGCCGTCCAATATCGACAACTGCTGCTTCGTCGATCGACAATGCAACACCGATCAGCAATGGGAGGCTGGCTACTGGGCGTTTCAGAATGGCCAATGCGCCGCGCCTGTACAGACGCAGCCGCAGGTATCTACGCAGCCCGTCACCACCACCGCGCCTGTCAACATACCCGCCGGCGTTGACAACTGCTGCCAGGTGAACCGGCAGTGCCAGACCGATGACGAATGGGTGCGCGGCTATAACGACTATCGGGATAACCAATGCCAAGCCGCCCCGGCGCCATCGTCAGGGGCGCCCATCACCGGACCCATCCCCGAGGGCGTTGACAATTGCTGCTTCGTGAACTGGGAATGTCATAGCGAGCAGGATTACGTATCGGGCTACGAGCGCTTTCAACACAATCTTTGCCATGTGCCGTCAATAGAAGCCGGCATCAGGATCGAAGGCTCTGGCGAATTTCGCGGTCGGATTTTGGAGGCGCTGCAATTGTTGTTGGACAGAGTGCCCGGATGGTATCTCTATGTTACCAGTCCCAGCGGGCTCCATGTTATCCGGGAACGTCCGGGGCGCGGCGCTAGCGTTACGGCGCGGACCGGCGTGATGAAAGTGGACGCTTTCCGTTATCCGGTGTTCGATCTCGCAGCCATCATTGTGCATGAAGCCTGCCACTCGCATCGAGCTTCAGACGGATTGGAGAGCGGCGGCTATCATGGAGAGAGAGACTGCACAGGAAAAGAGGTTGAAGTGCTTCAAGTACTCGGACCAGGCAGCCCTGAATTGCAACACGAATTATGGTTGCTGGATAACATGCACAAGACCGAAAACCAATGGTGGCACGATTAGCCGCCCGCCAGCGCGGTTAACGGCAACATGCGATTCTGGCGATAACACGCAATCTCCCGGCTGATGTTGCTCACTGAAAGGACCCGACTGTGAAGAAAAAAGGTCTTGTGGCGTTGATATGCGTTTTGGCTGTTTCAAGTGTGGCTTTGGCCGCGGAGTACTCAATCCGCGTCACTTACAACACCAATCTGCGAGCGACAAACAACCTGGATGCCCGGATTGTAGAAACCGCTCCCGCCGGCGCGACCTTGTCCGTCATCGGCAGCAGTGGCCGCTGGCTGCGCATAAGCCGCAACGGGGGAGACGTTTGGATGGCGGAGTGGGTCAGCCATGACCGCGTTGAAGGCGGCCAGCCAATGGGAACACAGCAACAGCCCTCCAATATCGACAATTGCTGTTTCGTCGATCGCCAGTGCGCGACCGACCAGGACTGGACGGATGGCTATTGGGCTTTCCAGAATGGTCAATGTTCCGCGCCAGCGCAAACACAGGTGACGACAGTCACGCAGCCCATGACCACGACATCATCTGCAGTCGACAACTGCTGCTTCGTCGATCGGCAATGTACAACTGACCAGGACTGGACGGACGGCTATTGGGCGTTTCAAAACGGCCAATGTTCTGCTCCTGGTCAATCTCAAGTCCAGACTTCAAGCCAGCCCGCGTCCGCCGCGTCCGCAGACGCGAACAATTGCTGCTTCCTGGGCTGGCAATGCCAGACTGACGAGGAATGGGCCCGCGGATTCCATGCCTATCAGACCAATGAATGTGAGCATCCCGGCATAGCCATTGAAGGCTCTCCTGGATTCGTCGAGCAGATGCATGCCGCGCTGGACCTGCTGCGCAACGGGTCGGCGTACTGGTATGACTTCGTCATCAGAGGATTGGACCGGATCAGACAGACGCCGCCCGAAGTCATCGGCGTAAACGTGTCGGAAAGGACATTTTATCTGGATTATGGCGATCGCCCCCCTCCTGGAGTTAGCCTTGATCATCACACCACCCACGACGCTTCCATGCTCATTCACGAGGCTTGCCACGTTCATCGATACGAAGCCGGCTTGGAAGCCGGAGGCCTGCCGGGCGAGAAGGCCTGTGTAGAGACCGAGATTCGCGCATTGGAGGAAATTGCGCCTGCTTCCGGTTGGATACCCGGCCTTCGCAACGTGGTCGCCAATATAGACCGCCCCGAGTGTCAATGGTGGTGGGGCGAATACCGCTCGTGCTGGTGAGCGCTGGCGCTGCAATCTGATCAACAGTTCAGCCGTCAAAGACCGATTGCGGCGCGTGCTTGAAAGCGTCTGTCCGGCAACTTTCTTCGCTTCCCTTGCGATATAATCGGCGCCATCTCGTGGCGCGTTGAATTCCAATGCCGCTGATGTATAATCTGGTAGAATGATGCTCGCGGGAGTAGCGGTATGAAAACCTATACAGTTGAGTCTGCAAAGGCAAACTTTGAGGAAATGATGCAGCATGCGCAAGCGGGGCTCTATGTCACGATCATCGGCACGGATAAGCGCGAATACCGGCTGATGCTCGAGCCTCTGCCAGTCAACAAACCGCGCACACCGGGTAGCGCCCGCGGCAGAGTCTGGATTGCCGAAGACTTTGACGCTCCTTTGCCCGAGTTCGATCCATACATGGAATGAACTGTCTGTTAGATACCTCAGCTTTTCTTTGGTATGTATCCGCACACAAAGACTTGAGTTCTCAGGCTAAGACGATCATAGCCGACTCAAACAATAGTGTTTATTTGAGCCTGGCGAGTATCTGGGAGATTGCGATCAAGTTTCGGGCCGGAAAGCTGGAACTTGTGCCCCAACCATTTTCAGTATGGATTGACCATGAGTTGGCAAGCAATAGCTTCAGGCTCTTGGATATCAATGTACTTCACTTGAAGCGAATAGCTGAGCTTCCGCTCATTCATAGAGACCCCTTTGACAGGTTGCTCATAGCCCAATCGCAAGTCGAAGATTTTCCCGTCATATCGAACGATTCCGCATTTGACTCCTATGCGGTCCAGCGCCTGTGGTAGTCGCCTCGACGTAACATGAGCCTGTTCATCGTCTTCATATTTGCTGCGGTGCTGCTGGGCGCGGGCGCGATGCTCTCCCCTGCCTGGCGGACCTCCCAACCGCGCGTGGCGCTGTCCGCGACATTTTGCCTGGCCCTGGTTGTCGGCGGCGCCATATTCTATGCCGAGCTCATCGCCTGGGACACGCTGGTGGTGGATTATCTGCTCTTCGCGCTGCTGTCCGGCGTGGTGCTGGGTGGTACGCTGTCGACGGCGCAAGCGCGCGCCGAAGCCAAAGGCGAGCGGCTGGCGGACCGCGACCAAGGCTGGCCCGGTCCGGGCGACTTGCTGTTCTTCGCGCTGGTCGCGGTGTTCATACTGATACCGCTGCTGCACTTGCCGGCGGCGCTGGGAACCCAAGGGCAGATCGCCGGCATCCACAGTCTCGCCACGCTCTTGGACGAGTCCTTCACATCGCTTTCGCCTTTTCATAGCTCGGCAACCGTGATCGTGGCGCCGGGACTGCATGCGCTGTCCGCCTACTTGAGTCAGCAATTGGGACAATCCATCCCGTTGATCCAGCTCAGCGTCACGGCTGTGGTCGTCTTTCTGTCGATCTGGCTGGCTTATGACTTCGGCGCGGAAATCCGTGACAAGGCGCTGGGACGGGCGCTGGCGGTCGCGACCTTGCTTTGTGGCGGCTTGTTCATCAGTTATCTCGATGGGCATTTCGCCGAACTGCAGGCGCTGCTATTCATGCAGGCCTTTCTGCTCTACGCCGTTCGCGTTCTGCGTCGATTCAACCTGGCCGATCTGATCGCCGGCGGCTTGATGATGGGGGCCGTCGTCTATACCAGCCTCACGATGAGCATCATCTTGATGCTCGGATTCGTTTGCGCCTGCGCGTTGTCTTGGTCGAGGGTCGGCCATGGCATCTCCGGCGGCTCGCGCTGGGGACTGCTGATTGGCTTCCCGTTGGTCGCGCTGCTGGGAACGGCGCCCTGGCTCATCAACAACGTGCCGCTGATACTTCCCATTTCGCCTTCGCCATACGTCGCCGATATCACCCTGCTGCGGGACATCGTCCTCGGCAACGGCATTCTGATCGTGCCGCTGGGGGCTTGGGGAATCGTCATTGCATTTCGCGATAACGCCGTATGCCGATTGCTGAACTGGCTGATGCTCTTATGGTTGCTGCTGGTGCTTGACCTCTGTTTGACTGGCGTGACCGGGCGCATCTTGCCGCCGTTGGGCGCGTTGGTCAATGCGCCAAATCTGGCGCGTCACGGCGTGATCCTTCCCTTCAGTTGGTTCGGCGGCATCGCCTTGCTGCATATCTGGAGGTCACTTTTGTCCGAGCGGAGACGGCGGCGACTGCACGCGGCGGCCAAGCCACTGGCGGCAGTGGCGGCCCTCTTGATTATCGCCTCGGGAATCGCATTCAGGCCGATCGTGGACACACTGCGACCACTGCTGGATTTGCCGGAGGCGACCGTCAGCCATGACGATGTCGCGGCAATGACCTGGCTCCGCGAGCAAGCGGAGGCGGATGCCCTGCTATTGGCGGCGGACGGCGAGGGCTGGCTGCCGATATTCGCAGAGCGGCGGGCGGTCGACCTGCGCGCCGTGGCGTATTTCGAGTGGGAAGCGATTACCGCCGCTGATGCGCCGCATGAAATTGATTATGTCTTTCAGCCGAGCACGGGCGCGCCGTTGCCTGATCTACCGCTGCGGCTGGTCTTCGAGCAGGGCGGTGCGCGGGTTTACGAGGTAAACGTGGGCCGCTGACGCGCCGCGCTGCGCCGTTCCGCATCCGCTGCGGCGAAACAGGATGCCAACCATCACTTGTTGATGTCAAATGAGGAGAAACCGACATGCCCAAAAGAAAAGTCGTCGTCACCGGCGCCAGCGGAACCATCGCCGGAGTGCTGCTGCCGGCGCTGCGCGAGCGCTATGACTTGACCCTGCTCGACGCGCGAGAGACGGATCGGGACGGCAAAGCGGTCGCCGGCGTGCAGATCGTAAATCTGCTTGACCAAGATCGAGACAGCTATCGACGCTACTTTGCCGGCGCCGATGCGGTGGCGCACTGCGCCTATTACCGCGTCGACGATCAAGGCGAAGACGCCCGCTTTGCTTCCGAGCTGGAGAACCTGCAGCTGACCTATAATGTCTATCAAGCGGCTTGGGAAGCGCGCGTGCGACGCCTGGTTGCGGCCAGCACTAATCACGCCGCTGACTTCTACGAGCCGTATGCGCTCGACGGCGAATCGCCCATGGTGACGCCGGATATGAATGCCTCGGACAATTGGTACGGCTGGGGCAAGATCGCCTTCGAGCAAATCGGTCAAGTCTTCGCCAGCGGAGTCACACATGGCGGACGACCATTAGAGAATGTGCAGATTCGCATCGGTGGCCCGCGCGAGACTGACGTGGAGGACGCTCCGCTCGGGGACCTGCGTCGGATGCGCCGCGCGCTCGCCGTGTACATCAGCCAGCGTGACATGTCTCAATTGTTCATCAAGAGCATCGAAACCGAAGATATCCGCGACGACTTTGGCGTGCCGTTTCAGATATTTTATGGCATCAGCGCCAATCCCCATGCCATCTGGAGCATCGCTAACGCGCGCGGAACCATCGGATACGCCCCACAAGACAATGCCGAGGAGCGCTTTTTTGAAGCTATCCAGGCGCACATGAGAGCGGCCGGCATCACGGGCTGAAGCGGCGTCCCCACGGTCTACTGCAGCAGGCGCGGCGCCGCCTCGCGGAAGTAGGGACGCAGCGTATCCAGCGACGCTTCGATGGCTTCCAGCGCCCGATCGATATCCGAGGCTTGTGTCGGCGTGGAGATGTTGAACATGCAGCGCGTGCTGCTATGCAGGCCTCGATTCAACATTTCCAAATGCAGCAGCTCGGCTGATTTGCCGATGTCTTGGTTGGCGCGCCGCACATCGCTGAGGGTAACGATCGGCTCGTCGGACCACTGGATTTGCTGCAGAGAGCCGTAGCCGAGGCAGCGTATGCGGATGCCCAGCCCCATACATATCTGATTGATCCCGTCTTGCAGTCGCTGTCCCAAGCCGTTGATACGGTCGATGGCCGCCTGATCGAGTTTTCGCATGGCGGCCAGTCCCGCGATCATGGTGATGTTGTTGCCGTTGAAAGTCCCGCTGTGCTGTATGAAATCGGGATACAGATCCTGGTCGAAATGATCCATGATGGCTTTCTTGCCGCCAAAAGCGCCGATGGGAAAGCCGCCGCCAATGAACTTGGCCACGGCGGTCATATCCGGCGCGATGCCATCAATTTTCTGCATGCCGCCGCTGCTGACGCGCAGCGAGACAATCTCGTCCAGAAGCAGCAGAATATCGTAGCGCTCCGTCAGCTCGCGCAGTCCGCGCAGATAACCCGGCGCCGGGGGAATCATCCCGCCCGAATTGGGTATCGGCTCGACGATGAGCGCGGCGATGCGCTGATGATGTTCGCGCAGCACGGATTCGGTGTAGCTGAGATCGTTGAACGGGACGACCATGACCGCATTCAAAACGGCGTCCGGCACGCCACGTCCCTCCAATCTGGCTTGTGGCCGGTTGCCGTTTTCCATGTCCGCGCTGACGCTGACTTTGACGAAGTCGTGCGCGCCGTGATAGCCGCCGTCTATCTTGACGATGATATCGCGTCCGGTATAGGCGCGGGCCGCGCGCATCATCATCATGGTGGCCTCGGTGCCGGAATTGGTGAAGCGCAGCAGATCCACGCCGGGAATGCGCTCGATCAACAGCTTGGCCAGTTCCACTTGCGGCCCCGTCGCCGATCCGAAGACCGTGCCACGCATGAGCTGATCCGCCGCGTCTTCCACGATTGCCGGATTGGCGTGACCGTGAACCAGCGACGTGAAATTGTTGAGCAGATCAAAATAGCGGTTGCCATCGCAGTCAGTGATCCAGGCGCCCTCTCCCTTGACCATATAGGTGGGGTAGGGTCGATAGTGGGTGGCCATGCGGGTATCGCCAGAGGGCAAGTATTGCCGAGCGATTTCGTGCTGCTTCCGCGACTTGGGCGTTCGCTGCCGATAGCGGTTCAATACATCGTTTGCTACATCCTCAGCGCTGCGCGTGACGATCATTTTTCGCTCTCGCTTTCTGACCCGTTACTCGGGGGCATCACGTCCATTCGCATGCGGCCGACCAGGGACTTCGACAGGCAATGTCGGCTGCGATGCGACCGCATCTGCGGAAGTGTAGCCTTTTTCCCGCCGCAAACCAACAGCGCAGGGTAGGGCAATCGCCGGAAACGCGGGCTTGATGACCGGATATTATGTCAGAAAATATCCCCTGTCTTATACTAAACATCTATGTGATACCAGCTAACGGAGACAACATGCGACCTGCAACCTTGATTACCTTAGCGATATTTTGGCTGACTATCGCCAGCTTGGCGCAATCGGAAAACTTGGCGCTGGATTGGGATCCGGCCCTGAACAGCGTCACCGGCTCAATTGAACTCACGGGAACGGCAAATCTTCCCGATCAGATGATGTTCTATGTGGAAGCCGCGCAATACGACCCGGCCATGACTGATGCCGTTGCTTGGGGGCCGGTGGTGCTGCCGCCGACCGCATCTGTCGAGAACGGTGTTTTCGGCGTCTGGCATACCAGCGTTTTCCCCGATGGCTTGTATCAGCTGCGGCTGCACGCGATTACCAATGCGCAGGAAAGTTTCTATGTCGTGCTGGCGCCGATCGCGGTCAATAACGATGGCGCCGTGAGCAACAGCGAGCCAGTGCAAGTGATTTCGAGCAACGTGACAGACGCCGAATCTTCAGTTGAAGCGGCCGCTGCGCCCGTGCTTGAAAATCGTTTGCCGCTGCCGGTCGGCGGACACATTAAGCGCTATGACGCTGAAACGGAAGCAGCCTTGCGCGCATCCGGAATGACTTGGGTGAAGAAGCAAGTGCAGTATGGCATATCGGATGGCAAAGACCTCATTGAGGCGGCACACGCCCAGGGCTACAAAGTGCTTCTGGGCGCATTGGGGGACAAGAACCGGCTGGCGGAAGACTTTGATGCCTATGTGGCGGACTTCGCCGAATACGTCGCCTTCCTGGCGCGGAATGGCGCCGATGCCATCGAAGTCTGGAATGAGCCGAACATCGACCGCGAGTGGCCCAGAGGCCAAGTCCACGGCGCCAATTACACGCGGCTGCTCAAAGCGGCCTACGAAGCGATCAAAGCGGCTAATCCGAATACTATGGTCATCAGCGGCGCCCCGGCGCCAACCGGCTTCTTTGGCGGCCTCTGCCAGTCCGGCGGCTGCGATGATCATGTATTCATGCAGCAGATGGCCAGCGCCGGCGCGGCGGACTACGCGGATTGCATCGGCGCGCATTACAACGAGGGCATCATCCCGCCCATCCAGCAAGGCGGCGATCCGCGCGACAATTATCAGACGCGCTATCTGCCCCTGATGCTGCAGCGCGTGGCCTGGGCTTTCCGCAATTCCGACATCCCCATGTGTATGACGGAGATGGGATATCTATCGCCGGAGGGCTACGGTCCCTTGCCGGGCAACTTTGCCTGGGCGGCCGGCACATCAGTACGGGAGCAAGCGCAATGGCTGGCGCAGGCGATTCAGATCTCCGCTAACTTTGAGGACATGCCGGTTGAAATGGTCATCGTCTGGAATATCGATTTCGACACCTACGATGCTGATCCGCAAGCGGGTTACGCCATCATCCGCGCCGATGGCAGCTGCCCGGCCTGCGAGACTATCGCTGCCTTGCAGAGGTGATGACGTTTGATGCGACGCGCGCTGCGGTCCCTCCTGCTGGGCTTGATCATTGGCACCGTCATCGGCCTGTATCTGGGTTGGGTGGAGTATCCCCAGCGGCCCTACCGCAGCGACATATCGGAGTTGGCGCAATCGTATCGCGATGACTATCTGGTGATGATCGCCGCCGGTTACAGCGCCGATGGCGATCTATCGGGCGCTCTCGCGCGTCTGGGTTATCTCGACGTCGACGACATCGCGGTTTATGTGCAGCGCCAGACCGAGCGCGTCATCAGCACGGCCGCGCGCGATATTCGCGATATTCGTTTACTGGTCGCATTGGCCGGCGCGATGCGGCGGCTGACCCCGGTCATGGAACCCTTTCTGGATTTGAGCGGGGACCAGCCCTGATGGCGCGCGATCGACCGCCGCTGCCCGCGCCACCCCTGGCTGATCAACCCGCAAAGCCATCAGCATCGTTCGTCTCGGTCTGGTTGATCGCCCTGGGATTGATCGCCGGCCTGTTACTTGGACTGGCGCTGAGCTGGGCGCTGGGTCCGCCGCCCGAGCGCAACACCGAGCCGCATCAGCTGCGCGACGAGCATCGTAATCATTACCTGGTGGCGATCGCCCTGGAATATCAGCATAGCGGAGACTTGCACGCGGCCTTGCGCAAGCTGATCGCGTTGCGCCCGGGCCAGGATCCCTTGCAAGAACTGGCGGACGCAGCTTGTGCGCTGGCGGGAGAGGGCTATCTCAATAGCGAAAGCGGCCTCCGCGGCTTGCAAGCCGCAGCCCAGCTCTACCGGGCACAGGGACGCAGCGGATGCGCCGATGTGCTGCTGCCGGATGAAGATGCCTCCGCGACCGTCGAAGCCACTGAAGCTCCTTTGGCGGATGCCACTGCGCCGCCGGCGCTGCCGACCAAGACACCACTCAGTCGCCCGCCACAGCCGACCGCCACCCTGCGCGTGGTTGCCACTGCCTTGCCTCAGCGACAGTTTGCTCCGCTGCCCGCGCGCACTTTCTGTGATCCCGACCTACCCGCGCTGATGGAAGTCTACACAGTGGATTATCTCGGTCGCGGCATACCGGGGCAGATGCTTCGCGTGCGCTGGAGCAACGGCGAAAATAGCTTCATCAGCGGTCTGAAGCCCGAACGCGGGGACGGCTATGCCGATTTCCAGATGGAAGAGGGCATTGGCTATATCATCGATATGCCGGGCGCTTCCGCTGCCTTGGGCGCCGAGCTGAGCACGGGCGCGTGCTTCGCGCCAAACGGCAGCCAGTCGTTGAAGTCCTGGCGCGTGACCTTTCGCTCCGATACCTAGTCGGCGGCATCAGAATACCGATATATGGCGCAACCTGGCGGTCGCTCGCTCGTATAAGCTACAGGTGAAGAACAGAGGCGTGAGATGGACGAAAAAGGATCACAGATTGGTACGGGCGTGTTTTTTGTTGGACTGGGACTGCTGTTCCTGACGGGCTGGTGGTGGCCGGGCATCATGTTCGTGATCGCGGCGTCGATGTTGACCAGCGCGCAGGCCGCTGGCGAGCGTCTGCAAGATCAGACCGGCGCCTGGTGGCTGATTGGCATTGGCGTGGTATTCGGCGTCCCGGGCTTGATCGGCGATGTCGCCGGCGCTTTCTGGGATTTATTCCCGATTATTCTGATCGGCATGGGAATCTTCATGTTATTCGGCGGCAAGTATCGCCCCAATATCAACCGCAAGCGCAAAAACGACGACGATATCCACCGCGTCTAGCGCCGCCCATCTGCAGCGGACCCGCGCGCTCGTGGGTGAAAAAGGCGCATGGTCTCGTGAGCGCGCGGCAGGCATGTCGCCACCGCCGAGCGTCCGCGGCGAGTTGACAAAACCTTGACGACCGCTATACTGAATCGCTAAGGCGGGATGGTGGAACGGCAGACACGGGTGCCTTAAAAGCACCTGCCCGGAAGGGCGTGAGGGTTCGATCCCCTCTCCCGCTACACAGCGCAGCGCCCCGCTAATGCTCCATCTGCAACTGATACAGATCGGCATAGATGCCCTTGTGGGCGATCAGTTCGTCGTGCGTTCCGCCCTCGACGATGCCGCCGCCCTGGAGCACGACGATGCGATCGGCGTTGCGAATGGTGGACAGGCGATGCGCGATGACCAGCGTGGTGCGGTCGCGTGTCAGCCGCGCCAGAGATTCCTGCACGGCGCGTTCGCTTTCGTTATCGAGCGCGCTGGTGGCTTCGTCGAGGATGATCAATGGCGGGTCCTTGAGGAAAAGTCGGGCGATGCTGATGCGCTGTCGCTGGCCGGTCGATAACTTGATGCCGCGCTGCCCGATATCCGTCTCATAGCCGTCAGGCAGAGCCATGATGAAGTCGTGCGCGTTGGCGCTTCTGGCCGCGTCTTCAATTTCGGCCGGGCTGGCGTCAATCTTGCCGTAGCGGATATTGTCCGCCACCGTCGTCCCGAACAGATATACATCTTGCTGGACGATGCCGATATGACGCCGCAAAGACGACAGTTTGAGGCGTCGGACGTCAACGCCGTCCAGGCAGATGCGCCCGCCTCTGACCTCGTAAAAGCGCGGAATCAGGGCGCTGAGCGTCGTTTTGCCGACGCCCGAAACTCCCACCAGCGCCAGGTATTCGCCGATGCCGACTCGCAGCGATAGTCCCTTCAGCACGTCGCCGAATCGGGAGTCATAACCAAAGCTGACGTCTTGCAATTCCAGCGCGCCCTTCACCTGCCGCAATTCCAGAGCGTCGGCGTTATCCTGAATATCCGGCTGCAGCGCGAGCAAATCCATGAAGCGAGCGAAGCCGGTGAAACCCTCTTGAAACCAGCGCGAGAAATTGACCAGCCGTTGAATCGGCTCAATCAGGATGCCAACGTAGAGCAGAAAGGTAATCAAGTCGGAGATTTGCAGCCGCGCTTGCAGGATAGCGACGGCGCCAAAGACGACCACCACCACCGTCATCAGTTGCGTGAATGCGGACATACCGCCGTAAAAGTAGGCTTGGTTGATGTATTCGTGGCGGCGGCTCTCGACAAATTGCCGGTTGGAGCGGTCGAATTTCGCCTGCTCCAAATCTTCGTTGGCGAATGATTGCACGACGCGGATGCCGGACAGGGAATCCTCCACCTGGGCGTTGACTTCGGCGATGCGCTGTTTGCTGCGCGACATCGCTCGATACATCTTGCGATTGAAGTGCAGCGCGTAGATCACCATCGGCGGCAGAAAGAGGAAGATGAGCAAGCTCAGCAGCGGATTGATGCCGAAAGTGATCAACAAGACGCCGCCGAACTTGAGAATGCCAATGGCGATGTCTTCGGGTCCATGATGATACAGCTCGGACAAGGCGAAGAGATCGTTGGTGATCCGCGACATCAGTTGGCCGGTCTTCTGCTCGTCGTGAAAGCGAAAGGACAGCTTCTGATAATGCGCGAATAGTTCCCGACGCATATCGCGTTCCATCAAGGCGCCCATCACGTGACCCTGATAATCGACATAGAGGTTGCACAGGGCATGCACGGCAACCAGCGCGAGCATCAACGCTGCGATGAGGGCGAGATCGACTGTGGGCTGGGCCGAGCCGCCCGGCAGCAGCACATCCGTGATGTAGCGCACGCATAGCGGCAGGATGAGTGTTATGGCCGAAATCAAAAAAGCGCAGAACAAATCCATGCCCAGCAATCCCAGGTAGGGCCGATAGTAAGAGAGGAATTTTGAAGTCCGTTTATTCACAAAAGCGATCCTCGGGTTGGCGTCGTCAGCACGAGGCAATTATAGCAACTCGCAATTGATGTATTTCGCGCTACAATGCAATCATAAATGTGACGCAATATTCATATTGGCTTGCTAATCTATACTCGCTCATGAAAGGCCGGCGCCCATGCTTTTGCGCTTGACGACAGTCTTCATCGTTTGTCTATGTCTCGCCGCCTGCGGAGCGATCGCCGACGAAGTGGCGGAAGATATCGCGGCGGACGTCAGTGAAGAAGTGGCGAAACAAGTCGGCACGGCCGTCGTTGACGGGGTGGCGACTGCGCTTGCTGCCCACGCCCTTGCGCCGGCCGCGCAATCGATTGCGCCCGCCGTTTCCGCTGCTTCCGATTCGACGGTATTCAACTGCGAGAGCAAGACCTGTGGCAAGATGGAGACTTGTGAGGAAGCGGTCTACAAACTCTATGTTTGCGGCGATAACGCGCGAGACTCCGACAATGATGGCATTCCCTGCGAATCGCTATGCAAAGGCACGGATGTCCCCGCTATCGCCACAAGCTATGCCGGCATCGCGCCAACTGCCATTCCGACGTCGCCGCCCGGCGCAGGGGAGACCGGGCTCGTCACCCGCGTCATCGACGGCGATACGATTGATGTGCTGCTGGATGGTCAGAATACGCGCATCCGCTACTTGCAGATGAATACGCCGGAACGCAACGAACCCTGTTACCGCGAAGCGACGAGTGCCAATAATGATCTGGTGGCCGGCAAAATCGTGCGGCTGGTCGCGGATGTGGAGCTGGTCGATCCTTACGACCGCTTGCTGCGTTATGTCTACGTCGATGATGTGCTGGTCAATCGCGTCTTGGTGGAGCAGGGATACGCCGAAGTGGTGCTCTATCCGCCTAACGACGCCCATTACGAGGAGTTCCGCGCGCTGGAAGCGGAAGCGGCGGCGGCCGGACGCGGCTGTCATCCCACTGGAATCTTCGACGATGATTCCTGGAGGCGCTGATTCGACGGTCATCTGAACTGCAAGCGCTGCGCGAATTGTGCTAGAGTTGACGCGACCGAATGTCTAGCGCGAGCGCAGAATCGAAATCATGGCGGTGAAGAAGCTGCTCTATTACCCGGGAGACGAACCGCGGCTGCGGATGGTATCCAGGCGGGTCTCGCATCGCAAAAGCAACAAACTCAGGCCGCTCATTCAAGACTTGAAAGACACGCTGGAGACGCAGCCCGGCGCCGCCATCGCCGCGCCACAGATCGGCGTGCTCAAGCGCGTCACCGTCGTCATGTTCGGGCAGAATGACGAGGACGACGTCGAGCCGATGCTGGCGCTGCTCAACCCGGAGATCATCGCCGCCGGGGACCTCGAGACTGGATTCGATGGCTGTCTGAGCATCCCCAATATCTACAGTTGGGATACGCCGCGGCCGAGCTGGATTGAATTCCGAGCGTGGGATGAAGACGGCCGGGCCATCGAGCGTCGCGTTCACGGCATGGACGCGCGCGTGCTGCATCACGAGATTGATCATCTTGACGGCGTGCTCTTTCTCGATCGACTGCGCGATCCGGAAGAACTCTACACGCCGGTCACCGACGCGGACGGCGAGAGCGCGATGGTGCGCCTGGTTGATCTGCCCAAGACTGAATCCGATCGATAGGACCATTCCCATTTCACTGGGTTGCTTGTCCCATCGTCCTTCATGCGGTTGCAGCAATGCCAGGGCGCCTTATCCCTTGATGCCGCTGGTGGCGATGCTCTCGATGAAGGCGCGCTGCAGCGCCAGGTAAAAGATCAGCACCGGTATCGTCACCACCGACAGATAAGCCATGATCTCGCCCCAGGCCGTGTTGAGCTGGAAGAAATACTGCAGGCCGACCATGATCGGGCGCAGCTCCTCTGAGCGGATCGTCATCAGCGGCCAAATATACGCGTTCCACATCACCAGGAACTTGAGAATGGCGACCGTCGCCAGGATGGGTCCGGCGATTGGCATGATGATGCGCGCGTAAATCTGCCAGATGCTGGCGCCGTCAATGCGCGCCGCCTCAATCAGTTCCTCCGGCAAATCGCGAAAATACTGATAGAAGAGAAAAATGCCCAGCGAATCCGCGATGAAGGGAATAATCTGCACATGGTAGGTATTGAGCCAGCCGATTTCGATGCCGCCGGCGCCGATCCAGGGCAGGTTGTTGACCACCAGCAGCAGCGGAATGGCGATGACCTCGAAGGGCACGATGAAGGTGGCGATGATTAGCGAGAGCACGATGGTTTTGCCGCGCCACTTTAGGAACGCGAAAGAGAATGCCGCCATTGAATTAAGCCAGAGGCTAGCGCCGACCGAGACGGCTGTCGTAAATACCGAGTTGAATGCAAATTGCAGCATGGGCACGCGCTCGAAGGCGTCCGCATAATTGTCGAGCGAAATATCCCCAACCGGCAAGAACGCCCGCAAGGAAGCGGAATCGCGCAGCAGCTGCAGATCCGGCTTGAGCGACGACATTACCATGAAAAGGATGGGGAAGATAAATATCGCCGCGATCAAAATCAGCAGCGCGTATCGCAGGCCTGTGAGCAAATTCTGACGAGTCTCGAAGCTCATGGTATTCATGCTTAGCTCCTTTCACGCGTCAAGTAGCGCTGCACCATGGCGATGGTGAAGACAATGACGAAGAGGATCACCGAGATGGCGGCGCCCTCGGCAATATCCTGTTTGTCGTAGCCGCGCTGAACCGCTTGGAATACCACCGATTGCGTGGCGTCGAGCGGACCGCCGCGCGTCATCACATCAACTTGCACGAAGAGCCCCATCGCCTGGATGGTAATGACGATTAGCACCAACACGGCGGTATTGCGCAAGCCGGGCCAGGTGACATAGCGGAACTTTTGAAAGGCGCCGGCGCCATCGAGCCCGGCCGCTTCGTAGAGGCTGACTGGTATCGTCTGCAAGCCAGCCAACCAGATGACCATATGGAAGCCTACCGCCTGCCAAGCCGACATGGCGATCATGGCAGGCATAGCGGTGTAGGGATTGCCCAGCCAATCGACCGGCTGGAAGTTGCCAAAGGTGATCATGCCCAGGATGGTGTTGAGCAAGCCGTTTTGGCCGTCATAGATGAAGCGCCACAGCAGCGAAACGACAACCATCGAGACAACAACCGGCGCGAAGTAAATGGAACGGAAGACGTTTATGAAGGGCAATGCTTGGTTTAGCAAAAGCGCCAGCAGCAACGCCAGACCGCCCTGCAGGGGCGCGATGACCGCGGCGAAGATCAGCGTGTTGATCAACGCGCGCAGAAAGACGACATCGCCGACAAGTATCACCGTGCGGTTGTCGCCCGATTGCCAAGAGGTGAACTCACGCAGGCCATCCAGCTCGGGATAGTCGGGGTTGTTGCGCGTGAATTCCCGCAAGCGCGGATAGGAGATTTCGCCGTCGGCGTAGACGATTGCGCCGCTGTCGTCGCGTTCAGGCTCTAGCGTAAAGTTGCGGATGGTCAGCAGGCGCTCAAAGTTGCGGAAGCCGACCCATTCCGCTGGATTGGGCGAGATAAGCCGCTGATTTGTGAAAGAAACTACAAAAGCCATCATAAAGGGGATGACCAGAAAAATGGTCAGTATAAGCAGCGCCGGTAATGCCATCAGCCAACCCATGACGGCATCATTTCGTTGATAAAGCGGCGCGTCACGCGGAAGGAGCAAGCGAACCCAAATCGGCGCATTCTTGCGGGCAGAGGCTGCTGAAGTCATGAGGTTTTCCTAAATCACTAACGTGGGACGGCAGGGGGCTGCGAAGAACACTGCGGAACAACTGTAATCTTGAGGGAGCGAGCGCGGGCTCGCCGAAATCTGACAGCGACGTGGGCGACCCGTCGAGCCGCCCACGAGTTCGAATCGGTACGACTCAATTACATTTCAAAGCCGTAGCCGCCGTTGTCTTCAATGTCCTGGTCAATTTCGTCAACCGCGGCATCCAGTGTATCCAGCACATCGGCGCCGTTTGCGATATCAGCCAGCGCTTTTTCGAAGATCAGCGCCATAGTAGCGTACCCGGGCGTGACTGGGCGGACCAGCGCTTGCTCGTTGCTGAGCCCGTAGAAGACCTCGAGCGGACCGCCTTCGGAGTAATATTCCGAGATAGCAGCCGCGCTGGAGGTGGCCGGAATCAAGCCGATGCCATCGCTGAAGGCAGCCAGGTATTCGTCCTGGATGGCGAATTCGATGAAGGCGCTGGCGCCTTCCGGATTCTCGCTTGCCGACGAAATGCCGAACTGCCAGGACGCGGCGCCAATTGTCGAGCCGGCGCCAAAGTCAGGCGCGGGCAAGAAGAGCAGGTCGTCGCCGTGGGCTTCCAGGGCGCCCAAGCCAGCCCAGTTGCCATTCCACTGCACGGCGCAGGTCTGGTCAATAAAGCAGGTTTCGCGGTCCGCGCCATCTTGCGAAGTGCCGGCAGCCAGGCCGCGCTCAAAGAGGCTCTGCCACCATTCGCCAAAAGCGACAGCTTCGTCGCCGTTGAGCACGCCTTCAGCGCTCAAGTAGGTGTCGCGGTCGATCATGTCGCCGCCGAAACTCTGCAGCAGCGGGGAGAAGGCATAGGGATACCATTCGCCGGTCCAGGCCATGCCCAGATCAAGCGCGTATTCGTAGTCGCCAGTTGCCTGAAGTTGCTCGAGGATGTCGTCGAACTCTTCGCCGGTCCATGGGGCGTCAAGTGTTGGAACGCGGATGCCGTGGGCGTCCAGCGTTGATTCAAGAGCGAGCAACGCCACAGCGGCGTCCCACAGTCCGACAGAGTAAACGTCGCCGTTCCATGTGCCGATGGCGCCCGGCAGGAAGTCGTCAAGCGCGCCTTCCGACAAGTTGAGCGGAACCATGTAGCCAGCCCAGGCCCAACCGGGCATGACAGGACCGTCAACATCGATAATGTCGGGCAAGTCACCAGCCAGCGCCGCTGCCACGATCGACGAGTTGTAGGATTCCTGCGGGAATTCCTCCAAAACGACGGCATAGTCGGATTGCAAAGCGTTGAAGTCGTCGATTATGCCCAGCAGTATGCTGCGCTCGGTTTCGTTCCCAGCGCCGTGATACCACAGGCTGAGCTCAGTTTGCGCGGACGCCAGCCCGCTGAATGCGACCAACATGATCGCGAGAACAAGGAGTGATGCTGCTTTCTTCATTTTGAACCTCTTCAACTTGACTAAATGTACGATGCCTGAAAACAGGATATGACACTCTCTTCGCCTCTCGCTGCGCGCCTCCTCTCGCCCCCTCCAACACTTATCAAGCTGGCTCACTACCAGATCGATGCCATCTCCCAAATGTCCAGGGCGCCTACGCTGGCCGGGTTGATCACACGCAGCGTAGCATTCTCGGCGCTGCCCGGGTAAAAGCGGCTGGTGATGCGGCTGCGATCGTTGGCGATCACTTCCAGAACCGAGCCATCAAAGAGCATGCGCAAGCGCAAGTTCTCGCCCGCGTCAAGCCGATGCGACATGCCCTGCGGCGCCGCGTCAAGCTCTGGGTCGTCATGGTCATACTGCCGCCGGATTTGCAGAGTCTCGGTGGACTGGTCGTAGAGAACCGCAAGTTTTTCCCAGCCGCTCTCAGAACGCGCCATTTCCAGGCCACAGATGCCGCCAGCTACGGCAAACTCGACTTCAATATCCAGCGCGAATCCGCCGAGCGGCAGGTCATCGTGGCCGACCTCGCCGGCGTCAAAATGACAGTGAGGGCCGCGCAGCGCTTCCAATTCAGGCACCGGGCGGCTGCAAAGTCGCTTGCGCTCGTCCAGCCATAGCTGGCGCGGGATAGCCTGCACACCGGTCCAGCCGGATTCTCGTTGCTTGGCAACGCTGCGCCCTTCGCGGATCCAGGAATAGATCAGCCGCCTGCCCTGCTCGTCCTCGGAGCACAAGCTGGCGTAACTGTAACCGGCATCGTAGACGCCTTCGGATTCGGGAACGAAGCGCTCATCCTCGAAGCGGCCGACAAAGTACAAAGTCGTCGACGGCGCGTGGCTGAGTTGCGAGGAGACGATCAGCACCCACTTGTCGCCCAGCGGGAAGAAGTTTGGGCATTCGAAATTGCGACCATTTCGCGCCTTGTCGCCAACGAAGAGCGGATGCAGGTACTGCCAATCGAGCAAGTCCCGCGAGCGATAGAGCAAGACCGCGCCGCCAACGCCGACGATATGGGAAGCCAGAAGCAGATACCAGCAGTCGTCGCCGCGCCAGACGAAGGGATCGCGGAAGTCGCGGGTCTGGCCAAGCTCGGGCGGCGCGCAGCCGATGATCGGATTGCACGGATGTTTGACCCACTTCGTCAGGTCGTCGTTGCCGGTGGCCAGACACTGCACTTGCCGGCTGTAATCGTCATTGACGCCGGTATAGATCGCGGTCGGGACGCCGCCGTCATCGACCATGCAGCCGGAGAATACGCCGCCTTGATCGGGCGAGTTCGGCGTCGGCGCGATGGCGATTGGCAGCTCCCGCCAATGCACCAAGTCGTCACTGACGGCGTGCCCCCAATGCATATTGCCGTGCCAGGCGCCATCGGGATTGTACTGGAAGAAGAGATGATAACGGCCATCCCAGTGTATGACGCCGTTCGGGTCGTTCATCCAGTTGGCGGCGGGCATGAAGTGACAGCGGGGGCGGAGGAAATCCTCTCGGGAGTTAACGCCTTCGCGTATGTCCATATTTGCCTTTTGATTCTAGTCACAATCGTACTATTTTTCGGTCTGGTAACGTTACCAGACCCAGACTATACTGATTCTTTGTCGAAATTGCAAGGGTGAAATTACCGACTTCAGTCGCGCGCTCGGTTGGCTTCGGGCAGACGCGCAAGAATCGGAATCAATTGTCACCAGTTAATTGGGGGCCAAGTGTCAAGCAGAATAACCATCCGGGAGATTGCCAAACGCGCTGGCGTGGGCACCACGACGGTGTCGCGCGTGCTCAACGATCATCCTTACGTGAGCGAAGACAAGCGACAGCGCGTGCTCGACGCCGTTGACGCATTGGATTACCGTCCCTCGCAGACGGCGCGGCATTTGCGCGGAAGTCCTTCCGGCTTGCTCGGATTCTTAACTGACGATGTCGCGACCACGCCCTACGCGGTGGATATCATTCGCGGCGCGCAGGACGTGGCCTGGCGGCATAACATGGTGCTGCTGGTGGCGGATTCCGGCAAGAATCCACAATCGGCGGACGCGGCCCTGGACGTTTTTCTTGAACGCGAAGTCGAAGGCATCATCTACGCCGCCATGTATCATCGTCCCGTAGAATTGCCCGCCGCATTAGCCAAGGCGCCGGCGGTCCTGGCCAACTGTTATTTGGAAGATCGCAGCCTGCCATCGGTAGTGCCGGACGAATTCGGCGGCGGCTACAGCGCCGTCGAAACTGCGATCAGAGCGGGCCACAAGCGCATCGCCTTCATCAACCTCTGGGATGACAACGTAGGCGTGACGCCGCCATTCCCCGCCATTTACGGACGATTGCGCGGCTATCGGCAAGCCTTGACCGATCATGGCATCGCCGTGGACGACGCCCTCGTGCGCTTCTCCAATCAGACGCCCCCCGAGAATTATCGCTTGACGCGGGAATTGATGGCGCTGGACGCACGGCCGACGGCGATCTTCTGTGGCAACGACAAAATCGCCATGAACTGCTACAGCGCGCTGGCGGAGCTTGGACTGCGCGTGCCGGCGGATGTGGCGGTCATCGGCTTCGACAATATTGCCCATATCGCCGAGGGTCTGCTGCCGGCGCTGACCACCATCCAACTGCCGCATTATGAGATGGGCCGCTGGGCGGTGCAATATCTGATGGATCGGGCGCAGGGGGAAGGCGAGCCGCCGCAGGTGGCGCTGCCTTGCCCCTTGGTGGCGCGGGAGTCGGTGTAACTGATTCACCTCAGATGAAGTCCAGATCAGAATTTGCAGACCATCGCGCAGAGCGCATCGTCGGATACCAGACCTCGACGGTGTGATATCCGCTCCGAGACATATCACTGCTCCCCCTCCACAATTCCCCGCGCCAACTCCAGCAGCGCCGCGTGCCGAGCGGCATCAAGCCGACCGCCACGCGTCATCGCATCGACTTGCGTGAACAGGCCAGTAGCTATAATCGTGATCAAGATTCAAGCGCAGCCCGGCCTGCACTAGAGCTTGTTTCATGGGTTTCTCTCAACCATTCATCCTGTGCCTGTTTCACATGCTTGTTGATATTTAGTTTCAATTGCGTGGCGTGATTGATTCATAGTCTCATTTGAAACGCAAGTGTGACATCTTAGCGCCCAACAACACAATCGATCCAAACATCCTGTACTCGTTTCAGATTTCCTGTTGCCATCCTTATTGAGACATGGTATCAATAAACATAATTACTGAGACTTGGTATCAAGAAGTAGCGCGAGATCGGATGGCTCATGCGCGGCAAAACAATTGATCCCGAAGACTGGCTGACCGCGGTTGACGAGAGTGGCTTCCGTGCGACAACAGTTCAGGAGACCTTGATCGATATTTTCGCGCGCGTTGAATATCCGCTCAGCGCCGAGCAGGCTTGGGATGTCGCCCGTCTGGCGCGCCCGAAAACCGGCAGAGCGACGGTCTACCGCACAGTCGAGAAGCTCGAAAACCTGGGCTTGATACGCCGGGTTCACGGTTATCAAGGCTGCAGCTACTTCGTGCCAACCCTGCCTGAGCTAATGATGCTGTTCATCTGTCTGGACTGCGGACGCGCGGAATATCTTGACAGCCAACCGCTGGACGAACTGATTAAGCAAAGTGAAGATTCCAGTGGTCATCACATCACCGACAGTCGATTGCAGCTCTTTGGCGCCTGCGCGGATTGTCAGCAAAACGCTTAACCATAAAGGAGAACGTACACGATGAATTTGTCAGTTGACTGGGGAACATTGTGGCTAGGCGGCTTTTGTCCGGTGGGGGCGCTGGGCGGTTTGCCGGTGCGCGGCGCGGATTATGCCGCCCATCCGCCGCTGGATGATTTGCTGACTCCGCCCCCTGGGACAGCGTTGCGCGCCAATGCGACGCTTGAGTCCGCTGAAGCGGCATGGTCGGAACGGCTGGACGGCGCAATGATCCTGCTGGCGCGCAATGCCTACCGCGCTCGCCGTTTGCTGCATCTGGCGGCGGGGATTCAGCCAGGCGAATGGGTGGGCATCCCGGCGAATGCCAGCCATGACCTGGCCGAATCGGTCAAACATCATAAGGCGCTGCCGCGCTTTCTGGACTTTGACGCGCGTCTGCGGCTCGCGACATCCGCTACGCGCTTCAGCTGGACGCAGGTGCTTCGGGGGTTGTGGCAGCCGCAGAACGCTACCTGGCTCGACTTCGCGGACACCCTGCCTATGCCCGGCGCGGCAGAGCGCCCAGCGGTGACGCTTTTCGGCTTGCATTTGGCTGATGCCGAGGGCCGCCCCGGCGCGCTGCTGGTATTCAGTGATGAGGCGCTCTATGCAGAGGTGAAAGCCTTGCGTCAACCCGCGGACTTCCCGAACGCGGCGCAGGCATTAGCTCAGGCTGAACGTCTGCCGGAACTGGCGGAGCGGCAAAGCGCGAATCTGGCGGAAGCGCGGCGCGGTCTGCGTGACGCCGCCGGGCTGGCGACGCACGAGCCCAACAGGCTGGCGCTGGCAACCGCGGTCGCGGTGCAGATTCCGCCGGAGTGCGATGTCCCTACGTTTTACGCCTATGTTGAGCAGGAAAATACGCCCGTGCGCTGGCTGCCACAGATTCAGCCTTTGCATTATGCCGCGCTCCGCGCTGACGGCGCGCCAGATCACCGGGGAACGGCGGCGAACCTCGCCCGCTGGTTATACGTCCCGGTGGGGCCAGATTACACCTTTGAGGAGATCAAACACGGTGTGCTGGGCATCGTCAAAGCGGCGGAATATCTCGGTGTGCGCTGGCGCAGCAATCCAGCCCATGCGGCCGAGTACGCCGCCTTGATGGATCGAACCTATGGCGCCGGGCATGATGCCTACCGGCCGTTGTTTGCGCTGGATGGAGCCTTCGCAGCGGGAGACTAGCCATGCGGTTGATCACGATCACCGGAATGCTGCATCAGCCAAAGGCCTTGTTCACACGGGCGCTCATTGAAGTGTTGTCCGCCGAAACTAACCGCCTCGCGCTGATCGACAATAGCGACTTGCCGTTGGCGATCGATGGGGTGACGCGCCAACGGTTGACGGGCGGCTGCGCTTGTTGTTCGCTGGCGACGGCGCTAATCAAGCAGCTGGGGCGGCTGGAAGCTGATTATGCCTTTCTGCCCGTCTCAGCGATGGCAGACCCGCAGGCGCTGGCGACGATCCTGGATAGTTTGCGGAGTGAACGTGTTCAGATAGCAACAGTGTCCCTAATTGATAATCAGACTCAGATTCGTAACCCGTATCTGACGCGGAAACTGGAGTCTTACAGCGATGTTCAGGTTTATGAGCCTTTTGATTTTTCAGAATCTGTTCATGCCGCTATAGAGACGCCGTTGTGAGGAAGGCGCCACATGCTTCGAAAAGCGTCGCTCCTTGCTCGATGCCGACAGCGTGGCAGTCTGCTTGTTCTGCAGATGTCGCATCTCAGCGCTTACAAGTTAGCAATGCGAAGAATAATGGGACGTCGTAGGGGTGATTCTGTCAATCGCCCAATCAACAAATCTTGAACGTTCGGGCGACTTGTAATGTCCCCCTGCAATCGACTTGGTGGCGTATTCTCGTTACTTGTTTTGAACTACTTCTGTACCAAACGACAATCACTAAAGAGGAGACAGAAACATGATGAATGCTGTTGATACACGAGTTCCCGTTGCTGTGCTGACCGGCTTTCTGGGGTCAGGCAAAACCACATTGCTCAACCGAATCCTGACCGAAAATCACGGCAAAAAAATCGCGGTCATTGAGAATGAATTTGGCGAAGTCGGCATCGACAACGATCTGGTCATTGGCGCGGAAGAAGAAATCTTCGAGATGAACAACGGCTGCATCTGCTGCACCGTGCGGGGTGATTTGATTCGCATCCTCGGCCATCTTATGAAACGCCGCGACAAGTTTGATTACATCATGATCGAAACCACCGGCATGGCCGATCCCGGTCCCGTCGCGCAGACCTTTTACGTCGATGATGACATGCAGCAGAAGCTCCATTTGGATGCGATTGTCACGTTGGTCGACGCCAAGCATATCTGGGAGCATATTGATGACAGCGACGAGGCCAAAAAACAGCTTGCCTTTGCTGATGTTATCCTGCTCAACAAGATTGATCTGGTCGCGCCGGAAGACCTCGAGAGGCTTGAAGCCCGCATCAAAAGCATGAACAGTATGGCGAAAATCTACCGCAGCCGTGATGCGGTGGTCGAGATGGACAAAATTCTGAATGTGGGCGGCTTCAACCTCGACCGGGCGCTGGATATCGACCCGAAGTTCATGGAGCCGGAATACCCGTTTGAATGGTCCGGTATCTATCAACTGAACCCCGGAACTTGTGAATGGGTCATGGGTGAAGGACCTGACCCGACAATGGGGGCGGCGCTGTTGCCGCTGGCGAATACGGGACTGGCGGCGAAGGAAGCGACGCTGATGGACGCGGTATTGACCTTCTCAGACGACGAGCAGGCGATAAAAGCAGGGGAAATGATGCGCCTTGGCAAAGGACAGTACAACCAACTCGTGCTGAACGAAAGCGGCGAGACCGTCTTCAATATCGAGATCCAGCAGCCGGGTTATTACATGCTGTTCACCGAACATCACCCGGATGAATTCGACGCGCGCTTGCGCGGCGCGGACTCCGTGCCTGACCCGCTCGAGGCTCGCGAGTACAAGCCCGATCATGAACACGACGAAGAAGTGACTTCCGTTGGCATCAGCGTCCCCGGCGATCTCCAGTTAGAGAAGCTCAATAGCTGGCTCAGTCAGCTCCTGCAGGTACAGGGGCAAGACATCTTCCGTATGAAAGGCGTGTTGAGCGTGCGCGGTTGGGATGAGCGCTTCGTCTTTCAGGGGGTGCATATGCTCTTTGATGGCCGCGCCGATCGCCCCTGGGGGGAGGAACTACGGCATAACAAGCTGATCTTCATCGGGCGCAACCTGGATCGGGCTGCGCTGGAGAACGGCTTCCGCGAATGCCTCGCGGCATGATGCAGCGCAAGCGCAAATCCAAACGGGCGCAGCCAGCGCTCAAGGCAATATGGCGCGCTAACATTGACGATCATCCGATTGGGCTGGCGTGGTCGCCTGAAGGTAATATTCTGGCAGTGGCGGGGGTGTCTGGCCCAATCACGCTGTTTGATGGCGCTGATGGCGCGGTTCAGCGGGTGCTGCCCGGTCATGCCTTGGATACGATGGCAATATCCTGGCACAAAGACAGCCGCCTCCTCGCGAGCGTTGGACAAGACGGCAAGGTACGGCTCTGGGATGCCGAGACAGGAGCGCAGCGCTCTGAAATGGCAGGCGGGGCGAGCTGGGTGGCGCGCGTCGCTTTCTGCCCGGCAGGCGATTGGCTGGTGTCAGCCGCCGGGCGCAAACTGCGACTGTGGAACAGCGGCGGGGAATTGATTCGCGAATATCCCGATGCGAACAGCACGATTACCGACATCAAGTGGCGCTATGACGGCAAACAGTTCGCCATCTCCGCCTACAATGGAGTCGTGCTGTATGACCCCGAACAGGCGGAACCGCTGCGTCGTTTCGAATGGCAGGGTTCGACGCTCACATTGGAATGGAGTCGCGATGGCAAATACATTGCCACTGGCGACCAGGACTCGACGGTGCACTTTTGGATCACCGCCAGCGGGCAGGATCTGCAGATGTGGGGTTATGAAACCAAGGTGCTGGAATTGGCATGGAGCTTCAATAGTCGCTATCTGGCGACCGGCGGCGGAACTCAGGTAGTGATCTGGGACTGTTCCGGCAAGGGCCCTGCAAACACTCGGCCGATAATGTTGGAAGGACATCAGCAGCTCATCAAGCATCTGGAATTTCAGCGTCAGGGTATGTTGCTGGCATCGGGCGGCAATGATGGCCTGCTGGCAATCTGGAAGGTCAAGAAGAATAAACCCGTTATGCTGGCGGATGCTGTGTTCAGAGCGCCGATTGCCGGCTTGGCCTGGTCGCCGGATGATCGCCGTATCGCCGTGTCAGATGAGAGTGGTACCCTGTCAATAGCGGCAGTGCAAGGGAATTGAGAACGGCCAATTATTTGAAATACTCACCCCCTCGCGCGCCGCTTTATTGCCGCCGTGAGTGAATGCCTGCCGTCGCCGACGCCACCGAGCCGCAGCTGGTGGCGCGGGAGTCGGTGTAGGCTGTTGTCTGAGCGCTATAATATCTTCTGGGAGCGATCTACTGGCCGCTTAGTCGCGAGGACGACGTAGGCGTTGCCTGGCTGCGGTCTCAGCGATCGTCCCCCTCCACAATCCCACGCGCCAGCTCCAGCAGCGCCGCGCGCCGAGCCGCATCAACATCGCGACTCTCGAAATAACGCTCCAGCAATTCCAACGGCGACAGCCCCTCGGGACTGACATCGAGGCGCACGCGATCCCCGCGCTCGACCTCCTTGCGAATGCCGGCGATATGAAAGACACCCGTATTCCGCAGCCGCTCGATGACGGCGGCATCCTTGAGCAGGGTCTCGCCCTCCGGCGACAACCTGATGACCAGACGAACCACCGCATCTTCAAGTTTATGCTCGGCCAGCGTCGCCAAAACCAGCGCAGTAGGGTCGCTGCTGTCGCGGCAATCCACGCGCAGGGTCAGTAATTTGCGCGCCGCTGACCGCTCGAAGCGCCAGGTCGTCGCGCCCCGCGCCAGCTCGATCCAGCAGAAGCCTTTGACATCGCCTTCTTCGCCGAAATCGATGCGTTCCAGGCTGCCGCTATAAACCACCGGCGGCAGCTGGGTGCTGCGATGCGTCAGATTCTGGTGCTTGTGGATATGCCCGAGCGCGACATAATCCCAGCGCGGATCGGCCAGCGCATCGAGATCGACTACCACATCGCGGCCCAGCATAACGCTCCGCTCACTGCCCCAGACCGCGCCGCTCACGCTGAAGTGACCGGTCAATATGCGCGGGGTATCATCGTCGGCGATGGCGTCGGCTTCTTCTGCCAGCGCGTCAAGTCTCTCGTGCAGGATTTCGACCAACCGGGCATCTTGCTCGGCGATGGTCAGGCCGCGGACGGAGACATCGGCCAGCAGCCGGGCGCGGATGGGATAGGGGGCCGCGCCGACGACCACATCTCCGCGTCGGGTGGCAATGCGGCGCACCGAATAATCCTGCGCCACCCAAATATTGGGCACATCGAGCGTGGCATAGATCTCGATAGTCGAGGCTTTCGCGGCGTTGACGGGCAGATCATGATTGCCCACCAGCAGCACCGTCGGCGCCAATTGTGAGAGCGCGCGCATGCGAGCGGCGAATTCACGCTGATAGGTGGGATTGGGGCTGCGGCTGCGGAAGGCGTCGCCGGCGAAGATGACTAAATCGACATCGCCCTGGGCGGCAAAATCGACCATGTCGTCCATGCGCTGCAGAAAATCGTGCACGCGGCTGCTGACGCCGGTTTCGCGATCGGTTTTGCCATAGTTTTCCATGCCGATATGAACATCGGCAAAGTGCAGCGCGCGCAGGGCTTCGGACATGCGATTGACCCGGCAGCTCGGCCGGCTAACTCTCGCCAAAGCGATGGTCTTCGTCGCCGGTGCCGACCGGCTCGTTGCCCGTGGTCACGCTGGTCCATTGGGGATTGTCGCCGCGCAGATGCCCATAGATCGGCTTCTCGTTGCGCAGGATATCGACGAATGCGGAGATATCGCTAATGGGCATGAAGATGGCGCCGCTGCGATTGTCGATATCGACCAGAGGATCGGGCACGGCGCTATCATCGGCGAGAAAATAGACGTCCAGCCGATAATTCTCGTGATCGCTGGCGCCAACGCCGTTGCAGCGCACCAGCCCGCGGATGCGCGCGAGCGTGCCATCGAATTCGCGTTCTTCTATCTGGCGCCAAATCACCATGTAGCGTTTTATTTCAAATACCGCCACGGCGCGATCGGGCATCGTGCGCTAGCTCCCGGGAACTTTTCATTCGAGCGCGGACCGTCGCCAAATGGCGGCGGCGTCAGTCGATATTATAGCGGTTTTGGATTGCGGGCAAAGCGTTTGCGTGTGTCAAGAATATAAGAAATGAACGACAAATACGCATAGTAGGATCAACATCAACAGGCGGACGAAATAGATCTGCATGACTTGTCCCATCCTTTCCACTGCGTCGCTCCAAATGGCTCTCCCCAAGCGTACATCGCTTCACTAATATTACCTGTATCAGAAACTGACGCTTTACCTACGCGCCGGATACGGGCGCGAGTGAAATCCAAATCCGGCGACAGCCACCTACATCTTGTCAGGGGCGCGCGCGCGCATTAGAATCCCCCCGATGATTGTCCTGTTGACCACTCTCTACGCGCTGTCCGCGTTGTTGCTGGCGCTGTATACCCTGGGACAGGCGCTGCTGCTCATTCGATATTGGCGGAAGTGCCGCAAGACCATTCCAACGCCGAGCCTGGACGCGACGCCATCCGTGACGGTGCAGTTGCCGCTATTCAACGAGCGGTTCGTGGCGGCGCGCCTGATTGATGCCGTGGCGCGTTTCGATTATCCGCGCGACAAACTGGTGATTCAGGTGCTCGACGACTCGACCGATGACACCTCTCGCATCGTCGCGCGCAAGCTGAAATCGTTGGAGGCGCTGGGTTTTCGCGCCCAGCACTTGAGGCGCAGCGACCGCGACGGCTTTAAGGCCGGCGCCCTGGCCCATGGGCTGCGCAGCTGCGAGAGCGAATTCATCGCCATTTTTGACGCCGACTTTCTGCCGCCGCCGGATTTCCTGCGCTTGACCCTGCCGCATCTGTTGGCGGATCCTCAAGTCGGCATTGTGCAAGGCCGCTGGGGTCATCTGAACGCCGACGCCAACGATTTGACGCGAGCGCAGAAACTATCGATCGATACCCACTTCGTCGTCGAACAGACGGCCCGTAATCGCAGCGGCTGGCTTATCCCCTTCAATGGCTCGGGCGGCGTCTGGCGCCGCAGTTGTATCGAATCGGCAGCGGGCTGGTCCGCCGATACGCTGACCGAGGATCTCGATCTGAGTTATCGGGCGCAAAGCAAGGGCTGGAAATCGGTCTTCCTGCCAGATATCGAAGTACCGGGGGAGATTCCCGCGCGGCTGGCCGCCTACAAGCAGCAGCAAGCGCGCTGGGCCATGGGCAATACCCAATGCCTGATCAAGCTGGCCGGGCCCATCCTGCGCGCCGATTTGACCGCTTCGCAGAAAACGATGGCGCTGCAGCATCTCTGCCAATACTTGCCTCAGCCGCTGATGCTGATCCTGCTGCTGCTGACGCCGCCGTTGCTGCTGGCGGATACGCTATCGGAATTGCCGCTGGCGCCGCTGGGACTGGTGGGACTGGCGCCGCCGCTGATGTATCTCAGCAGCCAGATTCGCTTGTACGCCAACTGGCTGGTCGGATTGAAAGCCTTCCCCGCATTGTTATTCATCGGCACCGGCATATCACTCAATAACAGCCTGGCCGTGTTGGCCGCCGCTATGGGCAGGGGTACGGGATTCCGGCGCACGCCGAAATCCGGGGGCGATGCCTCAGCCCATGCTTACGCGCTGCCAGGCGACTCATTCATCGCGCTGGAAATCATCATGATGTTTTACGCCTTGTGGGCGGCGGCCCTGGCCTGGCAGATCCAACGCGAGCTTTGTCTCTATCTCTTGATTTACGCGCTGTCATTCGCGGCGGTGGCGGGCTGGAGCCTGCGCGAGCATTGGCAGCTGCGGCGCAAGCGCTTGAAATCAGCGGGCGCGCGGGTGGCGGCCACTCCTACGACCTAGCGTCGCCCCGCTCGTCTCCGTAACACCAAGTAAGACATGCAAATGCTGACCTGTAGGGGCGTTTCGGCGAAACGCCCAAAAGATGTAGTTGGGAAAGAGAGCGACTCAGCGAGACGCCCCTACAACGTTCCGTAATTTTTTGCATTACTTTATTGGTATTACTTCTGTGCTCTCCTTTTTTACAAACCTCCTAGCTCATGCAAGGAGCGAGTTTGATATTTTGTGTGAGCGCGGCAGACCTTTTCGCTGCGGCCGAGCGGCTGTGGTCTCGGTGGTTAATCACTCTGTGTGGAACTAGCTTTGCATCCCAAGTCCTTGAAATTCACCACTCCCGCCAATTGCCCATGCGCGCCATTTGGCGCGCTGTTGCGTTATACTAATGGGTACCCAAGAGCAACGACGCCAAGCGGGTGAAACATGAGCGACAAACGCATTCGGCAACTGGTGATCGCGGTCTTGCTGGTCATCTTGGCACTGGGCGCGGTGAGCTTAATCTCCAGCCTGTTTCAGCTGATCGTGCCGCTGGCGATCGTTGCGGCTGGCGTCTTCGCCTTCTACAAGATCGTCTTGCAAGGCCGCGACGAATCGGCGGCGATGGCGGACGAGATCGCGGAAGCATCCGGTCAACGGGCTGAGGGCGCATTGGCGGATTCTGGCGCGGCAACGGCGAAGCGCAGCGCTGACATGGCGGCTGAGGAGCGACTGAGCGCGGTGGATCAAGCGCAGCAGGAATTCTTCGAAAAGAGCACGCCGGTTGAAGAGATACTCGATCAGATTCAGGCACGTAAACAGCGCCTGCAGGGAGAGGACGATTCGTGAAGCTGGTATCAGTGAATATCGGCCAGCCTCAAGCCGTTGAGATTGACGGGCGCGCCTATCGCACCGGCATCTACAAGCGAGCGACCGCGGGACGCGTCCGGCTGGCTCAGAATAATCTGGAGGGCGACGGGCAAGCGGATCTCGATAATCATGGCGGTCCCAATCGCGCCGTCTATTGCTACCCTCACGAACACTATGCCTATTGGTCCGGCGTGTTGAAGCGAGATGACTTCGAATACGGCCAATTCGGCGAAAACCTGACGCTGGGCGGAGTGCTCGAATGCGAAGTCTGTATCGGCGATATTATCGAAGTCGGGGAGGCGGTCATCCAACCGACGCAGCCGCGCGTGCCCTGCTACAAGTTGGAAGGCAAGCTGGGCATTCCCGGTTTCGCCAAGACTTTCTTGCGCAGCAACCGCAGCGGTTTCTACGCGCGTGTGCTCGAAGAAGGCGCGCTGTCGGCCGGCGATGGCATTCGGTTGCTGCAGCGAGACACGGTGGGTATGACGGTGGCGGAGGTCAATGCCGCCCGCTATCTGGATGCGCCGGACCCAGCCACTGCGGCACGCGCGCTGCGCCTCGAGGCGCTTTCGCCGGAATGGCGGCGCTCGTTTGAGAAGCAGCTGACGAAGCGCTAGGTCGTCGACAGGGGCTATCATGCGCAAAATAATCCTGGCTGCGTTTGTCCTCATAAGCATCGTCGCCGTCAGCGCGCAAGACAACGGATTTCTAATTCGCGTCAATCAAAACGTGAACCTGCGCCTGGGTCCCAGCATTGAAGCCCAGCGCTGGGGAAGCGCCGGCCCCGGCGATGTTCTGCATGTCATCGGCGCGTCCAATGGCTGGTACCAAATCCTGCTCGATGGCAGATATGCGGGACAGATCGTATGGCTGGCGTCCTGGCTTGATCTGACCCGGCTGGATACGCCGCCGCCGCAATCGGTTATCCCTCCCGCGCCGGTTCCGCGCCTTCCCGCATTCGACTTTTTCGAGATATATCAAGCGTCGCTGCCTTCTGTCGTCATACTGGAAACCAACAGCAGCGGCGGAACGGGTTTCCTGATCGACCGTCACGGACATGTCGTGACCAACGCGCACGTTATCGGCTATCAGCGATTCGTTCGCGTGAAATTCGTTGACGGCTCCAGCACCCGCGGCGCTGTGATCGGATTCAACCGGGACTTGGATCTCGCCGTTGTCCGAGTCGGCCTGTCGTGCGAGCGGCTGCAGCCGCTGGCCTTCTTCGAATCCGGCCGACTTGATGTGGGACAACCGGTGCTCAGCATCGGCGGGCCGGCGTCACTGAGTTGGGATGCGGATACCGGCCATATCAGCGCGCTTGGCGTCGATGCGACGCTCGTCAATAGCGGCGTTCATCGCAATTTGATTCAGAGCGACATGCGCGGCCTGCCCGGCTATAGCGGCGGTCCCTTGCTTGATGCGCGAGGCCGGGTTATCGGCGTCGTTGTTGGCGGCGGCCCGGACAATACCCTGTCCATCCCCTCCGCGCAGGCGCAACCCGCCGTCATGGACATCATCGGCGAGCCGCCCCTGCCGATTGAGATTCCCGGCCGACGCGTCGACAGAGCGATCGTCGACCGTTTCGGGCTGGGGCGCTATGCGGACGGCATTCTGGTCACATCGTTCGCGGACGGACCAATCATCGAACAACACGGGCTCTACGCGCATTACGAGACGGGCGAATCGCCCTTGATGGATGCGTACTACGATACCGAATATCGGATCAAGTACATCTATCACGCCAATATCATTTACGGGCTTGACGGGTTCGCGGTCAGCAGCTTGGCTGAACTGAATCGGCGCATTCGGGAGGCCTGCCCCGGCGTTGCGCTCAACCTCAACGTATTTGAAATCTTGATCGCGCATCGCGTCTATGAAACGCGGACGTCCTTCGCGGATGCCCAGGAATTGAGGGATTTCATCCGCGGCGGCAATGCCATACCGCTCGGGGCCTTAAGTGGCGCGGAAGCCAATATCGAAGGCTTCCGGCTGCCGCTGAGCAAATGGGACAACCTGGATCCCGATATCGAAACGATCATCCTCGTTGGCATAGACGAGACGCCCGTCAAGACCGCATCGGATATCAGCGACTTAGTATTAGATCGACTCGGGCAAGACGTCACTTTGCGCCTGCTGGCGCTCACCAGCAGCATGCGCGAAAAGATTGTACCCATCAGTGCGCCGGCATATCCATAAGCAGCGTCGAGAATCGCCGTCAGTCTCACGCGCGCCGCGGCGGCTGATGCCGCGCATGCTCACGTTGCCAGCGCTTCACTCTCCAGCGCCTCCGACCATTGACCGATGGCGGCCAGGCCATTCATCTTGGCGCGGTGATAGAGCGATGCTTGCGCCGCCGGCGCGTTTTCCGGCTGATTGCGCCAGATTTGCATCGGCTCGCGCTGCAAGGCGCGGGCATAGGAGAAGCTGAGTTTCCAGGGCAGTTGGTAATTGGCGTTCATGGCGTTGAGATGCGCAGTCGCGTGGTAGTCCGATTGTCCGCCGGAGAGAAAGACGATGCCGGGGATGGCGGCGGGAATGCCGCGGCGGAAGACCTCGACCGTCATTTCGGCGACCGTATCGACATCGGCTTGATGCGGGCATTGGTTGCCCGATACCACCATGCTGGCTTTGACAAGCGTGCCTGCCAGCTCCACGCGATGCAGATACAGCGCCTCGAATGTGCGTCTCAGCACTCGCTCGGTGATCTCGAAACATCGCTCAATCGTGTGATCGCCCACCAGCATCACTTCGGGTTCGACGATGGGCGCGATGCCGGCTTCCTGGGATAGCGCGGCGACCTGCGCCATGACGTAGGTGTTGGCGGCGATGGCGTATTCGCTGGGCGTATGCGGACCAATTTGCAATGCGGCGCGCCATTTGCTGAAGCCGACGCCCATCGCGGCGTATTCCGCCAGTCGTTCGCGCAAGCCATCGAGTCCGCTGCCGACAGTCTCGCCACAGCTGCCCGCCAGCTCAACCATGCCCGTGAAGGGCGAGATGCCAGGAATCATGCCGCGGTCGATGACCCGCTCGAGCAACGATTCGCCCGCCGCGCTCGTCATGCGCGTCTGCTCATCGGTCATGATGATGCCGCTGACATAGTCCTCCAGCGCGGGCGCTGTGAAAAGCAGTTCCGACCAATCGCGATAGCTGTCTTGGTGAACGCTGCTGCCGGTAGCGGCGAGCATGTGCTCGAAGGGCTGCCGAGGGCGATCGGCCGCCATGATGCCTTTGCCGCGCGCTACCAGGCGGTTGGCGATTTCCTTTGTGCTCAAGCTTGTCATCATATGCCTGTCCCCGTTTTCAACTGAACCGGCAGTTATTCTGACAGCCGGAGCGCCGCCCTGCAATACCGAGCGAGCGGCTCAAGCGAATCAGGTTATGTTGCCGAGTCTTCCGCGCGAACGGCTGCCTCCCCGCATCAGCCGACGGAAAGTTCCGGGGCCGGATATATGCAGAAATCCCCCAGCCGGCATGGCAGAGGGACTTAAGTATGCGTGATTCTTGCGCGCGTTGGTTATCCAGTTTCCGCGGCTGGCGACATATCCAGCGACTTGATTCGCTAGTTGGATTGCGCCTCCAGCTGAGCTTGCTGTTCGGCTATCATCTCGGGCGTGCAATGCAGGCTCTGCAGCCAGGCGTCATCCTCGGCCCGCCGTTCATCCAGCGTCATCTCTGACAAGGTGATTTCTCCCGGAATCTCGATCGCCGCGCCCTGGCCCACGCCGCCTTCAATGATGTAATCCGCCTCCGCCATCAAGGCGTCGGTGAAGACAACGCCCTGGGCATCAGCCGAATCCAGATTGACGGCGACGGCGAAGCTTGGAGTCGAGGCGACTCCGGTCGCGGCGATATCAAGCCGGCCTTCCAGGTAAGCGACGAGCATGCGGCCGGCCTGAACCCCTTCGCGATACCAGCCTTCGAAGCCAGCGGCGATCGTGACGCCATGGATGACATCGGATACCAGCGGTGAAAAGACCGGCACGCCGATCGCCGCGTCGACTATCGACGAGATGCCGCCCGAAGACCCGGTGCGGGGCGGCAAGGCGATGATGTCGACGCCTTTGTCGACCAAAGATTCCGTCGCCAGGGCATAATCCGTCGCATTTACAACAGTCGCCACCTCAACCGTGAAACCAAGCTGTTCGCCGGTGCGCTCGATTGTCGCCACGTAGTAGGAAGTCGCGGGATCATCAGCGTTCGCGAGCAGCCCGATCGTTTGGAAATCCGGATTCTGCTTGTAGGCCAGGCTGGCGTATTCCTCGTAATCTATGTGCATCAAGGTACCGGTCACGTTGGCTGGCTTGATGCAGGTCGCGGAAGCGAGCCCGGCGCCGTGCGGGTCGGTCACGATGGCAAAAATCAGCGCCGGCGGGTCTTCCATATCGCTCATGGCGCCCACAGCGAGCATGCCGACTTGGGTCGATACCGTGAGCATAATGTCCGCGCCTTCATCCAGGGCATCTTCAACCATCAGGTTGGCGGTGGGGAAGTCAAAGCCGGCATCGCGGATGAGAACGTTGATGTTTTCGCCGACCAGGTCACTACCGGCTTCGAGCGTGACACGCTCCTCCGCGTTGATGTAGCCATAGGCCTGCAGCATGTCCAGCACCGCGGCATCAGTCTGGGAGAATGTTGGCGATGCGCCAAACCGCAGAAATGCGACTGTGGGATTGTCGTTGTTTGCGGATGCCGGCAAGACCGTCAACAGCATGATGAGCAGCGCCGGCAGGAGCGCTAACGATTTCAAGAACGCCCTGCTGACCACCTTCAGACCCGGCCTTTCAGCATGAGCATAGGTGTTAGTTCCGCATTTCCGTGACATTGCTCTCCTCCAATTTGTCCGAAACCGGCAACTTTGACTCGGCACACAACTTTACCTAATTGGAATAGTATGAAATTTATCGGCGCAATAATAGACTGGACTGGTGAAACCAGGGCAAGCTGACAATGCGAATTGTGCTATCGCGATGGGAATGGAAAGTTCTCGGTTTGTTTTCTAGGGCAGGGGGTAACCCATGTCGCGCAGCGCCGCCCGCACCGCCGTTATCGGCAGACCGACAACGTTGCTGTAGCTGCCTTCAATGCGCGCAACAGGATGAAAGGCCTCGTTTTGGATGGCGTAGGCGCCGGCTTTGTCGAAGGGATCGCCGCTGCTGATATAGCGCTCGATTTCTTCATCGCTGTAGGCGCGCATGTGCACGGTCGTCGTTTCGTGGCGCGTGATGACGCGCGGGTCATAATTCTTGCGATCCTTGCGCAAGAGCGTGAACGCCGTGATCACCTGATGCGGACGCTCGCGCAGCTGTATTAGCATGCGGCGGGCATCGGCGGCATCGCGCGGCTTGCCCAGAAGCTCCGCTTTTGCGTCATCGGCGACCGCATCGGCGCTGAGCAGCACGATGGTATCCGCGGACAAGATCAACCCAGTTTCGTCGGCGAGCGGGGCGGCGACCGCGTCCGCTTTTTCCCGGCTGAGGCGGCGCGCGTAGTCGATGGCAGGTTCGTCCGCGCGGCGGGATTCGTCAATCCGCGGCTTGATGATGTCGAATGCCAAGCCCAGCTCAGTGAGCAGCTGTTGACGGCGCGGCGAGGACGAAGCGAGAATCAGGCGCATGGCATTGGCTTTCATCAGTGCGGGACTGAAGGGCATTGTACCAGCGCGCCGCAAATTGCCGGGCTGCGAAAAAGTAAGAAGCGCGTAAAATCGAGCGGCGCGCGCATTGAATACCTGGAAATTCCGTTATACTGTTTAGTATAATGCTGGGATAGTGTGCGCAGAATCGCGAACAACCGGCCGCTCGGCGGCAGCGACAAGGACTGCCGCGCGCTCACAAGATAGCAGACTCGCTTGGCTGCCGCGCTTGGCAGCCTGATGAGAAAGGGAAGCAAAGATGAACTTTCGTAACGACAGCATGGTAATCGGCGCGCCCCAGAAGGCGAAGATGCCGCTTGACGGCGTGCAGCTAAACGCTGTCATGCGCAATGTCTATGGCTGGATGACGATGGGCTTGGGCATCACGGCCTTCGTCTCGATCTTGCTCAGCGCGACCGGGTTCTACCCCTCGCAGATGATGTTCTTCATCGTGATCATCGCGCAACTGGGCATCGTGCTCGGATTGAGCGCGATGATGCCGAAGCTCTCGCCGACTAATGCCGGCCTGCTCTTCTTCACCTATTCGGCGCTGACGGGCGTGACCTTCTCGATCATTTTCCTGATTTATCCGATCGGTTCGATCGCGGCGGCCTTCCTGAGCACGGCCGGGGTCTTCGGCGCCATGACGCTGGTGGGATTGACAACCAAGACCGATCTCAGCCAATACAGCACCTACTTTATGATGGGCTTGATCGGGCTGTTCATCGCCATAATCGTCAACATGTTCCTGGGCAGCGCCTTCATCGATTACGTGATCAGCATCGCCGGCGTATTGATCTTCACGGCATTGACCGCCTACGATACGCAGCGCATCGCCAATATGGCGGCTGATCCGCGTTTTCAGTTGAATCCCGATGAAACATTGAAATTCAGCGTGATGGCGGCATTGACGCTGTATCTGGACTTCATCAACCTGTTCTGGTTCATGCTGCGGTTGTTCGGCGGCGGCCGGGATTAGCTGCGGGAATCATACCAACGCTGTTTATGTTCGGGCGACCAATTCGGTCGCCCTTACATTTGGATGCGATAGCGATTTGTATTTGGGGGCGACTCAGAGAGTCGCCCGTATGATTTTTCGCGATATTGCATTCAGGCCGGCGGCTTGGCTTTGCGCTTGCGGTAGCTGAGCAGGACGAAGCTGGCGAAGAAGCCCGATGCAGCCCACAGCAGGAAGGGCGCATGCAGCCCGAAGGCGCTGAGCAAATTGCCGACCGGCGGCGTGATTGAAGCGCCGAGGTTCTGCAGCATGGCGCCGAAGCCCAAGGCCATGCCCATCATGCTCATCTGCAGGCCGTCTACTTCGGTGATCGACGCGCCCTTCAGCCCCATGAAGCTATCAAAGCAAACGCCGGCGACAACCATCGCCAACATCACCGGCCAGAACGCGTCCCCGGCGAAATACATCATGAGCGTGCCGATGGCCATCATAGTGGTGCCGAAGGCCATCACCAGACGGCGGTTGCCCAGCCGATCCGAGAGATGTGATATCGGCACCACGCCAATCAGGCTGGCGAGGAAGAATACGGTGATGGCGGTATCGGCGTCGACGGCATTCCAACCGATCTCGCGCAAGTAAGTCGGCACATAACCGCTGAGGCCACGCATCAATCCCAAGACGCCGAAGGTGGCCAAGGCGATGACCCAAAGCTCGCGGAAGCGCGTGACGTAACGCAGGTTGCCCAGGAAGCTCTTGAGGTTGGGAAGTTTGGAACTCCCGCGGTCTTCTGGCGGATGCAGGATGGCCCAGGCGATGGCGAGCGCGATTGAACAGGCGCCGACGAAGAGCAGCACCGCGCGCCATCCGCCCAGCATCGGGGACAACACCGTCGCGCCGAAGCGCGAGCCCAGCATCAAACCGGTGGCGAACCCGGCCGACATTACGCCGCTGGCAAAACCCAGCTGCCCGGATGGGAACCATTCGCGATTCAGCTTGACGAAGTTCATCGGCAGTACCGGCTGTACCGTGCCGAAGAGAAATGATGTGATGAATAGCGACCAGAAGTCGACGGCGAAACCACGCAGCGCGCCGAAGATGCCGGCTGCCAGGCAGAGCGCAACCAGCGACCGTCTAGTGCCGAAGGCATCGATAAAGGTCCCGCCCATCAGCGCCGTGACGATGCCCATGGCCGTTCCCGTGCCCCAGATCACGCCAATTTGCACCAGGTCGAGATTGAGCTCGGCCGCGATTTCGCTGAAGAGCACGGACAGCGCCGTAGACGGAAAGCCGATGGTGATGAAGCCGGACAGGCTCACCATCGCCAGTATCACCCAGCGATAGGACGAGCTATGGCGTTGGCTCTGATCGAGCGGGGTCTTGATCAACGGATGCGCTCTGGTCGGGCTTGCAGACGATGCGTCAATGGTAAAGCATTGGCGGCTAATAACAAGACGCAGGCGGATCCGGCGCGCAACCGAAGAACGTCTGGATTTTCAAACTGAGATTCCATGATGTTGTCAATAAGGCTTTTGCTCTTATAATTCAGCTTACTGCATTAACGATACATTAATGGTGATTGTGTGGCGCAGCCAAACTTGGAATTGACAATCAACAGCGAGCGCTTGCGGGCGGACTTCGACGCGCTGGCGGAGATCGGCGCGACCATGGGCGGTGGCGTTTCGCGCTTGGCGCTTTCCAACGAAGACTTAGCCGCTCGCTCCTGGTTCGCGGATCGCATTGAGGAAGCCGGCTTGCTGGTCAAAGACGATGAAGTCGGCAATTTGAGCGGCGTACTGAGCAGCGACGACGCCGATGCCAAGACCTTGATGATGGGCTCGCATTTGGATACGGTGCCCAACGGCGGGCGCTACGACGGCGCCATCGGCGTATTGATCGCGCTGGAATGTCTGCGGCGCGTCAAGGAGGCCGGCATCAAGCCCAAGTCGCATTTGGAGGCGATTAACTTCACCGATGAAGAAGGCACCTGGAAGTCGCTTTTGGGCAGCAACGGCGTGATCGGCAAGATTTCCGCCGATGACATCAGCGATTCCATTCACGCCAACGGCGCCTTCCGCGCGGCGCTGTTTCGAGCGGGCATTCAACCGGCGGAGATCTATCGCGCTCGTCGCGACCCGGAGACGATCCTGGGTTATCTCGAGGTGCATATCGAGCAGGGCAAGCGCTTGCACGAATGCGGGCATGAGCTGGGCATCGTGGATTGGATTGTCGGCCGCACCACTTATGATGTGACCTTTTTCGGTGAGGCGGCGCACGCCGGCACCACCACAGCGGAAGAACGCCGCGACGCCTTGCAAGGGGCCGCGGCGTTTATTATTTCGGCGCATAAGCTGATCACGCAGGAATTCCCGCGCGGGGTGGTCAATTGCGGGCATGTCAGCGCCAAGCCCGAGTCCTACAATGTCGTGCCGTCGGAGGCGTCGCTGCGCATGGAATTCCGGCATCCGGAGGCGGATACGCTGCAGGATATGGAAGCGCGTTTGATCCGCCTGACGCAGGATTGCGCGCGCGACTATCGGCTGTCGGTGGGTACGCAGCGCGTTTTGCATCGAGAGCCGGAGCAGATGTCGCCGGAATTCGTGCGCGAATTCGAACGCGCCTGCCGCGCGGCAAATGTCCGTTGCATGTCCGTGGCCAGCTACTCCGGCCATAACGCCCAAATCATGAATCAGATGGCGCCCGCGGGCATGATCTTCTTGCCATCGGTGGATGGTATCAGCCATAATCCCAAAGAATACACCGAGTGGCGTCATGTGGAGATCGGCGCCAATGTTCTGCTGCGAACGGTGTTGCAGCTGACCGCGTGAAGTTGTTCTGGACTGCGCGCCAATCCTGCGCTTTTCCGCCCACAAAGTCGGATGTAGGGGCGATTCAACGAGTCGCCCGCAAACGAGATTAATGAGACGCTGACGAAACATGAAACTGCTGAACAGGCGCGAGAAAGAACGGGAGATGCGGGCGGCCGGACGCTTGCCGGATGGTCAATCGCTGACGGAGAAGTTCCCGGTCTTGACCTATGGCCCGACACCGACATTTGACCCGGCGACCTGGGATCTGCGGGTTTTCGGCGAGGTCGAAGAAGAACGGCGCTGGACCTGGGAGGAATTTCTGCGCTTGCCCCGGGACACGATCACGGTTGATATCCACTGCGTCACGCGCTGGAGCAAATTCGACACCACTTGGGAAGGCGTGATGTTCCGCGACTTCGCGCGCGAGCTCAAGCTGAAGCCGACGGCGCGATATGTGATCGCGCATTGCGAATTCGGTTACACCACCAATTTGCCGCTGGACGTCATGCTGGATGACGATGTGATGCTGGCTTGCAAATACGAGGGCCACTGGCTGAAAGCGCGGGAATGGATGGATCACGGCGGTCCACTGCGTACGGTGGTGCCCAAGCGCTACTTCTGGAAGAGCGCCAAGTTCCTGCGCGCGCTGGAATTCAGCGCTGAGGATAAACCCGGCTTCTGGGAACGAGGCGGCTATCACAACGACGGCGACTTCTGGAAGCAGCAGCGCTTCCAGCGGCGCGGCATTTTCTAAAGCGGCTACTCCAGAATACACTTCAAATTGGCCCAGAGGACAAACCGGGTTATGGGAAGTCCGCCCCCCGTTGAGCGGGGGGACCGAGGGGGGACCAGGCGGTTATCATAACGACGGCGACTTCTGGAAACAGCAGCGCTTTCAGCGGCGCGGCATTTTCTAGAGCGGCTAGCTCCAGAATACACTTCAAATTGGCCCAGAGGACAAACCGGGTTATGGGAAGTCCGCCCACCGTTGAGCGGGGGGACCGAGGGGGGACCAGGGTGGTTATCATAACGACGGCGACTTCTGGAAACAGCAGCGCTTCCAGCGACGCGGAATCGGCTAGTTGTCCCGATTTGCAAAGCTCTCCGCCATTTGACATAATCGCGCCCACTTGTAGCTTAAGAAGCGTTGAATTGGCGCCGGTGAGCGCCCGGCGCACATCCGATTTATGGCGGACAAGACAGACGAGCAGCGGTCCGGCACGTAACCGAAAAGTGATCAGAAATGGTGGCAGCGCAAGATTACCAGGGCCGTCGGGTGTCTTGTTGGTACTTTCGTGACGATCTTCACTGGCGTCATCGTTGTGCCAATTGGCCAAGAAGTGTTTAGGTCCTTCAACGAATCCGCCGCGGGTATCCTAACGGGCGACATCCAAATCCAAGGCGAAATCCAGTTGGAGCTGGTGACTCAGGATATTGCCGCTTCAGCGGCGGATACGCCCCAAGCCACCGATGCTCGAAGAGCGGAGTTGTCAGCCTCCCCAACGCCGACGGATATTGATACCTGCGTTATGGCACCGCCTCCTCGGCTCCAGCCTGGCGATGCGGCGATGCAAATCGGCGCGGAAAACATCCGCATGCGCGATGCGCCTGGATTAGGGACGGAGGAAATCGGCAGGATCCCGCGGCAAGAGCAAGTCCACGTGGTGAACGGACCAAGATGCGCGGATGGTTTCCACTGGTTCAAGGTGGTCTCGGAAGACAACCGGCAAGGCTGGGTGGCGGAAGCGGACAATACGGGCGCGAAAGAATATTGGCTGGTCAAGGTTGTCATCAATACCGATACACCGGCGCCGACCACGACTCCCACAGACGCGCCCACCGCGACAAACACTGACACTCCCGCGCCTACCGCCACCTTCACCGCTACGCCGACAGAGTCTGGCGCGCCTGCAGCGAGCGACACGCCCACCGCCGCAAATGCCGACACCCCTGACCCGACCGATGCGACGGTTCCGACCGATTCGCCCGGCGCAACCTTCACAGACACATCCGCGCCCACTGATCAGCCAACCGCCACATCCACCTTCACTCCGACCGACACACCTACAGCCACATTTACTCCCACGCCGACCTGGACCGACACACCTACAGCCACATTTACTTCCACGCCGACCTGGACCGACACAGCGACAGCTACATTTACAGCCACATCCACGCCGACCGACACACCAACAGCCACATCCACGGACACGCCAACCGACACGCCGACAGCCACGAATACGCCGGCGCCGTGCCAGTTCACGCCTCCGCCGCAATTGGCGCCCGGAGACAGCGCGCTTCAGCTTGGCGCGTCATTCATAAATTTGCGCAGGGAGCCGGGTCTGAACGCACGCGTGATCACTAGAATCAGGCGCAACGATCGCGTCGATATCGTCGCTAGGCGACAGTGCGTTGACGAACTCTATTGGTACCAGGTTGTGACCAATCGTGGCCATCAGGGTTGGGTGGCGGAAGCCGACAACGGAGCGCTCGTCTATTGGCTGGTATTGGCGGCGGATGACACGGCATGCGCGCTCGAACCTCGGTTCGCGCCCGGGGACACGGCTAACAGCAAGCCGGGACGAGCGCTCAATGTTCGTGTCGCACCCCATGTCTCCGCCGACGAGACCGACCGCGATATTGAAGGCGGCGAAAGCGTTGAGGTGCTGGGAGGACCGGTATGCGCCGACTCCTACATCTGGTACCGGGTGCGCAACGAAGCGCTGGGCATTGCTGGTTGGGTGGCGGAAGGCGGCGCCAGCGGCTACTGGTTCTATGCGCCCGAGCGCTAAGCGCCGCGCGCTCAATCGCGACTATGGTCGATCTTCAGGCCTGTCGCTCTCCCCTCATCTGAAACAGGAAATGAAATTCTGAATCTACCCGCGCCCTGTGTTATCATCTAGCCACGCGTTGATCGAACCAGGCAGAAAGCGGGGCGAATCACCATGCAAATGAAAGCCGCAATTCTCGAAAAAGCGAATACACCCTTCCGCATCGAAACCGTGGAATTGGATCCGCCAAAAGCCGGCGAAGTGCGGGTCAAGGTGGCGGCCGCCGGCGTCTGCCACAGCGACTGGCATGTGGTGGAAGGCTTGTCTTATTTCCCCATGCCCATCATCTGTGGCCACGAGGGCGCCGGCGTGGTGGAAGCGGTCGGCGATGGCGTCACGCGCGTGCAGCCCGGGGATCATGTGACCCTCAGCTTCCGAGCGGATTGCGGCGAATGCTTCTATTGCCAGAACGACAAATCCGTCTTGTGCGAGACCTTTGCCGATGCGCTGAAATCCGGCAAGCTGGTCGATGGGACGACGCGCATATCCTGGCGCGGCGAGCCCGTCTACATCATGACCGGCTTGGGATGTTTCGCTGAATACGTGGTGATTCCACAACAAGCCTGCGTGCCGATTCGGAAGGATGTCCCGTTGGAAGTGGCCGCCTTGGTCGGCTGCGCGGTATCGACCGGCGTCGGCGCGGCTTGGTATACGGCTGGCGTTCGCCCGGGCGAAAGCGTCGTGGTATTCGGCGCGGGCGGCATCGGCCTGAACATCATCCAGGGGGCGAAGCTGGTGGGCGCTTATCCCATCATCGCCGTCGATGTCAACAGCAACAAGATGGAGCTGGCGCGCGAATTTGGCGCCACGCACGCGCTGTATTCTGACGATACGGCGATTAGAGAAATCCAGTCGCTCACCGCCGGACGCGGCGCCGATCACGCCTTCGAGTCGGTGGGCATGACATCGCTGCAGGAAACCGCGCTCGAGGCGACGCGCCCGGGCGGGACGCTGACGCTGGTCGGCTTGACGCCCGTGGGCGCCAGCACCAACCTGCCCGGCTCCATCATCACGCGCACGGAGAAAGTAGTCCGCGGCAGCTTCTATGGCTCGGTGAATACATCGCGAGATTTCCCCAAGTTTTTGGACCTGTATCTGGCCGGCCAGCTGAAGCTGGAGGAGCTGGTGACGCGGCGCTGGGCGCTGGAAGAGATCAACGAAGCCTACGCGGAAATGCTGACCGGCGACGTGGCGCGCGGCGTAATTGTATTTTGATGGTGGGCAACCCCACTACAATTTTGCGCGGCGGCGGGCGACCTGATAGGTCGCCCCTACATTTTCAAATATTGACGAAACGTGTAGGGGCGTTTCGCTGAAACGCCCACGTGGGAAAGGCCAGCACCATGAAAATGCAGGCAGCCATTCTAACGGCGGCGAAAACGCCATTCCGCATCGAAACTGTGGACCTCCAAAGCCCGAAAGCGGGAGAGGCGCTGGTCAAGATGGCGGCGGCCGGCGTCTGCCACAGCGACTGGCACAGCGTGGAGGGAAAGAATGCTTTTCCCGCGCCGATGATCCTGGGTCATGAGGGCGCGGGCATCGTCGAGGCAGTCGGCGACGGCGTGACGCGGGTGCAGCCAGGCGATCACGTGACGCTCAGCTGGAAGGCCTGTTGCGGCGCATGCTTCTACTGCCAGAACGACATGTCGTCCATTTGCAACGCGCACGATACCGAAATCTTCGCGGGATTGCAAAGCGACGGCAGCACCCGCGTCTCCTGGCAGGGCGAACCGGTTTACGTGCTCGCCGGAATCGGTACCTTCGCCGAATATGTGGTGGGGCGGCAGGAAAGCTTCGTGCCCATCCGCGCGGACGTGCCGCTGGACGTGGCGGCGCTGGTCGGCTGCGCGGTATCCACCGGCGTAGGCGCCGCCATGTACACCGCCGAGGTGCGCGCCGGACAGAGCGTGGCGGTCTATGGCGCGGGCGGCGTCGGCTTGAACATCATCCAGGGCGCGGCGCTCTGTGGCGCAGATCCCATCATCGCCGTCGATGTCAACAGCACAAAAATGGAGCTGGCGCGGGAGTTCGGCGCCACGCATACGTTGTATTCGGATGAATCGACAATTGAGCGGATTCGGGCGCTTACCGCCGGTCGCGGCGCCGATCACGTCTTTGAGTCGGTGGGCATCCCGACCCTGCAGCAAGGCGCGCTCGAGGCCGCGCGGCCCGGCGGCATTTTGACCATCGTCGGCATCACACCCGACGAGAGTACGCTGTCCTGGAGCGGCAACCACATCATCGCCGCCGAAAAGAAGATCCGCGGCAGCTGTTATGGCTCGATCAACCCGGCGCGAGATTTCCACCGCTTCCTCGATTTGTACAAAGCGGGCAAGCTGAAACTGGAAGAGCTGGTGACGCGGCGCTGGGCGCTGGAAGAGATCAACGAAGCCTACGCGGAAATGCTGACCGGCGACGTGGCGCGCGGCGTAATTGTCTTTTGACGGCGGGCAACTTCACCAAAGTTTTGCGCGGCGGCGGGCGACCCACTGACTCGTCCCTACACTTTCAAACATAATGAAACGTCCGCCCGCGTGTTATACTGATGGTGACTGAGCGTGAGTGAAGGCAAAGTGGCAATGGTTTCCCGTGAACGCGAATTCACCATAGACGATGTTTGGCGGCTCGAATGTCAGCCAATGAATGTGACAGAGAGATACTATCTGATTGACGGGGAGCTTTGTGTCAAGATGTCGCCGAATCAGTTGCATGGGAGCATTGCGAGCGAGATCGCGCGTCTGATGGGAAATCATGTGGTCGAGCGCGAATTAGGCCGGGTGACCATCGAGGTTGGCTATCATCCGCCGGGCGAGCGTCACACGGTGCTGCTGCCCGATGTCGCTTTCGAGAGCCGGGCGCGGGCAGCGCGGCGAGCCCTCCCGACCTACGCTCCCTACATGCCGGATCTGGCGGTGGAGGTGGTTTCCCCTTCGCAAACGCTGTCGCAAACGCGCCGCAAAGCCGCTGTTTACCTGCGCCATGGCGCGATCATAGTCTGGCTCATAGACCCGGAGCGCAGCCGAGCCGAGCGCTGGACTGCCGCGGACGACGGCACGGCGACGAGCGAGATCGTTACTATGGATGGCGAATTAGACGGCGGCGCCGTCCTGCCCGGTTTCACGCTCCCGCTAAAGCGCTTGTTTTCCTTGTGAGGTCCGGCCACGCCCGTAGATTTTCATGCACAAATGAACGCTGTAGGGGCGTTTCGCCGAAACGCCCGCGACTTGACATACTCTACAAGCATAGAAGTCATCAAATCAGAGCTTGATCACAAGGTATCGAAAGAAGACTACGCGCAAGACATGGGCGACATCAAAGTCATCTTAACGCGCATAGAAGGCAAGCTGGACAACTGGCGCTGGACGCTCATCATCGTCTTGGGCATCGCCACGCTCATCATCGGCTATCTCTTGTCGCGGCTGCCCTCGCTTCCCTGAAACCCCCTTTGCCCAGGCTGCCCCATTCACGCGGCGGCGGCAGGCGACTCACCGAGTCCCCCCAACGAATTCCGACATAGACGACTGCAGCCGGGTTTGTCCGATTCCTGCTGATTCGCATGCCCCGTCGGTCTACCCCCTCAATCCCTCATATCAATGGGGAGAGGCTCGCCTCGCGGTAAATCAACCGGGTTCACTGATGATGGACGTGACAATTATCGGGCGCCTAAAGCGAAGTCGCTCTACCTTAGCTCCCCCTCTCCGTTGATACGGATGCTTCACCATAGAGATGGTGAAGGGGGTCGGGGGGAGGGGTAGAAATAAGCGCCCCTACGATTTCAGACATAGACGAATGCTGTAGGGGCGTTTCAGCGAAACGCCCGCAAATTGCTTGTCCGCCTTATGACGTCGGCGTGGGTGCAACGAACCGATTATCCGTATGCGTGAAGGTGAATGTCAGTTCGTGTTGCAAGGGGCCTTCCGTATCTTCACAGGAATATACATAAAAGGTTCTTACATTCGGATTTTCCCCTTCTGTCCTTGTACTGCCTGAACAAGTTACGCCGGAGACAGTTCCAAGGAAGAGGTCTCTAACCACGCGAATGCCTGGCCGCAGCGGAGGCTCAGCGGTGGGTTGCGCTCCCGCGTAATTGCCTAAATTGCCTCGCACTGTAGTGTCCAACGAATCTGTGCATTTGCTTGTTCGTGTACAGTCGTCGTCTGGTTCGTCAGTCCCGTACGTCGCGGTCAATTTCCAGGTAATGCCGCTGATCCCGGCAAAGTTCCCGTACCTCCGAGTCAACGTCAGTTCCCAGTGTCGCGCCACCACATCGTCTTCGTCAATTGTGGGGTGAGTGAAGCACTGGACATTGCTTCTATCTCTATCGTCGCCGTCGCGAGTACCGTCGTTGGCGACATCGTCCGGAAGATTGTTGAGATTTACGCGTTGTCTCGGCCGCTTCACAAGAGCATCACTTGACGTACGATACCAGTGGTCGCAATACACAGCGAAATCTTCACTGCTTATTCTGAATCCGCCGAAAATCGATCCGTCACCTCCATCGGTTTTCAGTTCAGCGAGAGGGTTGTACATGTCAATGCTATTCCCTTCCAGCATTAGGGTATTCGTTACTCCAGTGAGTGTCTCCCACACCGTCCGAATCTCACTGACAACAGTAACCTCAATCCCGAAGGGCGTCAGCGTCGCATCCGGCGTGATCGTGACCGCCAGAATCTCCGCCTCCAGCCGCCCGCTGTCCCAATCCTCGCGCCGCGGGCAGACCCGATCCTCGCGACAGGGATTCAGATAATAAACCGTATTCAGATCCCAGCCGCCGCTTTCCCAGTGATTGTAACGATTGCTCGCCCAGTATCCGGCTTCCCACAGCTGATGATCGGCGCCTTCCTGGCAGGGGCGGAAGAGATTGGTATTGCAGAAATTGTCATCGCGCACGGGATAGTTGCCGGTCGGGTTGCTGACGCGCTGCTCCACCGGCACATTGCCGTCGGCGCGCCGCCGCACCAGATCCGCGCGGATCCAGGATTGCGCGCCGGAAGGCGTCCTGGCGTAATACCAGGTCCAGGGCGGGTCGGAATCGGCATCAACATCCAACACCAGCAGTACATGCCCGGCATTGGCGTAATGCTGCACGACAAAAGTCGGGCCGGGACCCCAGCGCATGCGCGCGGACTGCGCCAGCACCTCTACGTGAAAGGGGACATCCTGCGCGAATGTCATGGTCAAGATGACGAACAGAATGGCGACTATTACCAGGATGAGGGGTAGACGTTTCGACACAATGCCCTCCTTTCGGATCGGTGAATACGATGTTAGCACATGCCGCTAATTCGCGCAAAACGCGCTTGTTCGCTACTAGACGCTTGACGCGCTTTTTCTACCCCATCCCCCGGGCCCCTTCACCAGCGCTATGGTGAAGCATTCGAAGCATCGCAGAGGGGGAGCTAAGGCAGCTCAAGCTCGCTTGTATTGGCCGATTATGAACGCCATTAATCATCAGAAATCCCAAGATGCTTCAATGCGAAACAAGCTTCCCCCCATTGATATGGGAGGATTGAGGGGGGTAGACCAAAGTCGAGCGCCAGTTTGCGCATTATCTGACAAGCCTTGTAGGGGTTGTCCGCTACTGCGAAACGTACGCAACACTACCTGGAAAACAACGATTTTGCGACGATTCACAGTGTTATTCCTTGCAAAACGCATCAGAATTCTGTGGAATCCGCCACGCGTTAGCTCCCCCTCCCTGACTTGTCGGGGAGGGGGCCGGGGGGTGGGGTAAAAGAAATCGCGTCAGGCGTCTAGTACCGGACAAGCCTTGTAGGGGCGACCTATCCGGTCGCCCGCAGTATCCGATACTCAATGGCAATGCGACTTCATCCGCCTACATCCGATTCCCATACGCCTGACCCACCGCGCTCGCCTGCGAACTGACCACGCGGATCAACTCCGCCTCGCTTTCGCCGACGAAGGCGCGCAGCTCCGCCATATCGGCCACGCCGACATCGGCCATCGTGCGCGCGGCGTAGTGCTTGAAAGTATTGATGTAGAAGACCATCGAGTTGGCTTTTTCTTCGAAGAAGCGGTAACCGGCTTTGCCTTCGACATTGCGCGTCCGGCCGCCGGGGCGCAGCCGCTTGCGCGCCAGCTCGGGATTGGCCGATTCGATGATCATGGTGGGCGCGGAGGCGCTGCCGTGATAAGGCATGCAAATCTTGCCGGTCTTGTGCTCGAAGTAGATATCGCCTTGCTCGATGACGCAATGCGCCAACTGTTGATTGTAGGAGATCAAGTCGACGCCCAACAGCAGCAGATGACCCATCGAGCTGCCGATGCCGCCTTCGACGGCGATGGTGACCTGGTTGAAGCGCGGGTCGGTGGTGATGCTATAGACCTCTTCCAGCGTAGTGACCGCCATGCCGTTGCTGGCGCTGGTGCACTGACGTCCGCCGCCATGCCCGAAGAAAAGCCCATCGGCGCGGATATCGGGCGCGATCAGCTGCAAGCATTGTTCCTTGTCGCTGACCTGGCCGACGAATAGCTCGATCTCGTCGCCGAATTCAGCGCGGATGGCGCGGGCGATTTCGATCACGCGCGGGTCGGAGTTGATGGTGTAGATGCGGAAGAGCCGCACATCAGCCGCGTCGTAGAGCGCGCGGGCGGCCGCCACTTCTTCCTCGACATTGCTGCAGCCGATGGCGGCGCCGATATTGCGTGACGCCCGCCGATACTCGGCGTCGCTCATGCCGATGCGCTTGAGCACGTCTTTGGCGGCGCGTATGACGGCCGCTTGACGCTCGATGTATCCGGCGAAGATGCTGTTGCGATGGGTGAAAATGGGATGATGGCCGATGGCCGCGGTGACCAGCACATCGCGCCAGCCGGAGATGGCGGGCATGGAGCCGAAGCCGAGGATGCTGCGCGGATATTTGCCGACCCGATTGAACAAGCCGTATTCGGCGCTTTGCGTGCGCGAAACATAGGCGCCCGACGACATCTTGCGATAGCCGAGGTCTTTCCAGGAATAGGTGCTGGTGCTGAAGAGATTCTCGTTCATGCCCAGCACGTGTTCGACCGTGCGCGAGCGCCGGTTGCTGCGCTGGGGGATGGCGCTGCCGTTCTCTATCGAATCCAGCTTCGATAGTACCAGATTGTTCTGGTTGCTGCAGAAGAAATCGGCCCGCTGGGCCAGGCACAGTGTGCGGCGCTCCGGCCCAAACTGCCACACGAAGGGCGTGCCGTTCTTGTTCATGTGCAGGTTGCCGCGGTCGACATCGGTCAAGATCAGACCGATGCTGCTGGAATCGGCCTTGGGCAAATAACGCGTGTAATAGATGTTCTCTTCGAAATGGATGGGCTGATAACGCGGCGCGTCAAAATCGCTGTTGGGCGGATTATCAGCCTCGATGGCTTCCAAAGCGAAGGCGAAGGCCAGCGCGCGTTCGTCGGTCAGCGCGTCGTAATCGACGCGTTCGACTTCCTGACGATAGGGTTCGGGGATCATGAAGACGGCGTGACCCAGCGCGAAGGGTTCGTCTCGCAGCGCTTCCAGCGCCTTGCGCCGCATCGAATAGCGGTCTTTTTCGGCGGGTCCCATCTCGGCGAACGTGAGCGCCTGGCCTGTGGGCACGAACATGTCATCCCAGCCGAAGCCATCGGCGCCGCGCAAGGTCTCGGCGATGCTGCCGCTGGTATTGCCCTCGCGAATATGCGCCTCGCTCCCATCAAAGACGGCGATCAAGACTTTGGCCAGGGCGGCGCGATCGCGTCCGCGCAGCCAGTCTTCGGCGATCATGCGCCGCATCTCGCTATCTTCGGAGAAATCCTTAATGTAGGCGCCGGGACGGCCGTTGAGGCCGCGCAGCGCCAGCGAGGTCTCTTCCACCAGGATCGGGTTGAATCCATTGGCTTTGTAGGCTTCGATAGCCTTGTGGCGCGCGACTTTGTAGGGATCGAGACTCTGAATCTCTTCGATATCGAGCTTCACGCCGACGATCTCGTAATCGGGCAGGATGCGGCGAAACTCGGCAAGTTTATTGCGATTGGCGGTGGCGACCTCGATATAGGGACGCGATTGCTCCCGCGAGCGCACGCTGTTGATGATCTTGGGTTCGGTCGCATAGAGTGGTCGAGGCATGATTGGCCATCCCACGTATGATAGAGCGTACGCTCAGATTATCGCAGATGGCGGTGTTTCGGGGTAGGGATTGGCTCGACAAATGGGAGATCGGCACCTGGCGCCGCGAAACTGCCATTATCACGCATGTATTGGCAACTTGCCAGGTCACCCGAACAACGTACCGTTCGCGCAAAGCGGGCGACTCACAGAGTCGCCCCTACATGGTTTGTCCGCTACTGCAGGATCACTCGCGCATGGTTTCAATCTATTTGAGAAAAGCGATAGAGACGGGCTCGCTCAGCGCGAAAATGACGGACTAGACGCCGAATCCACGCAATAATGCAGCCCCTCTCCATTGCAATGGGGAGGGGGTCGGGGGGAGGGGTAGAATATCGCGCAAGCCTTACAGACGAGTTCCCGGTTGAGATCGGCGCGCTATCCGCCGACGCGCGCGACAAATTCCAGCGCCAGATCGACCTCGTCAGTGACGTTGGCGACGCCGGGCACGTCAGGAATCGTCAAGCCATAATCGCCCCGCAGCACCTGGACCGTCGCCCGGCCGCTAATTTGATCTTCGCTGTCGAGCGTGACCTCGACGCTGAAGATCTCGGCGCGCGTGACATCGGCCACCGTCAAGTCGCCGCTGACATAAAAGCTGATCGTGTCGCCCACGCTCGCCGTGTCTGCGGAGAAATTGCTCAACTGGCGCGGCTCGAAGATGATGAACTCGAATTCATCTTGCGCGGACCTGAGTATCTGGCTGCGGATGGCGCGGTTGCGGAAATTGTTGTCCGTCTCCAAGGTGCGGGCGTTAATGATAATGGCGCCGATCGATGATGCGGCCGGATCACGCATGTCGACCATGATCGAGCCGCCGACCTCGCTGGTGACGCCGACTACTGTCGTACGGACGCCGCGCAGATCTTCCAGCAACGTGAAGGTGGCCTGGCTCTCGGATCCTACAATGGCGAACTCGATCGGCTCACTCAATTCGGCCTCGAGCGTCGCGCCCATATCCGCCACCTGCGCGATCACCACATTGACCGCGTCGACTACGACCGTGCCTACCGCATCGACCACCGACGCGTCTTCCGCATCGCGCGTGGCCAAGGCTTCTTCGATTGTCAGACTGGCTTCTCCCGAACCGCCGCTCATCCAAATCCAGCCGGATACGCCCACTGCCGCGCCAACACCGAAGGCGATGACGAGCAGGATGATCACCGTGAAATTTGAAAGGCCCCTGCGAGTATCTCTTGACATGTTTGCTCTCTGCTCCTGACATTGCTGTGATCAGTGAATCGCGGCCGAAACGCCGATTGTCTCCCAAAAGGTATTGACAAGCCTATTCTATTTGGAACTGTAATGATTGTTAGGGCTGGATATGGAAGATGCCATTCTGTGTAGCTGGTTTTCCCCTTGCCGGTAGCCCATCTCCAAATCTTGATGGATCGATGATTCTCCACTTCACAACTTGAATCGTGTCCACACATCCTACGCCATTGATGGGCTTCAAAGCGTAATTCTGTCTTTGGCAGTTCGCGCCCCGGCCCTGACTTTTGTGGTCAATGCGTGTGCGGCTCGCGCCGGAGGGGAACGCCGCGACTTTCATTTATCCCAAATATCCCAGGTGAAATCGCGAAAATTGGGATAAATGCGATGAGTTGGGTCTCTATTTGGGAAAGCCTTGGGATATACGCTGAAGCATTTGAGGCAGTCTGATCACGTCCCACCTACAAGATTAGCATCTTAGACATCGTCTTCCGCGATGCTGATTGTTCGCCAATGGTTTGTCTGTCAACGCAATTTGTTCAGGTCCCATGAACTTCGCTTGCTGGCAAAGAGGGTGCTACAATCTTGGCGTCACCGATTGGACAGGCGGATTTAGGAGGCAACGATGGCATTCACGATCAAGTTTTTGGGGCAATCGGCATTTCAATTCGATATCGACGGACACAAAGCGCTGATCGATCCCTTCCTCACCGGCAATCCGGTCGCGAAGACGAGCGCCGACGCTGTCGAGGCCGAGATTATTCTGCTGACGCATGCGCACGGCGATCATGTCGGCGATACCAACGACATCGCCAAGCGTACCGGCGCCACTATCGTCTGCAATTTTGAGATGGGCGATTGGTATCTGGCGCGCGGCTTGACCGCGGTGTTTCAGGGCAATCCGGGCGGATCCTTTCGCAACGACTGGATGAGCGCCAAGTGGACCGTCGCCCATCACAGTTCCTCCTTTCCCGATGGCAGCTATGGCGGGCAGCCGAACGGATTCGTCATTCGCGGAGGCGGGCAGACCGTCTACCACGCCGGCGATACCGCCCTCTTCGGGGACATGCGGCTAATCGGCGAGGAAAGGCTTGATGTGGCGCTGCTGCCGATTGGCGATGTCTTCACCATGGGCATTGACGATTCGATCAAGGCGATCATTTTGCTGGGCGCCGAGCGAGTGGTACCCATGCACTTCAATACCTTCCCGCCGATCGAACAAGACGCCGAAGCTTGGGCGCGTCGCGTCGAGAGCGAAACAGACGCGACGCCGGTTGTGCTGGAACCCGATGGAGAATTGCGCCTCGGCTAGTCGAATTTGTCTTCGTCTCGCAAGTGGCGGATATAGCGCTCGATATCATCGCAGGCGGCGTCGATTGCGATTCGATAACCGAGCGCGTCCGCAAGTTCGCGCGAAAGTCGGCGGAAGAGCGTCATTTGAGTCAGCAGGCTCGTCCACAATTTGCCGGCATCCCAAGGCGACCAGATCTCGCTGACCGCCACCAAGGTCGCGTCGTCGGTCCAGTCTGACATGCGCTTGCCCAGCAGCCAGGTATTGGCATCGCCGCCGCCTGCCGCGCGGCCGCGCCATTCCAGCAATTGCAGCAAGTTGGATTTCATCGTCCAGTCGCGGAACTTTACCACCCAGAATTCGCGGCGGCGGATGAACTGCGCCACATGGATGGCTTCAAACCAGAATTCGTTGATCAGGGCGTGAAGCTGCTCACAGCTCGGCGCAGGCGGCTGCGGGAAGACGCGCGGTGACGGCGGCAGCTCACTGTAGAAGCCGTCTTTATCCAGCGCGACCCAGTATCCGCGCAGATATTCATCGGAGAGATTTCCCGCTTGGAGCATGGCGCGGATGCTCTCGACAGTGATGAACTGAAAATCGACCTTGACGCCGCCGGCGAACCAAACCAGCCGGTAGGGCAGGTCTTCGTAAAGCGGAAACCGAATCCAGACCTCGCCCAAATCATCCAGCCAACTGTCGTCGGCGGTATAGCGCCCGATGTCAGCAGTGATGATCTGGGCGTCCAGGTCGCTGTATTCGTCAGTTGAACCATCAAAACGCGCCAACGAGCCGGTAATGACCACCGCCCGGATGGCGTCTTCCGATCGCGCCCAGTTCACAATGGGTTGGAGATATGGGTGCTGAATCTGGTCAGGTCGGGACACGTGTCTACTCCGTCATTCTGGAGCGCCTATTCCAAATAAGTAATGAGAACCGCTGTCAGAAAGATATGGACTGCTAAATCAAGCGATATCATGTAGGGGCGAGCCAGCGTCTCGCCCGCTTCTGCCATGCCTTGTCCATTTGATGCCACTCGAGACTTCAGAGTCAACCATCCACATTATGCAGCAAGTCGCAGCTATGATAGAATACCGTCACAAATGACCGTTTCGACACAGGAGCTGCGCTGTTTGCCATCATTAGCATTCGCTCATCATATCGTTGACCTGGTAGAAGACCGCAAAGCGGAAGACATCCTCCTGCTTGACCTGCGACCCGATAACATCATCGCCGATTTTTTCATCATTTGCACCGGCAACAACGACCGCCACCTGCGCGCCTTGACCGAGACCGTGCGCCAAGACGTGAAGGAGCAGTTTGAGAAAATCCCCTTCACCAACGAGGGCACGGCCGAAAATGGCTGGGCGGTGATGGATTACGGCGACGTTGTCGTGCACTTTTTCTCGGGGGAAAAACGCGCCTATTACGCGCTGGAAGCGCTCTGGGACGCCGCGTCGCGCGTGATGCTGCGCATCCAATAGGCGCGGTCGCAATTGCAGGATAGACGTCAGCGATTTAGTGATATACGGAGATTGCGCTATGCACGCGATATTTGCCGAGGTCATCAATCGCCTGGAAGCGCTGCACGCCGATTATCGACGATACCTGGCGGGATTGAGCACGGAAGCGCTCGATTGGTCGCCCGGCGCGGAGATGAATTCGCTCTGTGTGCTGGCCGTGCATGTGACCGCGGCCGAACGCTTTTGGATTGGCATTGCCATTGATGATGTGCCGGAGCGCGATCGCCCCTCCGAATTTCGCGCCAGGGGTCACGCGCTGGACGACCTGCTGCCGCGCTTCTCCGCCAATATCGACTACTACAAAACCGCCTTCGAGTCACAATCAGTCGATCGGCTGGGCGAGCAATTGTCGCTGGAGTTTGTCGATCGCAAAATCGAATGCAGTCGCGGCTACGCGCTTTTGCACGCGCTGGATCACACGGCCGAACATCTGGGCCACGCCGGCATGACGCGGCAGCTATTGGACAGGCGCTAGCTCAGGCGCTCTCGGCAAACTGCTTGAAAGATTCCATCGTGCTGCGGGTCTGTGCCTGAAATCTTCCCTCGCCCATGAAAAACGACATGATCCGCATGAAGCCGCGAAACTGAAATTCGGAATCCAGCACCCAACGCGTGCTTTCCCCCTCATCATAGAAATGGTTGCGCACGATATTGTGCACCCCCGAGGCGTCATAGGTACCGGAGAATTCGTCGGGCATATTGCGCGTGATGATGGTCTCAATCATCTCCATTTTGCGCCGGCCCCAATCATAACGCAGCCTGGTCTTTGCGCCCGGCTCTCCGGCAACGCCGCTGATGTGCTCATGGCTGATCAGCCCGGGCTGCCATTGCTTCAGATTTTCAAAGCTATCGAATAGTTCAATCACGCGCTCGCGCGGCAGGTCGATATAGATTTCAATTTGGTAGCGCATGACATTTGTCCTGTTGGTGTATTGCCGATTCGTGCGCAGCAAGTGTAGTAGTACCAAGTTAATCATGCAAATTCTGCGGAAAACCCATCTTCACCGTCGAGTCACCGTTCCCTGATGATTCGGGGAGAAGCGGACACGTTTGTGTGGAGGGCTTCCGCCGTGGTCAACCCCTCCCCCCAGCCCCCTCCCCGAAGCATCGGAGAGGGGGAGCGTCGTGCCTGAGCTCCGCATTTGATGTTGGATTATATCCAGTTCGGAGTGCATATCCCATGCTCGGAGTAGAGTCACCCTTCCCCATTGCAATGGGGAAGGGCCGGGGATGGGGTGGACAAACGGCCTTCCTACCTTGAGCCAACCTCAAAGGTATGCACTGTATAGTTGACGAGACCTTCGCAAAAAAGTTGTCGTTTTATGTGGCGAGTATTTGTCATGAGACGATAATGGAAGAGGAGCGGCGCTGGCAATTGGCGGCAGAGGGCGCAATTGATGCGGACCGTGATGGTTTACAACGAGAAGGGTGGCGTGGGCAAGACCACGCTATCGGCGCAGATAGGCACGGCCCTGGCGATCAAGGGCTACAAGGTGCTGATGATTGATGCCGATCCGCAGGCGCATCTGACGGTAGCGCTCAAACAGAACAAGCGACCCTACCTTTACAACCTGATGGTGCGCGACGAGTCGGACGGCGGCGCCTGGAATCAAAGCCTGAGCTTGATCGCGCCGCAGCTGTATCAATTTCGGCATTTCAACGCAAAAGGCGATCTCTACCTGGTGCCGGGCAATGCGGAAACGGCGGGCATTATCGGCAATATCGCCGATTCCTTCGCGCTCTATAACAAGCTGGAAGAAGTCGAAGATGTCTTTGATTATGTCTTCATCGATACCGCGCCGACGCGATCGACCTTGCACGCGATGCTTTATTTGGCCAGCGATCACATCATCATTCCCACACAGCTGGAAGCCTTGAGCTTTGACGGCATCAAACAGACGCTGGAGAGTTTGCGTCGTTTCAGCCGGCAGCGTCAGGCCATGGGCTTGGGCGGGATTGAGTTGGTCGGGCTAATCCCGAATATGTTCCGCAAGATCACTGGTTTGCATAACGAGAATCTGAAATTGCTGCGCAAACCCTTCGCCCAGGTAATCACCGAGCCGATCCCGATGACGATCCTGTGGGGCGAGTTATCCCAGAGCGAATACGCGAGCATCTTCGCTTATCATCCCAAGTCGCGGATCGCGCAAATCACCTGGGAGATTGTGAAGTGCGTTGTGGAAAGGATGGAAAATCATGGCTAGCGCGGCACGCAAGCGCGGCGTCAGAATCGATGAAGACCTGTTTGATGTGGGCACGGCGGCGAGCGAAGGCTACGGGCATGACATGGGCCTGGCGCCCGTCGATATCCAGACCAAGCCAATCATCCGCTCCAAACCGATTGATATTTTCAGTGTGCGTCCCAGTCCCTCACAGCCGCGGCGGGTGGTGCCATCGGCCTATCGCGGCGGCGCGGTGATCGAGCAGATCGAGCGCTGGCTGGATGACGTCGAACGAGCGATCGGGCGTGAGCTGCCGCTGCGGGCGCTCATCCGCGGCGAAGTTGAGCTGCGCTGGAGCGACGAAGACGGCGGCGACTATCGAGCCTTGGCCGAAGAAACGCCCTTGCTGCGCCTGGCTGACCTGGCCGGCAGCATTCGCCAAGATGGTTTGACCAATCCAATCACGGTGGTGAAGACCGGCGACAGCTACCTGATCGAAACCGGCGAGCGGCGCTGGGTGGCCTTTCATCTGCTCAATGCTTACCTTGATGGCGATGACTACGCGGCCATACCGGCGCGGCGCATGGCGGAGCTGAATCTGTGGCGGCAGGCCAGCGAGAATACGGCGCGCGACGCCCTGAATGCAATCGCCCGCGCCCGGCAAATCGCCTTGCTGCTGATGGATATGCACGGATGGGAGCATTTTGCCGCCATTGAAGACTTCGAGCACGAGCAAGACTTTTATGCGCAGGTGGCCGATGCCGAGCGCTGGCGCATTCCCTATGGCAAATCGGAGCAGCTCTGCCAGGCTTGCGGATTCGAGAATGCCTCGCGCATCCGGCAATATCGCGCGCTCCTGAAGCTGTCGCGTGTGCAATGGACGCGAGCGGATGATTACGATATTCCGGAGTTTGAGCTGCGCAAATGGCTGGGGGGCAAAAGTGTTACGGCAGTAACGCATTCAAATGCCAAGCGCGAGAATTCCACCTTGCCCGGCGCGTTGCTGCGTTTCGGCAAACACATCACTCAAGACCAGTTTGCAAAACTGGAAGAAGCCGAGCAATTGAAAGCGATCGAATGGATGAACGAGCAATGCGAGCGCATGCAAAGCTGGTATCGTTCGGGGTAGCAATCGCGCGGTCAGGCTTCGACAAGTGCGAGTACGGCAGCCGCGAGTCCCGTATCCACAAAAAGATGCGTGATCAGCCCCGTGCGCAGAGCGCCGCTCACCGCATTGGCCTTTTCGATGCCCGAGGCGACGGCGATGCGACAGGGCGTGCGGCGCAATTGCTTGACGCCGACGCCGATTAAGCAATCGGTGAGCGGCGTTTTCAGGATCACACCGTGCTGATTGAAGGGATGCACGCAGACATCGCCGACCGCGCCTTCCGACATGAGCATGGGCGCATGGGCATCGCCAACATAAACGATCATGCCGGGCGTCGGCGGCAGCACGCCGATACCGAAACAAGCCATGGTCATGCGATCCCATTGCGCGGCGACTTCGCGCACCACCATATCCCGCGAGAGCATATCGCGCAATTCCGGCGAACCCACCACCATCGGCGCCAGCAGAAAATGCGGGCGTCCGCCAAAATGCTGGGCCGTGCGCAGGATCAGGTGGTTCATCTGCGAATAGGTGCTTTCCTGACCGCTTTCACCCAGCAGCGGCGCCACGTCAATCGACACCGGTTGGGTCGGCGCCAGCAAATCCACCATGCGCGACGTGGTTCGCCCCCAGCCCAAACCCAGCACATCGCCATCGCGCAGTTGCGAGTCGATGAATTTTGCCGTTTCGGCAGCCACGGCGCGGCGCGTGAGTTCGTCTGATTTGTGACCGTGGGGCACCAGCGTGACACCTTCCAACCCGAATTCACGCCGCAGCGCCAGCGCTAGATTGGCCGCATCATCGCGGGGATCGACAATCTCGATGCGGACAAGATCCTGATCGCGCGCCCGCTGCAGATAAGTGGCGATCAGCGAACGGGATACGCCGAGCCGGTTGGCGATTGCCTGTTGGGACAAATTGTCCTTGTAATACATGTTGGCGATCTGGACCAAGGTCGCCATTTGATCGGAGGGCAGGTCAGGCATTTGCATCCAATCTAGCGACTACAGGATAGTTTATTCGACGCCAATGACACGATGATCCAGTCCTTCTTCCAGCAGATCACGGGGGAAAACGCCCTCGACCGCGAAAACATGCGCCGCCGCGCCCCATAAGGCCGCATTGGGCATTGACTCTCTTAGAACGCGCAGGTTGCTCTGTGCCTCAACCGTCATCAGATAGGCGCGTATATCGGCGTTGACGCGCTCGACGAACCAGGGCGCCGCTTCGGTCACGCCTCCGCCCATCACAATCAGATCAATATCGAGAGTATTGACCATGCCGCCCAGGTTGATGCAGATCAAACGGATGGCGTCATTGACGATTTGCGTCGCGGCCGCATCACCCAGCTCTATGGCGCGGAAGACCGCGCGCGTGCTGATGATTCCGTCTTCAGCCAGCGACGCCAGGATAGCGCTGTCGCCGGCATCATGCGCGGCTTGGCCGGCGCGGGCGAGAGCGGGACCAGCCACAAAGGTCTCGAAGCAGCCGCGCCTGCCGCAGCCACAGGGAAAGCCCTTACGCTCATCCAGCGTCATATGCCCGAAGTTGCCGGCGAATCCATGAGCGCCGCCGTAGAGTCGTCCGTTCAGAAATAGATATCCGCCGTAGCCGGTGCCGACCGTGGCCCAGGCGAAATTCCGCACACCCCTGCCCGCGCCCCAGATCGCTTCCGCCAGCGCGGCTTGCCGCACATCGGTGGCGACGCAAACCGGCGCTTGAAAATGCTCGCTGACCAGGCGTCCAAAGGGCACATTGCGCCAGCCCAGATTCGGAACCAGGATGGCATCGCCGCTGAGCAAATCGACATTGCCGCAGAGACTGATGCCGATGCGCAATTCGCTCTGCGCTCGCATTTGCGCCGCTTCAACGTGGGGCGCCATCAAGCCCAGCATTGCGCCCGGGTCCGCGCAGCCGTCTGCGGCAAAGCGCACATCATGGCGCGTGATGTCGCCGATCGTGTCGCCCTCCGCGCTGATCAAGGCCAGGCGCAGACTGGTGCCGCCGATATCGATGGCGAGGACGGGATCAGGAGCGGTTGCGCTCAAGCGACAAACCTCAAATCTAGCGGGCGGGGAGCGCGTCAAAAGCGGCCGCGGCGATTATTCCCAGCGATCGCTGTCGATCAAAGTCGGCTGACCCGCGCGTTCCACGACTAACTTGCGGAATCCCCGGTCGATGATCGGCGCGTAATCGTGGCCGGCGCTGAGATGGTAAGACGCGACGAATACCAGCATGTCATCGCCGGTATTGACTACGCGATGCGCCCACATCGGCGGAATATGCGAAATGGCGCCCGGCCGCCACGGCTCGGCGCGAAACTCGCCATCGATGGTTTGCAGCAGCAAGTAGCCTTGCCCGCGCACGCAAAAATAAATCTCCGGCTGGTCATCGCGCTCGTGGATATGGCCCTTGGTCATGTGGTATTCGTCGCCGATCTTGCCCGGCAGCAAGCGTGTCACACCGAGCGCCATATCGCTTTTGCTGGTTTCGAAAGGATGATACCAAATCTCGTAAATCAGGGGATCGCCGTCGCGCAGCAGCGCCGATATGGTAGCTTTATCGTGGAACATCATCTGCAGATCGCTGAGCTTGCGATCATCGCGGACCTTGACCGGATCGAAAGTGCCGCTGTCGAAATCGAATTGCACGCTGATCGGATAATCGCTCTCGTTTAGCATGGCTGCTCCTGCGCGCAATGGGATGCGACTCTGACTATTGTTCCGGCTGAAAAGACTCGATGCCCGTCTTCAATGTCGCCAGGAAGGCCGCGGCATCCGCGCCATCCAAAACGCGGTGATCACAAGCGACGGTCAACGCCATCAGCTGCGCCGGGTAGATGCCGCCGTCTGTGCCGGGCAAGACGACCGCCCGCGGCGCCGCCACACCCAGGATGGCGGATTGCGGCGGATTGACCAGGGGCGTGAATTGGCGGATGCCGGTCATGCCCAGATTGCTTATGGTGAAACTGCCGCCGCTGACATCGTTCAGAAGGAGGCGATTCTCGCGCGCCTTACCCGCCAAATCGGCCAGCTTTTCGTTGATCTCGGTCAAGCTGAGCCGGTCAGCATCGTGGATCACGGGCACGCGCAAGCCATCGTCGGCCGCCGTCGCCACGCCGATATGCGCCGCTTCAAAAGCGGTGATGCCGTCATCTTCAAAGCGAGCATTCATCAGGGGATGCTCAAGTAGCGCCCTTGCCGTCACATAGACAAGCAGCGCCGTCATGCTCAGGTTCTGGCCAGCAGCTTTGGCAGCCGCGCGCGCCGCCAGCAGATTGCGGATATCGACGTCAATGGTCAGCGCGAATTGCGGCACATCACGGGCGCTTTCGAGCATGCGCTGGCCGGTCAAGCGCTTGACCGAACTGAGCTCGATGCGGCGTTGTCCGCGCGGCTGCGACGAGGCTGCCGGGCCGGCGGCATGGGCTTCAACATCGGCGCCGCTGATCTTGCGACCGTCAGCCGGTTGCACCGCTGCCAGATCGACGCCCAATTCTTTGGCTTTGCGGCGAGCGACCGGCGAAACCTTGTATTGCCCTTTTGCTACGGTTTTTGCCGAAGGTATTGATACAGTGCTTTCATTTATAAATTCTGCAGCGGTTTTTTCTGGCGTCGGCTCAGGCGCGGGAGACCAGGCTTCATCCTCGCGTCCGATGACCGCCAGCAGATCGCCGATGGTCACCGTCTGACCGGCTTCCGCCACGATCGCGAGCAGGACGCCGTTTTTAGGCGCTTCCAGAGTCAGGGTGGCTTTGTCTGTCTCCATATCAGCCAACTCGTCGCCGCGCTTGACCGCATCGCCGACGCTTTTGTGCCACGCCAGGATGACCGAAGAATCGATCGATTCGCCCAGATGCGGCAGCTTGACTTCGGTGGCCATGGGCGGCTCCTAATCGGAAAGGACGCGCTGCGCGGCGGCGCGAATATCTTCAACTTGCGGGATGACGTGGCGCTCGGCGGCGGGAGCGAAAGGAATCGGCGTATCGCCGGCGGCCACGCGCTGCACCGGCGCTTCCAGATCGTAGAAGCAATGATCGTTGATGGTGGCCACCAGTTCGGCGGCCACGCCGGCGCGGGATGTGTCTTCGGAGACGACCACGACGCGATTGGTCTTGGCGATGGACGCGGCGATGGTCTCGACATCGAGCGGAACCAGCGAGCGCGGATCGATGACTTCGACCGAGATGCCCTCATTTGATAATTGATCGGCCACGGCCAGCGCGCGATGCAGCATCAGCAAGGTGGCGATGATGGTCACATCGTCGCCCGCGCGCTTGATATCGGCGCTTCCCAGCGGAATGGCGTAGGGTTCCTCCGGCACATCCATGCCGATGGCTTGAATGGCGGTATCGGACAGGGCCTTGCCGCCGCCGGGCGAAGCCGCGCCATAAAGCAGCTTGTGCTCGACGAAGAGCACAGGATTGTCATCGCGGATGGCGCTGATGATCAGCCCCTTGGCATCGTAGGGCGTCGACGGCAGGACGACTTTCATGCCCGGCGTGTGCATGAAATAAGCTTCGATGCTCTGTGAATGCTGCGCGCCGCGGCCGGTCGCCCCCTGCGGACCGCGCAGCACCAACGGCACCTTGGCGCGCCCGCCGGACATCAAGTGGATCTTGGCGGCTTGATTGACCACCTGATCCATGGCGCAGAAGATGAAATCGAGATATTGATATTCGACGATGGCGCGCATGCCGGTGAGCGCGGCGCCGATGCCCAATCCGGTGAAGCCGGCTTCGGAGATGGGCGTGTCCCAGACGCGCTCGGCGCCGAATTCGTCCAGCATGTCGTGGGTGACGTGGAAGGCGCCGCCGAATTTGCCCACGTCTTCGCCCATGAGGATGACGCTCTGGTCGGCGCGCATCTCTTGAATGATGCCTTCGCGTATGGCCGCGGCCAGTCCCAATTGACGCATCAGGCGCTCCTACTCCTCGGCCGTGATATAGGCCAGGTAATCTTCGGCGGCGACTTCGCTGCAGGTCTCCGCATATGCTATGGCCTCTTCAATCGCGCGTTCCGCTTCGCCGCGGATTTGATTGAGTTGGTCTTCGCTCGCTATGCCGGCGGCGATCATGCCCGCTGCCAGCCTTTCGATGGGATCGGCGTTTTTCCAGGCATCAACCTCTTCCGCGGGACGATAGCCGGCCGCTTCGAAGCGGGCATGGCCGCGGATGCGATACGTCAGCGCTTCGATCAAGGTCGGTCCCTCGCCGGCGCGCGCGCGCTCCACCGCTGCGCGCGTAGCCTCATAAACGGCGAGCGCATCGTTGCCATCGACGCGGACGCCCGGCATGTTGTAAGCGCAGGCTCTCGCGGCCAGATCGGGCAAAGCCGAAGATTCGGCCACCGTCATCGACAGCGCGTACTGATTGTTTTCAATGATGTAAATCGCCGGCAGGTTCCAGAGCGCCGCCATATTGAGCGCCTCGTGGAAGGTGCCTTCGTTGACCGCGCCATCGCCGAAAAAGCTGACGGCGACTTGACCGCTATTCCGTACTCGTGCTGAGAGCGCCGCGCCGGTGGCGATGGGGATGCCGGAGCCGACGATGGCGAACGCGCCCAGCATGCCTTTGCTGAAGTCGGTCAAGTGCATCGAACCGCCCATGCCGCGGCAGCTGCCCTCGCGCTTGGCGAACATCTCCGCCATCATCTCGTCCAGCGGCACATCCTTGGCGACGCAATGCGCGTGGCCGCGATGCGTGCTGGTGATGGTATCGTCCGGATTGAGCGCGCTGACCACGCCGACCGCGACGGCTTCCTGCCCAACGGCTTGATGCATGGTGCCGGGCATGGCGGTGGTCAGGAAGAGATAATAGAGCTGTTCCTCGAATTCGCGCGCTTCCAGCATCTTGCGGAACATGCGTAGCAGCAGCTCGGCATCCTGTCCGGCGCAATCGACCGGCTGGCGTCGAATCTCGATTTCAGTCGTCATGCTGTCGGCTCCTGGGGAAATGCGACCACGCGCACGGGAAAGGCTTCCGCGCCTTTGATGCGGACGGGCAGCACGAAGGCCAGAAATCGCCCATTCAGCAGTCGGTCAAGATTGGTCAAATACTCGACCAAGGCGATGCCCGCGCCCAGCAATAGCTCGTGATTGGGCTGTCCCGGCTGGGGCGCGCCGTCCTCACTTCGCACCTCGTGACCGGAGGTATCGACGCCCATCAGCGTGATGCCAATGTCATGCGCCAGCCAGTCGATGCAATCGGTGGTGAACCAGGGCCGGTCGTGCTGTTGATCGCTGTAATAATAGGCATCGTTGCCGGTGTAGAAAAAGACCATGTCGCCCGCTTGAATCTTGTTGGCGGCGGCCGACTTGAGCTCGGGCAAAGTGATCTTGCTGTTATTGGCTCGCCAGGGTGAAATGTCGATGACCACGCCCTCGCCAATCAGCTGCGATAGCGGATAATCGGCGGCATCCTGGCCGTCCTTGACGTGATGATACGGGAATTCAATGTGCGTGCCGCAGTGGGTGTTCATGGTGATTTCAGATATGATATACCAAGCGTCATCCAACCGTTGGTATTTGTGGAACTGAGGCCAGGCTTCGGTGAAGCGCGTATCCAGCTCCATGCGATATTCTTCCTGAGCCGGAACGGATACATGAGAGAGTTCGATGGCTTTGCTGATGTCGATGGTGACCGCGCTCATGAAATCATGCCCTCGTCAATGCCGGCGCCGCCATTGCTTTCGGTCCAGCAAGAATAACTACGCCTATCCTAAACAGCCGTTTGACATTTGTCAATTGACAGATGTCAGGACCTTCGGTAAAATGCGTTTGGAGTGAAACGCCTGTTGAATATTTGGGGAACGAACGAACCGCAATTTGCGTTTGACGGCGCGACCGAGCGAAGGAGGACATCACCGGGAAGATTCAGCGCAGAGCAAAACCCAATTCGTCTATGTTAGTAATTGCGGAAAGGATTTAACGATCATGCGCAAGATTTTGGGCATTCTTCTGTTAGTGGGTCTGGTGGCGCTATTTGCCATGCCAGTGGCGGCGCAAGATGTCACCATCGGCTATGGCGCGCCGGAGCTTAGTGGCGGCCAAGGCGTGATCATGAGCGGCCTGGTCAACGCCGCCGAAGCCAAGGGCTGGGAGGTCATCGCCTCCAACGCCAACTTCGATGCCGAAGCCCAAGCCAATCAGATTGACAATTTCATCTCGCAGGGCGTCGATGCTATCGTCGTCGTGCCCGTTGACAGCCAGGCGATCTGCTCCTCGGTACAACGCGCCACGGACGCGGGCATCCCCTTCTATACCATTGATCGCGCGCCTATCGGCTGTGAGATCAACATGACCGTGCAATCGGACAACTACATGGCCGGCGCGCAGGCGGCTCAAGGCTTGGTCGCATTGCTGACCGAGCGCTACGGTTCGGCGACGGGCACCGTGCTCGAGCTGCAAGGCGATCTGGGCCAGAACGTGGCGCAGCTGCGCGGCGGCGGCTTCAACGATTTCCTGGCCGATTACCCGGATATCGAGATCATCAGCCGTCCCACCGAGTGGCGCGCC
>JAJEBY010000013.1 GCA_022822305.1 Anaerolineae bacterium
CGGTAGCGCTGCCGCCACTTATAGATCAAGCCGGGCGTGATGCCCAGGTCACGCTCCACCTGAGCGACGGTCATGCCGGGCTTGGCCGCCAGATTAAGCGCCTCTCGCTTCAATTCGTCCGGATACTTCATCATCGACTCCTACCTGCCTTCCTCACCTGATTGTATTGGACAAGTTTACTGTCCACAAAATCGGGGCAAGTTCAGGGGGCGTCCCAGCGAGCTAGGGAAGGGGAGCTAATCTTGGCGGATTCCACAGAATTCTGATGCGTTTTGCATGGATTAACACTGTGAATCGTCGCAAAATCGGTGTTTTCCAGGTAGTGTTGCGTAAGTTTCGCAGTAGCGGACAACCCTTGTAGGGGCGACCCATTGGGTCGCCCGTAGGCATGTGGCCGCAAACTGCGCTATTCAACGAATAGCGAGTCTTCTGACCACCGAGACGGATTCTCGCAGATATGTGCCCGAATTGAATTGAGAGAAGTCTCATTCCGGATGATATGTTCGTAGTAGTTTCTCTGCCAGATTCGGGGCGCGAGAGCTATCGATAGCTTTTTCGCTCGCTTGGTAACGGCCCCTTTGAATTGCCCTACGGTAGCGCCTAGCGAACCGGACTTCAAAGTTAAACGCGTTTGCGGCTGTACATTTTCCGATTCTGAAAGGACTCCAAATGCGTTGCCTGGAGAGATTTGGATGATGCCATGCAAATAGTTGGGCATCACGATGAATTTATCCAGGCTCACGTTCGGTCGTTTTTGGGCAATTGCACGCCACGATTCTTCAACGATCAGTCCCAGGTCATTGAGGATCATTATTCCATTGCAGATTTCACCGAACAAACGACAGTGACTATACGTGCATACAGTCACAAAGTAACATCCACCTTGGCGATAATCAAATCCCTTTAGACGAAGCGATCGGCGTTGCGGCAATGCTATACCAAATTCCGTCACTAGACATATCCCTGTGGCTAGCGGGCGACCCAATGGGTCGCCCCTACAATTGACATCCTCAATTCAAACTGACAACTAGATGTGGGTCCTCATTTGACCGCGCCCATGGTCAAGCCGCGCACCAGATAGCGCTGGAAGAAGAGCGCCATGATGAAGGGCGGCAGCATGGTCACCACGGCCGCGGCCGACATATCTTCCCAAGCCACTTCATATTGCCCGATGAAGAGCGTCAGCACGATGGTCAGGGGCTGGGAATCATTGCTGCGGCTGAATATCAGCGGGATGAGGAAATTGTTCCAGGACCAGAGCATGGCCACCAGGAAGACCGCCACCATGCCCGGGCGCGCCAGCGGCAGGATGATGCTGTAGACCAGGCGCCAGCGGCCGGCGCCATCGACGCGCGCGGCATCCTGAATCTCGCCGGGGATATCGCGCACGAAGGTGGTCATCATCCATACCGAAAGCGGCAATAGCAGCGTGACAAAAATGAGAATGATGCCGACCAGGGTATCGACCAGCTCCAGTTCGGACATCAAGAAAAATAGCGCGATCAAGGAGACCCAGATCGGCAGCGGCAGCATCAACATAATCAGCAGGAAGATGAAATTTTTGCCGCGGAAGTTCATGCGCGCGAATACGTAGCCGGCGCCCGTGGCCAGGATTGTGACGATGGTCGAAGAGGCCACGCTGATGATGACGCTGTTGCGCAAGCCGGAGCTCATGAGTTCGGCAGTGGGCGAGAAGCCTCCGCTGCGGAATTTGGCGCCGGTGGAGAAGATGGTGCGATACGAATCCAGGGTTGGTTGGGTCGGGAACCAGATTTTGTAGGGCGCGGCGTAAAGCTCTTGCCGGGTGGAGATGCTGCTGACGGCCACCCAGTAGATCGGCGCCAGCGCCCAGATCAGCACGATGGCGCAGCAGATATAGATGAAAGTGAGGCGCAGCCGTTCCTGCGCGCGCAGGCCCAGGTTCATGCCCCCATCCCCCGGCCCCTGGTTCCCCCCATAACTCCCCCCCGTTGTTCGGGGGGCGTCCCACAAGGAGGGAAGGGGAGCAAAAGCTTCGCCCAAGCACCTTGGTAATCAGTGACTTGCCCGACGGTCGGATCGGGTGGCTGACTTGTGGCAAAGAAAATGGAACAAATCGGGTTCATTTGTCGTGCACCCCTTGGTTGTAGACGCGCAAGACGAAGATCAAGCCCACCGCCAGCGACATGACCAGGACGATGTATGAAAAGGCCGCGCCCAAGCCGACGCGCAGATCGCGGAAGACCAGTTCATAGTTGTACAGCATCAGAGTTTTGGTGAAGGGATTGATGGCGCCGCCGGCCGATCCGCCCGCGGTCAGCGTCCAGACGACATCAAAGATCTGGAAGGCGGCGATGAACTCGACCACCAGGGCGATGCCGAATGAGGGCAGCAGCAGCGGGAAGGTGATATAGCGGACGCGCGACCAGGCATTGGAACCATCGACTTTGGCCGCGTCATAAAGATCGTCGGGAATGCCTTGCAAGCCGGCCAAGAGGATGATGGTGGGGAAGGCGTAACGCGTCCAGGTCTGGACGACGGCCACCCAGAGGATTTGGGTTTCCGGCGCCCGCAGCCAATACTGATATTCGTCGATCAAGCCGAATTGATACAGCAAGCCGTTGAGCGCGCCGTATTCGCCATTGAGCAGCCAGCCCCAGAGGAAGCCGTTGACCACAGGCGGCAGCATCCAGGGCAAGATGGTCAGCGTGCGCATCATGCCGCGCCCGGGAAAACGCTGGTTGAGCAGCATGGCGATGGAGAAGGCGACGGCGAGTTCGAGCGGCAGCGTAAGACCGACCACGACGAAGCTGCGTCCGGTGACTTCCCAGAATTCGTCGTCCTCGACCAATTTGACGTAGTTGTCCGCGCCGATGAATTTCGGCGGGCGGCGGATGCGCAGGTTTTCGTTGGTCAGGCTGGTTTGGAAGGTATCGACGGCGGGGTAATAGATGAAAATCGCGATCAGCAAGACGATCGGCAGCAGGATGATGAAGACGAAGGTATTGTCTGCGGAGAAGAGATTTCGGAACACGTTGGTTAGCTTCATGAACAAGCCTAACAAACAGCCATTTCGAATCGTGTAGGGGCGACTCTGCGAGTCGCCCAGTTTACGGCAATAGTACGCGCTCTAATCGACAAAGAGGCTGTCCTCGAGCCATCGCGCCGGATTCTCAACAATGTACTGCCGGATTTCATTCAGAGAAATCTCATTACGCACAATATGTTCGTGGTAATTCCGTTGCCAGATCCGCCGCCGGCTGCAGATCTGATTCAACTTGGCGCGCCGGGTTACCGCGATCTTGAATTGACCGATGATTGCACCGAGCGAACCCGATAGCAGAGTCTTGGATTGCCCTTCGCGCGAGGCAGAATCGACTGGCATTGTATTGGTGTTGTGGCTATCTTCGATGATTATCAGGCCATGCATATGATTCGGCATTACCACGAAATGGTCCAGTTGGATATTGGGTCGCGCTTCTGCCACATGGAGCCACTCATCCCGCACGACCGTTCCCAATTCGCAAAGGCGGACTTGACCGTCTCTTATGGAGCCGAATATTTTTGAATTCTCGTGAGTACAGAGTGTAACAAAGTACACACCTTTTTGCCGGTAGTCGTATTTCGGCAGACGAATCGAACGGCGAAACGAAAATGGACTCGGTGATGTCTGCATGCAGATCGACTTCATGGGCTTGTGGGCGACTCACAGAGTCGCCCCTACAACATACGACGCAAAAATGGATGGGTCATGTTGTGGCAGACAAGTCGCACGGTTGCCCTTACAGATTCGACGTTGGCAGCAGGCGATTCACGGCGATGTTCTGGCATTTGCGTTTATGAAGGCGGGCGACTCACAGAGTCGCCCCTACGATTTCATCCGGATCCGGTTTGCAGAGATTGTGTTGGCGAGCCAAGGCTCGCCCCTACGGTATCAGACTTTACTGCAATTGTGACACGTTCACGGACAAATCGCCGGGTAGGGCCTGCAGTTTCGTCGGCATCGGCGGGCGACTCACAGAGTCGCCACTACGATTTCATCCGGATCCGGTTTGCAGAGATTGTGTGGGCGAGCCAGGGCTCGCCCCTACAGTTAGCTTCGGATCCGGCTTTTGCAGGTTGGGTGGGCGACTCACAGATTCGCCCCTACATCAATCCCGATTGGCTTGTCACTTATTCGTACTCGTCCTTCAGTTCGTTCCAAGCCTCGGCGAGAGCATCAATGACGGCATCGGAATCCATACCGGTTTGCATGGCTTCCAGGATGGTCTCGCTCACGGAAGCGGCCCAGGGACCCCACCAGAGCGTGAAGCGCGGCAGCTCGTGCACGTGCATGCCTTGCGCTACGATCTCGTCATAGCCTTGGATCACGCCTTCTTCGTTAAGCGCCGCGGCGACCGATGGACGCGAGGGATAGAGGCCGTAAGCATTGTAGATGGCCGTCTGTGTGCCTTCGCTGATATACCACTTGATGAACTCCCAGGCGGCGTCGGCATTTTCGCTATCGAGCGCGATGCCTAGCCCGGCGTGGAAGGTCCAGGTATTGCCGACTTCCGGCAGGACCAGATATTCAGTATCGGGCGCCTGGGCGGAGCTGTCGGGATTGTTGGCCACAGCCAGCGAGCCTTGCCAGGCTTGGTGGAAGACGCCGACGCCGCTCCAGAAGAGACCGTGCTGATTGATGCTGCCCGCCAAGATTTCGGGGCTAATCAACTCGTCGTCGAAGAAGGTTTTCAGCAGCGCCATGGCTTCCCGGCCCTTGCTGCCTTCGTCGGCGAAGACGGGGTTGAGATCTGCATCAAACATTGGATCGCCCATGCTGAGCGCCATCAGCCACCAGGACCAGTTGATCGCGCCCATGGCGATGGGATGATCATCGACGCCGGCTTCACGGATGGCGACGGCTTGCTCGTGCAGCTCGGCCCAGGTGGTCGGCGGCGCGTCAAAGCCGGCTTCGGCCGAGCTGGCCGCGTTGTAATCCATCATTACCAGCTGCTGGTAGGTCGGGACAACGTATAATTCGTCGTCGAGCGTCCAGAAGCTCATATGATCCAGATCGTCCAGAGGCAGGTCGCCGCGGGCGACGAAGTCGTTCAAGCCCATGAGGTTGCCGGTGGCGACAATATTGGAGGGACCCTCCTCGGTGACGAAGATGACATCGGCGGGCGCCTGACCAGCGGCAGCGGAAACTTGCACGCGGCTGAAGAGATCGGCCAGCTGCACCGATTGGATCTCAACGGTAATGCCGCTTTCTGCCATGAAGGCGTTGAGCGCTTCTTCATCCGGCGGCACGCCCCAGGGCGGGGTCAAGAACGTGATAGTGTTGTCTTGCGCCTGGGCGGCGAAGCCCATACTGAATAAGAGCACGAGCATTAGTGCCAGGCCAAGACGTTGTGCTAATTTCATTGCTGTTCTCCTCTGTATGCAATTTATTCGGGATGCCGCAAATCAAGACTTGAGCCGGGAGCCGTTGTGAACGGTAGCAATTGCCCAAGCCCAAGACCAGTCTATGCAAGAGTGTAATTCAGATGGGCGCGATCCGCAAACGTATGGAAGCGCGCGGCCACCATACAGAATGGAGCCGGGAGTCGTATGGAGAAACTCTCCGATTCTGAATGCGACGACAACTGTCGCCGGTCATCAATTCAATTGCGTTATCAGTGTACTGAAAAATGAGGGGTATTCTTAGCGAGTTTGGTTGCCAACATCCTTGTCCGATTCTTCGTCAGCCAAACGCTTTATGGTTTCGCGTTGCTCCGCGCTGGACGAAAGCCATTTGACATTCAATTCGAGCAAGTGTCGGTAGATATCGGCGCGCACTTCGTTGACGATTTCTCGACGCAACTGTTCATGTTTGGCGTTTTCCTGTTCTTCAGCCCATTTGTAGAACACGAACAGCGCGGAAAACAGCGCGGCAATCGCGCCCATCAACGCTAACAGGAGTTCCGGGTCGAATACCATCTATCCCCACAGTCGGACTGCAATATAGCTCAAGAGCAAGAGCGCAATGAAAAGCATGGCGCTTACCCAAATGAAAACGATTGCAGTTGACAAAAAGCTACGACGTTTGGCGGGAGTTCTTCCAGGAAAACTCATGACCATCTCCTACAATTTGTGTCTCAATACTATCATAAATTTGTTGGACAGCATACATTGATGCAATGTGCGGTAGATTCGTCGCTGTTTCCGGCGGGCGACTCGCAGAGTCGTCGCTTCGCAGTCTGAAGTCACAACGCAATGAGATCGCTGCTGCTGCCCGGTTCTCGCGGAGTCGCGTATACGCCGTCAACGACTTGCGCCGGCTGCCGGAAATGCTCGCGCAGATGCGGGATGTATTCCAGGAAGATGACCTCGTGCCCCAGTGCGATGTGATTGAAGAGCGCGAGATGCTGATGAATCTGTCCCATATCGCCGACATGCGGCACGACAGGCACGCCGAACTTGCGCGCCAGCAAGCTGATGGTGATGAATTCGCTGACGCCGCCTTGCCGCACGCAATCGGCTTGCAGGAAGCCTACGGCGCCCGCTTGCAGATAATTCTTGAACATGATCGCATTGGGCACGTGCTCGCCCAGCGCCAGTTTCAGCGGAGCGACGGCGCGGGCCAGGGTTTGATGCGCGAGGATGTCGTCGGGGTGGGTCGGTTCTTCTATCCAGTAGGGATTCATGGCGCGCAACCGGCCGCACATATCGATGGCCTGGGGCAGCGTCCATTGCTGATTGACATCCAGCATGACTCGGGCGTCATTGCCGACGATCTCCCGCACCAGGAAGGCGCGCCGAATGTCTCTTGCCGGATCGGCCGAGCCGACCTTGAGCTTGACCGCGTCGAAGCCGCGATCCAGTGACCGCGCGACATTCTCTTTGATGGTGTCGTCGCTGTAGTGAAACCAGCCGATGGAGGTGTCGTAGCCGGGATAGCCGCTATCCAGAATCGCCATCCGCGACGACCGCTGCGCCTGCTCCGACTTTAGTATCGCCAGCGCATCGTCCGCGCTGAGCGCGTCCTCGAGATAACGCAGATGCAGCGTGGCCAGCAGCTGTTCCGGGCTGAGCTCCAGGAGCAGCTGCCAGAGCGGCAGGCCGCGCGCCTTGGCCCAAAGGTCGTAACAGGCGTTTACGATAGACGAGAGCGCGAGGTGTACGATGCCTTTGTGCGGGCCGAGCCAGCGGTATTGCGGATGCTCGAGGATGGCGGCATAGACGGCGCCGAAATCAGCCATCAGCGCTTCAATCTCCTGGCCGACCAGGATCTGCGCCAACTCGTCGATGGCGCGGCAGACCAGGTCGTTGCCGCTGCCCAGCGTCAATGCGAATCCGATGCCGGCGTGCGCGCTGTCGCTGCGCAGTTGGGTGACCGCATATGAATATTGCGGATCGGAATGGACGCTGTCGGCGCCGGCGCCCGCTTCCAGCGCATAACGCTGATCGTGGGCAACAGCCGCGGTGATGGTGATGTTAGACATGGGGACGCTCCTGTCACGAGTTTTTGCTGGCAAAATCTTGTTTTGTATGCAAAACTGCGCTATAGTTGCGCGGTCTTTCGGCATGATCTGACGCTTGCAGGAGCAGCGTCAGCAATTGAATTGGCGAGCAGAAGGGAGTAGGATAGCATCTAATGCTCAGCTTTGGGCTACGGCCTTTGAATCGCAAGTGTAACTGAAGGATAGGAGATAACACATTATGATTCGCAAGTTCACGCTTATCGCGCTGGTATTGGCGGTTGCGGCGCTGGGGTTGACGGTGACGGCCCAGGACGAACCGCAGTATGCCGGTCTGGACATGGATTTGTCCGGCATCAACATCAAGATGGCCAACATCGGTGGCGGCACCTATGAAGCCATGTATGAAGCAATCCCCATTTTTGAAGAGGCCACCGGCGCCACGGTCGAAATTGTCGCGCTGTTGGATGGATTCGCCATTGACCAGAAACTCAAGGTCGATTTCGCAACGGGCGCGGCCGATTACGATGTGGCCTGGGATCACACCAGCTTCGTCGCTCAATACACGCCATTCCTGCTGCCGCTGCAAGACTACTTCAGCGAAGAAGAATTGGCGCCGTTCAGCCCAGCGATTCTGGATGCCGCGACTATCGACGGCAACCTGTATCTGATTCCGCGTCATGCTGATATCAGCCCCATTCACTATCGCAAAGACCTGTATGAGGACGAGGCGATTGCCGCCGCTTATATGGAGGCGACGGGTGAAGCATTGGCTGTGCCGACGACGCTCGAGCAGATTGATCGCCAGGCGCGCTTCTTCGTTGAGAATGGGCATAGCACCTACGGCTACACCGTGGCTGGCCGCGACGAAGCCCTCAACGGCCGCTTCTACGAGATGGTCTTCGCCAGTGGCGGCGCCATGTTTGATGAAAACTGGGAACCCGTTTTCAACGACGAGATTGGCGTGGCCGTGGCGGAGATGTTGCATGGCTGGTATAGCGATGGCATCATCCCGGCCGATACCACCTCGCTGGTATGGGATGGCGTGGCCGCGTACTTTTGCAACGGCGATACCGCCATCAAGCTGGAATGGTACGGCTGGTATGCCTACTTCCAGGATCCCAACAATTGCCCGAACATCAGCGAAAACTTCGGCCTGGCGCGCGGCTTCACCGGCTTGAGCATCGGCGGCGATGCTGTGCGTCCCTCGGGTTGGGCTGGCGCGCACGCCTTTTCCGTGCCGGCGACTGCGCCGAATCCGCAAGCCGGCATTCAGCTGATCAAGTTCCTGTCGTCCGAGCGCGTGGCTTATGAAGAAGCGCAGCTGGGTTACCTGCCCACGCGCGATGATGTCTGGGACCGCATCATTTCCGATGCTGCCGAGTCCGAGCGTCCGCTCGATCGCGAGCGGCTGGAGCTGGCGAAGCTGCAAGTGGCCGAAGATTTCCGCACGCCGCCGTTGATCGCCGAGTGGATTCCCTTCTCCAACATCTTGTATCCCAAAGTACAGGCCATCATGCTGGGCGATATCGGCGCGCAGGAAGGTCTGGATCAAGCCGCTGAAGAAACCCGTGAGTTGATGGCGGACGCGGGCTACTACGACTAGTTTTCGCTTTCGCAAGGGGTGGGCCGCCGGCTCGCCCCGACAAGTTTGAATTGTTGGCGGGCGACTTACAGAGTCGCCCATACAAGTATTGAATCTAGACGGGCGACCCAATGGGTCGCCCCTACAAAATTCATAGTGTTTCCGCCGGTTTCATGACTTTCAACCTCGCAAGAAAAACTGATGACGAAGCGCCTGCTCGGGCTGATCTCTTCAGCCGCATCGACGCTGGCAGTTTTCCATTCCTGCTAATCCTGCCCTCTATCGTGGTTATCTTGTTGGTCGTCGGCTTTCCTCTGCTTTATTCCTTATATGTCAGTTTCACGCCCTACGAGCTGCTGCGGCCCAACAGTTTGAACTTCACGCTGGGCAAGGCGCTGCGCAATTATCAGAAATTGTTGAATGACGCTATTTTCTGGCGCTCTCTGGGCAACACCATCATTTTCCTGGCGGTGTCCGTGAACTTGAGCTATTTGATTTCGCTGGCGCTATCGCAGCTGCTGGCGCGCGTCACGGTGGGGCAGAGCATCTTGCGCACGCTGCTGATGGTGCCGATGATGTTCGCGCCGATTTTGGTGGGCATGCAATTCCGCTGGTTCTTCAATGCCAGCGTCGGCTTGGTCAACAACTTCCTTTACAGTGTGGGATTAATCCAGACGCAAGGACAGATCGCCTGGCTGGTGGATGTGCCGCTGGGCATGTTTTCAATCATTGTGGCTTCGGTGTGGATGAACATCCCGGTGCTGACGATCATCTTGCTGGCGGGCACGCTGTCGCTGCCGACGGAGACCTTTGAAGCGGCCGAGGTCGATGGCGCGTCGGGCTGGCAGAAATTCCGGTTCATCACCTTTCCGCTGTTGGCGCCCTTCACCTATATCGCCTTGACGATCATGTCGCTGGATATTGCGCGCGCCTTTGATATCGTGCGCATCATGACCGATGGCGGTCCCGCGCATCGCACCGAAATGCTCTGGACCTATATCACGCGCCTTTCCATCGAAAACACCAAGTTCGGCCTGGGCAGCGCCATGTCCTGGATTACCGTGTCGCTGTCCGTGTTCTTCACGCTTTATTTCTTCCGCCAGTTGGTCAAAGCGAGAATTGTGCGATGAACAGCGGTCAGTATGGCGGCGCGGGTTTCGGGCGACTCACAGAGTCGCCCCTAGAAGGTTTGATTGGAACATCAGCATATGCGCCGAGATTCTACCCCATCCCCCGGCCCCTTCCCCAGCAAGCTAGGGAAGGGGAGCTAAGTACGCGCGAACACCGTAGTCCAAGCCAGAGAAACGTCACGTTGAACGGGCTTGACAGATGCAATTGGGCTCAGATTGGGCGTCTGAGGGCCAGTAGCAATCTAGCCCAACAATTCGCTGCTATTGGTAAGCGCTAGAGGATCGTGCGATGAACACGCGCAGCGTGGGGCCGAACCGGCGCCGAAACGAGATCATCTGGAATGCCGTGGCTTGGGCGGTTTTGCTGGCGCTGGCGCTGCCGGCCTTCTGGATTATCATGACGGCATTCCGTCCCAACTCGGAAGTCAATTCCTTTCCGCCGGTGTGGATTCCGCAGCGGCTGACCCTGGAAGCCTACGCCAACATGTTCGGCTTGAATCCGGATGTGCAGCAGCGCGTCGCCGTGGAAGCGTATCTGCGCAACTCGCTGCTGGCCGCGGGCACGAGCACGATCGTGGCGGTGTCGCTGGGCACGCTGGCGGGCTATGCCTTCGCGCGCTTTCGTTTCCGCTTTCATACATCGTTGTTCCTGGGCATTATGTTATCGCGCGCGGTGCCCGGCGTGGCGCTGAGCTTGCCGCTCTTCCTGCTCTTCAATCGCGCCGGCTTGACCAATAACGTATTCGGCTTGGCCTTTGTCTATGTCGCCATCAACATCCCCTTCACCGCCTGGCTGATGGATGGCTTCTTCCGCCAGATTCCGCAGGAGTTGACCGAATCGGCGTATATTGATGGCTGCGGGCACTGGTCGGCGTTCTGGCGCATCGAGCTGCCGCTGTCGCTGCCGGGATTGGCCACGGCCGCCATCTTCGCCTTTTTGGCCGCCTGGAACGAATTCCAGATCGTGAGCGTGCTGGCGCGCAATAATGCCGCCAAGACCTTCCCGCCCGGGCTGTTCGCCTTCACCGAGCAGTTCACAGTTGATTGGCGGGGCATGGCGGCGATGAGCGTGATCATGATGGTGCCGGCGGTGATCTTCGTGATTTTGGTGCAGCGCAATCTGGTCAGCGGCTTGACTTTCGGCGCGGTCAAGGGGTGATGTGGTTATGGCCCCGGCGGAGGCGCCGAGGCGGGCGACCTGATAGGTCGCCCGCATGGATTAGGCGCTAGGCGCAGTTGCCCTCGGTTGTCACATAGCCGCCGTGAATCCAGCCGTTCAGCCCGTCATACTCGACATTGAACCAGCCTTCGCGGCTATCGAGCGCCCAGACTGCTGTGCCTTGCGGCAGCAGCCCGATCTTGTCGCCGTTTGGCGCGTCGCGGAAGTTCAGGCCGGTCGTTGTCGTCAGCTTGCAATCGCGGTTGACCGTGATTAGCGCGCCGTCCGCATCCAGGTGTTTCACTTCGAGCGAGTAGTCCGTCTGAAAACCTGTCTGCGGAACCACGGGCGAGATGGCGACAAGCGCGCGCTCCACCCCCGGTTGTAGGTCAACGGTCAATTCGCCCGGTCCCGTCACCAGTGAGCGCGATACGGCGGGACCTGACTCGGTTTCCTGCACGACTTGCAGCCAGGTTCGGTTGGGCAGGCGGTTGTCGGTGCGGATCCAGCCCTCGGCGATCCAGGCGTCGTCCGCGGATTCGAAGCCGTCACGGAAGTCAATGGCGTCAATGCGCAGATCGTCGATTGCCATGCCGCGGAAGTCCGATCCAAACGTCGGTGAAATCGTTTCGAAGCGGAGCAGGACTTCTCCCCCAGCATAGGCGTCGAGACTGATGCTCTCGTCCAGCCAGCCTTCGGATGAGAACGTATAGCGTTCCGAAACCGCCTGATCACGGTGTTCGGTGGTCGTATGCTCTCCTCCCAGTATTGTCCATGTTGCGCCACCGTCAGTACTTGCCGCAACCTGGGCATATTCACGGTACTGATTTAATGCGCGCCAGATCTTGAAGTCCAGCGTAGCGCTGTCGACTTCGCTAAGATCAAAAGCGAAGGTGAGACGGGCGTTGCTGTTGTCGACGACGGCTGCAAAATAGAGATGCTCGCCTTCGGGAGGAACGGCATCAGTGAAACCGACTTCGGGCGCTTGGGTCAACTGTAAAGAGAGGGCGGCCGCGCCGCGCGCATCGACCGTGATGTAATCGGCGCCGAACTGCCATACGCTGCCGTCATAAGTCGAGGGCGAGCTGCGCAGCGTCGCAATTGGAGCTGGCGGCGTAAACTCGAGGATAAGGTCGTCGTAGCCGTATTGGTGAGGCGCCTCAAGGAAGTAATTCGCCACCACCCAATCAGCGAATGCGTCTTCAGCCGCGACCCCGGCGCTTTCCCGCAATACCTTGTCAATCGCGCGCCAGCCATCGGCGCTTTCGCCATGAATATCCGCGATGACCTCGTCCCCGTAATTCTCAGCGATGTAGATCAGGAAGAGACCCGTGGCGGCGATCAGTTCCGTGCAGCAAGGACTCTGCGGGAAGGCAGTAAAGCCCGTGCCCGGCGCTTCCAGGAACCAGCGAAATTGCCCCACGCCCGCCCCGGTGCCGCCAAATGCATGGTCGAAATAGTGACTCAAGCCCAATTCCAGCCAGGCTTGCTCGTTTTCGTCCCGCAGGCTCAGCAGCGCTCTCTGATACTGGCCGGCAATCAGCCGGAACAAAGCGGTGTCCCATGCGCTCGAACCGTCGTAATCACGCACGAATGCCCAGATTAGTTCGCGCTCGTTGCTATTCGGATTGACCGATTGCGGCAGCCTGTCGCCTCCCAGGAAAAACGCTCGCTGTCCGGGTCGCAGCGCCAGCAGCACGCTCAGACGTGGATCGCCGTCGACGCCCGGCGCCGCTTCATAATCGAGAAATCCCTCGTACCACTGCACAGCTTCTGTTTCCAGCCGCTCCGCCAGCGCCTGCGCTTTGTCGCCCGAATAACGAGCCGTATCTTGAACCCAGATCAAGACGTTGTCGGTCATGCCGCGCAATTCAAAGGGCAAGGCTTCCCATGCTCCAGTTACATTGACGATGAACGACTCGTGATGGCCTACCGTGTATTCCGGTGGGCTTGGCGGCGACGTGATGGCGATGTCCAGGTCTTGGAAGCGGCTCAGGAATTCAGCTTCGTTGTAACCGGGAATCTCCAGTTCCGCCCAAGCTTCCAGAGCGGGATATTCAGCGTCTTGCGCTTGAATTGGCAAGAGCATGAATAACATGACGACCAAGATCAACGCTTTGTAGCGCATACGAACTCTCCTTGTTTGAAAATAAAAACCTGCGAAATTAGCATAGTATTAGCGTCCCTGCAATAAACGGCAACGCAATGGATGATTCAAAACACTTGGACTGTTCACTATAATGACGGAGCGCGCCAAACTTGGAAGGACGCAGCCATGAAAATCACCGATATCGAAATTCGCTTGTGCAAGCACCAGGAAGAGGTGATGTCGGAGACGGAGCTGCGCGACACGCAGCGTTCCGATCTGCATTTCATCCTCGTCACCATCAAGACCGATGCCGGCGTCGATGGCGTCAGCATGGGTTTCGCCGGCATGGGCGCGGAGATGGCCGGCTCGATCGCGGCTGGGTCGATCAAGCCGTTTTTCCTGGGCAAAGATCCATTGGCGCGCGAGAAGCATTGGTACGATTTCCGGCGCTATGACCGCGTCTGGCATCTGACGCCGATGTACGCCTACGGGCCATTCGATATCGCGCTCTGGGATATCGCGGGCAAGCTGGCCGATATGCCGCTTTACAAGCTGCTGGGTCATTTTCGCGAGAAAGTCCCGACTTATGTCAGCTCCTATTTTCTGGATTCGCCGGAGGACTACGCCGATCAAGTCGTCGAGTACAAAGCCCGGGGCTTTCACGGCTACAAGCTGCATCCGCCGAGCGATTATCACGAAGCGCTGGCGGCCTACCGGCTCTGTCGCGAGGCGATCGGCGATGACCCGCACTTCAAGCTGATGGCGGATCCGGTCACCGCGCATACCTATTACGAAGAGGCGCTGCGCATGGGCCGCGAGCTGGAGAAGCTGGACTATTATTGGTTCGAAGAACCGCTTTACGATGTCGATTTCAGCAGTTTGCGCAAGCTGACGCGCGACCTCGATATTCCCATCGCCGGAACGGAAGTGCTGGTTGGATCGCATTATTCGACGGCCGAATGCATCGCCAGCGGCGTGGTGGATATCGTGCGCAGCGATGTATCGTGGAAGGGCGGCGTGACCGCCGTGATGAAGACCGCTAATCTGGCCGAGTCCTTCGGCATGCGCTGCGAGGTGCATACGGCGATTTATCCGGCGCTGGAGATCGTTAATCTGCATTGCTGCTGCGCCATCTCCAACAGCGAGTTCTTCGAGGCGCTTGTGCCGACTTCACTGATGAAACTGGGCATTCAGAATCCGGTGCGTATTGATGCTGAAGGATATGCGCATCCGCCGCAAGGCGCGGGAACCGGCATCGAATGGGATTGGGATTTCATTGACGACGCGACGGTGGCGGTCTTGTGACGAGTACGGAACTTCGTTCGGGTTTTCCCCCATCCCCCGGCCCCTTTCCCCATAAAGGGGGAAGGGGAGCGTCGTCGTTTGCAAATTGGATTGTAAACTATGAATTTACCTTATTTCTGCGAGGTGATACGCAAGGTATGTCCGCATTTTCGGACTGCTTGTACATTGCCAATCAAGCTTTGGAGCGGTGACTCTGTGAGTCGCCCATTGCGTTAGATCGACGCGGCGACGCGCGGATACGTCAGTGGCGCAAGTGTCGATACGAGGGCGACCCAGCGGGTCGCCCGTACATCATTTGTATGGGTTTTTGGGGTGAGGGGGCCTAATCCGTATGGAAGATCTCTTCCAGCGTCTTCCACCATTCGCCCTCGGCGCGATCCGCAACCGGATTCTGCATGGGCATGCAGATATCCCACCATTTCTGCGTGATTTCGTCCGCCGCCATCTTGGCCATGTCGGCTTCAAAATCGTCGCCGTGGTATTCCATATAGGCGAAGAGCAGATCGCCATGCAAGAAAATGGAATAGTTGCGGATGTTGCAGTCTTCGATCACCTTCAACACGCCCGGCCAGGTATTGGCGTGCAATTCCTTATATTCGTCCAGATGCTCCTGCTTGATGCCGATCACTTGTCCAAAGCGCCGCATGTGATTGCTCCTATTTGTCGCTGTTGAAATTCTCGGGATGACGATACTTCACCGTCTGCAGGTGCTCGCAATAGAGCGCCAGCACGCCTTCGTTCTTGTAGACCTCGTAGCTGACCTTGACCAGGCCCATCTCCGGATACTTGGGTTCCTTGCTCAGCTGCGTGCGCACGGTGTAGATGGTATCGCCGATGAAGACCGGCTTGATGAAGCGCAGCTTGTCGTAGCCGTAACTGAAGGTGTGCACATTGTTATGCGCCATCAAGCCCAAGCCGATGCTGAAGACCATGGAGCCGGCCACCAGGCGTTTATCGAAGATGCCTTCGTCGCGAGCGAAGATTTCGTCGGCGACATAGGGGTGCATATCCAGCACGATGGCGTTGAAGATCATGCACTCGCCTTCGGCCAAGGTGCGGCGGATCGACTTGATTTTGGCGCCGATCTCGAAATCCTCATACATCCAGGTCTCGGTGTTGAATAAGGGCAGGTCCTTGTGCATTTCCACGGGTGTGTTTTCTGGCATGGTATCTCCTCAGCCGCTAATCGCGAACTCTCTCATGATGCTGTTGGTATCTTCACCGATGCGGGGCGCGCCTTTTTCGTATTTCAGGATTTCGCCATCAATGCGGATGGGACAGCGGGTGGTATCCAGCTTGACCGTCTCGCTACGCGATACTTCCTGAACCATATCCAGCACCTTGAAACCTTCGTGCTGCAGCAGCCGATCCCAACTCAGCACATCGGAGCACCAGATGTCCTGCGGCTCCAGGATGTCCAGCCAGTGCTGCGTGCTGCCGCCCCGCAAATGCTCGACCAGGATGCCCTTGATCTCGTCGCGGCAGGTGAACCAGGTGGCGGAATCGGTGTAGGCGAGCAGGGGCGGGCAATCCAGCAGCTCGCCCAGCACCGGAATCGATCCCATCGCCAGCGCCAGATATCCGTCTGATGTCTCGTAGATGCCGTAGGGCGCGGACAGGTAGGCGTGGGCGTTGTTGATGGCGCTGCGCTGCGGCAGCTTCCCGCCGTCGTTGAGGTGCGTGGTCAGCACTTCGAATTGGAAATCGAGGATGGATTCCAGTAGGCTGACCTGCACCAGCCCGCCTTCGCCGGTGACGCCGCGCCGCACCAGGCAGGCCAGGATGCCTTGCACCAGATGCGCGCCGGTGAATAGATCGACGACCGCCAGACCAAAGGGCGTCGGCGGGCGATCGGCATCGCCATTGAGCCAGACCAGGCCGGATATCGATTGCAGCAGCAAGTCTTGCCCGGGTTTGTAGACCCAGATGCCCTCGTTGCCATAGCCGCTGATCTCGCCGTAGACGATGCGCGGATTGATCTCGCGCACGGTATCGTAATCCAGCCCGAGCCGCGTCATCACGCCGGGGCGGAAGTTGGAAACCAGCACATCGGCCTGCGCGATGAGTTCGCGCGCCCGCGCCATATCCGCGGCGTCTTTCAGGTTGGCGGCGAAGCTCTCTTTGTTGCGATTGATGGAATGGAATAAGGTGCTCTCGCCATCGAGTTCCAGCTCGGAGATATAGAGTTGGCGGCAGAGATCGCCGCCATCCGGGCGTTCTACCTTGATGACGCGCGCGCCCAGATCGGCCAGCCGCAAAGCCGCCGAGGGTCCGGACAGGAATATGCTGAAATCGAGTACGAGTAAGCCTTCCAGAGGTCGCATGAGATTGATGATCTCCCTAGCCGCGGCGCGCGTTGACAAATGTTCAATTGCGGCAACCCTGATCGTCGCCGCGGAAAGTCTGTTTTGCTTGCAAAAACACTTTTTGTATGTAAAATATAGAGGGCAAAATCTGATCTGTCAAATCGAATATTCATACTCGGCGCGGCGGGCGCGGCGCAACCGGGAGGCGAGCATGCTCAAGGTCGATACCCACCAACATTTCTGGAATCTGGACGAGGTGGCTTACCCCTGGCTGATACCCGAATACGGGCCGATTTATCGCAATTTCGCGCCGGAGGAATTGGCGCCGCAGCTGGCGGCTTGCGGCGTCGACAAGACCGTCATCGTGCAAGCGATGGATTCTTACGCCGATACCGATTCCATGCTCAAGATCGCGGCGGAGCACGATTGGGTGGCGGCGGTGGTGGGCTGGATACCGCTGCACGATCCGGCGGAAGCGGCGCGCAAGCTGGACGAATATCAGCAGAATCCGTATTTCGTCGGCATGCGGCACCTGATCCACGAAGAGAGCAACGGCAACTGGGTGGTGCAGAAGCAGGTGATCGAGAGCCTGGGCATGCTGGCGGAGCGCGGTTTAACCTTTGATGTGGTGGCGGTCTTTCCCGGGCATCTCAAGCATGTGCCGACTTTGGCGGAGCAAGTGCCGGATCTGAAGATGGTCATCGACCACCTGGCCAAGCCGCCCCTGGACGAAGCCGATCGCGCGGACTGGCGTGATCAGATGGCCGCCGCCGCCCAGAGCCCCAATGTTTACGCCAAGATATCGGGCTTGAATACGGCGACGTCCGACTTCGAGAATTGGACTTACGAAGACATCAAGCCGTCGATTGACTATTGCATCGAGCAATTCGGCGCCGAGCGGCTGATGTTCGGCAGCGACTGGCCGGTGGCGGTGCTGGCCGGCGATTATGCCAAAGTCTGGGACGAGACCAGCAAAGCCATCGCCGATTTGAGCGAGGCGGAACGCGACGCTATCCTGGGCGGGACGGCAAATAGTTTCTATGGGTTGGGGTTGTAAGGCTTGTTCGATAACTCATCACGCTTGCGCGTCAGCCTGCCCCACCCCCCGGCCCCGATGCATCAGGGAGGGGGAGCAATGTTGCGCGAAATCGCCAATAAATCCGTCATTTTCGCGCTGAGCGAGTCTGTTTCTTCCATCTATCGCAGGTAGATTCAAGTCATTTGCATGTGACTCTGCATTATCGGACAAGCCATGTAACGTCCAAATGCCGCGATTATGAAGCTGCAATCAAGCCATGCGGTCCAGTCTCTCAATCCGTCGCTCCGCGCTACTGAGTTTTTGGCAAACCTGGTTCAACTTATTCCTTAGCTCCCGGTTTTTGGAAGCGAGTTCAGAGAGCTTTTCACGGTGCTCCATACGCAATTCGTGAATGGCTTCCCTCGTCTTGCTTTGGGAATCCCAAATCAGGAAGAAGAAAAAAGTGATGATAATGATGAGTACGAATTCCTAAGAAAGTGTGATGTGCATGTTCTATCCTCATTTCTGTCGCTAGCCTGTCGCGAGCAAGTCAAGCGACGACAAGTGTCCTGACTGAATTCTACATTGCGGGAAGCGCCGTCCCGCCATTCGCGCTGGACGCATAGGCCGCTTCCACGGTGGCCATGGTCTCGATGGCATCGTCGACCGCGGTGGGCAGCGCGTCGGTCTCGCCGTTGGCGTAGCGCTGCAAGCTGGCCATGGCGCCGATGAAGGCTTCCGGGAACCAGGAACCGCTGATATCCAGGGATTGCCAGCTCGGCTCGGCGCCCTCCTCCAGCAGCACATATTCGAAGCGATCGGGCACGCCGTCCGGGTAGTTCATATTGAGCCCGGCGCGGATCTGGATGGCGCCCTTGCTGCCCTCGAACTTGACGTAGGATTGCTGCTTTTGGCTGCCATAGGCGTGGCTGTGATTGGTCATGACATTGACGCGTGGGTTATCACCATAATCCATGATGATCATCGAGCGCACGCCGCCTCGCAGATCGGGCGCGCTGGGATGGCTCATAGTCTTGGCGTAAACCGAACGCGGCGTGCCGCAGAACGAGCGCGCCAGATCCACGTAGTGGATACTGTGATAGAGGATTTCCACGCGCGGCAGCGGGAAGAGGAATCCCCACAATTGCCAGGGCGTATTGACTTGCATGCGCACTTCCAGGTCGTATAGCTCGCCGAGCAAGCCCTGCTCGATCATATCGCGGGCGGCGATGATGAAAGGCGCGAATCGCAGCTGGAAGTTGATGGCGGCCACCAGCTCGCGCTCGCGGCAGACGGCCAGAATCTCGCGCGCTTGCGCCAGGTCGTCGCCCATAGGCTTTTGGATCAAGACGGCGCGGCCGCGCGGCAGCTCGCGCAGGATCTCGGTGATGGCATTGCCGGGCACGGCCACATCAAAGACGGCGTCGGCGGGCGAATCGACGATGGCCGCGTTCAGCGAATCGTAAATCACGGGCACGTCGAACTTGTCTTTCATCATGGCGGCGCGCTCGGCACTGAGATCGTAGCCGCCCGCGACCTGGAAGCCGGCGATTCGATAGGCCGGATAATGGGCGTCGTGCACGATGCCGCCCATGCCGATGCTGACGATGGGACGCGGGGTCTCCGGCAAGATGGCGTTTTGTCGAAATGTGAAATCTGGCATTATTCAATTTCCTCGATTGGTTGAGACGGTCAACGCAGATTGGACTAGGGTGCGAGGTCGCATGTCAATTGTATCAGAATTGGAGCGAATGACTGCATCGTCCACAAGCACGCGCAAACGAATGTAGGGGAGACCTATCAGGTCGCCCGCCCACGTCCCCCTAAAACGCGCGCCAAATGCGCGGGTGGCGGTCATGGGGATGGGATTGAATCGGCGGACGAGCCAATGGCTCGCCCCTACAGTTTTCGCTGTTTGGCGTGATATTTGCCAGATTCAATTCAGGCGGAATCCAGCGTGAGCGCCGCGTCATCGGCCATGGTGGTCAAGCCGGCGCGTTCGTTGATTTGGCGGGCGCAATGTCGCAGGGCGGCGGCGACTTTGTGCGGCTCGCTGCTTTGGCGCGTGGCGGTGAGTTGAGTCACGGCCACCGCCGCCATCACGCCGACATCGGGGCTGCCCACCAGCACGGCGGTGTCTTTCATGCCGATGAAGGTTTCATCGACCGCGGTCGAGAGACCACTGCGCCGGATCGCGGCGATGCGCCGCCAAAACTGCTCGCGCTCGGCCGCGCGCATTTCCGCATAGTCGGGGGCATGCTCCAGCGTCGCTTCTATGCTGGCATCGGTCATCGCCGCCAGCAGCAGGCGCCCGGACACCGTGCGCGTCAGCGGATGGGTCGTGCCCACGGCGACCTTGATCGTCACGTTCTCCGGGCTTTCCACTTGCCCGACTACCAGGAGCTGCCGCTGGTCGACGACGCTGATATGGCAGGATTCGCGGATGGTCCAGGCCAATTCCCCCATCGGCAGTTTCGCCACTTGCAGCAGGTGATCGAGCGGCGAATGGCGATTGGCCAGTTCAAAGAGCTTGAGCGTCAGCATGTATTTGCCGGAGACATTGTCCTTGATGACGTATCCGCCTTCCGCCAGGCAATTCATGGTGCGGAAGAGTTGACTGGCGCTGTTGTCGGTCATGTCCGATATTTGCGAGAGCGAGAGCGGTTCCGATGCCTGCGCCAGCAATTCCAGCACCGCCAGCCCTTTTTCCAGAGCCGGGACGCTGTAGTTGGGCGCTGCCTTGTTCTCGCTCATTTCAGCCGCCGCGACTCGACGATCAAGCGCTAGCTCTCGACCGCGCTCTTGCGCTGCGCCAGATACAGATGCTGGCAAGCCAGCACCACCTTATCGTGCTGGTTGATCACCTCGACCTGCTCAATGACATAACCGAGCTCCGGCCGCTTGGGATAATCGCGCTTTTCGGTGATGGTGCATTTGACGCGGATGGTATCGCCGATGAAGACGGGACGGATGAAGCGCACGCGATCGTAGCCGTATGAGAAGGCGACCGGATTGATTTCACTGGCGGTCATACCGACGCCGACGCTGAGGATCAAGGTGCCATGGGCGACGCGCTCCTTGAATTCCTGGGTTTTGACCCACTCGGCATCCATGTGATGGGGGAAGAAATCGCCGGTCTGCCCGGCGTGCAAGACGATATCCGCCTCGGTGATAGTACGGCCGATGGTCTCGCGCGTGAAGCCGATTTCGTATTCTTCAAAGTAAGTGGTTTTGATCATGGACTTTTCCAATTGTGTGGATGGGCGGAAGCGGTTGACAAGGCTTGACCCGCTCATTATATTTTGCAGATAAAACTGATTTTTGCAAGCAAAACTGACATGGCGATCATCGCGCGGCGGGATGATCCGGAGGAGACTGGAATGGCTAAAAGGCAATTGCGAGGCATCACCTGGAATCATTCGCGCGGCTACGTCTCGGTGGCGGCGACGGCGCAGCGCTTCTGTGAGCTGCACCCCGATGTCGACATCCTCTGGGACAAGCGCTCGCTGCAAGAATTTGCTGATGCGCCGATTCAAGGCTTGGCGGAGCAATACGACCTGTTGGTGATTGATCATCCCTGGGCCGGATTTGCCGCGCACAGCGAGGTGTTGGTCTCGCTGGGCGAGCTGCTGCCGACGGACTACCTGGCGGATCAAGCGGCTAATTCTGTCGGGCAGTCGCACCCCAGTTACATTTTCGATGGCGTGCAATGCGCGCTGGCGATTGACGCCGCCACGCCGGTCGCGTCTTATCGTCCCGATTTGCTGGAGCGCTATGGATTGGAGCAGCCGCAGACTTTTTCGGAATTGTTGGCGCTGGCGCGGCAGGGGCGTGTGATCATGCCCGGCATCGAGATCGATACGCTGATGAATTTCTACATGCTCTGCGCCACGCAGGGTCAGCCGCCATTCGTCGATGATGAATGGGCCGTGTCAGATGAGATGAGCCTGCAGGCGCTGGAGCAATTGCGCGAGCTGGCGGGGTTGTGTCCGCGCGAGATTTTCGGGTGGAATCCCATCGCCGTCTATGAGGCGCTGTCGAGGCGCGATGACTATGTCTATTGTCCCTTTGCCTATGGCTATTCCAATTATTCGCGCCCGGGCTACTCGGCGAATATTTTGGTCTTTGACGACATGGTCGCGATCGAGGGACATGGCCGCTGCCAGAGCACGCTGGGCGGCACGGGGCTGGCGATATCAACCGGTTGCCGGCATTTGCAGATCGCGCGCGATTATGCCCTGTTCACCGCCAGCCCGATTGTGCAGCGCACGATCTTCTTCGAGAACGGCGGCCAGCCCGGGCATCGCGGCGCCTGGGTTGATGACGAAGTCAATCGCCGCAGCAGCAACTATTTCCGCAATACGCTGCCGGCATTGGATCGCGCCTATCTGCGGCCGCGTTTCCCCGGTTATCTGCATTTTCAGGATCACGGCGGCGCGCCCATCCGCGACTATCTGATGAACGGCGGCGATGCCAAGGCCGTGCTGGCGAAACTGAAGCGTTTGTTCGTGGACGCCAAGGCCTTGTACGTGTAAGTGTGGTGGCTGGCCGACCGCCACAGGTAGAATCGTAAATCACCACAGAGGCACAGAGCACAGAGAATAAGGTGACTCACTCGTCGATGTGATCGGTGAAGCGGCTGAGCGCGGCGGCCCAGAGCTGCTGGATATCGTCGTCGGTATCCGTGCCGCCGGTGTTCAAAATTGAGACATCTTTTTCGTCGATGACGCGGAAAGTTTTGTCGGCGACCGATTCGCAGCGGGTGGCGATGGCCTGGAAGATGCCTTGGCCGATGAGGACATGCCCCAGATCGTTCAAGTGGGCCGCATCGATATGCAGCAGCCAATCCGCGCCGCCCATGATCTGCTGGGCATCGGCGAAGATCGCGCCGTGTTTTTCCGCCACCAGCTTGATCGCCAAATTATAGGCCTTTGAGATATCGTAGCTCCAGCGGGTCCAGGTGGGGTAAACTTCGGGATCGTTGGCGCCGACGCCGTAGGTCTGATGATAGGCGCCCAGCAAGACCACCAGCGCGCCGGTCCCCGCTTGAATGTCGCTGACAATCGTTTCCAGATCTTCAACGTATTCCTGCAGGGGCATGCCGGAACGCATATCGTTGAGGCCCTCGGCGATGATCACCAGATCCGGCGCTAGATCAATACAGTGCTGCTGATAGCGTTCGAGCAAGCTGGGTTTGGCGGATTCTCCGTAACCCGGGCAGCGCGGCGAGATCACGCCGGCCGGCAAGCCGCGATTGAAGACTTCCAGCGGCTCGTCCTGGAATTTGCGCAGCAAGTCCGCCACCACCTGATTCCATTCGTTTTCCGGTTCGGCGGCGCACATGCCATAAGCGATGCTGTCGCCCAGCACCACCAATTTGCGGAAAGGACCGTGTTCCATTTGTTTACCCTCGTCGCTCGTTTTCAGTCGTCAAACTCGATGGTGAATCGCTCCAGGGCGGCGTTCCAGAGTTCGCGGATTTCTTCGTCGGTATCTGTGCCGCCGGTGTTGAGGATGCTGACGTCTTCTTCATCCATGACGCGCATGGTTTTGTCGGCGACGCCGGCGCAATGGTTGGCGATCACCTGAAAGATGGCGTTGCCCATCAGCACCTGGCCCAGATCATTGAGATGGCAGCAATCGCTGTGCAAGACCCAATCGGCGCCATTGAAGACCGCCCGCGCATCGACATAGAGCGCGCCCAGCTTGGCCGCCAGCAAGCCGATGGCGTGGTTGTAAGCCGCCGATTCCAGGTCGTTCCACTTGGCCCAGGTCGGGTAGAGATTGGGATCATTGACGCCGCGCCCGTGGATCTGGTGATACATGCCGGGCAGGACGATCAACGCGCCGGTCTGCGCCTGAATATCGCGCGCGATCGTTTCCAGATCGGCCAGGTAATCTTGCAGGGGCATCCCGGCGCGCATGTCGTTCAAGCTTTGCGCGATCACGACCAGGTCCGGATTCAAGTCGATGCAGTGACGTTGATAGCGTTCGAGCAAGCTGGGCTTGGCGGAATCGGCGTAGCCCGGGCAGCGCGGCGAAATGACTTCTGCCGGCAGCCCGCGATTGAAGATCTGCAGCGGCTCGTCTTGGAAATGTCGCAGCCAATTGGCCAGCACTTGATTCCATTCGTTGCGCGCTTCGTGGGCGCACATGCCATAGGAATTGCTGTCGCCCAGGATGACCAGGCGGCGGAAGGGTCCACGGTTGGGCATGATTGCGCTCCTGATTGCTCGCCGCTGCGGTTTGCGTGTTATGGCGGGCGACCCACCGGGTCGCCCGTACATCAGTTTTGCATAGGTCGGCGGCCAAAATGTGACCGCAACGTAGTTTCAACGGCGGGCGACCGGATAGGTCGCCCCTGCGGCTTACCACTCGCCTTCGAAGTTGTCGACGTTGTCGGCGGTCACGATGGGCCGCGGCAAGATGATCTCGGTCGGGATTTCAGCGCCTTCGATATGGGCGACCAAGGCTTTCGAGCAGACATAACCGGCCGCGCGCGGGGAATCGAATACGCTGCCATAAAGCTCGCCGTTGGCGATGGATTCCAAGCCTTCCACGCTGCCGCCGATGCCGATCACGCGCACCTCGCCCAGCATATCGGCATCGCGCAAGGCTGATACGGCGCCGATGGCCATATTGTCGTCATGCGCGTAGATGACATCGACATCGGGATAGGCTTGAATGAAGTTTTCGGCCACGGCCAAAGCGTCTTCACGCGTCCAGTTGCCCGGCTGGGAGGCGACGATTTCGATGGCGGGATTCGCTTCCAGCGCCTCGAGGAATCCTTCCGAGCGCTCGATGGATGCCTGGAAGCCGGCCGCGCCTTCAATGATGGCGACTTGACCGCCGTCGGGCAGGATTTCCAGCACAAATTGCGCCACGTTCCAGCCGGTCTGTACTTCGTCTACGCCGATCAAGCTGACGCTGCCTTCGTAATTTTCCCGCGGCGGACCGCCAAGGTCGTTCCAGCAGGTCAGCACCGGTATCCCGGCCGCCACCGCCGATTCCAGCTGCGGGATGACCGCTTCGGCATCCAGCGCCACCAGCACGATGCCGTCCGGTTCCTGAGCGATGATGTCTTCCAGTTGGGTGATCTGCTTCTGAACATCGAATTGAGCATCGGTCAAAATCTGCTCGAAGCCCATGTCTTCGGCCGCTTGATCATGACCTTCCACCATCGCGACCACGAAGGGGAAGTTGTTGCCGATCTGGGAGACGCCGATCAGGTAGCTGTCGGTGGTCTCGTAAGGCGCCATGACGGGCATGCCGTTGTCGTCCAATTCATAGAGGAAGGACAGATCGACTTCTTCTTCCATCATCTCTTCGTCCATCATTTCTTCGTCTTCGCCGCCGTCATCGTCTTGGGCGAAGATGCCGCCGGGCAGCAGAATAAGCGGGACGAATACACAGATAGCGCAAGCGAGCAAGAATTTACGCAGATTCATGATACTTTCTCCTATAGATTGTTACTGCTAACATTTCTCTTCGTGAACCTAGCGATGTTGTCGATAAGCCCTCCTTCGTCGTCTATTGCTTGCGGCGCTGATACGTATAAAGCGCGACCGCGCCGATCATGATGAAGCCTTGGATCAACTGCTGGAAATTGGCGCCGATATTGAGCAGGTTGAAGCCATTGCCCAGCACCTGCAGCAGCAAGACCGCGACCACCGTCTTCCAGACGCTGCCTTCGCCGCCGAAGATGCTGGTGCCGCCCAGGACGGCTGCGGTTATGGCGATGAATTCCGTGCCCACGCCGCCCAGGGGCGAGGCCGAATATATCCGGCCCAGCAGGATGATGCCGCCGATGGTAGCGCAGATGGAACTGAGCACGAAGGCGCTGATGATGAGCTCGTCAACGCGCAAGCCCGCCAGCTTGCTGGCTTCTTTGTTGCCGCCGATGGCCAGCAGGTAGCGGCCGTAACGCGTATGATTGAGCACAAATTCGCCCAGGATGCCCAGGCCGATGAAGGCGATGACCGGGAAGGGAATGGAGAGGATCTCGCCGCTGCCGAACCAGCGCAGCTCCGGCGTGGCGCCGCGCAGGATGCGTCCGTCGGTCAAGACCAGCAGCAAGCCCTTGATGATGGAGAGCGTGCCCAGGGTGGTCACCAGCGAATTGACGCCGATCTTGGTGATGATGGCGCCGGTGATCAAACCGATGATGACGGCGATAATCAGCGAGGCGAGCAGGGCGGGCACGAAGCCGATAAAGGGTATCAGCAGCAGGATGACGACGCCGGTAAAACCCGCTTGGGCGCCGACCGCCAGATCGAATTGCGCCGTCGACAGCAGGAAGGTCATGCCGATGGCCAGCAAGCCCACCACCGAGGCTTGCCGGACGATATTGATGATATTGCGGGGCCGCAGGAATGCGTCCGAAGATAACGCCAGGATGATGCAGAGGATGATGAAAACATAGACGATCGCCATATTTTGCAGGGAGAGCGCTTTGGCCAGGCGCGCGGCGCGCGTTTCGTCCCTTTTGATTTTGAAGTCGGCTTGCGTTGTGGTCATGATGCCTTCCTGCTCTGATGCGCCCGGCAATTTGGCGCGCTCACGTTTTCTGGCCATCCTGGATTCATGAGGCCGTTGTCGCTGTCGCTGCCCGGCTGGTGGCGGCGGAGACCAGCCGCGCCTCGCTGATATCCTCGCGATCCAGTTCGGCTGCGATGGCGCCATCGCGCAGCACGATGCCGCGATCGGCCACGCCGGCGACTTCCTTGAATTCCGACGAGATGAAGAGAATGGCTTTGCCCTGATCGGCCAGTTGCCGCATCAGCGCGAAGATCTCTTCTTTGGCGCGCACGTCAATGCCCTGCGTCGGCTCGTCGAGAATGAGGATGCGGGCGTTGGTATTGAGCATGCGCGCCAGCACGACTTTCTGCTGATTGCCGCCGCTGAGGTTGCGCACGCGCTGCCGCGCCGATGGCGTGACGATGCGCAGCTGCTCGATGTACTCCTGGGCGATTTGGCGTTCACGGGCGAACTGAATGATTCCGCGCGGCGAGACGTCCGCAATCGAGGACAAGCTGATGTTGCGCGCCAGTTCAAACTCGAGGATCAGGCCCAGACCCTTGCGATCGCTGGGCAGCAGACAGATGCCGCGCTGGATGGCGTCATAGGGCGAATCGATGCGGGCCGGCTCGCCATCCAGCCAGATCTCCCCGCCATCGGCATGCAGGTTGCCGATAATCACATGGGCGATATCGCTGCAGCCGCTGCCGACCAAGCCAGTCAATCCCAGGATTTCGCCTTTGTGCAGGGTCAGCGAGATATCGCGGATGCGCGCGCCGACGTCGATGCCCCGCAATTCCAGGACGGCTTGGCCTTCACCCGCGACGGATTTCTCGGGGAACATGTCGCGTGGCGAGTGCCCGATCATCATCGCCACCACCGCCTCCGGCGTGGTCTTGTCGATGTCAAGGGTGTCGACGCGGAGGCCGTCTTTGAGTATGGTGACGCGATCGGCGATCTCGAAGATTTCGTCGATGAAGTGGGTGATGAAGATGAAGGACTTGCCGCCGGCTTGGAGCCTGCGCACGGTTTGAAAGAGCGCTTCCTTGGCGTTCTGGTCGAGCGTGGCTGTCGGTTCATCCATGACGATAACCTGGGCGTCGCGATCCAGCACCTTGAGGATTTCCACCAGCTGGCGCTCGGCCACGGTCAAATCGCGGATGCGCAGGCGCGGATCCAGGTGAATGCCGAAGCTGTCGCAGAGCCGTTGGTAGCGGGCGAGATGGGCGGCGCGATCGATCCGGCCGAGCGCGCCTGATTGTTCGCGTCCCAGATTAATGTTGGCCAGCACGGTCAGCGCGGGCACCAGCGGCAGATCTTGATAGACGATGCCGATGCCCTGGCGGATGGCATCCGCGGGCGATTCGATATTGGCGGGTTTCCCGTCCAGCATAATGCTGCCCGAATCGCGCGGATAAGCGCCGGAGAGGATTTTCATCAGCGTGGATTTGCCGGCGCCGTTTTCGCCGACGACGGCATGCACCTCGCCGGGCGCGATTTCCAGATCGACCTTGTCCAGGGCGATTACGCCGGGGAAGGTTTTGGTGATGCCCCGCATCTCGAGGATGTTTTGTAAAGAACTATCGGTCACTTTTGGCTCTCAAGACGGCAATAACATAATCGTAGGAACAAGTAGACGCCACACCATGCTTTAATCTTATATCGGGCAACGCGCAGACTGCAACTCAGCGGCGGTATTGCACGCCCGGCAAGGTGCAGAGCAGTTCATACAGGATGTTGGCGCCCAGCAGCGCCGTATTGCCCGAGGGGTCATAGGGCGGCGAGACCTCGACCAGATCGGCGCCGATGATGTTCAGCCCTTGCAAGCCGCGCACAATTTCCAGGCCTTGCGCGGAAGTCAAGCCGCCGAATTCGGGCGTGCCCGTGCCCGGCGCCACGGCGGGATCGAAGCTGTCGATGTCGTAACTGACGTAAACTGGCCCGTTGCCCATCTGTGCGCGGATCTCCGCCATCAGCGGCGTCAGCGATTTATGCCAGAGTTCCTCGGCTTGTATGACCCGCATGCCCTGTTCGCGCGAATAATCGAAATCATCGGCCGCGTAGCCGCTGCCGCGCAGCCCCATCTGAACGCAGCGGCTTGTATCGAGCAGCCCTTCTTCAACCGCGCGATAGAAGACGGTGCCGTGCGATATTGGCTCGCCGAACATGGTGGCGTTGACATCGGCGTGGGCATCGACATGCACCAGGCCGACGGGACCGTGCTTCTCCGCCATGGCGCGCAGGATGGGAATGGTGATGGTGTGGTCGCCGCCCAGCGTCAGCGGAATGACATTGTGCGCCAGAATCTTTTCCGTGAAGAAGGCGCAGATGATATCGATGGCTTTGGGCAGGTGGAAGGTATTGACGGGCACATCGCCGATATCCGCCACCGATAGCGAATCAAAAGGCGCGGCGCGCGTGGCCATGTTGTAGGGGCGCAGCAAGACCGATTCTGTCCGAATTTGGCGAGGACCGTAGCGCGTGCCCGAACGATTGGAAGCGCCTACATCCAGCGGTACGCCGACGAAGCACGCGTCCAAGTCCGCCGCGCTATCCAGCAGGGGCAATCTCATCATAGTCGCGATGCCGCCGAAGCGTGGCATGTCGTTGCCGCTCAAAGGTTGATAGTAATTTTTGTTCATGGCGCACGTCCTGGAAACCGATTTCGCAAGAAGAAGCATTTATTGATCGGCGATGGCGTCTACCTGTATCTCGACCAGCCAGTCGCGTTCAACCAGGCGGCTGACCTCGACCAGCGTCGAGGCTGGCGGGTCTTCGCCGAAGAATGATTTCGCGATGGGCGGTTCTACCTCGATATAGGCATCCATATCGGTGGTGAAAGTGTAGATGTGCACGACATCCTTCCAGCTCAGCCCGACAGTTTCCAGCGCGATGGTGACTTGCTCGTAACAGAAGCGCAGTTGCCCGGCCATGTCGCCGACATATACGTTTTCGCCGGCGCGATTGAAGGCCACCTGGCCGCCGATGCGATACATGACATTGCCGGTGGCGCGCACGATATGCGTGTACAGATTCTTGTCGGGCGCGTGCAGCGCGTCAGGATTGATTTTTTCTATGGGCATAGCCGCTACCTTTCGTCAGGGATAGGCGTCGTCGGGCATCTCATCGAGCGGATAAACCGGTCGCGGCACATGTTCAAACGCGCCCAGCTGACGGACATCGGGGTGGGTCACGCCGACGGCGTCGACCGGGATGAAAGTTGCGATCTTGCCTTCCAGGGCTTGCCGGATATGCAATCCCAAACCCTTGAAGACCGCCATCTGCATCGCCGTGACATCAAAGCCGAGGATCTCGAAAAGATCGATATTTTCAGTGACGACCTTGCGTTCGGTGACGGCAACCAATATGCCATCCACATCTAAAACGCCGATCAATCCGACATCGTGGGTGGTTCCGGTCCACTTGTCCATCGGGATCGGATCGCGATGAATCAATCGCACCGCGCCGCGCAAGGTAATCGGATCGCCGTGCAGGGAATCAGTCTTGGCGCCCAGGCTGACCTCGAGTTCGGCGCCGACGCCCGCCGCCGCCATTTGCCGCGCGACCTCGGTGTCCTTGATGGTGGAGACGCCGCCCGCGCTGACGCCGTTCGCGATCATGCCGCGCAGGATGGCGACGCTATCGGCCGAGCCGCCGCCCGCGGGATCGTCGGCTTCGTCGATCAAGCCGATAGGCTCGTCCGCCGCCAGTGCTTGCTTCACCGCGTCGTCGATCGAGGTCAGCTCGACGATGAATTCGCGGCGTTTCTCCCAGGCGGCGGCCGCTACCTGTTTCGCCAAGCGCTCCGCCAGCTCGGGCTCGCCATCGGTCGTGCAGACCACGCTGAAACCTTGCGAGGGCGAATTAGTGCCATAGAAGCCCATGTGGATGGAGATATCGATGACGCCCGGTGTCCGCTCCAGTTCTTCTCGCAGTTCGTGCAGCGCCACCATAGGACCCTGGTCTGAAGCCATGTTGATGGCTGGCAGCAGCATGGGCGCGCGCTCGCGGACGGAGACGGGATTGATCGCGCCCGCCTTGACCTCAAACATGCGCCGCGCCACTTCCAGGCCGCGTTCATAGGCATCGCGATGCGGCTCTTCGTTGTAGGAGATGGTCAGATCGGCATTGTCCAGCTGCAGCTGCGTGGTATCGGAATGCGGATCGTAAACGGCGAGGATGGGCACGGACGCGCCGACTTCGGCACGCAGCGCGGCGATCAATTCGCCTTCGGGATCGAGCACGCCGGCGCTCTCCTCCACGCTCATCGCGCCGTGCAGCGATAGCAGGATGGCATCAATATCGGGATTGGCGCGCGCGGCGGCTACGAATTCGCTTTTGATGCCGTGATAGAAGCCGGCTTCGACCGGACCGGAGGGCAAGGTGCTGGCAGAAACCACCGGCAGGATCTCGTGCTCGCCGTCTTCCAGCACTTCGATGAATCCGCCGAGCACGGTCTTCTTCCCGCGATGCCGCTCGATGATGGTGGCGCCGCGGCGCAGCCCCATGGCGGCAAAATCCGCTTCTGTGGTGAGATGTTCGCAATAACTGTTGCTCTCGTGAGAAAACTGTCCGATCAGTATTTTCATGTCTTTTCCTCTATTGGGATTGGCGCCAGCCAGCTATCCCAGCCAATGGCTCTTTCGAGCGCGCCGGCGATAGCGAAAACGCGCGCGTCATCATAACTGCGGCCGACGATCTGAATGCCGGTCGGCACGCCGTTGGCGGCGAAACCGCTGGGCACGCTCATCACCGGCAATTGACTCAACATGTTGAATGGGTAGGTCATCCACCAGGCTTCGGCGACAATGGGATGCGCCGGCTCGCCGTTTATGCGAATGTCAAAATCCAGCGGCGAGCGCTCGGCTTCGATGCTGGGAATGGCGTTGGTGGGGCAGATGAAGGCATGGCAGTCCTCCAGCAGCGGACCCAGCCGGCGATACATATCAACTTGCGTCTCGTAGGCGGCGACCACATCGTCGCTGCTGACATCGGCCGCGACCTGCAGCCAGTCGACGGTGTAATCCGCCATTTGGTCTCGCCAGCGCTCCAGGTCATCGACGTTGCGCGCGGCCGATCCGCGCAGGGCGTTGATGGTCTTCCAGGCCAGGTAGATTTCCTCCGTCCAGCCCAGCTCGACTTCTTCAACCACGCAGCCGCAATCGCGCAAGTGGTCCAGCGCCGCCAGCATATTGGCGCGCACATCGGCGTCGATCTGATAGAAGCCCAGATCGATCGAATAGGCGATTCTCCAACCGCGCAGGTCCAGCTTTGGATTTTCCGACAAGATGACTTGGTCGCGGAGCGAGTTGATGTCCTCGACGTGAACGCCGGACATGATATTTTGCATGCGCGCGGCATCGGCCACCGTCCGCGTGATCGGACCATAATGCAGATAGGGATCGAAGGTCCGGCGCGCGCCCAAGGGATTGCGACCGAAAGGCGGTTTGTAGCCGACGACGCCGCAGCAGGCGGCCGGGATGCGGATCGAGCCGCCAATATCGGAACCATCGGCGATGGTGGTCATGCCGGCGGCGACTGCAACCCCGCTGCCGCTCGATGAGCCGCCCGGACCATAGACCGGATTCCAGGGATTGCGCGTCACGCCCCAGAGCGGCGTATAACAATTGGCCGCTTCGCCGAATTCGGGCATGGTGGTTTGGGCGATGATGATGGCGCCGGCATCAAGCAAGCGCTGCGTCGAAGGATCGGTACCCTGCGCGACATTATCGGCGAAGAGCCGCGAGCCCATGGTCGATTTTTCGCCCGCGACCGCCGTTGAATCTTTCACCGCCAGCGCCACGCCATCGAGCGAGCCACGAGATTGACCCTTCATGTAGCGGGATTCAGCCGCTTTCGCTTCTTCAAGCGCGCGCTCAAAATGCGTATACGTGAAGGCGTTGACCATTGGATTGATGGCCTCGCAGCGATCAATCAGCGCGGTCATCAGTTCCAGCGGCGAAAGCGACTTGTCGCGGAACCGCCGCGTCGCTTCAACTGCGGACAGCCTGGCTAGTTCGGTCATTGCGCTCGTCTCGGTGTTACTTTTTTCCCCCATCCCCCGGCCCCATCCCCCATCAAGAGGGAAGGGGAGACAACACCTACACGGCATCGGCTTGTTAAAGCCCCTCCCTCCTTGTGGGGGAGGGGTTTGGGGTGGGGGCAGGCGACTAATCCTACATTTCCCGCCGCAGCTGATACCAGAAGATCATCGACGGATAGGGCGGGTTGGGCACGATGCCGACGATGTCGTCGCCGTGAGCGATGATGCCGGGCGGATCGACTACGAAGACCGAGGCCGCGTCTTCAATCAAGATGCGCTGCGCCTCTACCCAGTGATCGTTGGCCGCGTCGGTATCGGAGGCTTCGGCCGCCCAGGCAGCCAGCACCAGCTCATCGAATTCGGCGTTGTTATGCCCGACGAAGGGCAGCCAGCCCAAGGGCGAACTGGTGAAGCAAATCAGCCAGGACCAAGGCGATGGCACGTCGCCGCCGGCGGTGACCATGAAGATATCGAAGTCTTCGTTGGCCGGGTTATAGGCATAATCCCAGAAGGCGCCGGAAGACAATTCCTGGATATTGAGCTGGATATTCAGCTTCGCCAGCTCGGCTTGCCAGAGGCTGGCCGCTTCCAGCGCTTCTTTGTTGCCGGTCGATAGGGCCAGATCCAGTTCGAAGCCGTCGGCCATGCCGGCGCCTTCCAGCAGCGCGGCAGCGGCATCCAGATCGTATTCGTTGGTCGGGAAATCGTCAGGCGCATCCCAGAGCGATGACGGACCGAAACCGCGCGCGGGATTGCCCAAGCCCAGATAAATGCCCTGCAGCACATCGTTGTAGGGGAAGGTCCGCACCAGGGCCCGGCGCACATCGACATCGGTCAAGGGCGGGTTGCTGAGATCGAATCCGGCCACCAGATGCGACATGGGCGAGAAGGTCACCAGCGTCACGCCTTCCGTCATCTCCAGCGAGTCGAGCGAATCCAGAGGCACGGTGGCGGTGACATCGGCTTCGCCGGAGCGAATCAGCTGATCGCGCACGGTGGGGTCTTCGGTGATTTCGTAGACGACGGTGGTGAATTGGCCGTCTTCCCAGCCGCCCCAGTAATCCGGATAGTGATTGAGAATCACGCGCACACTGGGCTCGAACGAGGTCAAGGTGTAGGGACCGGTGCCGGCGTCATTGCCGGAAACGAACCATTCTTCAGGCGCGGCGGCGGCTTCGGCTTTGTAGATGAACATGCCGAAGGTCGCGGACAGAATCAAGGGCACATTGCGCGGCGCCTCGGCGGTGAAGCGCAAGGTATGGTCGTCAACGACCTCGATCGGACCCAGACCGATGAAGTCGTAAGCGACCAGGCCGATGGAGATATTGCGATCGAGCGATGCCTTGACATCGTCGGCGGTCAAAGGCGCGCCATCATGGAAGGTGACGCCCTGGCGCAAGTGGAAGATCCACTCGGTGCCGTCTTCGTTGGATTCCCAGGAAGTGGCCAGGACGGGCGCGACTACCTCATTGATCGGGTCCCAGATGGTCAGGGTCTCGTAAACGTTGAAGCCGATGCTGGTATCGCCGGACAGCATGAAAGGCGGATCCATCGATGGCATATCGCCCGGGAAGGCGTGGACGCCGACATTTTCGGAAATGCCATCCTGAGACAGCACGGGCCCGGACACGATCGCCAGGGCGAGCAGCAAGCCCAGGGTGAACAAGAACTGAATTCGCGGGAATGCCTTGCTTTTCATGATTGACACGCTCCTAAACTCTCTTTGTGCAAAAAACTGCCTGAATCGCGTATGGAATTGCAATATCGTGCTTGCGATTATGCACAGTATTCACTGGACTGTCAAACATTTGACAATATTGCACGCTTCATGTCACACTTGGGGCAAAATCAGAATGCATGCGGCGGCAAATTATGGCGAACAGCAACGGTATTTTGGATCAACTGGATATCGAAATCCTGGCTCAGCTGCACGATGACGGGCGGCGCTCGTTCACCGAAATCGCCGAGAACCTGAAAGTCGCGACCAATACCGTGCGCAATCGCGTCAACCGCATGATTGATGACGAGACGCTGACCATCGTCGGCCGTCTCAATCCCAACAAAGTCGGCTTCGGCGCCTACGCCAATATCTTCATCGGCGTGGAACCGGCCCGCCATATTGAGGAGGTCAGCCAGGAGCTGGTGGCGCTTTCCGAGACCAGTTTTGTGGCCATGGTCTTCGGCGACTTCGACTTGATGGTGGATATCATGTGCGTCGATATGAATCATCTGACCGAGCTGCTGGCGACCAAAATCCAGCAGATTCCGCACGTCACCCGCACCAAGACCATCACCGTATCCAAAGTCTACAAATACAAGCAGCCCGATCCGCGCCTGCTGCACCAGCGACTGCTGTCCCGGATATTTCCAGAGGAAGGCTAGGCGATGGAAAGTATCGACCCCAGCTCCGCGCCGCCTCGCCCTGGCGCTGGTTGGCGAGCGGAGGTGTTTCTGTGGCGGGGTTGCGTCGTGGTCAACCCCTCCTCCGCGCCGCATCGCCGAGGCGCCGGTTGGCGAGCGTACAAGTATGAGTGGCGGGATTGCGTCGTGGTCAACCCCACCCTCCAGCCCCCTCCCCGTATCAACGGAGAGAGGGAGCGCGAATCCGGGCTGGAGTTTTCCGCTGCGAGATGCTACCCCATCCCCCGGCCCTTTCCCCAGCAAGCTAGGGAAGGGGAGCTAAATGCGCGCGAGCACGCTAGTCTAGGCCAGATAAACGCGGCGCTGACAGCGCTTGACAGGCGCAGTTGGGCACGGATGGGACGCCAGGTGGTCGTGACTCGTCAAGCCTTTCATGTATCGCGTCAACTGAGCGCGTTCTGGCGATGAGTAGAATCGAGTATTTGGCGCGGCGGGCGGCGCTGGCGGTATTTGTGCTGCTGGGTGTGCTGCTGTTGACATTCATCGTCTCGCGGGTGATCCCGGGCGATCCGGCCCGGCTCTATCTCGGATCGCGCGCTCGCGCCGAAGCCATCCAACAAGTGCGCGAAGAATTCGGCTTGAACGACCCGCTGCCCCAGCAATTCTTGCGTTATGTCGGCAGCACTTTGAGCGGCGATCTCGGGTATTCTTTCCGCACCAAGCGACCGATTGTCGAAGATTTGCGCACGCGCCTGCCGGCCACGATGGAACTGGTGTTGGTATCGACCGTGCTGGCAGTGACGATCGGCGTTCCGCTGGGCGTGCTCAGCGCCTCGCAGGCGGGCAAAGCCTTCGATCAATTCAGTCGCATCATCACTATCGCCGGCGTATCCATCCCGTCGTTCTGGCTGGCGCTGCTGCTGCAATTGCTGTTTTTCATGACGCTGGATTGGCTGCCATTGGGCGGTCGCTTGAGCCGCGATATTCTCTTGACCGATCCCTTCACCCAGGTCACCGGATTTTTCCTGATTGACGCGGCATTGGCCGGCAATTGGGAAGCCTGGCGCGATGCCCTCTGGCATATCATCATGCCCGCAGCCGTGCTCGCCACCTATCCCATTAGCCTCTCCGTGCGCATGACCCGAGCTTCGATGCTGGAGGTGCTGTCGGAAACCTATATCACCGCGGCGCGTGCTTCGGGATTGTCGGAGATCGAGATTCTCTTCAAGCTGGCGCTGAAAAACGCTATCGTGCCGACGCTGACCGTGTTGGGACTGGTCTTCGCCTTTTCCATCACCGGCGCGGTCCTGGTGGAGATCATCTTCAGCTGGCCCGGCATGGGCAGTTATATGCTCAACGCGATATTGAGCGATGATGTCTATGTGCTCTTCGCGGTGACCTTGATCGTCACCATCGTCTACATCATCGTCAACCTGCTGGTGGATTTCGTGCAGGCGGCGCTGGATCCGCGCATCAGGATGGGGGGCGGCAGCGAAGCCTGAGATGACGCCGATTGGATTGCGCGAGCGGGTTCTGGGCAGATGGCGCTGGATGGCGGCGGAGCCGGGCTCCGCCAGTTGGTATTTCAAGCGCGACCGCCTGGCGGTGTTCAGCTTGATCGTGTTGGCGATCCTGATAATGATGGCTGTATTGGCGCCGTTGATCACGCCCTATCCCGAGCAGGGCAGAGGCTCGCCCAGCATCATGGACAAGCTGAAACCACCCAGCCTGGAGCATCCCATGGGCACGGATCCCCTGGGGCGCGATCTCTTCGCCCGGGTGCTGTTCGGCGCGCGCACGGCCTTGATCGCCGGCTTCTCGATTCAGTTGATTTCTGTGCTGCTGGGCACGGCGCTGGGCGCGATCGCCGGTTATTTCGGCGGCATCGTCGACGAAACCATCATGCGCGTCACCGATGTCTTTTTGGCTTTCCCGCCCTTGCTGCTGGCGATGACGATTGCGGCCGTCCTGAAGCCGAGCCTGGTCAATTCCGTCATCGCCATTTCCATCACCTGGTGGCCCTGGTACGCGCGCATCGCGCGGGCGCAGGCGGTATCCGTGCGCGAGCGGGATTATGTGCGCGCGGCTGTCGGCATCGGCGTCGGCGATCGCATGATCATCATCCGGCATATTTTGCCCAATTTGATGACGCCGATCCTGATCCAGGCCACGCTGGACCTGGGCGCGGCAATCCTGACCGTCAGCGCCTTGAGTTTTGTGGGATTGGGCGTGCCTCCGCCGACGGCCGATTGGGGCGCGATGATCAGCGAAGGCAGAATCTACATCCAGAACGGTCGCTGGTGGGTGCCGACTTTCCCCGGGCTGGCGCTCTTCATCACCATCATGGCTTCCAACTTGCTGGGCGATGGCATTCAGGTGGTGGCCAATCCGCAATTGCGCCGGGGCAGCCAATGAGCCCGGCGTCCGCGCAACCTCTGCTGGCTATCGACGATCTGCATATCAGCTTTCCCACGCCGCGCGGAGAATTGCGGGCGGTGCGCGGCATCAGCTTTCAGGTTGAGCCGGGCGAGATTTTTGGCATCGTCGGCGAATCGGGTTGCGGCAAGACCGTCACCGGGCGCTCGATATTGGGGCTGGTTCCGCAGCCGGGGCGCATCAGCGGCGGGCGGATCATGTTCCAGGGCAGCGATCTGACCGCCATGTCACAGGCCGAACTGCGCCATCTGCGCGGGAATCGCATCGCCATGATCTTTCAGGATCCCTCGGCCGCGCTCAATCCGCTCTTCACCATTGGTCAGCAGCTGCTGGGCATCATGAAGCGTCATGATCCGGGCAAGCGCGCCGGGCATCTGGATGCCGCTGTCAGCCTGCTGGCTGATCTGGGCTTGCCGCAGCCGGAATCGCTGCTCGACAGCTATCCGCATCAGCTATCGGGCGGCATGCAGCAGCGCGCCATGATCGCTATGGCATTGGCCGCGGAGCCGGACCTGATCGTGGCTGACGAGCCGACCACCGCCCTCGATGTCACCATCCAGGCGCAGATCCTCGATTTGCTGGTGGCGCTAAAAGAAAAGCGCGGCGTCACCATCGTCTTCATTACTCACGATCTGGGCGTCGTGGCCGAGACCTGCGATCACGTGGCGGTCTTCTATCTGGGTCAGATCGTCGAGCAGGGCACAGCGCGCGAGATTTTCAAGGCCCCGCGTCATCCTTATACGCAGGGATTGCTGGCGGCCTTGCCCTCGCCCGATGCCGGGCAGGACGCCTTGAAAGTGATACCCGGCTCGGTGGGCGATATGGTCGGAGACGGCGTCGGCTGCGCCTTCGCGCCGCGCTGCGAATTCCGCATGCCCCACTGTGATCGGCAGACGCCAACGCTGATGCCGCTTGGCGGGCAGCAGCAAGCGGCCTGTTTCCTCTACGACGAGATTGGCGAGGGGACATGAGCGGGGACACGCTGATCGACATCCGCGGGCTGACGGTCGAATACAAGACGTCGGCGGGTCTGCTGGGAAGCCGCAGCCAGCGCACCCGCGTCCTGGAAGACTTCAGTTTGCAGCTGGAGCGCGGGGCGACCCTGGGCGTGGTCGGCGAATCGGGCTGCGGCAAATCGACCCTGGCCAACAGCATGATGCGTTTTGTGGAGCCGATTGCCGGGCAAATCTTCTTTGAGGGGCGCGACATCCTGGCGCTGGATCGGCGGGAGCTGCGCGGGCAACGGCGACAGATGCAAATCGTGTTTCAGAATCCCTTCTCGTCGTTGAATCCGCGGCTGCGCGTCAAAACCATCGTTGCCGAACCGCTGATCACCCACCTCGATTTGACGCCGGCGCAGCTGGAGGAGCGCATCATCGAGCTGCTGAGCGAGGTCGGCCTTAACGAGGCGTTCATGCGGCGCTTCCCGCACGAGTTAAGCGGCGGTCAAGCGCAGCGCGTGGCATTGGCGCGGGCCGTGGCGCTCAATCCCAAGCTGCTGATCCTCGATGAACCGACCTCGGCGCTGGATGTCTCGGTGCAAGCGCAGATCGTCAATTTGCTGGGCAAGCTGCAGCGCGATCACCAGTTGACCTACCTCTTCATCTCGCACAGTCTGGCGCTGGTGCAGCATATCAGCGACTATATCGCCGTGCTGTATCTAGGCGAGGTGGTGGAATACGGCCGCCAAGCCGATATCACCCGCGCGCCGCGGCATCCCTATACGCGGGCGCTGTTTTCGTCGACGCCGCAGCCCGATCCCGAAAGCGGCCGCGAGCGCATCATCCTCGAAGGGACCGTGCCCAGCCCCAAAGATCCGCCGGGCGGCTGCCGCTTTCACACGCGCTGTCCCCAGGTGATGGAGCTCTGTCGGCACAAAAAGCCCAAGGCGCACGCCACCGAGGCCGGCCATTGGGCGACTTGTCATTTGCTGGATGCTGAGCTGGAATCGCTTCAAGGGGTCGACGCGTCCTAGACGCCGATATCCTCGTTCCACAGCGTCGGATGAGCGCGGATGAAATCCTGCATCATACGATAGCATTCGTCGTCATCCAGCTGAACCAGTTCGACGCCGCGCGACCGCAAGTAGGCTTCCGGTCCCTGGAAAGTGCGATTCTCGCCGATGACCACCTTGGGAATGCCATAGAGCAAGATAGCGCCGCTGCACATATCACAAGGCGAGAGCGTGGTGTAGATGGTCGCCCGTTGAGAATCCGCCGCCGTGAGCCGGCCGGTGTTTTCCAGGCAATCCATCTCGGCGTGCAGGATGGGACTGAGGTTCTGTACGCGGCGATTATGTCCGCGGCCGACGATCTCGCCATCGAGCGCCAGTACTGAGCCGATGGGAATGCCGCCTTCCGCCAGTCCAAGTTTGGCCTCGGCGATCGCCGCACGCATGAATTTGTCCATTTGGGTGTCTCCTGTTGTGATTTGCCTGGATTTGGCGCCCGCCAACACGCAGTTGCACGCTCCGTCAAGCTCGCGCATTTTTCTATAGCTACCTCCGACCCCCAGCCCGAAGCATCGGAAGGGGACACACAAGTTTGTACGGAGGCGCGCGCCGCGGTCAACCCCTCCCCGTATCAACGGAGAGGGGGAGCGCGTCCGCAGATATTCATTTTCTGTATCAGAATCCGTACCATTTTGCCCATGCAATACCCGAGCACAAAGACGCGTCACCCCTTCCCATTGCGATGGGGAGGGGCCGGGGGAGGGGTAAAATTTTGTCCGCGACCTGATAGGTCGCCCCTACATTCCACTCTACTCTGGCGGGCGACTCACAGAGTCGCCCCTACAAGGCTTGTCTGGTAATTCACCTCGGCAGCGCCTGGTTTTACCCCACCCCCCGGCCCCCTCCCCGACAAGTCAGGGAGGGGGAGCTAACTCTTGGCGGATTCCACAGAATTCTGATGCGTCTTGCAAGGATTAACACTTTGTATTGTCGCAAAATCGGTGTTTTCCAGGTAGTGTTGCGTAAGTTTCGCAGTAACGGACAAGCCTTACAATCCACTCTAGTCTGGCGGGCGATTCACAGAGTCGCTCCTACGGTCCATGCTGAGATGCACCTGATTGTTGGCCTGTCGCATCAGCGCTTGGTGATGGCGTCGACATAGATCTCAACCAGGCGGTCGAAATCCATATCGTAAGCGACGGTGACCGGCTCGATATCGGTCTCGATGGGCAGGGCTTCGTTTCCGGATACGTAGTCGCCCTGGATGTACCCGTGCGACGCGCCGTAATCGAGGCCGGGCTGTGTGCTGACCTCGACGCAGATACGCTCGCAGGTGAAGATGCCCGGGTCGATCAGCCAGGCCAGGCAGGCGTGATCATAAACGCCGTAATACAAGACCGGTTGGCGGCGATCCAGCTCGGGATCATTGAAGCGCGGACCGATATAGCGCCGGAATAGATCGGCGACTTCCGGATAATCGCTTTCGGAATTGATGATGCGCCGGTACATGGACCCCGAAAAATGCGTGCGCCGGCAGACATTGAGCGGCATCAGGGTGATAGGCGCGCCCGAATGCATGACGATGGCCGCCGCTTCCGGATCGACCCAAAAGTTGAATTCGGCGGATGGCGTGACATTGCCCGATCCGCGCGGCAAACGCCCGATGGCGCCGCCCATGATGACGATTTCCGCCACCTGCTCAATGATCTGCGGATACATGCGCATGGCGAAGGCGACATTGGTCAAGGGACCTACGGCCACGATCGTCACCTCGCCCGGCTGCGCCAGCACGGTCTCCGCGATGAAATCGGCCGCGTGGCGCGGGTCGGCGTTCGTGCTCGGCATGCCCGGCGGGATGTCGTCGACGGTTTCGTGCAGGGCCCAGCGGCCCCAAACCTTTTCGGCGTACGGACCGCGCCGGTGGATCAAGGGGCGGTCGAAGCCGCGACAGACGGGGATGTCGTCGTGACCCAGGATTTCCAGTAGCCGCAGCGCGCAAGCCATCTCGTAGTTGAGATCAAAATTGCCCATGACCGGCGTGATGCCCAAGACATCGATATGCGCCGATTTCAAAGCGAAGATGGCCGCCATGCAGTCATCGTTCATCCAGCCGATATCGGTGTCATAGATGATCTTGCGCGCCATGTTAGCCTCCTGTTGAGGTCATGAATGAACGGACTTCCGACAAGGTTGGCAAGGAGGGCTGGGCGCCGGCTTTGGTCGCCGCCAACGCGCCGCAAGCGCAGGCGAGGCGCAAGCCCTCATCCAGCGCCAAGCTGCGCAGCCGCGCGTAAGCCAGCCCGCCGCAAAAGGAATCGCCGGCCGCGGTCACATCGACGGCATCCACCGCGAAGGCCGGGCATTGCAGCTCCTGGCTTTGATCGACAGCCATCGCGCCACGCTCGCCCAGGGTGATGGCGACGGCGCCGCTCCCCATTTTTTGCAGTTTATGCGCGCTGTCAAGCGCCCCCGCCGCGTCTATCGCCGATTGTCCCAGATAATGGGCGCTTTCGCTTTCGTTGGCTATCAGCAGGTCGATATGCGGGAACAGATCGCGGGGCAAGTCTGCGGCCGGCGCCGTGTTCAGGACGGTCGCGACGCCCGCCGCCTTGGCGACGCGGATGGCGCGATCGACGATTGAAACCGGCGTCTCCAGCTGGCAGAGCAGCAATCCGGCGCCGCGGATCAAATCTCCCGAGCCGGTCAATTCGTCGGCATTCCAGTTCATATTGGCTTGGGGGATGACGATGATGTAGTTGTCGGCGGCATCATCGACGAAGACGCAGCCGATGCCGGTCTGGCTGGCCGGATCGCGGATGACATGCTCCGTCTTAACGCCGGCGTCAATCAAACTTTGCAGCACTTGATCGGCGTAGGCATCGTCGCCGACGCGACCGATCATATACGTTTCTATGCCCAGGCGCGCCAGCTGCACGGCTTGATTGGCGCCTTTGCCGCCGGGATAGGTATTGAAGCTCGCGCCCAGCACCGATTCGCCTTTGGCCGGCATGCGCGGGCCGCGAATCACGACATCGAGATTGAGGCTTCCCAGCACGACCGCGTAGTCGCTCATCGTTTCAGCGCCGCTCCTTCATTCGCTCAGGCTATCGCCCGCGCCGGCGAAACGCGGGAAACAATCGACCAGCGACGCGCTATCAAATGACGCCAGAGGCAGGACGATTTTCTTGCCGCGCCGCTGCGATTCGTAGGCGGCCAGGACAAGTTCGATCGTGCGCCTTCCGGCATGACCATCGAGGTCCGTGGGCTGGACAGCGCGGACATGATCGACCAGGTGAAATATGGCGCGCTGCGAGCAATCCAGCAAACCGGGATAAACGGGATCAATCGAGGACGGTTGGCGCAGCGGCAATTGCCGTCGCTGACCGCCTTGCAGCAGCCAAACCCGATTGTCCTGTGGAACGTAGGGGCTGAGGCAGAACTCCAGCTTGCCCAGATTGCCCTGCAAGACGACGCGCATATCTTCGGGCCCGCGATCGGCATAGGACGTGTAAACCTCGCCGATGGCGCCGCTGTCGAAGCGCAGATTGACCAGCGCGAAATCTTCCACCTCGCGACCCGGATGGATGATGGCCATTTCGCCGGACACGGTCTTCACCGTTCCCAGCCAGCGCAGCGCCAAATCCAGGGCGTGCACCCCTTGTGATTTGAGCACGCCGCCGCCCTGCGCCATGCCGTGACGCCAGTTGACCGTCGTGCGGAACTGCGTATAGCTGAAGCGGGCGGCGTAGATCGAGCCGATTTGGTCGAGATGGGCGTCGACGCAGGCGACGACGGGGTGAAAGCGCATATTGAAGTAGGCCAGCAGCATGACACGTTCGCGCGCGGCGGCGCTGATCATGGCATCGCATTCGTCAAGCGTGTTGGCGAAGGGTTTTTCGCAGAGCACATGCTTGCCGGCTGAGATGGCGCGCAGGGCTTGTTGGGCGCGCGCGGATTCCGGACCGCAAAGCGAAACGAGGTCGGCGCCCGGGAAGGCCGCGGCTTCCTGCCAGCTGGCTGGACAGGCGGCGGCGTATTGCTCGGCGCAGGCTTGGGCGCGTTCGGTGAGGGGATCGTAGACGGCGACGATGTCACAATGCGGATTCGCGGCGAACCAATGCAGCTGGGCTTGCCCCGCTTTGCCGCAGCCGATGACCGCCACCCGCAGCGGATCCATCAGGCCTCTTCTCCCAGTAGCGCGATGGCGGATTCCGCGCTGCAGTCGTCGTGGATGATGTGCTTTAGCGCGCGCATCAAACGGGGCATATCGCGGTAGGTCCAGACGAAGCGTCCGCAAGCCAGGCCGGCCGCGCCGGCATCCATGACCGCGCGCGCCTGACGCAGGAAAGCCGGTCCATCGTCGGCGCTGACGCCGCCCGCCGCCAACACCAGCGCCGGCGAGGCTTCCACGACTTTGGCGAAACTCTCGGCGGAACCGGTGTAGTGGGTCTTGATGAAATCGACGCCCAGTTCCGCGCCCACGCGCGCAGCATACCGCACTTGCTCAGTCTGGTAATGTTCATGCTCCGGGATCAACTCGCCACGCGGATAGATATGGGCCACGGTGGGCAAGCCGCATTGCCGCGCCTCGCGCACGAAGCCGCCCAATAGCGTCAGCGCCTCAGATTGGCGCGCGCCGCCGATGATCACGCCCATCGCCGCAGCGTCCGCGCCCAGCGCAGCGGCTTCCGCAACGGTCGCGGTCATGGCGTCGAAGTCGCGATGGAAGGGGGAGTAGCTGCTGCATTTCAAAATCAGCGGGACTTGCCCGGCGTGCGGCAAGAAGCACTTCTCGGCGATGCCCTTTTGCAAGGTGATGGCATCGGGCGCGGTGACGACGATGCGCGCGATCAAGGACGCCGCGTCTTCCAGGCTGGGCAAGAGGCCGCGCGCGATGCCGTGATCAACGGTGATATCGAGCAAGCGCCCGGGACGCCGCGACATCAGTCGCCTGGCGCGTATCGCGAAACCCAATGCGCTCATACTGCGCTCCTAGGGAATTATCGCCGTTTTCAATCCGCGGGCTTGACGCGCGTTCTCGAAGGCGCAATCGAATTGATCCAGCGGGTAACGCGCGGTGATGATGGCATCGGCATCAATGGCCCCGGAAGCGATCAAATCCAACGCGCGCCCAAATTGCGCCGTTGTCGAGGCGCTGGCCCCGCTGATATGAATCTGCCGGTAATGAATCTCGTTGATATCCAGCGCGACTTGCGATCCAGCGGGGAAACCGGCGAACAGATTGATCGCGCCGTTCTTGCGCGCGAGCCTGAGCAGGTCAGCCGCCAAATCGGGTAGGCCCACCGCCAGAATGATCTTGTCGACGCCGTGGCCCGCCGTTTCGTCCATCACGCAATCGAATAGATTGGATTGCTTTGGATCATGAGCAATATCAGCGCCGTTGTCGCGGGCGAGTTGGCGGCGCTCCGCCGCGGGTTCCGTGACGATGACGCGCGTCTCGGGGACCGCCTTCGCCAGCTGCAGGTGCATGATGCCGATGGGTCCGGCGCCCAGAATCAATATCGTTTCGCCGGGTTGGATGCCGCCCATGTTCTCCTGCCCGTTAACGCAGCAAGACAGCGGTTCGCTGAGCGCCGCCGCCGCGGGGGATAGGCCGTTTGGAATGGCAAAGACATTGCCCGCCGCCATGGCTGCCGCCGGCGCCCGCAGGTATTCGGCGAAACCGCCGTCGTATTCGTATCCTAACGCCCGGCGATTGGCGCATAGATTGCCCATTTTGCTGCGGCAATAGAGGCAGCATCCGCAGGCGATGACGGGCGCGACGGCGACGCTTGCGCCAACTGTCCAGTCGCTTACCTTGGCGCCGATGTCGACGATGGTACCGGCGATCTCGTGACCGAGGATGCTGGGCACGCGCACGCCGCGAGTTTTGCTTCCGGCCACGATCTTGAGATCGGTGCCGCAAATCGCAGCCGCATCGACGCGCAGCAAGATGTCGTCGGCGCCGATGACGGGCACGGGGACCTCCCGCAGCGCGACATTATCGATACCTTCAAATACAGCAGCCAGCATTAGCATCCCTCAAGTTTGGCGAAGCGCAGGCAGTGCGCAAAGGGACCTGCCGGGCCAAGGGATCGTCGGCAGCGACGGACAGGTCGTGACTTCCGGCAGCGCAAGCGCCCAAGCAGAATTATGCGCTTTATGGGCGCAACCCGCAATGTATCTTGCCAAGAAAAAAGCCCCGTGTCAGCGGGGCTGGAAGGGCAACTTGCCTGAGAATGTCAGTGGCGCTTGCGGTTGGGCAATAGCCGCCGCGACCAGCAACGGGCGGTATCACGGCGCTTTTGCTGGCTCCAGAAGCGCTCCACGCGCGCTTCTTCCATCAATTCATGCATGCGCTGCCACTTGTAGGACGTGGTGGCAATCAGATGCTCGTTCATCATCCTTCTCCCTCCAAATTTGCGCTACAGAAATAACGCTCATATAAATCTTGGGCTAAGTGCTGGAGGGATACGCCAACGCAACGCCGAATTCACCGACATTTATATGGTGTGAAAGGAGAGAATCTTACGCGTATCGCCCCCATCCCCCGGCCCCTTTCCCCATAAAGGGGGAAGGGGAGCGCGATCGCAGAATTTGAAACTTCAGTTTCAGCAGAGTATGATGCCGCGGATTCTATGCGATCTTCATAGTCAAGTCACCCTTCCCCATTGCAATGGGGAAGGGCCGGGGATGGGGCAGAAAAACGCGCTGAAATTGCGAATTTTCGGACAAGCCCTACGCTCAGCGTTCTCGGTGGAAAACTGGATGTGTACCGATTAAGCCGCCGCCTTACAGCGGCACTTCGCGGAGGCCGGCGCGCGCTTCGGCCATTCGACGCTGCCACTCTGTTGCCAGGTTGGCGGGAATCCGGGCGCAGCCGACATGCTCCAGCGCGAAGGAGGCGGCCACCGCGCCATAACATCCGGCCAGCGCCAGGTCGCGCTTGCGGCCCCAGCCGACGACGAATCCGCCGCAGTAGGTATTGCCCGCGCCGGTGACGTCGACGATCTCGGCCACATCAATCGCGGGGATATGCCAGGCGCGTTCGTCTCCCGAGCGCGCCACCAGCGAGCCGAGCTCGCCCATGCGCAGGGCGGCGATCTTCACGCCATCCGCCAGCAGGCGCCGCATGATCTCGACTTCGTCCGCGGTGTCGTACATCGTTTGCGCTTCCAGGAGGTTGGGGGAGACGATATCGGCGTGGGGCAGGCCCTGGAGAAAGCGCTCGCGGTCTGCGCTCAGCATGAAGGCGCGCGTCGGTTCCCAGAGCAGGGCCGCTTCGGGATAGCGCGCGCGCCAGCCGGCCACATACTCGGGTTCGCGCAGCAGCGTCAAGCCGGCCGCCGATGGATAGGCGACTGCGTCGCCATCAGCCAGCGGCTCGATCATGAAAGGCTCGAGCACTGCGACGCGGAAGACTTCGTTGCGCGTGCCATCCCATTCGAAGATCTGCCAGGCGCGCACTTGCGGCAGGTTGGTCCAGGCCAGCCCCGCCGTATCGAAGTCGCTTTCCAGGCGCTGGCGGATATCCGCAGGGAGATCGCGACCGGCCAGCCCGACCAAGCCCGCGCGTTCGCCGGCGAAGACCATGCCGTACGCCGCGTGGGTGCCGCCGCCGCCCAGGACCGCCATGCTGGTGCGGCCATCGGGGTAAACGATGTCGTCAATGATGACACTGCCGACGGCGATGTAGTCAGGGCTGGGCATGGCCATTTGCCACTCTCCCTGATGCATCAAGTGCGTACAAGCCAGTTTCTGACGGGCGGCTTGTCTTGAGACAGCCTGCGTTAATTGGCGGGGCTTTCGAGGGAGCCAAGGCTCGCCCCGGCACACGGTCGCGCGCAGGCGGGCGACTCACAGAATCGCCCCTACGATTTTCCCCAGAAATGATGCTTGAGAGTCTTGTCCTGTCGCATTCATGCGCAATCGGGGCAAACCTGTCTTGTCCTTTGGACGCATCAGGGCGGGGGAGGCCGGTCCTTTCGTCATGGGTCTGCGCAGTCTAGCGTTTGACTTCGGTGATCATGTGGCTGGAGCGAATCTGGCTGGCGCCGTCCGCCCAATCCACCTGGCGGCCGCCTTTGAAGTCGCGGAAGTAGGGCACGCCCAGCGCCTCCGCGCGCGCGGCTGCCAGCAGATTGCCGGGAATGCTGTAAATGATGGAAGCGTATCGTTCCGGGATTTGGCGCGGGATCGGCAGCAGCGCATCGACATATTGGCGAATCTCGCTGGCATCCTCGCTGGACACGAGGGCGATGGGACGGCTGATGCTCTTGGCGGCGCGCGCCACCTCGGCCATGCGATCGGCATCGAATTGATTGGCGGAGAGCAGAATCAGCGGGATAGCGGCATCGGCCGCAAAATACTGCAGATGCGCCCATTCTTCGGTTTCTTGCGCCAGCGCGTTGTCGCCGCTGGCTTCCAGCAGCTTGGCCGCGCTGAACATGGCGACGCCATAGAGCGGACCGGCGCCGACGAATTCGTAGAGCGTCGCGGCGCGCCAGCTTTCGACCAGTTCGTTGACGACCGGCTCGCAGGCGCTAATCGTCTCTTCGATGACATCGGCCAATTCGGCCACAGCGCGGCGCTCGGCATCAGCGGCGGCGGTGGTCAGCGCGCCGTTGACCTCGCCGATGCGCAACGCCGCCATCAGCAGCGCGATTTGCGAGGCCAAATACGAGCGCACACCCGGCACCACCATGCCCGCCAATTCATCAGGCAGGGGCGGCACGGCGGTCTCGAAGACGGTTTCAGCGGCAGATCCCAAAGGTCCGCTTGGGTGTCCGGTCAAGGCGACAGTGACCGCGCCGGCCTTACGCGCCAGATCCATCGCTTCGATGGTGCGGCTGACCATTCCCGAGACCGAGACACAGATGACCAGATTGGTCTGGGGACCGGTATCCGGCAAGAATCCGGCGACATAGCGGCTGAAAGGCAGCGAACTCAGCGCCTGCGTGGGCACGCCGGTCAGTTGATGGAAAGCCAGCTCGGCGCCGACGGGGGCGTGGTGGCTGTCGCCGCAGCCGACCAGGTAGATGCGCTTGATGGACAGGCAGGTTTCGAAGTCGAGCGCGCGGCGGGCGGCGGCGTCGAAGGGTCCGGCGATGTCGCGGACGAGGGCGGGCAGGGTGTCGATTTGCTGGTGCATGGGCGAGCGTGTGGGCATTTGGGTTTCCTTCCGTAATCATCTGAACATTAGGCATGTAGGGGCGAGCCATTGGCTCGCCCGACTTTAGCCGATGTATAAGTCATCATCCAGCCAGCGGGCTGGGTTTTCCACGATATATTGGCGAATTTTATCCAGCGATGCCGCGCTACGGATGATGTGGTCATAATAGCTCCGCTGCCAAATCGGACGCGCCGGCGGCGACCGGGTGAACTGACTTCGTTTGGTTACGATGGATTTATATTGTCCAATTATCGTGCCGAGCGAGCCAGCTGCCGAATCGCGAGCATCGGCGGGCGTGCAGGCAGCTGCATCCGCTTCAGAGACCAGCAAGATGCCGTGAATATGATTTGGCATGACAATGTATTCGTCAAGCGCGATCCCGCTACGGACGCGCTCGATCTGTTTCCAGCAGTTGTCCGCGATTTGCCCGATTTCATGTAGATGGACTGTCCCTTGCCTTACCGTACCGAATAGCGGTCGCTTTTCCACAGTGCAGATGGTAACAAAATAAGCGCCTGAATTGCGATAATCGTATCCTTGCAGACGTAAGCTGCGGCGACTGGGAAGCGAATGGCGCGAGTTTTGCATTGCAAATGCGAGTTTTAGGTTTTGCGGTCAGGCGGGCGAGCCAATGGCAAGCCACGATAATTCTTGCGCTGCGGGCGACCCAGTGGGTCGCCCCTACAACTGTCCCATTTTGCGTGCGATACGATGGGAAGCCCCTACGACAGCAACTGACAGATGAAAGCCGAGACCCAGCTCGCCGCCGCCGCAACATCCCCCAGCGCGACCGTCTCCTCGGCGGTATGCGCGTTTTCCAGGGTCACGCCGATCAAGCCCAGGCAGCGCGCCCCGGTGCTGAGCAGCATGTCGTCGCTGCGCGAGACGTAGCTGTAATTCAGGCGCACCGTTCCCGGGCGGATTTGATTCACTTGCTCGGCCAGCGCAGTCGCCAGCGTTTGATACTCCAGCGGCGCGACCGAGCCGCGCCCGTAACCGGAGACAAAAGCGTGCGAGGCGCCGACGCCGGGGGCATGACCCAGCGACTGATCGACATTGTGGCCGTCGATATTGATGAAGCCCAAGCGTGGCGGCGGCAGGGCATGTAACAGACGCGCCGCGCCCTGCCCGAAGAGGCCGATGGGCGGGCCTTCTTCTTGGTCGGTGAAAGCGACGATGACCTTGCGTCCGCGCGCGGCGAGTTCGTCGGAGAGCGAGCTTAAGGCGCGCGCGGCAAGCAGCCCTATCAGCACTCCGGCCGCGTTATCCAGTCCGGCCCCGATGATGCGCCCGCCTTGCAGGCGCGGCTCGGCGAACATCAGCAGGCTGTCGCCCCAGTTGAGCGCGCCGTCGGTCGCTTGAAAGCTGATATGGTAGCCATCCGCTGTTTCCTGGAAGCGCAATTGACCGCGCGCGCTGATGCGCAGGCATCCGTCGTGATAGCCGACGGCGATGCCGCCGCAGACATAATCGTCGTGGGGCACGCGAATGGCGCAAAGCGGATAAAGCGTCGCCTCGGCCAGATTCAAGACGCGAAAGGTCGGTCGATCCATGTGGGCGGTGATGAGCAGGTCCGGCGGGGCGGCATCGGCGCCGATCTCAATCGCCAGATTGCCGGTCGCGCCGATGCGCGGATCATCGGACAGATTCAATCCCAGATCGGCTGCGATCTCGCGGATGACAGCGCCGACTGCGCCGGGTAATTCCGCGCCGCTGTTGGGCGCCGGCGCCGCCAGCAAGCGCGTCAAATTGGCGGTGATGGCGTCTTCGGAAAAGGCGCTGTCGCCGTCGATGTTATCAATCAGATTCTGAATGTTGTCGAAATCGGACATGGCAGGTTTCCGCAGCTGTCACAGGAAGATTAACCACAGAGGGCACAGAGGGCTTTAGGTGACCAACGGCCTCAAAGTCACAATGGATTGGCAGGCATAATGGGGAGAATCCGGCCCCTCACGAAAGCGCGCGCACGAACATCTGGTAGACGCCGACGGTATCGAGCGCTTGAATCACATGGCAATTGGGCGCTTTGCCGCTGATGCCCATGTAATCGATCACAGTTTGTCCGCGGGTGAGAGCGCCATTCAGCTCGACGGTGACGTAATGTTTGCTGCTTTGGCGAATCAGCTCCGGCTGCAGCGTGATCGCCATCGCCAGGGGATCGGGCAGCAGGTAGGCGGGGCGGCCCAGGGCTTCGCGCACGCGCTTGGCGTTGCGGGCGGAAATTGCCTTGTAGAAGCGCCCGTTGACGGTATCGATCGAGCAGAGATGATCAAACTGTTCCCAGTTGAAGCCGTGCGCGACCGTCGTCTCCCAGCTGAGCATGGTCGATTCTTCGAAAGCGTCCAGCGTGATGAATGCCGCTTCCGGATCGGTGTAGATATTGTATTCGGCGGTGACGATGGGCGTATTGCCTTGCGCGGCGATGGTGCCGCCCATGAAGACGAATTTTTTGATGCGCGCGGGAAAATCGGGATCGATGCGTATGGCGGCGGCCAGGTTGGTCAGCGGACCCAGCGCGACCAGCGTCAACTCGCCCGGGTATTCGCGCGACAGCCGCAGCAAGGCATGCACGGCATGCTCGTCTTCCAGCGCGCGCGTCAGCGGCGGACGATCTTTGAAGTTGCCCATGCCATCGCCGCCATGGAATTCCGCGGCGTCTTCCCATTCCTGTACCAGCGGACGATCGATGCCGGGGTAAACGGGCACATCGCAATCCAGGATTTCCAGGATGGTCAGCACGTTGGGATTGACCATGTCGATATGCACATTGCCGGTCAGCGTGGTGATGGCGAGCACATCGACATCGGGATGGGTGAGCGCCAGGATGATGGCTTGGGAGTCGTCAACGCCGGCGTCGGTATCGATGATCATTTTCATGGCGGGGCACTTTCACTAGGGCGGGATAAGTGCCGCCGATTGTATAGCAAATCCACAGCGCGCGCCAAGTAACGCCCTGTCGCCGGACCGCACAGGCGCGTCATGCTAGAATGATTGTCGGCAAGGCAGACAAGTCGAGAGGTCTTCAACTTGAGGCGATTGGTTGCACCCGAACGGCTGCCCCTGCACTGGCTGATGCCAGCCCTCTTCTTCGTCGTCGGCTTGATCTACCTGTATGCCGCGCCCAACTTCGAAGCCTCGGACACGGTTCAGCATATCGGCATGATCAAGTGGATCGCCGAGCGCGGGGAGCTGCCGATGCAATCGGCCGACCACGACAAACTGTACGGCCAGGAAGCCAGTCAGCCGCCGCTCTATTACCTGCTGATGGCGGCGGTCTGGAATGCCTTCGACACCTCGGATTTCGAGGCGCGCTACCTACCCAGCCCCTTCACCGTGGTCGGGGATCCGCTGCGGCTGGGCAATCGAAACGTGGTCATCTACAAGCAGGTCTATCCGCCCGATTTGCGCGGATCGTCGCTGGCGCTTTATGCGATACGCTTGCTGGGATTGGGCATGGGCGCGCTGACCGTTGGCGCGGTCGCGCAATCAGCGCGGATCGTTGCGCCGGGTCGGCGCGGCGTTCACCTGCTGGCGGGCGCGCTGACCGCCTTCAATCCGCAGTTCGTCTTCATCAGCGCATCGGTCAGCAACGACAACCTCGTTAACCTGCTGGCGGCGCTGATCACGTGGCAACTGCTGATCATGCTGCGCGAGGGCTTTCAAACGCGGCGCAGCCTGCTGCTGGCGCTATTAATTGCGCTGGCTGCATTGACCAAAATGAGCGGCCTGGTCGTCGGCCTGGTTGTGATGCTGGCAGCGGTCTGGCTGCTCGTTCGCGAGGGAGACCGGCGCGGATTTGCGCTGCTGGTGATTGCAACCCTGCTGCTGGCGCTGGTCATGGCCGGCTGGTGGTATCTGCGCAACCTGACGCTCTACGGCGAGCTCTTTGGCACGGCGACCATGCTGGATTATTTCGGGCGGCGCTCGATTTCGCCCTGGCAGCTTTTCCTGACCGAATTTAAGGGCTTGCGCGTCAGTTACTGGGCGGTCTTCGGCGCCTTCAACATCGTCGTGGGCGATGCCTTCTACGCGCTGATGGACGGGCTGTGCTTGCTCGGCGCGGGCGGACTCGTCACTGTCGCTGCGCGGCGGCGGCGCGAATCAGCGCTGATGACAGCGCTCGGCTTTCTGGCGCTCTTGTTGAGCTGCGGCGCGGCCATGCTGATTTGGTGGAGCACCCAAACCTGGGCCAGCACGGGGCGGCTGCTCTTCCCCTATATCACCTCGATCAGCCTGCTGCTGGCGCTGGGTTTGAGCGCGTTGCGCATCCCTCCGCTAGTGATCGCGCTGCCGCTTTTCGCCTTCAGCGCTGCGGCGCCATTCATCACTATCGTGCCCAACTATGATCATCCGCCGGCGCTGGAGCGGCTGCCGGCATCGGCCACGGTCGCGGATGTGCGCTGGGGGGACATCCGTTTGACCGGATATGAACTTCCCGGGCAGCGCAGCTGGCGCGCCGGCGATGAGATTCCGGTGACGTTGTATTGGCGGTCGCGCGATCATTCGCCCCTGGCTTATGCCCTGGTACTGAGCTTGATTGACGCGCAGGGCGACGTCATCGCCGGCTTCGAGACCTGGCCCGGTTGGGGAACCATGCCGCATCCATGGATGCAGCTCGATATCGATTATCGCGATGACTACATCCTGCAGATTCCGGCGGACGCGGATTCGACTGCGGATTTGCGGCTGGAGATTCGCTGGTATGTCTTTCCCGATGGTCCGGCGCTGGAGGCGGAACTGGAAAGTGGCGAGCGTATGGAGGCGTATCGGCTGTCGTTGGGGAGCGTGGCGGAGTAATGATTCCCCCCATCCCCCGGCCCCTTCCCCCACAAGGAGGGAAGGGGAGCTAAGTAACGCCGAGTAATGTAGGAAAAAAGCCCCTCCCCCTTCATGCGTGAGGCCAATTGGGGTGGGGGTGCGCTACGCCGACTGGCTGGCGCGCCATTCCGCCATGGTTTTGCTGCCTTTGCTCTTGTTGCAGTGGGTGCAGAGCAGCTGCAGGTTGTCGGCGTGATCCGTCCCGCCGCGAGACTTTGGCAGGATGTGATCGACTTCCATGACCTTGAAGGGAAAATGCGTCTCGTAGCCGGCGCAGTGACCTTCCTGCTCGCCGTCAAGCGGGTCAAATCTCACGCGCGGGATTTTGCCGATTTGACAGCAAGCTTGTTATAATACGCGCATCAGAACCTTCTCTGATTCTATCGAGCGTTTTAACGGAGGAATCCAATGAAGAAGCTATGTTTTGTCATTTTAGCAGTTTTTGTTTGTTTGACGGCTTTCACCGCCGTCGCCCAGGATCCGCTTCGGGTGGTCCTGGTGGTCAATGGCACGCTCGGCGACAAGTCGTTTTTCGATAGCGCCCAGCGCGGCATGGATCACATCGCCGATGAACTTGATGTAGAGACGGACACGGTCGAGCTTGGCGTTGATCCGGCCAATTGGGAATCCGGCTTGCTGGATGTGATGTCCGATAGCGATTCTTACGATGTTTTGATCACGGGCACCTCCCAGCTGATCGATGTCATGGCCTTGAATTCGCATCTGTATCCGGACAAGTACTTCATCTATTACGACCTGCCGATGCCGTATGACGATCCGGAACGCTGCATCGAGGGCTGCTCCAATGTCTATTCGATGCTCTACAAGCAGAACGAAGGCTCCTTCCTGGCCGGTGTTTACGCGGCGGCAGTCACGACCAGCATGATGGAAGGCACCAACGACGATGTGATCATCGGCGCGGTCGGCGGCAACCAGATTCCGGTCATTGATGACTTCATCGTCGGCTACGAGCAGGGCGCTTGCCTGGTCAATCCTGACGTACAGGTCATCATCCAATACGCCGGCAGCTGGAACGATCCGGCGCGCGGCAAGGAAATCACGTTGGCCATGTATGAGCAGGGCGCGGACATCGTCTTCCAGATCGCTGGCGGCACCGGCGTCGGCGTTTTTGAAGCGGCGCACGAGCAGGGTCACTTTGCCATCGGCGTCGACTCGGACCAGGCGGTCATCGTGGCCGAAACCGATCCCGAGCAAGCGGAGCAAATCCTGACCAGCATGCTCAAGAATGTAGATTTCTCGGTCATTCGCGCGGTAGAGCTGCATTTGGCGGGCGAGCTGCCCTACGGGACCATCGAGAACCTCGGCATTCCGGAAGGCGGCGTTGGCCTGGCTGATAACGAATTCTATCAGGCGGCCACCTCCGATGAGATCAAAGCCATCGTGGATGCGGCCACTTCAGCAGTCGTCAATGGCGAGATCGAGATTCAAACCGTCTTCACCGACGAGGAGAATGTCGCTGCGGTTGGCACGGCTTGCGAAGACATGCCCTCCGCCGGCATGACCGTCGCCGATCTGATGGGCGATATGTAGCCACCATCCCCCAACCCCTTCCCTCATATCGGGGGAGGGGGAGTTTTTCTGGCAGTCGGGCAAGTAGAATGCGGGTCAGCCTTTGGCTGACCCTTACCAGTATATTCAAGCGAAATTGCATTAGGGCGACCCGCCGGGTCGCCCGCAATTGCGCGTGTATCGCCGGATTGGTGCAGAGACACTCACTTATGCCTATTATCGAAACGCAAGCCATTCACAAGATTTATCCCAACGGGGTCCACGCCAACGACGATATCAACTTCGAGGTCGAGCACGGTGAGATTCACGCGCTGGTGGGCGAGAACGGGGCCGGCAAGACCACGCTGATGAAACTCATCTTCGGCATGGAGCATCCCACCTCCGGGCGCATTCTCTTCCGCGGAGAAGAAGTGGAAATCGAGAATCCCCAGGATGCCATCGAGCACGGCATCGGCATGGTGCATCAGAATTTCATGCTGGTGAATTCATTCTCCGTCGCCCAGAACATCATTCTCAATCGGGAGACCATGCAGGGCATCAGCATCGATATGCAGCAAGCCATCGACGATACCGCGGCGCTCTCGCAAGAATATGGCCTGGCAGTCAATCCCACCGCCAAGATAGAAGATATTCCGGTGGGCATGCGCCAGCGCGTCGAGATTCTCAAGGCGCTTTATCGCGGCGCGGAGATCCTCATCCTCGATGAGCCGACCGCCGTCTTGACGCCCAGCGAAACGCAAGATCTCTTCGCCGCCGTCCGCAACCTGGTCGAAGGCGGCAAGACCGTCATCTTCATCACCCACAAGCTCAAGGAAGTCATCGCCATTTCCGACCGAGTCACGGTCATGCGGGATGCGCGCGTGATCGGCACGGTCAAGACGGCCGAAACCGACGAACGCGAATTGGCGCGGATGATGGTGGGGCGCGAGGTCTTCATGCAGGTCGATCGTCCGCCGGTCGAACGCGGCGGTTCCGTATTGGAAGTCAGTGATTTGACCTATGCCGACGACAGCGGGCATCAGCTGTTGAAGCACATCAGCTTTCATGTTTATGAGAACGAAATACTGGGCATCGCCGGCGTCGAAGGCAATGGCCAGACCGAGCTGGCGGAAGTTTTGACCGGCTTGCGCCCGCCGACCACGGGCGAGGCTTTCATCAATGAGGAACAAATCCTGGGGCGCGGGCCGCGCTCGGTGCGCGAGCATCAAGTGGCGCATATCCCGGAAGATCGCCTGACCAACGGCGTGGCGCTGGCATCGACCATCGACGACAACCTGATCATTGATCGCTATTATCGCGAGCCGTTTACCCGCCGCGGCCTGCTCGATATCAACGCCATCGAGGACAACGGCCGCGAGCTGATCCGCGAATTCAACATCATCGCGCCCAGCGGCGCCATTCCGGTCAACGCGCTTTCCGGCGGCAATATGCAGAAAGTGGTGGTCGCCCGCGAGCTCTCATCCTCGCCCAAGCTGCTGATCGCGGCCCAGCCGACGCGCGGTGTTGATATCGGCGCTATCGAATTCATCCACCAGGAACTGGTCGATCAACGCACAAATGGCCTGGCGATCCTGTTGATCTCGGCCGATCTGCAAGAGGTGATGAAACTGTCCGACCGCATCATGGTCATGTACGAGGGCGAAATCGTCGGTGTCTTCCCCAACGACGACAGCCTGACCGAAGAGCGCATCGGCTATTATATGCTAGGCGCCGAACGCCAGGACGCGGCGGAAATGGAGCGTTACGCATGACAGCATTTAGGACGCATTTGCTTCTGATTCTGGGCGGCCTCTCCGGCCTCGCCGTCACGCTCTTCATCACCAATACCATGTTTGACGGTTCCATAGAGAAGATGTCGGCGACGCCCACCTGGCAGAATGTGGTGCTGGTTAATGTATTGATCGGCGCTTGTATATTTCTATTCGTCGTGGAGCTGCGGCGCGGGGCCATCCGCGTTTTGCTCACGGTTGTCGTGGCGCTAATTTTGGGATTCCTGGTGACCTTTGTCTTCAATCTCGATTCGTCGCTGCGCTTCACCCGCGGGGAATTCCGCGTGCAGGTGGTTTCCGAAGCGGAAGCCCTTGATGTCGACGGCGTCGATTTGGAATACAATCGCGTGCGCGGCGGCCACTTCAACAAACCCAACGTGGTCGAGCCCGTCAGCGAGGTGGCCTGGAGCTTCGCCGGGGGCGAGGGCGACGTGGTCTCACTCCTGGCGTATGCCAAGAACAAGCGCTCATCGGTCGATCCATTGGTCGAGCTGCGCGATGAATCCGGCGCGGTACTGGCATCGGCGACATCGGCCACGGTCGCGCAAGTCGAGGAGCGTTTCGACGATCTGGTGCGCGTGACGGACGCGGTCATCGCCGATTTTCAATTGCCCGCTGACGGCACATACACGCTGTATGCCCGGCCCGAAGAGCTGGCTACCGGCACCATCATGACTGAGGCTTTTCAGCAGACGAATGTGGCTTTCGAGGCGCTATTGCTCGGTCCCATCCAGCGCGTTAATCGCTGGGGCGCCTGGATCCAAGACGCCATCACGCTCATCCTGATCGGTTTGTCCTTCGCCATCGTCTTTCGCGCCGAGCAATTCAGCCTGGGCGCGGAGGGACAGCTGTATTTTGGGGCGCTGGTTTCCGGCGCAATCGCACTCAATTCGCCGAATGTCCCAAGCATCTTGATCATCCCCATCATCCTCCTCGCCTCCGGCACAGCCGGTTTCATTTACGGATTGATCCCCGGCGCGCTGAAAGCCTATCTGGGCGCAAACGAGTTGGTCTCGACGCTGATGCTCAACGTGATCGCCACCGGTTTTTTCGATATGGTGCTCTATTTCCAATTGCGGCCGATCGATTCTGCTTACGTGGCTACTGGAAAGTTTCCGGCTAACACGGTTTTGCCGGTGATAGTCGAGCGGACACAAGTTACGATCGCCGTATTCCTGGTGGCAATCGTTGTGTTCTTTTGCTGGCTATTGATCCGCCGCACGCCGCTGGGATACGAGATTCGCATCATCGGCTCCAACCTGAAATTCGCGGATTATGGCGGGGTGAATTCTCGCCGCACCATCATGCTGTCGATGGCGCTCAGCGGCGTCGTGGCCGGCTTCGCGGGCATGCACCTGGCCAACGGCATCTATCGGGAGTTGATCCTGGATTTATCGCTGGCGCTGGCCTTTGAAGGGGTGGTGGTCGCATTGCTGGCTCGACTGAATGTGCTGGTGGTGCCTTTCGCCGGCTTGCTTTACTCCTATTTGCGAGTGGGCGCGCAGTTCATGGAGCGCGATGCCAACGCCAGTTTCGAGCTTGTGCGCATGATCCAGGCCATCATCATCCTGCTCATCACGGCGGAAGCCCTGGTCACCATCTTCCAGGGACGCCAGAAACGCGCCGATATCGACGAGAAGGGTCACGCGGTCGAGGCACTGGAGGCTGGCGATGTTTGAAAATGTAATTGACGGTATCTTTAGCGCCGCCTTCCTCTTTGCGGTTCTGCGCGTCGCCACGCCCATCCTGTTGCCGTCTATGGGCGCGCTGCTATCGGAAAAGGCCGGCGTAATCAATATCGGCCTGGAGGGCATGATGCTCTCATCCGCCTTCACGGGGGTGGTTGTCAGCGCTTTTTCGCAGGACTGGTTCGGCTTCGAGACCGGGGTGACCATCGGTCCCTGGCTGGGTTTGGCGCTGGGCGTGGGCGTCGCCATGCTGCTGTCTCTGGCTCTGGCTTTCTTCCATCTCAATATGAAAGGCGATCTCATCCTCTCGGGCATCGCCATCAATATCTTCGGTTCCTCCGCCACTGTCGTCATCATGTACGAGCTAACCGGCGATCGCGGCAATACCAGCACCCTGGCCAGCCTGCAGATGCCCTTCATTCAGTTGCCCGAGATCATCAACCAGATCCCGATTGTTGGCCAGTTCGCCTACGAGGTGTTCAACAATCAGAGCATCATGACTTGGATCGCCTTCATATCGGTTTTCATCGTGTCCTTCTTTCTCTATCGCACGCCCTTCGGCATGCACTTGCGCGCGGTGGGCGAGAATCCGGACGCCGCGGCTTCAGTCGGCATCAACGTCAAGCGCGTCCGTTATCAGTCGCTGCTGATCAGCGGATTCTTCGCCGGTTTGGGCGGCATCCACATGAGCATGGGTTATCTGCAGCTTTTCCAGCGCGATATGACGAATGGTCGCGGCTTTATCGCCTTGGTCACGCCGTCGCTGGGCGGCGGTCACCCTGTCGGCACCATGGTCGCGTCAACCATCTTCGGTTTCTTCGATGCGCTGGGAATCCGCCTGGGATCGCTGGAGATCCCTCCACAGCTGCCGCAGTCCATTCCCTATTTCGCCACCGTTTTGGCGCTGGTCATTTATGCGCTGCAGCGAAGAATCTCCAATCGCGTCAGTGAGATGCGCACCGCTTCCGGCGAAGCATTTGACGCCGACTTTTGGAAGTCGATTCAGCGCATCAGCATACTGCACATGCTGTTGATGGTGGTCTCTGTGATTGGTGTGGTCACTGGCATCAGCATGGTAACTACGCCGCGCGGCTTCGGTGGCGATGACGCCATCCTCGCCGGCGCGCTCATCTTTATCGCTTCGGTCGTGCTCTTGCTCATCAGCATGCCTTTCGTCACTGACATCTTCCGCATTCAGCGGCGCTGGGCAGCGAGCGGGATTGTGACGGTGGCGTCGCTGGGCATCTATCTGACGCTGCTGCTGTCGCTGCGTCTGGAAATGCTGATCTCGGTCGTCATCGGATTTGTGGCCAGCGCTCTGGTCTGGTACATGATCGGCGGTCGGGTTTTGATGCGGAGTGAGTAATAGAGCAAAAGCGCGATTCGACAGGTTCAGGGCGGGACTGGATTAGTCCCTTGGCGGAGGTTGTGGAGGTTTGTGTTGCTCACCCGGCTTGACTAATCTCTGCGAGAATACAAATACGGCGTCCATTACGAGGACGGCTGCGCCAGCCGTATCTTTATCTATAGCTACCAATACCAGCCCACCGATCAAGGCAATTATGGCGATGCCACCGCCAATGAATTGGCCGCGTTTGGTGATCGCGTAGGTGTCGGACATTAGCTGAAGCGCTATTGTTGTGTTGTCCGCCTGCTCTTGCTTTTCCCACGCCATCTTGTGCCGCTGATACTCTTCATAAGTGGGCAAGAGCCGTTCATCAATGTGTACTGCTGAGAACTCGGCAAGAACCTATGGAGAATCATCATCATTTGGAAAATCGCGCAATTCGTCTTTTCGGACAGCATTACTCGCGATTCTCCGCAAGCAATCTTAGATATTCGCCATTTATCGTAGCGATACTCTCTCGAATTGATTCTTCAGCACTTTGACGAGGCTGAGAAACCGTCGCCAACCAATGATGATGAATGCGTTCGTACATGCTTATCCCGCTCGCGCCATAAATGTCCATGGCGGTTGCCAAGCCGGTGATAAATGGATTCGGCGGCAGCACTGTCTCAGGATCAAATCTCTTCATTTTCATGCTTCCATTGTGGACATGTGAATGCGGGCGACTATCATCATAGACAACTATTGTTTGTGCCGCATTATAGTATCCTAGATTATCCTACAGGTGCAACATTTCCTATATTTCAGGATAGCAAGGATTGCATTAGAGAAACCTGTAAGTCAGTTGCATAATTCTAATCGGTAATGTGAATTGCGGGAATGAGACGGGGCAATAGCGAAAGCTCTAGCTGGGGTTGTCGGGGTTCCATCCTCCTGCGGAAGAAAGGCAAGGCAACTACATGCGGGACAAAATCATTGGTGGACTCTACGGACAAGCGTTGGGCGATGCTTTTGCCATGCCCGCCCATATTCATCCGGATGACACAAGGCGCGTCTTCGGCTGGTTGGAGACCTGGGAAGACGCGCCCGATGACCATCTGGTGCACGGCGGATTGCCCGCCGGCCGCATCACCGATGATTCTGAACAAGCCTTCTCCATCGCGCGAGCGGTGATTGACGCCGGCGGCGTGACGCTCGATGCTGTAGTCACCGCGCTGCTGAGTTGGTACGACCGCGTCGATGGCGACAACAGTCCCTTTGTCGGTCCCAGCACGCGCCGCGGCATCAATGCGCTCAAAGCCGGCGGCGATCCCCATAAGACCGGTACCTGGGGCGATACCAACGGCGCGCCCATGCGCATCTCGCCCATCGGCCTGCTGCATCCGGGTGATGTCGCGGGCGCGGTCGCCGATACGGTGACCGTCTGCATTCCCACCCACAATACGCTGCCGGCGATTTCAGGCGCGTCGGCCGTGGCGGCGGCGATCGCCATCGCCATGACTGAGGATGCCACGCTGGATGCCATGCTCGCGGCTGGAATTGAAGGCGCGGAACTGGGGCGCGCGCACGGACGGCGCTGGCCCGGCTGTGCGGTGGCCTTCAAGGTGGAACAGGCCTGGGAAATCGCGACGGGCGATGAGGATACCAATACGCGCCTGCGGCGGATCTACGATGAAATCGGCGCCAGCTTGAACGCGGTCGAGACGGTTGGCGCGGCGTTTGGCTTGCTGGCTATGGGCGAAGGCGATCCCAAAAGGACGGCGATCCTGGCGGCCAATCTGTCGGGCGATGCCGATACCATCGGCGCCATCGCTTGCGCCATGGCCGGGGCTTACGCCGGTTTCGACGCCATTCCCGCTGATGACATCGCCGTGCTGGAAAACGATCCCGTATTCATAGATTATGATGTGCGCGGCATTGCGGCGGGGCTGGAATCGCTGATTGCCGGGTGCTAGTCGAATGCCAAAACGACTCGTCAGCGTCGGCGATCTCGTATTCGATTTCATGCTGCAAGTGCGGCTGCCGGTCGTGGCGGACGCGCATCAGATGTCGCCCGTGCTGCAATTGGAGCCGGGCGGCGCCGGCACCACCTTGCTGGCCGCGCGCAATCTGGGCATGGAGGCTGCTGCCATTGGCGCAATCGGCGTTGATGTTCAGGGTCAATTGCTGAAATCGATGCTGGACGAGGCCGGCGTCGATACCACCGCGCTGGTGATCCTGCCCGAAAGCACCACCACCACCGTCATCTCGCTCAGCGATCGCGACAAAGCCGGGCATGTCTTCCTCGGCGTACACGGCCGCAGTCGCGACATAGACTTGATTCCAGCTGCGCGCGAAAAGCTCGCCGAGGCTGACGCCGTCTTCATGGCTGGATACTCCCTGCTGGAGCAGCGCATGGCCGGCTTGAACTCGTCGGTGCTGTCCTATATGGAGCGGAGCGAGACGCCGCTTTACATTGATGTCGGGCCATTCCTCGGCCAGCTGGACGGCGCGCAGGTAGACAGGCTGCTTAGCATCGCTGATGTGGCGATGATGACGGACGAGGAGATTCAATTCGTCGCCGATGGCGAAAGCGATATTGATGCCTGCCGCCGCTTGCTGGAACGCTATTCGCATCTGCAGATCGTGATCAAGCTGGGGGCGGCCGGCTGTCATTTGCTGGCGCGCGAGCTGGATCTGCCTTGCCCGGGCTTCGCGGTCGATCTGGTCGATACCATCGGCGCGGGCGACGCCTTTGACGCCGCCTTTATCTGGGCGCAGCTGCATGGCTACAGTCCGGCCGAATGTGGTACGATTGCCAACGCTATGGGAGCGGCGCAGATCTCGCGCGCCGGCGCGGGACGCAACGCGCCTACCGAGGCGGACGTACAGAGCATTTTGAACGCGAACGAAACGGGGATTCAACTATCATGCTGATTACGGTCAAACTGGATACGCCCAAGGGCGACGCGCTGATTGACATTACCGAGCAAATCCGAGCAGTCGTGAGCGAAAGCGGCGTGCAATCGGGGCTCTGCGCGGTGATCGTGCCGCATACCACCGCCGCCGTCACCATCAACTCGGGCATGGATCCGGCCACTCCCGATGATATCCTGGCCGATCTTAAGCGGCTGGTGCCGACGCGGGTCGATTTCATCCATCAGTACGACACGCCGGCTGACGCCGCCGGGCATATCAAAGCCAGCTTGATCGGCAACAGCCTGACGCTGCCGATTGACGAGGGCGCGCTGTTGGTCGGCTGGTCGCAGAATATCATGTTCTACGAATTTGACGGGCCGCGCAGCCGTCAGGTCCAGGTCAAGATCATCGCGGGTTGACGTGTATATTTTGCTGCCAAGAACATGACGTAAAGAGAGGATCGGGATGGAAAAGCAAAAAGTGGAGCAGATGCGATTTCACGGCGCGCCAGTATTAGCGCGAATTGGACGCTGTCGCACGCAGCTAACGATCTTTCAAGTTGTTGGGCATGTGGTCATTTGGCTGGCTGTTTCGGTTGTCACCTTGGGGATCGGCGCGCTGCTTTGGCCCTACGCCGCAGCCAAGCTGATTTTGGAATCGATTGTAATTGTCGGCGATGACGGCAGAGCCAATGCGACTTTGCGCTGCAACTTTGGATTCAGCGAACAGATTGGGCATGCTGCATTGTGGCTGATTGTGATTGCGCTTACCGGAGGAATCGCAGGATTCTGTTATCTCTTTGGCGTGGCTCATTTTGTGCTTAACCGCACCGATATGATTTCGGCTTAGGCCGAACGAGAGGCGGCTCTGAATGCCCAGAAAAATCATCATCGACACCGATCCCGGCGTCGACGACACCATGGCGATCTTCTTCGCCTTGTGCTCGCCCGAGCTTGACGTCATCGGTCTGACCACTATTTTCGGCAATGTGCATACCGAGCTGGCGACGACAAACGCGCTGCGATTGCTGGAGATCGCGGACCGCAACGATATCCCGGTGGCGCATGGCGCTGACAATGCGCTGACCGGCCCCTACGAGGGTCCCGTGCCCTTCGTGCACGGCAGCGATGGCCAGGGCGAGATCTTCTTGCCCGATCCGGCCGGCGCCCCCGTCGACTTGAGCGCGGCGCAATTCATCGTCGAGCGGCTGCGCGCCTGCCCGGGAGAAATCGCGCTGGCGCCGCTGGGTCCGCTGACCAATATCGCGTTGGCGCTGCGGCTGGAACCGCGCATCACCGAATGGGTTGATGAAGTGGTGCTGATGGGCGGCAATGCGCTCGTGCCCGGCAATGCCAGCCCGGCCGGCGAAGCCAATATCCGCAACGATCCTGAAGCCGCCGATCTGGTTTTCGGCGCCGATTGGCAGGTGACCATGGTCGGTCTCGATGTCACGCTCAAGGTGCATATGACGCCCGACGACATCGCCGATTATGCGACGCACGGCAACCCGATGTCGGATCATATCACCCGCGTCTTGCCGCATTACCGCAACTATTTCGAATCCAACTATCCCGCCAAAGGCATCTTCGTACACGATTCCAGCGCCATCGCCTACCTGATTGATCCCGCGCTGTTCACGGTCGAGCGCTGGCCCATCCGCGTCGGCGCGCAGGGTCTGGGGCGGGGCAAAACCTGGCCCGGAATCGGCAAATTCCTGCGGCCGCCCTGGCAGAATCGCCCGCTGGTGAATGTCTGCGTCGATGTTGATGGGCGGGGCGTGGTCGAGCTGGAAGCGGAGCGGCTGCGCCGGGCTTAAGCATGGCCCGACCCTCACCCCAAACCCCTCTCCCATGAAGGGAGAGGGGCTTAGTTCAACTTGACGTGTTACGTGGGCGAGCTGAATGGTCGCGCCAGTGAATATCGAGCGTAGCCGGGCGTCTCGGCGAGACTTCCCTACATGCGTTCGGGCTTTGGCGGACGAGCTGATAGTTTGCCCCTAGTTGCCTTTGCGTGCTGGTGGGCGACTCACAGAGTCGCCCCTACACGGCTTTCCCGAAAATGCGGATTCACGACCGTATGGCTTCAATCGACCTGCGAAACGCTTCAGAAACAGACTCGCTCAACGCGAAAATCACAGAATCAACGGCGATTCTGCGTAACATGGCTCCCCTCCTCCCCTTGTGGGAGAAGGGGCCGGGGGATGAGGGGTGGCTGCGTTCAAAGCGGGCGCGCCTGCCGCGAGACGGTCTGCGCGCGCTGCCGGCTCAGTCGCGGAAGATCTGCTGCATGACCACGAATTCGTTGAAGAGCATCCACTCGGCTTCAATCTTGCCATCGACTATTTGATGCTGCGTGATGCCCCACATGCTGATGGGCCGGTTGGTCGGCTCTCCATAGATGCCGTTGCCCTTATGCGTGCCCTGGATGTTCCAGCGCACTGACACCAGATAGCCATCGTCATCGTTGCCCATCCAGTAAACTTCATCGACCCGCATCGCCAGATCGGGGAACATGGCCAGGATCGACAAAATGAACGACTGATAATCGCCGCGCCCCTGGATGCTGCGCCCGGTCGAACCGATGAATTGCAGCGAGGGGTGGTGAGACAGCCGCACATCGGCAAGACAGCGCCGATTCCAGATATTGTGATAAATGCGGCGGATGAATTCCTCGACATCAAATCCCGAGGCGTTGCTCGGCAGCAGGTATTGGGGTCTGTCTTGGCCGGCCTGACGCTCCGCTTCGCCGGCGCGGGCGCCGTGGAAGGCGCCGCTATCCATTTCGTTGCCGAATTTGCGCGCCATCTCCCGCAGGTCAAAGCCCAGCTGGTGAATCATGCTGGCGGTGTCATATATGACCCACTCGGCGAACATCTCATTCTCGAGCGAGGAACAATTGGCGATGCACCAGCAGAGTACGCGCCTGCCCGTGGGCGGACCATATTTTGAATAGCCGGTGTTGGTGCCGGCGATCACCGTGCGGTGCGAGGTATGGAAGCCTTTTTCATCGTCGCCCGCCCAGATGATCTCGTCGGCGAAGAGACGAATATCGGGAAAGGCATTGATGGTATGCACGGTATCGGCCACGATCTTGTCGCGACCGTATTGCAGTCCATAATCATCATAGACAATTGCGTTGTGGCGGTAGGTGCTGTAGATATAGCCGATATCCTTCTCTTCCCAGCAGCGGTGGGTGATGCGCACGATCCAGTCGATGATATCGACATAATGGTCTTCGTAACCCCGCATGCTCTGAATGCGCTCGGTACGCGGGTTGCGCAGCATTTGGTCGGTGCCGCCGCTGGCCTTGAGCGAGATGGAGAAGTCCGTCGGCATTATGGGCCTATCGGCCGGCGTTCGGGGTTTTACGGCTGCTTTTGCGCTGCTTTTGGCTTCCGTTGCCGCAGCGGGTTTTTCTTTCTGCGCCATGATTATCGCTCCCGTGAAATCAAGTCCTGACGTTGCTGATGATAACGCATCACGAAATCCAATCCCATTTGCCGGGTGTTGCGCACGCGACAAGGCTGAAGGACATTGGGCGCTGGCGGGCGACCCAATGGGTCGCCCCTACAGGGCTTGTCCGGTAATTCACCTGGGCAGCGCCTGGTTTTACCCCACCCCCCGTCCCCCTCCCGGTCTACCCCCCCCCCCCCTCAATCCCCCCATATGAATGGGGGGAAGCTGGTTTCGCATTAAAACATCTTGGGATTTATGATGATTCATAGTGTTCATGATCGGTCGATATTAGCGAGCTTCAGTAGCGCTAGCTCCCCCTCTCTGATGCTTCGGAGAGGGAGCCGGGAGGTGAGGTAGACCCGCGCGAGCGTGATGACTTAGCGGACAAGGCATACAATGTGTTCTGCGCTGGCGGGCGACCCAATGGGTCGCCCCTACAACGTCTTTTGTAATGGCGCGCGACTTATCGGGCCCCTGCATTGTTTTCGATCCTTTGTAGCCCTGGGGTTCAATCAGCCCTTGACTGCGCCGGCCGCCAGACCCTTGACCAGGTGCTTCTGGAAAAGCAGGATGACCACGATGATGGGAATCGTGGCCGAGACCGATGCCGCCGCCGCCAAGGTCAAATGACGCGGGTCCTCGCCGCCGGTGAAGCGCGATATCGCTGTCGACGCATCCTGCAAATCCAACAGGGCGTCCAGGGACTTTTCGGCGTTATGCGGATCGTTGGAATCGCTGTCGATCACCAGCGACTCGTCGTAGCGGATGCCCGCCGTTTCCAGCGCTCGCCGATAGCCGTCATGCCGCTTGTCATCGGTCTCGAAGACTTCGGGCCGGCGCGTGAATCCGATCCGCCGATGACCCAGGGCGATCAGGTGCTCGGTCAAGAGACGCGCGCCCTGCTCGTGATCGGCGGCGACGAAGGAAATCTCATCGCCGGGCACGTAACGCGGCAGCAGGATATGCGGCATCCGCTCTTCGCGCAGCAAGCGCGATAGTTGCAGCGTTCCGCTCAGCTGCGGTCGAAATGCCCGGTATCAGCTCGGCCAGAAAATCGCTGGTCCGGTGAATCGGGTAGTTGACGACCAGGCCGATCTTGTCGGTGCGCTGCCGCCGTCGATGGCTGGTAGCCGAGTTCGTTGGCCGCCTGCACGACGCGCTCGCGCGTGGCCGCGGCCACGTCATAGCGGGCGTTGAGCGCCTTGGAGACGGTTGAGCGGGATAAACCGAGTTTTTCTGAGAGAATTTTGATGGTTACCGGCATCAGCTTTCCAGCGAGATATGACGCAGCAAAACGACGACCCACACTCGAAAGCGATTTCGAAACAGCGAAACTTGGATTGTGTCGGCAGTTAAGCGATTGACGCAAGCTGCTAATCGGGGTGGGCTCGGCGCTATCGGCAAATCGCGTCTGCATCGCACGGCTTTGCGGGGAGACGTTGACGCAGGGGGATGATATGAACTTCAGTTTTCTTATTGGCGTCGCCAATGGAGCAGGGGGGTCTGAAAAAGTGTTACCCCTCTCCATGGCGATGGAGAGGGGTCGGGGGTGGTGTAGGCTGCAGGGTTGAACTAGAGCGTGTTCTTGTGGATTGCCCCGTCTTTGATGATGACGCGCAGGTTTGATTCGGGCTGAGTCATCACCGACAGATCATCAAGCGGATCTCCATCCATCACCAGCACATCAGCGGCTGCGCCGGCGACAATTTCGCCCAGCTGCCCGGTTTTGCCCAGCAGATCTGCCGCGTTGCAGGTGGCGGCGCGCAATACCTCGAGCGCCGGGATGATCGCGCCGCGGATGGCGAACTCATCCAGCTGCCGGCGGTGCATTTGGCCTAGCAGATCGGTGCCATACGCCATCTTGACGCCGCCGCGATAAGCCATATCAAGCGAGCGTTTGCCCGCATCCAGGACATCGAAGATCTTGTTGTACAGCTCGGCCGGCAAACCCGCCTCGATGCCTTCATCCGCCAAGGCTTGATAAATCGATAAAGTCGGCACCAGAAAGGCGTCGTTCTCAAGCAGCAGATCAATACTCTCTTCATCGGCCAGGTTGCCGTGCTCGACCGTCTTCGCCCCACAACGCAGCGCGCGATTGATGGCGCGGGCGGTATAGGCGTGCACCATGACGTAGAGATTGGCGGCTTCCGCTTCTTCCACCGCCGCGCGAATTTCTTCTTCGGAGAATTGCGTGCTGTCGATGCGGTCGGTGGGCGAGGCCACGCCGCCGGAGACCATCAGCTTGATATGATGCGCGCCTCGGCGGACTTCTTCGCGGCATGCTTTGCGCAGGGCGGTGACGCCATCGCAGACCCAGCCCAATCCCGGCGTATGCCAGCCATAACCGATGCCGTCATCGCCCGACGAGCGCATATCGCCGTGCCCGCCGGTCTGTGACAAGGCGTGCCCACAGAAGAAGATCCGCGGTCCGGCGATCAAGCCTTCATCGACCGCTTTGGCCAATCCCCAGTCGGCGCCGCCGCCATCCCGCACGGTAGTGAAGCCGCGCATCAGCATGCCTTCGAGGATATTCGCGGCATGGGCGGTCACATAAGCCGGCGACCAATGCCGCATGCCGGAAAGGTCGGCGGTGGCGGCAGTGACGTGCACGTGCATATCGCATAACCCGGGCATGACCACGCGGCGGCCGACATCGAGAACGTCGACGCCGTTCGCCGGCATATCCCCGCCGATAGCGCTGACGCGTCCGTCTTCAATCAAAATGTCCGTCGCATCGCTTATAGTTCCGCCGCGCGTATCCAGCACCCGCGCGTTGCTCAAGATCAAGTTGCTCATCGGATAGCTCCTGATATGTCTGCAGTATATTTTGGGACAGCTCCCAGTGTAACAGACGCTGACGGCCCATGACGAATAAAGGCGCGCGTTCCGTCGAAACGCCGGCGCTTCGGCAGCATATTTGGCCAAATCATACGTTTCTTCAGATTGCTCCAGCGTACAGGCTTGTTCCTCTCCAAATAGAACTTCTGCGGCAAAACGGCATGGTCCATAGCAGTCGAAACCTTAGTGAGGCGGCGTGCTGAACAATGTCGACCTGGACTATTGAAGCCGCCGCAGATTGTATGTTTCACACTTGTCATACGTGAATTGCTGCAATTTCTGCAAGATTTCGCTTGAACAGCCAACAATATTGCACGAGTTGTTTGACGAACTTGCCTGCACTGGTTATACTCTGCGCCAGCGATTTGACAGGTCGTTTTTCTTTTGTTTGTGATCGTCAACCGTCTTCGAAAAGAAGTTTTAGTTGCTCGCGCAACGCCGTGGTCTGCGAGTGCCGCAAGTCACGAATTGGGCGAACAGAACCTCCGATGACCGTGTTGATTCAAACAGATGAAGGTAAAGGCGCTCAATCGACATCGCGCATAGTGTACGCGTTTCACAATCTACTCAGTACAGGAGAGACAAAATGAACAGTTTTTATCGATTCCGCACGATTCTGGTTCTGCTTTTGCTGTTGTTCTCCATGCTTGGGGGGACGCTTGTCGGGGCGCAGGATATGCCTGTCGCCAAGATCGGCATCATGGTGCCGCTGACCGGCGCCTTCGGCGCGGACGCCCAGGATGTGGTGCAAGCCGCGCAGATCGCCGTGGATGATCTCAACGAGATGGGCGGCGTCGCCGGCTACACGCTGGAACTCGTCATCGCCGATACCGTCGATCAGCGCGCTGATGCCGTCACCACCGCCTTCAATCAGCTGGCCAATACCGAAGATCTAAACTTCATCATGACCGCCTACGCCAGCACCTCCAACTTCGAGATCGACTTGATGGCTGAGATTGATATGCCCTATCTGATCTCGGCCAATGCCGCGCAAACGCGCGAGATCATATCCGCCGATCCCGAGAATTACGGCACGGTCTGGTCGCGCGTGCCATCATACGATGCATACGAGACGGCGCTGCCGGAACTGCTGGAAGCGTATAACGAGGCGGGTATGCTCACCTTGCGCGATCGCGAAGCCTTCATTATCAGCTCGGACGATCCCTATGGCACCACCATCGCCACCGGCATGTCCGCGCATTTCGAGGGCTTGGGCTGGACGGTAGTCGGCTACGAAACCGTGCCCTTCGCGTCGGTCACCGATTGGCGCGGCTTGCTGGCGAAGATCCGCGAAAACGAGCCGGACATCGTGGTCGTGACTGATTCGGCGCCGCCCAACAACGCCGCCTTCATGAACCAGTTCATGGAGAATCCGCCCAACTCGCTGCTCTTCCTGCAATATGGTCCTTCGGTGCAAGAGTTCCTGGATCTGACCGGCGAAAACTCGACCGGATTGATCTACAACAATCTGGGCGCCGCCATCGACTCCAAGGAAGAAGTCATCGAGATTCGTGACCGCTACGAAGAGATTCACGGGCACCGCGGCGGCTACTTCACCGTCATCGCCTACGACCAGGTCAAGATCTATGCGACCTGCCTGGAAGAAGTTGGCGATCCGGCCGATCGCGCCGCCATCGGCGAGTGCATCGGCAGCCTGGAGATGGAAACGCTGGCCGGTTACCTGACCTTCGATCAAGAGACGCATTTGGCGATTCAAGGTCCGGAGCACTACCCGATCCAGTTCTACCAGATCTGGGAAGGCGAGCGCATCCAGATCGAGCCTGACAAGTACGCCACCGGCAGCTTCCAGGTTCCGCCCTGGATGGACATGTAATTGGCATTCTCGCTATAGTAGCGGGTCAGCCCACCGGCTGACCCCTACAGATTCTTTTGTGATGAAATTGGTAGGGGCGACTCTGTCATGCTCGCGCGATTTTCTACCCCTCCCCCCGACCCCCTCCCCGTAGCAACGGAGAGGGGGCGCCTAGGTCGCGCCAGCTCGGCTTTAGTCAGCCGCTACGGACATATACGCGGTCGAAAAACAGCGGCTGATACGGCGCGTGGCGAACTTCCCTCCATTGATATGGGGGGATAGAGGGGGCGGTAGACTGCGACCCGCCAATATTCAGCCGTGTCCTGAATTCCAAATGAGGTAGGACGCTACCCAATGGCCACACTGCTATCCGTCAGCAAAGCCACCAAGAAGTTCGGCGAACTCGTCGCCGTCGACAACGTCAGCTTTGAGGTTGACGAAGGCGAGATCTATGGCATTGCCGGGCCCAACGGCGCTGGCAAGACCACCCTATTCAACCTGATCACGGGCATTCCTTATCAGGCCGATGCCGGCCGCGTCGCCTATCGGGGCGAGGACATAACGGAGCTGTCGCCGCATAAAATCTATGAATTGGGCGTTGCGCGCACCTTCCAAAAGGAAACCGCCTTCGATACGCTGACCGTGCAGGAAAACGTGCGCATTGGCGCGGTCTTCGGCACCGGCATGTCGCCCGATCAATACGATTCGGCTGTCGAAGGCGCGCTGGAGAGTCTCGAGCTGACTGCGGATCGCGATCGCCTGGCGGGCGAGCTTTCGTTATACGCCAAGAAACGGTTGATGATCGCCTCCGCCGTCGTCAGCAAACCCAGCCTCTTGATGCTGGACGAGCCGGCCGGCGGCTTGAACGTCTCGGAACTGAGCGAGCTTGAAGCGCTGATCCTGCGCCTCAGCCAAGGCGAGACCACCATCATCATCATCGAGCACGTCTTGCCGCTGCTCTTTGGTGTCTCCAACCGCGTGATGGTGATGGACTTCGGCAGGCGCCTAGCCGAAGGGTCGCCGGAAGCGCTGGCGCGCGATGATGACGTCATCGAAGCCTACCTGGGCGAGCGCGGGAAGGACGCTTTCCATGCTATTTCAGGTTGAGAATCTCACTTCGGGTTATGGCAAGATAGATGTCGTGCGCGATCTGTCGCTGCACGTCGACGACGGCGAACATGTCGGCTTGTTCGGTCCCAACGGTCATGGCAAGACCACCCTGCTGCGTACGATCTCCGGCTTGATCGAGACCAAAGCCGGCAAAGTCACTTTTCAAGGCGAAGACATCACCAATCTTGACGCGCGAAAAATAGTCGCTCGCGGTTTGATCCACGTGCCGCAGGGCAATCAACTCTTCCCGCGCATGAGCGTGCAGGAGAACCTGACGCTCGGCGCCTATGTCGCCCGCACCGACAAGCACAAATCGAGCAATTTTGAGAAAGTCTTCAGCTTGTTCCCTCGCTTGAAGGAGCGGCTGACGCAGCGCGCGCAAACGCTCAGCGGCGGGGAACGGCAAATGCTGTCCATCGGCGTCGGCTTGATGGGCATGCCGGAGCTGCTGATTCTCGATGAGCCCAGCGTCGGCCTGGCGCCCATAATCAAGGAAGAACTGGCGCGCGCCATCGCCGAGATCGCTGCCAGCGGCGTCACCATGATCGTGGTTGATCAGGATGTCGAACTGTTGCTCGGCATCTGCGAACGCCTGTATTTGATTGAAAAAGGCACAGTCTCGCTGGAAACGGCCGATGTCTCGCAGGTGGATCAGGCCGAGATCCTTGAGATGTATTTTGGAAAGGTAACCTGATGTCCCTGGAAGCGATTGTCGCGATCATTGCCGGCGGTCTGGTTTCCGGCTCGCTCTACGCCTTGATGGCCAGCGGACTGTCTTTGGTCTGGGGCACCGTGCGCATGTTCAACTTCGCTCATGGCGCGCTGGTGATGGTCGGCGCCTATTCCGCCTGGTATATGTCGAATCGAGGCGGGCTGGCCAAAGCTCTGCAGCCCCTGGGCAAATCGATCATCGAAAGCAGCGAGAACTCCGGCGCCTTGGGCGGGTTGCTGCTGCCTTTGGGCGAGTGGCTGGTTTCCATGCGCGGCGGCTTCGGATTAGTGCTCGGCGTGCCTTTCGCGATTCTCTGCTGCGGTCTGGTCGGCTACGTCATGTATGTGCTGCTGGTGAAGCCATTTGTGGGCAAACCCGGCGCCGATCTGGTCGTCATCATCACCACCATCGCCGGCGCCAGCTTCATGCAGAATGGGGTTCAGGTAATTTTCGGGCCCCGTTACAAGCAGCTGGATCGCATCCTCACAGGACCGCCGCTGCAAGTCCTGGAGACGGCCATCGGATTGCAAGAAGTTCTAGTCATCGTCTTGACGCCGGTCGCGCTATTATTGCTGCATTTTTTCCTCAAACATTCCAAATTGGGCATGGCGATACGCGCCGTCGCCCAAAACGATGATTTTGCACACCTGGTCGGCATCAATGTCGGCCAGATCTATCCGTTGACCTTCGTGGTCAGTTCCATCCTGGCGGGCTTATGCGGCGTCATGTTAGGCGGCTTGTTTTTCATCTTGCCCACCATGGGCGCGCAAGAACTGCTGTTCGCCTTTGTGGTGGTGGTCTTCGGCGGCTTGGGCAGCTTGCCCGGCACCATCATCGGGGCTTATGTCATCGGCTTCATCCGAGAATCAAGCGCCTACATTTTCTCCTTGTATTGGGCGCCGGTGGTGCTCTTCGCCACGCTGATTCTGGTGCTAATTTTCCGACCGCGCGGTCTGATGGGCGGTGAAGAATCATGAGCCTCATGGATCAATTGAACAAGTATCGCATCGGGCTCGCCATCATCGGATTGGTGGCCTTCCTGGCTGTCCCCTTCGTGATCACGGACAAACTGCTGATTCATTTGGCGATTCTGGGCATGCTCTACGCTATCGTCGCCTCCAATTGGGATTTGACCCTTGGTTATGCCGGCGTCTTCAATTTCGCGCATTTGGCCTTCTTCGGCATCGGCGCTTATACCAGCGGCATCCTGGCGGTGAAGGCGGGCGTATCGCCTTGGCTGGGCATTCTGGCGGGCGGCGCAACGGCGGCCCTCGCCAGCGTCATCGTCTCGATCCCGGCCATCCGCCTGCGCGGCATCTATGTGGCGCTGCTGACCTTCGCCTGCAGCCAATTGGTGCTTTTGCTGCTGCTCAGTCAGCCGCTGATCACCGGCGGCCAGCAAGGTTTGACCGGCGTGCCGCAGCTGCAGATTGGCGATTTTCGCTTCCGCGAGAGCCCATTCGCGCACTTTTATCTGGTCGGTTTCTTACTGCTTTGCTCGACGATTTTCTTGCGGCGCCTGGTGACATCGGATTTCGGCTTGAGCTTGATTGCCCTGCGCGATTTTGAAGAGTACGCTGTCGCTCGCGGCATTCCGCTGGCGCAGCAGCGCTTGCTGGCATTCTTGCTCAGCTCGATATTCCCGGGCATGGCGGGCGCGGTTTACGCTCATTTCCTGATCGTGGCATCGCCTGATATCTTCGGCTTCTCACTGACGACGCTGTTGCTGAGCATGGTGTTGGTCGGCGGCGTGGCGACCATTTATGGACCGGTCTTCATCGGTGTGGTCATGACCTACGTCAGCGAATTGATGGCGTCCAGCGCCTGGATGTCGGATGTATTCGGCATTTCGCGCGGTCCGGTGCGTTTCATGTTCGTCGCCATGCTGATCGTGTTGACCATGCGCTTCTTCCCGGGCGGCGTCTGGGGTTTGATCAATCAATTGAGCTCGCGCGTCCGCAAGCAGAAGCAAGCCGCGGCCGATCAGCATACTTGATCCAGTGTTTGGGTTTGCGCCACCTGCCATGACGTGAAAGACGCAGGGGCGATATTGTGAGTCGCCCGCCACAACACGAAAAGCGTAGGAGCTTACGTGCGCTTATCGTCTCAACGGAGAGGGGGAGCGCCCTGAAAGCGCTTGGCAAGTTTTGGCAGTATGTGTGAGTTTCATGCGCGCTAGCATTCTGAAGAGAGACTTGCGCCTATGACCAGTGACCAATCGATTCCACGCCGCGCTTTCGTCACCGGGGCGGCGCGCGGCTTGGGCGAAGGCATCGTCCGGCGCCTGGCGCGCGATGGCTGGGCCATCCTGATGACTGATATCAACCCGGCCATTCATGATACCGCCGCAGACATCATCGCGGAGACCGGCATCCCATCCGAGCGCATCATTGCCGCCGAGCACGATGTCAGCGATGCCGCGCGCACAGCCGCCGTCGTCGATCTGGCGGTCGAGCGCTGGGGCGGGCTTGATCTCGCCGTTGCCAATGCCGGTACCGGCGGCGTCGAAGTCGACCTGGTTGATCTCGAAATTGACGATTTCGAGCATATCGTCGATATCAATTACCGCGGCGTCTTCCTGACCTGCAAATACGCCGGGCGCGTCATGCGCGAGCAAGGCAGCGGCGTCATTGTCACCGTCAGTTCCATCTTCGGGCAGGAACCTTATCCGCGCGTGGCGGCATATTCCGGCACCAAAGCCGGTGTCATCGCGCTGACCCTGGCGTTCGCGCTGGAGATGGCGCCGCATAACGTGCGCGTCAATACCATCGCTCCGGGCTACATGGCGACTGAGATGCAATGGGAGGGCTTGCGGCAGCGCGCCGCCCACGCCGGCATCAGCTTTGAAGAAGAACGGCAGCGCGTCTGGGATTTGGTGCCGCTGGGCCGTCATGGCACGCCGGAGGAGATGGGCGCGCTGGTCGCCTTCCTGGCCTCGGACGACGCGTCTTACATGACCGGCGTCACGCTCGGATTGGCCGGTGGCGTGGTGCGCCGTTGAGAAAGGAGTTTTCATGGCTGGAGAACTGAAACGGGCAATCGATCGACTCATGGATGGCGTGCGCGCCGATTGGGCGCTGTATGTCAAATACACCGGCACGGGCGAAGAAATCGCCATCAACGCCGACGCCATGATGGACACCATGAGCACGATCAAGATTCCCATCCTGGTCACACTGTATCGCCTGGCTGACGCTGGCGAGCTTGACCTGGCGCAGACCTACACGCTGGAGACGCGCTTCAAGCGCTTCGGCACGGGCGTCCTGCAATATATGGACGAGGGCATGGTCTTCAGCCTGCGCGACGCCGCTACTTTAATGATCATCGAGAGCGACAACACCGCCACCGACTATTGCTACGACGCCGTCGGCGGACCTGATGCGGTCAACGCGACCATGCGCGAATTAGGTTTCGACGATATCGATGTGCTGGGCGATTGTTACGTCTGGTTCTCGGCCTTGGCCGGCGTCATTGATCCGGCGCTGGGCGCGCTGGGTCCGGCCGATCTGTTCCGCGCCGGTTATCCGGATTTGGCGCCCGATGACTGGATCAGCGCCCGCGATCGCTTTCATTTTGATGAGGGCAGGCCCTTCAGCCGCTCCAGCGCCCGCGCGCTCGGTCAACTGTTGGAGATGATCTGGAATGACAGCTGCGCCAGCCCAGCCGCCTGCGCCGAGATGCGTCAAATGCTGCACCGGCAGATCTCGCGCACGCGCCTGCCCAAATACTTGCCGGAAGCCAAAGTCGCGCACAAGACCGGCGACTTCGGCCCATTCATCGCCAATGATGTCGGCGTGATCGAATCGCGCGAGATCCCGCCCATTGTCATTTGCGTGATGATGTCCGGCCATCGCGGCATTTGGGAAAACCTGGAAGACACCGTCGCCCGCATCGCGGAGAAGGTCTGGGAGTACGGGATTTATACAAGCTGAGGTTGCAATGATTCCAAAGTCCCAAACACTCTGTGTTCTCTGTGCCCTATTTTTTGACAAACATCCTAGCTCATGTAAGGAGCGAGTTTGATATTTTGTGTGAGCGCGGCAGACCTTTTCGCTGCCGCCGAGCGGCTGTGGTTAAACCTATACGTAAGGAGTTCCCATGAGCTACGGACGAAGCAAATCCGACTTGAAAATCGAAACCGATCAAGTCGCCATGTTGGCGCAGATGCTGGGATTGCCGGTCGCGCCGGATGAGCTTGAATCGCTGGCGGCGGCGCTATCCAACCAGCTGCCCTCAATCAGCGTGCTGGACGACTTTGATCTCTCGGCTTATCCGCCAATACTAAGAATGGATGCAGAGTGGTATGACTGACGCGAAGGAACTGATCAACTTATCCATCAGCGAAGCGGCCGACGCGCTGCAATCCGGCGAGACCAGCGCCGTCGCCCTGGCCGAAGCCACGCTCGCGCGCATCAAGCAGACCGAGCCGACCGTCAGCGCCTACGCCACCGTGCTCGAGGAGCTGGCGCTGGAGGCCGCGGCGCGCGCCGATGCCGAGATCGCCGCCGGCAGCTATCGCGGGCCCTTGCACGGCATTCCCATCGGCGTCAAGGACATCTGCTATACCAAAGGCATTTTGACCGAAGCCGGCTCCAAAGTGCTGGAAGGTTTTGTGCCCGATTACGATGCGACGGTGGTGGAGAAGCTGGACGCGGCCGGCGCTATCATGATCGGCAAGACCCGTTGCCACGAATTCGCCTATGGCGTCAACACACCGCCCACGCGCAGTCCCTGGGAATTGAACAGCTATCCTGGCGGCAGCAGCACCGGCTCCGGCGTGGCGCTGACCGCGCGCTCGGCTTATGGCACGATCGGCACCGATACCGGCGGCTCCATCCGCATCCCGGCGTCCTTTAACAACGCCGTCGGCTTGAAACCCACTTACGGCCGTGTCAGCGCTTATGGCGTGCTGCCGCTGTCCTGGACGCTCGATCATGTCGGTCCCATGACGCGCACCGTGCTCGATAACGCGCTGTTCCTGAACGCGATTGCCGGGCACGATCCGCGCGATGTCACCTCGGCTCGGCAAGCGGTTCCGGATTATGCGGACGGGATTGACAAGGGCGTGGCCGGCGCGCGCATCGGCATTGACCGCGAATTCTTCATGTACCCCGGCGTCATCGACGATGTGCGCGCCGCAACCGAAGCCGTCATCAGCGAACTCGCCGATATGGGCGCGGAAATCATTGAGCTGCGCTTGCCCGAATTTGAGCTGACGCCGGAGACGTTATTCACCGTCATGATGGTGGAAGCCAGCACTTATCATCGGGATCAGCTGCGCGAAAAAGGCCATCTCTACGATCCCGCCACCCGCGCCACGCTGCAGCTGGGCGAGCTGGTGCCGGGCACACATTACGTGGCCGGTCTGCGCGCTCGGGAGCGTTATCGCTCGGCCATGAAAGACTTGTTCGGGCGCGAGCGGCTGGATGCGCTGATCTCGCCCACCATGCCGCTGCCGTCGCCGCTGCTGGCCGATTTGCATCAGCCGCGCCGGGATATGGACATCGGCGAATCGCCGATCATCTCCATCATTCATCACACCTTCTCCGCCAATCTGGGCGGTCAGCCGGCATTGAGCGCGCCCTGCGGCTTCACGCGCGATAATTTGCCGATCGGTTATCAGCTGATGGGACGCCCCTTCGACGAAGCGACGCTCTTCCGCATCGCCTACGCCTACGAGCAGGCGCATGACTGGCACGAGCGTCAACCGCCTGAAGTTTACGACTAAAGTGGGGATTATGAAGAGTCGTGGTTGGAATTGAGAGTGCTGCGGGAAGAACCTCCGTGTTCTCAGCAGAACCAAGTTAGTCATGCAAATGCTGAGCTGTAGGGGCGTTTCGCCGAAACGCCCAAAAACGTGGCTGGGAAGAGGGCGTCTCAGCGAGACGCCCCTACAACGTCCTTTTATTTTTGTATTGCTTTATTGGAATCACTTCTGTGTTCTCGGTGGTTAATCCTCCTGGTTTGGCCTTCACCTGCAAGGCTGATTCCATCATGATTGACGCGCCCATCAAAGGAGACGATTGATATGAGATTTGGCTTGATTCTGCCGAATTTCGGCGCCATCGCCGGCGGAGACGCCATCCGCCGCAGCGCCGTGTTGGCGGAGGAACTGAGTTACGATTCTGTCTGGACCACCGACCACCTGCTGATGCCGGCCAGCATGCCCGAGCCTTATGGCAACCTGGTCGAATCGCTGATCGCGCTTGCGATGGCGGCGACGGTCACCGAGCGCGTCGAGTTGGGCACATCCATCATTGTGACGCCGATGCGCGAACCGGTGCTGCTGGCCAAGCAGTTGGCTTCGATCGACGCCATCTCCGGCGGACGGCTGATCCTGGGCGCGGGCGTCGGCTGGCTGGAGCAGGAATTTGCTTATCTCAACGCCAACTTCGAGAATCGCGGCGCCCGCTTCGACGAAGGATTGGCGCTGTCGCTTGCCATGTGGTCCGACCAAGGCAGCTTCCACGGGGCATTCAACAGCATTGATGATGCGCTCTTCTCGCCGCTTCCCAGCCGAGGCGCGAATCTGCCGATTTGGATCGGCGGCAACAGCGACCACGCCATTCGCCGCGCCGCGAACTTCGCCGATGGCTGGCATCCGGTCGGACTGACGCCGGCGGAACTGGCCGACGGCCTGGCGAGGCTGCGTTCGCAGTCGAACGGACGCGCGGTCACGGCCAGCCTGCGCAGCAATATCGAGCTGCTGGCGGCGGGCGAAAGCGCCAAGGGCTACGCCGCGCCCGGTCATGTCCCGCGCGGCACGGCTGCGGAAGTCACGGCGGAGCTGCGCGCCTATCAAGACGCCGGACTGGAGCACCTGGTATTGTGGCTGTTCCACGAAAGCTGGGACGAACTCGAAGCCAAAATCCGCCAATTCGCCACGGAGGTGATGCCGAATTTCAGATGATGCTGGGCGCTTGGCGGCTGACTGCAAGTGGGGTCATACCTGGTGAATAATGTGAGGATTGATTTGTATTACGATTTGTGTGCCTGATTCAGACCCCCATCCCCCGGCCCCTTCCCCCATTAAAAGGGAAGGGGAGCTAACTGCGCGCGAACACGGCGACTTGGTCAGAGAATCGCTATGCTGAGAGGGCATAACGGGAGCAATTTGGCGCAAGTACCAAGCAAGCCTGGTAGGGGCGACTCGGTGAGTCGCCCGCAGGCATAGGACCAGAATTTGGCGCGGGGTTGCTGAATACAGGACAAGCCTTGTAGGGGCGACCTATCAGGTCGCCCGCATGACGGGCCTCAAACGTGACAAAGCGCTCAATACCGTCCGACCATGGAGACCATCCAGTCTTTATGTATAGTGGTATGGAACAGAATAACGAAGGAGAGTGAACCATGAGCGAATTCAAATGGCGCGACGACCGCATATGCGCCGTTGCGCTGACCTTTGATCTGGATGGCGAGACCATTCCCTACATGCTCGATCCGCCCCAGGCCACCAAACGCATGGCGCTGATGTCGGAGTTCAGCTACGGTCCCAACGTCTCCATGCCGCATATCCTGGACTTGCTCGATCTCTACGAGATCAAAGGCAGCTTCTTCTCGCCGGCGCGCACGTTGGAGCTGCATCCCGATGTCGCGCGCGAGATCGTGGCGCGCGGGCATGATCTGGGGCATCACGGCTTCATGCACGAACGCCCCGATGGCCTCAGCGACGAAAAAGAGGAACGCGTGCTGGCGGCAGGTATCAAGGTCATCGAGGATATCACCGGCAGCCGGCCAACCGGCTATCGCTCGCCCGCCTGGGAGCTCAAGCCATCGTCGCCCGCCTTGCTCAAGCGCTACGGCTTTCAGTACGACAGCAGTTTGATGGGTTACGATATTCCTTACTGGGTGGAAACGGACGAGGGCGATCTGCTGGAGCTGCCGGTCAGCTGGCGCAACGATGACTGGGTGCAATTCGGCTTCGTCTCGGTACCCGCCGTCGGCAACGGCATCAGTCCGCCTTCGATCGGATTGGAAGTTTTCACCGCCGAATTCGAAGGCTTGTTCGCGCGCGGCGGTCTGTTCAACATGACCATGCATCCCTTCCTGGCGGGGCGTCCCGGCGGCTTGATCGTGCTCGAGCGGCTGATCCGGCATTTGCGCGGCTTCCCGCGTGTCTGGTGGGCCAAGCTCAGCGAGATCGCCGATTATTGCCACGAGAGCGCGGTCGCCTCGACGCTGCCCCGCGCGACTACAGAAATCCCCGCGGCCAAATGGATCGACTGATCATGACGATGCGATTTCAAGACAAGACGGTTTTGGTCACCGGCGCCGGTCATGGCATCGGGCGACAGATCGCGCTCGATTTCGCGGCCGAGGGCGCCAAGGTCGGCGTCAATGATGTCGCTGCTGATCGCGCTCATGCGGTCACATCCGAGATCCAGGCCGCCGGCGGCAAGGCGCAGGCGCTGGTCGCTGATGTCTGCTCCGCTGAACAGGTCGAGCGCATGGTTACGGAACTGGCTAGCCGCTTTGGCGCGCCCGATATACTGGTCAATAACGCCGGCATCTATCCCAACAGCCTCATCGTCGATATGAGCGAAGAGGAATGGGACCGCGTCTGGGACATCAACGTCAAGGGCATGTTCCTGGTCAGTCGCGCGGCGCTGAAGCGCATGATCGGCGTTAAGTCGCGCGGCAAAATCATCAATATGACCTCCGGCGCGGCCTTGCGCGCGCGGGTCGGCGCAGCGCACTATTGCTCGTCCAAGGCGGCGATTTCGATGTTCACGCAGGTGCTGGCGCTGGAAGCCGCCGAGCATAATATCCAGGTCAATGCGGTGGCGCCGGGCTTGATTGAAGTGCCAGATTGGGGACTGACGCAGGAGTATATTGACGCGCTGGTGGGCACGACGCCGCGCGGTCGCATCGGGCAACCCGCCGATATTTCGGCCATGGCGCGCTATCTGGCTTCGGACGAGGCCGACTTCATCACTGGCTCGGTCATGCTGGTTGATGGCGGCGCCTCCGCGGGCCAGAATCTGCCGCTCAGCGGATGACGCCCATGAACCTAAACACGATTGAATCACAGGTCCACGCGCGAATCGATGCCATGCGCGCCGAAATCATCCGGCTTACGCAAGACATGGTCGCCTACAAGAGCGTCAATCCGCGTTTCATGCCTGATCCTGAAAACAGCGACGAAACCGGCGTGCAGGACTATCTCGAATCCAAACTGAATTCGTTGGGCTTGCCGGTGACGCGCTGGGAAGCCGAGCCGCGCCGTCCCAATCTGGTTGGCCTGCGGGCTGGCGCGGGCGGCGGCAAGAGCCTGGCTTTCAACGGGCATATCGATGTTGTGCCTATCGGCGATCTGGACGGCTGGAACCATGATCCCTGGGGCAGCGACATCGTCGATGGCAGGCTATACGGACGCGGCGCCGTCGATATGAAAGCGGGTATCGCCGCCTTCATCGCCGCCACCGAAGCCATCATCAACTGCGACATCGCCTTGAACGGCGACCTGCAGCTGCATATCGTCGTCGATGAAGAAGCGGGCGGATTCGCCGGCACGCGCGATTTGATAGCGCGGGGTTATCGGACGGATGGCGTCATCGTGGCCGAGCCGACTTCCGGCTTGATCGATGCGGCGGAAGGCGGGCTGAGCTGGCTGCGCGTCACCATCCGCGGCCGCGCGGCGCACGCCGGTTGGCGCTTCGCGCAGATCTATCCCCAGCCCGAAGCCGATGCCGAAAACTCGGAGGGCGTCAACGCCATCGAAAAAGGCGTCAGATTCGTACAAGCCGTGCGCGAGTTCGAGCGTGACTGGGCGCTTTCCCGCCAGCATCCGCTGATGCCGCCGGGCATCACCACCATCAATCCCGGCGTGATAGTCGGCGGAGTGGGCTTGGGCGACGATGGCTTGCCCCAGATCACCTCCAATCCGGCCATGATTCCCGATATCTGCGTGATCGATTTTGATTTCAAATACCTGCCGACCGAGTCTTTCGACGATGTGCGCGCGGAATTCGAAGCCTTCGTCAGCGCCTTCGCCCAGACCGATCCCTGGCTGCGCGAGCATCCGCCGACTTTGCAGTGGCATCTGTCGAATATCGATTTTCCGCCCTTTTCCACCGCGCCCGATCATCCGCTGATCGACGCCGCGCGCGGCGCCAACCGGGCGTTGGGAATCGAAACGGTCTTGACCGGCAAGCGCGCCGTCACCGATGCCGCCTTTTACGCCGGCGCCGGCATGACGCCCATCATCCTCGGTCCGGCGGGCGAAGGACTGCACGGCGATAATGAATACGTCGAGCTGGATTCCTTGATCGACACCGCCAAAGTTTTCGCCGGCGTCATCTTGCGTTGGTGCGGCGTCGCGGAGCAGTGAAGGCGGCTATAATCTTAGCCACCGAGAACGCAGAAGTAGTTCCTGCAAAGTAATGCCAAGGATAAAGGGACGTTGTAGGGGCGTCTCGATGAGACGCCCGCTTTCCCAGCCACGTTATTTTGGGCGTTTCGGCGAAACGCCCCTACAGGTTTGTATCTGCATGACTAACTTAGTTCTACTGAGAATGGGTATTACGGTTGAACGCGTACGGAACGGAATTCCAAAATTGAACCGAACCTATTCGTTGATAAGAAGCACTGCATCTACGTCAATTGAAATCCCTAATTTGCTTTGCATTTCTCTGTGCCCTCTGTGGCTAGTGTCTCTGTAACGTGCGCAGCAATTGAACGAATCTCATGACTATTGCCACCGATCTCCAAACCCAACTTGAGCGCTACCTGGCCGATCTGAAGCTACTGGTGGCGATCGATTCCGGCACCTACGACAAAGCGGGCTGCAATCGCGTCAACGACTGGCTGGAAGCGCGTCTGTCGCCCTTGGGTTACGCTATCGAGCGCTTCCCGCAGCTGGAAACCGGCGACCATCTGCTGGCGCGAATGCGCGGCAGCGGCCAGGCGCGCATCCTGCTGCTCGGCCACAGCGACACGGTCTATCCGCGCGGCACTGCGGCGCAGCGTCCCTTGCGGCAGGTCGGCGACCGCCTGCTGGGACCCGGAACCTGCGATATGAAGGCCGGCTTGCTCAGCGGCATCTATGCCATCGAGGCGCTGATGCGGGCGGGTTTCGATGACTTCGCCGAACTGGCGTTGCTTTGCGTCGCCGATGAAGAGGTCGATCAACGCACATCGATTCCGCTGATCCGCGAGACCGCGCGCGGATTCGATGCCGTGCTGGTGCTGGAGGCGGCGCGCGAAAACGGCGATATCGTCACCTCGCGCAAGGGCAATGTCGTGTTCCGCGTCGACGCGAGCGGGCATAGCGCTCACGCCGGCGTCGAACCGGAGAAAGGCCGCAACGCCATCACCGCTTTGATGCGGCGCCTGCTGCAGCTGGAGAATCTGGCGAATCCCGACGCCGGAATCACCCTCAACATTGGCGTGATCGACGGCGGCCGGGCTGCCAACATCGTGCCCGATCGCGCCCGCGCAGCGGTCGATATCCGCGCCTATGCGCAAGCCGAGCTCGATGCGACGGTTGCGGGCGCCGAAGCGATATTCGCCGCCGCCGACGACGATGGGATACAATTTGTCACGACCAGTCACAGCGCGTCGCCGCCGATGCCGCGAACGGAAGCGATAGCGCGGCTGGAAGCGCTGGCCATACGCGTCGCCCGCGACCTCGGTTTCGAGTTGCGCGGCGTCAGCACCGGTGGCGCGGCCGATAGCGCCTTTGCGGCGGCGGAAGGTGTGCCGGCGCTCGATGGCCTGGGTCCCATCGGCGGCCTGGATCACGGACCCGACGAGTATATTCTGGAGAGCAGCATCGTGCCGCGGACCGCGCTGCTGGCGGAATTGATCAGGCTGATCTGTCGTAATACTGTTCAAGCCTTGTAGGGACGACTTGGTGGATCGCCCGCCAAAACGCAATAGAATGTAGGGGCTACCAGGTGGGTCGCCCGCCAAAGCGCAATAAAATGTAAAGGCTTGAATGGTAATATGGTTTGCGCACCGAGATTCTACCCCATCCGCCGGCCCCGTCCCCAGCAAGCTAGGGAAGGGGAGCCAACATCGCGCGAACACGCAGTCTGGGCCAGAGAAGCGCCACGTTTGCCGGGCTTGATAATAACCTTTGAGTACAAATTCGGCGCCCGACAGCCAATATCAATCAAACTTTGCAGGGGCCACCCAATGGGTCGCCCGAAAGACATAGATAGATCTGATGAGCGGAGAACGCCATGAATAGCCAAGATCTATTGAAACGCCTGGATGACGACCGGATCGAATTCCTCTGGGTGGCCTACCACGATTACAACGGCCGCGCCTGCGCCAAGACCATTCCCAAGCGCAACTTCGCCGAGGTCGTCGAGGGCGGCGTGGTATTCGCGCGCGCCAATCTGGAATTCGGCGTCGATGACCACATGGCGGCTGATGGCATCTGGCAGGCGGAAACCGGCGACTTCCTGGCGCTGCCCGATCCGGACGCCTATTGGAAGCTGCCCTATATCGACAACACCGCCATCGTCTTCTGCAATATGATGACCGAAGACTACCGCCCTTTCGAAGGCTGTCCGCGGGGGACTCTGGGACGGGCGCTGGAAAAATACGCCGCACGCCAAATCAGCGTCACCGCCGCCCTGGAAGCCGAATTCAGCCTCTATACCAAAACAGCCGACGGCGACTATCTGCCCAGCCGCGCCGGCGGTATGTTCACCGTGGCCGGCTTGAATCAGTTTGCGGATCTGATGCACGATATCGTGGCCGCGCTCGAAAGCATGGGTGTGCCCGTCGAACAGCTGGGCAAAGAATACGGGACATCGCAATTCGAGTTCTCCACGCGCTACAGCGATGCCCTGGCCGCCGCCGATCGCTATCTCATCAGCAAGGAAGTCACGCGGGCGCTGGCGCGGAAGCACGGACAAATCGCATCGCATATGCCCAAACCCTTCGCCGAACACGGCGGCAACGGCTTGCATATTCATCTTTCGCTATTTGACGCCGATTCTGGCGCCAACCTGCTGGCGGGCACGGGCTTGGCGGATCCGCTAAGCGAGAGCGGCCGTCACTTCGTCGGCGGGTTGATGGAGCATGCGCCGGCCATCTGTGGCGTTGCCGCGCCCACGGTGAATTCTTACAAGCGCTTGCAGCCGGCATCCTGGGCGCCCGCGCATATCGCCTGGGGCGTCGGCAATCGCGGCGTGCTGCTGCGCGTGCCCGATGTCAACCAGCGCTGCCGCGTCGAATATCGCGCTGCTGACAATACCTGCAATCCTTATCTGCTGCTGACGGCCTTGCTCAGCGCCGGCCTGGACGGCATCGACGCGCAAGCCGATTCCGGCGCGCCTTTCAACGACGACGATGTCGGCCATTTCAGCGATGCGCAGCTGCAGGACCACGGCATTGAATATCTGCCGCGGACGCTGCCGGTCGCGCTTGACGCGCTGGAAAACGACGCTGTCTTGATGGCGGCGCTGGCGCCGGTCATCGGGGGCGAATTCCTCAAGGTCAAACGCATGGAATTGGAAACGTACAACTTGCACGTGCATCCCTGGGAGCGACAAATGTATCTGGAAGTCACCTGATGCTTGATTTCAGCGAACTGCCCGTGGTCGATGTCCATTGTCATCCCTATACCGCCAAACCGCAGCTCAGCGCCGATGAATGGGTCGACGAGGTGTCATTCGGCGGCGGCTCGGCCGATTACCTGCGCGCCGGTGGCATGAACGCGGATGAGTCCGCGCTGGCCATGTTGCAGCGGGTCAAGCGCGATACCATGTATTTCCGTTTCCTGTGTCGGCGCCTGGCCGAATACTTTGATGTCGAGCCGACGGTCGATGCCATCGTCGCCGCCCGAAACCGATCCATCGCCGCCGATGGTTATCCCGCCTATGCGGGGGCGCTGCATCGCGCCGGCAAGATCGAGACGCTGATCGTCGATGACGGCTATCCGCTGCCGCAAGTTGACCTTGATGGCTTTCGCGCCGAGGTCGGCGTCGAGGTCGTGCCGCTGCTGCGCATTGAGGTGCTGATTCAGGACTTGCTCGCAGCCGAATGCGGCTGGGATGAGTTCTCGCGCGCCTACGATGATCGCATCGCCGCGGCGCTGACCGATGGCGGATACAAGGGACTAAAATCGATCATCGCTTATCGCACCGGTTTGGATATCGCGCCGGGCAGCCGCTCCAATGACCAAGGCCGTATCGCGCTGGAGAAAATCCGCGGCGCGCGCGGTCGCGGCGGCGATGCCGTCAAGCATCTGCGCGATCATCTTTTCTGTCGCGCCATCGAGCGCTGCATCGATTTTGACGCGCCTTTTCAAGTGCATACCGGCATGGGCGATTGGGAAGTGCATCTGGAGGCTTGTCGGCCGGCGCTGCTGATGGAGCTGCTGCGCTACCCGGCTTACCGCGCCTGCAAGTTCCTGCTGGTGCATACTGGATATCCCTATCACGCCGAAGCCGGCTACATCGCCAATGTGCTGCCCAATATCTGGTGCGATATCTCCGAGGGTTTGCCCTTCGCGGGCAACGCCGCCAAACGCATCATCGCCGAAGTGCTGGAGATGGCGCCGATTTCACGCGTCTGCTACGGCTCCGATACCTACAATACGCCGGAGCCCTTCTATGCCAGCGCCTTGCTGGGCAAGCGGGCGCTCGCGGCTGCGCTGGGCGAGCTGGTCGATGACGGTTTCATGACCGTCGCCGAAGCGCATGAGACTGCTAAGCTCATCCTCGCGGATAACGCCCGCGAGTTATATGGCCTTGGTTGATGGACTAGCAGGGCTTGCGCAGCATCCGCTAGAATGCTTCGGGTATTCCTCTCGTCCGTCTGGAAACGTAGTAGCGACTCACGGAGTCGCCCCTACAAATTGCGCGAGTTCCGGCGGGCGTCTCGGCGAGACGCCCCTACAGTTGGTTGCGCTACGGCGGGCGACCTGGTAGGTCGCCCCTACAATTTGCGCTAGTGCAGATGCCAGGGATTCTTGTCTTCTCTCCTTCATGTACAATCTGCGCAAACCTGTCCTGTCCTAAACATATCAATGTTAAAGGGTCTGGGCGGGGTATAAACAGCGCATTATCGCGCCCGCAAGCCGCCCGCGCTAGCGCAGATAATCCAGCGCGAAGGACTCGAATACTTCCAGCGCGTGTGGCAGGTCGCGCCTTCCGAAACCCATACGGAAATAATTGCCCTCGAATTGCATGACCTTGGCCGGCAAGACCATCACCCCGGCGCCCTCGACCGCGGCTTGGGCGAAGTCGGATACGCCGGCATCGGCTGTCAATTCGGCCAAGCCTACGGTGCCCGCGCGCGGAAAATGAATGCGGAACAGATCGCTGTGCCGGTCAATCATGGAGCGCGTGACTTCAATGTTACTTTGGACGATGTCGATGCAGCGGGCGATCAGCGCCTCGGCGTTTTCCAGCGCGATCAAGGCCAGGATTTCGCTGGGCGCGCTGCCGCAAATGGTGGTGTAAGACTTGACGTCCTGGCAGGCGCGCATCAATTCGGCATCGCGCGTGATCAGCCAGCCCACGCGCAAGCCGGGCAAGCCAAAGCACTTTGACAATCCACCCAGCACCAGCGACCGCTCATATAGCTCGCAAGCCGAGGGCAGGCGCGCGGCGGGATCGTATTCGGCGAAGCGATAGATCTCATCGGAATAGAGGATCAGATTGTGCCGCCGCGCCAGCTCGACGATGCGCTCGAAATCGGCGCGCGTCGGCAGCAGACCACTGGGATTATGCGGGAAATTGACAATCAGCATCTTGGTATCCGGTCGGATCAGCGTCTCCAACTCGTCGATATCTATCGTCCAGCCGTCGTCGCCATCGCGCGCGCGCCAGAATGTCACCTCACAGCCGCTGCTGCGCGCCAATTCGTACAGCGATTGAAAAGCCGGGTGAATCGCCACCACATGATCGCCGGCGTTCAACAGCCCGGTCATGGCGACGAAGATGCCTTCTTCCGGCACGACTTCCAGCACATGCCCGGCATCGATGCCAGCATGCATGCCGGCGATGGCCGCCCGCAGCTCGGGATGGCCCAGCGACTCGGTATATCCCAGCCACATGCGCTCGAATTGCTCGCGGCGCTCCGGCCCGGCCAGCGCCAAAATTTCGTCCATGGTCAGCGGCTCGCAATCGGATGCGCTGATGGCGTAGGGCGCGCTGAATTCGTGCCGCATGAAGAAGCGTTCAATTTCGAAGGGTGGATAGCGCATGGTCTGATTGTCCTTGTTGCGGATCAAAAGGGTTCGGGAAAGGGCCAATAGGGCACGGCTTCAACGCAGACGCCATCGTGATCGCTCAGCGACAGGATTTCTGATCCAAAGCGATTAATGACGCGGACAGCGGTTATAGCAAAGTCATCGGAAAGCGCGATATGGCCAAGCAAGGGTTTGCTCAAGCTCGACACCTCAACGGGAATCGCCGACGGCATTTGCCAGCCGGCGAATGTCGCTTCTCGCTTGCGATTGACTTCAGTGGAAGGATAGGGATAGTTGGTTGGCGGGATCTGCAAGTTGAAGTCGCCGATCAAAATGGTGTGTTTGGCATAGCGATTTCGGATGAGTATCTCCTCTCGCAGCGCGTCCAGATATTCGCATGCGCCTTGCCAAACGGCTTTGCGCTTTTCCGCCCATGATTCGTGATAGCGGTAGGTATGGAATGGAATGCACATGCCGACCACCGTCACCGGTACGTCGTCCAGTTCGGTAACTGCGCTGACAAATCGCCCTTCCGGCAGCTTGGGCGAGCCAAAGTTGTCCACATCATACCAGGGCGATTTGCTCCGGAGCAGCACCTGCCGCGCTCCCAGCCGTTCGTGTCTGTCCCAATCTGAAAGTCCGCTGCTGACGACATATCCGCCTTCGGGAAAGGTCTCCGGATAGGCTTCGGTCAGGCAGGTGAGATCCGCGTCATAGACTTCGAGGACTTCCTGGATGATCTCAAACCGGCCGTTCACGCCGCGCGGACTGGCGATTTGCGTATTCCAATTGAGGATCTTCATCATACACCACTCCAGCGGTTGCTGATTTGGCCGGGCGCGCCGAATTCCCGCCGCGCCAATTAGCGTTCGATTTCGACGGGCGGATAGTCCCTAGTGTAAAGGCCTCTCAATCATCTTTATGCGCAACATCGATAACGACGCCGCTGTGGTCGCTTAGAGGGGCGCCATCCAGCGCGACATTGCTGATGAATTGCAGCGTCTCTACCCGCAAATCAGATGACATCGCGACGTGGTCGATGAAGTGGCGACTGATGCCGGCGGTGGGGATCAGCCAGTTGTCAAAGGCCTCTTTCCGCTTGTGATTGACGGCGCTGTTCGGATACGGATAATTATAGGCTGGGATCTGCAGATTGAAGTCGCCCAGCATGATGGCGCGGTATGGTTCTTTGCTGTAGGGCAAGAATACATCTAGGATTAAGCGGGGGAGGACATCGCCGCTCAAGGCATCGAGATATTCACAAGCGCCCTGCCAAAGTGCCTTTCGCTCGCCGCCCCATTTTTTGTGATTGCGGTAATGCGCGTAGGGGATGCACATGCCGATAATCGTCCATTCTTCATTGTCGGCGCGGGTGGTCGCTTTGATGAATCGTCCCTGCGGCAGGTTTGGGGAGCCGACCGTGTCCACGTTAGTCCATCGGTATCGGCTCCAAAGCACGACTTTGCGTCCGCCGCGATTCTCCATATTGCCGGCGCCTGAGATTTCGCTCGCGATCGTTTGCCCGCTATCCGGCATCGTTTCCGGACGCGCCTCCGTCAGACAGATTATATCCGGATCATGGGTTTCAATCAGGGCTTTCGCGTTGTCAAATCGCCCGCTGCGGCCACTTGGACTCGCCCACTGCGTATTCCAGTTCAGAATGCGCAAGGCTCACCACTCCAGCGGCTGCTGATCACGGAAGAAGCCGCCGCTCGGCCCATCAGCGGGCAGCAGCGCCGCCCAGACGATACCCGCCGCGCCATCGGGAATCGGGCGTCCGCCGGCGCCACCCATCTCTGTCGCCACCCAGCCGGGGCAAATCGCGTTGACCAAAATGCCCTCCGGCTCGAGTTCCGCCGCCAGCATACGTGTCAAGGCGTTCAGGGCCACCTTGCTGGTATTGTATGCGGGCGGACCTACCGCCATGCTTGCCAGCGCGCCGCTGCCGCTGCTGACATTGACGATGCGCGCCTGCTCGCTATTTTTCAGCAGAGGCAGAAAGGCCTGCGTCATGCGCCAGGGACCGTAGAGATTGGTCACGAGCGCCTCTTCCACGACTTTCAAGTCAGCTGTTACGGCGCTCTGCCAATGGTCATAATGGATGGCGGCATTGTTGACCAGAATATCCAGCCGGCCGTATGCATTGTTGATGTGGTCGCGCAGCGCGCTTATGCTCGCCTCATCGGTAACATCCAGCGCCGCGGCGACTATGTTGCCCAGCGCCAATTCTTGCTGCGCCGCTTGCGCTTTCGACAGGTCGCGAGCGCTCAGCAAAACGCGCGCGCCTTGTTCCGCCAGCTGACGGCAGACCTCTTTGCCGATGCCGCGATTGGCGCCGGTGACCAGCGCGATGCGGGTCATGCTATTGCGCTCCGTTCACTACGGCGGCCAGATCTTCGCGCAGCATCGCCGCCATGACCGCGGCGCGTTCCGGCATGGAATCGATCTCGCCGTATTCGGTGATGGCATGACCGCCCTCGCCGACAATGCCCATGCCATCGAAGGTTGGCACTCCCAGCGCCGCCGTCTTGTTGCCATCGGAGCCGCCGCCGGTGCTGCCCTCGTCAATATGGAATCCCATGTCCGCCGCCAGCCGCTGCGCCCGCTTGAATAGCGCCGCGATTTGTGGCGTGCGTTCCATCGGCTGGATGCCGGGATTGCCATCGATGATCAGCTCCGCTTCGGGATTCACCGGTTTCAACTGCGTGATTTTTTCGTACAAGGCCAGTTGATTGGCGCGCGTGGTCGCCCGAATATTGATGTTGATTTTGGCTTCTGCCGGCACGACATTTGAGCGGGTGCCGCCGCTGATCACACCGACATTGGCGGTGCTGCCGATGCTGTAATCCGTCATCGCCTGCACGGCCAGGATCTGGTGCGCCATCTCCTCAATTGCGTTGATGCCGGCGGCATGATCGGCGCCGGAATGCGCGGCCCGGCCCTTCACCGTGATGGTGATGCCGCCGCTGCCCTTGCGCTGGGTCTTGTATTTGCCATCTTGCGGCGGCTCGGTGACAAAAACCACATCATGCGACAGCGCCTCCGCTTCGATCTCTTCGCTGGAATGCCGGCTGCCGGTTTCTTCATCGGAATTGAGCATGTAGGTTACGGCCTTATCTGGAAAGAGGCCGAGCTCGCGCAAAGCGCGCAGCGCCCACAAGGCGATGACGATGCCGCCTTTCATATCCATTGCGCCCACGCCGTAGATGAGGTTGCCGTCCACGCGCGTCGGGCGCCCGGCCACCGTGCCCACATCCCAGACCGTGTCCATGTGGCTCAGGATGACCACGCCGCCATCGCCCGCGTTCCAGCGCGCGCGCACGACATCGCCCACTTCCGTCTTGGGGATGATCTCGACAGCGCCGCCCAGTTCGCGCAGCCTGCCGGCGATGAATTGGCCGAGCTTGTCCACCGACGGCTTGTGCAGGGTCGGCGATTCCAGGTCGATCAAGGTCTTGAGATCCTCGACCATAGCGTCGGTGTGATCGCGCAGATAGGCTAACAGTTTCCGGTTGTTCTCGTCGCTCATTGCCCGCGTCCTTTCATTATGACATCGCCAGAGTATAACACTTCGTCCGAGGGTCACAACCGGGCTGGGAAGGCGAGGTGGGTAGCTTGGCAGCCGCTGGTCATCTGATGCGCCCCTACATGGAATTGTGCGCAGGCGGGCGACCTGATAGGTCGCCCCTTACACACGTTTGCGAAGCGGCGGGCGTCTCGGATCCGCGGCCGCTTGCCTTGCCGCGCTCAATATTAGTACAATGTTGGTATGAGGTAGGCGGAAAGGGCGCCGCGGTGAACGGCATCCCACCAATCAAAGCGGAATTGATTGCCGCGCTCGATCGGCAGCGGGCGACATCGAGCGCCTACAGCGTGGACTTGCCGGCTGATCTGATAGTATACGTGGATTCGGGCTGGACTGTCAAAGATATCTTCGTTCACCTCAGCGCGTTGGAATCAGATATGATCACTGCTCTGCATTGCGCGATCGACGGCAAGTCCTTTGAAGTGAATCTGCGCGGGCAAGCCAGCGTGAAAGATCTCTATGAGTTGCGTCGGCGAGAAGTCGCTGGCAGTCGCTGGGAGGAAATCCTCGACGACTGGTCGCGCATTCGCGATCAGTTGCGTGGTATCGTGATCGCTTTTCCCGCCGACAAGCTGGATCTCGTATTCAGTACGCCCTTCTTTCAGGATTACAATCTGCTGGGGGCGATACGCGCCTGCGGCGCCCACGAACGTGTGCACATCAACGACATCCGTGCGGCTGTTGGGCAGCAAGGCTAGTAATCCGTTTCACCAGCCAAACGACGCTACCGAAATCTTCGGGCGACGCCTAAGATAGGATTCAAGCAGCGTAACGCGCCGTCCATGAAAGCCTTCACCGCCAATGATTAGCATCCGACTTTTGCTCGCTTGTTTCATCGGATTGCTCAGCTCAATCGCCATGCCGGCGCAGGAAATGCCGAACGCCATCGCGCAGCCGGCGCCGCGGCCGATGCCGGCTGCGGTGCTGGTCGAAGATGGCATACGACTGGAATTTTTCTCATCATCGGTGATTCAGGGCGGCGCGGCCTTGCTTCGCTTGAGCGGCGACGCCATCGAAAGCGCCGATTTCAGCTTGCTCAACGAATCGGGCCGATTCTTCATGATCGAAGGCGATGCCTGGTATGGCATTCTGCGGACGCATATGGATTCGCAGCCGCGCGCGGCCACATTGACTGTCGACGTTCAGCGCGCCGGCGAAACCGTGACGCTCGCGCGCGATATCAGGATTGATTCAGCAGGTTACATCCTGCAGGATTTTGTCCTGCCTGACGACCGCGCCTACCTCGCCGACCGGGCGGTGGAGACGGAGGAATTCGCGCGCCTGGACGCCATCACCGCGCAACAATCGGATCTTGCGCTCTGGGGAAGCGCCGGCTTCGCGCTGCCGCTGGCCAGCGAGACCACGTCGCCTTTTGGCGCCTATCGCCGCTTGAGTGAGGGGATGGAAACGCGGCATACCGGCTGGGACCAGCGCGCCGCGCCCGGCACTCCCGTTCGCGCGATGGCGGCCGGACGCGTGGCCTTCGCCGACACGCTGGAGATCCGCGGCAACTATGTGCTGATCGATCACGGTCTCGGCATCTATTCCGGTTATGCGCATCTTTCGGAACTGCTGGTTAGCGCGGGAGACGCGCTGGACGCCGGGCAAATCATCGGCATGAGCGGCAATACCGGGCGCAGCAGCGGACCGCATCTGCACTGGGAAGTAGCCGTGCGCGGCCGCTGGATCGACGGCCTGGCGCTAATAGAAATGTGGCTGCCTTCATAACGGGGCGAGTTGCGCGCAAAATGCGTTATATTGGACGCGAAATTCTGCTTGATTGTCAAAACACGGTATAATGCCTGCATAAGTGAATACGAGTGGGCGCATGCGCTGGCGGCGCCCGATCAGTTCACTTTGAGCCGCGCAGGAGGGCAAGATGCAGCAGTCCAGCATTCGCCTGGTGGTTAGGCGAGGTCCGCAACCCAATCAAAATTACACCGTCACCCAGGATGTGACCACGTTGGGGCGCGATATCACCAACGATATCGTCATCAACGACCGCGAAACCAGCCGCCATCACTTGCGCTTGCTGCGTGCGGGCGATTCGCTGAGCGTGGAGGACCTGGGCTCCACCAACGGCACCTTTGTCAATGGCAAACGCGTCTCCGGCGTTACGGCGCTGCAAAACGGCGACATGATCGGCTTGGGCGAGACCGTCACTCTCGGCGTTGAACTTGAATCGCAGCAATCAATGTCCAGCCCGGCGCCCGCGCCGGAGTTGCCGGCGACCGAAGCGCCCATCCTGCCGACCGGCGAAACCCCCATGGGCGAAGCCGCCTATGCCACGTCCCAGCCCGCTTATGGCTATCCACCGCCGGCCGACCCCGCCGCCCCGGGGCAAGCGCCGCAGATGTCGACGCCGAGCTATTATGGTCAGCAGCCGGCCGCCTATCCGATCCCGCCCGCGCCACAGCAATACGGCGGCTACGAATATGATCCTTATGCCGCGCGCGAAGAAGGCGGCGGATCGCAGTGGCTGGTGCTCGGCTGTTTCATCTTCTTCGTGCTGGCTTTTGTCTGCTTCGGATTCATCGCGCTCTTGATCGTGGACGCGCTCAATATGTGGTGCGAGCTGCCGCTGCTGACGCAGGTGATGGCGGCGCTGGGTTTCTGTTAAGCGCACCCTCCCACGGCCCCTGTTCCTCTGCAAGAAACTGAGTACCAGACATGATGAAAGTGGCTGAGTACGATAGCAACGGGTCAGCCAGCGGCTGACCCCTACAAGGTTCATTTGAGTTTGAAAAATGTAGGGGCGACTCGCTGAGTCGCCCGCCAGCCCGCGAATCACCCTGTCCCCGGCCAGCGAAACAATAGTCGCCATCGGTTCCGCGCCTCGTGATAGCCTGCCCACAAACGCAAACGAAGGAGCGAACCGTGTTCAATTGGCTGTGGGATGTCTTCAAGTTCCGTCGCGGGCGGCTGCGGAGCGATGCGCCGCATATCGAGCGCGTCGCGTTGCACAACAGTTACCAGCTGGGCGCGCCGCTATCGACCCATACCGCGCGCGTATATGAGCGCTCGCCCTGGGTCTATATCGCCATCAATCGCATCGCCGAAGCCGGCGCGCTGGTGCCGTTGAACGTGTATCGATTGGAGCGCGAGCGGCGCGTCAGCATCGAGAATCATCCCCTGGAGCAGTTGCTCGGCAATCCTAATCCCTTGACCAGCCGCTTCGAGTTGTTCGAACAGACCCTTGGCTCGCTGGAGCTGCACGGCAACGCCTACTGGTATTTGGCCGGCGATGCGCAGGGCAGGCCGCGCGAAATCTGGGTGCTGCGTCCCGACCGCGTCACGATTGTGCCCGATGAGCGGCGCGTGGTGGGCGGATACCTCTACGAAATCGACGGCCAACATATCCCGCTGGATGCCATCGAAGTCCTGCACTTCCGCCGCTGGCATCCCAACAACGACTTCTACGGATTGTCGGCGGTGACCGCGGCGCGCTCGGCCGTGCAAAGCGACCGCCACATGGCCGATTGGAATCGCAACGCCTTCGGCCAGGACAACGGCGTGCCGGCCGGCATCGTCAATATCCACGATTTCATCTCCGATACCGATTTTGAGCGCATCAAACGCGAATGGCGCAACAGCTATGGCGGGACGGCTCGCAAGACCGCTTTTCTGCGCGGCGGCGCCATCGAATGGCAGCACATCGGCCTCAGCCACAGCGATCTTGATTTCCTGCAGGGTCGCCGCGCCCAGCGCGATGAGATCCTCAACATCTTCGGCATTCCGGTCGCCTTGGTCAGCGAAAACGCCACCGAAGCCAACGCCAAAGTCGCCGAGCGCCTCTTCATCGAGCGTACGCTCTATCCCAAGCTGGTGCGCATCGCCCAGAAGATCACGCAGGAGCTGCTGCCCTTTTATGGCGATAACCTGGTCGCCGAATTCGATGACATCCGTCCCACCGATACCCAGGCGCGCCTGGCTGAGATCCGCACGGCCTACCCGCTGCTGAGCATCAACGAGCTGCGCGCGCGTTACTTCCAGCTGCCGCCGGTGGCTTGGGGCGATGTGGCGGTTAGCTCTCATCCCCCGCATAACCCCCCTCTAAATCTCCCCCCGAAGCATCAGGGGGAGACTTCGGCTGGCAAGTCGGCGGCTGAAAATGAGCTGGCGCAGTGGGAGCGCTTCGCCTTGAACCGGCTGGACAAAGCGGAGGGGTCGCGTCCCTTCGAGGTGACGGCGCTGCCGGACGAGCTGGCGTTTGAGGTCAGCGCGGGGTTGTTGTTTGCGCGCGATCGGGAGGGTGTGAAGAGTGTGTTTGCTGGTGCGAGGACGGGGTTGGGTTAGGATTCACCACAGAGGCATAGAGGAGCTTTGTAGGGGCGACCTACCAGATCGCCCGCCGCCCTCACGGAATGCTGTCAAGGAATTCCAGCGCGGCAATCATGGCAATGCCCGTGCCGACGATCCACTTAATCAGCGTGGCTTGCATCGCTTGCAAGTCCGCTTTTGTCGCCAACTCAGATTTCCGCGTCGTCTCTCTGTTCATTTTGCTCTGTGCCCTCTGGGCCCTCTGTGGTTAATCAAATCAAATCCCGCTGACTCTCCCCAGCCTCACTCACATCCCCGCGCAGGACTCTCCGCTCAACCGCCACCGTCCAATTCGGGGTCGTGCGCTCTGCTCAACGCCGACGCCAGCAACGCCGTCGGCACCGCCACGATTCCCATTCCCGTCAGCACCATGGCAAGCGTCAACATCCGCCCGGCTACGGTCACCGGATAGACATCGCCGTAGCCGACCGACGTCAGCGATATGACCGCCCACCAGATGGAGTCGAAAATGTTGCGGTAGTTTTCCGGCTGCGCTTCATGCTCGAATTCATAAATCATGAAAGCGAAGCCGATGATGAAAATAAAAGCTACACCCGTGAACAGCGTCGCCTCGGCAACGATGAGCTTCAACGCTCGCCGGTACCGATCCAGCGCGGTGTTGTATCGTTTCAGCTTCAACAGACGAATGATGCGCAGTACGCGCAGCAGCCTGACGACGCGAACACTGGACACAGCATGCACGACGATCGGGAGAATCGCGATTAGATCGATTATTCCGTTGAGGCTGGTGATATAGCCACGCTTGCTCTCCGCCGTCGCGATTCGAAAGATGTATTCCACGACAAATGCCAGGGACAGTATGACATCTGCAGCGAAAAGCGCGCGCTTTGTCTCCGCGGGCAGGGTAAACGTTTCCAGCGCCATGACCGCAATCGACGCCAGTACCGCAATGCTGACGGCGATTTCGAAGCGTACATCGTGCCGTGTGCTCAAATTCCGGCGATCCCAATTCCGTATGCGACCATGGATCCGCAGTTCACGTCCAGGCGCAGACACAAGAGTCGCGTTCAGACGCCGCTTTCTATTGCGGAATAATTCGAAAGATTGTACCAGAAAGGACATCCGCCGTGAATAGCGCGCCATCGGGCGACCGCGCCAGACTGTTGTTCGCGCGCAGCGGATTCTGATTCGGCGGCAGCGCCGACGACAGCAGCGCCGCGCGCTCATAGAAGCCGTCGCCATCGCCATCGACCAGGCTGTGCAGCCGCCCGTCATGGACTAGCAGCAGCGCGCCGCCCACCATTAGGAGGCCGGATACCTGACCGATCGCGTCGCTTTCATCCTGGAAGACCAGTTGGTTACCCTCGGCAATGCCATCGCCGTCAGCATCGACCAAGCGATAGATTTCGCCGGCGCGCATGCCCACCAGCAGCTGCCCTTCGCCATCAAAGGCCAGCGCGGCGATGGTGTTCAATCGCTCGCTATCCACCGGCGCCTGGCCGAAGACGCTGATCTCGGCCGCGCTGAAACCGGCGTCCGCTGCAAGCGCTGGGGCGAGCGGATCGGGCGTAGCGGTGGCGAGCGCAGCATCCGCAGTGGCTTGAGCGTCCCCCAGGGATTGCGCCGCGCGTGTGCTCGCAGCATAGAGCGCAGCCACCGTCGCTTCCAGCGCATCCTGCTGGTCGCTGGCGTCCTCGATCACCGCCGCGACTGTGGCGTTAATGGCGGTTGCCGCCGCCTGCGTGGCGCCGGTGTTTTCTTGATAGAGTTGGATGGCGCTGCACCCGGCCAATACGAGGGCTGCGCTCAACATGCACATGCGGAAGAGCATAGAGACTCGCGCTCATTGCTGTCGTCTGCCGAATCGGCTCGATGATACCGTCTAAGCCGGTCAATGGATAGTCAGCGAAGTTTCGCGCCAGCCGACTTGTCAGGCTGCTGTGGCAACCCTAGAATTAGTGTAAGCGCAACGAGGGGAATTGTTCATGGACAAGCTGATCACCATCGAGCGGCACATCAACGACACGCAGAAGCAGTATCCCCACGCCACCGGCACCTTCAGCAACATGCTGCAGGATATCGCGCTGGCGGCAAAACTCATCTCGCTCGAGACCAATCGCGCCGGCCTGGTCGATATCCTGGGCATGACCTCGACGCATAATACATCGGGCGAGCGCCAGCAGAAGTTGGACATGTTCGCCGATAATGTCATTTTCCAGATGAACGACCACACTGGGCGCGTCGCCGCCATGGTCTCCGAGGAGCATGAAGACCTGATCGAGATCCCGGTCGAATACGATACCGGCAACTATGTGCTGCTCTATGATCCGCTGGATGGCTCCTCGAATATTGATGTCAATGTGTCCATCGGCACCATCTTCGCGATCCACCGCAAGTTCACCAAAGGCGAAAAAGGGACCATTGAAGATGTGCTGCAAGAAGGCAAGCGATTGGTCGCGTCCGGATATGTAATCTATGGCAGCAGCACCATGATGGTCTATACCACCGGCCAGGGCGTGCACGGATTCACGCTTGATCAGGGCGTGGGCGAATTTGTGCTCAGCCACCCGGATATCCGCATCCCGGACGATCCGGCCTACTACAGCGCCAACCACGGTAGCGAAATCGAATGGACCGAAGGCGTGCGCCATTTCACGCGCTGGCTGCAGGGGAGGGGCGATGATGCGGGTCCGAAACTCAAGCAGCGCTATATCGGCTCATTGGTCGCCGATGTGCATCGCAATCTGCTCAAGGGCGGCGTCTTCTATTACCCGGGCACGCTGCAGGATCCCGGCAAGCCCTACGGCAAGATCCGCTTGCTCTACGAGGCGCAGGCGATGGCGTATATCATCAGTCAGGCCGGCGGCTATTCCTCTGATGGCGTCGGCGACATCCTCAACATTCGCCCGCACACCCTGCATCAGCGCAGTCCCGTTTTCATGGGCAATCGCGATCTGGTGAAAAAAGCCGAGGATTTCATACGCGCGCACGATGCCGAGTGGATAGCGGCCTACAAGGACTACCGCAATCGTGAGCTGATTCTTTAGCGATTTGCGTTTGGGTCTGTCGCCCCACGCTTAGATTGGCGGCGATGCCGTCGCGATGAATACCAGGATGAAGGCGAGAAAGCCCGCCAATATGCCGCCCGAAACAGCCGGCTTGAGGATCTTTTCTTCGCTCGCGGCCGAATCAGTCGCAGCCCGCTGGCGCAGCATGGCGTCGGCGATCTTGTTGACCAGCCAGCTCATGCCCACGCCGGTAACGATGATTGCGGCAGCGTAGGCCAGGTTGTCGACATCCTGCAAGTTATAGAAATGGCGAATCAAGAAAATGTTCACCGCCATGGCCGCAATGGCAACAGCCGCTGTTCCGCGCCATTCCGGTTCTCGCTTGCGGATGATGCTGCTGTAATATGCCCAGAGATCGATAGCGAGCAGGGGCAACAGCGCAATCACCCAGGCGATGAACTGCAGCTTCTCCGCACCAAATAGCTGAATCAAGCCGATGCGAATGAGCAAAGCGACCAGCCCGGCCGCTGTCGCCGCGCCAGCGCAGCGCATGACACGCGTGGCAATAACGCCGGTGAACATGACGCAGGCCAGCAAGTTCGCGGCCAGCAGCCATTCGGGGCGATACTGCCCGACCCAATCCGCGCCAACGCCGGCCAAGGTAGCGTCCCAATCGATGAGCATCAGTTGCAGCCATAGAAGCGAGATAGCGGCGAGGATTAGCAGCGACAGACCGTCGCCTAGCCGCAGCCGGAATACGACATGCCATTTGTTCCGCCGCCAGGTCGATACGTGAAGATCCAAGGCGAGCAACTGGGTTACGATGAAGCTTGACAGCAAGATTAAGTGCGGCACGCTCCAGGCGGTGATGTCCTCGCCGAAAATCCAGTGCCACAGGGGATCGGCCGGCAGGGCATAGAGCAGAAAGGCCGCGTTCAGAATCAAGAATCCAATCATGGTATTGGAGCGGAACCGCTGCTGGAAGTTGCCGCGAAGATTGCGATTCAAATAAAGCAACGCCCAAACGCCGGAGACTATTGCCGTGGTGAAGCCAAAATACATCAACAAATGGGGCCGCCAAAACAGATCCTCGCCGAATGGGATGCCATAGTTGCGGTGCCACAATTCGTCCCAGGCGCCGCCGAAGAAGATGGCGATGCCGCCACTCGCCAGTACCATAGACAATATCTCGCGCGCGCGGAATGATATTGCCTCTGCTTTCGGTTGGCGCAGATTCGGCGCCAGGGGGCGCACGAGCAGATGCCAGAAGACCAGCACGAAGGCGCAGATGACTAGTAGAAACAGCCCGGCTTGCAGCCAGAACAGTTGAACGTTCGCGTCAGCCGGGATCCCGCCCCAGACGGTGAAGGCGGCGAAGATAGCGACGCCGGCGATGGCGGCGACCGTCCAGCCCAGGCGCGACTGTGGTTGATTCGATACGGTTGCCATGAGATCTTGTCCTCGCTTTGCCGACGTTCTGGTCAAGTATTCTATCAGATATAACGCGCTGAGTATTGCAGGAGTTTCGGTTGTGGGCGGGATTGGTGTGGTCAGGCGGCGAGGAGTTGGCGGAGGAAGGCTTTGGCGTCGTTGAAGGCGGGGTTTTCCCACATATCCTCTTCCTCCCACCATTTCATGTCAACGGCTTGAGTCAAGAACCACCTTCTAGAATCGTCGTTGGTTGCGTATTCTTCTGCCAGAATCTTGCCTGAAACATAAACGCTAAGCCTGCTGCGACTTTCTCTCGCTTCTCGGGTCGCCAAGCCCGCGGCGCCCAAACATTGAAAATACTCGTCGACGCAATCCATGATGTTGTTTCGACCGATCGCTTTTAGCACTAGATCTTCTAACATTCCATCTTCGTCGTCATCCGGAAGCAACAGAATGGATACTGCCGGCTTTAGGCCAATGGGCTGCCTCGGCTGCTCAGGTCGTGGTAGTTGTCTCGGCGGCCCACTATTCTTGACTTCATTGTTGGCCTTGTCCAATGCTTCCAAGATCTCTTCAAACGAGGCCTTGGTCCTAGTTGCCGGAAAGTCGTTGTCGCAGATGATCCCGACCTGATCTATGTTGGTGAAGTTGTCATCATTCAGGATGTTCACTAACTCGGTCGCGATATTGTCCTTGCCGCCACAAACTGCGAAGTAAATCTCTTCGTGCCGTCCCAAATACTCAAGCCACTTGCAGAAAAAATATCGATCTTCGTTGCCTTCAACCACCAACACGCGAGAAACGCCGTCCGGGATACGATTGTTCATCCCCGAACCTCATAATCTCTACTGACGGCTGCTTCTACGCTAAATTCGTTATAGGTGCGAGCTTCGATTTTGCCGGTTTCAGAATCGTGGTAAAGTCGATGAAATCGGAAATCATCCTTATCATCGTTCTTGAAGGCTTCGTGAGCGGCTCTGATCATTTCGTAGCTGTGCGTCGTGGCGAAGACCTGGATATTCATTTGACGTGAGAATCGATCAATAGCGGCCCAAACGTCCTCCTGGACAGAATAGTGAATGCCGTTTTCGATTTCGTCGATGAATATCACACCACTAGGCACATCGCTCATTTCCAAAAGCATGCTTACGAACCGATTGATACCGTCGCCCATACTTGACATCGACGTGGGTTTCGGCAAGCCAATTTCTGCGTACATACGCCATTCAGTTCCGTCGTTAAGGAATTCAAGTGCGGTGAGTCTAGTCTCGAAAACTCTCAGTGCGTCTATCAATTTGGAAGTGTCGTTCTCTCTTCTCATCCTACTAAACCGCTTTGAGTCCACGTTCGGAGATGTCTTCTCTCGTGGATAGGAGAATCTAGATTGCATCACAACTCGAGTCTGTCTGGTTGTTCGGACTCGTCCATTCACAAGTAGAGCGAACGTCGGCCTTCCTTCATTAGGTTCGAATAGGAGCAATTCAAACTCCTCATGCGATTGTGGGTACTCGATTCTGAATTGAGAAAGCGCATTATCAAATTCGTCCGAGTCGGGCGGAATAGTCTCGATCCTGAGATGGCTAGATTCATTGTCGAACAGCGTCAACTGTTGATTCTTCACCTCTGCAGACATTTCGATACAAGTATCTGAGTCAAAGTTGTAAAAGATGTCACTCCACTCAACTATGCTAGGGGAATCCTCCTCTAAATCTCGGGGCATGGGATAGCTGTCACGAGCACTTCGATAATACGTAATCATGTCAGTCCGTAGCAGAGTCTTGACGTCTCGATTCCCGGTATGCAAATACATCGCCTCAAGCAGCGCAGTCTTCCCGGTGTTGTTCTTCCCCGCGAGCAGATTCACCCGACCCAGATCATTGATCTGCAAGTCCTTGAAGCAGCGGAAATTCTTCACCCGAAACGACTTGTACATGTCGCACCACCTCGACTAAAGCGCAGCACCTGAAGCCCATTATACATCCGCAGCGCGCAAATTCAGTGCTACAATCGCGCCATGACTACCATCCTCGGCATCGAAACCTCCTGCGATGACACGGCGGCCGCGGTCGTCAGCGACGGCCGGATCATGCGCAGCAACATCGTCTCCTCGCAAACCGACCTGCACGCGCAATTCGGCGGCGTCTTCCCGGAGGTAGCCTCGCGCGCCCATGTTGAGAGCATCAGCGGGATCGTCAATCTGGCGCTGGCAGAAGCGGGCGTGAGCTGCGAAGCGCTTGACGCCATCGCCGTCACGCAGGGTCCGGGGCTGATCGGCTCGCTGCTGGTGGGCATCAACTTCGCCAAGGGACTGGCGCTGGCGGCGGATTTGCCGCTGCTGGGCATTAACCACCTGGAGGGGCATATTTACTCGCTCTGGCTGACGCCGGATTATCGCGAGATCGAGTTTCCGGTCCTGGTCTTAATCGTGTCCGGCGGGCATACGGAGCTGATTCTGATGCGCGGGCATGGTTGTTACCGGCGGCTGGGCAGTACGCTTGATGACGCGGCGGGCGAGGCTTTTGACAAAGTGGGGCGGCTGTTGGGGCTGCCTTTTCCCGGCGGACCGGCGATTGAGCGTACGGCAATCACAGGCGATGCCAACGCCTACGACTTTCCGCGCGCCCGTCTCGAGGACAGTTTTGATTTCAGCTTCAGCGGCTTGAAGACGGCGGTGATGCGCGAGGCGACCGTTCAGCCGGCCGATCGCGGGCATCGTGGGCGCGGCGTCGAAAAACGCGCGAAGTTGCGCGATGATGTCAACATCAGCGATGTGGCGGCGGCATTTCAAGACGCGCTTGTCGATGCGTTGGTGATCAAGACGGTCGCAGCCGTCGAGCGATTTGGCGCCAGAGAGATTCTTCTTTGCGGGGGTGTCAGCGCCAACACGCTGCTGCGCGAGAAACTCAGCGCGGCCGCCAACCTGCCGCTGCGCTATCCGCCGCTGGCGCTCTGCACGGACAACGCGGCCATGATCGCGGCGGCTGCTCATTTTCGATTGCGTGAAGGATTGCGCAGTTCGCTGGATTTTGAAGCGCGGGCGTCTTGGCCGCTGTCGGAAAATACTTATGCCGACTAGCTTGCCACCATCGCGTCAAAACGACGAACGCCTTGTAGAATCAAGCAGAGACATCAACCGTCATTTCGAGGACAGGGCGTGAAAAAACTACGCATCGGCATCATCGGCGCGGGCGCGACCGGACTCGCCGCCGCCTGGGATTTTGCGCGAGCGGGCCATCAAGTCGAGATCTTTGAAGCCGCCGACCGGGTGGGTGGCTTGGCCGCCGGATTCAAGGACGAAGGCTGGGACTGGTCGCTGGAGAAATTCTATCATCACTGGTTCGCCAACGATCACGATATTCTTCGGCTGGCGGACGAGATGGGTGTGCGCGAGCAGGTCGTTTTTCCGCGCCCGAAGACCAGCTACTGGGTCGATGGCGAGATCGTCCGCAGCGAGATATCGCCTTCAGCGCTGGCCTTGCCTTTGTCCCCGATCGCCATTCTGCGCATGGGCCTGGCGGGCATGTTCATCAAGCTGTCGCCTTGGTGGAAGCCCTTCGAGAGCGTCACCGCCGATGCCTGGATGCGTCGCTGGATGGGCGCCGAAGCTTACGAAAAATTCTTCAAGCCGCTGCTGATCGGCAAGTTCGCCGAAGCTTACGACCAGGTGCCGATGTCATTCATGTGGGCGCGTATCGTCAAACGCACACTCAAGCTGGGCACCTACATCGGGGGCTTCCAAGCCTTTCTGGACGAGCTGGCGCGCCAGCTGGAAGCAGAGGGCGTGTCCGTCGCTCTCAACGCGCCGGTGGAAGGGATTCGTGTTCGCGATGGCGCGCCTGCTTTGGTCGTCGCCGGCGAAGAGAGACGATTTGACCGCGTGTTGAGCACCACGTCGCCGCAACTGATGCTGCGCTTGACCGACGGTTTGGCGGCTACGCCGTATGGCGCGCAGATGGCCGATCTCCAGAGTATCGGCGGCTTATGCGTGGTGCTGGCGCTGCGTCACGCGCTGATGCCGGACGACACCTATTGGCTCAACCTGCCGGCAACTACCGCCGACAAATCGCGATCCGCTTTTCCCTTTCTGGCGCTGGTCGAGCATACCAATTACATTTCGCGCGAGCATTACGGCGGGGATCATATTGTTTACTGCGGCGATTATGTGCCGCCGAATCACGAGTATTTCCGCATGGACGAAGCCGACTTGGCGGCGCGATTCCTGCCCGCGCTAGCCACAATCAATCCGAACTTTCAAGCCGATTGGGTGCGCAAATGGTGGGTATGGCGCGCGCCCTACGCCCAGCCGGTGCCGGCCACTTTTCACAGCCGCAATATTCCGGATATCAAGACGCCGTATCCCGGGCTGTATTGGGCGAGCATGTCGCAGGTTTATCCCTGGGATCGGGGCACAAACTATGCCGTCGAGATTGGACGCCGCGCCGCAAAACTGGCCATGAATGGATGAGCGCCTGCGACCGCATAGATCTGAAGATTCGCTGCTATTAGGCTTGACCGCTAGTGGGTCGTTCGAATGCTCTTGTTCTACCCCTGCCCCCAACCCCCTTCACCATCTCTATGGTGAAGCATCCGAAGCATCGGAGAGGGGGAGCGCGATCGCAGGATTTTACATTCCAAGTCCAGCAGCATAAGATTCCGCGGGTTCTATTCAATCTACATGGTCAAGTCACCCGTCCCCATTGCAATGGGATGCTTCCCCCGAGAGGCGGGGGACCGAGGGGGCACTGGCCGCGGATGGGGTAGGCAAACAAGTCCGCTCGATAACTATTGGATATCGCGTGATTGACGTGGGAGACAAAAAACAATAGTGGGCTAACGAGTTGCGGAGAAGCCTTATTGGTCCCAATTGTGCCGTCCACGCCAAACGAGCGGTGATTGCAAGCGAAATACTTAGCAAGTATACTCGAAACAGGCGAGACCATCTTTTGCGGGTGTCTTAACGACCTGTTTTGACAAGCTTAAGCTGTCTTGTCTCGCGCGTTCCCCGGCATTCGTGCGGTCAGCTTGGACGCCGGGTTGACGCGCCGCGGACCCACCGAGCGTCGACGGCGAATTGAATGTCGACAGCACTCGTATCGAGGACTATCGGCTGCATGTCAGAGAACCAAGCCAACAGCAATCCCGTCGCAGAGCTGCGGCAGCTAGAAGAGATCATCGGGCAGGTGGCCACCACGCTGGAAGCCCAGCGCGAGTTGCTTCGCCGCCGCCGCTTGGCCATGCCACCGACTATCATCAGCGGCCTCGAAGCTCTCAAACAAGACTTTAAGCGGCTGGAAGACAATGTGCTATCCGAGCAAACCGAGCTGCAGCAACTGCGCGCGCTGGCGGACATGTCCACGCGAATCACCAACTCGCTCGACGTAGGTACCTGCCTGCACGAAACGATGGAGTTGGTCATCGTACTGACCAATGCCGAGCGCGGATACATCATTCTGAAAAACCCGGACACGGGCGAGCTGGAATTTCGCGTCAGCAACGAAAGCGGCGTATTGGGCACGGGCGTTACCGGCAGCGATCGTCCGCAAATCAGCATGACCGTGGTCAACGAAGTCATGTCCACCGGTGAACCGCTCCTGGCGGATAACGCCTTCAAAGACGAACGCCTGGCCAATCAACAGAGCATTATCAACTTCACGCTGCGCTCCGTGCTCTGCGTACCCCTCCAGTACAAGGACGATATCCTGGGCGCTGTATACGTAGACAATCGCATGCTGACCGGTATCTTCAGCGAACGCGAAAAGAACTTGATGATGGCTTTCGCCAATATCGCCGCCGTCGCCATCACCAATGCCCGCATGTATACGCACGCCGAGCAAATCCTGGCGGAGATTACGCAAGTAAAGGAGCTGATGGATAACATCTTCTCGTCAGTGGGCAGCGGCATCATCGCTGTGGATTCGGACGACCTGGTTCACACCTTCAACCGGGCGGCCTCGGAAATCTTGAATGTGACGCCCGATGCGGCGGTGGGCAGCGGCGTGCAGCACGTCTTGCAGCGCGCGGAATTGCAGCTCAATGATCAGCTGGCGCTGGTTAGGGAGAAGGATGCCGATCAATCGCTCGAGCTGCATGCCGAGCTGCCCGGGCGCGGGCAGGTGGCGCTGGCGCTGTCGCTCTCGCCGCTCAAGGATAACAACGACATGACGCAGGGTGTGACCGTAGTGATGGACGATATCACGCATCTGCACGAACACGAAACCACCATCAGCGCCATGAAACGCATCTTGCCGGAAGGTATGGTCGAGCAAATCACCGAAATCGCCAATATCGACATGGGCGGGATGCGCCGCGAGGTCACTTGCATTTTCGCCGATGTGCGGCCCTGGCATTCGCTGCCCGATGTTTCGCCGCGGGAGAAACTGCGCATCATCAATCAATATCAGGCGGTCGCCACGGCATGCATCCACGAATGCGGCGGCATCATCGACAAGTACATGGGCAACGAGGTCATGGCGCTCTTTAATACGCAGCTCAATCCCGAGCGCAAGCACGCGCAGCAAGCGCTCGATTGCGCGCTGCTGATGCGGGATCATTTCGTCGCGCTATATGAGGAGTTGGGCATCTCGCCCGATCCCCACTATTACGTCATCGGCATGTTCACCGGCGAAGCCACGTTGGGCAACATCGGCAGTTTCAATCGACGTGAATTCACCGCGCTGGGCAGCACCATTAACATCTCCAAGCGCGTGCAGGAAAATGCCGCTCAGGGCGCCATCACCATCACGCAGCAGACACTGGATCACATTCGCATGCACAATGGCGGGGCGCAAAATTACGATGTTCGACCGCGGGAGCCGATCTTCGGCAAAGGCCTCTCGCAGCGGATGAAAGCATACGAGGTCTATCGAAGCGGATGACTCAAGGCGCGGCGGCCAGCGGCTTTTCCGTTATTCAGTCCCAGATCAAAGGATTGAAGGAACGCATCGACGAAGTGAAGTCCCTGCTGGAAAGACAGCAGGAGCTTTTGCGTCGGCGCGGGATCAACCTGCCTCCCAACGCTATCGACCGCCTGTGGACACTGCGATCCAGCATTGATCAGCTGTCGGTGTCCTTGGTCGATTCCCACATGAAGCTGACGCAGCTGCGGCGCCTCGCCGATACGACCGCTCTGATTAACTCGGCGCAAGAAACCGACTTGGTGCTGAACGATGTCATGGAGACGGTGATTCAGCTGACCCAGGCCGAACGCGGTTACATCGTCTTGCGCAATCGCGAAAGCGGCGAAATGGAATTCGCAGTCGCGCGCGGTCTAAGCGCGGAAGAGACGGCCATCGGCGGGCGCATCGTCAGCTGGTCGGTGATAAATCAGGTGGTGGAAAGCGGCGAACCGCTGCTGACGGTGGATGCAGGCGCCGATGACAGCCTGGCGCATAGCGAGAGTATCGCCGGCTTCGCGCTGCTGAGTATTTTGGCGGTGCCGCTGAAGGTGCGCGACGAGGTTATCGGCGTCGCCTATTGCGACAATCGCGTCATGGCCGGCTTGTTCAAGGAAAACGAACTCGATCTGCTCACCAGCTTCGGCCAGCAAGCCGCGGTCGCCATCGAAAACGCCCGGCTCTTCGAAGATATTCGCGCGCAAATGGCGCTGGTCGAAGAGATGCAGGTGCGGCTGTCCAATATCTTCGCCTCGATCGGATCCGGCGTCATCACCGTCAATGGCGACAATTGCGTCATCGTTTGCAATGAGGCCGCCGAAGCGATCACCGGCATTCGCAACGCCGAGGTTGCAAGTCTGCCATTGCGTCAGGTGCTGGGGGGCGTTACCGAGGGCTTCTACGACAACATCGATATGGTTCGGCGCGAGCAAATGCAGTATATCTGGGCCGAGCGCTTCGAGCTGCGCGGTCGACAGATGTATTGGCAGGTGGTCGCCAGTCCCTTGCGCGGCGATGATCAGGTTAGTCACGGCGTCGCGCTGGTGATTGACGACTTGACCGAACGCAAGGAACAGGAAGAACAGCGGCGGCTGCTGGGCACATTTGTCTCCGATGAATTGTTGGAGAATCTCGGTTCGATCAGCGAACTGGATACCAGCCCGACCGAACGCGCAATCTCCGCCATGTTTGCTGATGTGCGCGGTTTCACGGCTTTCAGCGAACTCCTGCAGCCGGAAGACCTGATGCGCGTGATCAATCGCTATCTTGGCGCGGCCAGCGAAGCCGTCACCAATCACGACGGCGTGGTCGACAAGTATCTGGGCGACGCCATCACCGCGCTATGGAATACGCAGCTGAATCCGCAAGCGGATCACGCCTTGCGAGCGGTCAACGCCGCGCTGGCCATCATGGCGGAAGTCAATGCCTTGCACCAGATAATTGACCCCGATCATCGCCTGCACTTCGGCATTGGCATTCATTCCGGAATTTCGGTGCTGGGCATGGTGGGTGGGGCTAATCGCATCGAATTCGCCGCCCTGGGCGAGGCGCCGGATGCCTGCAAATTCTTGCAAGAAAATGCCGAACCCGGCGAGATCATCATCAGCGCCGATACGTATGACCTGGTAAAGGAACAATTTGAAGCGGAGGCCATGCCGGCGAGACAAATGAAACCGGGCTTTGAGGGCTTCGACACCATCTATAGGGTGGTCAGTGAGGCGGGATACGGTCGACCCGGCGCGCTCAATGGCGGCGGCCCGCGTTGAAGTCGCGCCGGCTAGCGGTTGTGGAGGCGAGAGCATGCATCCCAATCCACTCTTTGCTGTTGGCGTTGCCATAGGGCTTACCATTGGCGTCATCTTTGGTCTGTCCATCGGCAATGTTATGCTGGGCACGCCTATCGGCGCCTTGCTTGGCGTCCTCATCGGCATGCTGATGGTACGCGCCGGCAGCGACCAGCATTAGTCAAACGCGCAGCGGATTCCGCCTCCACAGATTGATTTTTCACCATTTCTGCTACAATGTTGGGTGATGGCGGAATGTGCTGAAATGCATACGATCAAACCTGCTGCGAGCCAATCATCCAATCTGATCAAGTCGCTGGCGCTGGCGCTGCTGGCGGCGCTCATTCTGGGCGCGACCGCTTATCAAGCGCTGAGCAGCGGCAATGATATCGCTCTGGCGCTCAGCGTCTTCGCCACGCGCTTTCTCGGCATCTTCGTCGAGGCGGCGCCGTTTCTGCTGCTGGGCTCACTGACCTCGGGCCTGATCGAATCTTTCGTCAGATCGGACGACATTCTGCGCTGGATGCCCAGGAACAAGCTGGGCGCGGCTTTGGGCGGGACGCTGCTCGGCCTGGTGTTTCCCGTCTGCGAATGCGGCGTGGTGCCGGTCGCGCGGCGTCTCTTCAGCAAGGGATTACCGCTGTCGATGGGCGTGGCCTTCTTGCTGGCGGCGCCATTCATGAATCCCATCGTCTTCGCCAGTACCTGGATCGCGTTTGGTCCCGGTACCGTATTCTTCGGCCGCATTGTAATCACGGTGCTGGTCGCGGTAACGGTCGGCACGGTGATCGGCAGCTTTGCCAAGTCAAAAGACGCGCTCAAAGAGGAACCCCTGGCCAGCCACGATCACGAGCATGACCACAGTCACGGCGCGACCACCCGCGACAAGCTGTTGCACGCGCTGCAGATAGCCGGCGATGAATTCTTCGAGATGGGACGTTTCCTCATTCTCGGATCGGCGCTGGCGGCGCTGATGCAGACCCTGGTGCCCCAGCAGAGTCTGCTGGCGCTGGGCACCGGCGCGGTGCTGTCGGTGGTCTTCATGCAGATCCTGGCCTTCATCCTCAGCGTGTGCTCTACAGTGGACAGTTTTCTGGCGCTGGCCTTCGTCAACACCTTCACCACCGGCTCCATCATCAGTTTCCTCAGCTTTGGACCGATGGTGGATATCAAGAGCACACTGATGTTCACGGGCGTGTTCCGGCGCAAGATCGTATTCTACCTGGTGCTGCTGCCATTCGTGATGAATTTGCTGGCCGGCGTTGTCATCAACGTGGCGTTGGGCAATTGATGCTGGAGATTCCGCGATGACCCACCACCACCATCATCATGCGGCATCATCGGCGCAGCGGATCGACCGCGTTGCCTGGGCGAAAGCGCTGATTCTGCTGGGTATGGGCATCTATCTGGCTTATTTGATCGCCAGCGGCAATCTGACCAATTACATCAACCTGCGATTTGCCTGGCTGGCTTATGTCGGCACAGCGATATTTGTGCTGCTGGCCACCGTCAGTCTGTACGTTTGTCTCAAACCCGGCGCGGGTCACCAGCATTACCAGATCAGCTGGGATATGCTGGTGATCGTGGCTTTTCCCTTGATGCTGGCGATCTTGATCCCGTCGCGGTCGTTGGGTATTGAAGCGATTAATGGCGGCATCAGCCTCAGTCCGGTCGGTGTGGAGAGCCCGGCCGCGTTCCGCCGCAGTCCCCTCGATCGCAATATTCTCGATTGGCTGCGCGAATTCAATCGCGGGGCGCCCGCGTCTTTCAACGGTCAGCAAGTGGATGTGACCGGATTTGTCTATCGCGAGCCGCTTTTCGCCGAGGATGGATTCATGGTCGCTCGTTTCACCATGAGCTGCTGCGTGGCCGATGCCTACCCGATTGGCATGCCGGTCAGTTCGGAAGCAGCTGCTGATTTCGGCGCCGGCGACTGGGTGCGCGTAAGAGGCGAGCTGCAAGCCGGCAAGTTCGGCGCGGAATTCATGCCCGTCATCATCGCGAGTACGCTGGACGCGGTCGACGAACCCGCCCAGCCCTATTTGTATCCCTGATCGCTTGGGTGACCGGATGCGAATAAGCAAACTTGATGCGGCCGTTTTTGTGATTGTGGCGCTCTGCCTGGTAGGTGTTGCCATCGCCGCCTATATCGGCGATCCGGCGCGCCGGCCGATCCGCGTCGCTTATCTCTACCCGGCCACGGGATCGTCCCAAAACGTGTGGGCGGCCGAAATCGACAACCCGGACGCGCGCCAACAGCTGACATTCAGCGAACGGGGCGTGTACGATTTTGACATCAGTCCCGATGGACGCTGGCTGGCTTATGGCGAGCGGACGGGGCAGGGCGTCGTCACGCTGCGCTTGCTCGATATCCCCGACGGCCGCGTCATTGATCTGATCGATTGCGTCGCTTCAAAAGCCTACTGCACCACGCCCGTATTCAGTCCCGATGGCGCGATGCTGGCCTACCAGCGTTCGGAATCGGTCGGCGGCAGCTTTGGCTTGTCTCGCATTTGGCTGGTCAATATGAAGAGCGCGGATTACGAAACTGTGCCGCTGCTGGCTGATTCGCAAATCGTCGGCCACAGCGCGGTCTGGGCGGCCGGCGGCAATACCATCGCCTTCTACAGCGCCGATGCCCGCGAACCCGGCATCTTGATCTACGACTTTGTGCCGCGCGCGGATGATGAAGTTCAATTGCGCTTCATCCCCTCGACGCACGGCGCCATGGGCACAATATCGCCCAACGGCCAGCAGATTATTTTCCCCGAAGTGGTTTTCCGCGGCGATCAGCTTTTCACGCATCTTCGCATCGCCGATTTGCTCGACAAGGAGTTCGCCGCCTTCACCGATGCCGAGGGACCCGCCGATGACGCCAACGCGCGCTTCGGTCCCGATGGCGATACGATCGCGCTGGCGCGGCGCTATACCGATAATCGCTGGACGCCCGGCCATCAGCTATATCTGCGCTCGCTTGGCGACGAGAATGCCGAGCTGAGATCCGTCGCCTATGACCCGCGCTACAATACCTCATATTTTCGCTGGAACAGCGCCGGCGATCGCCTGGTGCTGCAGCGATTCCCGCTACAGGATGAGGATGGCAACCGCGATCCCGGGGCGACGCCGGAGGTCTGGGTCTACGATATCGCGGCCGATGCGGCTATTGCGATCGCCGATGATGCCTTTCTGCCGCAATGGGTCGCCAATTGACGCGCAGCCGCGGACGGCCCGCGCGCGGACCAAGCCAATCTATCTCATCAGCGTGGACGCCGCTACAATGCTGATGTTCACCGACTGATGATTTTGCGCGTCCATGCGGATTGACCACCTCTCGCTGACCAACTTTCGCAATTTCGCTCGGCTGGAATTGGCGCTGCCGACGGGTAAGCCGGTGCTGCTGCACGGCGCCAACGCCCAGGGCAAGACCAGCGCGCTGGAAGCGATATATTATCTGGCGACGTCGAACTCACCCTATACCACCAGCGATCGCCAGCTGATTCACTGGCGCACCGAAAGCGACCCCATTCCTTTCGCGCGCTTATCCGCGGAACTGTCCAATCGCGACAGTCAGTATCAGAAACTTGATATCACGCTCATGCTGGATATGAGCAGCGGCGCGCCCCGATTCAAGAAATCAGTCCAGCTCAACGGCGTCGACAAGCGCGTCACCGATATTGTCGGATTACTGAGTGTGGTGCTGTTCTTGCCGCAAGATTTGTCGCTGGTGGAAGGCTCGCCCTCCGACCGGCGCCGTTTCATGAATACCACCCTGACCCAGGTCGAGCGCGAATACCTGCTGGCGCTCAACGAATACGAAAAACTGCTGCCGCAGCGCAACGCCCTGCTCAAGCGCATCGCCGATAAGCGCGCCGCTGCCGTGGAACTGGAATACTGGGACGAGCAGCTGGCGGCGAGCGGCGCCATGATCATCGCCGGGCGTCAGCGATTCTTGCGCGAATTGGAAACCAAGGCGCGCGACATCCATCACGCCCTCACCGGCGGCGGAGAGAGCCTCAGCCTGAAATACTTGCCCAGCATCGCGCCCACAGCGGATGATGACAGCAAGCAGCAATCGTTTGACCTGCTCGGTCTCGATCTCGATCGGCAGCTTAGCCCGGCCCAGATCAAACCGCAATTCATCGAGCATCTGGCAGCGCGTCGGCGAGAAGCTATTCAGCGAGGCATGACGGTTTCCGGACCCCACCGCGACGAATTGCGCCTGATGATTAATGGTCGCGATTGCGGTCATTATGGCAGCCGCGGGCAAGCGCGCACGACGGTGATGGCGCTGCGCTTCGCCGAACTGGACTGGATGCGCGAGCAAATCGGCGAGCATCCGCTCTTCTTGCTGGACGAGGTAGTCGCAGAATTGGATAGTTCGCGGCGCGCCTTCCTGCTTGATCGCCTCGATGGAGAAGCCCAGACCTTGCTGACCACCGCCGAGCTCAATGTCTTTGAGCCGGCCTTCTTGCGCCGCGCGCATGTGCTGGAAGTGCGTGAAGGGCAAATCAACGCGCCCGCCACCTGCGAAAGCGATGCATGACGCGGCGAAACCCCGACGATGAGAAAGGCGCAAAAATGAAAACCCAATACGATCTGCCTTCTGAAACGGAACTTGCTTTCACCCGCGCGTTTGGCGCGCCGCGCGATCGCCTCTGGACGATGTGGACGGAAGCGCAGCACCTGGTCAATTGGTGGGGTCCGGAAGGCTGGACGCTGCCCGTATGCGAGCTTGATTTCCGCGTCGGCGGTCGCTGGTTCTATTGTATGCAGGGACCCGAGATGCGGTCTTGCGGCTTAGCGACTTATCACGACATCGACGCTCCCGCGCGCATCGTCTATACGGACGCCTTCGCCGATGACGATGGCAATGTGCTGGAAGACATGCCTCCCGGGCAAACGACCTTGATCTTTGGCGAGAGCGATGGCGTCACGACCGTGCGCGGCGTCACGCGCTATGACAGCCAGGAGCAGCGCGATGCCATTCTGGAGATGGGCGTAAAGGAAGGCCTGGATCAAACGCTGAATCGCCTGGAAGCCTATTTGTCGAGCTTGGCATAGGCGCTTTCGCTAAGGGTCATCGGCAAGTTTCCTCAACCATCTGGACGTCAAGTACGGCCGTCGCCTCAATCGGACAATTGCCCCTTCCACGTCAGATTCCTCTCCCGCGCGCGAACAAATTGACGCCTGAGCGCAGAACACTTGTGCTAGTCTACGGTCAACGCAGATCATGGGAGAAAGGATTCGTCGTGGCATGGACAAGGCCCAAGACCTGGTCCAGCGAGCCGCTCACCTCGCTTGACCTCAATACCTACGTGCGGGACAACCAGAATTACCTAAGAGACCGCCTGGACAACAGCGTCAGCCGGATCGTCAGCGCCGACAGCAACTTCTCGACCACGTCGACAGCATGGGTTGATGTCGACAGCGTGGCGCTTTCGCTCAACTTGACCACGCTGGGAGGCGCTGTGCTGCTTGGTTATGCCGGCAGCATCTCAGTCGGCAGCAACCGTAGAAACTGCTTTCTCAATATTTCAGTCGATGGCGTCGATTACTTCGCCGATAATGGCGTGACCATTTATGGCAGCAGCGGAGAAGGCGCCTATCGTTCCAAGCCTCTTGGCTTCGTCATTTTGATCCCGGGGCTTAGCGCCGGCAGTCACAGCTTTGTCTTGCGCTGGAAATCGGAATCCGGCACCCAGGTCAGCATGGTGGCCACCACCTCGCATCCGCAATTCTGGGCAAAGGAAGCGTGAGCGATGGATGTCAGCAGAAATGTAGAAATGCCGGCTCTCTCGTTGGACGCGGTCGCTCGTGATGTCTTGGGCGAAGCGACCTGTGGCGTATCCGTGGGCGGAGGCAAATCGCGCATTCATTTGCTCGATGCCGGCGCGCTCAATCGACGGCGGGCGGAGGATATCTTGCGCAATTTCGGCGCCCTGCGGCTCAGCGCGAGCGCGACAAACCTTGACCAAGGCGCCGCCGATCCGGTCATCAAATGCCGGGACAGCGCCATCAGCGGCGACAGCGAATTGGGCTACCTGGTGACGCTTGATGGGGAAATCTACGCGACGGGCACAGACCGAGTGGCGGCGGGCGAAATCTCGCTGACTTTAAGCCGACCGCAGGCTGGGGATTTTGCCGTCTTCGTCTGGCGCAAACGCGGCGACTACGCCAGCGCGGTCATGAATATCACGGTGAACGAGGTGTAAGTATGGCGAAGATAGAAGCCAATGCCGAAGGCAAAATCCAGCTGGCGCGCAAGCGCCTGAAACAGAATGTCAAGAAGCTGAAGAACGCCGACAGTCTCACTGCTGCCCAGCGCGAGGCGCTGCAGAATAGCGCCTTGATCGATCTTCATCTCATCGAATTGTGGCGGCTCGACCGCGCTAGTGAAGTGGAGTAGAACCCGTGAATTATGAACAGATTCTCCAACTCTTGATTCTGGCGGCGGTAGTGCTGATTTACTGGTGGTCCTACCGCAGCTTCCCGCCCCAGCAGACCGCCGAGCTGCTGCAGCGGCTCAGCGAAACCAGCCGGCGCACCGAGACTCGCATCGACGATTTGCTGGTGGAGGTGGCGCGCCTGCTCAATGAAATGCGCCCGATTGAACCGGAGCGGAGCGACGACTAGGCCCCGCTATCGATCAGGATCCCTCCGTCGCAGGTGAGGGAGGGATCCACAGTCATTGTCTCAGTCTTCCTCCGGGGCATAGGGGTCGCGACCCAGATTGGTATCTTTGCGGATGCTCTGCTTCCAGGGCTTTTTCGCTTCTCCGCTATACCCCAACTCACGCAGTCGCTCGATTTCCAGTCGCTCTAATTCGGCCGCCACGCGCGAGAAATCGCCCCGGGGAATACGCAGGTCTTGCCCTTTCTCGTCGCGATACACATATCCGACGCCCGCGCACCAATCGCAGTCCTCGCTCGCGCCGCTGAAGTCATCGTCGACCCAGCCGTAGCCGTCACAGGAAACGCAGCGGACAATCGTCTTGGGCTTCATAGATGGTATGCCTTTACATGGCCACTCGCTATGGACATGGCCAAAATTCAGCCGGCGGTATTCAATGTTATAATACTCGCTTGATATGAATGCCTCCAACCCCGGCTCACGTTCGCCCGCCTTCGCACTGCTGCTGCCAGCGCTGACGATTGTCTTTCTCATCGCCGTGCAAGCCTGGCATTTCCATGATCGCGCTTATCGACAGGACGAAGCCTGGGTGGTGCATTATGGGCTGCTGAACATTGAACGGGTCGGCATCGTTCAGCATGCGCTGCAGATCTTCCGGCAACTGGCGCCGGAGAACGTCCTGCAAGATGTGTGGGTGCATCTCTTCGGGCATACCGAACGCATCGTGCGCTTTTTTTCCACGCTGATCACGGCTATCACGCTCGCGCTGTTTTACCGCTTGGCGGCCGATCTCTTTGACCGGCGCGCCGCCTGGCTGGCGCTGGCGCTGCTGGGCAGCTACAGCGTCTTCGTCTTTTACACGCACGAAGCGCGTCCCTACGCGGCCCTGGCGCTGGGCGCGGTCGGTTTTCAGTGGGTGCTGCTGCGCTTCATCAAGCGACCGGATCGCGCGCGCGGCGCGATGGCGCTGCTCTTTGGAGTCGTCCCGTTCTATCTGCATCCGTTCATCCTCTATGTCTTCATCGCGCAATTGATCTGCATCCTGGTCTTTGTCCGCTGGGATCGCGACTTGTATCGGCGCGGGATCGCCCTCTTCGTGATTCTGGCGCTCTTGATTGGAGTGCGCGCTTGGGTCAATTTTGAGAATCGAGATGGCGTCATCACCTATAGCATCGAGTCGTCCTGGCGAGGCGTCGAGGAGCTTTACGATCATTTTCGGGCCAATCCAGAGATCTTGGGACTGTTCTTCTTCTTCGGCGGTGTAGCAGCGCTATTGAGCAAGCTGGCGAATCAATTCCGAGGCAGGAGCGCTGCGGACGCGCGGTCGTCGCTGGATCGACGGATGCGCTTTGTCGATGGCTGGCGCGAAGGCTGGCTTGTTTTGTCGCTGGTCGTCATGGTCGGTCTGGCGCTTTGGGTCAACGCGTCGGCGCCCAGTTTGACCCCGCGCAATCTGCTGATCGCCGCGCCCACGCTGGCGCTGATCGCCGTGGTCGCGTTGCGGGCAATGCCGCTGCAAGCGCAAGCGCTGGCGCTGCTGTTTTTCTGTCTGCCATTCGTGACCCAGTTCCGCTCTCACAATGGCAACGCCGGTTATTGGGAGCTCGCGGCAAGCATTGACGAAAACTATCAGCCCGATCGCGATCGTCTGGTGGTGGTGGCGGCGCAAGCCTGGGAATGGATCGCCATCAATTACTTCCTGCAGGAACGTACCGATATCGGCATTGTCGCAGACGATATTTTCATCGTGAGCTGGGAGCCTCAAGACAAAGACAGTTTCGGGCCTGCCGCTATCGACGAGGGACGTTACGCGCACGGGTTCGCCGATGACGACTGGGGGCGGCTTAGCGACTTTCTGGGCGAACGCGAGCGGCTTTGGGTGATAACGGGCAATCCCTATATTGGCGGACAGAACATGCTTGATGCGATCGACGGCGCCTACACGCTATATCAGACCGTCGACTTCCCCGGCGAGACCTACTATCGCGCTCTCGAGGTACGCCAGTATCGCCGTCATCCAGGATCGACGGATCCACTCTGGCGCTTCGGCGATGACATCAACTTGCTGAGCTGGCGATTGAACGGAGCGCATCAGGCGCAGCCCTGTCAGACGATATCGGTGGATACCTGGTGGTCAACCGATAGCGATCTGGAGCGGCTCTACAGCTCAACTCTGGTCTTGGCCGATGCTGAGGGGCAGGGCGTCGTCAATGCTGATAACGTGCCGGGCGGCATCTACCTGACCTCGATTTGGCAGCCGGGTCGTCCCTATTTTGACACGCGCCAGTTGACCATTCCCTGTGATTTAGCGGAAGGAGCGTATGCGCTGCTGCTCGGCATGTACGCGCTTGAGGCGGACGGCGCGCCGGTATCCAATCTCCCGGTTTATACATCCTTCGGCGAACCGACGGGTCGCGATTACGAATACTTGACTACGCTCATCGTCGAGGGCTAAGCCGGCTTGGGCATCAGTCGATGCACGGCGTACCAGGCCAACAATCCGGTACCGATGGTGATGCACATGATCGTCCACCAGATGCTCTGCAAGTCGCTGCCCAGCAGCTCAATTAGCAGGTATAGCGCGATCGCCGGCAGGATGATCATGCGCATCATGCTGATCGCCATTGGCAGCAGCGGGCGTTTGATGCCGCGCAGCGCGGCGAATCCGACGAAACCCAGCGGCTTCGCCCATAACGACAGCGCGCCGATGCGAATGTAAACCACGCCGATGGCGATGATCGCGGGGTCGTCGGTGAAGATGCCCAGCAGCTCGTGAGCGAAGATAAAGACGATGACGCAGCCGGCCACCATCAGCATCAATCCATAGCGGACGGAAGTGTTGAAGGCTTGCCACATGCGGTCGAAGCGGCGCGCGCCGTTATTCTGCGCCACCAACACCAGCGTCGCCACATCCAGCCCGACCAGCGGGATCCAGATCAAGCCGTCGAGGCGGCTGGCGATGCCGAAGGCCGCAACCGCATCCGTGCCGAAGCGGCTGATGAAATAGGTGACGACGAATGTGCCGACGGAAACCGTGCTCAAATCGAGCGCCGGCGGCAATCCCTGGCGGACGATCTGCAGCGCGCGCTGCAGGTTAGGCAGCAGCATGCGCGGCTTGAATTCCCGAAAGACATCCGAGCGCCAAGCCGTCCAGCCCAGGTATGCCGCGCCAAGGCCTTGAATCAAAGCCGTGGCCACGCCCACCCCGGCGATGCCCATTGCCGGCAGCCCCAAGCCGCCATAGATGAACCAGGGATCGAGCGCGAGATTGAGCAGGAAGCCGAGAATCAGGAAATTGCGAAAAGGGCGTGTCTCGCCCTGGGCCGAAAGCGAGGCGTGGAACATGAATACCAGATTGAAACATACCGTGCCCTGGAAGATCGGGGTGATGTAACTCATGTTGTAGCGCAGGCTCTCGCCGACCGCGCCCAGAATGCCGAACAAGCTTGGAGACGCCGCGATGCCGGCGGTCGCTGTGACGAAGCTGAGCACGACGGTCAGTGTCAAGCCTTGCGCGCTGATCCGCGCCGCTTCTTCGCGGTCTCCCGCGCCCAAAGCGTTGCCAATCAGGGCCGAGGCGCCCGTGCCCAATCCGCTCGCCAGACCGATGATGATGAAATAGATGGGGAATGACAACGCCAACGCGGCCAGGGCTTCTGTGGACAGCGAACCGGCATAGAAGGTGTCGACCACTTGAAACAGGTTGTTGAAGAGCACGCCGATGCAGACAGGAATGCCGATCTTTCGAATCAGCTTTGGGATGCTTTCGCTGGTGAGCGGATTGGCGCTTGTCACGTTGAAGCTCGCAGCGAGTTGACTTGTTCAGTCACCAATTCGAAGAGCTGTCGATAGCCCTCGAGATATGTCTCGGGAGAGAAGTATTCCAGCGCGAATTCGCGCGCATTTGCCCCCATCGTCGTGACATCCGTAGCGAAAATCCGGCGCAGCGCCGTGGTCAGCGCCCCGACATCGCCCGCCGCAACCAGGTAGCCGGTTTCGCAATCGGATACCAGGTCGGGGATGCCGCCGACTCGACTGCCGATCACCGGTGTGCCCAGCAGCATCGCCTCCACCACCACGCGTCCCAGGCCTTCGGACAGCGATGGCAGCGCCATGACCCGCGCCCGTCCGAAGTATTCCGCCAATTGCGCTTGCGAGACACCGCCAACAAAATGCACGCGTTCCGTAATGTTTAGCTCGCGCGCCCGCGCTTGCAGAGACGCGGCGTATTGCGCATTTTCCGGATGGCCGACCAAGTGCAGCTGCGCGCTCGGATGATCGAGGGCGGCGAAGGCATCGAGCAGCAGATGGACGCCCTTGCGCGGGATCAAGACGCCGGCGTAGACGATATCCGTCGCCTCGTTCACCGGCAGCTGTCGCTCCGCCTCCCGAAAGATTTCGGTATCGCTGAAGGTCATGAAACGCACTTGCGGCAGCCTCGGGGCATAGTGGCGCGCGCGTTCGCTGGTGGAGCTAGAGATTACCCGCAGCGCGTCGCCCCGATGGAAGGCGTAACGCGCGGCGCCCAGCATCAGCCACCGATAGGCGCCTTGCAACGGAATCGAGCGCTGCAAAAACAGATCTTCTTCGAAATTGTTGTGATTCTCGATGATCAGCCGCGGACGCTTGCCGAACCAGCGGACCACCCCCTTGACCCAGGCAGCGATCGCGCCCTCGAATGGACTCTGCGCCACCAGGATACGCGCATCGTGGCGCCATACGAGATAAAGCAGCAGCGGCGCGGCCAACGCGAAAAAGGTCAAATAGCGCAAAAGGGATGCCGGGGGCTGTGGGATGAGATGGAAACGCGCGCGCTGCTCAAAGCGCAGCGGACGGAGCGCACTCGAGAATCCGATGACATGAACGGCGTAATCCTGCAGGTGCGAAATCAATTCCCACTTGCGGGCGTCGGTCGCGTTCAATGGCTTGCTATAGCGCGCGCTGCTGATCCAGCAGACCGTTATCCGACGCCGCCCATCCTGCCCCACGCAATCCGCCCCGTATCGTCATCAATTGTCCGCCAAGACTATACCAGCAATCGACGTCATTGGCAGAGGGACGGTCGACCGCCTAGGGCTGTTGTGATGAAAGCGCGACCCGCTCCGGCCGCTCATTTGGATTTTTGTGAATCGCGGTAGATGACGACCTGACTGTCATTTTCGCCGTCTTTGTCGTCCAGCCGCAGCGCGGCTTCCAGGGCCATCGAGACAATGGCCATGACCACGCCGCCCCAAATCGCCGACGACATGCCACCCTCAATCATCAGCGCATCGCCGGCCAGCGCATCGGTGATCATCAGCATCACGCCGTTGATGACCAGAATGAACAATCCCAGCGACAGGATGACCATCGGGCAGGTCAATAGCAGCAGAATCGGCTTCAGCATTGAATTGACCAGGCCGAAAATCAATCCCAGGATCAGCAGCGTGACGATATCATTGTTGGCGACCTGGATGCCTGGGATTAGCAGCGCTGTCACCGCGATGGCCACGGCGTTGATCAGTACTCGAATAGCAAAATCTCTCATGGTCGCGCTCCTGAAACCGGGCCGGGCATCACCCCTTGCTGTGCTCTACGCCTCATACGCGCATTTACCGATGAAGGTTGCTGGCTAGCGCCGGTTGCGCCGCGATAACAAGAACAGCAGCAGCAGCAGCGCCAAGCCGGCAACCACCGCAACTATTGCGATCACACTATCGCGCGTATCCGGCTCATCGGCGGCCTCGGCTTCAATTTCGGTGATGGTCACCGGTGTCAGCGTCGGCTGCGCGGTGGGCGCTTCGACGACGGCATCGGTCGGCGCCACGGTGGCCGGTTGCGGCACGACTGTGGGCGCTGCCGTTGGCGCTTCCGTCTCTTCGACATCGACCGTCGCCTGCTGCGCGGCAATCGAAGTCGCCTCGCTGTCCAGGGTTTCACGAATCTGTGCGGTCATGCTGGCTTCAGCCGCGGCCGTCTCGGTGATATCCAGCGTCGGCGTCGCGGTTGCCGTCGGCGTCGGCGTATCCGTGTCGGTTGCGGTCGCGGTCGGCGTATCGGTGATCGTAGCGGTCTCAGTGGCAGTCGCGGTTGGCGTATCAGTTTCCGTGGCGGTTGCGGTCGGTGTAGCCGTATCCGTAGCGGTCGCCGTTGACGTCGGCGTCTCAGTCGGCTCAGGCGTGCCGGTGTCGGTAGGCTCGGGCGTCGCTGTCGGTTCAGGCGTATTGGTATCGGTCGGTATTGGCGTCGCTGTCGGTTCCGGGGTGTTGGTATCTGTCGGTATCGGCGTCGCTGTCGGTATCGGCGTCGCTGTCGGTATCGGCGTCGCTGTCGGTATCGGCGTCGCTGTCGGTTCCGGCGTGTTGGTATCGGTCGGGATCGGCGTCACTGTCGGTTCCGGCGTATTGGTATCGGTCGGGATCGGCGTCGCTGTCGGTTCCGGCGTATTGGTATCGGTCGGTATCGGCGTCGCTGTCGGCTCCGGCGTATTGGTATCTGTCGGGATCGGCGTCGCTGTTGGTTCCGGCGTATTGGTGTCTGTCGGGATCTGCGTCGCTGTTGGTTCCGGCGTATGGGTGTCGGTCGGTATCGGCGTCGCTGTCGGTTCCGGCGTGTTGGTATCTGTCGGGATCGGCGTCGCTGTCGGTTCCGGCGTATTGGTATCGGTCGGAATCGGCGTCGCTGTCGGTTCCGGCGTGTTGGTATCTGTCGGGATCGGCGTCTCTGTCGGCTCCGGCGTCGCTGTCGGTTCCGGCGTATTGGTGTCCGTCGGTACCGGAGTCACTGTCGGTTCCGGCGTATTGGTGTCCGTCGGTATCGGCGTCGCTGTCGGTTCTGGCGTGTTGGTGTCGGTTGGGACAGGCGTGATGGTATCGGTCGGGATCGGCGTATTGGTGTCCGTCGGTATCGGCGTCACTGTCGGTTCTGGCGTATCTGTCGGAATTGGCGTGTTGGTATCAGTTGGGACCGTCGTATCGGTTGCCGTCGGAATGGCCGTGTCTGTCGGGGCCGGCGTCACTGTCGGTTCCGGCGTGTTGGTGTCGGTTGGGACAGGCGTGATGGTATCGGTCGGGATCGGCGTCGCTGTCGGTTCCGGCGTATGGGTGTCCGTCGGTATCGGCGTCGCTGTCGGTTCCGGCGTATTGGTGTCAGTCGGGATCGGTGTCTCGGTTGCCGTCGGAATGGCCGTGTCGGTCGGTGCTGGCGTATCCGTTGGCGCCGGCGTGTTGGTGTCGGTTGGGACCGGCCTGCTGGTGTTAGTCGGGAGGGCGGTTTCGGTTGGTTCCAATGTGTCAGTAGGCAAGGGCGTATGGGTTGCGGTTGGCGTCGGCGTATTGGTATCGGTCGGCGCAGGCGTCTCGGTGTCCGTCGTTGGCAGGTCGGTCGCCGTGGAAACGCCAGTAGACGTAGGGTCGTCTGTCGCCGTGGGATGATCAGTCGCTGTCGGCAAAGCGGTGTTTGTGGGCGTGGGCGTATCGGTGTCAACTGGCGTCGCCGTCGCTGTGAATGTGGCGGTCGCGGTGTGCGTGGCTGTAAAGGTGGATGTCGCCGTTGCCGTGTGGGTGGATGTGGGAGTGGGCGTGGGCGTCGGCGGCAAGGCCACTGTGAAGGGCAGGGTGAGCGTCGTGCGCTCGCCGCCAGCGTTGCGCACGGTCACTTCGACTTCGTGCTCGCCATCGCCCAGCTCCTCAGCCGGGATGGAAAAGGCATCGTCTTCGACGGTTTCCGGCGGTCCGCCGTCGTAGGATACCTCGATGCTGGTGATCTCGGTTTGGCCGCCGGTCTCGACCTGGACATCTTGATCGCCGTCCAGAATGGCGTTGATGGCAACGCCGCTCAGCTCGACAGTAGGCGGCAAGGGCGCGACCTCAAATTCAATGGTCTGCACGGTTTCGGCGCCGGCGGCATCGACAGCGCGCACGGCGATGGTATTGCGTCCCGGCGGCAGGTCAGCTGCATTCAGCGTGAAATCCAGCCGATTGCCTTCTACCGTGACGACGCCGACATCGGGTTCAAGGCTCAAGCCTACGATTGGCGATTGACCCAGCGCCAATACGCTGCCGCTAAGCGTGTCCGTGATCACGGTGTCCGCGTCGACGCCTTCGACTTCCAGGCGCGGCGGCACCACTTCCACATCGAAAACCTGCTCGACCGTCGTGCTCTTTCCGGCGGAATTGATGGCACGGATGGTCAACACGTGTTCTTCAGGGCTGAGCTCAAAGGGATCAAGGTTGAATTCAAACGGCGCCTCCCTGTCCACTTCCACCACTTCGCCATCGACGATGAACTCGACCTGGGTAATCTCTGTCTGTCCGCCCGCCTCAACCGAAATCACTTCGGCGTCGACGATCTCTTCTTGCGGCGCCGGCTCGAAGTCGTCCGATACGCGCGGCGGCAAGGCGGCGATTTCAAATTCCTGGCTTAAGCGCCCGACATCGCCCTCGACATCGCTGACGGTGATATCCAGTCGATGCTCGCCCGGTTCTTCCTTTTCCGGTTCGATGGTGTAGGTCTCGTCGGTTGAGACGACATCGCCATCAAGCGCGATCTCGATACTCTCAATCTCCTGATCAGCGCGGATTTCCACACGGATTTCGGTGTTTTCCGTCAAGGCGTCGGTGAATAAGTCTTCGGGCAAAGACAGCAGCGGCACGGGAATCGGGGCGCGCAGAGTCGCATCGCCTTCCGCGTGGCGCCCGTCATCGGTATCGACTTCAAGGGTGAAGTCGTAGCGCTGGCCGTCGGCCGGCACATCTGCGCTGATCGAAACGATATATTGTGTTCGGAACAAAAAAGCCAGATTGTCGTAAATGGTTATCAATTCATCCGGCGTGGGGGAGACATAGAAGTCGGCATTGGTCTCCGATGTGATCGCTTCCAGGAAACGGTGATCGATGTTCCAGCCCAGACCCACCGCATAGACCGGAACGCCATTGACGGTCGCCGCCTTGATGCTCTCGTCGCGGGTACGCTCGCTGACATCGCCGTATTCACCGCCATCGCTCAATATCACTACCGCGCGGCGCGGCAGCGACGACAGCGTGGCCAGCTCGATGCCGCGGCTGGTGGCATCGTACAGGGCGGTTTGGCCACCATAAAACAGACTGTCAATGACGCGCGTCAGTTTGTCGCGATCGGTGGTGAAATCAGTCACCAACGATACCCGCCAATTGAAGACGACGATCGCTACCGGATCATCCGGCCCCAGGGCGCTGATATATTGACGCGCGGCTTGTTGAGCTTGGCTCAGCGGCCGATCGGCCATGCTGCTGCTGGTATCGATGACCAGCACCGTGGCGAAAGCCAGATCGTCATCAGTGACATTTTCCACCGCTGTCACCTGGGCGAACCCTGCCAGCTGGCCGCCAATCGAGAAGTTACTCACATCAAGTCCCGAAACCAACTGACCGCTGGCGTCCAGCACGCTGGCGTTGATCGTGATTTGTTCGAGATCGGTGGAGTCAATGCCGATGATATCGAGCGAGATGCCCGATGAATCTTGAGCGAAGCCCGTGCCGAGGGATATGAGCAGTATCATGGTCAGCAATGGTCCGAGGAACGATGGCTTCACGCTTGCGTCTCCAGTGGTGGTTTTGGCTGTCGATGTCGACTAGAAGCTTCGACTTTAACCCATCCATTATGGATTTTCATCAACCAGCGCAAAATACGGGGATTATAGGACGCCGATGATATAAATCATAGTGGCAAGCCTTAACTCGAGGCTGCGGATCGCGCCGCCAAACGGCTTTCCAACCGCGCGCCAATCAGACGCCGCCATAACGTGCCTGGACCCGCGCCAGCCAATGCAATATCGGCGCCATGCGGCGGAAATGGTCGGTGCAGATATCGATGAAGGCCGGCGACATCACATCGTCCCAGCCGATACCCATTATCGAACAGCGCAGGGCGTTGAACTTCAGCCATTCTCCGCGCGGATGCGCTTTATCAAAACCGCGAGGCACAGTTTTGTAATGCTGGCCGGAGAGCGGATAACCGGCCGCTTCCACCGCTGTCGCCGCCTCTTGTAATGCCGCTCCCAGCTCATCGTCCGCCACCGCCCGCCGATAGGCCGTCAGCATCGGCTTGGCAAAATGGAACATGCCCGTCATCAGGTCGGCGCCATCCGGCGTGATCTGCATGCCGAAGCCCGGATGCTGCATCTTCTTGCCGCTGCCATGCCACCACATCATGGCGATATTAGTCTTGTAGGGTGATTTGTCCTTGCTGAAGCGCGTATCCCGCGCCGCCCGCATCAGCGCGCCACTGCCATTCGCGCGCAGATCGACCACCAGATCCGGGTCCAGGCTTTGCAGGCGCGCCCCCATCGCCGATACCCAAGCCAGCGCCGGCGCTTTGACGACATGTTCATAGCGAGACTTGTTGGCGGCGAACCAATCGCGGGTATTGTTCTCGCGCAAGTCCAGCAGGAAGGCGCGCGTGGCCGCGGGAAAACCGGGGAAATCAGTCATCTGCCGTTCCTTATCGCTAGGTTGAATAGCGCCCAGGATTGTAGCATATCCGTATTCAACGCCGTTGTGCTTCGTCGGCGAACGGGGTCTGCGCGCCAAATCACAACTAGGCAAGCCATGCGCTCTCAGGCACAATGGCGGCGCTCAGCGCCTGTCTGCCGTCATGCAATCGCAAAGGAACAGCCCATGCTGTCAATAAGACACATCCTATGCTTGTCACTTTTGTTCTTGGTCGTTCCATTTTCCACAGCGCAAGACGGGCAGAGTCCACAGGCGCTTTGCGATGCGGCTGAGCCCGCAGCATTGACCTCGATGCAGTTTCAAGCGCCGGATGAGGTGCTGGAAGCCGGCCTCGATTACCGCGCGATATTCTGTACCAGCGCCGGCGCAATTTATGTCGATCTGTATGAAAGCTTGACGCCGACCACCGTCAACAATTTCGTATTCCTGGCGCAGGAGGGCTACTACGACAGCACCAGCTTCCATCGCGTCATCCCCGGTTTCATGGCGCAGGGCGGCGATCCCACCGCGACCGGCCGCGGCGGACCCGGGTATCAATTCGGGGACGAACCCATCGGCTTTTTGACCTTCGATCGTCCCGGCTTGCTGGCGATGGCCAATGCCGGGCCGGGCACCAATGGGAGCCAGTTCTTCATCACCACCGTGCCAACGCCACATTTGAATTTCCGGCACACCATCTTCGGCGATGTGCTGCTGGGGCAGAGCAATGTCGAAGCCATCCGCGAGCGCGATCCGGCCACGGCGGCCGATGCCGGCGAAACCTTGCATACGGTGCTGATCATCAGCGATCCGTCAGTTGTCGATAACACCGAGGTCGTCGATCTGGTGAAGGCCGACGAGCGCGAGGTCAGTGCGACTTTTGAGCTGTTCAGCGGCAGCCTGCCAGCGGCGGTCGTATGGATTGCGGACGAATCCGGCGCCTTCTCTACGATGGACATCGCCGAGTCGACGCCCGACAAACTGCGCGAGGCGTTTGACGCGTATGCCGAGGCGTACGGACACCAATATCGCTATAGCATGCAGCTCGCCAATCCCGATTGCGATTCCAGCGTATTTTTCACGCGACTGGGTTTCACCATCGATGTATTCGAAAATGGTCAGGCGGCCGCGGCGGCGCTGGAAGACAACCTGACGCGCCGGCTGCTTGAGGAGCGCGGATTTCAACATGACGGCTTCACCGCCGCCAACTATGCCAAAACCGCGCCGGCCTGCGATGGCGGCGATGGCAGTCACGTCATGTCGCTTTACACGCGCGGTCGCTTCCTGGTAACCATTGAGACTGTCGCTCCAAGCGCGGTGCTTGACCAAGTGCCGGCCGCTTCGCTTTTGATAAATCTGGCGCTGCAGATCGAGGGGGCGTTGGCGGATATCTTTCGGGGCGAGATTCGCTAAGCAAACGGAGAAGCAACTTAGCGGCCCAAGCGTCTGCGCAAGCCTTCGAGCGTGTTGTCGCGCTCCGGATGCTGGCATAGCTCCAAGGCGTCGATGAAGAGTGGCAGGTCATCCAATTTGGCCAGGCGCGCCAGCCGCAGCAGCCGCTCGCTCAAGTCATCATCGCGCGCTGTCGCCAGCATGATCAGACCATAACGCCGCAGATCAATGTCGCGCGTCCCCATGATTAGCGCCTCCAGCTGGTCATAGAGCGATGCCGCGCGCTGTTCCAGAACCCAATTGATGATGCCCATGCTGGCTGTTGGCTGGTCGATGGCGCGATAGCGGTCGATCAGCTGGCAATAGAGATCGAGCGGGAAGTCAGCGCCTAACGATTCCAGCGCCTTGCCCGTCAATTCGCCGCGCGCGCTCTGGGCCATCTCTTCGCCGCCACGCAGCAGAAACTGATAGATGGGCAATCGCTGCTCGGCCTCCACCAGCACATCAATCGCCGTCATTGCCGGCTCGCAATTGAATACCGATGTGTGGGTCTCCCCCAAATATCGCGCCGCATAGAGGCAAGCCAGCCGCGGATTGTGCGGCGCCAAGCCGGCCAGCGCGGCCGCGCGCAGATTCTGCGCCACATCATGCACTGGCTGCAGATGGTAGGTCTCGAGCCCAAGCCGATAGACGTCTTCATCATCCGGATGCCCGATATGCACCAGCAGGCGAGTCAGTCCCTCGCGCAGGATGCCGGCTTTGTCGCGTTTTTCATCTTCGAAGTAGGCGAGGCACTTGCGGCGCAAGACGGGACGATGGCTGTCGTCCAGGGCGCCAAGCACCGCTGTCGACCCCAGGACGCGCAGGCATTCGTCGACATATTGACGGCTGTTGCTGCGCTCCAGAAGCTCCAGCGCCAGTTCGCGGCGTTCATCAGTCGATTCCGCCGCGCGCAGCTTATCAAACAGTTCCGACTGCGGCGCCATCGGCTGTCGTCCTCACCGTTGTGCCCAGCTCGTATTGCGATTGAAGCGTTGTCGGAGACGGAGAATCATCAGGCTCGCACGTGAATGCCGAAGCGCTCGGCCAGCGCCAGTATCTCGTTCCAGGTTGTGATGGGTATGTCGATGCCCTGCCGCAGCCGCTCAGCCCGCCGCCGCGCCTCCGGCTCGCCCGGATACAGCACTTCGCCATCCAGCGGATCGGTCTTGACGAAGTCGATCGCCGCGTCAACCTCCGCTCGAAATTGCTCCAGCGGTCCAAAGCGCGCGATATCGATCATTAGAATCAGCGTGCCCCAGCGATCGCCCTGCGGCAATTCCGCGCCTGTCGGCATGGTCGCCATCAATGTCAGCAGGCCGGTCATGAAAGCCAGCGCGTAACCTTTATGACCCACCGAAGGCAAGCCCAGCGGCCGCAGCGCGCCGCCTTTCATCATCTGGGTAGCATCGGTGGTAGGGCGTCCGGCCGTATCGACGATCCATTCCGCCGGCAGCGCTTCGCCCTTTGATTCCGCCACTCTCACCTTTCCCGCCGCGGACATCGAGGTGGCGAAATCGAGAATCACCCGACCGCGCTTTTCACTCGGGAAACCCATGGCAATTGGGTTGGCGCCGAGCTTGCGCCCGCTGCCGTGGAGCGGAATCACGATTGAGCGCGGCCCGCCGATGACGCCGTCCCAAATCATCGCCGCCAAACCGGCATCCGCCGCCATCTCAGCGTAGGCGCCCAGGCGACCCGTATGGCCGATGTTGTACATGGTCACCAGCGCCAGACCGCTCGCGCGCGCCTTGTCGATGGCGATCTTGCTGCCCATGCCCGCCGTCACCTGACCGAAAGTCGAGCCGCCGTCGATTTGCGCCATTGACGCCGTTTCGTCGGTCACTTTGGGCGCAGCCGCGGGATCCATCCGGCCGTCGTCAATCGCGCGCATGTACTCGGCAGTGCGGATGACGCCGTGCGAATCGTGGCCGGTCAAGTTGGCGTCGATCAGGTGACTGGCGACGATATCGGCGTATTCCGCGGGCGCGCCGGCGGCTTGCAAGATGCTGTCGATTAGCGGTGTCAATTCGGCGGCTTGAACGGTTGGCATATGTTCTCCTTCCACAATCAACCAGTAGCGCTTTCAGGTATGCGATTAAGGCTCGTTCGCCTCACAATTGCTGCAACTTATTACGCATATTTGACTTAACCTTCGAGTTGCTCAATCTCAAAGAAAACTGACTCGGCATCGTTATCAGGAAGCAGCAGAACCTCATATTGCCCAGGTTCTAGGTACAAGGCAAAAGCGAAGTGATCCCCGAATTTGCCGTCTTCAATGTTGACTGGAGACAGGGTAAGAAACGCACCGTCCCCACCGTCTCGCATGATGAAGAATGCAGGCCCGCTTCTGTCCGCAAAGAGAAATAGGTGTAAGCCGTCCCCCGAACCATCGAAAAGACATGCATAAGCGGTAAATGGGTCTGGGAGACGTGAAGTATCGAAGTCAATGCAAAAGTCATCGAGCGGGCCATCAGCTTCGAAAAACCAATCCATAAACAGATTTGCCGATTCCTCAGAATAGCCCAGTGCCGCTTCCTTGATGCCCTCGCTTTGCGTTCCTCTGTACATCAAATCTGAGAACGACTGCGCTTGCGAAAACAGGCACGAAACGAGCGCCACGCACAAACTGACAATGAATCTCATGCTACCCCTACGTTTTTCGCAATACTCTAACAGATTGGCGCGACACAAGCGATGCGGCAAATCTATTCCAACTGAAGAGAAGTTCGCTTGACATGACAGCCATCAATGTGCGGCGGTTATGCCCCTATATCAGATCCCATTCACTTCGACGAACCAGCGCTCCAGCGCCGCTTCCATCGTCGCGACCCTGGCCGGATGCTGCGGCGCCAGGTCGTCTCGCTCGCCGGGATCGTCCGCGATGTTGTATAGTTGCGCCGGTTGTGGCGGAGGCGTCTCGCGCGGCGGCTCGGGGTCGCGGATGATATCCGTAACGTGTTCGGGCAGATATTTGATGGCGTGATCCAGGGCCGTATCGAGCGGACTGACCGCCATGGCCTCCGCGATCTGTGGACGCACCAGCTTCCAGTCTCCATCGCGCATGGCGGCGTTGCAGCTGCTGAGGGGCGTGTAGCGATTCCATTGCCAGAAGCGCTGTGGATTGATTCGGCCGCGTTCGCCCCGCAGCATCGGCAGCGCATTCACACCGTCCAGATGAAGATCCGCGGGGCTTGCCAAACCGGCCATCGCCAGCAGCGTCGGGAACCAGTCGGTGAAATGCGCCATCTCGTCGCAGCGGATCCCGGCGTCCAGTCCATCCGGCCAGGTTATGACCGCCGGCACGCGAATGCCACCCTCGTAGGTATTTCCCTTTTGACCATTGAATCCATAGTTGAATCGGCGCTGCGAGAATCCATTCCAGTCGCCGAGCGCCGGACCGTTGTCGCTGGTGAAGATCACGACAGTGTTGTCGGCGATGCCGCGTCGGCGCAGCGTCTCCATGATCCGCCCGATGCCCGCGTCCATGACTTCTATCATGGCATAAATCAAACTGACGCCGACGCTGAATCCCAATTCGGCATATTTCCTGGCGATCGCGTCCGGCGCTTCCAAAGGGAAATGCGGCGCGTTGTACGCCAGTTGCAGGAAAAAGCTGTCGTTATGGCGTCGCTCGATGAAATCAACGGCCGCATCGCTGAAGACATCGGTCAGATAGCGTTTTCCGTCGCCGTATTCGATAGCGCCATTGCGATCCAGACGATAGCGGTAATAGGGATTCCATCCTCCCTGAAAACCGACGAATTCCTGAAAGCCGCGAGACTTGGGATGATAGCGCTTGTCGAGGGCGCCGTTGTGCCACTTGCCGATCAAGCCGGTGGCGTATCCCGCCCCTGACAGCAGATCGGCCAGCGTAACTTCAACGAGGCGCAGCCGGTCCAAGCCGCGCGCTTCCAGGGTGTCGATGCTGCCGGTTCGATGGGGGTAGCGCCCGGTCATCAAGGCGGCGCGCGCCGGCGCGCAAACTGGAGACGCCGAGTAGTGCTGCGTCAAACATTGGCCCGCATCGACCAACGCGTCCAGATGCGGCGTGGGAGAAACTCGATCGTTGAAGATGCCGAAGTCGCCGTAGCCCATGTCATCGGCGATGATGAGGAGGATATTGGGACGCGTCATCTTGCGCCGCGGCTGCGGACCTTATCCGGGCCAGCGCCCGGATAGCCCACTCGAAACAGGGTGGCGGTCGCGCCGAACATGATGCGATCGCCGTCGCGCAGGATCTGCGCCTTGCCGCCAGTCACCGGCCGCGTATTGACCGATGTGCCGTTGACGCTGCCCAGATCAAAGAGCTTCCAGTGATGCTTCTCTTTGACCAGAAAGGCGTGAGGCCGCGACACGGTGGGATCCTGTAAAGCGATCTCCCAGGTGGAATTGGGCGTGGAGCGTCCGATATAGATTTCGTCTTTCAGCAAGGCGTAGACCTGCCCCTGCTGTGGACCTTTGGTGATGCGCAAGCTGGCTTTGTCGCCCACGAGCACCGAGACCAGCGCCGCCGCCTCGTCGCCCGGATCGGCATTGGCGCGGATCAGCCTGAGCATGGTGACGAAGAGATTGATTTCATCGCCCAGCGCCAGCGTATTAGAGCCGTCAACGCGATTGCCGTTGACAAAAGTGCCGTTGGCGCTGTCGAGATCATCAATGAGGAACTTGTCGTCGCGGCAGGTCACCACGGCGTGCATGCGCGACACATGCCCTTCCGCTATCTGAATATCGTTGGAGGCGGAGCGGCCGATGGTCACGCTCGTGCCTTCTGTCATAAGGTGTTCACGCGTCTCGCCCGTGTAGGGATCGAGCCAAACCAGTTTGGCGCCCGCAACGTCCATCGACGGTATTCCCATAATCGCCAAAATCACGGGCGATTGTAACACGTCAACGCGTCCGGGGGTAAATTTTGAATGTGGTTGGAATCGTGTTTGTCAGGTGTTGACTGTCTCGATCCGAGACAGTAGCGGCAACTCCATTTGACCCTTGAGGATGCGATTCTCTACCCGTCGATGATCGCCAGCGCGTCCTCGCCCAGCGCGAGCATGACGCCCGCCGCGATCACGCCGTCGCCGGCGCGCGCGATACGCTCATCGGGAAGGCCCAGCAGCTGCGCCAGGTAGCGCGCCGTCCAGATATGGCGACCGCCATAGTCACGTATCTCGGTCAACCTGAGATCGCTGGAAACGAGATTACCCACAGCCGCGATGCTGACGCCGCGCTCGATCAGCCACTCGCGCGTCCGGGTGGCGAGGCCGACCAGTTTGGTGCCGTTATACACGTAAATCGGCGCATTCTCTACGCGGGCGCGCGCCTGCATGTCCGCCAGCGTAATGTTCAACTGCGGATAGAACACACGTTGGATCAGATCGCTGATGGAGGCGTAATCCGGGTAAAGCACCTGGTCGCCTTCGGGACTGATCCCGCCCGATACATAGAGGTTGTCCACTACTTCAAAGCGGATGTTCTCGCGATCGATTTCGGTCATCAAGCGCGCCAGCGCCAAGATATCCTCCAGCGACAAGTTCGTGCGATAGTTATCGTGCAATTCTATCCACAGGCGCGGCGCCCCCGCGATGATATTGAAGATGCCGCCCGCGCTCAACACTTTGGCGCGCAAGGCATCCAGCACTTGATGCTGCCGCCGCAGGCGGTCGAAATCGCCTCCTTCGGTGGCGCGCGTGCGGGCATATTGCAGCAAGGTCTCGGCATCCATGCGCTGCTCGCCCGGCTGGAATCGCACGTGGATGTAACCGAAACCCGCATCGGGGTAGGTGGGATCGTCGATGGCTTCCGCGACTGTGATTGGCACGCCGTTAGGCGCCAACAGATCGACAACCGTCAGGAAAACATCGAAGTTGATCAGCAGATACTTATCGACCGGCACGCCGAAATTGGTGGAGACGGTTTCCATCGCCAAGGCGGGACCGCCTCCGCCGGGATACGCATCCCTGTCGCCGATGAAGTTGGCAGTATTGATGCGACTTGGCTCATAGCCCGGGATTGTCACCCAGAGATCGCGCGGCAGCGAGAGCACACCGATCGTCTTGCGCACGGGATCGACGTTCATCAGCATCATGGTATCGGTGCGAAATGGTCCGTTTTCGCCGGTGGCGCTGCGTTGATCGATGCCCATCAACAGGATGCGAATCTGCCGCGGGTCGGTTATGCGCGGCAAATCGATCGGCGCCGCCGCGTTTGGCATCGGCGAGGGCAATGCTGTGGCGACGCTCGCTGTGTTGAAATCCGAAGTTGCCGCGGGCGCGACCGGATTCAATGTCGCCACGTCCGTCGGCGCGGCGGTGAGCATCGGTGTCAAGACCAGCAGCGGCGGATCAGCCTTTGGCGTCGGCGGCACCGCATCCCCGTTTTCGCAGGGGGTTTGGCCCGTCAGCAGGCAGCGCAGCACCAGCCAGGGGTCTTCCACCGGAACGCCGGTCCGGCTCAGATCGACAACCGCTCGCTGCGTCAGGCCGAAGGTGGTGACCGCACAGATGCCCGTGCCCAGCAATAGCGCGACGAATGCCAGGAAACCCAGCAGCCACCTCGGAATACGCATGGATTCCAGCCCTTTTTGTCAAACTGCCGATTGTGGCAGTTGAGCAAATCTGAAGTAAGAGAACTCGCGGCAGGTCAAGGCGGCGCCGCCGAGCGACTAGCTTCCGCTGAGTCGTAGCTACGCTTAGCGCAACGATCGCCGCGAATTATAGCATAGCCAAGGCGCGCTGCAGCAGTCGCTAAATCATACGCTTGGGCTGCGCGACCTTTGGCGCAGGCTGCGGATATAGGCATCGCTGTCGGGCACGTGCACGGGCAGGTGACGATACATCGGTCGCGGCGGCATCACCATGATGCTTTCGATCATGCCGCCCAGATCAGTGGCGGCGTCTGCGGCGAATGGGGCCGGCTCCCGCCATTGCCCATCGCTAATATCGGCGATTGCCGCTTCCAGCCGCGCGCTGACGTTCCGGTATTCGTCGATTTGCTCAGACAAACTCAAATGTCGGCGATCGGCGATGCCTCCATAGTGGATGGCACGACTGACGCGAGCGTCGTTCACCGCATCGACGGCGCCGGGCTTGTGGCCGAGCCGCCACTCCGCGATTGCCTCCAGCGTCAGCGCTTCATAGCAGATCAAATGGGCCAGCAGATCTTTGAAGGAGCATTCCTGGTCATAATAGAGACCGTACTTGATGGTATCGCGGCGGGTCATCTCTTCCTCGGTCAACGCAGCCATCAGCGCCGCAACCGCGTCATGTTCGATTCCCAGGAGACGCAGGGCTTCCGTTCGCTCGATTGTGGCGCGCATTTGATTCCTCCGGATGCAGTATTCGACTCCCCCACAGTGTACTCGAATCCTCGGCTTGGTTCGAGTACCGGGTGGTAGGCTCGCCCTGTGCTGATGGCCGATGCGCCGTTACACTTGCGTTGAATGACCGGCGTGTTAGCGGTGGACAGAGGATGAGCGAAGCAATCTTGTCGGCGGAGCAAGTACGGGCCATTGCCGATCTGGCGCGGCTGGAATTGAGCGAGGCCGATGTCGCTCGCTACCAGCGCCAGCTCTCCGACATACTGGTCTATTTTCAAAAACTGGAAGAGCTTGATACGACGCATATTGACCCAACCTCGTCGGTGTTGCCGTTGACCAACGTCATGCGACCGGACATCGCCGGGGCGCCCTTGCCCGTCGACGATGCTGTCGCCAACGCGCCCGATAGCGACGGCCAGCAGTTTCGCGTGCGGGCTGTGCTCGATGCGGACTAGCTTCGATCGGTTAGCCGCAAGGCGCTGTGCCTTGTCCGCGGCGATTCGGCGGGCTTAGCGCATGAGCGAGTTCGTCAGCGTCGCGATTATCCAGGCGCGGCCGCCCTATTACGATCTGCCTAAATGCGTCGACAAGGCGCGTTCGCTGATTCGCGAGGCAGCGGCAAATGGCGCGCGGCTGATCACGATGGGCGAGACCTGGTTCCCGGGATATCCTGCCTGGCTGGATTATGTGCCGCAAGCGGCGCTTTGGGATCATGCGCCGACCAAGCAAGTTTATGCCCGGCTCTATCAGAACAGCCCGGCCGTCGACGGCCAAGAGATGTCCGAATTGCGGCGACTGGCGCGCGAGCTGGACGTCGTCTTGCTGCTGGGCATCAACGAGCGCGTGGCGCGGGGACGCGGCAACCGCAGCCTCTACAACAGCATTATCACTATCGACGCAAGCGGCGAAATCGTCAATCACCATCGCAAGCTTCGTCCCACATTCAGCGAGCAAATGGTCTGGGCGCAGGGCGATGGCGCGGGATTGAGCGCTGCCGATACGGCGGTCGGCCGCGTCGGCGGCTTGATATGCTGGGAGCACTGGATGCCACACGCCCGGCAAGCCCTGCACATCAGCAACGAGACGATCCACGCCGCGCTCTGGCCGGCGGTGAAGGAATCGCACCAGGTCGCCAGCCGTCATTACGCCTTTGAGGGACGCTGCTTCGTTCTGGCGGCCGGCTCGATCATGCTCGCCGCCGATTTGCCAAATGAGTTTGAACTCCCCGAAGCTCTGCGCGCTGATCCGGATCAGCTGCTGCTGCATGGGGGCAGCGCCATCATCGATCCCGACGGCGAATACCTGGCCGAGCCGGTTTATGGCGAGGAGACCATCCTCTACGCCGAGCTCAATTTGGAGCGCATCATCGAAGAACAGATGACCCTCGATGTTACCGGGCACTACGCCCGCGATGATGTATTCAGCTTCGAGGTCAATCGCCGACGCCTGGAATAGCCACCGGGCGCTTGCCGGCGGACGCGCTCAAGGCGCGTCGCATAGGTCTGGCCGCAACCAAACTGAGTTTTCTTGCGTAATCGGAGTGATACCGTGTACAATCAGAATGCGTTGTCATAGCTTGACCGAAGGGGAATCCTATGAAATCCACTCGGCGCCTCCCAATATTGCTGTTCTGTTTGATCGCGCTTATGCTGCCGTCTGTGCCAGCGTTCGCCAGCGAATTCCCGCCGCAGCACATCGACGAAACCGTGCTGCTAGGCGCGGATGGCGACAGCACGCGCATCGTGCCGGTTCACGCCGCGCAGCCCACCGGCAATTGGGTGATTCACTACGACCCGAATACGCCGCTGAGCGAGAAATGGGAATACGTGCATCGTATCGGCGGCACAATCGTGGAGCGCATAGATGAATTGGAGATCTGGGTGGTGGATGTGCCGGAAGATTTCGGCATGAATTTCACCTTCGATAGCGATGTGGAATTGGTCGAGCAAGACTTCGTGGTCAGCGTGCATTTTGACATTCCGCCCAACGATCCCGATTACGATCGCCAGTGGGCGCTGCCGCATATTCAGGCCGAGGCTGCCTGGGGCGAAATCGGCGAACTGAGCCCGGTCACCGTGGCCGTCATCGATACCGGCGTCTGCATGACCCACGAAGACCTGTCGGGTCGCGTATTGGACAATGGCTACGACTTCGTCGACAACGATGACGATCCGGAAGATGTCTTCGGGCATGGCTGCTCGGTGGCGGGCATCATCGCCGCCAACATCAACAACGGCATCGGCATCGCTGGTTTCGCGCCCAATGCGTCAATTCTTCCGGTGCGCGTTCTAGGACCGAGCGGCAGCGGTTCCATGGCCGATGTGGCGGCCGGTATCGTTTACGCCGCCGATGAAGACGCCGACATCATCAACTTGTCGCTGGGCAGCTCGATTGGCTCGCAGGTGACCAAAGACGCGGTCGATCATGCCTTGGGCAAAGGTGTCACAATCATCGCCTCGGCGGGCAACAGCGCGGGCAGTTTGCCCGGTTTTCCGGCGCGCTACGAAAATGTGGTCGCTGTCGGCGCCATCGATCGAAACGGCGCGCGCAGCAGCTTCAGCAACAAAGGCGGCGATATCTGGGCGCCCGGACGTGAGGTGCATACGATCTATCTCGATAACGGCTACAAGGCGCTCAATGGCACCAGCTTCTCCGCGCCCTACGTCGCCGCGATGGCGGCTGTGTTGGAAGGCATGGGCGCGGAGCTGCATCTCGATGGCGGCGACATGACCTGGACCTGTATGCGCCAGGGCGCTTGCGAACTTGTGCCGGGCAGCTAAGCTATCTCGATACCAAAAACCAAAGGGGCAGCGTCGCAGCTGCCCCTTTTTGTTTGCCGCTCAATTTGTGGCCCCACGCAAAACTTAAGGCTGAGTGCGATTGAGGCGTCCGCGCCGCCGACGATGGTGGATGTAGACCGGCTGCAATTGCTGCTTCGGCTCGGGTTCGCCGTAAATCGCCCGATCAATCGAATCGTTGAAGCCGCTGATCAACCCGCGCAGATGCTCACGAGCGTATTGCAGGCGCTTCTTGACCGTCGCCAGCGGGATGTTCAGCTTCTCCGAAATTTCGCGTTGCGATTCGCCGCCCAGGTAATAGTCGCGGGTGACATCGCGCTCTTTTTCTGGCAGAGCCGCTACGGCGAGGCGCACGCGCTGGCGCAATTCGCTCGCTTCCAGTTGCGCTTCCGGCGATGCCGCGGGGCAGGGCAGATTCTCGTCCGCTTCTCCGGTTTCCTGTAGCATTTTTGGCCGCCGCGTGATGCGATCAGCCTGGGTCATGACGATGCGCTTGAGCCAGGATGGAAACGCCGCGCCATCCTTCAGCTGATGGATCTGCGTATAGGCGGTCAGGAACGCATCCTGCGCGACATCCTCCGCCAGCTGCGCATCGCTCAGTTTGCTGTAGGCGATCGCGTAGACCAATCCCTGATAATCGCGGACCAGATGATCGAAGGCGTCATTGCGTTCGGCCTTGTCGGCGGATTGCGCGCGCTGCACCCAATCTTGATAACTGACCATGCTTGGGTAACCGACCTCTCCAATTTCGGCGACGCCGATCTCTTGTCTGGCGTCCGTTTCCGATTATCACGCGGGTGACGCGTATTGTCAATTTGCTTCCGGCCCGCTTCTTTTGTCAACCGCCTTGCTCATGCAAGGACCAAATTTGATATCTGGCGTGAGCGCGGCCGACCTTTTCGCTGCCGCCGAGCAGCTGCGTAAGGTCCGCGCTCAAGCTTGAAAACGCTTTCTTCATAATTACACCGGTACTCGCCAAACGTCTTGGCTTGTGCGGACAGTTGGCGCTCACGCTCGCAGTAGCGACAGTTGATATTATCTGCCCGACAAATGCTGATTCGCCGCCGGCGCGTCGTCGGCATGCTGCGCGCCGTCAACTGGTTTGGTTGTGGACGGTGGGGCGGGGTACAATAGGCTTCGCCAGCGACTCTCAAGATATGCCCGTCGATGAGATATGGCGTTCGATCAGATTTTCCCCTGGCTACCCGGCGAATACATGTTCCTGGCGCTTCCCGTGGGCATCCTCCTGACGGGTCTGCTGCTCTCGATAGCCGTCACTTACGGGATCAGTTTGTGGCTGATATACGCCAAGGCGGGCCGAGCCGGCTGCCTGGCCATGATTCCCTTCGTCAACGCTTACGTGTTGCTGCGCATCGTCGGCCTGCCCAGATGGTCGTTCCTGCTGCTTTTTCTGCCGCCGATCAGCCTGGCGCTGCTGGCCTGGATGTGGCTGCGCCTGGGCAGAGCCTTTGGGCGCAGTCTAATCTTCAGCATCGGACTGATAGTGCTCAATCCATTCTTCGTTCCATTGCTCGCTTTTGATGAATCCGCGTATGCGCGCGCCACTTACAAGTGAACCCGGTTGCCATATCGCCGACCCTGGCATCAGCCGTCAACATGAATGTGACCGGCGAATGACTCGATCCTTTACTGCCCGGATTACCCTTAACGGGCGCCAACCGGCTGCAAGTACGCAAGTTCTACCGACCGCGCGCTTGTCTTGCTGTTGTTACAAATGTAAGAAGAGAATACGCAATGATCCCTTTAACGATATATATAGCATATGCTAATATTAAATGGACTGCCTTGTCCCTCTGTTGTCGTGCGTATTCCCGGTCCTAGATTCGCTATTGTGCTCGCTCGCCGCATTTGATGCACTGGCATAATGTCCAAAAGGGCCTGGTTGCGCCAGGGTAGAAAGCACTATGAATGAATCCGATCGTCGAGTAATCCGAACACGTCGAGCACTGCTTGATTCTTTTGCAAGACTGGCATTGGAAGTCGGATTTGACGCCGTCACGATCAGAGATATCACCAAAGAAGCGAATGTCAGCTATTCCACATTCTTTCGACATTTCAAGAATAAGGAAGAGTTGACAACGTATGTGTTCAATTTGGCTCGCGAGAGTGTCTATGCGCAGTTCGATGACAGCATGACTCCCTTCGACGAAGCGCTCGCGACATTTAGATACATGAGTCGCAATCGCGGCATATTTCAGCTGTGCGCTGCCGTACCGCGCGATCATCCGGCGGTGACTGCATTCCGTAACCAACTCAGTGAAGCGATCAAGGCGGAATTAGTCGCCGATGATGAGAGCATGGTTCCTGTCGATGCTATCGCCCACCATGTTTCAGCGGCGATGATAGAAATGTTTCGCTGGTGGCTTGAAAACGATACCAGATTCACCGCCGAGCAGATGGCGACCATCTATTATGAACTCATCGTCAAGACCAAGCTATCCAGGGCCAAATATAGAGAGACGCCTCCGTCGCAAGAATCCGCAGAAGTCTAAGTCGCTGGCTTGAGTCTCAGTTGCCGTCTGGTCCTCGAAGAGTCAATTGCATTCCACTGCCTCAAACGATGGGAAGGCGTTTGCGCAACGGCTTCAGTTGAGTCAGTGCAGCATTAGGACTTGAGCCCGGCGCGCGGCACTTTGATATGACGGCACGACTAAGGCGCTCAATTTGCGTTCACGGAATACCGAGCCGTCGCGAAGCGGTCGGCTGCAGCATTCGCTTGACCGCGATGCCCAACTAAAATGCGCTTATGGCTGTTGAACTTAGTAAAGTATAAGTTTCAAATATAAGCGCATGCTTAGCAATACATGCCTGGCAGAGCCCAATGTGTTGACATTCAGTGTAAATGCGGGCATTGTGAGAAATTGCGCCGTCCGCAGCGTCATCGTTGGAGATTCAGGTTGAAACGAGTCGTCGCTGCTGTAACCGTGCGTTGGCGTGATCCGGCTGAGATCGTTACGGTTGATCAAGACCGTAGGCGCTACAATGAAAAAGACCGACCGCCGAATCCAACGTACTTTACAGTCACTCACAGATGCCAAAATTTATTTGGTCCTTGAAACGGCTATGCGCAGCTTACAGTCAAAGCGATTGCAAAGCGCGCCAATATCAGCTATTCCACCTTCTTTAGGCACTCCAAGACCATTGAAAGACTTCCGGTGTACGTGCTTAGGATTGGCCTGGACAACAGTCTAGATTGCTTTACGGATGACAGGTCAGCGCAGGAAGAGGCCTTCGCCGCATTTCGCTACATCAGCAAGAATCCCCGGATATTTCAACTCTTCGCCAGGCTGCCGCGCGATCACCCGGGAATTGAAGAAGTCCGCGTGCATATGGCGGATACGATAAGAACATTTTTTGTTTCTCGCAACGAAGATATCGTCCCGCTGGAAATCATTGCACACCACCACGCGACCGCGACAGTTGAGTTGTTTCGCTGGTGGATTGAAAATGATATGAAATACACTCCGCAAGCGATGGCCGTTATGCACTTTGAAATGATCGTCAAATCTTCGGGTTTGGTCTTAAGGGATTCCCCGCCAGTCGGCACACTCTGCGACGCCGATCGTTAGTGCCGTCCAAGCATCAGTAGGATTGACGCTCCTGCGATGATGCCTGCCTGCGCGACCGCCGCCGCGACAAGCAGCCCGGGCAATGCCAGTTCTTCCAGAGTTTCGTCCGCTTCCGTCACAGCTTCCGGCGCCGGTGTTGGCGCGCCTCCAATTTGCAGATTTGCGGTCGGGGCAGGCAGCGATGCCGCAGCCGACGGCTCAGCTGTCGCTGCGCTCGCGACTGTTGCGCTGGCCGGCGCGCTGCTCGGCGTGGCTTCTGACGCGTCCGGGGTCGGCGTGAACGTGCCATCCTTGGGCGGCACCAGGAAGACGCTGCCGGGCTTCAGCAAGCGGATGTCATCCGCAGACATGCCGTTAATCTCGAGCATGTAGGGAATATCCTGCCAGGTATATCCATAGATCAGGGCGATGTCGCCGATGGTGTCGCCGGTTTGGACTTCGTGCATGATATTGCCGGTTTCATCGAGGCCTACCACAAAGGACGGCGCGGCGCCTCCGGCAGCGTTGCCCGCCGCCGTCGACGCCGCTCCTGAACCCAGCAGGCGCCCGCTGGAGTTCCCGAAGACCAACACATAGGCCTTGCGACCATCGCTGCTGGCAGATGCAATGCCGATATTGTTGTAATAGGGACTGACGAGGCCAGCATAATGCGCCGGCGAGTTCAGCCAGAAATTCCAGGCCCGCTCGATATTGGCGTTGAGCCCGAAGAAGTAATTCTCGCTCACCCATGTCGAGCTGTATCCGGCCGCCGGCGCGCGCGCTCTTGGTCCGCTGCCATCTTCTTGATAGTGGCTTGATATGCCCGTGCGCGCCAACCAGGTAGCGTGATTCATTGCCGCAGCATTCAGAGCAGTGTGGAGTGTATAGGCGTGCAGCCCCATCGATTGACGCAGTCGGTTGACGCGAGCCAACAGATCCGCCTGTACGCCTTGCGCGCGCAAGGTCATGATCAGCAGACCAGTCGTCAACAGCAGGAAAACCAAGCGACGTTTCATGACCCTTATTCTATCATTCAGCGTCGACAGCAGCATCTGACGGTTTCCCGCCGCTGACGCAGATAGCGGCAGCAATATTGTACTTGTTTAGGCATAGACCGAGTGCAATAATGGCAGCAACGGTCAGTTCATCCATTCTGGTCATGAACGCTCACAATCCGCATATCCAACGCCTGAAGCAATCCGGCTGTCGGCTGACAAATGCGCGGCTGACGGTGTTGAGCGTGCTTGAAGCCGAACACGGGCATATCACCTCTGCCGATGTGCTGGACAAGGTGGCGCGCGTCAATCCCGCCATCGGTCGAGCCAGTGTCTTTCGCACACTCGATTTGTTCACTCAACTGGGCATCGTCCGGCCCACCTATATCGACACCAGCTCGACGCCAACATACGTCTTGATGGACGGCGGCCATCATCATCATGTCATCTGCAGCGACTGCAATCGCGTCTTCGAATTTGATGATTGCGGCTTGGAAAGCCTGACCAGCAATCTCGAAGCGACCTTGAATGTTCAGATCAACGGACACTTGCTGGAATTCTACGGCCGCTGCGGAGATTGCCTGGCATTGGCAAGCGCGGACACAGGGGCAACCTCAACATGACCGAAGTTGTCATCGCGAGCGCCGTCCGCACGCCAATCGGCAAGATCCGCGGCGCGCTATCCGCCCTGCGACCGGATGACCTGGCGGCCTTGGTCATCCGCGCGGCAGTAGAACGGGCAGGCGTCGACCCCAAGCTTATCGAAGAGGTCTATCTGGGTTGCGCCAATCAGGCGGGCGAAGACAATCGCAACGTGGCGCGCATGGCGGCGCTGTTGGCGGGATTGCCGGAGCAGGTCGCGGCAGTCACCGTCAATCGCTTGTGCGCCAGCGGACTGAACGCGGTCAATCAAGCCGCGCGCGCCATCAAAGCCGGCGAGGGCGACATATTCGTCGCGGGCGGCGTCGAGAGCATGACCCGCGCTCCGTATTCGATTCCCAAGAACGCCTTGGGATTCGGTCCCTCGGGCAATGTCACCGCTTGGGATACTACCCTCGGCTGGCGTTATCCCAATCCCAACTTGGCCGCGTTGTATCCACTGGAAGCGATGGGCGAGACTGCCGAGAACATCTACGAACTCAGCTGCGCCGGGGACATCGCGGGCGGAGAGATCAGCCGCGAGCAAGCCGATCGCTATGCCCTGCAGAGTCAAGCGCGCGCGGTGGACGCTATCAACCGCGGCTTTTTCCAGCGCGAGATCGTGCCAGTGGAAATCCCGCAGCGCAAAGGCGATCCGATAATCTTCGAGACCGATGAACATCCCTTTTTTCGCCAAACCGACGCCGGATACGAAGTGGCGACCAGTTTGGAGAAACTGGCGCAGCTGCGGCCGGCTTTCCGCGTCGACGGAACGGTCACTGCCGGCAACTCCAGCGGCCTGAATGACGGCGCCTGCGCCACAGTCTTGATGTCGGCGGAAAAAGCCGACGAGCTGGGCATTAGACCCATGGCTCGCTGGCTGGGAAGCGCGGCGGCCGGCGTTGATCCGCGACTGATGGGCTTGGGTCCGGTAGACGCTACGCGCAAGCTGCTGCGCCGCCAGGGATTGACCATCGCCGACATTGACCTGGCCGAAATCAACGAGGCTTATGCCGTCCAGGCTCTTGCAGTGCTGCGCGAGCTTGGCTTGAGCGAAGCCGTCACCAACGTCAACGGCGGCGCTATTGCCCTCGGGCATCCGCTGGGTTGTTCCGGCGCTCGCATCCTGACGACGCTGCTGCACGAGATGGCGCGGCGCGCTGAAGCCGGCGAAGGCATGCGCTATGGCTTGGCGACTCTCTGCGTCGGGGTCGGTCAGGGTGAAGCGACGCTGATCGAATATCTGGGTTCGACGACATGAAAACGGTCCGACGGCTGGACGCGCGCGACGCCGCGGCTTTAGTGCCGTCGGGCGCCGTGATGATGGTCGGCGGCTTCGGCATGACCGGCGCGCCGGCGCGCGTGCTGCATGCGCTGGCCGAAACCGATGTGCGGGATCTCACCTATATCGCCAACAATATCGGCGAACCCGGCCTCGGTGGCGGGCGTATGCTGCGCAACGGGCAGATCAAGAAAGCCATCGGCTCCTTTTTCACCAGCAATCCGGAAGCCGTGGAGGCGGCACAGACCGGCGCCATCGCATTCGAATTGATGCCACAAGGCTCATTGGCCGAGGCCATCCGCGCTGGAGGCGCCGGCATCGGCGGCTTCTATACGCCGACGGCGGCCGGTACCCTGCTGGCGGCCCGGGCGGAAACCAGAATCATCGACGGCGCGACGCAGGTATTCGTACCCGCGCTGCGCGCCGATGTCGCCTTGGTCCGCGCTTGGCGCGCCGATAGCGCCGGCAACCTGATCTATCGCCGCACCGAGCAGAACTTCAACAAAGCGATGGCGACGGCAGCGGATCTGGTCATCGCCGAAGCGGAAACCATCGTGCCTGTCGGCCAGCTCGATCCCGATCAGATTCATACCAGCGGCAACTTCGTCGATGTGCTGGTGGAGGCGCAAACCACGCTGGAGGACCTCGGCAGCTCGGCTGACATACGCGCCGCGGACCAGCAAGTCGACGCGACCCGGCTGCGCATCGCCCGCCGCGCCCTGGCGGAGCTGAAAACCAGCGATGTGGTCAATCTCGGCATTGGCATGCCCACGCTGGTCGCTAATTTGATCACGTCGGAGCACGGCATCATTTTGCACACCGAAAACGGTATGCTGGGCGTGGGGCCCGCGCCGGAACAGGGCGGCGCAATGGACTATCCGGTCAACGCCGGCAAGATTCCCGTCACGGCCTTGCCCGGCAGCAGCTACTTCGACAGCGCCGATTCTTTCGCCATGATCCGCGGCGGACATATCGATGTGGCGATCATGGGCGGCATGCAAGTGGATGAACGCGGCAATCTGGCGAATTGGGCGATTCCCGGCAGGCCGCTGCTCGGCGTGGGCGGCGCTATGGATCTGGCCAGCGGCGCGCGCCGCCTCATCATTACGATGATGCATTGCAATCGCGATGGCAGCCCCAAAGTCGTGCCGCGCCTGACGCTGCCTGTGACGGCGAAGGGCGCTGTCAATCTCTTGATCACTGATTTGGCAGTTTTCGCTTTCGAGGATGAAGCTATGCGGTTGGTCGAACTGATGCCGGGCGTATCGCTTGACGAGCTGCGACAAAAGACCGCCGCGACGTTCTCGATTTAGTCCAAGAGCGAGTTACTGATAGCCGTCCGACGCGGCGTAGTTTTCGGTCATCTCGCGCCACTGCGCCATCAGCCGCTTCGAGTTTTCCCCCGGCGCGCCGCCGCCGATGGTCACATCATCCACCTGCACCACCGGGATGACTTCCTTGGTCGTTGAGGTGATAACTATTTCATCGGCGTCGTAGTATTCGGCCAGCGTGATATCGCGCAGCTCCAGTTGTCCCTCGGCTTCGATCAGCTTGATGACTTCGGCGCGCGTGATGCCCAGCAGCAGTTCGTCGGCGGGTGTGATCCAGCGTCCGCCTTTGAAGATGAATGTATTGCTGCGAGTGCCTTCGACGACATTGCCGTTGACGCGATAGATGGCTTCGATCGATTCCGGATTGAGTTTGAGCGCTTGTTTCTGCGCGGTGATGCCGGGCAGGTAGTTGATCGATTTGATCTCGGGCAGATGACGCGACATCTCTACCGTCGCCACCGCCGCGCCGCTTTCATAATAGTGGGCCGCCATCGGCTTGACCGGCGTTACCATCACCAGCAAGCGCGAGTCGCCCGCCGGCAGGAAACCGTTGGGGCTGTCCCCGCCAGTGACCAGAAGACGGATATTTGATTCCGCATATTCGTTGCGCCGCAGCGTCTCCATGACGATGTCGTGCAGCTCTTCAATGTCCCATGGGCAATCCAGTTCCAGCAGCGTGGCTGAACGGATCAGGCGGCGCAGATGCGCGCCCAGTTGAAATGGCTTGCCGCCATAGGTGCGCGTGAAATCGAAGATGCCATACCCGCGCAGCAAGGCAAGATCGCTGGCCGGCACGGACGCCTCCGCCGTCTCCACATATTCGCCATCCATGTAGTAGATGCCCATCGTTTTCGCCCCGCTGCTACTAAATTGCCGCCAATTATAACGAGCGCCGCGCGCCTTGTCATGCGATTGACGCCGCATATTCGACGTTGTACCGGTTCCGCTACCCTGCACTTTGCATGCCATCGATTTCCGTTATGATTCTCGCATTGCAGGTCGCGGAAAACACTCACATGCGCGATGTGGTGGTGATTGGCGGCGGTCTCAGTGGCCTGGCTGCTTGTTACGAATTGGAAAAGCGCGGAATCCCCTACACCCTGATTGAGGTCAAAGATCGATTGGGCGGTAGTATCCACTCGCGCGTCGACAAGGGCTTTGTCACGGACGGCTGCGCCTTCGCATTCGCGCCAATTGAAGACGCGGCGTTGCTGCGCTCGCTCGGGCTGCAGGGCGCGAGTTTCGACTTTGCGCCTGGCCACACGGGGTTTCGCGCTGGTTCCGGCGCGCTGGTCGATGCCATGTCGAGCAGGTTGACCGGCGGAAAACTACTGCGCATGGCTGTGAGTTCCATTGGACGCTGGAAAGGTCGCTATACCCTTTGCCTGGAAAACGGCATGGTGCTCGATGCGGGGGCGGTTATCGTTGCCGCGCCGGCTCGATATGCTCAGCGCATGCTCTATAATTTGGCGCCGGAAATCTCGTCACGGCTGCGCGACTATCAGTACGATAGTATTATCCGCGTCTCGCTCGGTTATCATAAAGATGACCTGCCGAATGCGCGTCCGAGACCCTTCAGCGCCATCTTCCCCTTTGTCTCCGCGACAGACGCCGACGGCCGCGTGCCGGACGGCGATCACATGCTGCTGCAAGTCGGCGCGCGCTCCCAAGCCGGCATTGATCCCGATCAGGTGCTGGCGGCGGTCGTCGATCATTATGGTGGGGGCAGAGATCCCGTGATGTGGCGGGTCGGTCATTGGGCGGAGGCCGATCCCTTGTCCTGTTACGATGATTGCCACTGTGAGAATATGGCTGCGATCCAAGCATCGCTTCCAGCCGGCCTCGGCTTGATCGGCAGCGACTATTGCCTGGAACCGCCACAGCGCGCCGGAATCGCCCGGCTTGATGAACGCCTGCGCCAAGGACAAGACGCGGCTCGCAACGCCATTGTCTATCTGCGTGGAAAACAGCGGCGATGATGCGCAGACTGCGCGCGCTCATCACGGCGCTGAAGATAACATTGCGCGGCGAAAGCTTGACGCCGTCCCATCTGCGGCCGCTGGAAGATTGGATAGACGAGGCTTTGAGGATACTTGATGAGACTTTGCGCGCTGCCGACGCGCGCGGGATCAAGGCATCCGCGCGGCGGACGATCGCGCTCGAGATTGATGGCAGGCCGACCGACCTGGAACTTGCCTTGCAGATGCTGCGCCACAACCTGGTAAACGAGTATCCGCGCTTGATGCGCCTGGATGACGCTAACGCCATGCTCGTCATTCACGCCAGCAATATGAATGACGAATATCGCTTGAGCCGGTTTCTCAGCGCGGACGTCAGCTTGACCCCGGAGTTGCAGCCGCTGCACGCGCATCTGCTGGCGCTGCCCGTGATAGAATTCTCGTCGACCGGCGACTGAATCACCTGTCCTGTGGCGCTGCCATCCGCCATGATATACTAGCCTCACTTGACTAGACTACAAGAGACCCAGGAACACCCATGCCATTCTTGGCGCCCATCGCCTTTGCCGGGCTCGCCATTGCCATTCCGATTCTGCTGCTGTATATGCTGCGGCTGCGTCGGCGCGAGGTGCTGATATCGAGCACCTTTCTCTGGCGCCAAGTGGTGCAGGATACCGAAGCCAATACACCCTGGCAGCGGCTGCGGCGCAATCTGCTGCTCTTCCTGCAGTTGCTGATCTTGCTTGCGATGGTGCTTGCCTTGGCGCGCCCCTTCATCACTGTGCCCACGGTCAGCGCCGGCAAAATCGCCTTGCTGGTTGACGCCTCGGGCAGCATGCGCGCGACCGATCTCGACGGCGCTACGCGTTTCGAAGCCGCCATCGACGAAGCGCAGGGCATCGTCAACAATATGAACCCGCAGGATATCATCGCGCTGATACGCGTCGGCGATGTCGCCGAGCCGCTGACATCTTACACCGACGACAAGGTGGAGCTGCGTCACGAATTGACCAATATGCGCGTCAGCCGGGGCCGCGCCGATTGGGATACCGCCTTGACGCTGGCTGCTGCCGGTGGCGCTGGCGCCGAGAATTTCAGCATCGTTATCATTTCGGATGGCGGCGTCGGCGAGGCGCGCAGCTTGCCCGCCAATATCCCGCAGCCGATCTATCTGCCGGTCGGGCGCTCGTCGTCCAATGTCGCTATCACCGCGTTGGCGACGCGCGCGCTGGCCGGGCAACCTCCACAGTTGTTCGCTCAAGTGACCAACTATGGCGATGAACCGGCCGAAATCTCGCTGGTGATCCGCCTCGATGATGTACTGCGTTTGTCGCGCAGCGGCACGGTCCCGCCCCGCAGTCAGTTGCCCATCCCCTTCGACGAGCCGATCGCGGAATCCTTTGAGACGCTTTCCGCCGCCTTGACCTTCGATAACGATGTCGAAGACTTCCTGGAGCTCGACAATCGCGCCTGGACCGTGCGCAGCGAGGCCAGCACCCGCCGCATCTATTATGTGTCGCAGGGCGGCAATCTGTTTTTGGAGCAAGCGCTGCGCAGCTTGCCCGGCGTACAGACCTTCCGCGGCGATCCTCAGAATCGCGGCTTGCCGGCAGATCCATTCGACCTTTACGTATTCAGCGGCTGGCTGCCCAACAGCCTGCCCGATGGCGATATGCTGCTGATAAATCCGCCCCATACGACGTCGATATTCGCCGTCGGCGGGTCACAGGATGCCACAGATGATGTTGAAGTCATCGCAGGCGAATCGCCGATCACTGCCTTCGTCAACCTGGAAGAGATGAGCTTGTTGCAGTTTCGCGATATCCGGGCCGACTGGTCGCGGCCGCTGATTCGCGCAGCCGATGGCGACTTGCTGTTGGCCGGCGAGGTGAATGCGCGTCAGGTGGCGATCATGCCCTTTGACCTGCGCGACTCCAACTTGCCGCTCTTGATCGCCTGGCCGGTGCTGATGGCGAATCTGCTGGATTGGTTTTCGCCATCGGAAATCGTCTCGCTGCCCAATGGTTTGAGCGTCGGCGACGCGCTGGTGATTCAACTGCCGCTGCTCGCGGATAGCGTCCGCGTCACCGCCCCCGACGGCGCCGTGCACGACTTGCCGGCTAGTGATCAGACGCTGGTCTTCAGCGATACGCGCCAGCTCGGTTTGTACCAGCTGGAAATCCTGCAGGCGGGCGAGGTGACGCAACGGCAGCAGTTCGCGGTCAATCTCTTTGCCACGGGCGAAAGCGACATCGCCCCGGTCGCGGAAGGCGATCTGGCGCTGGGCGGGGGCATGGTCGAAGTCGATACGGACGAGCAATTGGGATTGCGTGAGTTTTGGACCCTGGCGGCGATATTGGCGCTGCTGCTGCTGTTGATCGAGTGGATCGTATACCATCGGCGGCTGCGAGTGCCGACCCTGCTGGGCAGCGGCGGATCTTCCGGCGGCCTTATTGCGCGTCTTCGCCGAATTGCTTGAGTTTGATCACCGATTCGAACGACTTGACATCGCCGTCAAAGCGGACGTTTTGCAGGTAGACTTGGCTGATCGCAGTCATGGCCGCGAAGTGGCGATTTGTGTCCATCTCAACCAGCCTGCCCAGGATGACCGCGGGCCGAACCAGCGCCTGGTTGATGCCCGGAAATGCCTCGAGCTGCTTCGCGACCGAATAATGCGGATCGATCAGGATGGAGTCGCGCAGCGTCTCCAGTGTCTCGCTGCTGCTATCGGATTGGAGATAGGCGATATCGGCCAGCCAGTCTGCCGCGGTGGACTCCTCATCAATGCTTCGCGCCAGCGCGCGCCGGGCACGCGCGCCAGTAGCCGATGGCCAGGGAATGCGACCCGGCAACAGATACTGCGCAGCTGGCGAGCCGCCCAGGACCAGGGTGCCGTAGACAAATCGCTCACGCCGGACATGCCTCGATCTTTGTGCCTTGATCTCGCTGACGCCATGTACTGATGCATCATCGGGCAGCGTCTGCTCCAGACGCACGCCTTTTGCGCCAACGAAGAGCGTGAATGCCTGCCGATACACCGCGGCGGTGAGTATGTCGATCGTCGGCGGCGCCTGATTGTCCTCCGCCGCATGCACGCGCGCCATAGCCCGAACCGCATCATGCACGCGGCGACCTTGATAACCCGGCACATGACGCGCGGTCAATCGCGACAGGCCGCACCACATGTCCGATCCCACGCTGATAGGATGGGACTGCAGGCCGCGCGGAGACGGCGTATTGGCTTCAACCAGCCAGACTTCATCAAACTGAGCGCGGGCGCGATCAAACGCGGCGACCACCAGCACGCCGTCCACGTTGATGACTTGGTCATCGTAGCGTCCGGGATTATCCAGGATTTGAGCTATCGTGGCTTTCATCAGCCATCCTGCTGCGCGACCGACGAGCAAAAGGACGCGCTTTCGCGCCATTCGAGTACGCCGATTATATCAGCAAACGCCGCGCTCAGGAGAAGTATCGGCGCAGTCGGTTGGCCAGCCGTTTGTGCTGGCACTCCACAAGCTCAAAGCTGTCGCAGCCGTGAAAGGCCATGAATTCTTCGATGGCCTCGATCAAGCCGCGGCTCAGCGCCGCGCTGTACTTGACGCCCTTTTCCAGATAGAGCGCGTGAAGAGTCAGCCGTCTCCGCACACGGTCGACCTTGGGATCAATGCGCCCGACCAGGTCGCAGCCCTGCAGAATCGGCATCACGTAATAGCCGTAGCGGCGCTTGGCTTTGGGCGTGTAGACTTCGATGGTATATTCGAAATCCCAAAGCATGGCATCGCGCTCGCGATCCCAAAACAGATTGTCAAAGGGCGAGAGGAAAACAGTCAATTCGGGCTCATGCCTACCAGACTGGATTTCCTCAAGCAGCGGCAGATCATCGCGATGAATGAAGGCGTTTTCCGCCCAGCCAGCGACCGCGACGGGCAGCGCCTCACCCGATTCTTGCATATCGCGTAGATGATTGGCTGCGCTGCGCTTGTATTGACGATAATAATCGGAGACTTGATTGGCCGTGGCGATCCCCAGATGCCGCAAGCCGCTGGCGATTGTCCAGCGCCGATAATCGTCCAGCGTCTTGTCCGTGGAGAATTGCCTGCCCGCCAGCACGCGCTCGCTGAGATCGTAGTAGCGTTGGAAATTAATGCGATGACTGACCATGAGCTCGCCGCGATACAAGAGGTATTCCAAGGCCACCTTAGCCGGCTTCCAACTCCACCAGCCGCCCGGTCCGCGGCGCTCGCCTTCGATATCCTTGGACGACAGCGGGCCGCGCTCGCGCACCAATGCCAGCACCGTTTCCACGATTTCGGGAAAATCCTCGCCCAGCCGCTCGATTTTCCAGCGCGTTTCCAGCGTGTGCCGCTGCGCTATCCAGGGCCGATACCAGGGATAGTTCGCGAAAGGGATTTGACACATGGCATGCGACCAGCTCTCGAAGAGGAAGCCGTCATCCAGCAGGGCATCGAGATCGGCGGGGTCGTAAACGCCGGCGCGCGCCAGCATGACCAGGTAGTGGCTGCGCGCGACCACGCTGATGGAATCGAGTTGCAGCAAACCGATGCGCTCGATGATGCGCTTGAGTCGGGAGGGGTCGTCGCTGGCTGGGCGTTGGTGCAAGCCCTGCTTGTAAACGGCGAGTCGCTTGACGGTTTCGCGGGTGACGGGGATGGGCGCGGTCATGGCGGGGATTGTAGCATGGGGTGGCAAAATCAACCCCCCTCTATATCTCCCCCCATCGCGATGGGGGGAGACTTTGTCGACGTCAGCGTAGTCCGCCATTTTGCCGCCGTCGGAAGAGACTTTTCGGCAATTTGGCAATTTGTTGGGTCTTCGGTTGTTGAGGCGCGGGTTGAGGTCAGGGTAGCGTGGATGGGTGAGGTGGTGGCGTCTGGATGGTCGTGTACTGATTTCACCAGCGAGGAATTGACACGGATCGCATAGGCAATAGCCAGTGATTGAAAGTCAAGCGACAACCGTGCTATGATTCACCTGCAAGAGTTAGCAGCCCGTCGGCGAAATGAGCGCTGCGATGTTCAAGCAGATCAGCATGAAAAACTTCAAGTCGTGGCGCGACACCGGCCCCGTGCGCATGGCGCCGCTGACGGGTTTCTTCGGCGCGAACAGCTCGGGAAAGAGCAGTTTGCTGCAAATGCTGTTGCTGCTGAAGCAGACGGCGGAATCGAAGGATTTGAACTTGGTATTAGAGACGGGCGCTATGAGAGACGACTATGTCGACCTCGGTACGCCTTTTGAAATCGCTCAAAATGAGTCAACCGAAATGGAAATGGGTTTTGAATGGACATTTGCGCCCACAAAAGCAAAACCTACGCTGATACGTGTGCCGATTCCCAACCGGCACGAATCCTTAGAAATAGGTGAGATGTCGTTTAAGTCTAAATTACATGTAGATACTCAGCGAAATCATGTTTTACAAATGCAATATCGACATCGAGAAGATGTATTGGTGGAATTTAGGCGTGCGGGAAACAATAGATACACGATTGATATTTCTATATGTGGAGAACATCCCGTGCGCGCGCAAGGTCGCCCGCGAGTGTACATGAAGCCCGAAAAGTGCTACAGCTTTTCGGACGAAGCTTTGCGGTATTATCAGTCAACTAGCTTTTTGAATGACTTTGTTCTTCAATTTGAGCGTCAATTTGAGCATATGCATTACTTGGGCCCGCTTCGTCCTTATCCGCAACGCGACTATACGTTGATTGGTGGCAGTCCTCAAAGTGTCGGTTTCAAAGGAGAATTTGCGATCCATGCCTTACTGGCTGCGAAAAACCAAAAGGTCTACCGGGATGGTAGGCGGCAGTTCAGCAAGCTCGAATCACGCATTGCGCAATGGCTTGTAGAGCTTGAATTGGCAAATGCATTTGAGACGCGTCCGTTGTTCAAGGGCAGCAACCAATATGCTGTTTGGCTGAGACGTCACTCGGCGAGTAAAGAAGTTCGAATAACTGACATGGGAATCGGAGTCTCACAGGTTTTGCCCGTACTTGTTCTCTGCTACTATGTGCCTGAAGGTTCGACAATTATCCTTGAACAGCCGGAGTTACACTTGCATCCATCAGTGCAGGCGGGCTTGGCAGATGTCTTCATAGACTGCATAAAAAATCGAGGATTGCAGATAATATTAGAGAGTCATAGCGAGCACATGCTGCGACGGCTTCAACTTGGTCTAGCGAAGTCTGAGATTGTTCCCGAAGATACGGCTCTCTATTTCTGTGATATTACGGACGGAGTATCTGAACTCATATCACTTGACGTGGACATGTTTGGTACTATCCACAATTGGCCAGACGACTTTTTCGGGGATCTCGCTGGCGACATGGTAGCGGCTTTTGATGCTGGTCTGAAACGCCAAGTCCACTGAACGCATGACAGCCAAGATAATTGACACCAACGTACCGCTTACCGCGGCGGGCCTCAACTCCAGCGCGTCCAAGCGATGTCAGCTTAGCTGTGTTTCGGTTATACAGGCGGTTTTAGCAGGGCAAATGAGAGTAGTTATTGACACAAACAATGAAGTTTTGCGCGAATACAATCGTCGTATTCATCCAGATTTCAAAGGCTCGCTGGCTGAACAGTTCATGCTTTACATGCTCCAGAATCGCACGGTTGCGAGCCGTGTTCACAGTCAGGGGTTGCGATACAACGACACTGAAAGTTATTTTGATTATCCGGACAATGACGATACTTGGACTTCCGATGTTCAACGCTGCAAGCGCTTTGACCCGGATGACAAGAAATGGGTAGCGCTTGCCTGCGCCTTCAAACGAGAAACTGGCGACGACGCGCCCATCGTAAACGCGGCCGATAGATGTTGGCTGGCATTTGAATCACATCTTGAAGCAGCCGGTGTCCAGTTGGAAGTTCTCTGTCGCGACGAGCGAGAGGGAAGTAGTCCTCACTCCAACACCAGCTGATACGCGGGATTGTAAAACTGCCGGTAGGTCAGCCAGACCGAGCGGTAAACCTGTACGCCGCCTATCAGTAACGCTATAATTGCAGTGTAGCTGGCGCAGAAGGCAAGCCCTCATGGAAGAAACCATAGAAAGCATCGACCTCATCACCCGCAAGCCCAATGTCCGCGGCGGTCGACCCTGTATCAGAGGTACGGGCTTGCGCGTGACTGACATCGTCGTCGCGATGCGTTATCACGGACGTACGCCGGAACAGATTTCGGAGGGCTTTCAGGTATCCCTGGCCGGTGTTTACGCTGCTCTTGCCTATTACAACTTACACAAGGATGACGTCGACGCCGATATCGAGAACCAGATAACAAGAGCGCGAGAGCTTAGGGACAAAGGTGTTGGCAGCCGCAGAACTACGCTTCTACCTTGACGAGCATTTGGATGTAGAGATCGCGCGCCAACTCAAGCCACGCGGTATTGATGTCATTACTGTGCCCGAAGTGAAAAGCTTCGGCGAAGACGATCTGCTTCAATTGCGTCGTTCTATCCGGATGGGACGCGTATTCTGTACCAATGACAGCGACCTAATCGAAATAGCTAGCGAAGGAATTGAACACACGGGCATTGTATTTGGTCAGCAGGAGAAGCATTTTATCGGTACGTGGGTCAAGTTTTTGATCAAATTGCATAAAGAGTTTCGACCAAATGAGCTAGCGAATCTTGTCACGTATATCTCCACTGAGGACTGATTATACGATTATCTCGATTCCAAGTATTGGTCACTCCAACACCAACTGATGCATCGGCGTGAAAAACTGCCGATAGGTCAACCAGGCCGCGATCAGCCCGGTGAAGGTCGCCGCGCCCACCAGCATATACATCACTATGATTTGCAGCTGCACCGCCTCCAGCGGACTCGCGCCGGCCAGGATCATGCCGGTCATGGCGCCGGGCAGCTTGATCAAACCCACGGTCTTGGTGGTATCGATGATCGGCGTCAGCGCGCTTTTGATCGTGCGTTGAAACTGCGTCAGCGAGGCTTGCCGCCCGGTCGCGCCCAAGGCCAGCTTGCTCTCGATCAGGTCGCGCTGGTCGTGGAAGTCGCTGCTCAGCCGCGTGATGACCAAGGTGGCGGTGGTCATGGATGTGCCCAGGATCATGCCGCCGATGGGGATGATGTCTTTGGGTACGAACGCGAAGACGCCCAGAGCCACCAGCAGCGCCAGCGTCATGGCCGTGCCGGCGCCGATCGCCAGCAGCGAGATCGTCTGCGCGTGGGGCGTCCCTTTGGCGCGGCGGGCGGTGGTGCGGCCGGCCGTGAGCGTCATGATCAGCAAGATGCCCACGGTGAAGACCGGAGTATCGATCTCGAATACCAACTCCAGCACATAGCCGATGGCGATCAGCTGGATGAAACTGCGAAAGGTGGCGATGAACAGGTCTTTTTCAAGATCGGAATCTTGCCAGCGCGAGACCGCGGCCGCGATCAAGATGAAGGCGATCGACAGCAGCACGCGCTCCATACCGGCCATATTCAGGAAAAAGTCGGGCATTTCAGCCTCCCGTTGATTCACCAGCTCAATGTCGGATTCTTGAACGGCGCCAGCGCCATGATGACAGCGTGCGCATAATAGGCTTCGCGGTCGATGACGTCGTCCGTGAGCAACCCGATGGCGCCGCTGGATTGCTTGGAATTCTCGCGTCCGAAGACCTGGTCATCAGCGTGGCCGACCTCCATGCCCGCGCGCACCAGCGATGCCACTTCTTCCGGCAGATAAAAGACGGCGGTCTGTCCGCGGCCGATGCGTCCGTTTCGACCGATGATATGTACCCAGGCGAAGCAGGTCATGCCCAGCGCGGAGTCTTCGATGCCGCCTTCAATGCCCAGCCAATAATCGCTCTCGGGATGCCGGGCACGGGCATTCTCCGCGCGATTGCGGGCGCCGGTCATTGTCTCGGCCCGTGACGTCGGCTGGTCAGGGACACCTGAAGCGACTGAGACGCCGACAACTTGAAAGTCGTCATTGGGAAAGAGACGCTCGAAGCCGATACCCGCGGCGGCAAGCTTGACCGGATTATGGGAGGCGACGGTGATCCTGGGCATTTGTCCTCGCGCTGGCGGATTTCCAACTGCAATGTAAACGGTACTGTAACAAATTCCCCACCGCGTCCGTAGACCTGTGCGATAAATCCCCCAACTGATACACTAATGCCGCATTTGCAGGAGGAGAACGCCGTGCTGGGCGATGCCCTGACCGACATCCAGATTCTTAAAGCGGACAGATCCGATCTCGACGAGCTCTCGGATTTCATCGTGCCTTTCGTCGACAGCGGCGATCTTTTGCCGCGCACCTTTGACGAGTTGGAAGATCTGCTGGAAACCCTGTTCATCGCGCGCCTCAACGGCCATATCGTGGGTTGCGCGGCGCTGGAAATCTACAACAGGAAATTGTGCGAGATTCGCAGCCTGGCTGTCGATCCGTCCGCGCAAGGTTTGGGCATCGGCAAGAAACTGGTGATCGCCTGCGTCGAATTGGCGGAGCAGCGCGGCATCTACGAGATCATGGCTATCAGCGCGGCGGAAGACTTCTTCAAATCTTGCGGCTTCGACTTCACGCTGCCCAACCTCAAGAAGGCATTCTTTCTGCAGACGCGCGATACCATGTGAGCACAGACAAATCCTCATTTGGCGCTGGCGATGACTCCTTTTCCACATGATGGGGGGAGGCCTGGGGAAGGGGAGTATTCTCCCATGAAAATCGATGTCCTGACGCTTTTCCCCGTGATGTTCGAGCCGATCATGTCGGCAAGCATGATGTGGAAGGCGCGCGATCGCGGCTTGCTCGATTTCCGCGTCCACGATATCCGCGATTATGCCTTGGACAAACATCGGCAGGTGGACGACGCGCCCTATGGCGGCGGCGGCGGCATGATCCTCAAGCCCGATGTGCTGGTGCGGGCGATCGAATCTATCCGACCGACGGCGGATACGCCGGTGGTGCTGATGTCGCCGCAAGGCCGCTTGCTGACGCACCGCGTCGCACAGGAGTTATCGCGGCGGCCGCATCTGGTTCTGGTCTGCGGTCACTACGAGGGCGTCGATGAACGCGTTCGCAACCTCGCCATCAGTGACGAAATCAGCATCGGCGATTACGTGCTGACCGGCGGCGAGCTGGCGGCGCTGGTGGTGATTGACGCCGCTGTGCGGCTGATCCCCGGCGTATTGGGCGCGGAGGACGCGCAAGAACGCGATAGCCACGCCCAGGGCTTGCTCGAAGGACCGCATTATACGCGGCCGGCGGAATTCCGCGGCTTGGGCGTTCCCGATGTCTTGACCAGCGGACATCATGCTGAGGTCGAGCGCTGGAGGCGTCAGCAGGCGCTGAAACGCACCTGGCGGCAGCGGCCCGATCTGTTGGCGCAAGCCGACCTAAGCGACGATGACAAAGCCTATTTGGCGCAATTGATGGATGAAGCCGGCGATTGACTAGTCAGCCTGGTGCAGTCCGGCTTGATCGCCCTCCGCGAAAGCCAGCGCGCGTCTGTCGCCCGTGAGCGGATCAAGCATCGCTTCCACCGTGTCTTCGCGGATGACGCGACCCTCATCGAGCAACAAGACCCGACTGCCGATGCGCCGCGCCTGCTCAATCGAATGCGAGACCCAGATCATCGTCAGGTCGGTTTCCTGGCGCAGCCGCAGCAGCGACTCCTCGACGCGGCCGGTGGCGATGGGATCCAAAGCCGATGTCGGCTCGTCCAGTAACAGCAGCGAGGGTTCGAGCGCCAGCGCCCGGGCAATGGCCAGGCGCTGTTCCTGACCGCCCGAGAGCTTGCTCGCCGGCTGGTCTATCAAGTCTTCCTCCAGCGAGATTTGTCGCATCAAGTCGAGAATCTCCCCGCGCGAAATCTCTCTGCCCTGCAAAGCCAGGCCAAAGGCGATGTTGTCCGCCACGCTGCCCTCGAACGCGGCCGTCTTCTGAAATATCATGCCCACGCGGCAGCGCAATTCGGAAATCGGCAGGTCGAAGACCGATTGGCCATCAAGATGGATGCTGCCCGCGTCAATATCGTTCAGCCGATTGACGCAGCGCAGCAGAGAACTCTTGCCGCTGCCGCTGGGCCCGATCACGACCAGCAATTCGCCAGCCTCCAGCTCGAGGTCGATATCGCGCAGCACTGGCTTTCCGCCGCGCGTGAGTTGCAGTTCACTGATGCTCAGTTTGGACACGTGGTTCGTTTCTTATGCGCCTCTATCGGCAGATCAATTGTAGCGCGACTTGGCCGATCCGCTAAGCCGGTGGCGTCGACGCCTCACAAGATAGCGGGACGACGTCATACGTTTGAGACCGCGCGCATGGTAAACTTGGATCAATGTGACAATGAACGGAGCAAGCGGCATGATGACGATGAGCTGCGCGGAAGAATCGCGGACGTCCGGCGAAAACCTGGCCGGCACCTTCAAACCGGCTGATACGTTTTTCCTGCTCGAAAGCCGCTTGACAGCATACGGCGGTTGGGGAGGCGCGATCGTCAAGACGGCTGAGTCGTCGGGTGAATTGGCGCCGATCCTGCGCCACCTCAAACAGGCGCCGCGCTCCAAGACACTCTTCATCCGCCGTCCAGGTAGTGCTGGCAACAACTTTTTCGTCGCCCTGACCAATCAGGCGCGTCCGAAACTCTATCACGCGATGCTATCCGGCTTTGACGAATTGCTGACGCTGGATATCGATGCGAAAGCCGACGGGCGAGCGCCGACAATCGCCGGTCGCGAATTGGACGAAATCGACGAGCTCTACGCCATCTGCACCAACGGACGACACGATCCCTGCTGCGCGGCGCATGGCGTGCCGGTATATCAAGCTCTGGTCGAGTGCGCCGGCGCGGACGCGGTCTGGCAGACATCTCATATCGGGGGGCACCGCCTGGCCGCGACTATGATCGCTTTTCCTCAGGGCATCGCCTACGGGCATCTTGACCCGTTTGATGCCGAGGCCATTGTGACCAATCATCGCGCCGGGCATTTGCTCGCGCACAAGTTTCGCGGACGCGGCGCCTTCGCCGGTCACGCGCTGGATACGGATGCGCACCTGGCCGCCTGTGCCGCCGAGGCCGATCTGCGCGAGACGGAACGGCTCTACGCCTATGACGATCTGCATTTGCGCGCTGTCGTCCCGCATAATCAGGATCGATATCTTGTCCGCTTCGAGACGTCCAGCGGTCAACAGTATGAACGTCAAGTGAGGACGGGGATGTCGGCGCCGCGTCAGGCCTCCTGCGGCGACGCGCCCAAACCGATGCCGCAGCACCAAGTCCTGGCGCCTTCTGCGCCTGTCTAGAGTTTCGCGGCAGATTTCACCGGAGACGCCGATGTCTGCTTCGTCCGGCAGCTGGGATATCGCACCGCCGAAAACGCCGGCGCTGGTCTGGTTGCTGCGGCTGCTGATTTTGACCGGCATTGGCGCGGCACTGCTGGCGCTGTTATTGGCGTTGATGCTGTTGGCGCTGCAACTGGCGTTGAGCGACCGCATCGTGCCCGGCGTCCGGGTCGGTGATCTCGAGCTGGGCGGCAGGACCGAAACGGAGGCGCTGGCCGCGATCGCGGAGCGATTTGCGCCGCTGACCGGCGCCACTATCACATTGCGCTATGGCGAGCACATTTGGCAAGCGCGGGCCGCTGATCTTGGCTTGCGCGCGGCCACGAACGACATGCTCGCGGATGCCCTCAGTATCGGTCATGGGCATGACGAAATCGAGGGTCTGAGGGGTCAAGCCGAGGCTTGGTTCAACGGCCAAAATATAGCGCCGCAACTAACCCTGGACGAGAATGTGGCGCGCAAATACCTGAGTACCGTTGCGGAGCAAATCAACCGCGGTCGGCGCGACGCCGGACTCAGCATCGTCGGGACCGCAGTGACGATCGATTCCGGGCAAACTGGACGCGCGCTCGATATCCCGGCCAGTCTTGATCGGTTGACCGCGAGCCTGCTGAGGGGCGAAGATGCCGAAGTAGAGCTGGTTGTGCGCGAAAGCCCGGCGCGATTGTGGAACGTGGCGGAAGCGGCGCTGCATGTGGACGCGGCTTTATCGGGCCCAGTCCAGTTGGTCGCTATCGATCCGGGCGGTGAGCCCTTGCAGCCCTGGACCATCACGCCGGCGCAAATCCGCGCCTTGCTGAGCGTTACCTTGACTGATCTCGGCGACGACAAGCGCTATGATGTGTCGATCAACATGGAGGCGTTTGCGGACTTCCTGCATTCGCTGGCGTCCAGCTTGATGATCGTGCCCGCCGAAGGCCGCTTCGATTTTGATCCGATCAGCCAGCAGCTGACCGCGATAACGCCGTCGAGCGGCGGACGCGAGTTGAACGTGCCGGAAACCATCGCCGACCTTGAAGACGCCGTCTTTAGCCGCGACGCGCGCGTTGTGCCCATGGTCTTCGATTATCGCCCGCCACGCTACCATTCCGGCGTCACGGCTGCGGAGTTGGGCATCACTGAGTTGGTGGCGCAGGCGACGACCTATTATTGGGGGTCCTGGCAGAACCGCCGCGATAATATCGAGCTAGGCGCTGGCAAGCTGCACGGCATCATCATCGCGCCCGGCGAAGAATTCTCTTTCAATCGCCACCTCGGCCCAATCACTTCCGCAGCGGGCTATCAAGACAGCGCCGTCATCGTCGGCGGCCGCACGGTCAATGGCATCGGCGGCGGCATCTGCCAGGTCAGCACGACCATGTTTCGGCTGGCCTTCAGCGGTGGTTACGCCATCACCGAGCGCAATAGCCACGGCTACCGCGTCGGGTATTATGAATACGCCGGGGCCGGACCGGGCCTGGACGCGGCTATCTGGCAGCCGACCAGCGATTTTCGCTTTCTCAACAATACGCCGCATCATCTCTTGATCGAAAGCGAATTCATGTCGGCCAAAGACGCCCTGCAGTTTCGCATCTATAGCACGCCGCATTGGCGGACGGTGATCGAAACACCGATCATCCGCGACGTTGTGGAAGCGCCGCCGCCGCATTTTGAAGAAAATCCCAACTTGCTGCGCGGGCAAATCCAGCAGGTGGATTACGCGGCCGCTGGCGCTGATGTCTGGGTCTATCGCAATATCTACGACACGGCAGGCAACTTGATCAAGCGCGATCAAGCCTACACGCATTATCAACCCTGGCAGGCGGTATTCGAGGTGGCGCCCGGCGACCCGCGCCTGGAAGTTGAGGAAGAGGACGAATCCGAGTAGGGCTAGATGGCGCTCTCGGTCACTTGTAGCGCACTCAATTATTGATTGGCAATGTGACTGGTATGAGGCGTGGCCTCGCGACCCAGCCGGATGACTTTATATGACGGGTTGCACGCGGACCGGATCCACGAACCCCTTCAGTATCTTCTCCAAGGCCATGGTATGGCTGCAGACGCCGCGCTGAGCGAAGAAGGAAGCCGTGCTGTTCCAGCGCCCTTCATCGTAGGACACGTGGTGCGTCTTGTTATAACCGTCAAAGCTGCAGTCAAAATGGGCGATGCGAATACGGTCCCGTTCCTGCGAATAACGCTTGGCTTTCTTCACATCGCTGACGATGTTTTGACCCGGCGAATAGGGGACGGGCCGACGTTTCAGCATCGGCTTAAGCAGCGATTCCAACGCCATGACATGCGGGCAAATGGCGTATGTGTTGAATCCCGCGCATGTGCATGACCAGCCGTCAACGCCCAGCTGCACGGTGTAATGGCCGTTGGCGCCGTCAAATTCCACCGTCAGGTTATTGAACGTAGCGCGCTCCGGCTGGCTGGCGTATTCGCTGGCCTTCTGTATCTTGTTGATCATGCTTGCGTCCATGGCTTTCCCTTCTACACTCGTGCTCCCTTGCTTTGAATTGAATTAGAACGCGGCATCCGTTGCGAAAAGATGACGAATGCCCAGAATAAAATAAACGCGCGGTCGCCAATCTCGCCTGACGCCGCGCACCGTTTCGAAGTTCTTTTGTGTTTCAGCAACGTGCTTTGGATGTAGCGGTTTTATCCTGTTCAAGCGCTTGAATTGTCCCCACTTTCGAGCGCTCAATTTCGTGGCAGACGGCTCGGGTAAATTGGTCCCGTATGCCGCTTGTGATTATGCTAACAAGTCTAAGACAGTGTTAAATGAATGTCAAATGAGGAATGGTTAATTTAAGGGTAAATTGTGCAGATTTTACAGTAGTGAACTGAATATTGTGCAACATTTGAAAGCGGCGCGAGCGCAGCTGATTTGGCTCGCGCGTCTTGCTTGCGCCGTCCGGCCGCGGCCCTCGCGCCGGCGTTAGATCTCGGATGCAGTGCGGCCACCGGAAAGCCTCATTTTTGGGCGGACCGGAGGCGTCATCAAACGTGTTGCTGGTCGACGGCGAAAATGGGATGATAGATAACGAATTCTGACGGGATCACGGCGCAGGCGACACGGTCTTGATCCGCCCGCCTGCGCCGTGATATTGAGATGGTTTTTCTATTCGTCGGCCATTTGATTGCGCTGCTCTTCAATCATCTCATCCGTGCAATGCAGCGTATCCAGGAAGGCGGCGCGATTGGCGCGGCGCTCATCCATGTCGATGTCCGGATAGTCGGGTTTGACGAAGACTTCGCTGCTTTCACCATTTTCGATGACGAAATCCGCTCTTGCCATCAACTCGTCGGAGATTTCAATGCCCGAATCGGCGATAGTATCCAGATTCAAGCCCACGGTTACCTTGGGCGCGGCATGGATCCCGATGCGCGCGGCATCCAGATCGCCATCCAGGGCTGCGGTCAACATTTGTCCAACTACCGCGCCTTCCGAATAGTACGAGTAGAAGCCAGCTGCGATGTGGACGCCGCGCCGCAGGTAAGACATGGCGGTAGCGACGATCGGAACGCTGGCCGCGTTGGCCGCTTCAATAATGGCGGGCAAGGAACTGGGGTAGCCGAGAGACACGAACATATCGACGCCATCATCAATGAGCGTATCGGCATTGACGATGCCGTCGCCGGCGTTCACCCAAGGGGCGGCCTCAACGGTAATGCCCATTGGTTCGGCGTGAAGTTTTATCTGCTCGTAAGCATTTACGTGGCCACCGTTCCCCGGGTTGAGAAAGCTGCCGATGTAGTCTACGTCAGGATCTTGCATGGGCAGCAGAGCGAGCACTTCCTCGTAGTTGCTAAGCGCGTGACTGCCAACAACATTCGGCGGTTTGACGCAGGGCGCGTCTGCGACGCCGGAGTTATAAGGCGCGCCGACCAGGGAAAAGATGACCAGGGGAGTCGGCTCTATGCCGCTGTCGATGGCTGCCTGGATGGCGTTGAGGGTCACGACAGTAGTTGTGGGAACAAGAATCGTGGCGCCTCGATCGAGCGCGTACTCGGTCATGATGTTCACGTTCGACACGTCAAGACCCGCATCGCGCCAAATGATATTGAGGTTCTCGCCGTGAAAGTCCTCGTTGGGAAGGATTGAGGCGACTTCATCGTTGCTGAGGTATCCATGGTAGTTGAGCACGTCGAAAATGGCTTGCACCAGACGGCCACTTACGGCCCCAGTATTGCCGTAGCTGAGGATGGCCACGGTCGGCGTTTCATCCTCGGCCATACTGGCCGCCGGGCTGAATATGCCCATGACTAGGCTCAGCGTGAAAAAGAGCGATATGGTTGCCTTGATCTTCATTGTGACCTCCTGTTGTGAGTACGTTAGGTACAATGCATCAAAACCGGTTACTTACTTAATCATAGAGTAATGTGAAATATCAGACAATAGTATGACGTCTTGTTGGCATTGCTTTCGATTGACCCAAGACGAAGTTCTCGGGCATCCACACCGCTGGACGCGCAATAGCAACCACACTGAAATCAATGTAAAAGTTTCATCAGGCGGCGTTCTGAATTGTGCAACTGGCCACAGCGTTGCTGTAGCGAAGGGAGTTGCGAGGCGTTCCGGGTTGCAGCTATTGAGATTCCGGAAAATTGCGCCGCGCGCGCGTTTGCAGCGGTTCAGCAGCGCCGTCCGGCAGCAAGCCGCGCGTCAGCGATTCAACATAGATGCAGTCGCGCCAAGGGATTGCTACCTCGGCTGGAGAACTTGGCTGGTCGCTTAAACTGATCTCCGCGCCACGCACCAAGGCGAATGGTGTGCCTTCGTCGCGCTCGCCCATGACCACTTGCGCCGCGACCGCCAGGGAATCGGCCACGCCCACTTGCGTGACCGCCATGGGATTGCCAAAGAGATCCATTTTGCCGCGCTCGTCTCTTATGGGCTTGAATCCCGCTGACGCCAGCGCGATGCCGGTGGCGCCATAGCGGCCAGGGACGAGCCAGCTGTCGGTCAAAATCACGCCGAAGTGGCAATCCAGCCGTTTGCGCAATTCATCAAAGATGGCGAAGGCGGTCTTGTAAGGATGCTCCGGCAACAGGACGACCTTGCCGCTGGGAATATTTGAGCGATCCAAGCCGGCATTGGGCGAAATGATGCCGGCGTTGGCGGTGAGCAAGAACCCCAATTCGATTCCGCCGAAAACGTGTTCCGCTTCTTGCAGCACCAATTGCGCGACCGCGGCCGACATTCGATATCTTTCCGCCAAGGCATAGGCGCGGACGCTAGGTCGGATGTCGGCCAGGTCAAACATGCGACCTTCAGCGATGGCGGCATACTTGCTCGATATCGCCAGCACATCGCCCTCCTGCACGGTCAAGTCGGCGCGAGCAAGACTCTGGACCGCCGTATCAGCCAGGTCAAATCTGGCATCGCGGATCGGCGCTCTTACGGGGAAAACGGTGAGTGGACTTGGCATCATCAGGGCTCGTCGCGCATCTGTGTCTGCGACCGTTATATTATCATAGCTATAAGGGTCTGTCGTCCAGCGCGGCTAGGGATCGGCCACACCCAGCAGCAAGACGCGGTCATTCGCGGGTTGGGCAACGGCCAGCAGTCGGCCATCGGGACTGAAGGCGATAGCGCTGGCAGCCAGCGTCCAGCTGAGTTCCGGCGATTCATCGTTCAGCGCATTAAACAGTTGCAGCCGGCCTCGGCCATCGATCGGCGAGCTGGATAGCGCGACCAGGACTTCGGCGCCGGGCAGGATCTGCTCACGCACGGCGATTGCCGGCATGATCGCGCCCGCCCAATGAAAGAAGCGGCGGTCGTTCGCAGTCTCGACCTCGATATGATACAAGCTGTCGCCATGGCTGTAGACAAAATCGCCCATTGAACGGCGCGGTGGCGCGGTCACAAATCCTTGCCCGCCCATATACACCAGCGATTTCGACCAGGCCAGTTCATAGTCGCCGGCATCGTAGATCCAGAGCGCTGCGCGATGCTTGCTTCCGCTTTCTCCGCTCACTGCCAGCCAGCGGTCGTCAGCGCTGAATGCGAGGCCGGTGAGAGGGTAGGGGAAGGCGTACCGCAAGATCGGCCGGGCCTGTGCAAAGTCGTCCACAGGGTCGTAATTCCAGATGGCGAGTATGTTCTCCACGCCGGCGACTTGATCCGTCAATGCGCCGCTCGCCGCCGCCAGTTGCGCGCCGTCATTCGACCAAGCCAAAGCGCTGACGGGGCTCTTGTGCCGCCCGTTAAGGAAGATACCTTCAGATTCACCGTAGCTCGAAAGACCACGCAGGTAAACGCGACCATCGTCCGTCCCCAGCGCCAGATAGCGCTCATCGGGACTGAATGCGAGGGCGGTCGCGCGCAGCTCAGCGGGGATGACTTCACCGTTCAAGACAGGTTCGAAAGCGAGATAATCGTACAGCCCAACTTGTCCGTCCGCGCTGACCACTGCAAGAATCGAACTCCGCTCCGACCAAGCCAGCAGCTGCGGGCGCGCCACGGAAAGTACGGCGATAGTATCCAGCTGATTGAGATTGGCGCTGCTGATTTGGCGGAAACCCGGGGTCTGCGGGTTATCCGCCGGCGCTTGCTGATCGGGTGAGTCAGTTATCTGCGCTGTCGCGGACGCGGCCACCGGCTCCAGATAATAATAATTGGCGTTAAGATCGCTCTCAACCGTCCAGCCAACCTGGCCGTTGACGCTGACCTGCCACCAGACAAAGCTGCCGTCGCAGGCCGGTCCATCGAGAATGGCGTCCAGTGTGCTGCGCGGATGAATCTCGCCGATCAACTCGGCTGTGATTTGGGGCTCGGCGCGCAATCGATTGGCAAATGTATGGGAGGCCACGCGCGCGTTCAATTCGCCCACCTTGATGCGCGGCCGCAGGAATCCGGCATAGGCCGGTGGACAGAAATGGATGACGCCGCTGGCCACGCGCGCCGGATCGAGCAGGGGCAAATGGTCGCAGGTTCCCGCGAGCGCCAGCGCGGACCGGCTCACCCATCCCAGTCGAAAGAAGAGCCAATCGCCGGCGAAATTGCGGCCCAGCGCCGAGAAACTGCTCCCGGACGAAATCTGCGCCACCTGTTTGCCTCGTGGCGCTTCCCGCACGTTGACCAATTCGGAATTTGGGCGCAGGAAGCAGCCCGTTCCCGTGCTCAGCGCAGCATGGGCCAGGGGAATGTTGTAACAGGCGCCGTGCAGCAGCAGTCCTCGGCTGGTCACCCAGCCGCGCTCAAGTTGATACCAATCGCCTGCGGCCGCGCGCCCGATGACAATATCGCTGCCGCTCTCGTCGACGACGCCGATGATATATGAGGACTCGCTCTTGTTTTCGTGAATCGCTTTGTGAGCGCCGGTGACATGGCAGGTCTCGTGATCGCCGCGCCGTCGCGTTGAGCTGCCGCTGCCATCGCCCGGGCAGCCCAGGGCGAAATCGGCGCGGATGACGCCCTGTTCATGCGCGCAGACATCATCGTCGTCGGGAACGCCGTCGCCATCGCCATCGCGCAGCAGACCACAGCCATCGGTCGCGCTCGCGCCGGCTTGACGCGGGCAATAGTCGATGCTGTCGAGCATGCCGTCGCCGTCGCGATCGCCGTCAACGGGCGAAGGACAACCCATGCGCTCGCCGTCCGGCACGCCAGCGATGCGGTGGCATTCATCCGCGCTGTTGATGATGGTATCGCCATCGTCATCGCCGGCCGGATCGTAGGCGCGCGGAAGGGAGCCCATACCCAAATCGGTCAATTTCTCGTCGCAGAGCTGCGTCATCGTTCCGTCGGCGGAGACATGCACCGGGACAATCGCTTCGTTGATGACCGCTTCCAGGCGATGCGCCTCGATGACGGTGGGCAGCGGCAGTCCCGGAATTAACCGGCAGCCCAGCGCGGTAGTCTTGATGTTGGACAGGGAGGAATGCGACCAGGCGCTGACTTCGCCGCGATGCGAGAGCGCGCCGTCGGCGGCAGCGAGAATATGAGCCGGAATCTCGAGATTTCCCTGCGCTGCGACGCTGGCGCCGATGAGCGCAAACATCAACGGAAGTATCAATAAACGAGGCACGCGAACTCCGGCAATACTGGGCAACGCGCGCCATTGTAACAGCCGCTCCGCGCCAACACAGGGGTCGGCTGCGCAGCCTTACCGTCGGGAAACCACCCTGTGAGAATCCTGGAACAACTGGTAAATTCAAGCGTTATGCTGTCTCCGCGCGGAGGCTAGCTGGTTGCTTTGGAATCCAAGATGACGCAGCTCCCGGACTTATATCGCATCGACAATTTCATCGATACCTTCGCTCTCGGCCACTACGCGCGGGTTCTGGACGCCATGGATCGGCGCACGGGTCAATCGATCGCTTTTAAGGTTATGCGCCCGGAGCACATTGACGCCGACGGCGATATGCGCTGGGAATACCGCGCCTTCGGCAACGAGGCGCAGATTCTGACCCGACTCTGGCACAGCCCCAACGTGGTCAAACTGTATGACTGCGGTTATATCTCCGATCTGGCGGAAGCGCCGCGCAAGGGAGAGATCGTCTCCTTCCAGAACAATATTCGCGGCTTCGTCGAAACGATGGCGCAGTATGCCGAAGTCGGCTGGCGGCCCTATCTGGCGCTGGAAAACCTGCCCCGGCACAACAGCCTCTTTTATCTGATGAAACCGAATCGCCCCAATCAGCGTTGGCGACTGCCCAGCGAAGAAGGCTTGTCGCTGGCAGTGCAATTCAGCGACCTGCTCTCGCTCGCGCATTCTTATCGCATCGTCTACCTCGATCACAAGCTGGAGCATGTGTATTGGGACGGCATCAATCTAAAGGTCATCGATTTCAACAGCTCGCGCCAGCTCAACGACGATCGGGGTGAAGTGCCCGGGCAATACAGCAAAGATGTGCATAACCTGTGCGTGGGTGTGCTCTATACTATCTTCACCGGCATGTCGCCCCAGCAGACGTCCCTGCGTCCCCAGCCCAGCAGCCGCGACGCCGTCGAGGCGCGTTACACCGATATCGAGCATCTCGACTTCAGCGAGGAAGGCAGCCTGAGCGACGGCATCTGTGATCTCTTGCAGCACGGGGCGGCGCAGCAGATCGAGACCATTCAAGAGTTCATCAACGGCTTGCAGCGGGTCGCCGCCCAGCACGGCTGGGATTTCCCCAACTATTACACGACCGATGCCAGTCGTCAGGCGCGCGAACAAACGCGGTCCGGATTACAGCGGCTGCGGCTGGGCCACGAGAACCTGCGCGAGGCGCGCGATCTCTTTCGCGAGGCGCTGATCCAGGATGGCATCACGCCCGACCTGGAAGACGAACTGCGGCGGCTGGTGCTGGTCATCAACGAGATGCTCAATCAGCGCGCCCTGCCGTAGTCAATCCGCGGAAAGCGTCCCCGGCAGCACAAAATCCGAGCGATTAATCACATTCTGTTTCGACAGCAGGTCTCGCACCGCTTCCCTCTGGGACGTCGGCAATGCCAGGGTGTTGCCGCGGTCATCATCACGCGCGAATACCGTGCCCGCCTGCGCATCCGATTCAAAAGCCCGCAGCATCGCTGGCAGCGCCGTGCGCGGTAACCGGCTCAAGTCGAGAATCCGCTCTAGTACCGCATCTCGATTTTGCTGCAAATCTTCGTAGCGGATGGCGGCGACGGGCGCGCCCGCGCCCTGCAGCCTGAGATACTCATCCAGCATATATATCCAGGACAGCGCCCGCTCCTCCAATCCTTTGTAGCTTGCGAAGTCAGGATGGGCGAAGGCTTCGAGGGCGGCTGGCGGGCATTGCATATATGCGGCTTGGCGCTCAATGGCTTGCGCGCGCGTGAAGCGCAGAATGGGGTCGTTGCGTTTGCTGCGCAGCCGATGAAAGGACGCCAGCCAATCGATGACATTGCGATACACGAAAAAATGCGCCGCCGACGGCAGTGCGCCGACAAAGCGTTTCATAATGCTGGTCGCTTGATTGCGAAACTTGATGGCGACGCGCGAATCGTGCGCGACCGCGGCAGGACGGCAGAGCCAGGCCACGCAGGCGCGCATCAGCTCATATTGTTCGGGCAGCGGCAACCCCTCGAGTCGAACGCAATTGGTCAGCACGTCCGGCTCGGACAGCGAAATGACGCCCGGGGCTTGGTTGAAGGCGTTGCTCAGCACCGTCGAGCCACAGCGCGCGATATTGTGCAGGAGGATCAGGTTCGTTTCTTCAAGCGGGATGCGATTCGCAAGCCGGGTGAACGTCTCAAACGGAAGCGCGACTAAGTATTCGGCGCTGTCGAATTGCGCCTGATACATGAAGGGCACGCGCGCCAGATTGATGCTCGGAGGCAGGGCGGTGAAGATCGCTCGCTGCCGCGCCTCGTCCAGGCAATAGAGGCTGAAGCTGCCGTCAGCCAGCAGGGTTTCGGCATCAAACGCGCCGGCCGGGCTGGTATCAAAGTCGGCGAGCGAGGTGATGACGGCGACGCGGCCGCGGTGGCGCGTTTGAATCCGCAGTTTTTCAGCGTTCATTTTGCAGGTTGACCCTCAAGCGTTAAGGTGAGTGATCACGCATCCGCTTGCGCTGGAAAAGCCGCGCCTCGGCCTCGACGAATTCGACGGCGCCGGCGATGGTGGGATTGGGCGGCATATCGCTGGGCAAGTCATGAAGGTCGAAAGCCGTGATGCGCGGCGCCGCCTCCAACGCTACCCGTACCGCGCCGATTTGTCCGCCGCAAATGTCTTGCAGGCGTAGCGCATTGCAGGACATTTGAGTACGCTCGCTGGGCGCCAGGACAATCTGAAAGCGCTGCTCTTGAGCGTCCGGTTTGGCCGTGGCGATGAGGGGCTCGTCGTGATCCGGCAAGCGAAACATCCCGGCACGCGTCGCATCAATCAATGTCATGGTCGCCTGCGCGGCGAGTTTGTCTCTTTCCGCAATGTCCACTTCGCCGTCAACATGGGCCGCGTGATAACCCATGCCATCGAGCAGGATGAGCATTGAGCGCCCACCCGTTTCCCGGCAGTGCCAGGCGGTTTCATCGCAGGCTCGTCCCAAGTCGAAGACGAGCGTCGTGCCGGCTGCCGACGCTTTCAGGCGCGCCAACAGGGTATAGAGCCGCGGCAGCAGGGCAATATCGCCGCGCAGATTGGACGTGTAAAGGATCGTCAGACTCAGCGGTTCTTCCATACGGCTTTCCGCTTTTCGATGAAAGCGCGCGTGCCCTCGTCTTTGTCTTCCGAGGCGAAGGCGATCATGAAATTGCGCCGCTCTGCTTCCAGCCCGGCATTCAAGGTCGTCTCGTAGGCCTGGTTGATGGCGTCTTTGGTCAGTCGTACCGCCACTTGTGACCGGCCCCCGATCTTGCTGGCGATCTCGATGGCCAGGTCCATATACTGGTCGATCGGCGCCACGCGGCTGACCAAGCCATGCTGCAGGGCCTCTTGCGCATTCAGTCGGCGGTCGGTCAGCATGACTTCCATCGCCAGCGCCTTGCCCAGGATGCGGGTCATGCGCTGCGTGCCGCCTGCGCCCGGTATTATGCCCAAGTTGATCTCCGGCTGTCCGAATACGGCCGTCTCCGATGCTACGATCAAATCGCAGAGCATCGCCAGCTCGCAGCCGCCGCCCAAGGCGAATCCCGACACTGCCGCGATAATTGGCTTGCCGATGCCTTTGACATCGAAGCGCTCGATCAGCGATTGACCCGCCAGCATCTCCATGGCTGTCAATTCCGCCAGTTCCTTGATATCGGCCCCGGCGGCGAAAGCCTTGTCGTTGCCGGTCAGGATCATCGCCGCGATGGTCTCATCATGGTCAAAGGCCTGCATGGCCGCGTTGACTTCGTCCATCAATGGTGAATTTAAGGCGTTCAGCGCTTGAGGACGATTGAGCTGTACGCGCCCCACGCCAGCGGCCGGTTGATCGACCAGGATATTTTCGTAGCTCATGTCCGCGTTCCTTTTGCTTGAGAAATAGTTGCCGCAACGGGTCGATTTTACCATGCGGCTCGCGCCGACGATATGGCGCGGCAATCCGAATGAGACTGACTTTGCGCGTCAACGCGGCGGCACAAACTTAAGAACCTGCGCGGCAGCGTCGTCGGCGCTTATGCCATCGCGCTCCCAATTCCAGCTTCGCGCTGCTGTGGAATCCAGTTCGACGTTGACGTTCGCTCGCGGCTTCCACAGCGCCAGATGATTGGGCGTGAAGGGCGCGTAGCGCGCTGGGTCGGTGGGTCCCATGATCATGACGGCGGGAGCGCCGGCTGCGGCGGCCAAATGCGTCAATCCGCTGTCATTGCCAATGTAAACCAACGCGCCGGCCGCCAGCGCCGCGATCTCGGCGAAACTCAGCTCCCCGATCCAGCAGACTGCCGGTCGCTTTAGCTTGTCGGCGACATCCGCGACCAACGCAGTGTCAGCTGGGCCGCCTATCAAGACTATACGCGCGTCGTGCGCCTCCGAAACACTATCGAGCAGTGCCGCCAATTGCGCCGGCGGATATCGCTTGCTCGCCATGTACATGCCGGGATTGCTGCCGCCGCCGGGATGCGCAACCAGGTAAGGAGGCGGAGTACGCTCAGTTTTAAGACGCGCGTCAACGCTTTGGCGCGCCTCGGCGTCAACCGGCACCTTGGCATGAGCTTGTAGCTCGCGGCCAGCGATGGCGCTGATTAGCCGCAGGTAGATCGCGCCTTCGTGCTCTCGCGCTGAGGGATCAACCGCGATGCGCAGATTGTAGCCGAATCCGCGCCCGCCGCTATCCAGGCCGGCCCGCGCAGGTATGCCCGCCAGGAAGACCGCCAGGCTCATCAGCGGGGAGCGCAAGAGTGACACCGCCAGATCGAACTTGCCGGCGCGCAATTGCCGGATGAATCGGATCATGCCGCCTTCGGACTGCCAGGGCAGGGCCGCTGCGCCCGTATCCAAAATGGCGTCATGCCCGGGATGATTCGCGATTGCCGGCGCCGACCACGATCCGATCGCCCAGGTGATATGAGCGTGCGGGAAAACCCCGCGCAATGCCGAAAGCGCCGCCGTCGCCGTCACCACATCGCCGATGCAGCAGGGGCGGATGAATACTATCCGGCTCGCTGTGGCGAGGCCTTTTCGCTGCGGGAACAGGCGCGCCAGGACGGGATAAATCATTTGAACGCAGCCCTCCTAGTCCGGCGTCAAGAGCGTTTGACCTAGCTAAACACCGACGTGCAGTGGAATCTGGAGCGCCGAAAATGTCGAACGATGTCGGGGGAAGGTATCGGAATCTCCCTCCACATTTAGAGAATATCTGGATTTGACCATTTGCAAAACTTTAAGTTGTGTTAAGATAACATTAAGTGATGTAGAAATTTTGACTAAGGGAGCGCTTGTTATGGAACTCTCACGCGCATTCACCTACGTCTTCCGCGATCAGCACTGGATCAGCAAATTGGGCGAAATAGGCCTGCTGTCAGTGCTTTGCCCGACGCCGGTCATGGGGCTTGTGCCGCTCTGCGCCTTGCTCGGCTATTTTGTGGAAATCGTCCACAACGTCGCCCACGACGATGCTCAGCCACTGCCGGTATGGGACCATATCGGCGAGGACGTCAAAAAAGGCGTTCACGTGTTGGTGGCTTTGTTGATCTATCACATGCCTCCGATTCTCGTGCTTTCAGCGATCTATCACTTCCGCCCCACTCTCGCGCTCGGCGCCAATGGCGACTTACCGTTTATTGCTTTCGCTACAGCCTACGCGCCGCTGCTGATCCTTTACCTGCTGGCAGCTTGGCCCATATTCGCCATCGGCCTGCTTCAATACGCGGAGACCTGGGAGCCGGGTGAATTCTACCATTGGGGGAGGCTCTGCCGCACGATACAGAACAATGCCGTGATTACTGCGCAGTGGCTAATCTCGGCGATGGCCGCCAACGTCATACTTGTGCTCCTGACGCCCGCGCTGTTGCTGGGAGTAGTTCTCTTCTTGCCGGTGCACGGCTATCTTCTCGGCAAGTTTGGAAGACGACTAGCAGCGGCAAAGTCAACGTTCCAGCGCGCCGCCGCCTGAAATTTGTGCCGGTAGCATAGGGCTTGATCTCCAAGTCTTGCCGGATTTCCGTTGTATCAAACCTAGCAAAAACGTATACTGTAAGATGAATAACTTGCGCCGCAGCCGTCATTGTTTGTTGCCCTCATCCTTTTTCACTAGGGCCGCGGCGAGCAGGCAATCGTTTTCTAACTACTCTATTATCGCTGTTTAACCTGAGCTGGGTGTGACCCGAGTTCCAGACTGGCATGCTTGCGGACCAGGTTGAGCACAGGAGTTAACGTGGTTATGAGCGCATTTCTTGCATTCCGCTTTATTGGATTGATCTCATTTGCCCTTGTCGGTTTTTATATCGGGGCAGAACTCTCTACGATGACCGCAATATCTACCCGAGACGCTTGTTTGTTGTTCCTGCTTGTTGGCGCGGTATTCGGTGTGGTGGTAACGCCCTGGATCACCGTAAGACCCTGGCAGTGCTGGCGGCGCTCGATGAGCGAAATGCCCGTCTCCAAAGTAATGATTTCAATGTTGGGCGGCTTGGTTGGCTTACTGCTCGCGCTGTTGTTTGCTTTCCCCTTGTCGCTGCTCGGCGATCCAATAGGACGGCTCTTTCCGGCGATCGTTTCGCTGGCATGCGCCTTCGCTGGCATGACTGTATTCAACACGCATTCAGGCGAGATCCTGGAATTGATCGGCGGACGCGTATTGGGACGGCAGCGCCGCCTGCCATCGTCGGGTGGCGCTCGACCATTGCTGCTCGATACCAGCGTCTTGATCGACGGCAGAATTGTGGAAATCGCCGAAACCGGTTTCATCGGCGGGACTTTGGTTATCCCACATTTTGTTCTGAGCGAATTGCACCGCGTGGCTGATTCGTCCGATGCTCTGCGCCGCAATCGCGGTCGGCGCGGGCTGGCCAAGCTCAATGAGCTGCAGCGCAACAATAATCTGCCGGTCAAGATTGTCGATGACGATCCGGTCGATTTTGCCGAGGTCGATGCCAAACTGGTCGCGCTGGCGATCCAACTGGACGCCTCCTTGGTCACAAACGACTTCAACCTGAACCAGGTCGCCGATGCGCAGGGGGTCGATGTTCTGAATATCAACGCCTTGTCAAACGCCGTGCGCTCGGTCTATATCCCGGGCGAAACCTTCGATATTCGCATCATCCAGGAGGGCCGCGACCCCAATCAGGGCATCGGTTATCTCGATGACGGCACGATGGTGGTGGTGGAATCCGGGCAAAGGTACATGGATCGCAATATCGGCGTCGAAGTGACCAAACTGATCAACCGGCCCACGGGTCGCATGATCTTCGCTGTGCCCGAGGGGGACGCGGCGCGCTAAGCCACTTGCAAGCCTGGCGAATTGCCTGCCTCCCACAGGCAGCCCGGGCGCATGAATCGGTGTACCCAGTGAACGCGGCATCTGTTACGATAGCCGCGTTTTCCTATCTATAGACCCCATGCGAAAGAGGACTCGATGGCCGAAGCAATCCGAGAGCGCGCCACCGGCGCGGAAGCAGTAATTTGGGATCTGTCAGTATTTTACGCAGGTCTCGACGACCCCAAAATTGAAGCCGATATCGAAGGTCTGACCGGGCTGGTGGATGAGTTTCACGATGCCTGGCGCGGTAAAGTCGCGGCGATGAAATCGGAAGACTTCGTCAGCGCCTACCAAGCGTTGGAAGCGATTTATGACTTGCGCGGTCGCCTGGATTCATACGCTTTCCTGAATTTCTCGACCGATACCGGCGACTCGGCCTATCAAGCCTTCGTGGCGAGGATGCAAGATCTGGGCGCGGCTCTCAGCCAGAAAACGGTCTTCTTCGAGCTGGAATGGAACGCGCTGGACGACGTTCGCGCCCAAGCGATCCTGGACGATCCGGCGCTGGCAAAGTATCGCTACTATCTTGAGGCGGAACGGCGTTACAAGCCCTATCTTTTGAGCGAAGCCGAAGAGCAGATCCTGATCGAGGGGCAGCTCACCGGCAGCAGCGCCTGGACGCGCTTCTTCACGCAGCTGACCGGCGGATTCCGCTTCGATTGGATGGGCGACGAGGTCAATATGTCCTTCGTCCTCAACAAGCTGCACGATAGCGACCGCGATGTGCGCGAGATGGCCTGGCGCATATTGACCGACAAACTCGATGAGAAATCGATGGAGCTGACGTTCATCTTCAATACCCTGGCCTTGGACAAAGCCAACAGCGATCGCCGCCGCGGCTATCCCAGCTGGGTCTCCGCTCGCAACTTGAGCAACAAAGCCAGCGACGAGGTGGTCGAGGCGCTGGTGGAGAGTGTGACGGGCAATTATGGTCTGGTCGCGCGCCATTATCAGCTCAAACGGTCGCTGCTCGGTTTTGAGGAACTCTTTGATTACGATCGCTATGCGCCGCTCAACTTGAAAGAGAGCGACAGCTTTTATCCCTGGGAAAACGCCCGGGATATCGTTCTCAAGGCCTTCGAGAAATTCAGTCCGGCCATGTGTTCGGTCGCGCGTGAGTTCTTTGACAACGACTGGATTCACGCGCCGGTGCTGCCCAGCAAACGAGGAGGCGCCTATGCCGCGTCCACCGTTGCCAGCGCCAATCCTTTCGTCTTCCTCAACTATCTCGGCGCCACCCGCGATGTCACTACACTGGCGCATGAGCTGGGCCACGGCATTCACATGGCGCTATCTGGCCGCGCCAAGGGACTGTTTGCGCTCTACACGCCGCTGACCACCGCCGAAATGGCATCGACCTTCGCCGAGATGCTGGTCTTCCAGGATCTGATGGCGGCGGAATCCGACCGCGAAGTTCAGCTATCGATGTTGGTGGGCAAGATTGAAGATACCTTCGCCACCGTTTTCCGTCAGATCTCGATGAATCGCTTTGAAGACAAGATGCACACTGCCCGCCGCAACGAAGGCGAACTGACGACGGAACGCCTCAGCGAATTGTGGCTGGATACGCAGCGCGATATGTTCGCTGACAGCGTGACGATCACCGAGGAATATGGCTTGTGGTGGAGTTATGTGCCGCACTTCTTGCATACGCCCGGCTACGTATACGCTTATTCCTTCGGCGAATTGCTGGTGCTGGCGCTTTACCGCATCTATCAGGAGGAGGGTGAGTCTTTCGTGCCCAAATATCTCGATCTGCTGGCGGCGGGCGATTCCGATTATCCGGACCGGCTGCTGGCCACGGTCGGCGTCGACATCAACGATCCGGGCTTCTGGCAAAAGGGCATCGATGTCATTGAAGCGTGGATCAACCAAGCCGAAGCGCTGGCTCGGGAACTCTATCCCGATTTGGTCGCTTGATTGGCGCGAGCGCGCTTGTGATGCGTGAGCGCAAAACGGGATGATGACCGCAGGTTACTCTGCCACGCCGCTCGTGAAGAAACTCGGCATCAAGCCGGGATTTCGCCTGGCGCTCCTGCATGCGCCGCCGCACTTTCCGGAGCTGCTGGGCGATTTGCCGGCTGATGTGGCCGTTGATCTCAAGATTGAAGGCGGCGAATATGATGTCGTGCACGCCTTCTATAAGTGGCGCGCTGACTATCAGGCTGAATTCGCCACGCTGATGGCGGCCATTGGCGGCGCCGGCATGGTCTGGATTTCCTGGTACAAGAAGGCGGCCAAAATGCCGACCGATATCAGCGAGGATGTCGTGCGCGATGTCGCGCTGGCGGGTGGATTGGTGGATGTCAAGGTCGCCGCTATCGACGCGCAGTGGTCGGGATTGAAGCTGGTTTATCGGCTCGCCGATCGTCAATAGCGCAGAAAACGGCTCAGGGCATGGGAACGATTCTCAATCTGAACGGGGCGCTCCAACTGCGCGAATCGCTGCGCCAGACGGGAAAGACCCTCGTCTTCACCAACGGCCATTTTGACCTGCTGCATATCGGCCATCTCGATTACCTGACCAAGGCGCGCGACCTGGGTGATGCGCTGTTTGTCGGTCTAAACGGCGATGCTTCGACCAGGCGCCTGAAAGGCGCGGGACGTCCAATCGTGGCGGCATCGCAGCGCGCGCGTCTTTTGGCGGGATTGGATGCCGTCGATGCTGTCATCGTCTTTGATGAAGACACGGCTGATACGCTGCTGCGCGCGCTCGAACCGGAGATTTATGCCAAAGGCGGGGACTACGCCGAAAAGGACTTGCCGGAGCGTCCCACCGTCGAGGCATACGGCGGACGCGTGGAATTGATCGAGTATCTGCCAGGCCAAAGCACGACCGAGCTCATCAACAAGATCCGTAATTTGCCCAACTAGCTAGGGAAACAGGGTGGGCTAGATTCGCTCAGGTCAAGCGGTTGTAAAACTCGACCACCTGCTGAATATCGACCGGTGTCTGCACTTCGCCCTCTTCCGGAACGCGATCCAGCGTCACGCTGTAATTGTCCTTGTCCACGGTAAGATAGGGCGGGAAGTATGCCGATTGCTGGACCCATTCCTGGATGTGCACATTCTTCTTCATCTTGTCGCTGACTTCGACGACATCGCCCGGCCGCACCTGATAAGAGGGCAGGTTGACGCGCTGGCTATTGACCATGATATGGCCATGACCGACGATCTGCCGCGCCGCCCAGATCGTGGCGCCCAAGCCGGATTTGTAGACGACATTGTCCAACCGCCGCTCCAGCAGACCCAACAGGTTGACGCCGGTCGGACCCGCCATCAGCGCCGCGCGCTTGTAATAGTTGCGCATCTGCCGCTCGCGCACGTTATAGAGAAAAGCCAGCTTCTGCTTTTCATCCAGCTGCAAGGCGTAGTTGCTGCGGCGCCCGGAGCGGAAAGATTTCTCTCGTCCGTGTTCGCCCGGCGGATAGGCGCGATTCTCCAGAATGCGCGAATATTTCGGGCGGGGCACCAGCAATTCGCCGAAACGGCGCTGCGGTTTTGCTTTTGGTCCGTGATATGAAGCCATATTTTGACGCGTCCTCTTTTGTGCGAGGCACTTTTGCCCCGCTTGCTGCTCGTGTCGAGAGTTAGCTCACCAGAAATCGGCAAGATAGTATAGGCGATTTCGCGCTCCTTGCTAGGGTGAGTTTGCTGTAGATGCGATCAACGGAACACGCCAAGTAAGGTACCGCCCGTAATGAGTGCGAACGCAAAAAAAGCTAAACTGAGTACTATTGGCCCGACAATTGCCACTACCAAACAGCCCAGGTAGGCAGAGATCTTCTTCAACAATCTCTCTTGCACTTCCGTACTCTGGCGGATCAACTGCAACTGCATTAGTTGATGGTCAACATGAGGATCGTGCACTTAACCCCTTTCTACTGTGGTTAGATAATTCATAGTGATTGCTACCACGAGATGCTCCAGTGAACATGACCTCGACTTGTTTCCCATCGCTTAAATGGAATATCATCGTGTACGTGCAAAGCTAGAGTCAATTGGCTGACAGGCAACATGCGCATTGTCTGCGATCTGTGCAAAGGCCGAATCACGCCGGCACATTCTCCAGCCGCGTCACCCAGTAATGCACATCAAAGTCTTCATCGCCGGTCAGGAAGCGCCACAACTTGACGCGATTGACAATCTCCAGACGTCCGGAAGCCGCCTCGAACCAAGGCTCCATGCGACTGAGGATATCCTGTACGCCGCCGTCCGCGTCCCGGCCGGCGAAGATCTCGCGGTGGGCGCGGTAGTCATCGTCGAGATCGTCAGTATTCCACAAGCGCAATTGCCGCACGACCGGGTTCAGCCGCACCTTGAACATGTAGCGGCGGCGATCGGTCTGGTTCTGGCGCCCGCAATGCCAGATGCCGTGATGCAACACCAGAATAGAACCGGCTTTGCAGACCATCGGGACTTGCCCGCGCATATTCTGATAGGCGGCGATATCCATCTCGTTGACCTTGCGGAAGTGGCTGCCCGGCAAGACCAAGGTTCCGCCCATCTCCAGCGGCACTTCATGCGGGAAGTACATGATCTGAATATCGAAATGCGTGCGCAGGTCGATGATCGAATCGGCATGCAGACCTTGCGCCCTGCCTTGATTAGGCTCGCGCACGTGAATGGCATCATGATCAAACAGCGGATCTTCGCCGACCAGGCTGTGTATCAGCCCCTGCACTTGCGGAAGATCGAGCATCTCGCGAATGCCGGTGCCGTGATAACACTGCGAAAGCGGCGTAGCGGCCGGCGCGCCCTGGATCGCGTCCTCATCAATTTCGCGCATGACGCGTTTGTTGATCGCGTCCGGCACCAGTTCGTCAAAACGCAGGAAGCCTCTGGCGACGAATGCCGCCATCTGTCGGGAATCGAGCAAATGCTGCTTTAGGGTCATGCTGATCTTTCCTCCAGTTTTTCAAAGACGAAGCCATATTTCATGAATGAAGTGCTATATTCCTCGCCGGGATAGGGCGGGATCAAGATCGGATGCTGAATCAGCCGCCAACCGTCTTTCAAGGCATCCAGTCCCGTCTCGTAGGGCGGCTCAGTGTTGTCGCCGGTAGTGAAGTGATCATGGCCCGTGCCATCGTAAATCGCCCATCCCAATACTTGGCTGTCCAGCGCCGAAGTGGAAAGATATAGCGTGAGCACCTTTTGTCGCAGCGATTCTCGCATCATTGCCTCGATTTCTGTGCGCGTTTTCAGCTGCTGATGTTAACGTATTCGACACAAGATTTCCAAGACCGGGACTGGCCAATCGTCCGCAAATTTGCGATTTGGAGAGACAGTTGCTGGCTGTCTTGCGAATGGAGAATCAGTCGTCGTCCACGTCGACATCGATTAGCAGCCGCGTATCGGGCAGCGGCGAGCGCTCGCGAAAATAGCGCATCACCGCATCGCCGATTACCTTGGCTTTGGCCGCCATTGCCGCGCTCTTAACCGCCCAGCCGACCAGCGGGACGATCCCGACAACTTCGGCGATGACGCCGCCCGCGATTGCGCTGCCGACGGCGCCGGAGAGAATCGACAGCAGATGCTCCATATCGAAGGCGTTTACGCCATAGACGCTGGCTACCTGATGGATCATGGCGGTATCGGCGGCTGTGAGAAAGAAGGCGCTGCCGGGAATCCATCCGGTCAGCGCAGCGCCGGTGGTCCAGTTGTTGACTAACCTGCGAGCCTCGCGGTCGGCATCCTGTAACGACTTCGACATGCTTGCCTCCTGGCAATTCTGAAGCGCGAACCTACTTACAAATACGCGATGATTGCTGCGAAGGTTGCGGCGCCGGTTTTGGTTCTCCGCCGTTGTTAAGCGATCTGCCGGGACATTTTGCGGGCCGAGCGCTATGCAATAATCGCCATTTGCGGTGAGTTTATCGCACTACGCAAGATTCTGTTGTACTCTATGTTGAGTTTGGTAACGCTGCCAGCTAGCAAAAGTAGACAATAAGAGGATTTGGGCGCCATGCGGCCGGACCGAGTGACCAAACGCCTGCTGGTGGTCGACGGGGATGAAGCGGTAACCGCCTGGTTGAGTCGGGCGCTGTCCGAAGATTTTGCGCTGGCGCCAATCCGCAACGACGGCTCACTGACCGAGAGCATCCAAAAGTCAGCGGCGCGTAGCGATCTTGCGCTGCTCTGCATCGACCGTTATGACGACGCATCCCAAGCGTTGCTCGGAGCTGTCAGCGAAGCGCTGGCAAGCTGCCAGACGCCGATCGTCTTGGTGACAGACCAGGAGACATCAGCGGAGCGGCTCGTATGCGCGTTAGAGGCTGGCGCCCGTGATGTCGTCGCGCGCGCGCAGGGTACACGGTTGCTGATGGCGCGGGTTAGGTCGGTGCTGCGCGATGCGGAAACCATCGAGGGCTATCGTCTGCGGATCACGGAGTTAACCCAAAGCGAAAACCTGCGGCTGCAATCCTTGCGCATGGCGGCGCACGATTTGAAGACGCCAATCAACAACGTGCGCATCGCGGAAAGTATCTTACGTCTGACCGCGCCCAAACGGAAAGAAGTCACCCAATCATTGAATATGATCCGGCTGATGACTGCCAATATGAACGATATCATCAACAATTTTGTCGGGCTATTCGAGGTACGCGCGGGTCAATTGCGAATCCAGCTTGCGCCATTCTACTTGCCCGAAACGGTCAACGACGCTATTAGCGATTACGAATTCGCGGCCGCGCAAAAGCATATTCGGCTGAACAACAGCGTTGACGATGGATGGGTGATTGGCGACGCGCCGCGCTTGCGACAGGCCTTGGGCAACCTGCTCGGCAATGCCATCAAATACAGCCCAAGCGATTCCGAGGTCAAGATTTACGCCTTTCGCCGCGGCGGCTGTATCTATATTATGGTAGAGGATCAAGGCTCGGGAATTCCGCGGGCGGAGAGAGAAGAGCTGTATCGTATGTTTGGTGAACTGAGCCCACGACCGTCAACCGGCGAATCCAGCACGGGCTTGGGATTGTGGATCGTTGATCATCTCATAAAAGCGCAAAACGGCACGGTGGGAGCGAAGTTTCCCGAATCGGGCGGCTCGCGATTTTGGGTGAGCCTGCCGGAATATACCGCACTGGACAGTGCCGCCGCTGGGAGATTGAGCGCGCTTGCGGCTGATCCTGCGGCCTCGGCCAAAGGCGCAACCGTTGCGCTCACGCGCTCCAATGTCAGTAGCGATAGCGAAACCGGTGGATGAAGGTTGCACTGCTTAGCGACCACATTCCGCCAGAGGGCATGGGTGGCGCCGAGGCCGTGGTATGGCGCCTCGCGCGCGGTCTTCAGGCGGCCGGGCACGATCCGCACGTAATAACAACCACACAGCGCGAGCCGTTTGAAGAAATCCGCAAAGGCATACCGACCTATCATCTGCATGCGGCCTATCCGGAACGCCTTCGCGCCTGGCTCTCGCTTTGGAATCCGCAAACGATCGGCCCGCTGCGCGAGCTGCTGCGGCGCTTGCAGCCCGATATCGTCAACGCGCACAACATTCACCTCTTTCTTTCCTACCGCGCCTTGAAAGTCGCGCGCGACCTCAGTATCGCCACCGTCTTCAGCGCGCACGATGTCATGCCCTTCGCTTTTGGCAAGCTACGGCATTATGTCCACCACGACATTGAGCGGATCCGCCTGCCGCAAGACTATCGTCTTCCACGAGGCTACAGCCTGCGGCATTACCGCTTCCGCTACAATCCCTGGCGCAACCGCACAATCCGGCATTATCTAACGCGATACGCCGACCGGCTCACGGCCTCCAGCCACGCTTTAGCCCAGGCGTTCTCCGCCAACGATCTGCCAGCGCCGCAAGTCGTGCACACGGGCATTGACCCGACAGATTGGCGGCGGCGCGACGAATCTGTCATTGGCGCGCTGAGAGACAAGCTCGACTTGAAAGACAAGCGCACGATTTTGATCGCTGGACGCCTTACGCCCGATAAAGGTACTGTCCCGCTGCTGAAAGCTATTGATCGCATTAAGGATTGTCTGCCGGATATCTGCCTGCTGGCATTGACCGCCCGCGATATCGAAGGTCAGATTCCGGAGGCGTTGCGCTATTTGCGCCGGGATATCCGTAGCGCCGGTTGGCTGGTCGGAGACGAATTGCGGGCGGCCTTTCACCTGGCTGATGTGGTGGTCGTGCCATCCCTGTGCCTGGATACATTTCCCACCGTAAACTTGGAGGCTATGGCGGCCGGCAAACCCGTAATCGCCACTTGTTACGGTGGATCAAGCGAAATCGTGCTTGATGGCGCGACGGGATTCATCGTCAATCCTCTTGATACCGTCACCTTCGCCGATCGCTTGCAGCGCCTGCTCAGCGATCCCGCGCTTCGTGAACAAATGGGGCAGAGCGCCCAAGCCCGCATCCGGGCGAGTTTTACCGTAGACCGCTACGTCGATCAAATGTTGAGGGTTTATGATCGTGCGATAGCCGGCAGCGGCGCGGCCACATAATCTTATTCGCTGACATCGACCGACCGAAGGACGATATACGGTGAGCGATTAGTGACTTCGAGTCAGAAGGAAATCCTGGCTGGCTTATCCCGCAAAGTGAAATCGGCGCGCTGCCGGCGCGAGTGTATCCTTTTGCGGGTGACGAAGAGGCGGTTGACGACGTCATTCTGAATGATAGCATCGGCGCTCGTCAAACCGTGCCCGAATTCCTAACACGCCAGGGAATTGCGATGCGACAATTTCACTACGCCGAACCGCAGGACTTCTTTCGCGCGCAAGCGGCGCTGATGCGCTGGATCAAACAGCGGGGACACTGCAACTACTTGCACAAGGGCGATATCGGCCATCGCTTGTACAACAACTGCTATGGATACGACAAACGCGATATCTTTCGCTATTGGCTGGACGACGCCGGAGAGCTAACCGCCTTTGCCACGCTCTTGCCGCAGTGGCAGTCATTTGAATTGCAGGTCGCGCCTGAGCGCTTGCTGGGTTCGGCACATCGATTGCTTCTGGAGACTTGCGAACGGGAAACATTGCGGCTCGGCGAGAAGCTCGGGCACAGCATCAAGGAACTCGTCGTGGAAGTGGAAGATTGCGAACCCGCCTTTTCGCGCTTCATCGAGGCGTGTGGCTATGCGCGAGGCGAGCATCTGTTCAGCTTCACGAGGCACGATCTATCGCGCCTGCCCGAAGCGGCGCTGCCGCCTGGATTCCGATTCCACCAGGCGACGGAGACTGATGCCGCCTGCCTGGCCGATGTACATAATCACAGCTTCACCAACAAATGGGATGCCAATTCGTATGGGCAGGTCTTCCGCTCGCCGCATATGGAGTACGAATTTGTCGTCTTGGCGCCCGATGGGCGCTGCGCCGCCTTCACCAACGTTTGGGTCGATACGGTAAATCAGTCGCTGCTGTTTGAGCCCGTTGGCACGCATGCGGACTTCCGCCGGCGCGGTCTGGCCAAGGCACTAATGACCCACGCCCTGCGGCGGATGCAGCGCGAACGAGGCATCACATGCGCTTACGTTGGTCACGAACCTATTACGAAGAACCCGGCATCGGGTCCGCTTTACGCGGCAGTCGGATTCAAGCACGCTTTTGATTGCTACGCATATAAGAAGTCAGTCTCGCCTTGACTGCGCAAATCCCCTTTGCGGGGTCTGACCTTTTCCCCATTGCCGAGCCGATGCTACAATACGCCGAATAGAGTCTAAAGACACATTGGACAACGCCAGCGATGACCATGCAGATCTATAATGTGCTGGGGCGCCAGAAGCAGGCATTCACGCCCATTGAAGAAGGGCGCGTCGGCATGTATGTTTGCGGACCCACTGTCTACGAACATTCGCACTTGGGGCATGCCAAAACTTACGTATCATTCGACGTGGTGGCGCGTTACCTGCGTTATCGCGGCTATGATCTGCTTTATGTGCAGAATATCACGGATGTCGGCCATCTGCGCGAAAACGAAGAGGACCGCGTATTGGCGCGCGCTGCCCAGCTCAATGCCAAGCCCATGCAAATCGTCGAGACCTATACCCGCAGCTATTTCGAAGACATGGATGCGCTGCGCGTGCAACGTCCGGATATCTCGCCCCGGGCCAGCGGCCACGTGCCCGAGCAGATCGAAATGATCGAAACGCTAATCGCCAACGGCAACGCCTACGCGATCGACGGCAGCGTCTATTTTGATGTGCGCAGCGATGACGACTATGGCAAACTGTCCAATCGCCGATTGGATGAGCAGCAAGACGAATCGCGCGCCTTGGTGGGCGGCGACAAGCGGCATCCGGCTGATTTCGCACTCTGGAAGAAAGCCGAGCCGGAACATATCTTGCGCTGGAGCAGCCCCTGGGGCGTGGGTTTCCCCGGCTGGCATATCGAGTGCTCGGCGATGGCGCAGAAATATTTGGGCGCCAACTTCGATATTCACGGCGGCGGCATCGACAATATCTATCCGCATAACGAAAACGAAATCGCCCAAAGCGAATGCGCCAACGGCGTCGCCTTCTCCAATTATTGGATGCTGACGGGCAGCTTGAACGTGCTTGATCCGGACGAGGGCATTCCGGTCAAGATGAGCAAGTCGCTGGGCAATTATGAGACCATCAAAGACGCCTTGAAACGCTTTCGCCCCGGGGAAATCCGTTATTTCATCCTGACATCACACTACAGCAATCCCGTTCTGTACAGCGAAGAATCGCTTGCTTCTGCCAAGTCGGGACTTGAGCGCTTGACTAACGTGCTGCGTCTCTTGCGCCAGCAGATGAATCACGCGCCCGAATCCGACGCCGGCGACGCGTTCCGTGATCGGCTGGATGCGGCAACAGCCGAATTCCAAAACGTCATGGACGACGACTTCAACTCGCCGCGCGGCATCGCGGTCCTGCAAGACTTGACGCGCGATGTCAACAGCCTGCTCAATAGCGACAGCGAGGTCGGCCTGCCGATGCTGGCTGCCATCGAAGAGACATTCCGGGCGCTCGGGGGCGATGTGCTGGGATTGCTGCCCGCCGAGGAAGCGGAGGAAACGGGTGACAGTCAGCGCGAAGCGGCCCTGGTCGAAATGTTGATCGACATGCGAGCGCAGGCGCGCGCCGAGCGTGACTATGCCCGCAGCGACCAGATCCGCGACCAGCTGGCCGCGCTGGGCATCGTGCTGGAAGATCGCGTCGATGGCACCATCTGGAAGCTGAACTGAAGTGGGGCGCTCGCTATTGATGAAGCCTACAGCGGCAATCCACCGGCTCGTCCGCGCCTCAATACATCAGGTCTGCGCGGGCAGCGCACCGAGTTGCCCCTATTCGCATTGACGTTGGGAACCTGAAAGCGTTCAATCATGCCGGAATTTCTCTTTGGACATTGGGCGGTGATCGAAGCCATGCGCTCCGGCCGGCGCGATATGCACGCCCTGATGATCCACGAACGCGCCGAGAAACGCGGGAGCGTCGGCGATGCCATGGCGCTGGCCGATGAATTGCACGTCCCCGTTCAGCGCGTTCAGCGCCGCATCCTCGATGACCTGGCCAACAACGGTAATCATCAAGGTTTGGTGCTGCGTGTCAGTCCCTTTCCCTATTGCGATGTGGAAGATATTCTCCAGACCGCCGCCCGCCGGGGCGAAAAGCCATTCATCCTCCTGCTGGATCTGCTCAAGGATCCGCAGAACGTCGGCGCGCTTATCCGCGTGAGCGACGCCGTTGGCGTGCATGGCATCGTCATGCAGGAGCGCCGCAGCGTCGCGGTCACGCCAGCCGTGGTCAACGCCTCTTCCGGCGCCGTGGAACATATCAATGTCGCCCAGGTCACCAATCTGGTCTCCGCTATGAAAGAACTCAAGGGCCAAGATGTTTGGCTGGTGGGCCTCGATGTGGGCCCGAATATCCCGCCATTGGACAAGACGGATTTGAATATGTCGCTGGGATTGGTCATGGGCAGCGAGGGCGAGGGCTTGCGGCGTCTGGTGCGGGACAATTGCGATCTGCTGTTAACGCTGCCCATGCGCGGCGAGGTGGGCAGCTTGAATGTTGCCACTGCCGGCGCCATCGCGCTCTACTCAGCGTGGGGCGCGCGCGGCTGGACCGGATGGGTTCACGCTTGAACTTTTCTCGGCAGCGGAAAGATCGTTCGATTGTATTGTTTGCCCGCTCCGATGATGCCAAACTAGGCATAAGCATCGACTCAAGTTTGTATGTGAGATCGAAATGGCAACCGCTTCGGAAACAACGGCTTTGCAGAACCACGGCGAGAGGATCGCTTCCCTGGAAAGCAACCAGCGGCATCTGGCGACCAAAGCCGATCTCGCAAACTTACAGGCGACATTGACGTGGCGCATGATCTTGGCCGTTAGTGTCGCGACCGCCATTCTGGGTTTGCTAATTCGGACTCCTTAGCGACTTAAACGATTTCGCGCGCTCAATGGTGTAACGCCAATTACACTCAATACACATAACGCCGCCATCAGCAGGCCGCCGATTGCGAAGGGCGCGGTCGATCCCAGCGATTGGAATGTCAAGCCGGCCAGCAGTGGCGCCAGCGCATTGGCTGAGCTGACCAAGGCCGAGCTGACACCCAAGGCGCGCCCATACTCGCTCGGATTCACGCGCTTGGTTATCAGGCTGTTGAGCGCCGGACGGATCAGCGCGGCGCCGACCGATATCGGCATTACGGCTATGAACATCCAGACCACACCGCCCAAGCCGTTGTTGCCATTCGCCGGCAATGCGACATTTAATTCGCCGATCAAGGTCTCGGTCGCGGAAGGCGCCTGTTCCAGCAGATCGCGCGCGACCAATTCGCGTACATAGAATGGGTGGGGCTGCGCAGGCGTCGTGGCGGTCAGCAGCAAACCCAGCGCCAGCAGCCCCAGCGCGCCCGTCACCAGTCTGGCATCGCCGAATCGCAGGCTCCAGCGGCCGATATACCGCATCTGTACCGTCACCAGAATGACGCCAATCAGCAAGAATAGGGCGGCGTTGCCTTGTCCGAGGAAGCCGAGTCGACTCAGCGTGAACAACCCCAGCATGCTTTCGTAGCCGAAAAATATCAGCTGTTGGGCGAACATCAGCAGCAGCAGCATGCCCAGCGCCGGCCGCCACAGATAGCGCATGATCAGCAGCGGCCCGATGGCGAGGCGCAGGCGTTTGCCGCGGCGTTCTGGCGGATGCGTCTCGCGGAAGATGAACAGGGTAATCAAGATCGATACGAAGGAATAGATCGCGGCGGTGAAGGCCGGGACCGCAAGCGAATTGCTCAGCTCGTAGCTTATGATGGCGATGAGCGGACCGAAAATGAAACCGAGACCGAAAGCGGCGCCCGTGATGCCCAAGCCGCGCGTTCGATTGCTCTCATCGGTAATATCAGCCAAGGCGGCTTGCGCGGTCGAGATATTAGCGCCGAATAGCCCGTCCAGCACGCGCGACAAGATGATCATCTGCAGTGACCCGGCCAAGCCCAGCAGGATGAAACTGATGCAGGTCGTGACCTGGCTGATCAGCAGCAGCGGCCTCCGGCCATAGCGATCGGACAGCGCGCCCATCAGCGGCACGCCCGGCAGCTGCGCGAGGGGAAACGCCGCCACTACCAACGCCACATCCAGCGCACTCGCGCCATAAGCGGCCGCGTACAAATGCAGCAGCGGCAGGATTACGGTCAAGCCGAGCATATCGACGAAGACCATCAAAAAGATGGGACCGACGCGCCGCATATCCAATGGTGTTGCTGCCGGTTCTGTCATTTGTCTACAATGTTCCCCGCGTCTGCCAACCAGATTAACTTTAGCAAACACTTATCCCGCTACCAAACGAAACGTCCGGCGCCAGCCGACCCATCGCCGACGACTGCCCTAACGGTTGATTAACAAGTCCATTCTCATCTTGGTTGCCCGCAATATGCGATTGTGCTAGCTTTAACGTATTCGGAGAATTACGCTGCACGGGACTGCTGATGCCCACTTCACGCGAATATACGCGGTTGCGATCGCGTATGGTTGACGAGCAACTGGTGAAGCGAGGCATCAATGATCGTCGCGTGCTGGATGCCATGCGCAAGATGCCGCGACATCTGTTCGTGGCCGAAGAATTCAAACCCTACGCCTACGAAGACCGTCCCCTCCCCATCGGCGAAGGACAGACCATTTCCCAACCTTATATCGTCGCCTTCATGTCGGAACGCCTGCGACTCAAATCCGAGCATGTTGTTCTGGAAATCGGCACCGGCTCCGGCTATCAGACCGCGATCCTTTGCCATTTGTCCAAGTACGTTTACAGCATAGAGCGTTATGGCCGTCTGGCGGATCAGGCCGGCGAGCGAATCGACCAGCTGGGCTACAACAATATCGACATTCACATTGGCGATGGCAGCCAGGGCTTGCCCGATCAAGCGTCTTTCGACCGCATCATTGTGACGGCTGCTGTCCCGCGCCTGCCTAAAGTCTTGTGCACGCAGCTGAATACGCAAGAGGGGCGCATGATCTTGCCCATCGGCGACCAGGACGTGCAGGAGCTGAAACTGGTCACGCGCAACGGCGAAAAATTCTCCACTCGCACCCTGCTGCGCTGCCGATTTGTGCCGCTAGTGGGCCGCTATGGCTTCGACGACGATATTGATGAAATCGAGATGCTCTAACGCGGCTGCGGGACCAACCGGTAAATCGCGCCGCCATCTTCGCCCACGGCGCCGAAATAGATCGCGCCATCCGGACTGACGGTCACATCAATGCGGCAGCCGACATCCCCCAATGCCAGCGGCCGATCGAATACGGCGCGGTTGCGCCCTTCGTTCAAGCGCACATGATGCAGGATGCCGGTATTCCAGCTGCAGAAGAATAGATCGCCCCGCCATTCCGGGATTGCGGCATGATCATAAAATGTGATGCCAACGGGCGCGATTGTCGGCGTGTAGCTGAGCAGCGGCGGCAAGTATGACCCGAGCCCGGTGACGTAGGTTCGGCCGACGCATTCATAGCCCTCGCGATAGCCGTAATTGAAGCCGGGCAAAATCAAGTTGATTTCGTCATCGCAGTTGTCGCCGTTCTCCGTGGCGAAGAGGCGGCCGCTGACCGGATCGAAAGCGTAATCGAAGGGATTGCGCAGGCCGTAAGCGAAGATGCTGCTATCCGCGAAGGGATTGTCTTCGGGCGCGATGAGGCGGTCGCCATCCACGATGAAGCGATGAATCTTGCCGTGCGGGATCTCCAGGTTTTGCGGCCGGGCGGCATCTCCGTAGTCGCCGATGCCGACATAAAGATAGCCCTCGGCGTCAAACTGCAATCCACCGCCGTTATGCACAAGGAATCCGCTGTCGATGGGCACGGAAAGCATCTCAACCACATCTTGGGCACGGCCATCTTCCAGGCGGAAACGCAGCACCTTGTTCGCCGGGTACTCACGTTCCGTGCCCGCAGCCGTGTAATAGAGCCAGACCTGACTATTGGCGGCGAAATCGGGATCGAGCGTTATGCTTTGCATGCCGCGTTCTTGCAGGGCGTTGACGTCCAGTTGGATGACGGGAAAGAAGCGGCGGCTGCCATCGGCGCGCACCAGACGCACGGCGCCGGTGGATTTTTCGACATAAAGTAACTCGCCGTGAGGAGTAAAGGTCATGCCCACGGGGAATTCAGCGTCAAGGAATTTCTCCACCCGATAACTGACGCCGTCATGGCTGGTGAAGCCCTCTTGCGCGCGGACGACTGCGCTGAGCAGCGCGCACAGCAGCATCAGCGAAAGCATCGTTGATCGTAATCGGGAATTCCGCATGATTGATAATCTGGCTCGTCGACAAACTCCAACAGCATACCAGCAATCCGAAGCTGACAACATACTGCCTGTTAGTCGCGGGTATAAGCGGATAAGGGCTCAAGCGGCTGTATCGAGCTTGTCAATGGCGATACAATGAAGAGGTGACCGATCTGGCAATCCGCCTGCGTCATCGACCGCCAGAAAAGCCAGCTTCGGAGAAACGGGATAACCGCTGATGACCGAAGACAGACCCACAGAAAATATGGACCTCGACTTGATCCAGATGGTGCAGCAAGCCCGCATGCTGCATGACGAGAGCGCGCGCCCGTCGGACTACGCGGCGGTTTACTGGATCGAAGCCAAGCGTGAATCCGGCGACTATCCGGCGCCTACCGCCAACGCCGGCGAATGGCGCATCCGCTTGACGATCGAGACGGTCGACGCCGTATGGGATGTGGTCAAGCGCGCGACCGCGGCGGGTCGGCTCGGTTACAAATCCAAAGTGTCGACGCGCCCGGCGGCGGGGCAGGCTGATCCCGACGAGCGGCTGATTTGCGCCCGCACCTATGACGCTGCGGATCAGAAGGATATTGAGCGGGTGAAGCGCGCGCTGCTAGACGCGGGGTTCACCGGGCTGGAGTACGTGGCAGACAAGTCCAGTTAGCGGTCAAGCGAGTATTTTCGCATTCGATTGCGGATCTCGAAATTGATCGGCCAACTGATAACTAGCGCAGCGAAGATAGGCATGTAAGGCCTGTCCGATAATTCGCCTCGTCAGCGCTTTTTTCTACCCCATCCCCCGGCCCCTTCCCCAGCGAGCTAGGGAAGGGGAGCAATGTTACGCGGAATTGGTGTTGAATCTATCATTTTCGCGCTGAACGAGTCTGTTTGTTTCGTCTTTCGCAGGAAGACTTGAGCCAATTGCGGGTGAAACTGCATTATCGGACCAGCCTCGTAGGGGCGACCCGGCGGGTCGCACGCAAATGTTAAGGCCTTGGGTTTATCTGGCCGCCGCCAGCGCCTGCTCGAGATCTTCGATGATGTCGTCGATGTGTTCAATGCCGATGCAGAGCCGGATCGTTTCCGGCGTGACCCCGGCCGTCACTTGCTCTTCAGGCGTGAGTTGACGGTGCGTGGTGGAGGCCGGATGCGCCGCCAGCGACTTGGCATCGCCGATATTCACCAGGCGTTTGAAGATTTTCAGCGCATCGTAGAATTTCACGCCGGCCTCGAAGCCGCCTTTGATGCCGAAGGTCAAAAGCGCAGAGGGGCGCCCGCCGGTGTATTTCTGCGCCAGTTCGAAATAGGGCGAACTTTCCAATCCAGCATAAGTGACCCACTCGACCTGCGCGTGGCTTTCAAGATATTTGGCGACGGCCATGGCGTTGTCCACATGTCGCTCCATGCGCAGCGAGAGTGTCTGCAAGCCCTGTAGCACCAGGAAGGCGTTGAAGGGGCTCAAGGCGGAACCCGTGTTGCGCAAGGCGACGACGCGGGCGCGGGCAATATAGGCGGCCGGGCCCATGGCATCGGTGAAGACTACTCCGTGGTAACTCGGCTCCGGTGTGCTGAACATGTAGAAGCGCTCGGCATGTTTCGCCCAGTCAAATATCCCGCCATCGACCAGGATGCCGGCGATGCTGTTGCCGTGACCGCCCATATACTTGGTCATCGAATGCAGCACGATATCGCAGCCGTGCTCGACCGGGCGGCAGAGCGCCGGGCTGGGAACGGTATTGTCCACGATGACGGGCACGCCGTGCGCGTGCGCCATATCGGCGATGGCCTCCAAATCGGGAATGTTGCCGGCCGGGTTGCCAATCGACTCACAGAAGACGGCAGAGGTTTTGTCGTCTATCAGTTTCGCCAAGGCGTCCGGACTGTCATCATCGGCGAAGCGCACATCAATGCCGAGCTTGGGCAGCATGTGCCTGAACAGCGTCCAGGTCCCGCCATAGAGTTGTGGCACGGAGACGATATTGTCGCCGACCTCGGCCAGATTGACGATGGAATAATTGATCGCGGCTTGCCCGGATGATAGCGCCAGCGCGGCGACCCCGCCTTCCATAGCCGCCACCCGCTCTTCCAGCACGCCGTTGGTCGGGTTCATGATGCGGGTGTAGATATTGCCTGGCACGGCCAGATTGAACAGATCCGCGCCGTGCTGGGCATTGTCAAATTCGTAGGCGACCGTTTGGTAGATCGGCACGGCAACCGCGTGCGTGGTCGGGTCGCTTTCGTAACCCGCATGGATAGCCTTTGTTTCGAGTTTCATGTTTGCCTCCGTCGTCTATGGATGTTTGGCGATCTAAACTACTTTAGTGTATATCACACGTGCATAAGAGGGACAATTGACCCAAATGCTTATATTGCTGGCTTGCCTTTCCAGCGCGCCTTGCCCTGCTCGATAGTCGCCATCACCACGCCATAAATTACCAGCGCGCTGCCAATGACCTGCAACAGCGACGGGACTTCGCCGAAGGTGAAAAACGCGATCACCGCGCTGACGACCACGCCCATCTGCAAGACGATGGACATGGTTGTTGCCGTGACAAATTGCAGCGCCAGATTCATCGAGATATGCCCCAGCACCTGCGCCAATACAGCCACGACTGTCGCCCACAGGTAGCTCTCCGCAGAGTAACCGGAAATCGGTATCTTGGTGACGGCGATGTAAGCCGCAGTCACCAGCGCGGCGAGAAAAAAGACGATGAAGCTATAGAGCACCGGTGGCATAGTATTGTTAAGCTGACGGCCGATCAGCAAATAGATGCCGAAACAGAGTGAGCCGAAGATGGCGATGCCGGCGCCAAGCAGGGGATCGCTGCCGCCTTCAATCGCTGTCAATCCACCAACACCAACCAGCACGACGCCGACGATGCTGACTGCCAGGCTCAGCCAGAAGCGCCGCGAGAAGATAACGCCGAACAAGATGATCTCCGGCAAGATGATCCAGATCGGGGTGGTGCGGCGCAAGACGCTGGTGACCAGCACGCTGGTGTATTCCAGCGCCATCAGCAGCATCAGCAGATTAACCGCCAGCCAGAAGCCGGCAATGCCGGATAGCAACCATTGCCTCGGCGTCAATCGCAACAGATCGTCACGGTAGCGCGTCCAGATCAAGGGGATCATCGCCAGCGAGATCAGCCAGAGGCGGATGAGCACGATGACGGCCGACGGCATGCCTTCGCCCTGAGTGATGCGAATCGCGATCGGCGTGACGCCGGCCGAGAAGACGATCGTGACGATGATCAGCAATCCGCGCCGGTTCGGCATGTTGGCCAGCCATTTGAGCCCTGGATAATCGCGTCATGCTAACACAGCGGTCTGGCACTGCCTAGTCTGCCGCGGATGCCGCAAAGTTTGACAGCGTCTGGCGACATAAGTAAAATCTCGTGCATTCGTAATCCGTCATCGTGACGGTTGATCCAATTTAGGGAGCAAAGATGGCGAGAGCCGTGAGCGACACGCGACAACTAACGGCGCTGAAAGAAGAGTTGATTGCCGGCGCGGCCCAGGTGGCGAGTATCGGGTTGGTGCCGCTGACGCAGGGCAACCTCAGCCTGCGCGATCCGCAGAGCGGCCACGTGCTGATCACCCCGCACGATTACCCCTACGATGAGTTGACGACTGACGATGTTGTGGTGCTTGATCTCGCGGGAAATGTCGTCGATGGCTTCCGCGAGCCCTCGCACGAATCGCCGGTGCATCTGGCCGTCTATGAACGACGTCCGGAAGTGGTCGCGATCGTGCATGCCGAGCCGATTTATACCAATGTCTTCGGCGTCTTGCACAAGCCTATCGCGCCCCTGCATGTCAATACCTTGATTGATGTCGGCGGCGCAGTGCCGGTCATGCCCTTCGCGCCCAGCGGATCGCGCCAGTTCGGCTACGACATGCTGGAAGTCATGGGCGACAAGCGCGCGGTCGTCTGGGCCAATCACGGCATGCTGGCGGTCGGCGATAGTCTGAGCAAGGCGATCCACTGCACCGTCATGGTTGAGATTTCGGCGCAGCTGTATCATATGGCGCTGCAGCACGGGCAGCCGCATCTGATTCCGGATGAATTCAGCGACCAACTGGTTGGATAAACTGTGAATTCGGATCGCCTGGGCGGCTGAAAGGAGGCCATCAGCGACAAGGATTTCTACAATAGCGTTAGCTCACCAACTGCAAATTAAGTTAGTTAAGGAGACAAGAAGATGTACAAAAGAGTACTGCTCGTGCTACTGATCGTCGCGATTAGCGCGCCGATTTTCGCGCAAGACGAAGTCGTCGTGCGCTTTCGTTCCTGGAGTCCCGTGATTGCCACCACCGAAGCCATGATTGCGGCCTTCAATGAAGCCAACCCCGATATCACCATCGAACCGGATATCACCAATTATCCCGAGTATCTGGTGGATCTGCAGACTATGGCGGCCGGCGGCTCGCTGCCCGACCTGATCGGCCTGGAGCCGGGCGCCTTGACGCAGCAGTACCGTGACCACTTGATGCCGCTGCAAGATTGCGCGGTCGCCACCTGGGGCGAAGATTGGGAAGATCAGTTCTTCCCGGTCGGCATTGAGCAGGCGCGGCTGGGCAATCCTGAGGGCGACGATAACATTTACGGTTTGCCTGTGCTCGTCCAGACCATCAACATGTGGTACACCGTGCCCATCTTTGAAGAAGCCGGCGTAGAGCCGCCAACCACCTATGATGAACTCAAGGAACTGGCGGATATGTTCAATGCGCAGGGCATCGCCCCGGTCATGATCGGCGCCGGCGACGGCTGGATCCGCCGCGATGTCTATATGCAGTTGATCCACAATGTCGCGCCCGGCTTGATTTATGATGCGGAAGATGGCATGGCCAGCTTCACGGACGAGCCTTTCGTCGAAGCGATGACCTGGTGGAAGCGCCTGTTTGATGACGGCATTTTCCAGATCGGCGCGCTAGGCATGTCACACTACCCGGCTGCGGTCGAGCAGATTCAAGCCGGACGCGCCGCCATGTTCCCGATGGGCGCCTGGTGGATGCAGCAAGCGGGCAACGCCAATCCGCCGCCGCTGGATGAGAACCTGGCCGGTTACGCGCCTTTCAAGTTCCCCGATGTCACTGGCATGGGCGCGCCGGAAGACTTGCTGGGCGGCATAGATGTCATGCTGGGCGTCACGCGCGACTCGGCTAATCCGGATGCGGCTTGCACGGTCATCACGGATTTCATCAGCGGCGCAGGCGCGCAGGCGCTGATCAATACCTACAATGACTTGCCGGCTTACATCGGTTTGCGGCCGGCCTCCTTCGGCTCGGAGAATCAGGAAGCGGTTTGGGATCTGTTCACCGAGGATTGGCTGGCGTCGGTGCAGTACGCCCGTCAGCTCAAGAGCCCGGATGTCAAGCAGGCGCTTGAAGACGCGCTGGCTGGCGTCGCCGCCGGCGAGATGACGCCTGAAGAGGGCATGCAGCTGGTGCAGGACGCCAATATGTAGCGCCAACCCCTCCCATAGACAAGTCTGTAGGGGCGACCTAGCAGGTCGCCCTTTAGCACCATTCGAACATCACGCGGGCGACCCAGTGGGTCGCCCTTACAAAGCGCACCTTATACTTGGCGTCCGCAATGTCCCGACAGTGGCTGATCGACAATCAAGGCTTGTTCTTCATGGCGCCGGCCATGATCTTGTTTGCCGTGTTCGTGCTTTATCCCATTTTCTATATATTCAACGCCAGCATGTACGACTGGGACGGCATCAATGAAGCCATCTACATTGGCGTGCAGAATTACATCGAGATGTTCACCGACGACCGGACCTTTGCGCTGTCGATCCGCAATTCGATCTACTGGACATTCTTGACCATCTTCCCGCAGATGTTTCTCGGCTTCATCCTTGCCAGCATTTTGACTTCGGGCATCCCTTTCCAGAATATTTTTCGCATCATTTTCTTCATGCCGGCCATCATTTCGCCGGTGGTGCTGGGTATCGTTTGGCAGCGGATTTACGCGCCATTTGGCGGCTTGTTGGCGGACCTGGGGCGGGAGATCGGCGCGACATTCTTGATCCAGCCATATATCGCCGATCCCAAGATTGCCATCTTTTCCACGATCTTTGTCAACGTCTGGCAGTGGACCGGCTTCTCGATGCTGATGTACGTGGCGGGTTTGCAAGGCTTGCCGGGCGAGGTATTGAGCGCAGCCCAAGTCGATGGCGCCAATACCTGGCAGCGCATCCGCCATGTCATTTGGCCGATGCTGCGCCATGTGCATTTGACGCTGATCCTTTTGGGCGTTATCGGCACGCTGCAAACCTTCGCCCTGGTCTATATGCTGACTAAAGGCGGTCCCAACCACGCCAGCGAAATGCTGCCTACATATATCTTTCAGAAGGCATTCACGCTGCAAAGCATGGGTTACGCATCGGCGGTGGCGGTGGTGCTGCTGGTGATCGCGCTCGGCGCCAGCATCTTCCAGATGCGCGTGCTGGGTTCGCGCTTCACGATTGGTAATTGAGGAATCGACTTATGACGGCTCGATTGACGAATTGCCGAGCGCAACCATATTGCGCTCGGAGACGCGGAGACAAGGAATTGTGTCCCATTCGCGATTGTGAGTCACCCCTCCCCAAAGCCTTGGGGAGGGGACGGGGGAGGGGTTGAAATGCCCCGCCATTTGGGCAAGGCGCTGGCATTCGCATTCGTTACGGTCCTGGCGCTGATTTGGCTGGTGCCGATCATCATGATGTTGGTGGTGTCTTTGATGCCGCCGGACCAGCGCGCGCCTCGGTTCGGCGGATTGCTCATCAGCGGCGTCAGCGCAGACAACTACGAAACCGTCTTCAAAGACGCGGAAATCGTCCAGCACTTCATCAACAGCATGGCAGTGACCGTGCCCTCGGTGATTCTGGTGGTGGTCATCAGTTCGCTGGCGGCCTTCGCGCTGGCTCGGCTCAAGTTTTTCGCGCGCGACCTCTGGTTTTATCTGCTGATAATGACCTTGATGCTGCCCATCCCGACTTTGGTGGTGCCGATCTTCCAGATCAACAAGGCGCTCGGTCTCAATGACAGATACCTGGGCTTGATCCTGCCGTATACCGCGCTGGGCGTGCCCTTCGCCATTGTCATCCTGCGCAGCTTTTTTGCCGGCTTCTTGCGCGAGATTGAAGAAGCAGCGATTCTCGATGGCTGTACGCCCTTCGGCATATATTGGCGCATCATGATGCCGGTGAGTTGGCCCGCGGTCGCCGTGGTCATCATCTGGCAGTTCATGACGTCCTGGAACGAATTCATCCTGGCGCTGGTCACCATGAATACCAATCAGGTCAAACCCTTGACGCTGGTGCCGCTGGTGTACAGCGGGCAATTCATGATGCGGCCGGGACCGATGTTCGCCATCCTGACGCTGATCACCTTGCCGGTCATCGTGGTGTATTATCTGATGCAGCGCTTCATGGTGTCGGGTTTGACGGCCGGCGCGGTGCGGGGGTGAGCGAAGCATGAGTTTGATGGGCATTGATGTCGGCACTACCGGCTGCAAAGTCGTCGCCTTCGACCATAACGGTCAAGTGCTGGCGGCGGCGGGCAGCGAATATCCGCTCTTGAGTCCGCAGCCTGGCTGGTTCGAATTAGAGCCGGATCGCGTCTGGGCGCAAGTTCAGGATTGCCTGCGCGCGGTCAATACCCAGCTCGATAGCGATCCTGTCACCGCGCTCAGCATATCGTCGCAGGGCGAGGCCGTTATACCGGTGACGCGCGATGGCGCTGTGCTGGCCAACAGCCCCATCAGTTCCGATGGCCGCAACGGCGCGCAGACCGCCGAGTTGGAAGCGAAGCTCGGCGTCGAACGCATTTACCGCATCACCGGCCAAAACCTCAGCACCATCTTCACGTTGCCCAAAGCGATGTGGTGGCGCGATCAGCGGCCGGATATTCTCGAGCGCAGCTGGAAGCTGCTTTGCTACACTGATTTTGTGGCGCTGCGGCTGGGCGTGGAACCGGTCATCGATTACAGCATGGCCGCCCGCACCCTGGGATTTGACGTGGGAACATTGGATTGGTCGGATGAGATGCTGGCGGCGGCCGATCTCAGCCGCGAGCAATTCGCGCGCGCCGCGCCGAGCGGCAGCATCATCGGCGAGATACCACCCAAGCTGGCCAGCGATCTGGGTTTTCGGGGAGCGGCGCAGGTGGTGACGGGCGGTCACGATCAGCCTTGCGCGGCTTTGGGCGCGGGTGTGCTGGAAAGCGGCACTTGTCTGTATTCTATCGGCACCACCGAAGCGCTGGTGGCGGTCACGGGCAAGCCAAAACTGGAGCTGCAGCGCTACAACATCGATTGTTATTCTCACGTGGCGCCATCTACCTATTTCGCGTTGACCGGCAACCAAACCGGCGGCCGCTTGCTGCGCTGGTATCGCGATGAGCTTGGAGCGCATGAACGCGTCATTGCCGAGCGCGACGGGCGCGATGTATATGATGTCATCGTCGAGCAAGTGGATGATGCGCCCGGGAAGCTGCTGCTGCTGCCGTATTTTGTGGGCAGCGGCATGATGCACGGCGATGCCGCGGCCACCGGCGCCGTCATCGGTCTCAGCTTCAACAGCCGGCGCGCCGACATCGTCAAAGCCATTCTCGAAGGCTTGACTTATGAGCAGGCGCTGGGATTGCGCAACCTGGCGCGGGCGGGCGTGGACATCGAAAGACTGACAGCGGTCGGTGGCGGCGCGCGCTCGGAAAAATGGATGCAAATCAAGTGTGACATCACCAATCTGCCCATCCAGCTCATACACACCTCCGAGGCTGCCAGCCTGGGCGTGGCGATGCTGGCGGGGTGGGCGACCGGCGTTTATCGCGATCTACCCGAAGCGGCCGAACGCGTCATTCATGTGCGCAAGACCTTGCATCCGCGCGTCGACCGCGTCGCTCATTATCAGCGTCAGTTGACCCGATACGAGAAATTGTACGCGGCGCTGAAGCCAGTTTATCAAGATTTGGCGTCGGAGGAATAAGCGAGGCGGAATGTCAGTTGCCGCCCTGCAGACGGCGCCGGCGCTCCTCGATCTGTGCCCGCACGCTGTCGTTGACCGTGGGTTCTTCTTTTTCTTTTTCTTCCAGGCGGCTGATATCCGGCTGCACCAGGTCGTCGGCGCTGATGACGACATCGCTGTCCTTGAATTCGATGGCGCCGGTTGGGTTGCCGCCTAGAACGCCCTTCATCTTCGCGGCCTTTTCTGTCGTCTCGTCTTCTTCGTCTTCGTCCCGCGCCGTCGTCTCGTCCGGCGCATCCTCAGCCGCAGCCGCTTCGGCGGGCGCATCGACGGCGCTGGCTTGTCCGTTGACGACAACCCCCGCGCTGCCTTTGATCTTCTCGGCTTGGCCGCCCATCTCATTGAGGGCCGCGCCGACTTTCACAGTGGTTTCCACGGCCTGTTTGGTACGCCGAAAACGCCTGAACCAGCCGCGCGCCTGTTCCTCGACCTCGTCGGCGGTGGGCGCTTCCGCATCGCTCAATGCCCAGCGATAGCCCACATAGATGCCGATTCCCACGATCAGAAAGGGCAGCACGGTCTGGATCAGCTGCACCATCGTGCTCATCACCGCCAGGGCCGCCAGGGTACCCAAAATGACGATGGCCAATTTGAATGCCTTGTTGCGGTCGATCTCCATGAGGCTCGCTCCCCGATTAGACAAGGCCGCCCGCCGCATCGGTGGCTTGCTCCGCTCAACCAATTATTATACGTGATTGGCGGCGAAAACAGTGTCACTGCTTCTTCAGTGCGCCCGTTTGGTCGCATCTCGTCCCTTAAATTGTGCTATAACGAGTTATCTCAACTTCCAGGCCATGGAGGTCTGAAGCCATCATTTCGCACGCGCTGATATTGCCGGATCAGAACTTTTACGAGTGGTTGGCTGCCGCGCGGCCCTACGTCAACGCCTTCGACGGCGTAGTTGTGGTACGTTCGCCGGGCGGCAACGACCTCAACCGCTACCGCATCGTGACCGCCGTGGAAGCGCCCTTGACCTGGATGAATGATTCCGCGCTGGGACATATCCGCCGCGTCTATCCGCTGGTCGTTACGGTGGATGTCATCGCGGCCGCAACGCCCGACCTGCTGGGCGCCGTTTTGCAGACGCGCATAGACGCTGACGATCGCTATGGCGAGACCGATTCAGAATCGCAGCATATCTTCCATCGCTTCGTGCTGGAATGGCCGACCGCCGCGCGGCCGATTCAGCTCCTCGCCAGCTATAACGCCCGCGAAAGCCTGGGAGAATTGCGCGAGGGCATTGACATTCATAGCGAGACGGATGCCGATGTATATTGCGCCGCCGCCGGCGAGGTGACGGCTCTCGGCGCTGCCGGCAACGACTACGGCTTCCGCAGCTATATCCAGGTGGAATCAAGCGTCGAGGATGAACGATTCGTCACGACCTACGAGGGCCTCAAGCTGCCGCGCGTAAATGTCGGCGATCAGGTCTCGACCGGGCAGGCGCTGGCGAAAGCGGCAGACGAACGGCTGCGCGTAATCCTGCAGAATCCGCCGGACAACGGCGATGCCTTCTCCAAGATCTCCAATGTATTCAATCCGCGCGATTACATCTACATACCGGACTTCAAAGTGCGGCCGCTGGTCGACAAGCTGCGCGTGCGATCCGTGCCAAGCATGCGCGCCAAGATCAAGGGCAATGTTCACAGCTGGGACTTGCTGGAGCCGCTGGAGCATCACGGGCGCGCCATGGAGAAGCTGGGCGCGGCGCGCAAATGGCTCAAGATTCGTTCTATCGGCGGTTTGGAAGGCTATGTGGCGGCATGGCATTTGATGGCGACTACCCGAAGCGAAGGCGCGGAAGCCATTCCCGGCGTCAATCCGGTCGGTGTCAATCTCGATGTCTATAACCCGTTGGGCAGGCCCAATCCATCCCGGCTGGGCGGCTTGGGCTGGGTGCGCTTTGGCTACAACGTCTCCAATTTCAGCGGATCAGAGGACATCGCGGCGGCGCTTGGACGTTATCTGCCGCTGGTCGAAGCCTATCGCGAGGCCGGCTATCGCATCGTCTTCGCCACCAGCCACCAAACCTACGGCGAAGGCAAGAGTCAATTCTGGCCCTGGTCGCAAATGACCGACGCCAAATGGGATCGCTTGATCGCGCGCTTCGCTGATATGATGGCGGATATCGCCAAACAGTGGGCGGGCCGCGATTTGGTCGATTGCTGGCAAATCTGGAACGAGCAAGACGCGCATGTTGGCGCGGTGGCATCGGTGCCGATGTCATCGCGTAACTACGCCAAGATGTTCGCCCGAACCCATCAAGCCATCCGCAGCGTCGACAGTGGGGTAAAAATCATCACCGGCGGATTCACCGGCGGGCCCGGGCGCGGCAGCAGCTATGCCCGCGAGTTGATCAGATTCCTGCCCAACGATATCGAACCGGACGGCATCGCCTTCCATCCCTACGGACGCGGACTCAACAGCCAGTCCAAATATGCCATCTTCGGGCATATTGACGAGTCGGTCTGGGCCTACAGCGCCGTCTTGCCGCACAAGCCGCTGTGGATGACCGAATGGGGCATTTTGGATCAGCCCAACGAAGATATCAATCACATCACGCGCTACGCTACCGAAATGATCCAATATCTGAAAGTCAATTATCCGGGGAAATTCGCCGCGCTGATATGGTATGCCTGGGCCGAGGGCATGCACAACGGATACGGCCTGGTGGATACGGACAATAATCCGCGCCCTCCGTTGACCGAGAGCTTTCTTTCCGCCTGATTTCGCAGAATCTCCGCCAATAATTTGCATATTGTCCAGCACATGACTTATCATATGTGTATCACCGGCTAGCCAAGGAGAATATAGGATGGCTGCGCGTGGACGTTATCTATTGATTACGCTCGTTGTTTTCCTTTTTGTAGGCCAGCTTGCCATGGCCGATTCCATCTGTGACTTTAGCTATTCGAATTACGCTCGCGCGGCGCAGCTGCATGATATGGGCGATTATGAATCTGCGCTGCACCACTACAAATGCGCGCTGGAAGCCGATCCGGACAACGGCATCATCGAGATTCTGATCGACAATGTGCATGAGGACATCGCCCATGCCGAAAGCGCCTGGTCCGCCGATCCCGCGCCCACCGTCTTGGTAGAGACGCCGGTCGAATCGCCGCCGGTATTGGTGGAGACTGAACCTGCGCTGCCCGTAGTTGAGGCAGAGCCGCTGCGGCACACCTGGATGCACGCCACTACCGCAGTTGCAGTTGAGCGCGAGTTCGCCCTGGCGCTGGATCAGCGCACGACCATGGTGCTGCCCGTCGCCACTTTCACCCTTGAAGCGGGTGAGGATGATGTGCCCATGCTCTCGCTCGAGGCCATTCGCTATTTGCGTTACGATTCGCTTGAAGCGCTGCGGGTATACGCCTGGTCGCGCAGCGTCGCCTTCACGCATATGACGGTCGAAAACATCGGCGGCAATACCATGCTCTGGCTGCACAGCGGCCAGCGTCACCAGGCTTTCTATTCGCGAGCCGCCTGGAAAGCTGTCGCCATCTCTGATGTGACCGAGAGCGTCAATGCCGCGCTGGCTCAAGCCGCTTCGGCGGGAGCCGTTGAGGCCGATAGCGACGCCATAGTTGTGATGCCCGGCGTCTACGCCTCAGTGACGTCAATGCGCATGTGGCAGCGTCAGTCGGTGGCCGCGGTTTCGATTCGCGCCGCCGGCAGCAATGTCCTGGAAGCGTCGCCGTCAGCTGCGGACAATCTCATCGATCAAGCCCGCGACGCCGTCGATGAAGGCGATTGGGAAGCGGCTCGGGACAGCTTTGAACGCGCCCTGCAGCTTGATCCGACGCGTGACCGCGCCCGTTGTGAATTGGGCTTGGTATACGGTCAGTTGGACGACGATCGCGCCGACCGCTACCAGCACGGCTGCTGGCGCATCATGTCCTCGCTGCCCTAACGCTGCTGAGACGCGAGCGAGCGATTAAAATCTGCGTGTCAACTGATTGGCGATTGACGGGAACGGCCGTCCAAGCGCATCAGTTAGACATTCGCAAGATATTGGTTAGACACGCTCTATAATTTCAGCTTAGGCTGATCACATAGAAAATCAGAGGAGCAATGCAAGTTGCTCCTTTTAGTTGTAGACAGGAGCGCATAGCTTATGAAGAAACTCATAGCGGTCATCCTATTGCTCATATTCGCGTTTGGCGCAATCGCGCAGGCGCAGCGTGATCCCCAGGACATCTATGAGGGCCAGGTCCCCGCGCCCGAATTTCCTGCCAATCTGGACTGGATCAATGTCGAACAGCCTCTGACCATGGCCGGCCTGAAGGGCAAGATCGTCATATTTGACTTCTGGACCTACGGCTGCATCAATTGTCTGCATCTCATCCCAATACTGGAGCAGGTGGAAACGAAATACGCTGACGAGGTAGTTGTCATCGGCGTGCATTCGGCGAAATTCGAGAACGAGGGCCAGACCGAAAATCAGCGGCAGATCGTGCAGCGTTATGGCATCCATCATCCGGTCATCAACGACCTCGATTTCAATATCTGGCGCACCTACGGCGTCAATGCCTGGCCCACCGCCGCCGTCGTTGATCCGCGCGGCTACGTTGTAGTGCGGCAATCTGGTGAAATTCCCTTCAACGCCTTCGACGCCTATCTAAGCGGCATGATCGAATACTACGATAGCGTTGACGAGAACATCATCGATCGCACACCGCTGGATCTGGCGCTGGAAGGCGCGGGCGATCCCGGCACGCCCTTGCTCTTCCCCGGCAAGGTATTGGCGGACGACAGCAGCAGCCGCCTCTTCATCGCCGACAGCAGCCACAACCGCATTGTTATCGCCGATCGCAATACGCGCGAGGTGCTGGATATCATCGGCAGCTCCGTCCGCGGATTCGATGACGGCCCTTTCGAAAGCGCGACATTTGACAAACCGCAGGGCATGGCGTTGGCCGGCGATTTGCTCTACATCGCCGATGTCAACAACCATGCCATACGCGTGGCCGATCTGGCGACGCGCACGGTGAGCGCCACCGCCGGCAACGGCATCATGGGCACGCAGCGCATTCCCTTCGGCGTGCCGGTTGAGGAACCCTTGAACGTTTCACTGCGCAGTCCCTGGGATCTGGAATTTGACGATCAAGGTCTGCTGCATGTCGCCATGGCCGGGACGCACCAGCTCTATATCTTTGAGCCGGAAAGCGGCCTTCTGCTCGTATCCGTGGGCAATGGGCGGGAAGCCAATCTGAACGACGTCAGTCTGGCCCAAAGTGAATTGGCGCAGCCCAGCGGCTTGTACTTCGCCGGCGATGGCAAGCTCTATTTCGCCGATAGCGAATCGAGTACGATTCGGCTGGCCGATTTCGCCAATAACCTGGTCACCGTCGTCTCGGGCACGACCGACAACAGTCTCTTTGATTACGGCGATATTGACGGCGAATTGGGTGTCAACCGCCTGCAGCACGCGCTCGATGTGCAAGGCGCGCCCAACGGCGATCTCTACATCGCCGATACCTACAACAGTCGCATCAAGCGCATCCCCGCCGGCGAGACCGCAACGGAAACCGTCGTCGGTCTGGGCGGCTTGGGCGGCTATGAAGATGGCGATCCCACCGTCGCTCAATTCGACGAACCTGGTGGTTTGAGCTACGCGGACGGCATCCTCTATGTGGCCGATACCAACAACCACGTCATCCGCACGGTTGACCTGGCAGACGGCACTGTCGACACCTTCGAATTCAGCAACCCTGAAGTCTTGATCATCGACCCCGACGCGCTGACTTTGCTGGGCGGCAATGCCGGCGATTCCGATTTTGTTTCTGCCGGTGTCTTTCAGGTAGCGGCCGGCGACGGGATGGTAAATCTACGTCTGGATCTGCCGTCCGAATTCACCATCAATCCCCTGATCGAGAGTAAGGTGGCGGTGAGGGTAGGTGAAGCTGAAGAGCAGATCGTCGTGGAAGTGACGGAAAAAGACATCCGCATCCCGGTCGCATTCGGCGAGGACGACAGTTCGCTAAGCGCCGACTTGACGCTCTATTACTGCCGCTACGGCGAAGAGCAGCTCTGCTTCATCGACATTTCGACGCTCTTCGCGACAGTGGAAGTTTCGCAGGATCATGATGCGACCGTCATCACGTTGGAGCGCGAAGTCGTGCCGCCGGAAGTGTAGTCATCTTGCGAAGCATTCATCGGGCAAACTCTAGTAGCGTTTGTCCGATGTTTCATCATGTTGGCGCGTTTTTTCCCCATCCCCGGCCCTTCCCCGTATCAATGGGGAAGGGTGACTTTACAAATGAGATTCGTATTGGCCTGAATACCCAAGGAGATTACCAAGATTTGCCAAGCGCTTTCAATGTGCTCCTCTTCCTTGAGGCTTCGGGTAGGGGGCCGGGGGCAGGGGTTGGCTCAGCAGCGAATTCGTGACGTCAAACTGTGGTGAAGTCAACATTCACATGGGGAATTGAAGAGGTTGACCGAAGTCAGTAGCGATTTAGGAAGTAACGGACAAAATCTTGCGGGGGCGATCCGACTGATCGCCCTTCTGCGTCCAGGCTTATGTCGCGCCGATGACCACGCTGCCTTCCTGCAGCGCGCCGCCGCGCACGAATCCGGTTGACGTCTCGCTATCCACCGCCAGCCGCGTCAGTAGCAGCTGCAATTCATCGACGTGCTCGATGGATTGTCCGTCCAGCGCGGTCAAGATGTCTCCAATGATCAGACCGGCGCTGGCTGCGGGGCTATCGGCCTCGACCGAGACGATCAACAAGCCGCGCTCTTGATCCAGCGCCTCGGCCACGCTATCCGGCAGGCGCGCCTCTTGCACGCCGATGCCGAGGTAACCCCGCTGAATACTACCGTCTTTGAGCAATGCGGCGACGGACTGCCGGATGCTGGAGACCGGAATCGCCACGCTGATGCCGCGCATGAAGCCGGATGTATTCATCCCGTGCACGTGGCCATCAGCGCTGATCAGCGGCCCGCCGGAGAAGCCGGGATACATTGTTACATCAGTTTGGATGAAGCCGCCGGCCAACGCGCCATCCCATTCTCTGGCGAATGCGCGCTGCCTGCGCCGGCGACGACCCTGCCCTTTGCTCGGCGGACCCATCCCCATTCGGACGCGCAGCTTGTCGCGTCCCCGTTGAATATCGCTCGCGCCCACCACGCCACTGATGATGCCGGCCGTCGCTTTGATATTCTGGCCCGGGCGTCCCAGAGCCAGCGCCAGATTGCCAATTCGCAAGGCATCATTGGCAGCCCAGTTGGCCGGTGTCAGCGCGCCATCAACGCGCAGCAGGGCGAGATCATTATGGGGATCTCGTCCCAGCAAGGTCGCGCCAATTTGGATTCCGTCCGCTGCGCCTATACGTATATCGTCTTCGCTTTCGACCACATGATGGGCGGTGACGATGAGATTCTCCGACCAGGCGATTCCCGTCGCCGGCAGCCGCCGCCGCGCATCCACCTGTAGGACGGCCGGCGCGGCCCCGGATTCCAGATCCGCGATCTCCTCCGAAATCGTCTTGATTTGCGACACATTATTCCTCCTTGTGAGTTTTCCATGGGCATAGTGTCCCACATCCTGCCGCCATAACGCATTCCACCTTTGGCGAGGATTGACCTGGCCATATGGGCAGGTCGCGCAAGATGCGGATAGTGGCAGGCTCGCTTGCCTTGATACAATACATGCTTTAGCCGGACTGAAGGGTGAACGGCCTTGAATATTGCCCAACTGGCGGCGCTGCTCGCGCTCAGCGCGATCTGGGGCGCGTCCTATATTTTCATTCGCGTGGCGGTCGAGCCATTTGGGCCGTTTCTGCTGATGTTCAGTCGCGTGGCGCTGAGCGCTGCGATTCTGCTGGGCTACGCGCGACTCCGCGGCTTGCGCCTCGATCTTCGCCGGCATTGGCGCAAATTCCTGATTCTGGGTTTCTTGGGATCGGCCTTGCCCTTCGTCTTGATCGCCTGGGCGCAGCTGACCGTCACCGCCTCGATGGCGGCAATCTTGATGTCAACCACGCCGCTCTTCACGGCGCTGGTGGCTGCCGTTGGCTTGGGCGAGAAACTGACCGTTGCCAAGCTCTTGGGCGCGCTGCTGGGCATTATCGGCGTCACTGTCACGGTCGGGGGGAGCGCCCTGTCCCTGGATGCTGAGGTCGTCACAGCCTCGGCCGCATTGCTTTTCGCGACCTTGTGTTATGCGATGGGAGGCGTCTTCGCCAAACGATTTCTCAGCGGCCTCAGCCACATGGCGTTATCCAGCGGTCAGTTGCTATCGGCTGCGATCCTGTTGGCGCCGGTCTCCCTGGCCGATTTGCCGCTGGAGCGGCCCCCGCTGGATGCGGCGCTGGCGCTGCTGGCGCTGGCGATTCTTTGCACCGCTTTCGCCTATCAACTCTACTACTATCTCATCATCAGCGCCGGACCGACCAAAGCCCTAACCGTAACGCTGCTGATACCCGTGTTTGGCGTACTGATGGGCGGGGTCTTGCTGCAAGAGCCGATCACCTCTGGAATGCTCATCGGTTTGGTCATTGTGCTGTTCAGCGTGGGATTGGTCACGGGCATGATCTCGCCGCGACAACGCTTTCCGAATAGCAAAACCCTCCCGTTGACGCGCGGGAGGGATTGAATCCAAGCTCGAGATTTGTGACCTATGCTGCCCGGAGCGGGCGAGGCGAAATCGCCTACATATTCAAGGCGTCGTAGCCCGGGCCCTGCGTGAAGAAGTCGTAATTGGGCTGAATATCGGGAGTCAAATCGATGATATCGCCTTCTTCGTGCTCGATGATGACTTTGGTATCGAAGGGCAGCCGTTCCTGACCTTCCATCATCTCGTATTCGGTCGGCACTTCCTCTTCGACATATATGGCCTCAAAGGGGCACTCAGGGATACAGGCGCCGCAATCGATACAGGTATCGGGATCGATGAAGTACCAGGGCCATTCGTTTTCCGGTTTTCCGGCGATGATACATTCCACCGGGCAGACTTCCACACAAGCTCCGTCCCGCAGGCACAGGCTGGTGATGATGTGAGTCATTTGCATTCTCCTCGATTCTTGTGTGTTGGCCGACGTCTCTGCGAACGCCGGGCACAAGACAATTGCGATATGCGCGTAATCGTAGCCTAGTTTTCGGCTATTGACTAGCGCAACTCTGTCATTCTAGTCGACATCTTTCCGCATGCTAACCCATGATTTGGCGCATTTCATGCCCTCGTGTCGGGGATTTTGCGGGCGTCAATGCGTGGGCGCGCCTCGGGCTTGGCATGCGTTGAAAGCGATTTCTATTTTGAAAGCTCCCGATGTTCGTGCAAGGCGCAAGTTTCTCGTTTTGTGTGAGCGCGGCCGACCTTTTCGCTGCCGCCGGGCGGCTGATATAATAGGTTCATTGCTCCAGTAGCTCAGTGGATAGAGCACTGGTTTCCTAAACCAGGTGTCGCAGGTTCGAGTCCTGCCTGGAGCGTAGAAAGTACTGTGGGTTCTCGTTCAGAGCCCAATTTCCCCCGAGTGCGACGCTATCCGCTCCAGCGCCGCCGCGGCGAAGGCATCCAGCGGCATCGCGCCCAGGTCTTCATCACCCCGCAAGCGCACGCTGACCGTACGCGCCTCCACATCGCGATCGCCAACGACCAGCAGCCAGGGGATTTCCATGCGCCGATGCTGCCGAATCTTGGAGCGCATGTTGCGATCCTGCAAATCCGCTTTGACGCGCATGCCACTGGATTTCAGCAGTCCTTCAATTTCGCTGGCGTAGGCATTGTGGCTCTCGCGAATCGGGATGACGATGGCTTGGGTTGGCGCCAGCCAGGGCGGGAAGGCGCCGGCGAAATGCTCGATCAGGATGCCGATGAAGCGCTCCAGGCTGCCGAAGGGCGCGCGATGGATCATGACCGGGCGTTTACGCTCGTTATCGCGATCGACATACTCCAGATCGAAGCGTTCCGGCAAGTTGTAATCGACTTGCACCGTGCCCAGCTGCCACTCCCGTTTCAGCACATCACGCACGATGAAATCCAGCTTGGGGCCATAGAATGCGGCTTCTCCCGCTTCGATGTGGTAATCCAGACCCAGCTCATCGCAGGCGTCAATGATGGCGACGGCGGCCGTTTCCCACAACGCGCTGTCGCCGACCCATTTGTCGCTGGCGTCGTCCCGCGTGCCGATGCGCGCGCGAAAATCGCTCATGCCTAACGAGCCGAAGACATGCTGGATCAGATTGACCACCGCCTTGAATTCGTCCAGTAGTTGATCCGGCCGCACAAAAATATGCGCGTCATCAACCGTGAAGCCGCGCACCCGCGTCAAGCCGCGCAGCTCGCCCGATTGCTCGTAGCGATAGACCGTGCCGAACTCGGCGTAGCGCAGCGGCAAATCGCGGTACGAACGCGGCTGGCTGGTGTAGATGCGGCAGTGATGCGGGCAATTCATCGGCTTCAGCATGAATTCGTCGCCATCGACATCAATCGGCGTGTATTGACTATCGGCGTAATAGGGATAGTGCCCGGATGTCTTGTAGAGCTCGATATTGCCCAGGTGCGGCGTGACCACCGGCAAGTAGCCGCGCTCAATTTGAATATCGCGCAGCCAGCGCTCCAGCGTATCGCGCAGGATTGCGCCATCCGGCAGCCACAAGGGCAAGCCTTTGCCTACCATGGCGTCGTTCACGAACAAGTTCAGCTTCTCGCCCAAAACGCGATGATCGCGCCGGATTGCCTCTTCCAGGCGTTCTCGATAATCGCGCAGTTCTTCCGGCGTTTCCCAGGCCGTGCCGTATATCCGCGTCAGCTGCGGTCGCTTTTCATCGCCGCGCCAATAAGCGCCAGCCGGCGGTCGCAGGGATATGCTCACGGCTTTGGGGTTGATGTCTTTGGTGCTCTCGACATGCGGACCGCGACAAAGATCGCTGAACTTGTTCTGCGTGTAGATGCTCAGGCTCTCGGCCGGATCGGCGATGGGATTGCCATTGTCATCCTGACGTCCGTTGACCAGATCATCGATCAATTCCAGCTTGTAGGGTTGATCGAGGAATAGCTCGCGCGCTTCCTCAGGCGTGACCTCGCGCCTGGTGAATTCGTGCCGACCCGACAGAATCTTCTTCATGCGCGTTTCAACCCATTTGATGTCGTCGTCGTTGATGGCGCTCGGCAGGTCGAAATCGTAGTAGAAGCCATCCTCGATCGGCGGACCGATAGCGATCTTGGCCGCGGGAAAGCGCTCGAGCATCGCCTCCGCCAGCACATGCGCGGCCGAGTGCCGGATGCGATAAAGTAGGCTGTCTTCGTATCGTTCTTCTGGCATATCTATTCCTCGGGCTGTTACGGGTGACTCTCGCGGTGTAAGGCGGGTTCCATCGCACTCATGGATGGAACAGCAAATCAAGGATGGCATACGACCGCAAACGCGCGTGGATTGTAGCGGAAAGTGTGGAAAAGCTGAACGGGCAGCCCCGCTTGCGCGGCGCCTCAGTGGCGTGGGATAAGCGGATTATTCTTCGCCGATTACCACTAGCACTTCCTCAATCACGGTAGCCGCAATCTCTTGGGTGGCGCGTTTGCCGTCGTTGCTAGTTCGGCGCGCATTGTCGTCTTCGGTGACGCGAGTGAAGTGGCTTTCGAAGACTTCCTGCGCAACGAGGTTGTCAATCGTATTCTCGATAATGACGCGCTCCAGAGCGTCGACGATGATATGCGGCGTATCGAGCACGGCATAACGCACGGGACGCGTCTCCGGAATGGATTCTGTGACCAACCAGGTCAAGTCCAATTGCCGCAGCACATGCGATACCGTGGCGAATAGCGCCGTGAACAGCGTGCCATCCTCCATGCGCACAATCACATCGCAAGCATCGCCTTCGTCGTTCATTTCACACAGAATCGTATCGGGAACGATCACCATGTCTTCAATAGTGTGAGTCGTCATAGCCGGAAGTTTCCCTATTTTTATCAGCGCGCCATCAACATTATATGCGCAATTGTCTCGCATTAAAATATGCGTATCACAAATTGTTGCAGGATATGCCGCCTTTCCACAATGTTCTGCATGTTGCAATGCCTGGCAGCGCTTACGATAGATCTCCAATATACAAATTCTACATATACCTTATCATATGAACGCTGATTCTAATGTGAGGGTTCTCTATGTCCGCGCCGCCAGAAAATGAGCATCCGCTCTATGAGCAGCCGAAGGATAACGGTCGCGTAAACATCGCGGCAGCGCAGCCGCGCTCCCAGCGCAGCCGGCGACCGCGGGAAGACCAACCGCTTTTGACTTATGTGTTGGTGGCCATCAATGTCACGATCTTCCTGGCGGGTTTTGCGTCGCCGGCGATCGAAGGCGAGCTCTTCGTCAGCGGCTCGCTGTTTCCGCCTTTTGTGGCGTTGGAAGGGCAGGTATACCGTCTGCTGACCGCCATGTTCCTGCACGGCAGCGTCGGGCATATCTTCTTTAACATGTACGCCTTGTATGTGATCGGGGCGACGGTGGAACCGATATTCGGGCGCGCGCGTTTTCTATTGATTTACTTTCTGGGCGGATTGACCGGCTCGGTATTGAGCCTGGCGCTCGGCGACTTTTTCACCCCATCGGTCGGCGCATCGGGGGCGGTTTTCGCGCTGTTCGCGGCGGAAGGCGTACATCTATACCAGCATCGCCGCGTCTACGCCAATGTAAAAGGCCGCCTGCGGCACATGCTGTTCTTGATAGGCATGAATCTGTTTATCGGTCTGGCGCCGGGTTCTCGCATCGATAATTGGGGACATATCGGCGGCGTCATAGGCGGATTAGTGCTGGCGTGGCGGATCGCGCCGCGCATGCCGCGCCCCAGCGCGCCTCCGCGCAGCATGCGTGAATTCGCTCGGGGAGACGGCAATCCTCTGCGGCTGCGCCTGCCGGAGGTTGTGATATATGCCTTCGCGTTAATCGGCGGGATCGTCTTGACGGTCAACCTGCTGGCGTCGCAATTCGCCTACATCATAGCGCAGTAAAGCCAGCTGTTGGGCGATTTCCTTGTTCTCCCGCGTCAGCTTGGTGATTATCGTAGACAGATACAATTGCATGAAGAGTAAGAATAGCGCCGCCAGCAGGAAGAGAAGATTTGAAGGATCGTAGATGCCGACCAATTGCGCCATGCTGTGCAGCAATTCACGCCAGAGGCCAAGAACAAGCATCACAATGGCGGTGCCGATCCACAGCAGCGAGTACTCCTCGCTAAGATGCCTCCGCCGCACCAATTCCAATACGACCAGCAAGGCGATCAGCGAAGCGCCCACGGTAAAGAGAATTGAACGGTCGATCATGTCGATTTCTCCCGCCTAGCCCTAGCGCATATCGGGGAATGTAGCGCAATTTGTTGCTGATACAAAGGTATAGATTATGCCACAGACTCTGCTAGAGCTCGCCGGCGATGCTGGCGCGCCCATCCTGCATCTGGCGCCGGCCAACGGCTTTCCGCCACAGACCTATATGCCGATGCTGCGCGGCTTGATCGCGGGTTATCGTGTGGTCTGTTGCCCGCCGCGCGCTCTATGGGGCGATCAAGCCCCGCCCGAGGATTTGCGCGATTGGCGCATGGTGGCGGATGATCTGCTGGCGGCATTCGAGCGTTGGCAGCTGCGGGACATCGTCGCTGTCGGGCATTCTTTCGGCGGCATCGCCTCACTGCTGGCGGTCTTGCATGATCCGTCACGCTTCAAGGCGATGGCGCTGCTGGATCCGGTCATGCTTACGCCGGAAGCGCTGGTCTGGTACAAGTCGATGGTGGAGAGCGGATCCGCCGTTCAATTGCCGTTGGTGCAGGCAGCCATGAGGCGCCGCCGCCATTTCTTCAGTCGCGAGCAAGCCTTCCAACGTTTTCGCGCAAAAGCCAGCTTCGCCGATTGGCCGGACGCCGCGCTGCGTTTGTATGTCGAGCACGGATTGCGCGCGCGCGCCGCTGGACCCGGCTTTGAGCTGACCTGGCCGGTCGAATGGGAAGCCTACTACTACTCCACCATCTATCAGCCGATATGGCAGGTGTTGCACCAGCTGGACGGCTTGTTGCCCGTGCTGTTGATTCGCGGTGAAAACAGCGACACCTTCACTGAAGAATCGCTGCATCTGGCGCGTTCAACGCTGCGGTCGGCGGAACTGGTGACGCTGGAAGGGCAGGGGCATCTCTTTCCGCAAGCCGCGCCCGAAGCCGCCGCTCCAATCATCGAAGACTGGCTCGCTGATGTGGTCAAGCGCTGAATCCCGCCGCTGCTGCGGCTAGGTCTGCCTTGACACGCGCGGCGCCAAGCACTAGAATCCCAAGTCTCATTTCACGATGAGGCGCCGAGATAGCTCAGTTGGTAGAGCATCGCACTGAAAATGCGGGTGTCCCCAGTTCAAGTCTGGGTCTCGGCATTGCAAAACCCATCCTTGGCGATGGGTTTTTTGATTTGGACTTGTGCGTGCTGACAGGCTGCGGACTTACATGCTGCCCGCGCAATTGGTACGATAACGCGGCGGATCGATATGGAAAAATTGCCCTATGAAATCCATCCTGCTCATATCGCGCTGCCCGCCGTATCCGCTGCATTATGGCGACCGCCTGATCCTCTGGCACCTGACGCGAGAATTGGCCGAGCGCGGTTATACCATCGACCTGCTGGCCCTTCATAACCGCGATGATGATCTCGACTTTGTCGATCAGTACCGCGATCGATTCCGCCATATCGAATTGATCCCTGAGGAGCGCCGCGGCGGAGACAAGTATCTCCGGCGGCTGCTGGATCCGTCATTGCGTTTCGCCCGCAGCCCGGAAATGAGTTTCAGTCCACGCTTGTGGCGCGCTATCTCGAACCGCCTCGAGCGTCATCACTACGATCTGGCGCATTGTTTCGGCTCGGTCAGCGTCTACGAATACCACCCGCTCTTCGCCGACTTGCCCAATCTGATTACGCCTTACGAGTCCTATGTGGTTTACTTGAGCAGCGCGGCGCGGCAGGGTCAGCTCAGCGCGCGGCTGCGCCTGCCCATCGCTCGCCGCTTTGAAAGCTGGATGTACACGCCTTACGACCGCACGGTGGTCATCGCCGAAAAAGACCGCCAGATGCTGATGTCGCTGCAGCCGGAGCTCAAGATTGATGTGATACCCAACGGCATTGAACTCGATCGCTATCCCTGGAAAGGCCGGGGCCGCGAGCAAAACACGCTGCTCTTTCTGGGCAATTTCGACTATCGGCCCAATCTGGACGCGGCGCGCCTGTTGATTCAGCGCCTGATGCCGCAAATCTGGCGCCAGCTGCCGCAAACCAGGCTGCTGCTGGTCGGCAACAATCCGGCGGATTGGATGCGGGCGCCCGCTGACGATCGCATCGAGGTCACCGGGCGCGTGCCCGATGTACAGCCCTATCTGGCGCGGGCGACGGCTTTTGCCTGTCCATTGCGCATCGGCGCCGGCTTGAAAAACAAAGTGCTGGAAGCGCTGGCGATCGGCATCCCGCTGGTGGCGACGCCGCTGAGTCTGGATGGCATTGCCGTGCGGCACGGCGAGTCCGCCATCGTCGCCGATGTGAGCGAGTTCGCTGACGCCGCCATTGCGCTCTTGCGGGACGAGGAACTGCGCGCTCGGTTATCAGAACAGGGACGCCAATTGGTGGAAAACGAATACACCTGGGATCGCTCCGCGACCCGGTACGAGCAGCTCTTCAACGAGATCACACGCGCGTCTAAATGACCATCAGCTGGTCGCGCTCCGGCAAGGGCGGGAAGGGCGCCTGAGGCAAGGTTTGGTACCAGTATGCCACCGAGGCGATGTCGTCTTGGAGCGGCAAATATCGGCGGTTGTAGCCCCAGCCCAGCGCTTGCATTGTCACTTTGAGATCTCGCTCGAAACGGATCGGATCCATGATATGCCAACGATACATGCCCATGCGCAGCTGGCAACGGTAAACGCTCTCGGCGCGAATCACCTGATGAAAGCCGGCGTAAGGTGTGGTGAAGGTGACATAATCCTGGTCGTGACGCGGGCTGGGATCGAAGTTGTATGAGCCGCAGAAATAGTCTTCAGTGCCCGTGCCGCAGATGGTGGGATATTCATCGCCGTCCAGATAGAACTTAACTTCGCCCTCGCCCCACCAGCCGTTGTTGTTGGCGCCCCAGGCCACATACGTTCCCACGTAGTGGCCGCGTCCGCGCACGCCATCGAGGATGGTATAGACATCTTTGTAGGGCAGGGGATTGACGCGACGGAATTGCGCGTGAAAGTAGGCGGCGTCTTCCGGCACTGCGGTCAGCGCATAATTGATTTGGTAGTACAGCGTCATATCTTCTTCGGCGATATTGCTGATGGTCATGCGGCAATGCCGGCGGAAGGGCATTTCCCAATAGGAATTGAAGGCGCTGCCCGGATTAACGCAGATCGGCAGCGAGTTCACCTGCGCGTATTCGCCCCAGCCCACGGTGAAAAAATCACCCAGCGGACACTCGACCGACGGCTGGTCCGAGCCATCCCAATAGACGCGCAGAATCGCGAAGCGCCAGTTGCCGGTCGGGGTCATCCAGATTTGTTGGATCGCGCCCGGACCCTCGATATCGGCCAGCGTGAAGGTCTCCCCGGCCTCAATGCGAACCGAGGGCGATACCTTCCAGCCGCGGCCCAGATCGCGCGCGGCCAAAGCGCCGGTACCTTCGGTCGCCATGCCGCCCCTGCCTTTGGCGCCATCGAAATTCTCGGGGCTGATCGAACGCGACCTGGCTTTCGATAGACGCGAGAGATTGCCCAGGTGAAGTCCCAAACCGGCGAACGCGGTCATTGTGGCCTCCTGAATCGGTCATTTGAGTGAAATTGCGCCAGCGGCTCAGGAATTCTTGGCATCCGCTTAGCTGGTCAGGTTATCGAAGTGAAGCTGATAGAGCGCGCAGACATCGGCATGTGATCCTACATAGACGTAACTGATGCGATCGCCCTGATATTCCAAAGTTCCGGCGCTGGCGCAGGGCTCGATATCGATCGCCTGGGCGTTCATCGCGTCTTCCTGGCCGCCCAGCGCGCAATTGATCATCTCTTGATTGATGCGCGACTGGTTGATCACCAGGACTGCGCCCAGCTTGGGCAAATTGCCATCGGTTTGCGTCTCGGAATAAAACTTGGCGGCGAGCGCGCCACGATCCTGAAAGCACTGCAGCACTTGCTCGACCTTGGCCACGGCCGCTGTGAGACCGACCTGGCCGCCCACCAGGGCCGCGCCGCCCAGCGCCGCGAAGGCGCCGTCCATGGTCGTATCCACGTTGGTGGCGGTATACGCAGCCAGATTGGGCAGCAGACGCTGCGCCGAAAGCGCATCGTTGGCGGTATTGCCGGTATCGCTGCAGGCCGACGACAGCACAAGCGCGATCATCAGCGCGCACGCGATCTTGATCCTCGTCAAAATCGCCCCCCAAAAATGATACGCCGTCATTTTAGCAGATTATGCGAGCGCGTGGTTGAATTGAATCCCGCAATCGATGCCAGCTAGCCGCTATTCGGCTGCTCTGCTAGACTTGCAGCAAATCAACGATTAGGTGGATGAACACGCTATGAAACTTCTCCGTTACGACGCGCAGGGCGGCCCGCGCATCGGCATCCTGCATAAGATCGGCATGCAGGAACTCGGCAACCGGGATTTGACCGAACTGATGGCCGAGGGCGCCGAACCCCTGCGCTCCTGCATAGTGCAAGATCAGGAAAGCGTCCGCACCCTGCCGCCGCTGATTCCGGGCAAAATCCTCGCCATCGGCCGCAACTATGCCGAGCACGCGCGCGAGCTGGATAACGAAGTCCCGACAGAGCCGCTGGTCTTCGCCGTCATGCCCAGCGCCGTCATCGGCCACGGCGATATCATCGAATGGGAAGAAGAGCTCACCGCGCAAGTGGATTGGGAAGGCGAGCTGGCGGTCATCATCGGGAAAACCGCGCGCCGCGTCTCGGAGTCGGCAGCGCTTGACTATGTCTTCGGCTACACCATCGCCAACGATGTCTCCGCCCGCGACCTGCAATCGCGAGACAAGCAGTGGGTGCGCGCCAAGGGTCTCGACACTTTCTGTCCGCTGGGGCCGGTAGTTGTCACCGCCGATGGAATCCCCGACCCGCAGGATCTGCGCATCGTGACCACCGTAGACGGCGTGGAAAAGCAAAATGGCTCGACCGCTGACATGATCTTCAGCGTGGCTCAACTGATCGCCTACCTGTCGCGCGCTTTCACGCTCAATCCCGGCGACTTGATCCTGACCGGCACACCCTCCGGCGTCGGCAAGGCGCAGAATCCGCCGCAGTTCCTCGGCGATGGCAGCGTGGTCAGCGTCACCATCGAAGGCATCGGTACGCTGGCTAACACTTGCCGCGTCCTTTAGCCCACGCTCGCAGGACAGCAACATGACCAAACCCGTAACCATCCAGGACATCAAAGTCATCCTGACCCAGCCGGGCAAATCACGCCTGGCCATTGTCAAGGTCTACACATCCGAAGCGGGCTTGTACGGCGTGGGCTGCGCCACCTTCACCCAGCGCATCTTCGCTGTGGAAGCGGCCATCGAGCGCCATCTGAAGCCCTTCCTGCTCGGCCGCGATGTCGATCGCATTCAAGAGATTTGGAACATGTCGATGGCGCACGGCTACTGGCGCAACGGCCCCGTGCTCAACAACGCCATCTCCGGCGTCGATCAAGCGCTCTGGGACATCAAGGGCAAACGAGCCGGCATGCCCGTTTATGACTTGCTCGGCGGCAAATCGCGCGAGGCGGCCAACGTCTATGTGCACGCCGATGGCCGCAGCAAGGAGGAGGTCGCCGACAACGCGCGCGCCTACATGGAGCAGGGCTATCGCTTCATAAGGGTGCAGCTGGGCGGCTATGGCGGGAAAGACAGCCCCATGGTCAAGCCCAAGGGCGCTCCGGCCGGCGCTTATTTCGATCCGCGCGATTATGCCCGCCGCACGCTTGAGATGATCGCCCACGTGCGCGACCAAGTTGGCGAGCGCGTCGAATTGCTGCACGATATTCACGAGCGTCTGGCGCCCATCCAGGCTGTCCAATTCGCCAAAGATGTCGAGCGATTCAAGCTCTTCTTCCTGGAAGATGCCCTGGCGCCGGAAGATATCGGCTGGTTCCGCATCCTGCGCGGACAAAGCGCCACGCCGCTGGCGATGGGCGAGCTATTCAATAACCCGCTGGAATGGCAGCTGCTGATTCAGGAACGGTTGATCGATTTCATCCGCATGCACATCAGCCAGATGGGCGGCATAACGCCGGCGCGAGATGTCGCTATCTTCGCCAATATGTATGGCATCCGCACGGCTTGGCACGGTCCCAGCGATACTTCGCCCGTCGGTCACGCCGCCAACTTGCATTTGGATCTTTGGCATCCCAACTTTGGTGTGCAGGAGTGGTATCGCCCGTCTGAACTGGATTACGAGGTTTTCCCCGGTTTGCCCGTGGTCGAGGACGGCTATCTCTATCCCAACGACATGCCCGGCCTCGGCATCGATATTGACGAAGACCTGGCGACGAAATTCCCTTGTCAAGAGTTTGTTGAGCGTTGGACGCAAACGCGGCTGCCCGATGGCAGTCCCGCGCGGCCTTAGATTCTAGGACATGGCGCTTGATAGCGGACAAAGCCATGTTGTCGCGCGCGTGTCCAATCATATTCCTGTGACTGGGAACTCAGACCCGATGAAGATGTCAGGGAGCAATCCGTCAGCCAGGGCCCTGGCCTAAGAGCTGGACTATTAGACCGACGATCGCAGCGGTGGCGGGAATCCCCAGGCCAACGATCCACTTTATCGTGCGCAATTCTGCACGGAGATCGGCGAAGTCAGCGCGAAGGTCGCTTAAATCCGCCTTGGTGGCGAGATGATTGTATGCCCCTTCCAATACTGCAATGCGTTCGCTATCAGTCCGGGCAGCTACATTTTGAGCCATCGCTTACCTTCCATATCACAAGTATAGCGCAAGACTTGCAAGAATCATGTCTGAAACGGTACGCGACGTGATCGCCGGTGGATTCAATCGGTAACGAGTCGGCGCGTTACGACTAGCTCTTGGACTGCGTACCCGGATTACACACGTTCGCCGCCACGCCATTCAGCAGATAATCGACGATCAACTCCGCCGCTTCGACCGCGACCGTCACTTGCGCATCGGCGGTGCTCGCGGCCAGATGCGGCGTATGCAGCACGTTGGGCAGCCCGATCAGCGGATGATCGGCGGGCGGCGGCTCCTGCTCATAGACATCCAGAGCGGCGCCGGCGACTTTTCCGCTTTGCAACGCGGCGGCCAGATCGCCGGATACAATCAGCGCGCCGCGTGAGGCGTTGATGATGCGTACGCCGTCTTTCATGGCGGCGATGGCATCGGCGTTTATCATGCCCCGCGTCTCCTCCGTCGCCAGCGCGTGCAGCGACAGATAGTCGGCGCGGGCATACACCTCGGGCAGCGACAGCAGCGGCACGTCAATCTCGGCGGCGACCGCTGGCGGCAGATAAGGATCGTGCGCGATCACGCGCATCTCGAAGGCCTGCGCCCGCAGCGCAATCGCCTGCCCGATGCGCCCCAGGCCGATCAGACCGAGCGTCTTGCCTTTGAGCTCGACTCCGCCAAGCGCCTTGCGTTCCCAGCGCCCTTCCAGTAGCGATTGGTGCCCCCGGGCGATATGCCGAGAGAGCGCGATCATCAAGCCGAAGGTATGTTCGGCGGTGGAGATGGTATTGCCGCCTGGCGTATTCATGACCACGATGCCATTGGCGGTGGCGGCAGCGAGATCGACGTTGTCGACGCCGACGCCAGCGCGCGCGATCGCCTTGAGCCGCGGGGCGGCCGCGATCAATTCGGCATCCGCCTTTACGCCGCTGCGGATGATGATGGCATCGGCATCGACGATGGCTTCTAACAGGTCGGCGCGCTCCATCAACCCCGGCGCGGTGACGCGAATGCCCGCCGCGCCCTGCAGGATGTCGATGGCGTTCTGATGCACGTTGTCCGGTACCGAGACGTGAATCGTCATGCTGCCTCCGCTTTCAGACCCGGTTCATGAAGGCGTCGATGCCCGCCAGGACTTCGCGCAGCATATCCATAGTCACATCGCCCATATGCGGCAGCCGGAAGGTCGCCCCCTTGATCTTGCCGTAGCCCTTGTCGATGGCGATGCCGATGTCATTTTCCATGAACGCGCCCAGCGCATTGATATCGATATCCAGCGTATTCTCGACTGTCGTAACGGTATCGCTGCGATAGCCGTCCTGGGCATAGAGACCGAAGCCGCGGGAAAGCGCCCATTCGTGCGCGGCATCGCGCATCCTCCGATGACGGGCCCAGCGCGCCTCGATGCCCTCGGCCAGGATTTCGTCCATTTGCGCATCGGCCGCGAACATCAAGGTGACTGGCGGCGTAGACGGCGTGTTGTTCTTGAGCAGCGACTTTTCCAATGTCAGAAAGTCAAAATAATAACCGCGCTGCGGGATGGCTTCGGCGCGCTCCAGCAGGCGATCGCTGACCGCGGCGAAGGCGATGCCCGGCGGCAGGGCGAAAGCCTTTTGGCTCGATGTCAAGGCGATGTCAATGCCCCAATCATCCACGCGCAACTCCGTGCCCAGGAAACCGCTGACCGAATCGACGAAGAGCAGCGTATCCGGATACTGCCCCACCACATCGGCGATCTCGCGCAAGGGGTTGGTGACGCCCGTGCTGGTTTCGTTATGAACGACGCAGACGGCGTCATAGCTGTCGGCCTCAAGCGCCTCGGCCACCATCGCCGGTGTATGCGCCCGCCCCCAGGGCACATCAAGGCAATCCGCCCCCTTGCCATTGGCGCTGCTAATCTGCGCCCAGCGTTCGCTGAAGGCGCCGCCGGTCAAATGAAGCACCTTCTTGTCATCGCGTACGCCACAGCGAATCGCGCCTTCCCACAAACCCGACCCGGACGAGCCGCTGACATAGACGCGACTGTCAGTGAAAAACGCGGATTTGAGTTTGCTTTGCAGGCGGGCAAACAGCTCGGCGAATTCCGGCGTGCGATGGCCGATCATCCAGCGGGTCTGCGCCTGAAGAATCTCCTCGCGCACCTCTACCGGTCCGGGCAAAAACAGGCGTTTGTGGTCAGATTCCTGCATTGTATTGCCTACCCTTCCTCACCTGTCGGAGTCGCATAAACTGAAATGAGAATACGCAATGAAGCAACCCGCATTGTAGACGAGCGCGTGAACCGTGCGAAGGGCAAAAGGCCTGCCGCTGCCATTATCTCAGGCGACAGATTGTAGGTGAAAAGAAGGACTGATCGTGCGCTCCGCACAAATATCGTAGACGAGATTTCGCTAACAAGCGCCATTGAGATCAGCATAGTCAGAGCTGATCCATCCAACGACGCCAACATTATCAACTTGATACCAACCCGATACCTGGTTGAGCACCGAAAGGCGACTTCCCGGGTACACACCTCCGATCCGGTTGCCGTTTGGCTGATCACGAAGATTCACGGCGGCGGTCGTTGTAGCGAAACAGGTTGGTGGAGGCGTCGGACTTGGACTAAAAACGGGCAGCGGATGCGCGGTCGCTAATGGCCACATGTTGTTGCCGGTCTGCGCCGACTGCACAACGATCGAGCCCGGGCGCCATATAACGGTGCAATTCTTGCCGTTTAACGTGAAGCTTGCCAACGACCGCACGGTCCGAGGAGCGGTTGCGGCATCCAGAAAAAGCATAGGACCGGAGAAATCAAAGCAGACCTGCACGCCTTGTTCAACATATCCCCAGATATCCACGGCGCTGCTGAAGCCGGCGGCGACTACGGCCTCGATGCCGATGCCGTAAGCGTCAATCTCCTGACATTGCACGCCGCTGTCGAGACCATAAGTGGCCTGCAAATATATGCCGTTGTCGCGCTCGTTAACGTCGACGCAGGTGTGGGCCGAAACCTTAACCTTAGTCTTGGCAGGCGCGCCAGTTGAAGGTGTAGACGATAACGATTCGGCTTGAATTACCCAGACTTCTGCTACGTCAAATTCGAATGCGCCGGAATCGTAACCTTCACCCTCCGGACGCTTATGGCCGGTTTGGTCAGAGCTAAGTACGGCTACCGGCATATCGACGCCATTGTCGATGGCGGGGCTGCCTTCCAATAGGCGGTAAAATCGAGTGATCACTGCTCGTGGCAAATTCTGGCCGCCGAATGGTACAAGCTCAATGCGAACCGGGGCGCTTACGAATTGCGCTGCCGTGCAGTTGTGGTCTTCAATAATGTTACCGTCATTCCCGCTCAAGCGATCCGCTAGACATGCAGAATTCTCAGCATCAGTGTCGGTATTCTCAGCGACGAGGCTGTTGTAGACATAAACTTCCGGATCCGCTGTATTCGCGTTATCATCGGCGAAAACAGCCAAACCTCCGCCATTCGCGGCCCTATTTCTTACCACGGTGGAGTGCCGAATAGTAACGTTGCCGCCCGCCACATAAATGCCGCCGCCTTCAACGCTTACTGAGTTATTATCTATCGTGCTATTGTCAACGAAGGTTTTTCCATTGGCATGATATATGGCGCCGCCGTTGCGCGCGGATTGACTGTGAATGCTGTTGTCCGTCAGCTTGGAAATCGCGCCTTCGGTCGATGTCTGATTGTCAATGTAAATCGCGCCGCCATTTTCAACAGTATTAGTGCTATTGTCTTTGTCGGTCGCTCTATTGCGTCGAAATGAACTGCCGCTGACAAGAAGCTTGTGCTCGTCGCCAGAGTCATTGAAAAAGTAGATGGCGCCACCGTTGCCGGTGGCGCTGTTGTCGTGCAAGTTGCTCCACTTCAAGGTGAGCGTACTATCGTTGACGTAAATTGCGCCACCGTTGCCACTTGGCGATGTATTTTCGCCGATCCTGGCAGAGTGTATCGATACTGTTGCGCCGCCGTCAATATAAATTGCGCCACCATGCGTTGCAGCATTGTTATCGCCGATATTGCCAAGATTGAAAATCACATCGACATCACTTTGAGAGTTCTTGACAATCTTAAGGGCTGAATCATCGACGCCGTAGAGGCTCAAATTCTCGATTCTAACAGATCCGCTGTTGATCGTTAGTAGACTGAATTTGTATTCCTGGGGATTGTCTGCTGTTTTGGAAGGGACTCGAAGGGTCTTATCGGAGCCGATTATACGAATATCCTACGTGATCGCTGGCAGCGCCTGCGTGATTTCCACATGGGTCTCGAAGATGATCGTATCGGTCTCCGTTGTATCACCTGCGGCGCAGGCATCTGCCGGGGCGACTTGCGTGTCACCATTGGCGGAGCGGATTGCATTCGCCAGGCTACAAGTTTCCGAGAGCGTAATGTCTGCGGCATTTGACAACGAACCTGCAAACAGAATGTAAGTTAGCATCATTACGCATATCACGCTTCTGCGTACAATCCAGCACGGTTCTGAGCCGAATGAAAGCCAACTGGATAACGGAAGAGCCTCCGCCGCTGCAAGTTGCTTTATTTGCGCAAGAAAAGTTTGCATGCGCCTTGTCCTCGATTGACCTGATCGGAAAGTCTCACTTGATTTGAAATCTATTACGGAATCGCTACTCGTGCAACCGATATGAGTAATAAATACTATTGATTCAATAAGAAGGTCTTCGACCTGAGCTCGTGATACGTAGGCATTCCTCTAGATTTGCCAGCCGGAGCTCTCAGCAACACATTGCCGCGTCTCGTCTCTATCCGCTACGAAATTGATTGCATGCGCTGCGACTTTCGAGTTTTCCGATGCCATGGACGCCCGTCACCCATCTTGATACACCACATGAATTGACTAGCAATAGCAAATTTGGAGCCGCCTTTTGCAGAGCCCGCGCTTGTTGCTATACTCAATTTTGGTTCGCAGCAATTGGAGGCGCGCATGATTCAAGTGGCGAACGCACCCTGTTCCTGGGGTGTGATCGAAAACATTGAAGGCGAGCGCTACGACTACGTTCGCGTTTTGGACGAAATCGCCGCCAGCGGTTACGCCGGCGCCGAATTGGGCGATTGGGGATTCATGCCCACCGACCCGGCGCAGCTGCGCGACGAGCTCGACGGCCGCGGATTGGCGCTGCTGGCATCCTGGGTCAGCGTTCATCTGCATGATGCTGACAAACATCAATCGAGCGCCGACGACTGTGTGCGCACGGCAAAACTGCTGGCGGCGGTCGGTGGTCCCGACTGCAAAATCGTCTTGGGCAACGATCCCTACTCGGATCCGTTGCGCACCCTCAACTCCGGGCGCATCACGCCGGCCATGAGCCTGGATGACGAAGGCTGGCGCGTCTTCGCGGCCGGCGCCGACAGCGTTGCCCGGCAAGTCATGGACGAGACCGGCCTGCGCACGGTCTTCCACCATCACATCGGCACCTGGATCGAGACGCCGGCCGAAACCGCGCGCCTGATGGAGATGACCGATGGCGAAAGCCTGGGCCTGGTTTTTGATACCGGCCATTGGGCTTTTGGCGGCGGCGATCCCTTGGCCGGTATTGAAGCGTTCGCCGATCGCATCTGGTTGGTGCATTTCAAAGATCATGATCCCGCGGTGGCCCGGCAATCGCGCCAGCAGGGCTGGGACGGACCGGCATCCGTGGGACAGGGCATCTTCCCGGAACTGGGTCAGGGCGATGTGGATTTCCCCGGCGTCCTGGACGCGCTGGAGAGAATCAGTTACCAGGGCTGGATCGTGGTCGAGCAAGATGTGCTGCCGGGCTTGGGCACGCCACTGGAATCGGCCAAGCGCAACCGTGACTACCTGCGGCAAATCGGCTTGTAAACCATGGCTGATGCCGTCACATTGGGCGACATTGTCCGCGCGCAAAATCACCTGCGTCCGCATCTGCAGCCCACGCCGCTGGAACGCGTACCCCAACTTGGAGACAACGTCTGGCTCAAGCTGGAAAACGCCAACAAGACCGGCTCCTTCAAGATTCGCGGCGCGCTCAACGCTGTGCTCTCGCTGGATGAGGCGGCGCGCGATAGTGGCATCATCGCCGTCTCATCGGGCAATCACGCTGGAGCGGTCGCCTACGCCGCGCAGGCGACCGGCGCATCGGCGCAGATCCTCATGCCGGTGACGACTCCGCAGAAAAAGGTCGATAACGTCCTCCGTTACGGCGCGGAAGCCCTGCTTTTCGGCGACAACTACGACCAGGCCGAAGCCGAAGCCCTGCGCCGCGCCAATGACGGCGGCGCCTGGATCTCGCCTTATAATGATCCGCAGGTCGTCGCCGGCGCCGGTACCATCGGCCTCGAGATCATGGGGCAGCTTCCAAGCGTAGAACGCGTCGTCGTGCCGGTCAGCGGCGGCGGATTGATCGCCGGCGTTGCCGCAGCGCTCAAGCAGGTCAAGCCTGAAATTAAAGTCATCGGCGTCAACGCCCGTTCGGCACCCGCCATGTACAACGCCTTCAACAATTCCAACCTGCCACAGCAGTGGGATACCCTGGCCGAGGCGCTCTCCGGCGACATCGAGCCCGGCGCCATCACCCTGCCCATCGCCCGGCGTTATGTCGATGAAATGGCGCTGGTTTCTGAGGAAGAAATCGCTTCCGCCATGCGTTTCATGCACAAGACGGGGGGATGGGTGGTCGAGGGCGGTGGCGCGGTCGCCGTGGCGGCGCTGCTGCACGGCGTCATAGCGCGCGATGACCGCGTGACCGCGCTGGTGGTCAGCGGCGGCAATGTCGATGCCGATGTTCTGCGGCGCGTGCTTTTCGCTTGAAACGTCTGGAATCAAACAGAAGAGGCAAAATCGATGACCAGTGAGGAGACAAGGTTGGGGACTCTTGCAGACCAATGCCGCCGCGCTGAGGACCTCCTGCACATATTCCGCGCGGGCGACGCCGACGCCATCGACCGCGTTCGTCAGCATCTGCCGCATGTGCAACATCTGACGCAGGAGGCTCTGCACGACTTCCCACTCACGCTGATGGGCGCGCAGACGGTCATCGCTCGCGAACACGGGCTGAAAAGTTGGGGCGAGCTGCGCCTGGCCATCAAACTGCAGCAGCGCGATTTCGGTGAAGCGCTCGATCAATTCAAGGGGCTGGTTTACGCCGGCGACGCGGCGGGACTCGATGCGTTGCTCACGAAACATCCTCAGCTGCGCGATACGCTGGACGATCCCCATTTCGACTTTGGTTCGACCGCGCTGATCATCGCCAAGCAAAACCTGGAGGTTGTCGATGTATTGATCCGGCACGGCGCCGATATCAACGCCAAGTCACAATGGTGGGCGGGCGACTTTCATATTCTGGAAGTGACGTCCCGGGATGTGGCCGAAGCCTTGCTGGAGCGCGGCGCGCGTATCACGGTCCACGCCGCAGCCGAGCAGGGCTGGCTCGATTGGATGCAGCGCGCCTTTGAGGAGGATCCCGCCATCGTGAATCAGCGCGGCGGCGATGGCAAGACACCCCTGCATTATGCCTCTGATCCCGACGTGATCGACTGGCTGCTGGAACGCGGCGCCGCATTGGAAACGCGCGATTTCGATCATCAGGGCACGCCCCTGCAATGGATGATCGCCGAGCACAAATATGATGCCGCGCGCCATCTGGTCAGTCGCGGCGCGCAGGTCGATATTTTCGCGGCGATTGTCCTCGGCGATATCGCGTTGGTGGAATCCGCGCTGAACGCTCATCCCCATGCCATCCGCGCCCGCGTTAATCACGATGGTTACGAACTGACGCCCAGCGCCGATGGCGCGCATGAATATGTCTACGCCTTCTCCGGTGCCGGCCAGTCACCCCATCAGGTCGCCTTGCGCTATGGACATGCCGAGGTCTTCGCCTACCTGGTGGAACACAGCCCGCCCGATGTACAGCTGCTGGCGTATTGCGCGGCCGCTGACGCCGAAGCTGCTCGACGGCTAGCATCAGCTCACCCGCGTTTGGTCGCCGAGCTGTCCGATGACGATCAGCGCCAACTGCTGCATGCCGCCGGGACCGGCCAGGTCGAGATTGTCAGATTGATGATCGAATTGGGATTTGGTCTCCACGTCCGTGATGACGATGCTTTGACGCCCCTGCACTGGGCTGCTTTTCATGGTTACGCCGATGTCATTGCCGCCTTGTTGGCTGCCGATGACGAGCCGCCTTTGGATTGGCTCAATAGCTACGGCGGCACGCCCTTGACGACCTGTCTCTATGGCAGCCGCCATAGTTGGCGCGGCGACGGCGATCACGCCGCCAGCTTGACGCGGCTGGTCGCGGCCGGTTCCGAAGTCAAAGCGGAATGGCTGCCGACCGGCGACGATGCTCTTGATGCGATCTTGCGCGCCGGATTGGATAGTGGCGCTTAAGATTGTCGACCGACCGTCATCAATTGGCGCTGCTGAGGCGGAGCACTTGCTGAAACTTGATCTGCAGAATCACGTCCATCTCGAAGCGGGCGCTGATCCCTTGGCGAAGGTCCTCGAGAATTTGCGGGTCGGGTGGTTGCGCGTCTTGAATCGTGGCAGTGACCAGCAAGCCGTCGCCTGCTTCAGCAGTGACATCGGATACGGTCGCGTCAGGGAAGGTCGCTCGCAGCATCGTCGCCACTTGGGCCGACATCGGCGTGGTCGGGCGCACGATCTGCCGCGCGATCACTTTGACATCGACATCTTCGCCATAAAGCTCGTTGATCAGCAGGTGCGCCTGTTCGACTTCTTCCGGCGTAATCTGCCGTTCCGATTGCACGATCAGTTGCACGCCGATCGGCAGCGATGACACCACATCGTATTCGACCACCGTGGCATCGATGAATATGTCCGCCTCCAATTGCTCGCGGATATGCGCCTCATCGACCGCTTGCGAACCCAATCGCAAGAATATCGCTGCGACCAAAATCGTCAAAATGACCAGCACAAACCACCACACTCGCGATTGGCTGGCGGTCACGCCTTCGCGACTCTCATTGGGATGCATGCCGAGCCACAGAAAGGTGATGTATTGCGCGGCGATGATAAACGTGATATTGGCCAGAAACAGCAGCGAAGCGCCCAGGGTCAAATTGACATTCTGCAGCGCGATGCCCAATCCGATCGTGCAGAGCGGCGGCATCAGAGCGGCGGCGATCGCCACGCCGGCCAGCGCGGCCGGGATGCCTTTGCGCGCCGTGGCGTATGCGGCCACCCATCCGGAAACCAGGGCGACGGCGGCATCCAGCAGGTTGGGGCTGCCGCGCGCCATGATCTCCGCCGTCGGCGCGTCAATCGGCAGGACGACCCCCATCACGATTGAAATCAACAGCGACAGCGCTACGCCTTGCAGCAGGGTCACGCTGGCGCGCCGGGTCAATTTGAGGATGCCGGTCGCCATGCCCGTGGAAAAGCTCGACAGCGGCGACATCAGCGGCGCCACCAGCATCGCGCCTATGATCACCGCGACGCTGTTGGTCAGCAATCCCAGCGTGGCCAAGGCCGCCGACAGCACGATCATCACCGTATAATCGAGCGTGCTATAGGCGCTCTTTTCCGCGTTCCAGATTAGTTCATTCTGCTCGACCAGCGTGAGATGCGGATTGATCCGCGCCAGCCCGTGCTCAACCACGCCGCGCCATCCCCGTTGCCATTCGATCTGCGAGATCAGGATCACGGGTCCCGGCGCTTTGTTCAGCAGTTGATTGCTCAAGCTATCGGTGATCTGTCGCTCGAAATCGGACGTTTGCGAGAAACCGACCACCAGCAGATCGTCCCGCGTCAGCGAGCGCAGAATCTCGCGCTGCGGAGAGCGGCTGGCGACGATGGCTTTGGTCAGCGCTTGCTGCAGGAGTGTTTGCGTTTCATGGACGCGAATGGTCTCTTCGTTAACCGGGTTGTAAACGTAGTCCTGCTGCACGTGCAACTGCTGCGCAGGAATATCGTGTTGCTGCGCCAGGCTCAGTCCCAGTTTCACCGCGATCGTGGACGACAAGCTGCCATCGACCGGGATGACCACGCGACCGAAAGTCGTGGTGGCCGCGCTGCGATATATCAGCACGCCGCAGGGCGCGGTGGCGATCACGTTTTCGACCACCGTACCCAGCTTGATCTTGCCTGGCGCCGATTGCTGCACACCAAGCATGATGACATCGGCGTTGCGCTCGCGGGCCACATCCAAAATGCCGCGCGACACGCTGACGGCGATTTCGGTCACCACCTCAACTAGCGGCCCGTCTTCAATATCGTCCCACTCTTCGATGGTCCGCCGCAATTGAGTGCTGATCTTGTTCGCCTGCTCAACATCGCCAAGCGACACCACCAGCGCTATCACCAACCCATGCTCTGGACGCACCAATTCCGTGGCCAGCCGGAGCATTTCGACGGCGGTATCCGGTCGACCGACTGGGACGACTACGGTCTCAGCATAATAGTCTTCATCCGGCAGAGTTCCGTGGGCGCCGCCCGCAAGAGGAGCTTCCGCAGTCACAATAGATTCATTTGACTAATTTACGCATATTCACTTTTGATACAGTATAGCGTTACTTACTCAGTTTCGATTAATGCTGACAGAGCAGAAGGTCAATCCAAGACGACCGCCTCGCCGGTGAACTGTGTGCTATTGTCTGTATATTGCATCAGCTCTATCCGCACGCCGCTGGGATCAGTAATCCAGGCTTGCCAGGCGCGGTCGGCGCCCCATTTCTTGGGCGATACCTCAACCTCCAAGGCCTCCAGCTTCGCGATCGTCGCGTCCAAATCATCTACTTCCAGACAGAAGTGCTTGAGCAAGAGGCGCTCCAAATTCGGCGCTTTGTTTTGAATGAATACCTCCAGGAAGGTGGTCTCGCCGACATTCAGATAAAAGCCAATTTGCCGGCCGCCGCGGATGAAATCAAAGGCTTTGCGCATGCCCAGCTTCTCGACATAGAACCGCTCGCTTTCCGATAGGTTGGTCGCCCCGATGCAAACATGCGCCAGTCGCTTGATCATAGTCGCTACCCTCGCTTGAAATTTATCGTAACATATAGACGGCGTCTCGCGCCAACCACATTTTAGGAAATATTCGCTTGAATCGCGGAACGCAAACCGAGGATGGCATGCAGCACGAATTGCCATTCCGGCGCGTCGACGGCAACAATCTCGAAGTGACCCGCCCCTTTCAGCAAGATCAGCTCGGACTCATCGCCAGCTGCTTTCGCTGCGTCCAGGTAATGACGGACATTGGGCAGGATCATTTCGTCCTGGTCGCCGACGATATGGATTTGTGGCCGACCCAAAGGCAGCAGCTCGCCCGGCGAAGCATCGCGAAGATGCGCTTCAAAGGTGGGCTGTTCTCTGCCCATGACGACGGACAGCGCATCGCCGCCAGAATCCGTATCAAAGGCGAAGGCGACATCCGCCAGCGGCGCCAGCGCCACCACACCGGCAATCGGCAAGGCGTCCGCGCTGAAAAGGGGGCTGGTTTCCGAGATGCGATGTCGTCCGGCCAGCCACAGCGCCAGGTGCCCGCCGGCTGAGTGCCCGATCGATATCACACCGGACAGATCCAGACGGTGCTCGTCCGCGATCTGATGCAAATAGTCCGCCGCGGCGCCGACATCGAGGAACATATTAGGATATTCGCCACCATTGCCGGCGCGGCGATATTCGATATTCCAGACCGCGAATCCCTCATTCGCCAGGGCGCGCGCAATTGTGCCCACCGGCTTGAGATCATACTTCTCCTGGTATCCGCCGCCGTGAACCAGCACAACGACCGGGCGCGGCGCCGGCGACGCCGGCAGAAACAATTCGCCAAACTGCTGGGGACCATCGCCGTAAGCATAGCGGCAATCAGGCGCCAACGTGGGGAATCGCAAGTAGTCTTCCGCTGTCAGCAAGGTCATAGGTTAGTCTCCCAATGTATGCGCAAGAGCAAAGCCATTCGCAAGCGCGCTAAAGCACACCCAGCGGATCATTCGGGTCGATGCCATCATCGAAGGGTTTCTTGCGCTCCACGTGCGTCACTTGATAGACCGAGCCCAACCAGTTGTTGAAGATGGCCTTGGCCGTATCGCCCCAGGTATTGTCGAGGTGCGGCAGGATCGCGTCTTCAGGAAATATCGGCAGCGTATCGCCGTTTTCCAGGGCCAAATGCGCATGGCGTATGTAGCGGTCGGCGATCTCGCGCGCCTCCACCGGAAAATAATTCTCGGGGTAGGGCGGCTGCTCGGCCTTGCCCGCAAAATACAGCATTAGATCGCGCTTGTACTCTTTGAGCAGGCTGTTGATGTCGTATTCGGGATGCCCTTGAAAATAGACCATCCGCAGTTGATCGGGGCTGACCGCCATATGCACCTCGCCATCGAAACTCTGGATCAGCACGGTGAGCCCGACATCTTCGATCTGCTCGCGCGTGATCGCGTTCCAGCGCGAATGCGGCACATCAAAGCGCGTGTTGATCTCGCGCAGCAGCGGATGCGTCGGCTGAGTGACGCGATGTTCGAATACGCCCCATTTCTTGCTGTCGCGCTTGACCCGGTCGATCTGATAAAAGTACTTCATCAGCGCATGGGTGGACAGGCAGGAACACAAGGTCGACGTGACGTTTTCGCGCGCCCAGTCAATCACTTCGGTCAAAGGCGTCCAAAAAGCCTCCCGCTCCAGGCTGGGATTGCTAACGTTGGCGCCGGTGATGATCAAAGCGTCTAGTCCATCGTCCCGGACCTGCTCGAAGGTTGTGTAAAAGGTCTCAATATAGTCCTGAGTCTCTGGACCGCGCTGCAATCCCGGCAAGGAGAAGACATGGACATAAAACTGGGCAATCTGGTTGCTGTTGCCCACCAGGCGCATGAACTGTCGCTCGGTGATATCAAGCGCGGCATCGGGCATCATGTTCAACAAGCCAATGTGCAATTCACGGATATCCTGCGTCAGCGCGCGATCCAGCGCCAATACTTCTTGGCCGCGCTGTTTCAAGCGTTCGAAACTCGGTAACGGTGTGTGAGCGACTAATGGCATGTTTACGGGGCTCCAATTCTGTTTGCAGCTTGACTTGCCGGAGCAAGCCAACAGTATAGCATAGCCGCGCGTTCGCCTCATACCGGTTTTGCCCGGCGGCGTCGACTTGGTTGCGTTACCGGGAGTATAATAACGCCAACGAGCGTAACTAAATATTCGGCTCATCCTCCCAGACGGTAATCCAGGAGATTCGAACATGTTGTCCCAGCTGCACCTGTCTCTCCAGCGCTACCTATTGATCGCCGCAGGCATCGTCATTGGCGCGCTGTCGCTGACTGTATTTTTGCAGCCGCTGGATATCGCGCCGGCCGGCGTCGCGGGCGCATCAACGCTGCTGAACGAATTGTTCGGGACACCCATCGGTCTGATGATCTTTCTGCTCAATATCCCAATCCAGATCATGGGTTATCTGCTGCTGCCTAATGGCGCCCGCGTCATCATGCGCAGCGTCGTCATCATCCTGATTTTTTCCGTGGTTGTCGATAATATCAGCCCGCTGGCGCCGGCCGGCGGCATCAGTGAGGACCGCCTGCTCAACGCGATCTTTGGCGGCATCACCGGCGGCATCGGCGTCGGCCTGATCTATCGCGCGGGCGCGACCTTTGGCGGCACTTCTACGCTGGCGCTGATCCTGCAGCGGCGCTACGGCTTCCCCATGAGCACCACTTTTCTATGCACGGATATGCTTATTCTCATGTCGGCTGGCCTGGTCTATGGCTGGGAGGGCGCGCTCTACGCGGCGGTTGCGCTGTTCATCGTTGGGCTGGCGACTGACTACGTGCTGGAAGGCCCCAGCGTGATTCGTACCGCCATGGTCATCACCGACAAGCCGAGCGAGATCGCGGCCGCGGTTTCCGCCAATTTGCAGCGCGGCGCCACCAGTTGGCAAATCAAGGGGCAGTACACCGGCATTGAACGCACCATGCTTTATATCACCATTAGCCGTTCGCAAGTGAGCGACCTGAAGGACGAGGTACACCAAATTGATCCAAACGCCTTCACGGTCATTGGCATGGGACACGCCGCTTACGGTTCCGGCTTTCGCAGGGCGCGGTTAAAATCAGGGCCGCGCGGCGGGAGCGAAAAAGTCTGATGCGCTCACGCAGAAAATCGAGCGCACTCGGTTGTCGCGTTCGGGGGACTTAAAATCATTGATTCAGGTCAAATGCTCGCCGCCATTGACATGCAGCAGCGTCCCGTTTATGAAGTCTTCCTGACACAGATAGACGACTGCGCGGGCGACGTCTTCGGGCGCGCCGGTGCGCCCCAGCGGTATGCGATCGCCAACTGTCGTCCAAGCCTCATCGCTGAGACCAGCGCGATCCGTCTTCAGCACCGGACCGGGCAAGACGGCATTCACGCGTATGCTTGGCGCCAGCGCCAGCGCGCTAACCTGCGTCAAGCGCCAGAGCGCGGCTTTGCTGATGCCATGATGCGGATACTTGGGCCAGGGACCTTCGGCGCCGGCGTCGCAGATATTGACGATGGCGCCAGCGGGGCGCGGATTTGCCGCCATCACCCATGCGGCGCGCTGCGTGATCAGGAAAGGCGCCCGCAAGTTTACCGCCATGGTTAAATCCCAGTCTTCCAACGATACCTCCAGCAGATCCCGCTGCTGAAAAACCGAGGCGCTATTGACGGCGATGTCAAGGCGATTGAAATGCTGCTCCAGGCCCGTGAACAAGTCATCAACCCCGTCAGCCCGGCTCAGATCGGCGCTAACGGCGAAAGCATCGACGCCGAGAGACTTGATTTCCTGCACAGTCTCGCGCGCCTTTTCGGGGTCGGTCCGGTGATAATGCACCAGGATATGCGCGCCCTGCTTGGCCAGCTCCAAGGCGATAGCCCGCCCGACGCGGCGCGCCGATCCAGTGACCAGCGCCACTTTGTCCGTTAACTCAACGCGCATCGGGATTCTCCACTTCGGCCAACCCTGTTCATGACGCGCCCAAGGACTGCAGATACAGTCCCATCTCATCGTATGTCATCTCACCCAGCTTCAGGTAGCGTACCATGCCTTCGGCATCTATGACGAAGGTCGTGGGCAGGTTTTGCACACCGTAATCCCGCTTGACCACCTGGTTGATATCCATGGCTACGGGCAGATCCTCAACGCCGATTTCCGCCAGGAATCCGCTGATTTCCGCCGCGGTCTCGCCCAAATTGATCGTGAGCAGCGCCGGCCCGCTATCATCCGCGCCATGCGTGGCGATGAACTCTTCAAATGCCGGCAATTCGCGCACGCAAGGCGCGCACCAGGTCGCCCAGAAATTGAGGAAGAGCGGCCGCCCCGCATAATCCGCGGGCGATACCAAGGTCACGCCATCCAGCAGCGGCAGCTGAAATTCGGGCGCGCGAAAGTTGACGACCGTGCGCGGCGGCGCGGGTTGGAAAGTCGGCTGGGCGTCGGGTCTTCCGCGGTCTTCCAGGACGATCATCAGCAGCGCGATGAATATGCCCAGCAGCGGCAGGATCAAGAAGATCAGCAGGATGGGGGAGGGGTTTGAGCGCTTGGCTTCCGCAGTCTGGGACATGCACTAACCGTCAGAATATCCAGCCTTCGCGATCCATTAGCTGCTGAAGGTTTATGCAAGCAATCTTGAAATACTCGCAAATGTTAGGAATGCGAGCGCCGTTTGGTGGTTTGGCTTCCTCTGTCACAACCGTACCGCCAGTTCGCTTTGCCTGCGCGATGACAAATGGATCCGCTACTTGTCTTCGCGGTTTCCCTTTCTTATTCTGAAGGTTCTGCTGGAAATGACGTACTCCAAATATGCGGGACACGAATTGAACCTCTTCGGTTCCGGGATCAGGGAAGAGGTTCTCGTTAGCCATTGCCCATTTGTATGCAAGTTCGGCTTTCCTTCCGTCTCCCAGCTCTCGCAAGACTTCTCTTGTAGACAATATCCGGCTGTCCTTAACCAACTGATCGAATCTTTTCCATAAGCTTGGAAAGTTCTTGCGATAGTAAAACCGGAAAATCTGGGAAAGCGTGTTCGTATCCAGGATGTACAGAGTCTCTCTAAAGAGCACTAGCGTTCCCCAAGCAATGTCTCTTCCAGCAAGTCAATATACTTGGGTTTGATTCCAAGGAATTCCGCAAGCTCTTCATCGTCTATCCGCTCTTCATAATAGCGGCGGAACGCCAAAGCAACATACTCCTCGCCCAGGTAAGTGAGCCACGTTTGATAAGGGTTGCCACCCGACTCTTTCTTCGGTTTATTGGTGCGTTGTTCAGCCCATTCTCTAGTCGCCGCCTCATATTCGGATTGAATGATCCATTTTTGGTCAAGGAACTTCCGATAGATGACTTCTCTACTGACACTAAACCTCTTTGCTAAGCCACTCGCCTCAATTCTGTCAATCCGCCCAGGTGTCCTAGCCAGATGGAACTCCTCATCCGGCACTAGAATCAGGGCAGCCAATTTATTGCATCTCACTTCGATTCGGGATTCATCAACCGGCAGCGAATGTCGGAAATCCCGCGTCATATCGACTCCGCTTGTACGATGAAGCAGATGCGCCAGTTCGTGAAACAGCGTGAATATCTGCCGTGTCTTTGCGTTGGAGTTGTTAACGTATATGACGGGAAACTCCATATCGTATAGGCTGAAACCACAGAATTCATCTGCGCCGAATGCGTCTTTGAAGACGGTCACGCCGACACGGTAAAATGCGCTACGCCAAGCTTTGAATGCAGAATCTTCATCTGGCCAGCCGAATTGGTCGGCCAGCGAAACACCTACAAAATCACGAATGCGAGCAGCAGCAGCCTCAATAGGTTCGTCGTCCCGTAATTTCAGATCTCTTGTGATCAATCGCGCGGCAGGATTGCGCCCATCATTCAACTCACTCAAACCAAGTTGGAATGCACGCCCCTTATGTAACAGAAGTCGAATCACCGGCGGTATCTCGGCAAATTGCTCAGAGCCAAGAGTGCGAAATGTCTCTTCGATTGGAGGCCAGTCAGGGGGCTCGGGAAAAAAGAAAATCGCGACGGGTAACTGTAATATCTCGGCGATGTTTTCTAGCTGCCGGTAGGTAGGTTTCGACTTACCGCGTTCAGAGGCGGCTACTTCCGCAAATCCGCTCTTGGCGGCCAGTTCATCGACGTTGTATCCAGCCCGCTCTCGCGCCCATGTCAACACCTCCGGCGTGATCGGCATTCGTTCTATCGCCACGATGCTTCACTCACAACAATTTGTGCCCCACTTTAACCTTATGGCGCAAAACAGTCAAACGGGCAACACTGCAACACGGGCAAGTCCCTCGCCTACTCAAAAACCCACCCGTCCACATCCCGCGCCCAACCGGAGTACAACTCCGCCTCGCTGAAGAAGTTCGCCACCTCGATCACGCCGTTCTCGGGACTGTCCGAGCCGTGCACCAGGTTGCGCCCGATTTCGAGGCCGTAATCGCCGCGGATGCTGCCGGCGGCTGCCTCGGAAGGCTTGGTCGCGCCGATGGTCGTGCGGGCCGCGACAATGGCATCGCTGCCTTCCAGCGCCATCACGATCACCGGCGCCGAGATGATGTATTCGACCAGCCCAGCGAAGAATGGCCGCTCGCGGTGCACATCGTAGTGTTTCTCCGCCAGATCGCGGCTGACTTGCAGCAGCTTCATGCCGATGATCTTGAGACCGCGCTGCTCGAAGCGCTTGATGATTTCGCCGGACAAGCCGCGCTGGACCGCATCCGGTTTCACGATGATAAGTGTCCGTTCCAAGGGATTGCCTTTCTCGTTTCCAAGTGTGTACGCAAACTAGCTCATCTTACCGTTGCCGGGGGCAAATGTGTATGCGGAAACCGATGCAGCCGAGCTCCGCGGCAATCAGTTGAGGTTGTGCTGAGGCACGGGTGTAGATTGGTGATATACTGGCGGATGTTCCGGTGAAAAATCAATGCGTATACGGGAATTACGAAAATGAGTTCGGCGTTTTGGACGGATCAGGCGGTGATTGTCACCGGCGGCGCGGGATTCCTCGGCCGGCACGTTGTCGAGGTTTTGCGCGCCAACGAGACCGGTCGCGTCATCGTGCCGCGCAGCGTAATCTACGACTTGCGCGAAGCGTCCGATGTCGAGCGGCTCTTCGCTGATCATCCGGACGCGACCATGCTCATTCATCTGGCGGCGACCGCCGGTGGCATCGGCATCAATCGCGAACACCCCGGCCTCTTCTTCTACGACAATATCATGATGGGCACGCTGCTGCTGGAGCATGCGCGCCGCGCCGGCATCAGTAAATTTGTGGGCATCGGCACCGTCTGCAGCTATCCTAAATTCGCGCCCATTCCCTTCAAAGAAGACGATCTTTGGATTGGCTATCCGGAAGAGACTAACGCGCCCTATGGCTTGGCCAAGAAGATGCTGTTGGTGGGCAGCCAGGCGTATCGGCAGGAATACGGCTTCAATGCCATCCACCTGCTGCCGGTCAACCTATACGGTCCGCATGACAAATTCGATCTTAAGTCCTCCCACGTCATCCCCGCTGTGATCCGCAAAATGGTCGACGCCCAGCGCGCAGGCGCGGCCGGTATCACACTCTTCGGCGACGGCTCTCCCACCCGCGAGTTCCTCTTCGTCCGCGACGCGGCGCGCGGAATCGTCTTGGCGGCGCAGCACTATAACAGTCCCGAGCCGGTCAATCTGGGCAGCGCCTTCGAGATCAGCATCCGCGATCTCGTCACCATCATCGCCGAAGAAGTCGGCTATCAGGGCGAGCTGCGCTGGGATACCAGCAAGCCGAATGGCCAGCCGCGCCGCAAACTTGATGTCACGCGCGCCCAACAGAAATTCGGATTCGTCGCCCAGACGGACTTCCGCGACGGATTGCGCGAAACCATCAATTGGTACAAGTCTGAGGGCGATTCGTCCATCATCTGAGCAGTTTTTGCAAAAATTGGTAAATCCGCGTCATGTCTGATATGATTGTGCCAATCGTTGTGCGGTTCTCCTTTATCACTTTATGGCAGTTGTTCAACAATCTCTCTTAACCACAAATAATTCAAATAGAGATTTTGTTGTGCGAGGAGGGTGACACTTTGGGCGTTATATTAGAGGTCAGGGACCTCGTAGTCAGGTTTTATACGCAAGAAGGCACGGTCTACGCGGTCAACGGCGTTTCATACGACTTGGATGAGGGCGAAACGCTTGGTATCGTTGGCGAAAGCGGCAGCGGCAAAAGCGTCAGCTCCTTGGCGGTGATGGGACTCATTCCCAGCCCGCCCGGGAAGGTTGAAGCCGGCTCCGTCATCTTCGAAGGTCGCGATTTGCTGCAGCTCAAGCCCGATCAAATGCGCTTGATCCGCGGCAAGGAAATCGCCATGATCTTCCAGGATCCGATGACATCGCTGAATCCGGTGTTGACCATCGGCACACAGATCACCGAATCACTGAAGCTGCATGAAGGCATGAGCACGTCGCAATCGCGCAAACGCGCCGCCGACCTGCTCGACATGGTCGGCATTCCCGATGCCTATCGCCGCCTCGATGATTATCCGCATCAGTTTTCCGGCGGCATGCGCCAGCGTGTGATGATCGCCATGGGCTTGTCCTGCAATCCTAAACTCCTGATCGCGGATGAACCCACCACCGCGCTCGACGTGACCATTCAGGCGCAAATTATCGAGTTGGTCAAAGCGCTGAAGGACGAATTCAACATGGCGATGATCTGGATCACCCACGACTTGGGTGTGGTCGCGGGCATCGCCGACAGGATTCAGGTCATGTACGGCGGCCGCATTATGGAATCGGGTTCGTCCCACGAGGTCTTCGGAGATTCGCGCCATCCTTATACGGTGGGGCTTTTGGGTTCATTGCCGCGCCTGGATTCCAGCGGCGAAGAGAAACTCACGCAAATCGAAGGTTCTCCGCCAGATATGCACAGCGAGCCGGACGGTTGCCCGTTCGCGCCTCGTTGTGATATCCGCGAACATCTGAACCTGGAAAAATGTTGGGTGGAGCGTCCGCCATTGGAGACGGTGCCCAACGCCAGCGGAGACCAATCGCACGTCATGTCATGCTGGGCCGACATCAGCGAGGGAGTAGCGGAAAATGTCTAGTCAAGTGATGACAGCCGGCAACGGCAGCACAACCACCAGCAACGATTACATCCTTGAAGTCACCGACCTCAAGAAACACTTCCCAATATCCGCCGGCATCGTATTCCAGCGCCAGGTCGGCGCGGTGCGCGCGGTCGACGGCGTCAGCTTCCACGTGGTTCGTGGCGAGACGCTCGGGCTGGTAGGTGAATCCGGATGCGGCAAGAGCACGACGGGCCGCACTATCCTGCAGCTGTATCGTCCCACGGAAGGCAGCGTCAAGTTCGAGGGTCAGGAACTCTCCACCATGGCCGGCAACGACTTGCGCCAGATGCGCCGCCGCATGCAAATCATCTTTCAGGATCCCTTTGCCTCGCTCAACCCGCGCATGACCGTCGGCAGCATCGTCAGCGAACCGCTGCAAATCCACAAGATTTACAGCAACAAAAAAGAGCGTCAGCAATATGTTGAACAGTTGATGGAGAAAGTGGGATTGAATCCCTACTTTATCAACCGCTATCCTCACGAATTCTCCGGCGGGCAGCGGCAGCGCATCGGTATCGCCCGCGCCCTGGCGCTGGAGCCGAGCTTCATCGTCGCCGACGAACCGATCTCGGCGCTGGATGTTTCGATTCAGGCGCAGGTGGTCAACTTGATGGAAGAGCTGCAAGACGAGCTCAACTTGACCTACCTCTTTATCGCGCACGACTTGAGCATGGTGCGGCATATTTGCGACCGCGTGGCGGTAATGTATCTGGGCAAGATCGTCGAGCTCGGTCCCGTCGACGAAGTCTACGAGAATCCGCAGCATCCCTACACGCAGGCGCTGCTTTCAGCCGTGCCCGTGCCCGATCCGACCGTCGAGGAAAATCGCCAGCGAATCATCATCACCGGCGATTTGCCCAACCCGGCCAGTCCGCCGGTCGGTTGCAACTTCAACACGCGCTGTCCCGTCAGTGTGGATCTGTGCTACGAAGAACCCGATCCGCCGCTGATCGAGGTTCAGCCGGATCACTTCGTGAGTTGTCACCGGGTGACGTAGGAATTTGCTACGCTTCTAATCTCATTTCGAGCCAAAATTCTAGGGGCGACCCGTCGGGTCGCCCGTTTGAGTTTGTCGCAGATATCTGGCAACCGCCCGCATCACCTGGTCACTCGTTTAACCGGAAACGGTTTCCCCAGACAGCACGCGCGCAGACGAACCGACCTCGCCCGCGTAGCCGCCCAGGTCCACAACGACAAACCAATGCCCGGGACGGGGAATATGTAGGCGCACTGGAGATTCCTTCGAATGACCACCGATATACTTGTGACGCTGTCCACTACGGTACTTGAGGAAGTTGTCACTATCCAATAGGCGAACATTTGCAGCAGTGGTTATAGCAATCTCGGCAATCTCTCCACCTGATAGACTTCCCAAGTCGTGTTTGATAAACTGCATCGGAAAGCGACCTCTCACCTTGACTACAGCAATTGTAACACAGATTCTTCCGCCACAAGAAAATATCGGCATTTGAGACCGAGCATTAAACGGGCAGCAATCAGGTCGAGCAACGTTGTCACGCTTCGTCCGATCCAGTAACCTGCTCCTCCGCGTAAAACGCCAAGATCACTTCATGGATCTCCGCGGCGATATCCTCTATTGCAAGGGCTTCAGTTCGTCTTCCAATGATGTTAGCTAACGATGCGCGGTAAGCTCTGATTTCCTCTTCTCCAATATTGTGCCAAACTGGGAAGAGCATACGATCTTCGGTTACCCACAAGAGTTCCAGCATGTTGAGTTCATGATTCGTCCAGCGCTTCTCAAAAAAGCTATCGGATAAGATTATGATTCCGAATCGACTCTCATTTGTTCCCGCATTTAGTTTCGAAACCAGATTGTCACCAATTCGAAGTTCAAACTCATCATACCAGACTCGAAGACCACGATCTTGCAGCAAGATTGCCAGCGGACGGGCCACGTCATCTTTGTCTTCTGACGCGTGAGAGAGAAAGACATCGTATTGATATTTTTCTTTCTTGATAATTTGTTGCGGCAAATGTTACTCTCCCAAACTGGCCCAATACAGTAATGAATCACCGTCCAAACATGAGCTGAGTGAAGATTCTATCAGTCTGACGACTCAATCGGATGTAAATGACAAACAGAAGGCGAGCCGCCGGCTCGCCCCTACAAGTTAGTATCTAGCGGCAAATTATGTCGCCGCAGCAGCCGCCGGACCGTCCACGATCTGGACAAACTCATCGGCATTGAGCGTCTCGCGCTCGATCAAGATCGCCACCAGCTCCTCCATCTTGTCGCGCTGCTCCAGCAACAGATCCTTCGCGCGCTGATATGCCGACTGCAGGATGCGCTTGACCTCGTCGTCAATCTGCTGCGCGTAATGCTCGCTGTAATCGCGCTGTTCGGCGATCTCTCGCCCCAGGAAGACCGCGCCTTGACCATTGCCGTATGAACGCGGACCGAGCACATCGCTCATGCCAAACTGCGTCACCATGGCCCGCGCCATGCGCGTCGCTTGCTGCAAGTCGTTGCTGGCGCCGGTAGTGAATTGATTGAAGATGATCTCTTCCGCCGCGCGGCCGCCCATCGCCGCCACAATGTCGTCCTCGAACTTCTCGCGCGTGATCAGCATGTCATCGCCATCGGGCAGCGGCATCACATAACCGCCGGCGCGTCCGCGCGAGACGATGGTGATCTTGTGCACCGGGCTGGTGTTTTCCAGCAAGTGGAAGAGCAGCGCGTGACCGGCTTCGTGAAAGGCGACCTTTTCTTTCTCCTCCGGCGTGATGACGCGGCTGCGGCGTTCCGGGCCCATCACCACGCGCTCCATCGATTCTTGCATTTCGCTCATGCCGATCGATTTCTTGTTGCGCCGCGCTGACAGAATCGCTGCCTCGTTCACCAGGTTTTCCAGGTCAGCGCCGGAGAAACCCGCCGTGATCTTCGCCAATGCCTCAACATCGACATCGCCCGCCAGCGGTTTGCCGCGCGAATGTACTTTCAAAATTTCCTGCCGTCCCTTGACATCGGGATTGTCCATCACCACTTTGCGATCGAAGCGCCCGGGACGCAGCAGCGCCGGATCGAGGATGTCCGGTCGGTTGGTGGCGGCGATGATGATGATATTAGTGTCGTTATCGAAGCCGTCCATTTCGACCAAAATCTGATTCAGCGTTTGTTCGCGTTCGTCATGGCCGCCTCCTAAGCCAGCGCCGCGATGCCGGCCGACCGCGTCAATCTCGTCCACGAAGACGATAGCGGGAGACTCCGCTTTGGCGCGCTCAAATAAATCGCGCACCCGGCTGGCGCCGACGCCGACAAACATTTCCACAAACTCCGAGCCGGAAATGCTGAAAAAAGGCACGCCGGCTTCCCCAGCTACCGCGCGCGCCATCAGTGTTTTGCCCGTGCCCGGCGGACCCACCATTAGCACACCTTTGGGTACCCGCGCGCCCAAACGAATGAACTTCTCCGGCTCCTTGAGGAATTCGACGATCTCCTTGAGATCTTCCTTGGCTTCTTCCGCGCCGGCGACATCGGTGAACGTCACCTGCGGGCGCTCCATATCGCGCGCGACCCGCGGCTTGCTGCGGCCGAAGCTCATCGCCTGATCCTGGCCAGCGCGCATCGACCGCATCATGCGCCACAAGAACCAGACGATGATCAATATCGGCACCACGCCGATGAGAATCTGGAAGATGATCGCCTGCGAGTTATCGCCGGGCTGCTGCACATAGGTCAGCCGTTCCAGCGCGGCGCCCGGCACATCCAGCGCCGCCATCAATTCGTAGAAACTTGACGAGCTCTCTTTGTAGCTGGTGCGCGTGGCGCCATCGGTGTAGGTGATCAGCAGGTCGGTGCCGCCGCGTTCGTCGATGCGTTCGACGCGGCCGAGGCGAATATCCGTCGCCAGTCGATTGATCGGCTCGCCGTTGGCGAAGTTCGAACTGCTCCTGCCATTGAAGACCAGCAAGAACAGCACCAAAACGATTATGCCGAGGACGATCCACATCCGCTGCGCATTGGGATTGCTGAAGGGTGACTTGCCACTGCTGTTGCCTTTTTTGTTTTCCTTGCCGCCCTCGCTGACGTGTTTCGGGGCGTCCGGTCTATTGTTCATACTGGGGGCTCCATTCTCGATGCCGCATCGCTGCAATATTGTTACATACTTAAAGACCCATCTGCGATGGGAAAGGTGATATTCTGGTCGGGAATTCGATTGCTGAATGCGGTGACACGGCGGACTTCTCTAACCGCCTCGCAGTCATTGTCGCGCAGTTCATTTGGTCGCGCCGATGAAATCTGCCGCAGATTCCGCTATCATAAACGCGTTTGTTCATGCATGGAAGCAGCGCTCGGACGCGCTATCACATGAAAGATCGCAGCAACGAAGAATGGATCGCGGCACTGCGCGATGAGGACGACGCCCAAGCCGGCGCGCTGGAAGAACTACGCGGACGGCTGCGGCGCAGCATCTACTTTTATCTAAGCCAGGATCGCAGCGATTTGCGCGGATTGGCCGGCAATGAATTGATGCAGTTGGCGGAAGATCTGGCCCAGGACGCCACCTTGCGTGTGATGGACAATCTCGACAACTTCCGTGGCGAGAGTCGCTTCACCACTTGGGCCATCAAGATTGCCATCCGCCTGGCCATCAGCGATTTGCGCCGCGCCCGTTACAAAGACTTCAGCCTCGATGAATTGACCGCCGACGGCGATCTGCTGCCGTCATCGAGTCGACTGGTATCGGCGCCGGCGCCGACCCCGGAAAACGCCGCCGAGCGCGATGACGTGCTGGAAAAAATCGAGGCCGCGCTCAAGGAAGCGCTGACCGAACGCCAGTATCAGGCGCTGGTGGCGGTCGCGCTAAAAGGCATCCCCATGGATGTGCTGGCCGAGCGCATGGATACCAATCGCAATGCGCTCTACAAGCTGATCCACGACGCTCGCCGCAAACTCAAAACCCACCTGGAAGCCCAAGGCATCTCCACCGATTACATGATGAACCTGTTCGGGAACTGAAGGCCCTATGGCTTCAGCGCCATCACTGTGGCGAAGCACATTTCATCGGCTGTGCCCTCGCCCCATACCACATAGCGCGGGTCATCGGACAAACTATTGTCCCAGTGGCAAGACATGCGCAGCATATCGCCGAATCTAATCTCCACCGGCTCCACGAACTGATAGCGATCCTGCCAATGGAAATCCCAGCGCGGGATATCCAGCAGCAGCAGCGATTCCTCGCTATCCGGATTGAGCTCCATGCGGAAGCTCCTTCCCAGTTCGTGCATATGCCCCAGCACGCCGTAAACGATCAGCGGCTCGAAGAAGGGCGACGGATAGTCACAATGCGACCGCGCATTTTCGCCGATGTTGTCCGCATAATCGTCCAGCGTCTGGCCGCATCGGCGCAAGCGTCGGTCCGGCAAATCGCGCAGATCCTCGCCATAGAGCTCGGCGATGCGGTTTAGCGCGTTCTCGCGCTCGCACTGGGGTCCCTCGACGCCGGCGGGGCAGGGAATCTCCACCGGAGCGTTCAAGGGAATCGTCCACAGTTCATCCAGATCAGCGTCGCCGCTTTCCAGTTGCAGGTGGACGCGGGTCTGGTCCGGCTGCCGCGTCGTCCACAAGTTGTAGTGCATCTGCAGCACGAATATCTCGCCCGGCGCGATCAAATATCCGGTTCCCGCTGGAAAAGCTATGCCGAAGGTGCCGGGCGTCCAGGTGGCGATCATGCTCCCGCTGTCGCTCAAGCCGGTCGAGCCATAACAAGACCAGCCCGGTCGGCCATCGGCGCCGTCGCGCTCACGGATCTCGGCTGCTACCGTACTGTCTACGAGATACAGAATCGCGTGATGCGCCATCTCCCAAACGCCGGGCAAGAACTCGTAACCGGTGACGAATTGCGGCGAATCGAGGTCCAGCGGAAAGGCAAAGCAGCGATAATCGTCCAACACATCCGATGCCGGCGTGTAGGGAGATTCCAACTGCAGCGTCTCATCGACGCGGATATCGACGAAATCGAAGGAAGTAGTCGTTGCGGGCACATAAGCCGATTCATCGCCCATCTGCGCGCCACTTTCGGCCCAGGCGACGATGGTGGCGATTTCCGCATCACTCAGGCTGCGGTCATTCTTGAGGGGCAGGTTGTTTCGCGATGGCATCCAGGGCGGCATAATGCCATTGATGACGCGGAAGGCGATATCTTCTGTCGCCCAAACGACATCCTGCGGGTCGGTTAAAGGCGCATATGCGGCAATCTGCCCTTCACTGTGACAAGAGACGCAGCTCGCCTCGATTATCGGACGCACGTGTTCGTGATAAGTAGGATCTGCCGGGACACTGATGCCGCTGACATCCACCGCTTCGGCAGTGTCATCGCTATTATCTTCGTCGCCATGCGCCAAAACGGCCATCGTACTGAGCAGCAATAGAGCAACAACCATTAGCCATCTCACAGACAGACTCCTTGCATCACTTGGCCCGACTGAAATTAAGAAACATACATTAGAATTATCATAGTCTGTCACATTCGACAAGCGACGGCCATGAATGCTGCACGCTGGCTAGCTATTCTACTTGTTCTTCTACTGGGCTGTCTTTCCCGTGGCCTTCACATCGCCGAGCAGAGCTTCTGGGTCGACGAAGGTTACGCCTTCTATCACGCCTATTTTCCCGATCTCGTCACATCCCTGGCCCGTGACACTCATCCGCCGCTCTATTTCGCCGCTCTGCGCCTTTGGAGCGAGCTGGCCGGCCAGGGCGAGCTGGCGCTGCGCTGGTTTTCCCTGCTGCCATCAATGCTAAGTTTGGCGGCAGTGTATCAATTCGCGCGCGAACTGTGCCGCCATCACACGCCCGCGAATCGGCAGCGGACCAACACACTGCCAATGCTGGCGCTGCTGATGCTGGCGCTGGCCGACTCCGAGAACTTCCTGGCGCAGGAAGCCCGCCACTATACCTGGTCGGTATTGCTGGTCCTCTGCAGCATGTGGTTTTTCCTGCGCTGGCTGCGGCGAGGCAATCGGCGCGCCTATCTGGCCTGGATCGCGTTCACGGTCGCCATGATCTACACCCATTACATCAGCGCTTTCGGCGGCGTCGCGCAGGGGACTTATGCTCTGCTCTGGCTGCGGGGGAAGGCGCGACTGCATGCCATCATCGGTTTGTTCGCCAGCGCATTGGCCCTCATGCCTTGGCTGCTGCTGGTCGGCCGGCAGCAGTTGGGTAATTCCGGCGCCAACTGGTCGGTCGAATTGACGGCTGAGGTCGCGCGCGACATCCTCGTCAAATACTTCACGCAGCAGTGGCCGCTGGTCCTCGCGCTCATGCTGCTGGGCTGCGTCAGCGTCGTCTATCTTAGGGGAAGCCGATTCCAGCTTCGTATCAAACGCGTCAACTGGCTGCTGTTGCTCTGGCTGATCGCGCCCTTCTTGCTGACGGTGCTGGCCAACGAGTTCTTGCCTTTCCTGCAACCGCGCCGCCTGACCCAGTGGACGCCGCCCATCGCGATTCTGCTCGCCTGCGGACTGGCCAGCTTCCGTCAGCCCGGCCGGGCTGTATTGGTCTTCGCTTTGCTGCTCTATGGCGTCAGTCATGTCGACTTTTATCGCGTCAAGCCGGATTGGCGGGGAATCGCCGATATGACCGCGCGCTATGCAGTATCCGGCGATCTGGTGCTGACCGATATCGCCGGCGGCGATTATCAGATGGGCTATTATCTACGGCGAGCAATGCCGGACGGTCACTTGTTGGATGTCGACGCGCGCTACGAATCCCTCAAGGTTCAGCGCGACTTTTACGCCGACGCCTATGAGAGCTGGCTGCCACAACTGCTCGATGCTTACCAGACCGTCTGGCTGATGCACTGGTCGAGCGACCGCAGCGCCTTCGCTTGGCTTGACGAACTCGGTTTCCAGCAATCTGCCGATTATGTCTACTGGCACGATGGCGGCGCTTCGGGCCAGATCGACCTGCATATCTATCGTTTCGACCGACTGCGGAATACTAAACCCCTGGCGATTTTCAGCAACGGCATGAGCCTGCATTCATCGACGGTTGATGCTGACGAACGGCGCGGGGATTTGCTCTGGCGCGCGCATGAGCCGCTCGAACACGATTTCACGGTCTCGGTCAAACTCATCAATGCGGACGACGCCGTGGTCGCCCAGCACGATGGCATGCCGCAAAATGGCCTGCGCCCGACCTCCGGCTGGCGGGTCGGCGAATTGATTTTTTCCCCGCACGAACTGGGGGTTCCAGCGCCGCTGCCGCCAGGCGACTATCAGCTCATCGCTCAAGTTTATCGTCTGGAGTCCGGTCAGCCGGTGAATGTTTCGACGGTTAGCGATGAGGAATGGGTGGTTCTGGATGTGTTGAGGATTGATTCTGCCGCCGATTAGCCCAGCGGCCTTCCGCCATCCACCGGGATGATGTCACCCGTGCTGAAGCGCAAATGCGCCGCAGCCGCATAGACCGCCTCCGCCACATCTTCAGCTTCCGCGATCCGTCCCAGCGGCGTCATCGCTTCTTGTTCTTCGATCAGCGCCCGCGGCATCCGCTGCGCGTATTCGCCGTTGACCCAGCCGGGCGAAACCGATAACACGCGAATCTGTGGCGCCAGCGCCCGCGCCAGCGAGCGGGTCATGCTATCCATAGCGGCTTTGCTGGCGCAGTAGGCGACATTGCTGCCGACCCCGGTGCGCCCGGCGATCGACGAGATGTTGATCACGACGCCGCCAGCATCCGCCATCAGCAGGGACTTGTGCGCGCGTATGCTGGCGAACGCGCCTCGCCAATTGACCCGGAAGATGCGGTCTATCAACTTGTCATCGAGGGCATCGAGATCATCATGCGGCACGCTTTGTGTGATGCCGGCGTTGTTGACCAGGATGTCCAGCCGGCCGAAACGCTGGCTGATAAGCCCCGCCAACTGCGCTTGCGCCGCGCTGTCATCCACCGGCGCCTCCACAACCAGGTGTCCCGCGCCGTCCAGGCTTTCGGACACAGTTTCGGCCTTCTGGCGGTCGCTGTTGTAGGTTAGCACAATCACTGCTCCGGCCGCCGCCAGCTTTCGACAGATGGCGCTGCCGATGCCGCCCCCGCCGCCCGTCACTAGCGCGACTTGTCCCTCCAATACGTTCATCTTCGTCCTTAGTCAAGGTTATGGCTGCGGATCAAAATGTCTGCATGGCCGCCGGCAAATGATCGACGCGATTGGCATATGCTAACGTTGGCTTTTCGCCCGCGTAGTCGATGCGGGTGATGGCGGTATTGTTGTGGTAATAGCGCCCGCCGCCCTTTGTGCCGTATGGATCGGCAAATATCGTCTTGAGCAGGCAGTCGAGGAAATCGGCGTGCGATACCAGCGCCAGCACATCGTCGCCGCCGCCGCGCTGCTTCAAGGCTTCGGCGACGGACATGGCGCGATAGGTCATGTGCGACTCCGATTCGAGGCCCAGCGCCGCATCATACCAGCCTTGTTCCGTTACCGACTCTGGCAAGACATAATTTTGGAACTCTCGCAGAATCGCCGAGCGCGTCATGCCCGCAAAACCGATGATCGTCCCGTTGCGCCGCTGGTACATGCCGCCCATCTCATGCAAATCGGGCCAAACCTGCGGACACAATCCCAGCGCCGCGCCCAGCGGCTGCGCGGTCAGCAGCGACCTATACATCGCGCTGGTATACAAATGCGTGATCTGGAATCCCGAATCGGATGCCGCCCTCTGCCCGGCCAAGAAACGCGACAGGCGCTCGCGCTGCTGATAACCCAGCGGCGTCAAATCTGGATCAACCTTGCGCCGATGCAAGGTGTCCATGGTCAGAATATTGTTCTCCGATTGAGCGTGCCGAATGAGAAATAGGCGCATATCCGCTTCCGTTGAGCTCCTTCATCAACTGACAATCCTACTATTATAGGACAGTTTGGGTCGGAAGAAACCGATGCGTTGGCGCTGATTCTGACGGCGAACTGAGACAATTGCCGTCAAAACTCCCTAATCTCTGCGCCCTCAGTATTTCCAATAAATTAATGCAAAAATAAAGGGACGTTGCAGGGGCGTCCCACTGAAACGTTCTCCTTCCCGGCCAGGTTTTTGGGCGTATCGGCGAAACGCCCCTACAGGTCAGCATTTGCATGACTAACTTGGTTCTACTTCTGTGTCCTCGGTGGTGAAAAAATCCTGTAGCGGCCGCGGGGTTCAATCTGGTTTATCCACGAACCCCTCGATACACTTGTGCCCCGTTGATGCTTAGTCTTCCTATGATCATGGACAAAATCGTCACCTTGACCTTGAATCCGGCGCTCGATGTCGCCACGCGCGTCCACGCCGTCGCGCCCGAAATCAAGCTGCGCTGCCAGGCCGCCAATTTCGATCCGGGCGGCGGCGGCATCAATGTCTCGCGCGCTATCCGCTTTCTCGGTGGCGAATCGACCGCGGTTTACGCCGCCGGCGGCCATAATGGCGCCATGATCCAGCAGCTTCTCGATGCCGAAAGCATACGCAATCGCGCTGTGCCCATCGCTGGCATCACCCGTCAAAGCTTTGTGGTCTACGAAGAGAGCACGACCCTGCAATACCGTTTCAACATGCCCGGTCCCGATCTCAGCGCCGATGAGTGGATCGCGTGCCTGGAAGCGCTCTTCGATCTCGAGCCGGCGTACATCGTGGCCAGCGGCAGCCTGCCCGCCGGTGTACCTTTGGAGTTCTACGGTGAGATCACCCGCTACGCGCGGCAGTACGACATTCGCGTCATCGTTGACACCGCCGGCGAAGCCTTGCATCGTTCCTTCGGTACCGGTGTTTTCCTGATGAAACCCAACTTGCGCGAATTGGAGCTGTTCGCCGGTGAGAAGCTTCAGGACGAAGCTCATATCAAGACTGTCGCTCGCCGACTCATCGCGGAAGGCTTGTCGGATGTGTTGGTCGTATCCATGGGCGCGGCCGGCGCCGCTTTGGTCACGGCAGATCGTTACCTGCATCAACGCGCGCCAGTGGTGAAAGTGGGCAGCAAAGTCGGCGCCGGAGACAGCATGGTCGCTGGCTTGGTCTTGCGATTGGCGCAAGGCGCTCCCCTGGAAGATGCTCTGCGTTATGGCGTCGCCGCGGGCAGCGCCGCCGTGATGTCCCCGGGCACGCAGCTCTGTCAGAAGCGCGATGTCGATCGCCTCTATCAAGAGATGGCAGCGGCCACGGAATCTTAAATTTTAACCCGCGCTCAACACATCAAATGGAGACAATCATGACCAGCATTCAAGCGCGCAACGTCAATCATCCTGATCATGTCGAGAATCTCAAAGCCGAGAAATACAACGTCATCCGCGCCGCGATGCTCAGCTCTCTTTCCGACACGGAGTGGACATCCTTCGCCGATCTGGAAGCGCGCGCGCGCCAATATCTCGAAGACCAAGGTGTGCCGCCATCGCTCTTTCCCAAGCCGGGCTCGGTGCGCTGGTATTGCAAGGCGGTGCAGCTGGATTTGGAGGTGCGCGGCGAGATCGAGCGCCAACCCAAAAAATCTCCCTTGCATCTGCGCCGCGTCTCGCAGGGCGAGGATTAAGCGCAGTCGATTTCATCCGGCTGCAAGTTTTCGGCGCTATCCCAGATGCGCTGCCATTCTTCCAGATACAATCCCGCGATGACCGCATCGTCGATGATGACGATGTTTTCGTCATTGGATTCGGCCGCGCTCTTGGAAAAGTTGAAGGATCCGGTGATGACCGTCTGCGCGTCGATGATGATGACCTTGTGATGCAAGGTGTAGGGATTGCCGTCCTGCCGCATTTCCGCGCCGGCGCAGTGGAATGTGGGCAGCTGGCTCCAGCTGGCTTTGCTGTTGCGATTCTCGAATATGCCGCGCACGATGAAATTGGGATCAGCCAGCTTTTCGATAATCGCATCAGCCAGATCGTCGAGCGAGAAAACGAAGACCATCAGGTGAATTGACGACTGCGCCCCGTCGATAATCTCATTGATCGCGCTGATTTCGTCAGTTTCCGGCGCGAAAATGACGCTGATCGCTCCGATGCCATCAGATGCCGCTGGAATGCCATTCCGCGCCACAATCGTGCCATCATCACGCGATCGCCCGCCGAACTCATCGCGCTCGAACATTTCGTCAAATTCGGCTTGATATCCCGCAGCCACGATTGGGTCTTCGATAACAACAACGTTGTTGTTGTTTCGATAGGCGCCGTTTATCGTGTAATTCCAGGAGCCTGTCCAGACCGCCCGCCCATCGATGATCATGAATTTGTTGTGCATCAAGGCGCTGCGCCCGTCGTCGGCCACCGGCACGCCCGCCTCCCGCAACTCGCGCAGATGCGAGTCGCGCTCGTCTTCCAGACCGTGTTCGTCATCGGTCACGATGCGCACGGCCACGCCGCGCTCATGCGCGCTCAGAATCGCCGCAAAGATGGCGTCATGATTCAGCTCAAACGCGGCGATATCCAGCGATAGACGCGCGTCAGCAATGGCGTTGACCAAGGGAACCTCAATGCCATCGGCGTAGCTGGAGCGCTCCGCATTGCTATCCGGCGCATTGAAGTAGACTTGCCAGCCATCGCCGATGAATCCGCGGCCGAATGTGTAGCTGACCGCGGTGAAGGGCTGCTGCGCGGCTGCCTCCGCCACTGGCGTGGTTGTCGGCGGCGTCTCCAGGGCGCCCGCGGTATAGGAGAGCAGAACCCGCGCCAACAATGCCCCCAGTAGGACAAGAAATGCTGCGAATATCAGTCGCCGAGATTTTGACTGGGAACGCTGTCGCTTCATTTTCATGACTTCAACGATATAGACTGAATGCGGGTTAATGGTAGTGGAAACTTGTCGCGTTTGCGAGACCGCCAAGCGTGTGGGCGCAGGCAACAGATGACGCAAGGCGCAGCTTAAACCGCGGGTTCATTCATGCTATAATGCGCGCTGTTTTGTTGGCCATCACTAGCGAACGACGCATGTCCCTGCTCACCGCCACCAACTTGAGCAAATACTTCGGCGCGGAAGAGATCTTCAGCGAAATTGCCCTGGAGATCCCGGCCGGCGCGCGGATTGCGCTGGTTGGTCCCAACGGCGCCGGCAAGACGAGTTTGATCGATATCCTGGCGGGGCGCGACCTACCGACGGCCGGCGATGTGCATACCGCCAGGCAGACGCGCATCGCGTACCTGCCGCAGCGACCGGAATTGGCCGGCGCGCATAGCCTGTGGCAGGAGCAGCTGAAGGCCTTCGACGAGCTGCGGGCGATGGAAGCGCAGCTGACGGCGCTCGAAACCGCAATGACCGATAGCGATCGCTACCAGGAGGCGCTGACCCGCTACGGACCGCTGCAAGCGGAATTCGAGCGGCGCGGCGGATATGGCTACGACACCCGTATCCAGATGGTGCTCAGCGGATTGGGTTTCACGGCCGACGATTACCAGACGCCATTGCCGCAACTATCGGGCGGGCAGAAGACCCGGGCGCTGTTGGCGCGTCTGCTGCTGCAAGAGCCGGATTTGCTAGTGCTCGATGAGCCGACCAATCATCTCGATATCCTGGCGGTCGAATGGTTGGAGAATTATCTCAAGTCCTTCGCCGGATCGGTGCTGGCGGTCAGCCATGATCGCTATTTCATCGACAACTTCGCCAGCGTGGTGTGGGAGCTGGAATTCAATCGCTTGCAAGTGTATCGCGGCAACTACAGCGCCTACCTGGGCCAGCGTGAGCTGCGGCGTCAACATCTGCAAAAGCAATACGACGCCCAGCAGCAGTTTATCGCCAAGGAACGCGATTACATCCGCAAACACATGGGCAGCCGTTGGACGGCGCAAGCCAAGGGCCGGCTCAAGAAACTGGAGACCTTGGAGAAACGCGGAAAGATCATTGCGAGCGCGCCGCGAAACCGCTCCAGGATGAACCTCGCCATCGATACAAATGTGCGCAGCGGCGATCAAGTGCTGGTCACCGAAGACCTGAAAATCGGATACGCGAGTGACGCGCCGTTGATGCGTGTGCCCGATGCGCTGGTGATTCGCGGAGAGACTGTCGCCATCATTGGTCCCAACGGCGTCGGCAAGTCGACATTGCTCAAGACCATCGCCGGCGAGCTTTCCGTTTTGCAAGGGCAGGTGCGGCTGGGCGCACGGGTCAAAGTCGGTTATCTGGCCCAAGCCTATGAGAAGCTCACGCCCGACAACTCGATCCTGGACGAAATCATCGCGGCCAAAGCCATGCGCGTTTCTCAGGCGCGGGACTTCCTGGGCAGATTCATGTTCAGCAACGACGATGTCTTTCGCAGCATCGCCACCTTATCGGGCGGAGAGCGCGGCCGGGTGGCCTTGGCGAAGCTGGCGCTGACCGGCGCGAATCTGCTGCTGCTGGATGAGCCGACCAATCACCTGGATATCGACAGCCGGGAGATCCTGCAATCGGTGCTGGAGATCTATTCGGGCACCATCGTTCTCGCCAGCCACGATCGCTATTTGATCGATGCCCTGGCCACGCAGATCTGGGAGATGACAGCCGACGCCGTGCAGGTCTACAAGGGCAGCTATCAGCAATTGGTTCGCGCCCGCAACCGGGGCCTGGAAGCAACCGGCGATGAGGCGCCAACAGACGCCAATGGCGCGCGCGGAAAGCCCGATTCACCTGGCAAGAAAAAGCTGGGATTGAATCCCTTTGAGGCTGAGCGGCGCGCGGCCCAGCTCGAAGCAAGAATTGGAGAATTGGAAGACAGCCTGCAGATGATGAGCGATCAATTGGCGATGGCCGGCGACAAGGGCGATGTGGCGCGGGTCCGCGAGCTGGGCCTGGATTATTCGCGGATCGAATCCGAGCTGGAGGCGATCCTGGACGAATGGGGCCAGCTGGTGGAATGAGCCGCGGCGGACTTCCGCGAATACCATTCTGCAACTACAATCATTGGCGCGCGTTCACCATCCCGGCGCGGAAGGAGACATACATTGGATATCACCTGGTACGGTCGATCCTGCTTTCGCATATCCGAACGCGGCCTGACATCGGTTGTCACCGATCCTCACAAGCCAAAACGCGGCGCGCCCGAGCTAAAATTGCGCGCGGATCTGGTCACTATCAGCCATGATCTAAAGGCGCATCGCGTCAAACAGGTCAGGGATAGCGATTATGTGATAAACAGCCCCGGCGAGTACGAGATTGGCGAACTTTTTGTCACCGGAATGGCGCTGCACACGCATGATAGCGAAAAGGACGAAGTGCTCGATAATATCGCCTACCTCTTCGCTTATCCCAATGAACTGAAAGTCTTGCATCTGGGCAATCTGCGCGAGTTGCCCGATCAATCGTTCATCGAGCAAATCGACGAAGTACAGGTGCTGCTGCTGCCGATGAACGGCGCGAGCGGCATCCGCGGCGAAGGCATGACGGAGATCGTCAGTTTGATTGAACCCAACATCGTCGTGCCAATGAATCATGGCACGGGCAGAGGCGCCGATGCGGACGCGCTGGACGGCTTCCTCAAAGCCATGGGAATCGGGCCACTTGAAGCGCAAGACAGCTTGCGCGTCACGGCCAGCACGCTATCCGAGCAGACGCAAGTTGTACTGCTGCGCCCAAACCTCACCGGCAAATGATATGAATCCGGCGCAGACTTAACTCTTCTGCGTTATAGTCTTCCTTATACACGACTCAATCGTTGGTGGCGCCATGGCTAACGGTAACGTCAAGCTGCTGATGAACTGGGACATCAAACCCGGGCTCGATCAAGAATACTTCGAATTTGTCATGCGCGAGTGGGTGCCGAATACCACCAAGCTCGGCCTTACCCCCATTGAAGCCTGGTACAGCGTCTATAGTGACGATGACATTCCCAAAATCATGGCAGGGGCAATCGCAGAGGACGATGCGTCAATGCGCCGCATAATCACCAGCGCGGATTGGGCGGAATTGCAGGCAAAGCTGATGGATTACGTGGAAAACTACAGTCACAAGATTGTGCGCGTCACCGGCGATTATCAGTTGTAACCGAATCCGCGCTTCGCTTTGAGTGGCGCCGGCAAGATTCACCAAAAAAAGAGGAGTGAGACCGATGCGTCCCACTCCTCTTCGCTTGTTGGGTCAGCGGCGATTTAGCCGCCCATCGCGGCTCTCAGAGAGTCGCAAGCCGGGCAAGCGCCGCCGGGTCGCACGATGGCGTAGCCTTGCTGCGGATCTTCGCCCCAGAAGGTTGAATCAACATTCCAGACGATCAACATGCGTACATAGCCGGAGCCGCGTGTGCGGTGCACCGCGCCCGCCAGCCAGGCAGCCTGCTCGGCCAGTGAATTGCCCGATGCCCAAGCGAATCCGCCGGGCAAGGCGCCGATGCCTTCACCGGTCAGGTACCCGAGCTCGGTGAAACAGAGTGGCTTGCTGGGGAAGAAGCTGCGATACAAGGTCATCATCCGCGGCAGGTACCAGGAATAGTGACCGGAACTGCCCACGGGCGCGCCGCTGGTGGCGTCCGGCGGGACAATACCGGCGTTGTAGTGAATGCCCACGCAATCCATAACGTTTGCTGCGCCGGCAGCCGCCATCTGACGCATATAGCAATCGTCGTCGCCGCCGCCAGTCGAGCAGCCCTGGAAGAAGCCGGTCGGCGCGGGCGCGCCGCTGATGACCAGCGTACCCGGATTGTTGGATTTGATGGCGTGGTAGGCTGCGCTCAACATCTGCGTATAATTCGCGCCGCTGATCAAGCCGGAAGGCCACTCGCGGTCGATGTTCATCTCGTTCCAAACCTCGATAGCATCAGCGCCGCCGCGAGCCAGACCGCCCAGGAAATTTGCGTAGCTCTGATAATAGGCGCCGGGATCGTTGCGGATGCCGTTCGGATCGCCTATGACGCTAAGCAGCACCTTGAAGCCGCTGCCATGCGCGCTATCAATGAGGTGTTGGAAGTTGGAGGCGGGCTCGCCATGCCACTTGACTTGACGCTTTACCCAAGACATGCGAGCGCTGTGCATAGCGCCGGGCTGCGAGAAGCTCAACGCCTGGCCGCCCAGTTCAAAGCCGCCGGTATTGGCCGTGCTGACAGGCGGGGGCCCAGTCACGGGCGCCGTCGGCGCCGTCTCGGCAGGCGCCGGTACTGGCGCGGGCGGCGGTTCTGGGGGTCCCGGAACGCGCAATACCATACCCACCGTGAGCACGTCCGGATTGAGGATGTTATTCAATTGCGCCAGCTCAAAGTAATTCATGCCGAATTTAGCCGCAATCGTACTCAAGTAGTCGCCCGGCTGCACAACATAGGTGCTGTACGTGGGCGTCGTCGGGGGCGCGGTCGTGGTGGTTGGCGCCGTAACGACAGGGGGCGGGTCGCTTGCGGGTGGCGAGGCGGGGGCATTTGGATCAGGAACGATCAACTGGTTGCCGGCGTGCAAGATATATGGCGGCGCCAGGCCGTTGGCTTGGGCAATCTCGTCAATCGTGCGCCCGTATTGCGTGGCGATCCTGAACAGGTTCTCGCCCGGTTGCACCACGTGTACGCGTTGCGCCAATGCGGCAAATGATCCTGCCGTCATCAAGACGACAAATGTTCCAAAAAGCAAGATTAGACGGCGCATGTCTGCTCCTTAACGTTTCAAGGGTAATCCGAATCTAGTGAACGCAAATCATTCTAGCATGACTTGAAAAAGGGTGCTTAAGGCGGCAATAGCAAAAGATCCGCTGGATTCAGACTTGTATTGAATGCACTCGCCGCGGCGGATTTCGTTTGAATCAGTGTCCGATTTCCATGCCCAGATCGACGATGGGCAAGCGAGGATCGTTTCCCGACAGCGCAGCGGACGCCCAGATGTAATCGGGGTCGGTAGTGAAAGCGAAGGTACGCGTTGACCCGGCGAGGAAGTTGAGCGTGTAGGTGGTTGTGCCGGGCGCGCTGACCAAGCTGTAGAAGCCGGTGGGCATCAGCACGATATCATGCTGCCGCGCCGTCACCAGCACGTCCGATTTGCCGTCGGCGCTGTAGACGCGCTGATAGGCGTAACCGGTGGGGCGATCGAATTTGAAAAAGCTGAAGCGATTCAACTGCGCTTCCAGCACTGTGCCTTTTTCGTCGGTGCGATGGGTGTCGTGTTTGTGCGGAGGATAACTCGACCAGTTTCCGCCCGGCGTATACAATTCATAGGCCAGCAAGCGATCAGCCGGGAAATCACTCCCGATGACTCGGCAGATCTGTCGCGAGGCGTTGCCGGCGCCCAAGATTTCCATGTCGATATCGCGCGGCTCAATCAATCGCGCAGCTCGGTCTTTTTCCGTCGGCGCCCAACAGCAGGCGAATTCGAAATTATCGGTGAGCGCCTGGATCTCGAACTCGGTATGTGGCGGCAAGTAGACAGCGTAGGGCATGCCGCTGAAGACGCTGTTGCGTCGGCCGACCGCATCAAAGTCGCCGCGGTTGGTCTTGATATTGCAGACGCCGCTGAGTATGACGGCGAGGTACTCAAAGGCGTCAATCGCGATTTCGAAGGTCTTGTCTTTGCCAAGACGCACGGCTGCAAAATTCATGGTTTCCCAACCGGCGCGCCTGGCGTCGACGGCGGCAAAGGCGCCGGCCTTTCCGCTGTCATCCGCGCGCAAGTGCAATCCGTCTGGAGTGAAACTGGCCATGTTGATGCTCCGTGCTAGGTTACCAAGCCGCGCGTGACACGCATGAACATGTGCTCGAGATCTTTCTCTTCCTCGGTGAATCCCAGGATGCCGATGTTGTCCTCGAACAGGCTGCGGCTCAGGGTCGTTAATTCTTCGTCATTGCCGGCAAAGTCAAGGCGCACGCGCGCTCGTCCGCTTTTGGGCGCGATGATCTCTGCGGCTACCACGTTGCGCAGGCTGCCGACCAGATCAATGACGCCTTCGGCGATGTCGTGATCCATCACTGTGACGGTGATTTCGCGGTGCGCCATCAACTGCAATTTGAGCTCATCGATGCTGCCCTGCATGATCAGCTCGCCGGCTTCCACGATGCCGATATGCGAACAGATATCCTCGACATCGGCCAGGATATGCGAGGAGAAGAAAATCGTCTTGCCCATGTTGGCCAGCTCGCCCAGCAACTCCCGGATTTCGACGCGCGCCCTGGGATCTAGCCCCGACGCCGGCTCATCGAGAATCAGCACTTGCGGATCATGCGCCAGCGTGCGCGCCAGCGACAGGCGCTGCTTCATGCCGCGGCTTAGCTTGTCCACCAGATCCTCACGGCGATGATGCAGGTCCACCAGCTCCAGCAGATCCGCCACCAGCACCTTGCGCTCGTTTTCCGGGATGTCGTAGCAGGCGGCGAAAAAGTCGAGATATTCCCAGACGCGCAAATCTTCATAGACGCCGAATTCATCGGGCATATAGCCGATGGCTCGCCGCACCGCGCGCCGGTCTTCCAGGACCGAATGCCCAGCCACCCAAGCTTGACCGTCGGTGGGGCGCGTCAAGGTAGTGAGAATGCGCATGGTAGTGGTCTTGCCGGCGCCATTCGGTCCGACGAACCCGTAGATCGAGCCGGACGGTACCGACAGCGAAATGCCGCGCAGCGCCTCGAAACTGCCAAAGTTCTTTTTGAGTTCACTCGTCCGAATGATTTCTTCCATCGCGAAATCGCCTTCTTAGTCGTAGGAGCCGGTCTGTTCGATGCGGATGCGACGGACACGCGCAGTACCGATGCCTTCCCCATATTGCAGCCGCAACCGCACCAAGTTGCCGACGCCGATATAGGGCTGCGGCGCTTCAAATTCCAGCTCGTCGCCATCGCGGAAGCTATAGATATCATAATCATCGGTGAGCCAGTTATACAGCTGGATATCCAGCTGCTGCGCGTATCCGCCGCCGCGATCGACCTCGACGTACAGCCGCTCGACCACATCCATTTCCAGTCCGGGCAGGGGATGCAGCAGGAACTCCACCGATTGTCCCTCATAGAGATTGAAACTCTCGGTGCCTAGATGCTGGATTTCGTCACGCGTGAGCGCGAACCAGGAGAAATGTTCCGATGTTAGCGTCGCGCGTTGGCCCGGCGGATTGATCGCGACTGCCAGTTCAATCAGATACAAGGTTGTATCAATCGAGCCCCAACTTGCGCCGCTGATCTCCAGATCGCGGGGCCAGGCATCGCTCCATCCGGCCAGATAAAGTCCGGCGCCGCGCGCCGTCGATTCGTATTGATCGAAGACAAAACTGGCGAGGAAGGATTGTTCGCGCGCCGCTTGTCGCTCCGCCACTGATCGCGCGCCCAGGAACGCCCGGCTGCGCAAATAGCGTTCGCCTTGTATCTGTCTCATCGAGACATTCTGGTCGGTGCCGGCGAAAGGCGACCTGCCCAGCGCAAAGGGGGACATGTGCAACTCCAGCGGATTCGGCTGCGCCGGATAGTTGCCGATGCTTGCGCGCAACGCTTCGGCATCCAGTGCCAGGGTGTCGCCGGGCGCTAAGTCGTCATTGAGCGCGTAATACAGTTGCGGGCCGAGGATGACCGCATCGCGCAAGGTGATATCGCTGCGATTGCTGATGGCGCCTTGATAGGCGCTGACCATGCGGCCATCGTCCTGCAATTGAAAACCAAGCGTGAAACTGCCCTCGATATCCGGGCGCGGGACATAACCGTTGAGCGTGAAATTGGCGAAGATGCCGCCATCGATGGTGAAGTCGCGAGCGGCGAAGCTTGCCCCCTGCGAAATCTCGGTCGCGGTCTGGATGGTATTGCTGGCGAAGATGCTGCTCGGCGTGGTGGCGCCGGCCACTGCGAGGAAGGCGTCGCGCGGCGCTTCCAGCGAATAGGTGGCGCGGCGTGGCGACAGCAATCCAAAGAACTGGTCGACTTGCGCCTCGGCCACGTCGGCATAAGACTTGACCACACTTAGCCGGCTGACGATGATTTCGCCGCCGCGCAAGCTGAATCCGACCGTCCAGGCGATGCCGGTGAAAACGATAATCACGATGGGAATAGTGTACCATCCCCAGCCGCTGCGATTGATGCGCGACAAAATGAAAAAGTTTAGCGGGCCGATGATGATGACATAGAGCGCAAGAAAAAGGCACAAGGCTTGAATCGGCGGCAGCAAATCGACGCCGGGCAGGTTGGCGACGGCTTCCGCGCCCCATTCCGGTCGGGTGAAGCCGCCGATCCAGGCTGGATGCGGTTCTCGCGTGGCCAGAATCTTCAGCCACAGCTGATTGCTGCCGGGCCAGCTCGCCAGCGGTTCCAGGGTGACATCGGCCGCCAGCATATCAACTATGCCCGCGCCGATCGTGCGACGCGCCAGCAGCGGGGCGCCTTCGTCCTCGACCAGTGTCTGCGCATCTTCATGGAGCGCGCCGGTGACGATGATGCTGCGCTCGCTCAGCTGGCTGTCATTATCGCCAATGAAGCGGGCGTAGGCGCTCAAGTCGTCCAGCGCGCGGCTGCCTTCCGGCCGCATCGGCAAGATATCGATCAAGCCCCGCGCGCTGCGCTGCGCCGACGGTCCGCCGGACACGATCAAATGACCGCCAGCATAAATCCAGCGGCGCAGCGCCAATTGCTGCTCGGCCGACAAGTTCTCGCTGTCGATATCGATCAACAGCATGATATCCAGCGCCGCCAGCGACTGCGCATCTTCCGGGATCTCGTGCGCAAGCCAAATCGTTTGCTCCGCCTTGGATCCGCCGATATGCAGGCCGGACAGATTCGGCACTCGCGTATTCGGTCCGCTGACGACGGCGACCAACTGATCAAAGGGCTGTAGATCAAAGAGCGCAGCGTCACGCGTCGCGCGCACATTGCCGTCGGCGTCGATCAACTCGACGCGAATGCTGTCCGGGAATGAACGCGCCTGGATATTGATTGTGGCAGACTTTTGCGCGCCGCTGGGTAGGTCGATGGGCACGCTGAAGGCATTGCCTACGACCGTACCCGATGTTTCCGGCCGGATGACTAGCCGACCCAGCAGCGATTCGCCGTTGTTCTTGAGTTCCACGCGCACGGGCGTCCAGGTTCCGGGACGAAAAAAGGAATCGAAGCCGACCTCGACCGACATTTCGATGACATCCTGGAAGCTGTCTTGCGCGCCGACAGGCAGGCAGAAGACGAGCAACAGGATGCAGAGTCGTAAGGCGATGGAAGCGCGCCTGGTCATCAGAGTTCCTCTCAATGAATGAACCCCGTCGCTGAGACGCGTCGATGGTTCAGTGCCGCCTATTGTAGCACGACAGCCCCGCAATTCATGCCGTCAATGCGGCAGCGCGCTGAAAGGACGATTCAGGGTGCGGATAGTGATGGCATTGGGCTATAGTAGAAGCTTATCTGTAGCATACTGAATTTGCGGAGCGGAGCACGAAGATGGTCTATCAAGCGGCGAATTCGCGTTACGATGCCATGCAATATCGACGCAGCGGCCGCAGCGGTCTGCTGTTGCCGGCGATATCGATCGGCATTTGGTGGAATTTCGGCGGGATCGACACGATAGAAACGCCGCGCCAGATTTTGCGCCGGGCTTTTGATCGCGGCATCACTCATATCGATATCGCCAACAATTATGGTCCGCCGCCCGGCTCGGCAGAAGAAACTTTCGGCCAGATTTTCCGCCATGATCTGGCGCCCTATCGCGACGAGCTGATTGTCTCCAACAAAGCCGGTCATAAGATGTGGGACGGTCCCTACGGCGAGTGGGGATCGCGAAAGTATCTCATCGCCAGTTGCGATCAAAGTCTGAAGCGCACGGGACTCGAATACTTCGATATCTTCTACAGCCATCGTCCCGATCCTGATACCCCCATGGAAGAGACGATGGGCGCGCTGGATTTCATCGTACGCAGCGGACGCGCCCTTTACGTCGGCGTCTCTAGCTACACGCCTGAACAAACGCTTGAAGCGGCGCGCATCTTGCGTGAACTGGGCACGCCCTGCCTGATTCATCAGCCGCGCTACAATATGTTCGACCGCCGCATTGAAGCCGGATTGCTCGATGTGCTGGCGGACGAGGGTATCGGCTGCATCAGCTTCTCGCCGCTGGATCAAGGCATTCTGACTGACAAATACATCGGCGCCACACCAGACGATTCCCGCGCCGTGAAACATCAATGGGACGATGATCGGACCGCACAAAAGATCGACAAAGTGCGTCAATTGAGCGCCATTGCCCGCGAACGGGGACAGAATATGGCCCAGTTGGCGATCGCCTGGAACCTGCGTCTTCCGCAGATGACATCGGCGCTTATCGGCGCCAGCAAACCGGAACAGATCGACGATGCCGCGGCTGCGGTGGACAAGCTTGATTTCAGCGCGGACGAACTGACGCGGATTGAGCGCATCCTGAGCGAGTAGCTCGAAGGCGCTCAAGAGGACAATGCCGATGACGCTTCTCGTCATTGACCTCGGTAGCTCATCGGCGCGGTCGCTGCTATTCGACGACGGCGGGCGCCTGATCCCGGACGCCATTTGCAACCGGGGACACGACTTCCGGACCGACAATGCTGGACGCGCCGATGCCGATGCGGCAGAGCTGCGTGCGCTGACCGAGGCCTGTATCGACGACATCTTGACGCATCCGGCCGCGGATTCTATTCGCGCTGTCGGTATGGCGAGTTTCGCTGGCAACTGGCTCGGCGTCGATGCCGAGGGAAATGCCTGTACGCCGGTCTATACCTATGCCGATTCGCGGAGTCGAATACAGATTCCCACACTGCAGGAAAGCCTTGGCGGCGATGCGGAAGCTTATCATCAGGCCACCGGCTGCATCATGCACCCGGCGTATCTGCCCGCTCAGTATGCCTGGCTGTCTGCGACCGACCCCGCGAGAGCAGCGCGTATTCACCGCCTGTGCGACATCGGCGGCTATCTGTATCGCCACTGGTTCGCGCGCGAAGCGCCGATGAGCTATTCGATCGCCAGCTGGAGCGGCCTGTTCGATTCAAGCGAGCGACGCTGGCACGATGAATACGCGGCGCGAATGGTCGGCGCCGGACTAATTGACAAGTTACCGCCTGCCGCTGATATTGACGCGACGCAGCGGGGCCTCTGTGATGACTACGCGCGGCGTTGGCCTGCTTTGAGTGACCGGCCCTTTTTTCTGGCTTTGGGCGATGGGGCCGCCGCCAATGTCGGCTCGGGCGCGGTCGACGCCGAGCATATCGCCTTGACCATCGGCACGACATCGGCGCTGCGCGTCGTCAAGCCGGTTGAGCATGTGCCGGCGGGACTGTGGCGTTATCTGGTGCAAGCGGGCATGCCACTGATCGGTGGCGCCACTAGCGAGGGCGGCAATGTCTTTCAGTGGGCGATTGAAGCGATGCGGCTGGATGCGGGGGCGGTCAGCGCTGACCTGAACAAGCGCGCGCCCGATCAGCATGGCTTGACCGTGCTGCCGCTGCTGGCGGGGGAACGCAGTCCCGGCTGGCATCCGGACGCCAGCGGCGCCATCCACGGTATTCGGCGCAACACCGACGGTCTGGATATCTTGCAGGCGCAGATGGAAGCGGTAGCGATGCGGCTGTCGATGGTTTACGAGGCCTTGAAAGCCCCTGGCAGCAAGGTGATGGCGGGCGGGGGCGCCTTGCGCTCATCGCCGATCTGGGCGCAGATGATCGCCGATGCCTTCGACACGCCGATCCACTTGATCGATGAGGACGAAATTACGGCGCGCGGCGTGGCGTTGCTGTTGCGTCAGCGCCTTGATGGCGTCGCGCTTGATGCCGATGCGCCGCGAGTGAGCCAAATAGCGCGGCCGAAAGCGCCGCATGTTCGCGCTTTCCGTGCGTCTCGCGAGCGACAGCTGGATCTCTATCGCCGGCTTTATGGCTAGATCTTGTGTTCCAGCATGAGCTGGACGTAAGTCGCCGCTTCAGCCAGTGAATCGTTCCCGCCACAAATCAGAAGCGTAAGATGAGCATCCGCGCCCAGGCGATCCTTGATGCGGTCGGCAGCGGCGAGGGTGCTGGCGGCCGCCAATTCGGCGAAAACCTTCTCCTCCTCCATCAGCAGCTGCTGCGCCGCGACCATGTCGCGATCGCTGACGATGATAAGATCTTCCAGATGCCGGGCACAGAGATCGAGGGCGGTCTGGCCGACGAAGGGACCGCCCAGTGTCTTGGAGAGCGAGGTCGGCGTAATATTGACGACTTGGCCGGCTTCCAGCGCGCGCGCCATGGTAGGCGCCTTTTCCGGCTCGACGCCCCAAATGCGAACTGAGGGCTTAAGCGCTTTGATGGCGCAGATGATGCCGGCGATTAAGCCGCCGCCGCCGATGCTGACGATGATATCGGTCAACTCGGGGCAATCTTCCAAAATCTCCAGCGCGACGATGCCATTTCCCGCCATCTGTTCGTCGTTGTCAAAGGGATGCAGCGAGGTGCGACCTTTCGCCACCCATTCGTCGGCGCGGGCGAAGGCCGCGGCCGCATCCGGCAGCAATTCGATCGCGGCGCCATAAGCGCGGGTGGCATTTATGGAGCCGGCCGGCGCATTTTCCGGCATGCAGACGATGGCATCGACGCCGAGAACGCCGCTGCAATACCCCACCGCGCGAGCGAAGTTGCCGCCGCTGACCGCCACCACGCCGCCATCCAGCGCCTCTTGACCCAGCGCAAGCATCTGATGGAAGCAGCCGCGCGTTTTGAAGGAGCCGCTGTGCTGGAACAGCTCCAGCTTGAGATCGACTGGGCAGCCGAGACGCCGGCTTAGGCCGACAGAATGCCAATACGGGGTGCGACGATACAAATGCCTTACGTTATCAGCCGCTCGCTGCACATCATCGAGTGAGATCATTCGCAAAACCTGTCGCTGACTTTAGACACGCGCCTGAATATAACATGGATTGGAGGGCAAATCAGCGGTCGGTGAGCGGGCAGGGCGGGGGATTGGGCGTCAGGGCCAGCGCCGTCGCGCTGACCCTCGCGATTCATTACGTTATTCACAGACGCCGGATGTCCGCACGTAGTCGGCGCTTATCCAGCCGGATGTACCTCCGTAGACCACATTGAACCAGTCGTCTGTTCTACCGAAAGCGGTTAAGCGGGCGCCCGCATTAATGATCGCGTTGAGCCGATCGCCATTTGGCGCGGCGCGGAAGTTCACGCGATGCGTTGTCGTCACCGTGCAATCGTTCAGCAGCGTTATCTCGGCGGAATCCAGGGCGAAGCTGAAGTTGGTCGCCAACGCCGGCAGCGCTGAGGACGCCAGGATTATGATGCCCGGGTGATTGACCCAGCCGCAAGTCAAATCGGCGAGACCATAACTGGTGATCAGCGATATGGCTGGAATACGCTCGGATTCGTCAATCAAGATCAGGGTACCGCGATTCTTAAAGCAGACCTGCGCGCCAAGTTCGAGATTTCCGGTCAGCGCGACGGCATCCAGAAAAGCGCCGGCGCTGGCCAAGCCCCTGGCGTCCAGCTGCTCGCATTCGTAGCCGCTGCTGGGCGAACTAACCAGGATGGTATCGGACAATCTCTCGCAGCTCTCGGGAACGGGCGAAGTCGCTTCCGGGGGCAAGGCGCGGACGACGCTGTTTCGTATCAGGGTCAATGCCATAGGATCGAGTTCAAGCGGCTGAGCGGGCTGGCGATCCTCCGCGCTGCCGTCCATCAAGGTGGTGTAATAGTCGTAGGCCGTATCGCCAAAGACGCTGCAGAGCGCGGCGCTGGCATCGACAGCCGCCTGGAAATGCACACCGCCCAGGACGCGCGCCTCGCCACAGCTTTCAGCGAAGTCCGTCCATGTCGCATAGCTCAAGCGGGTTTCGCCGGCGGGAGTGAATCCGGGCTCGATGCGCGAGGAGCCTGGCGGATAGGTGACGGTCCAGTTCAAATCGTCGCTATCGAAGAAGCGGCGCATTGATTGAGCATAGGCGTAGCAGCCGCAGGTCGAAGCCGAGGGGTATTCGGGATGGTCGGCTTCCGGCAGATAACTTTGCCAGGCGTTGGCGGGAATCTGCGCGGTCCCGCGGCCGGGCCCGGCCCAGGCGGTTACAATTTCGTCGCCGTAGATGTGGGCGATGGCGCTGAAAGGGCGAACGCCATCGTAGCGTATCTTCTCTTGCCAGATGGGGATAGAGGCATCCATCGCCGCAGCCCGCGAAACCAGGTAGCCCCGAGCGAAATCTTGCGGCGAAAGCTGATTCTCGTTAGCGATGTAAAGGTATGAATAAGTCAGCGATACCACTATATTGTCGAAGAGTTCGGCTTGCAGCTTTTGCGCATCGGTGAGATTGGCGGAGACATCAATGACGGCATCGGCTTGCGCTTTGTAGGCCTCAAGGTTTTCCGCATTGCTGGCGATTGGCGGCGCCACGCGAAACTGACGCGGATCGAATTGGGCGAATGGCTCTGTATTTGCCAGCTGCGGCGTGACAAACTGCTGCACGGTGTAGCTTCCGCTGCCCTGTCGCCGGATGCCCGGTTGCCAGCGCGATGGATCCAACAACTCGTAAGCGGTGTTGACCGGTCGGTAGCCGGTGGTATCGGCGTAGTTGCCGCTCTGATTCATGCCATCGTTGAGGCGTCCGGCGACAGCGCCTTGTCCCGCTGTGTTGCCTATGAAAACCGGGCAGTTTCGGTTGGCGGCTTCTTCATAGGGATCGAGACCGTTATCCGTCAGCATTTCCCGCCAGACCGCTTCCCGCTCCGGCAGCATGCCGACCAGCGCATGGTAAGCGGCGTGCATCATGGCGATATTGATGTTGCGTTGGGTTCGGGCCGCTTCCGGCTGTCGATCCTGGCGCGTATACATGCCGAGCGCGGTCGGATGATAAGGGGCGGCGGCGTCTGTCATCGCCAAGGCGGTGACGAAGAAGATGCGGTTGATCAACGTGGCGTCTCCATAAGTAGCGGAAACATCTGCGGCGATTACCGGGATCAAACGCGGGAGGACGATGTCTCGCAGCGGGTTGAGCCTCTCAATCCGCGAAGTCAGCGATTCTGCGCCGGGCAGTCCTTGCCCATGCGCTGCAGCGCCCGCCAGCAGCGCATGCGCGAGCAAAACGAGGACCGCGGTCAATATGAAAGAACGCCTAACACTCATTTGCATACCTCCGATCTAAGAGATGGACATTAGCGTCTCTAACCGAGACAAAACCGCAATGATGCCAAGTTTGGAGACCAAAGCTTTTGCCAAGAATTAATTAAGAATTCAGGTGCAAAAGTTACTTTTGTTACGCAGGAATTTCATCGTGGGAAACTGTAAGGAAATTATATGATAACTTGATAAACAATTAATTAAGATGAAGTTAGAATGTGGAATAATCGCGGTCGCGCTCAATCGAATTCTATGGCGGCGCTCTGCGCAATACAGCCGCTATCGGGTTCGCGCATGGGCTCGGCGATGAATTCCAGCGCGATTGCCAAGGCGCAGTCGTCCGAGCGCAAGACGCCGTGCCCGACATGAGGCAACACGTAATTGTAGGAGAGGGTCAATGTCTCAAATGCCAGGTCGGCGTAAGCGGGAGGCGTTATCGGGTCGAAATTGCCCGATAGCAGCAGCGCCGGGATATCGCTCTCCACGGGGCTGTTGGCGCTGGGCGGACGCGGCGCCGCCTGCCACAGATCGCACAGTCGCCCCAAGGTGGCGCTGCCTTCCACGGGATAACTCAGAAATCCGCTCAAGTGCGGAAACCGGGCGATGATGCTGGCGTAATCCCGGAAGCTCGTGGAAATATACTCTTCCTGGCACTGGACCGTATAGTGCATGCCCAGGTTCAAATCGCGCATTGTCGCCTCGTGGGCGACGCCGATCATCAGCGGTTCTTCCAGTCGTCCACCGTCCAAATCGTAGAGGAGGCGCGGTATCAGCCGGATGAAATTGACATCATAGAGCCAGCTGAATACCCAGTCATACAAACGAAAACCGCTGAGCTCGATCTCCAGGGATTGGTAGCGCGGCGGCGTGTAGGTGGCGATAAGCGGCTTCGCGTTCAAGCGGTGGTATAGATTGAAGAATGTCGATTCCAGATCAGGATAGCGTTCGTCGCAGCTTTTGGACGAGCGACAGGCGTCAAACACGGCTTGCAGCGCGCGCTCTCCGCTGAAGTAGGCGTCAAAATAGATGTCGGCTTGCGGCGGATAGACCGAATCCAGAATGACACTGCGCAGATATTGCGGGTAGTCGCGCATCATCGCCAGCGCCAGTCTAGAGCCGTAAGATACGCCCACCAGATTCCAGCGTTCATAACCCAGCGCCAGCATCACATTGACGACATCGCGCGCGTTGAATTCGCTGTGGAAAGTCTCGAAATGAATGTTCTGCTCGGAGAGCCGTTGATGACATTGCGTCAGGATATTCAGTATCAGCTCGGCGTGTCGATTGTGGCGGCTTTGGAGAATCTCGGGCAGTCGATGGACTACTTCGCCGCAATAAAGCGCGGGATAGGAGAGGCCGGTCCCGCGCTGGTCAATGACGATGATATCGCGGTCGCGCGCAAATGCGTTCAGATAGGCACTAAAAGAAGTGCGCAGCAGGTGAGATCCGCTGCTGCCCGGGCCGCCCACCAGATAAACCAGAGGATCCGGTTGCTTGAGCGGATTGTTGCTGTGTATCAGGGCGTAGTAGATTTCGATGATGCCGCGGCTGGGCGCTTCATAATCTTGCGGCAAGGTGACATACCCGCAACGCGCCGAGTATCCGTAGGGCACGTCGGCGCATTCGGCCGCTTCGTGCGTGTCCTGCGCCTCCGAAACGGACACTGCGCAAAACGCGAGAATTAGCAGAACAAGCCGCTGTCGCATCGTCATCTGTCTCAAGGCTATTCCTAGAGTAAAACACATATCACAGGCTAATTCAAAAACGCGGGATTGGCGATCGCTGAGCCCGCTGGAACTGAACGGCGCGCGATCGCCTGGTCCGAGCGCTATTGCGACGGTCGGTCTGCGGCTATAATGCGCGACATGACTGAGGGTCAAGGCGATGGCAAGCGATCACGGCGCCGGCGCGCGGCATTAGCGCTGCTCGCGCTCACGATTCTGGCGCTGCTGCTGGCGCTGGATCTGCGCGCTCGCGGACTGGCCTGGCAGCTGATGTGGTCGCAGACGGGCGAGGAAGGCGCATTGGCGCAGATGCGCGGGATGGTGGAGGTGGCGGGAAATCTCGTCCGCCATCCCTTGCATACCGATCCCCTGGCGCCAATCGATCACAAAACAGACGCGCCTTACGGCATCAATACCTTCTTGCAGCAAGAGGTCGAACGGCCCAAGATCGAGGCGATGCTGCGCACGATACGCGATGCCGGCTTCACTTGGCTGCGGCAGGAATTCCCTTGGGAAGACCTGGAAGTCGACGGTCGCGGTCAATTCACCGATTCCAGAGCTGCCGATGGCGCTGGCGCCGTCGATGCCTGGGCGAAGTACGATCAGATCGTTGAGCTGGTCGAAGCGTACGGCTTGCGGCTGCTGGTGCGCTTGAGCAATCCGCCCGATTGGTCGCGCGCCGATCCAAACGCCGGGTCTTTCGCGCCGCCCGATGACCTGCAAGACTTCGTCAACTATGCGGTCGCCGTCGCCGAGCGTTATCGCGGTCGCATTCGACACTATCAGATCTGGAATGAACCGAATATCTATCCTGAGTGGGGCAATAACTTCGTCGATCCGCCGCGTTATGTGGAGCTGCTATGCCGCACTTACGCGGCGCTGAAGGGCGTCGATGGAGACATCGTCGTCATCAGCGGCGCGCTGGCGCCCACCATCTCGCTCGATGGCTACTTCGGCTTCAGCGACCTGATCTTTCTGCAAGAGATCTACGATCTGGGCGGAGGCGATTGCTTTGATGTGCTTTCGGCGCAGGGATACGGTCTCTTCAGCGGACCGACCGATCGCCGCCTGCGCGCGACATCGGTCAATGTCGCGCGCCACACGTACTATCGCGATATCATGGTGCGCAACGGCGATGCTCACAAGCCGATCTGGCTGAGCGAGGCCGCCTGGAACGCCACGCTCGATGCCGATCTTCCGCCAAGCGAGATTGACAGCTTCAGCCGCTTCGGCAATGTCACGCAGGCGCAAGCCGCGCGTTATATGCCCGTCTTCTACGACCGCATCCAGCAGGAGTGGCCCTGGATCGGCAACGTCATGTACTGGTTCTTCACGCGCAAAGACCCATTTGAGGCGAATCAGTCTTTCTATTATTTTCGCATGGTCGAACCCGACTATCAGCCGGAGAAACCGAGCTTCACGCCGCTGCCGGTCTACGACAGCGTCCGCGAGTACATTACCCATCAGCAGCCGGTTCTCTATCGCGGCCGGCATCAGGCGGAGACCTGGCAAATCGCAAACGCGGCGGAAGTCGTGGCCGATGATACTTCGCGCTTTGGACGCGCAAGCCGTTTTGATGACGGATTAGTGTTTCGCGCGCATGGCACCGCTGTCGACATCCGCTGGCGGCCCGCCCAAGCTACGAACTGGCGCATCAAGCGCATCGAGTTATCGTCATTCCTGGCGGCGACGCGCGAAATCACATTAGGCAATGGCGCGATTGTCGTCGATGAAATCGCTGTCTATGATCTCAGCTGGAATCGGCTGTTTCCGCTCCTGGCGGCGGGACTGGCGCTTTTTGTTGCGGTGCTCGCGACGATCGTCGGCGCGCTGCGAGAACGCGCGCGATGAACCGCGGCGCGCCCCTATCCGAGCGATTGCCCTGGCTGCTGATGCTGGCGCTGCTGCTGCTGGCGAGCGCCGCGCGTTTTCACCGCCTCGGGGAACAATCGCTCTGGTACGACGAAGGCGTCGCCGCCGCGCACGCGGCGCGTACGTTGCCTGAGTTGATTCCGCTGCTGCAGCGCAACGTGCACGTGCCCGCCTATTTCTCCGTGCTCGGTTGGTGGGAGGATGTCGCCGGCGCGTCCGAGTTTTCGCTGCGCTCGCTTTCCGCATTTTTCAGCGTCTTGAGCATCGCCTGGTGTTACGCGCTGGGCGCGCGTCTCTTCCATCCCATCGCCGGTCTGGTCGCCGCGGCCTTGGTCGCGCTCAACAGCTTCAACATCTATTATGCGCAGGAAGCGCGGATGTACGCCATGCTGTGCGCGGTCGCGGCGGCCGGCATGTGGCTATTAGTCGGTCAATTTCGCGCGCCGGACGCCGCCGGCGCATCCCGCCGGCGCCTGGTCTCGATAGCGGCCCTGGGTGGTGTCAATGCGCTCGGCATGTATACGCATGTCGTTTACGCGCTGGTAATCGTCGTTCAAGGGGCGCTGGCGCTGCTCTGGTTCGGCGGCGCGCTGTCAACGGCGTGGCGATCTGATCAAGGCAAGCGGGACGTTTTGCGCTCGACGCTGGATTATCTCTTGGCCAACATCTTGACCGTTTTGCTGTTCGCGCCCTGGCTCAGTGTTGCGCTGACGCAAGTTTTCGCGCAACCCAACCTGGGCGCATCTGCCCCGCTCGACCTGGTATTGCGTCAAGTGCAGGGATATTTCGCCTTCGGCAAGACCTTCGAAGTGAGCATGGGCAATCTGGGCTTCGTGGTCTATTTCTTCTTGCTCTTCGGATTGATCGTCAACGGCTCTCGGGGGCAATCATGGCAGGCGATGCTGCTACCGCCGTTGTGGGTGGCGCTGTCGGTGGCGGTCTATCTGCACTTTGACCTGGGGCTGCGTTATCTTCGCTTCTTGCTGCCGGCGCAGCTGGGACTCGCGCTCTGGATGGGCCGCGGCGTCTGGATGCTTTGGGCGCGCAAAACACGTGACCGTCAACTCTCCCTTCGTTATGTGCCCAAGCTGGCGGCGGCGTTGGCATCGGGTGCCTTGCTGCTATCGATGTTTGGCGGATTGTCGGTTCTTTATCATCACAGCGATTTTCAACGTGATGATGTGCGTGGATTGGCGGCGAAGATCGAAGCGGAATTGCGCGCCAATGATGCCATCGTCGTCAGCGCGGCGGGCTTCGAGGAAGTGCTGCGCTATTATTATCGCGGCGAAGCGCCGGTCTTTGGTTTGCCCACCGTCGCGGACGACGAGATCACGCGCGAGCAGACGACGGCAATCATCCGTGATTACGAGCGCGTGTTCGCCATATTTTATGGCGCGGCCGAGCAAGATCCGCGGGGCATCGTCGAATCAACGCTCAATCGGCTCGGCTACGAAATCAGCGACGAATGGATTGATGACCTGCGCTTCGTTCAATACCTGAGCCCGACGCCGCTTATGTCGCATCAGAAGCTAGAGCAGCGCTTTGGCGACCACATATTCTTGCGATCCGCGGCCCTCAGCGCGACTTCTCTCCAGCCTGGTGATGTCCTGCAGGCGCGATTGACCTGGTCAACCGAGGCGGCCCTCGACGCGCGCTACAAGGTCTTTCTGCAGCTGCTGAATGCCGATGGCGTCTTGGCGGCGCAGCGCGACAGCGAACCGGGTGGCGGCAGTTCTCCCACAATCCACTGGCCAACCGGCACGGAAATACCGGACAACCACGCGCTCAAGCTGCCGTCGACGCTGCCCGCCGGCGACTATACCCTGATCGCCGGATTGTATGACATTCACGATGCGTCCGCGCGCTTGCCCGTGGCTGATGCAACCTATGTTGAGTTGGCGACGATACGGGTGGAGTAGAAGAGTCTTTATTGCGCTTTGGATGGCGGCCTCAAATGTCGCCCCTGCATTGATTTGCGCGCTGGCGGACGACTCACAGAGTCGCCCCTACAAATTTCGTGTGTTCTGGCGAGCGTCAGGCGTTGTTCGTGAGACTTCAAGGGCGCAACGACGTCACCGGCTCCCAAGTCCCGCTTTGCCACGAGCGTGTCATGGCGGCGTGAACTTCCGACACGGCCAGCGCTTCGGCGAACCCCGGAGCGGCTTGCGCGCCATCCGCCACCGACTTCAGGAACTGATGCGCTTCGATGATTTTCATGTCTTCGTAACCCAGTCCGCTGCCTTCGCCGGGATTGAAGCGGCCGTGAAAGGGATACTGCTCGCCGCCAACCAAACGCATGTAACCGTCGTGCGAGCGGTCGTCGCCCGGCAGATATAGTTGAAGCTCGTTCATGCGCTCGAAGTCCCAGTTCAGCGCGCCGCGCGCGCCATTGAGCTCAAAAGCCATCTGATTCTTGGGTCCGAAGATTGTGCGCGAGGCTTCGACTGTGCCACGGGCGCCGTTCTCGAATTCGAGAAGCGCGCCGACGTAGTCCTCGTTATCGACCTGACCTTTTGGATCGTCGGGCGCGCCCCGGGAGTAATGTGTGCCTTTGCCCGGTATCGGCAGCGGCCGTTCTTCAATGAAGGTATGGGCATTGCTGACCAGGCGCTTGACCGGACCGCACAGATGCAGAGCCATATCGGTGACGTGCGCCATGATATCGCCCAGCACGCCGTAGCCGGATATCTCAGAATTGAAGCGCCAGGACAACAGTCCCATCGGGTCGCTGCCATACATGCTGAAGAAACGTCCGCGATACTGCGTGAGCTCGCCCAGCTCGCCGCTGTCAATCAGCGATTTGGCATGCAGCACCAGTGGCGCCCAGCGATAGTTGTAGCCGACGAAGCTCAATACCCCGGCGCCGCGCGCGATGGCCTCGATTTCGGCGGTTTCGATCGGCGTGCGCCCGACCGGCTTCTCGCAGAAGATGTGCTTGCCGGCCGCCGCGGCCGCCGCGACAATCTCCACATGCAGCTGATTGGGCGTGGCGATGCTGACAATCCGCACTTGCGGATGGGCGATAATCTCGCGCCAATCCGCGGTCGCGGATTCAAATCCCAACAGTTTTTTGGCAGTCGTGGCGCGCTCGGCTACGTTATCCGAGCAGATGACCAGCCGCGGCCGCAGATGGCTGTCGGGAAATCGCTGCGGCACGAGGCTGTAGGCGCGGCTGTGCACGTGCCCCATCCAGCCCATACCGATGACGCCGATACCGAGATTTGTCATAAACCTGATTCCAGTTATTCGTCAATAGTTGGGCTGGTTTCACGCATTAGCGCCCGTACTTGCGGGAAGGGCGCGCGGAAGTCGGTCACGCATCTTCAAAGGGTTCAATGTGATGGCGAAATTTCGATTTGGGATTCGCGACATAGACCCAGGCGCGGGTTTTGCTCACAGTGCGCGCGCTGACCCGCTGATAAGCGTCCCCTTCGTACTCGTCCAATTGGGTGAGTTCGTCTTCTCCGATATCGAAGACCAGGCCATCGACCGTGCCGCCGGCCCAGGGCTGAATAATGGTATAGACATAATGAATGCCGGTTAACTTTGCCAAGCGATAACCGCGCAGGGTATCCGCTACGCCTTCGCCGAGCGTTCGACCGAGCAATTGCATCTGGGTTTCCGGGTCCTTCAATGTGCCGTAGGTGAAGAGCTTTTGCATATTCTCGTATCTTTCAGTCGCTCGCGCTCTGGCGACTGCGTTTATATTCCTCCCGTTGCCAGCGAAGCGTCAGCGCCAGCCGAGTCACTCCCCGCTCCCCTGATGCGCGCCGTCCAGATAACCGGCGATCCATTTCATCATGTCGATGGATCCGTGCGGAGTGGCTTCTCCCCGCGAAAGCTGGCGTTCAATGCTGTCGTCGCTGCGGATGAGCGATGGCTTGCTGCGGCGCTCCGCCATGCTGGTGACCAGATGGGCCAGGTTGCGCAAATTGCTCGCCAGGATATGGCGCTCATCCGCTGATAGTTCCGCGCCAAATCTATCCAGCTCGCGGCGCAGCGTGAGTGGGTCGATCTCGGTCAATTGCCCGACGTCAAAGGCTTCGGTAAGATGTTCCATGATAGAAAAGGCGGAATTCACGGCTGCGGCGAATGCTGTGGCATCGCGATTGTGCATCCAGCGGCGCATGGCCAGCACCGTCTTCAGGATCTGCTTCTGAGCCTCGAGTTGGCGCTGGCCTTCCAGTTCCCGCTCCAGCTTTTGCAGCTGCGCCAGGCTGAGGCCATGGGTGTAATCTCGCCACCAGGCATTCAGCGTCGCCAGGAGTGTCTTGCTCCAGCCGCCTTGCCTGCAAATGCGGGCGACGCTTTCCACCACTTGCGACTGATCGACTTCGTTACTCAGTTGCTGCAGCAGCTGGACGATGGACGCGCGCGTGGCGGATTCGATCTGCAGGATGTTGCAGTTTTCAAAATGCTTCCAAAGGTGACGATAGGACAACTGCAGCGAGTGACTCTTGGCCATCAGCCGCGCCAACGCTTCCATCATCGGCTGCGTCGCCGGCTCCCATTCGTAAAAGTCCAGCAGCTGGAAATAAGCGTCCACCACATCGCGAGCGGAGACATTGTCGATATGGCTGATGGCGTTGAGCGTGGAGAGGACGCGCTCGACCGAAAGTTCGTCGCTTTCCAACAACGTGTTTAAGCGCGGAAACAATTGATCGCGCTCCGCCAAATGCCGGGCGGTATCGACCAACAGCTCGCGATCGTCGCCGCTGACAATATGCTTCAAAAGCGCGTCCAGGGCGTCTTCGGTCAGCTGATAGCTGTTTCGGCTGGCCAAAGCGCGTATGACAGCCGCCGGACGATAGATGATCGGCAGGTTTACCTTGACTTCGGACTCGAAGAGTGACCACAAATATGCGACCGAAACTGCGGTCACGAATTGATCGTCGGAGGTCTCGAAGCCGTGGAAGAGCGCCAGGAGAAAGTATTCGGCGCTTTCATCAATCAGCGGTTCCAGCGTATCCGCGGCGGTTTCCCGCAGTGCGGCGCTCAGCTTCTCCGGCAGCGCCCCGACCAGGTCCTCATCTTCGTAGAGACGGTCGACGAGCTCCGGCAATCGACGCACGGCGATCAAGATCAGGTGAATGCCCAGTTCGCCGTTTTCACGGGCGCGCTCCAGCGCAGCCATGACGCCGTCGCGCAGGATATCCTGCAACTGATAAGAGAGCGGCTCATGAGCGATCAATTCCAGCCAGCTGATCAGCGTGGGAACATCGCCATCCTCAATGGCGACTTCGAGCGAATCCCGCGCGGCGATTTGCAGTCGCGGGATCCACTTTTCGTCGACGCCAAGGTGATGCAACCGATTGCGTATGAAGACATATACGGTATCAGGCTGTTCTTCCAGCATCTCGTCAAAGGCGCCGGACAGCTTGGCTTCCAGCCCTTGGTCGCGTTCCAATTCCTCCGCCACTTGCTTGCCGGCCAGGACATCGCGATTATGTAGGGCGTTCTCCAGCAGCTTGGTGACGTATCGAGAGCGGAGCTCACCAGCTGGCGGCGCCAATCCGGTCAACGCGGCAATCATGGGGTCGGTGGCGACTTCGCCATCGGCCATCACGTGCGCATTCAGCATGTGCCGCCGCGCGACCCGCGCCAGCGACTCTCCCGGATCCGACTGCCAATCCGGCTCGGCCAGCTGATCGAGTTTGTCGATTGCCGCCGCGAAATCGCTGATATCGCCCTGCCAGGACGTCCGCAGCAAATCGAGATACGGATGATCGGAAACGCCCGAAAGAACCTGCCGCTTCTCCCAGTCAAAAGTCCATTGCGAGACCGATTCCACGTCGTCCGCGAATATCAGATGCGGAGTATTCTGACTGGATTCCAAGCTGCTGGTGGAGAAGGTCAAAGTGGCCCCAACTGCATGCGGCATCAAGGCGCGCAAGCTACTGATCAGATCCAGGCGCAGCGCGTAATCGCGAGGGAAGTTGCGGATCAGCAAGCGGCGCTCGTGCAGCATCGCTCCCAACAAGGTCATGGCAGATTCGAAGTCCGCTTTCAAAACATCCCCAAGCGCCAGCGCGAGTTGGCCCGCGCGCGTCGGCGCCTCTTCAGTATCGGCGGACAGATTCCAAGTGGCGCCTTCCTCTATCGCGTCGCCGTCGCCCTTCAGGGGCGAGGCATCGAGGATCGCGGTCAATCCCATGCTAGGTTCGGACAAGAGCGCATACGGAAGCAGCAAGAACTGATAGACCGGCCGCGATCCGGGAGCGCCTGCCAAATGCGCCTCGGCCAGCAAAGCGCTATCCTCATCGTATGGCAGTAGCGCGAGCGTTGGCGCAAGTTCCCCCTCAGCATTGGTCATCGGCTCGATCGACGCCAGCTGGCGGTAATGGGCGGTATCTTGTGCCGGCAGTCCATTGCTGCGATGCAGCACCATGAACTGCGCATCTTCTTTATAACCCAGGATCGCGTACTCCAAGGCGTTTGCCACGCTGGCAAGCCTCATTCGTCAATTCCGCAGAAACGCCCACACATTTTGTCATCATGCCCCCAATCTTTCAAGCGAAACCTGGATCCGGAGTCGAAATGCACGCATATCCAGTGCTTTTGCTGGTTAAACAGAGGGCGCAGCGTAGGCAAGCCGTCAAATGCTAGCCACGAGAGGATGTTAAAATAGGAGCGACAGAAACATGGATGAGGAAGCGCTCATGAGCGCGAAACGTTTTGTTCTACTTTGTCTCGTTGTCACGTTTGCCGGTGTATCAGCCCCCCGCGCGCAAGGCGCGCCAGGCCAGATTGAAGCTGCGCTCGCCGACATGAGCAGCCGCCTGGGACGATCAATCGCGCTGACAACTCTGGCCAGCTGGCGTTGGGAGCAGCAGAACTTCGACGACGCGTCGATGGGCTGCGAGGCGGCGCCGGGCGGCGGGGGACCCGTGCTGGGATACCAGTTTCTTCTGACCTACAACTTTGTCATCTACGATTATCGCGTCACTCATGACCGCAGCCAGGTCATCTTATGTAGCGAGATGACGCCGGAGCAGGCCGCTGCCGCGCAGGCTGCCGAAGAGCAATACAGCAATCGACTTTGTCCGGATGCTGCCGAGCCAGCTGTCTACATGCGTTCGCGCATCGATCTTGGCATGGACGCCGAAGCGGCGCAGGAATTTGTAAACCTGCGCGCGGGACCGACAACCTCGTCCCCCATTCTGATGCAGATTCCGGCCGACTTCCCGTTCACGGTGGCGGCGGGACCCGAATGCGCCGAAAGCCTGGTCTGGTGGTATGTGCTCGCGGGCGACCAGACTGGTTACGTGGCTGAAGGAATTGATGGCGCCTACTTGGTCCAGCCCCCGCAACCGGAACCCTTGCCCGATCGCGTGGTCTTGAGCGCAAGCAACATCATGCGCTTGCAGGAAGTCTCGCGGCTTGCCGGCAACTTCCGACCGCAACACGACTGGTCGCGCGACGGGTCGCGCTTGTACCTGCCGGGCGATACCGGCTCGGACAGCATCTGGATGGTACAACTGAATCAATTCGATTTGACGCCACTGATCGTACCCACGGATGACGCGCTGACGACCGCGCACGCGCGCCCCGGCGCTGATCAAGTGCTATATGGCAGTGAAGCGGGCAGTCTGCATCTGTTGCAGATTGATGTCATTCCGGAACAAAATTATAGTGAGCGACTCTTCCTGAATGCGCATGGCGGCGCAGTTTCAGCAGTCGCATTCAGCCCCGATGGCACAGGCATCGTCAGCGCGGGTCCCGTGGCCTTCACGCCCTTCGTAGACGACCGAGCATTCGTCGCGATTGTCTGGGATTTGTCCAAAGTCTCGCAGGTTGCTGCGCTCGCCGGTCATCGAGGACTGATTCAAAGCATTGCCTATAGCGCAGACGGCGTCACTATCGTCACCGGCGCGGATGATGGTACGCTGCGCTTTTGGGACGCGGCGAGCGGCCAGAGCCTGCAAACCATCGATCTGGGAGCGCCGATTCGCGCGGTCGAATTCAGTCCGGATGGTCGTCTGCTGGCGATAGCGTTGGCGAGCGCGGGCGCAAACGTGCGGATCCATGACTCGTCGACGCGCGCGCAGATCACTGCGCTTTCCATGTCGACAATCTCGGTCAACTCGCTCGCCTTCAGCCCAGACAGCAGCTTGCTTGCCATCGGCGCGACCGGCAACCTGTTTACCGTATGGGACGCCGGAACATTTCAGCCGCTCTTGACCAGCGTGGTCGAAGGCGCGCCGTCCGATATCAGCTTCAGTCCCGACGGTACGCTGATCGCCGTCTCGACTGATCGGTCGCGGTTGCTGCTGCACGGCGTGCCATTCAGCGCAGGCTAAAACTGAATCGAGTAGAGGCGTAGCGCTGCGGCCCTGCACGGTTTCCCGCGTGACGATTTATCCCAAATTGGGATATTTGGGATAAAGTCGACGGCCGCCATCATCGCGCCTCCTATTCTCAAGATGTTAGATTACGGAGTATTCGTCAGGTTGATGTGCAAGTTCGGCTTGTATGTTATACTCGCGAGAATTGCTATTGGCCGTTATCTAGACATCCCAAAAGGTATGCTATGGAAATCCTAGATTTAACCGGGAAAGCGGTCAAGTCGTATGAATTTGGCGACTTGCTTGGCCAGGGCGGATACGGCGTCGTTTACCGCGCCAGCCAGCGCGCAGTCCTGCGCGAAGTTGCCATTAAAGTAATCTTGCCCAAATATGCCAATTCACCCGAATTCATCCGCCGCTTCGAGAGCGAAGCCCAGGTCGTCGCCCGGCTGGAGCATCCGCATATTGTCCCGCTATACGATTACTGGCGCGAGCCGGACAGCGCATACCTGGTCATGCGCTATCTGCGCGGCGGCAGTTTGCGCGATCGTATCGACCTGGAAGGCCAGTTGAATGTTGAGTCTGCCAGCATGGTCCTGGACCAGGTGGGCAAGGCGCTGAACTTCGCCCACACCAGCGGTGTTGTACATCGGGATATCAAAGCCGACAACATCTTGATGGACGAAGACGGAAATGCCTATCTGGGCGATTTCGGCATCGCCAAGGAAGTCGGCTCGGAAGGACCCGGCGGCTCGGGCGATATTGTCGGTACGCCGGCTTATCTGTCGCCGGAGCAAATCACCGGCGGCGACGTGGGTCCGCAAAGTGATGTTTATGCCTTCGGCATCATGCTATATGAAATGCTCTCCGGCCAGCGACCATTTTCCGAACTGACGCTGGCGACCCTGGTCTACAAGCACTTGAACGAGCCGCTGCCGACCATCGATCACAATGCGCTCAACCTCCCGCCGGCATTCAATTCGATTATCCAGCGCGCTACCGCCAAAGACCCCACCGAACGCTATCCCGATGTCTTGGCGCTGGTGAAGGAATTCCAGCAGACCCTGCGTCATGGCGCGGCCACCATCGAGCTTGAACTGGAAGAGCTGGATCTATCGGATTTCGAGCTGCTAGAGACCAAGAATCCATATAAAGGCTTGCGGGCTTTCCAGCAAGCGGACGCGGCTGATTTCTTCGGCCGCACCGCCATGATCGAGCAGGTGCTGGGTCGCTTGCAAGAGCCGGTCGTCGAGAACAATTTCCTGGCGGTCATCGGACCCAGCGGCAGCGGTAAATCCAGCCTGGTCAAGGCCGGTGTTCTGCCTGCGCTGCGCCACGGTCAAATCCCCGGCTCGGAAAACTGGTTCTACGCTGAAATGGTACCGGGCGAAGTGCCCATGGAAGAGCTGGCTGCTGCTCTGCTCAGCGTATCCACGGCGCCCTTGCCGGGCTTGGTCGACCTCCTGCGCGACAATGAACATGGATTGGCTCAGGGCGTCAGCTGGGCGTTGCCCTCTCAGGATAACAAGCTGCTGCTGATGATCGACCAGTTCGAGGAACTCTTCACGCAAGTCGAGCAGGAAAGCGATCGGCAGCAATTCCTGGATCTGATCTTGAACGCCGTCAATGCGGAGAACAGCCCGGTCATTATTCTCGCCACCTTGCGCGCCGATTTTTATGATCGTCCGCTGCTCTACCAAGGCTTCGGCGAGTTGATCCGCAAGCGCACTGAACTGGTATTGCCACTCAACGACGAAGAACTTGAAGAGACCATTTCCGGCCCGGCCTATCGCGTCGGCGCTGTCCTCGAAGAAGGCTTGGTGGAGCGCATTATTGATGATGTGCGCGAGCAACCGGGCGCTCTGCCTCTGCTGCAATACGCGCTGACGGAGCTGTTTGAGCGGCGTGACGGCGCCTTGCTGACCAACGCCGCCTATTTGGATATCGGTGGGACGCTCGGCGCCTTGGCCAAGCGCGCTGAAGAGGTCTTTCAGCGTTTTCCCGATGACGGCAAAGATATGGCGCGGCAGATCTTCCTGCGTCTGGTGACCCTGGGCGAAGGCCAAGAGGATACCCGCCGCCGCATCCTTCAGACTGAGCTGCTGACGCTCGGGGCTCGTGACGTGGTGGAGGATGTGCTAGATCACTTTGGACGCTATCGCCTGCTGACCTTCGATCGCGACGACGCCACGCGCGGCTCGACAGTCGAGGTCGCGCATGAGGCGCTGATCCGGCGCTGGGACCGCCTGCGCGAATGGTTGACCGAGAGCCGCGAAGATGTCCGGCTGGAACGCCAATTGCTGCATTCCGCCGAAACCTGGGAAGCCGCGGGCAAAGAAAAGAGCTACGTCATGCTCGGAACCCGTTTGCAGCATTTTGAAGAATGGGCGGAAGACACGACGCTGCAATTGAACGAGCTCGAGATTGAATACCTGCAAGCCAGCTTGGCGGTGCGCGAAGAGCAGCATGCCATCGAGCGCGCGCGGCAGGAACGCGAACGCGAATTGGAACGCCACAAAGCGCGCAACTTGCGTATCGCCGCGGTGATATTTGGGGTGGCTGCGGTGGTCGCCATCATCTTGAGTCTGCTGGCCATCGAGCAATCCAACCGAGCCAATGAACAGCGCGCCATCGCCGAAACCGAACGCGAACGCGCGGACGAGCAGCGCGTCATCGCCGAAGAAGCGCAGCACGTCGCCGAGCTCAACGAGCGCAAGAATCTGAGCCTGGCGCTGGCTGCCAACGCCCGAACCGCGCTCAGCGAACATGATCCGGCCCTGGCGCTGCCGGTGGTGATTGAAGCGCGCCATGTCTACGATCCGCCGGAAGCCGAGGTGCTGCGCATCTTGGGGCTGTCGACATTTTCGCCTGGCCCGCGCTATCGCTATGATCTCTCGCCGCGCTCAATTCTGGCTGTGGATACCAGCTCCGATGGCGGCATAGGCGCTGTCGGCGGCACGGAAGGCGTTATCTTCCTCGTCGATAACGAGGTCGGCAAAGTTATTCATTCAATCACGACCGGCAGCCCCATAAACGGCATGTCCATCAGCCCCGATGACCAACTGGTCGCCGCAGGCATGTCTGATGGCAGCGTCGGCGTCTGGCAGCTGGAAGGCGGCGAGGAAGTGTATCGCAATCCAGGCCATGAAGACATAGTCACCGATGTAGAGTTCAGTCCCGACGGCAATGTCCTGGCTTCGGCGAGCGCCGATACCTCGGTCCGGCTCTGGGATGCCACAACCGGCCGAGTGCTGCATACGCTGCAAGGGCATCTCGATTATGTCATCAAGCTCAGCTTCAATCCGGATGGCGCCTTGCTCGCCAGTTCATCCGCCGCTATCGGCGTTGGAGAGAGCGATCGGACGCCTGAACACAATACGATACAAGTCTGGGATGTCGCAAGCGGCGAAAACGTGCTGACGATCCCGCCCGATGGCATCGGTTACATCCGCGATGTCGAATTCAGTCCGGATGGGGGGACCATCGCGGCGACGACCTGGAGCTCCGCTCTCGGCGGCACCGCGCGCATTTATGATGCCAAAACCGGCGCCGAATTGCAGCGTCTTTACGCCCATCGCGATACGATTTCGAATATTGAATTCTCGCCTGACGGCACGCAGTTAGCGACGGCATCGCGCGATGCGACGGTCAAAATCTGGGACCTCGGCAAAGGTGTGCAAATCACCAGTTATGTTGGATTCGGCGAGCGCGTCCATGACATCGAATATACGCCGGACGGTGATTATTTGATGATCGGTCTGGGCAGGGTGCCGGACCGTCCGGACGGCAGCGACAATCCTGCCGATAGCTCCGCTTATCTGTGGGATTTGCGGAATCGGACTCAGGCGCAGGTTTACACCGGTCATACCAACTGGACCTGGGCTACCGACATAAGCTCTGACGGCGCTTTGCTGGCGTCCGGTTCGGGACCGCTGTTTGCTCCGGCGTCGCCCGAAGATCTCGATGCCACCGTGCGCATCTGGGATACTGAGTCCGGGCAGGAGTTGATGGTGCTGCAGGGGCATACCAGCACGGTCGATGCGGTTCGTTTCCTGCCCAGCGGCGAGCATCTGCTTTCCGCCGCCTGGGACGGCACCATCCGGCGCTGGGATTTGCGCGATGGTGGCGAAGTCCAGCGCTACGAAGTGCCCGATTCCCAAGTTTACATGATCGACTTGCTGCCGAACGGCACGCAATTTGTCTCTGGGTCGACTGACCAGATCATCCGGCTTTGGGATATAGAGAGCGGCGAGGTATTGCGCGAATACCTGGGCCATGCTGACTCCGTGAACGGCGTGCACGTCAGCGACGATGGCACGCGCATGGTCAGCGCCGCGGGTGACTGGGGCGGGGATGATTACACCGTGCGTTTGTGGGATGTCGAAACGGGCGAGTTGCTGCAGACATTTGAGGGACACGGCCACATCGTCAATTATGCGCGGCTGTCGCCCAATATGGATTTCGTCATCAGCACGTCGTGGGATGGCACGGTGCGCATGTGGGACGTTGAAAGCGGAATGGAAATGCGTCAGTTCGTCGGACACACCGGCAACACCTTTGGCATCGATATCAGCGACGATGGCAGCACGCTCTTGACGACATCCTCCGATACCACAGTGCGCATGTGGGATATCAACAGCGGCGAAGAAATCAATCGCTTTGAACAGCATACCGACTGGATCCAGGAAGTATTTCTCAGCTCGGACGAGTCATTCGCGGTATCGGCCGGTCAGGATAATGTCTTGCGCCGTTGGGAGATCAAACGAACCGCCGACGACTTGATCGATTGGGCCAACGAAAACCGCTACGTCCGCATCTTGAGCTGCGCCGAGCGCGAATCCTATCGCCTCGAATGCGAGATTTGAGATTACGCTAACTCCAAATGACTGCGGCGCGCTTTGCGCCGTTTGTTTTTGTCAAAGCGCCGTCTGACTTGCCGCTTCGCGTCGCATGCTTTTGGGGATTGCGCGCAAGCGAGAAAGCCCGCGCTCCATTAGAATAGGTGGCAGATTGATGGAATAAGGTCGATGATGCTAGCGGGGGGTTAGCATAGATGACCGACGAGCCGCGCGATAACCAACAGCCCGCCGAGGACAATCGCGAAAGCGCAGCATCGGCGATATTCGCGGCCATCATGCGCGAAGCCGCTGAGAAGGCGCGTCCCAACGACGCCCAGTCCGTCAAGCGCGACCTGAACGAAGACGAGTCACTTGATGAAGGAGAAGGGCCGACGCCGGCCGAGCCGACGGCGGACTCGGATGACGCGCTTGACCCTCCGCCTCGCGCCGCCGCCGTTGAGTATCAGCGCATCCGCCGCGTGAACCGGCAGCCCTGGCATCGGCGGCAGACCGCCAGGGGAACCGCGAGCGGATTCTTTCGGACGACTTTTGTCGTTTTGCTCAGCACAGGTTTGGTCGCGACGCTCCTTACATTCTTCACCAATCCCGAGTCGATCAATCCGGCTGTCGTGCAGGGGCTGGAGTTGGTCGAAGCGGATCTGCTCGCCAGCGCCGGCGCGGTTGTCACGGCGACTCCGGTGGCCACACCCAAGTGGAACTACCGCATCGGCATCATATCCGGACACCGTGGATCAGATTCAGGCGCCATCTGCACCGATGGACGCGGTCGGGTGCTGCTGCAAGAGGTCGATATCAATTTCTCAGTCGCCACGCGAGTAGTAGCCAATCTCAAAGCCGAGAACTACACGGTCGATCTGCTCGACGAGTCCGATCCCCGCATCGACAATTATCAAGCGGACGCCTTGGTATCCATCCACGCCAACACCTGCCAGGACTTTGGCGAGCTGGTCACCGGCTACATCATCGCCAAGCCGGAGGCGCGCCCGGATCATGGAGAGGATGCCTTCTTGCGTGAATGCGTCGCGCTCAATTACGGGGCTCTGGTTCCATTGCAGCGATCCTACAATCTGACCGACAACATGACCAATTATCACGTCTGGCGCATGATCCATCCGCTGACGCCGGGTGTCATCCTGGAGATGGGTTATATGCTGGCGGATCAAGAAATCCTGACCACGCAACATGATCTGCTGGCGCATGCCATCAGCAACGGCATTCGCTGCTTTCTGGAGGCTTCCGGCGCCGCGCAAGACGCCCCAAGCGCCAATCGCAGCGCCGGTTATTTGGTGCCGGTCATGGTGACGCCGACGCCGTCCCGGCGCTATTAGCGTCTTATGGTGGGTTATTTCGCCCACCTGAGGCTGGCCTGTACACTGCCTCCAACGGCAATGCGGGCGCGGTATTCTTCGCTATTCCGTCGACTTCAAGTAATTCTCTGTGCCTTGTTCTTCAATGAATTTCCTTGCTCATGCAAGAAGCGAGTTTGATATCTTGTGTGAGCGCGGCCGGCGTTTTCGCTGCCGCCAAGCGGCTGTAATCTCTGTGGTTGTTTGCCTTGTGCAGAATTTGCCCTTAGAACCTAGTACTTGATATTGTCACGCTCGAGAATGTTCCCGACTTGGAATTTCGCCGCCGAGCGGCTATAATGATTGTGGAATGCTGAACTGTCGCAGCGAATCATGGAGAAGTCGCATAGAGGCCTAGTGCGTCCGCTTGGAAAGCGGATACGGGAAACCGTACGTGGGTTCGAATCCCACCTTCTCCGTCGCCGAAAAGAACACCATGTGTTCTTTTTTCTTTTGTGAATATAGCCTTTGGATAGATCTTTGTGAGTTCCCGCGCGCCCTCCGAAGAACTGATAACGTTGCGCGTCAACGGCGAGAGCCATACGCTTTCGCTCGATCCGCGGACGCCCTTGCTTTATGCGCTGCGCAACGATCTGGGGCTGAAGGGACCCAAGTACGGCTGCGGCGTTGAACAATGCGGCGCCTGCAAGGTGCTGATCGATGGCGCAGATGCGCCTTCCTGTCAGCTGGCGGTTGAGCAGATCGCCGGCCTTGAAATCACCACCGTCGAGGGGCTGGGAAATGCCGAGAATCCCCATCCCTTGCAAGCGACCTTCCGTGAAGAACAAGCGGCGCAATGTGGCTTCTGCAGCGCCGGCATGATCATCGGCGCGCAAGGATTGCTCAACCGCGCGCGCTATCCAAGCGACGAAGAGATTCGCGCTGCGCTGGAGAATAACCTCTGTCGCTGCGGCGTCTACGATCGTGTGCGTCGCGCGATCAAATTGCGCATCGGCCGACCGGATGCCAGTCCCATCCACACCCTGATTCAGCCTGAGCCAGTCGATGCGACCGATGTCCAGGCGCAGTTTTCGCCATCGCTGCGCGCGCATCCTGATCTCGACGAATGGCTGCGCATTAATGATGACGGCACGATCATGATTTTCAGCGGTAAAGTCGAATTGGGGCAGGGCCTCAAGACCGCGCTGGCGCAGATCGCTGCCGACGAGCTGGATGTCGCGCTGGAGCGTATTCGCGTGGTCATGGGCGATACCGAGCGCACGCCCGACGAAGGCGGCACCACCGGCAGTCGCTCGCTCGAAACCAGCGGGCTGGCCATTCGACAGGCGGCGGCGGAAGCGCGCGCGGCCTTGCTCGAGCTGGCTTTCGAGCAGCTGGAATCGCTCTCGCCGGCGTCCGAATTGCGGGTGCGCAATGGTATGGTCAGCGATCCGCGCAGCGGGCGTCAGGTCAGCTACTGGGACTTGATGGCGGGAAAACGCTTCCATCGTCATGTGAGCGGAAGCGCCGCGCCCAAGGCATCGGACCAGCGGCGGCTGGTGGGCGAATCCGCCGCGCGCCTCGATCTGCTCGACAAGTTTTGCGGTGGCATCAGTTATGTGCACGATCTGGAATTGCCCGGCTTGCTGCACGCGCGCGTCTTGCGTCCGCCGGGCTATCATGCCCAATTGCTAGAATTTGACGCCGCCGAAATTGAAGCCATGCCGGGCGTCGTCAAGGCGGTGATCGACGGCCAGTTCATCGCCGTGGCGGCGGAACGCGAGGAGCAGGCGGTTTGGGCTTGCGAAAAGGCGGCTGAAATCGCGCGCTGGCGATTCACAAAGCCATTGCCAGACCAACATAGTATCTTCGATGACCTTCTGCAGAAACCAGCCCAGTCGCAAGCGATCGTCGATGGCGTCGCCGTCGATATTGCAAATGGGGCGCTTGACCCGCTGCCGCGAACTGCCTCGGCGCGCGCGGCGACCTATCGGCGTCCGTTTCAGATGCATGCCTCTCTGGGGCCATCAGCCGCGCTCGCGCTCTGGGAAGATGACATGTTGACCGTTTGGTCGCATTCGCAGGCGCCCTTCACCTTGCGAGTTGCGCTGGCGCAGGCGCTGCGCATCGACGCATGCGCGATCCGCGTGATTCACGCCGAAGGCGCCGGCTGCTACGGGCACAACGGCGCCGATGATGTCGCGCTGGATGCGGCGCTGGTTGCCCGGGCGCTGCCGGGCCGGCCGATCATGATGAAATGGCGCCGCGCCGATGAACACGCTTGGGAACCCTATGGCTCGGCCATGCTGATGCGACTGGGCGCGAGCCTCGATGCGGTGGGAGACATTGCCGAGTGGCGCGGTGACATCTGGAGCTACGGCCATTCCACGCGGCCGGCGTTGAATCTGGAGACATCCGGGCTGCTGGCGTCCTGGCATTTGCGACAGCCCTTCGCGCCGCAGATTGCAAAGCCGATGGGCGGCTATCATGCCGGCGCGCATCGCAATGCCGACCCCATTTACGACCTTCCCATGAAGCGCATCTTTCGCCACGCTGTTGAGGATAGTCCGCTGCGCGTCTCCGCCTTGCGCAGCCTGGGCGCCTACGCCAATGTATTCGCCATCGAATCCTTCATGGACGAATTGGCGGCGGCGGCAGAACGCGACCCGCTGGATTTCCGCTTGCGCCATCTGGGCGATGAACGGGCGCGCGCAGTCTTACTGGCGGCGGCGGATCACGTCGACTGGCGTTCGCGGGGCAATTCGACTTCGGCCGACTGCGGCTGGGGGATGGCGCTGGCGCAATACAAAAATCTGCAGTGCTATACGGCCATAGTCGTCAAGCTCCGCGTCGATCGCGAAAGCGGCGAGATACAATTTGAGCGCGCAGTGATTGCGGCCGACGCCGGCCAAGTGGTCAATCCGGATGGCTTGAGCAACCAGCTCGAAGGCGGATTCGTTCAGGCGGCGAGTTGGACGCTGCACGAAGCGGTCACTTTCGACGCGCGGGGCATAACCAGCCTGGATTGGGAGAGTTATCCTATCTTGAGCTTCCCCCAGGCGCCGGTCATCGAGACGCTGATCCTCAATCGACCGGAAATGCCCTTCCTGGGCGCGGGAGAAGCGTCACAGAATCCGACGCCGGCCGCCATCGCCAACGCCATTTATGCTGCAACGGGAGTGCGTATGCGTGAAATTCCGTTCACGCCGGAGAAGATCAAGGCTGCGCTCGCAGCTGACAATTGAGGGAAAGACCGATGCCCGACCAACGCCCCAATTTTCTGTTCATCATGGCGGATGACCATGCCTCGCACGCCATGAGTTGTTACGGCAGCCGCATCAATGCCACGCCCAATCTCGATCGCATCGCGGACGACGGCATGCGCTTCGACAACTGCTTCTGCACCAACTCGATCTGCACGCCCAGCCGCGCCGCCATCCTCACCGGCAGCTACAATCACGTCAATGGCGTCACCACCCTGGATACGCCCATGGACAACAGCCTGCCGACCTTCGTCAAAGACCTGCGCGCGGACGGCTATCAGACCGGCATCTTTGGCAAATGGCATTTGGGGCAGGGTCCCGCCCATGAACCCAGCGGTTTTGATGAATGGGCGGTACTGCCCGGGCAAGGTTTGTATCACAATCCCTCGTTCATCTTCCCGACAAACAAGGGATCGGAACGCCGCCCGGTAAAGGGTTACGTGACCGATATCATCACCGATATGAGCCTCGATTTCCTGCGCCGGCGCGAGGGCGACCGCCCCTTCTTCCTGATGTGCCATCACAAGGCGCCGCATCGCCATTGGGAGCCGGACGACAAACACGCGCACCTGTTTCTGAACCAAGATGTGCCGGAGCCGGAGACGCTCTACGATGATTATGCCAATCGCGCCTCCGCCGCGTCAGCCGCCGAAATGCGCCTGGGCACACATATGATTCCGCTGGATACCAAAACTGAAATCCCGCGCGACCTGCCGGAAATGGAGCTGCGCAAGTGGGCGTATCAGCGCTACATCAAAGACTATCTGCGCGTGGTGGCGAGCATCGACGACAATGTCGGACGCCTGCTCGATTATCTGGACGATCACGGTCTGCGCGAGAATACGGTGGTGGTCTATACCTCCGATCAAGGCTTCTTCCTGGGCGATCATGGCTGGTACGACAAGCGCTTCATGTACGAAGAATCGCTGAAGATGCCCTACATCATGCGCTATCCGGACGGCATCGCCGCCGGCAGCGTCAATCGCGATATGATCCTCAATGTCGATTTCGCGCCGACCTACCTCGAACTGGCTGGTCTGCCCGCGCCCGATCACTGTCAAGGGCGCAGCTTCGCGCCGCAGCTGCGCGGCGAGACTCCGGACGACTGGCGCGAGTCGATGTATTACCGCTATTGGATGCACAAGGCGCAACACAATGTCTACGCGCATTATGGCATCCGCACCCGGCGCTACAAGCTCATTTACTATTATGCCGACGCGCTGGGACAGGCCGGCGCCATTGATGAGCCTTACGCGCCGGAATGGGAGCTTTTTGATTTGGAACGGGATCCCTACGAACTGAACAATGTGATTGATGATCCGGACTATGCCGAACGCGTAATTGAGCTGAAAGCCGAGCTGCACCGCTTGCAAGCGGAAGTTGGCGACGAGCGCTATCATCTCGATGTAGATTAGCGTGCTGCGATTGCAAACGACGAGACACTCCGGCGTTTGGAGGAAGTCCTCTGTGCCCGCTGTGTTCTCGGTGGTTAACATTTCGCATGGCGCCAGGCAAGCGCGGATGTGACGGGATCAAAGCGTCACGCGCCGCACGCTGCCGTCGGCCAGGCCCAGCAAGAGCGATTCATTTCGCCCGGCCGCGACAACATGCACGTCCGCCGCCGCAATTTCACGCCAGACGCCGTCATCCCCCGACACGTAAGCGCTCTCATCGATTTGCGCGGCAAGCCGCAAATTGCCATCGGCGGCGGTCAGCGCGACCACCGCGTTTAACTCGCCAGCGGGCGCATTCAGCCGCTGCCAACTCGCGCCGCCATCGCTAGAACGCAGCAGACCATGCGCTTCGGCGCCGGCGAAAACTGTGCTGTCGATGTTGTATTGAGGTGATAGGGCAAGACTCAGCACAGTTTCATCGCCCCTCGGCATGGGCAAATCGCGCCAGAAACGGCCGCCGTTTTCGCTGCGGTAGATGCCGCTGCTCGTGCCGACAAAAGCCAGTTTATCTTCGGCGAAGCGCGGCGACAGCGCCAGGCAAAAGACATTGTGATCGAAAAGCCCGAAATTGAAGGCGCGCCAGCTGCGTCCGCCATCCTCGGAACGAAACACTCCATCCTCAAAAGCGCCGGCCAGTGCGATGCCATCGGTTGTGAATGACGGCGACAGCGCCAGGCAAGTGACCAGCGGCGGCGGCGAGCGGAAGGGCAGGGCTTCCCAATGCTCCCCGCCGTCGATGCTGCGGGCGACGCCGCCATTGATGCCGGCGACGATTATCCCGTCGGCATCATAATCCGGGGACAGCGCCACAGCCATCGTCGCCACCGCTTGATCCGGCTGCCAGGATTGATAGAGATTGCGCCCAACCCCGTCTTCGCGCTTGTGGCGATAAAGACCGCTTTGCCGCGCGACGTACAGGGCTGACATACTTTCGACCACGGCGTGGGTTCGATCAGCTGCGACAGTATGATCTCGCTCGCTCATGTCACGGATCCGTCATGATTTCCGGTTCGCGGTGCAACACCATCACGTCGATCGTCAGGGCCAGCGCCGCGCTGGTGACCGCTCGCTGCAGCGCCTCCGCCTGCACCTGCGCCACATCCCAGATACCCGCTTGAGCCAGGTCTGCGATGTCGCCGCGCATGACGTCGTATCCGCAGCATTCGCTTGTTTCCCGCAGGCGAGCCAGGACCTCACCGGGTTCAACGCCGGCGTTTTCCAACAGGGTGCGGATCGGCGCCGTTAGCGCTCGCGCTAGCATCTGCCGCGCCGCTCGCGCTTCCATTTCCTCATCGCTCGCGTGATCCGCCAGCAGCCACTCGCTCAAGCGCAGCAGCGATACGCCGCCGCCGATGACGACCCCGCCTTCCAACGCCCCGCGCAGCGCGCGAACCGTCCGCTCGGCTTGGTCGCGGCGGCTCCTGATCTCGTCCTCGGCGATGCCGCCGACTCGCACCGTCGCCAAGCCTCCCTGCAGCTTGCCCAAGCGGTCGAGCAGGCGGACATTATTGTCGCTGTCTACAGCTTGAGCGTAAGCGCGGCGCAAGCGCTGCGCATGCGTTCTGATCTGGAGCGGATCGCCTTTGCCGCTAGCGAAACCGAAGTTGCTGTCATCGGCCCAGACCCAGCGCGCGCGGCCGAAGTCGTCAAGCGTCACATCGGCTAAGGACTGCCCGGCCGCATCCAAAACCGGCTGCGCGCCGGTCAAGATGCCGATATCCTGATAACTCTGATTAAAATCGTCAATCTTCTGATGATCGAGTTTGACGGCGATTGTCCGCAGCTTCTCTCGGACTCGTTCCTCCATCAGTACGCCGATGCCGACATCCGAGATAGACTTGACGATCAGCAGCAAATCGGTGATGCCCTTGCGCAGCGCCAATTGCAGCAGCGGCACCAGGTCGCGGCCTTCCTCGATATCCATATCTGTAATCAGGATGGCGGCGTCTTCCATCTCGGCCAGTTGTCGGCCGTCGACGCGCAGCATTGTTTTGGAGAGCGCGCCGCCCGGCCAGTAGGCGCCATCGACAAATTCGTGCTCGATGCCGCGTCCATGCCCGGCGCGGACATCGACCTGGCCGTGCTGCCCGACCGTATCGATGACTTCGGCCAGCGCCGCCGCCATTTCCTCATCGTAACAGACGGCGAATGCGATGTCCCGCAACTGTGATTGGCCGGTCAGAATGCGGGCGTTCAACAGCAATCGCCGCCGGAGCTCCGGCAACCACGCCATCAAATGCGACCGCAGCCGCATGGCGTTAGCGCCCGCGGCGATGAAGCGCAGTCCTTCGTTGAAGGTGGCGTGATAGATGACGGCTGCAGTGGCGGCGCCGTCGCCGACCTCTTGATGCGCCTGCCACAGCACCTGCCGCAGCAGCATAGCGCCGACATCGTCTTCGCGGTCGGGCAGCGCAATCAGGCGCCGGGCGATCACGCCGCCGTCGTCCAGCAATTCGAGCCGGTTCTGATTGCGGGCGACGGGTGGGCGGGGCAGGGGACCAAGCGTGGGGGCAATCGCCTTGACCAGTGTATCGACGCCGCGGCTGATGGCTTCGCGCGTCCGGGGCTGCTCAACGACTTTGGGTTTTGGCATGGTGTGGCTACGAATCGGTCACGTTTGATCGCGGAGCGGCTGAACCAGGGCACTGCGCCGCGCGCCGCCTCGACAAGCTAGCATAACACAGGAGCATCAGACCGCCAAAGTCTCGCGAACCGCATGAAATCACGTATACGCATCGTTCTCGGCGGCGGCGGGAATCGAGACACTGTACTTTTTCGCCAGATGGCACAGGTCTTCCCAGACGGCACCGGGCAAAGGGATGCCCAATTTGACGCGCTGCGCATACGAACGCGACTCGGGTTCGCCCGGCAGCAAAACCTCATCAAAGCCATGCGCCGGCTGAACGCGTTTGACGCGACGCGCCAATGCGCTCACATGAGCGCGGAAGTCCGTTTCCTCGTCGAATGCCTGCGGGGACAGCGCCAGCAGCAAGGTAGGATTGCCGTATTTGAAGTCAGGCGAGCTTATGGGACGGTGGCCCGCCAACAGAGTCGGAATGATCTCCATCATCAGCGCCAGCCCGGAGCCTTTGTGCGCGCCCATCGCCAGCAAAATGGCGCCCTCGTCGAGGATGCCGGCGTCGGTTGTCGGGCGTCCATCTTTGTCCAGCATCATTCCAGTGGGCACGGGCTCGCCTTTCGCGCGCGCCAGGACAACTTTGCCGTGGGCCATGGCGGCGGTGGCGAAATCCAGCAGCAGCACACCATCGTCTTCACAAGGGGCGGCGAAAGACATGGGATTGGTGCCGAAGACGCGCTCGCGTCCGCCGTACGGCGTCACCCAGCCGCGATACATCGAGCCGCTGGTGAAGCCGATGCCGATCAAACCGGCCGCCGCGATCATACCGGTATACTCGCCCAGCCGTCCCACATGCGTGGTCTGGCCCAGCGACACCGCCGCGATGCCATGCCCATGCCCCAGTTCGATGGCCAATTCGGCCGCGCGGCGCGCGCCGATTTGTCCGAAACCGTATTCCCCCGTGAGCATCGCCGTGCCGCCAAATCGCTTGGTAATCCGCGGACGCGCCCCGGGCTTGATCATGCCGTCTCCGATCATCGATTCGTATTGCGCCACGCGCAGCACGCCATGCGAATCGTGACCGAGCAAGTTGGTAGTGACCAGTGATTCCGCGACCGTGGCGGCTATATCCGCGGGCGCGCCAACGGCCGCAAAAATGTCCTGGCAGAATTGTTCTAGTGACGCTGCTTGAATGCTGACAGTCACTTGTATGCCCTAAATTCTTGGCTGAGACCGCGAGGCAGTATAGCCCTTGCCCGGCTGATTAACCAGGCTACCCAGCCTGACCGTTTGCACCTCGCGCCACATTTTCGCTAATATCGCGCTATCAGGTCGACCGCCAGCGTCAACGAGGTCCTTTTGAAACCGACAAATCTGCTCTTCATCTTGTCCGACCAGCATCAGGCGGCCGCCATGGGCTGCGCCGGTCATTCACTGGTGCGGACGCCACATCTCGATCGGCTGGCCGAATCGGGCGCGCGCTTCAGCAATGCCTATACCAATTGCGCCATTTGCGTGCCGGCGCGGGCCTCCCTGGCGACCGGGCAGTACGTGCATCAAATCGGCAATTGGGACAACGGATTTCCCTACGACGGGCGCCCCCGCAGCTGGATGCATCGCCTCAAGCGCGCAGGCCATCGTATAGATTCCATCGGCAAGCTCCATTTTCGCAGCGACGCCGATGACAACGGATTCACCCGCGAGATTGAACCACTGCACGTGGTCGAGGGCATCGGCGATCCCGCCAGCGGCATTCGCGATGGTTCTCTCATCCGCAATTCGCGCCTGGGCATCGAGACGGCCGGTCCAGGTCCATCGACCTATCAAGCCTACGATATTCGCAATCGGGATAACGCCATTCGCTGGCTGCATGCGCATGCGGAAGATGAAAAACCCTGGGCGCTTTTCCTCTCCTTCGTGACGCCGCATCCGCCCTTTCTCGCGCCGGAAGAACTGTACGACCTGTATCCGCTTGATGCAATCGAGCTGCCGCCACAATGGCGCGAATCCGATTGGCCGCGACATCCGGCGCTGGATTTCATGCGGCGCTACTTCGCCTATGAAAGACAGTTTGAAGAGGCCGAGATTCGCCGCTTGCACGCCGCCTATTACGGCATTTGCACCTTCCTCGATCAACAGATCGGGCTGGTGCTGGAGACGCTGGACGCGGCCGGTTTGCGTGACAGAACGCGCATCGTCTATAGCTCCGATCACGGCGAGCATCTGGGCGCGCGCGGCCTCTACAGCAAGCTGACCATGTATGAAGAAGCGTCCGCCATACCGTTGATAATGTCCGGACCCGATGTGCCCGCCGGGGTGGTGGTGGATACTCCCGTCTCGCTGGTCGATTGTTATCCCAGCGTCTTGGAGGCGGTCGGTTGCCCTCCGATTGAGGACGAAGACGCGTTGCCCGGCGAGTCCTTGTGGCGGATCGCCGCTGCGGAAAACCGTGATCGGACGGTCTTCGCCGAGTATCATGCGGTGGGTTCGCCAAATGCCTATTACATGCTGCGCGACCGGCGTTACAAATACATCTACCATGTCGATGCGCCCAGCCAGCTTTTCGATTTGCGCGATGATCCGCGCGAGCTGGTCGATCTGGCGGCGGATCCTGACGCCTCCAGGCGCGCCTTGCTCAGTGAATTCGAAGCGCGGTTGCGGATGATTGTGGATCCGGAAGCGGATGACCGACGCGCCAAAGCGGACCAAGCGCGGCGAATCGACGAACTCGGCGGACGCGAGGCGGTGATCAAGCGCGGCACGTTCATCAATTCGCCGGCGCCGGGCGAAGCGCCGCGGTTCCGGCAACTCGATTCGGACTGAATGCGCAAGGGCAGCATGTGGCTGTCCGGGCGCGCTCGCGCTGGACGAAAAAGAAAACCAGCGCAGAGGCTGGCTTCGAGATTTGGCGTGCCTGGAGAGATTCGAACTCCCGACACCTGGTTCCGTAGACCAGTGCTCTATCCACTGAGCTACAGGCACGTTTGGAACAGTCAGGTTACTTTTTCTCTACCGCAAAGTCAAGTGCGAATTGGCCAGTCCGCGATCCCCCAAACTCACGACGCAGGTTGACTGTAGCATAAGCGCGACGCCAATTTCCCGCTAAATTGATAGTCACAACCATTAACCTGTACGATAATGGTTGCAATAGCGCTAATGATTGGCGTGTGGCTATTCATAGCGCGGAATTCGACTTATGTTTAGGGACCGATTCGAGCCAAAAGTCGGCAGATGTTGGGGCGTCGTTTTGACAGTCGCCTTGATGTGCCTTGCGCTTTCGGGCTGCTCGCTTTCGGATGTGAGCGCTCCGGCCGCGACCGCGACCTTGCCTCCGCTGCCATCGGCGACGACTGCGCCCACCGCTACTCCTCAACCAACGTTTACCGCGACTGACACGCCGCTGCCGACCGCCACTCACACGCCATCGCCAACCGCCACGGCAACCGCTACCCCGACTCCAACAGCGACGGCCACGCCGACGCTTTACGCGGACGTGATTTCGCAGCGGCGCGTGAATGTGCGCGGCGGTCCCGGCACTGGCTTCGCCGTCATTGATTCGCTGCCGCCGGACGGCGGCGTCATCGTGCTCTCGCAAGACGAGCAGTCCAACTGGTATCGGGTATTGCTCGACAGCGGAACGGAGGGCTGGGTCAGCGCCGCGCTCTTGGAGCTGGTCGAAGCCACGCCGGTCGGGCTATCGTCTGCGGCGGAGGCGGTGCTGCGCGCGACTGTGCGCCGGCCAGTGACGCCGATCGGCGCCGAGACCAGCCCCGACGAACTTGCCGGCGTCGATGAGCGGCTGGTATTCGAACAGCCCATCGTCGATATCGAGGCGATCAATCAGACGGCAACAGCTCTCAACGCGGGCGTCATTGCCGCGACTCCTGTAGTCGAAGCCGAGTCAACTGAGGGCGACTTCGAGGTGACCATCACTTTCGCGACGGTCACTCCCGGCAGCGTAGAACTGCCGACGCGACCACCGGCGGCGCCGCGAAGCGGAGTCGATGTCTTCGCGTTCTGCAACAATCGGCGTCATGGCATTGCCCCTCCCTCGAATCTGTCGGCGGGTTCGACGATCGAGATTTTCTGGGCTTGGTTTGCCAGCTCGGAAGCCTACCTGCGCCAGCATATCAACAACGCCAGCCACGAGTTGCGCGTCAACGGCGCCCAGATCACCAATGTCAACCAGTTTCGCGGCGCGCCTATCCGCCGTGGCAACGACTATGTAGTGTATTGGTATGTGCCCTTCGGGCCACTGGACGCCGGTGACTATCGTATTACCTACCGCGTTACCTGGCGCGTAGCCATCAGCGATGGCTATAACTCGTTTGGACCCGGCACCGCTACCGAATTCGAAGAAGAGAGCTGCAACTTCACGGTGAGGTAAGCCGGTTTGCGCCGCGCGAAAGCATGGCATTTTGCCGAAATCGGGGCGGGCGAGGCGCTGCGGCGCGACAACGAAATCCGCCTGTCCATCCCGCCGGCCGATGCCCAACGCTACCATGACGCTCAAATCACTGACTATGACGCCTCGAATGCGCAATTCGAGAATCTTCCGCCCGTGCGATTGAGCGTTTGCGCGCGCGTGCAGGGGACGATCCGCGGCACGGCGGGCTTCGGCTTTTGGAATCACGCTTTTGAACCAGGGAAGCGCCGATTGCGCCCGCCGCAAGCGCTCTGGTTTTTCTTCGGCAGTCCGCCAAACGACATTGCCCTGGCCAAAAACGTCGCCGGACAGGGATGGAAAGCCGCCACACTCAACGCGCGGCGCTGGCAGTTTTACGCGCTGCTGCCGCTGGCGCCGCCCGGATTCTTGCTGATGCGCAATCGGCGCTTCTATGAGGCTTTCTGGCCGCTCGGGCAGCGCGCGATTGGAGTGAGCGAGTCGCTTCTGGATCCAGCACTGTTAGATGATTTCCACCGGTACACGATCGAATGGCGGGAAGATCGCGCGCGCTTCGCTGTCGATGGCAGAGTCGCCTTACAGGCGAAAGTGGAGATTTCGAAGCCGCTCGGTTTCATCGCCTGGGTGGACAACCAATATGCCGTCGCGACGCCGCAAGGTCGTTTCGGCCGGGGATTGCTTGACGCGCCCGCGAGACAGACCCTGATACTGCGCGATCTGCAGATCACGAATCTGCCCTGAAAGGCGCGGCCTGTCTTGGGTTTTCGCGGTAACCAATGATACAATCGCGCTGGACGTTAGATTAGTAGCTGATTTAGTTCGCCTATGTCGATTGCCGCGGGAGCGCCTGCCGACCAGCATGCATTTGCCGAGTTGCTCGATGCGGTTGCTCGGCGTCGACAGCGTGTGCTCGACTACCTCATGCAAGAGCGATTTAGGGAGCGCTTTCGTCCCGATCATATCCGTGATGCCGTCTACAGCTATATTGTGAGCGGCGGCAAGTCCTTGCGCCCGGCGGTAACGCTGTTGGCATGTGGCGCCTTGGGCGGTGACGAAGAGCGAGCTTTGCCGGTGGCGGCAGCCATCGAGGTCTATCACACCTGGACCCTGGTGCATGATGATGTGATTGACCGCGATCATACCCGACGCGGCGTCCCCACGGTCCACGCCGATTTTGCCCGGCGCGCGCGCGACGAGTACAACTGGCGCGGCGCCGACGCCGACCATTATGGCGCCACTATCGCTCTGCTCGCCGGCGATGTGCAGCAAGCCTGGGCATGGTCTTTGCTCTTTGACGCGCATCTCGAACGCGGCGTGCCGGCCGAAATCGTCTTGAGCCTGGCGCGGGAATTGGCGGGCGAAGTCACGCCGATGCTGGTCGAGGGTGAAACGCTCGATGTGCAATATTCGGGCCGCGCCCTTGAATTGGGCGAGGAGCACGTCATCGACATGCTCTGGAAAAAAACGGGCGCGTTATACGAATTCGCGGGACGGGCCGGCGCCGCTATCGGCTTGAACGATGACAGCCGCGAACTGCCGGTCGTGCGGGCCCTGGCGCAGTTTTGCAGCCTGTGCGGTACGGCCTTTCAGATTCAGGATGATATTCTGGGCGTCGTCGGTGATGAACGCCAATTAGGCAAACCGGTCGGCTCTGATATTCGCGAAGGCAAGGCCACACTCTTGACCCTGCAAGCGCTGGAACTCGCCGACGAGTCTCAGCGTTCCACGCTGTCCGCAGCTCTGGGCAACGCCTGCGCCAGCGCCAGCGACATTGATGAAGTGGTCAGGCTGCTGCGCGACCTCGGCGTGATTCATTACGCGCGGGATGTGTCGCGCCGGTACGTGGAACAGGCGCTGGGACATCTGCATATATTGCCGGAGAACGCCTACAAGCGTCTGCTGGACAGTTGGGCGCGCTACATGATTGGGCGCCAATTCTAGCCCGCCTACATGGGCAGGGGAACATTTTCTTCGTATCGGCTTGCGCTGCGGCGGCGCTCTCTGATGAAGTAGATCGGCTTGTGTTGCGATTCATGATAGGTGCGCATGATCATATCGGCGACGATGCCGGTGCTGATAAATTGAACGCCAAGCACCATCAAGAGCACGGCCAGCTGCAGCAGGGGGCGGTCGCCGATTTTGTTCTCGGTCAACAGCTTGAAGACGGTCAGATAGAGGCCGAGCAAGGCGCCAACCGTGCCGACCATGATACCGGCCGCGCCGAATACGTATACCGGGCGATTGAAGTAGCTCAGCAAGAACATCACCGCGATCAGATCGAGTATCACCTTGAAGGTGCGGTTGAAGCCGTATTTGCTGCTGCCCCAGTGGCGCGCTCGGTCTTTTACCGGCACCTCGGCCACGCGCACGCCCATCTGGCTGGCCAAGGCTGGAATGAATCGATGCAGCTCCCCGTAAAGCTGTACGCCTTTGACCACGTCAAAATGATATGCCTTCAAGGTACAGCCGTAATCGTGCAAGCGGATGCCGGTAGTGCGGGAGATCAGCCGGTTGGCGATGATCGAAGGGATGCGGCGCAGGAACAGCGGCTCCTTGCGATTTTGCCGCCAGCCGCTGACGATATCGTATCCTTCTTCGAATTTGTCGAGGATGCGTTCGATATCGCGCGGATCGTTCTGCAAGTCAGCATCTATCGTGACCACGATTTCACCGCGGGCGGCGTCAAAGCCGGCGGCCATAGCGGCGGTCTGGCCGAAATTGCGGCGGAAATGAATGACATGCCAGCGCGAGTCGCGCGTTTGCAGCCCATTCAACATCTGGTAGCTGCGATCCTGGCTGCCGTCATTGACAGCGATGATTTCGTATTCGCGTCCGATACTCTCCAGCGCGGCCGTTAATTCTTCATACAGCGTTTCGATATTGCCTTCTTCGTTGTAGATGGGGATGACCACCGAGAGTTCGAGATCGGGTCGGCTGATGACTTCCGGTTGGATGGCCATGAAGTTCTCCGCTGGCGGCACGCAATCATTCTAGCATTGGCGCGTATAGGATTCCAGTCAGCGAAACCGCCGCTGCCGGCGCCGTCAACTCCGCCTTGCGCATAACGTAGGAGAAGCGTCGGCTCAACGCGGCTTGAGGTAGGGCAAAATCATACGCGTTGGATTAATCTGATAAAATAGGCGGCGACACCGAAGTGAGCAGGCAGATGTTGGACGATCCGAATACGGCTGAATCCAGCGACACAACCCGATCCGGAGGCTCGCATCAGGCGCGCAAAGAAGAAACGCTGCCGGATGACAGACCGCCGGTCGACGATCCGGGCGATGTGCCTTTTTCCCTCCCGCATGTTTCCGAGCTGGAGCTGGCCCCTCGTGACGCGCGGCAAGAAACCGGCCGACAGATCACCTTGCCCGCCTACAGCCAAATCTCGTCCGCGGAGGCGGACGCGCCCAGCCGCATCGCCGAGTCCAATGATTCCGGCGCATTTGATCCTTCAAGCGCCTTAATCTCGCCGACGCCTCCGGCTACCGCTTTGCCGGGCGCGAATCCCGAAAGGAGCTTCGGCGCTTCGGAGCGGAGGAGCGGTTCGAGGACATCGTTGACGGGCGCGCTCGCCCGCCACAAGCCGCGCAAGCGGCGCGTTCTTGGCCTGCCGATGGGCTGCATTTGGGTGTTGGCCGGTATCTGCCTGACCCTTTGCGGCGGATTGACCCTGCTGACGACCGTCGGCGCGATGGTTTTGTTTCCGCAGGTGGAAGCCGAATGGGCGGCCAAGGTCGCGCAAGTGGATGCGTATCGCGGCTTCGAAAGCACCTTCATCTATGACCGACAAGGCAACGAAATTTATGAAGCCTTTGGCGAGGGCCGGCGCGTGCGCGTCAATTACGAACGCATACCGCAGGCGCTCATCCTGGCGACTATCGCGATTGAGGATGATACCTTCTTCGATAACATCGGCATTGATATCGGCGCTACCGCCATCGCCGGGCTGAATTACCTGGGCGCGGGACCCGCGGGCAATACCCCCGGCGGCAGCACGATCACTCAGCAGTTGGTGCGCAACGTGCTCTTCGACTTCGAAAAACGCGCCGAACGCAGCGTGAGGCGCAAGCTCGAAGAGATCGTGCTAGCCATCGTGTTGACGCAATCGCGCAGCAAAGAAGACATCCTCGAGATGTATTTCAACGAGATCTACTACGGCAATTTGGCTTATGGCGTTCAAACCGCTGCGCAGACCTTCTTCGGCAAAGATGTTGAGGCGTTGAACCTGGGCGAGGCAGCCTTGCTGGCGGGCCTGCCACAAGCGCCGGCCTGGCTCGACCCGCTCAATACCGATCCCGAAGTGCAGGCCGCAGTCGATGAGCGCTGGCGGCAAGTATTGGGCGAGATGGTGGAAGAGGGTTTCATCACGCAAGCGCAAGTCAAGGCGGCGCTGAGCGAAGGCTTGTCTTTTGTTACGGCCAATGTATCTCTAACCGCGCCTCATTTCACCGTCTATGCCCAGGGCGAGCTGGAGCGGCTGATGACTGGCTTGGGATTCAGCCCGCAGGACATCACCCGCGGCGGTCTGCGGGTCTATACCACGCTGGATCAAAATGTGAACCAGCTGGCGCAGCAGGCTGCCGCCAATCAAGTCGCGCAGCTATGGAACAAGAATGTCAGCAACGGCGCGGTGGTGGTGACCAAACCAGTTACCGGCGAGATCATCGCCATGGTCGGCAGCATCGATTACAACAACGACGCCATTGACGGCAGCGTCAATGTGACGACAGCCTTTCGACAGCCGGGCAGCACCGTCAAGCCCTTCACGTATGCGGCGGCAATGGAACGCGGCATGAGCGCGGGTGATGTGCTTTGGGATACGCGGACGCAGATTTCCATCCCCGGTTTGCCCGTGTATACGCCGCGCAACTTCGACAACGCTTTCCACGGTCCCATGACTATGCGCGCGGCCCTCGCCAACAGCTACAATATCCCGGCTGTGCAGACTCTGCGCCAGATCGGCGTCGACTACTTGCTGAGCCTGTTGCGGCGCTTCGGCATTACTTCGCTCAGCGAAGACGCCTCGCAATACGGTTTGTCGCTGACGCTGGGCGGCGGCGAAGTGAGCTTGATCGAGCTAACCAACGCCTTCGCCGTGTTTGCCAATGGGGGCGAATATGTGCCGGTGACATCGATCCTGTGCGTTGTCAACAGCGATGACTTGATTCTGTATCAGTACGACAATCGCTGTCCGGAAGGACTGGTCGGGCCAGAGACGGTGAATCGCGCGGCCGCGGGCGTACAGGCGCTCGATCCGCGCGTCGTCTTCATCATCAACGATATTCTGGGTGACAATGGCGCCCGCAGCGCGGCCATGGGCGCGTACAGTCCGTTGCGCACCGATGGCATCTATTCCGCGGTCAAGACCGGCACCACCGATGATGTCAAGGATAACTGGACGATCGGTTATACCCGCAATGTGGCGGTGGGTGTCTGGGTCGGCAACAACGACGGCGATCCCATGGTCAACTCCTCGGGATTGACCGGCGCCGCCCCAATCTGGCACGCCGTCTTGACCAGCATCTATGGCAACAGCAAGTTGCTTAGCGCTTTCGCCGAAAACGGCCAGTTGCTGAATGATCAGCCGATTGCGCCGGCCGGCGTGGGATTGCGCCAGATTTGTGATGTGCGCCGCCTGACCGATCCGGCCACGCGCTGCCCGGCGACCGTCAGCGAGTGGTTCCTTGATGGACCGGCGGGTGTGCCCGATGCCGATGGCATCCTGCGCTATCCACAGCAGGCGCCGCAGCGGCCCGCCGTGCAGGTGCACGGTTCGGTGCTGCGCGAGACTTCACCCGGCGTTTACGAGACCTTGGCTTTTCCGCTGCCGCCGGAATTCGCCACCACCATTCAATTCCAGGTAGGACCCGGCCAGAAACAGCCGCTGCCGCCCAAATATTGTCGTGTGCCGGTGGAACACGCGCAGGAGGCGATCGCCGCGGGCGCCCAAAACCTCCTCTTCGTTCGCGGACCAGCCACGACGCCGGATGATGTGGTGGAAGCGGAACGCTATGCCCGCGAGAATAATCTGGCTTTCTTGCCCACCATCGATTGCATGGCCGGCATCTACAGGATGCAGGCGGTTGGAACCGTCGGCGCCAACCTGCAAATTCTGCAGCCCGCCAACGGCCAGGCGATTAATCGCATCATTCCCATCATTGGCACGGCGCAGTTCAACGGCGGGCAAGCCGAGTATTACCATATGTATATCCGCGGCGGGCGGTTTTCCGATTGGACGCCGCTCGGCCACGCGCAACATCGGAGCGTCGTCAACGGTCAGCTGGAAGTCTTGCATGCCGATGCGCTGCAAAGCGGTTCTTATGTGCTGCGGCTGGCATTGATGCGCGGCGGTAACATGGTGCAAGTTCATGATGTTGTCTTCGTCGTGCCCTGATACGCAGCGATAAAGCGCGTGATTTGCGTTGTATAAGGTGTCACCGACGACGGCGGGAGGTTAGATCTGCGTGTCTCCCGCAGGCTCAAACGACTGCAAGATACACAGCTGCTCGGCGGCAGCCAAAAGAATGGCCGCGCTCACACAAAATGACGAACGCGTGCCTCTCATGAGCAAGGAGGTTTATGAAAAAAGAGGCGGTCGACATACCGACTTCGCTCTATTCGCTTGAATCGTTGCGGCAGGCGCGCGATATGCCTTGGAAAGCGAGAAACGAGCTGCGCCGCTGGCTGATTCTGCCGCTGGCTTGGTGGAGGCTGCGCGGCGTGGAAATCGGTTCGGGCTGGCGCTGTTACGGATTGCCCATCATTCAGCGCCATCGGCGCAGCCAGCTGCGCATCGGACGCAACCTGGCGTTGCGTTCGACCCCCGCCAGCAATCCCCTGGGACCGCATCATCCGGTCATCATCAGCACGCGGCGGGCGAGCGCTGCGCTGATCATCGGCGATGACTTCGGCATGACCGGCGGCTCGCTGGTCTGCGATCAGCGCATTACCATCGGCGATCGCGTCTGGGTCGGCGCCAATGCCGTCATTTGCGACACCGATTTTCATCCGCTCGATCCGGAGCAGCGGCGCCTTGACCCGTTGGCCGCCAACACCGCGCCGATTACCATCGCGGATGATGTCTTCATCGGCATGCAGGCGCTGATACTCAAAGGCGTGAGTATCGGTGAAGGCGCAGTCATCGCGGCCGGCAGCGTGGTCACGCGTGATGTTCCGGCGGGAAGCGTCGTCGCCGGCAATCCGGCCCGGGTGATCCGCGAGCTTTGATGGCAGTTGCGCTTGGTACGAGCTGCCGGCATCCGCTAGCGGTTTCGACCCTGTATCACCTGTTTCGCCTAATCTGATCACGAACAAGACTATCCCCATACTCTGTCTCGACAATCCGGGCGCCCTGCTTCTGGTGCCAACGACTCGTTCAGTTCGGGCGATTTGCGTTTGAATTCTGTTTGAGATTAGTGGCAGGCGCTACTAACTATTCTGTAAAGGCATCTACAATGATAGCACATGGCACGACGCGTTTTTCTGGTCTGATCAAACGATTGCTTTTGATCGTCACCGCCTGGAGCCTCGCTGCCGGCGGCGTGCCGAGCCTCGCCCAATACGATGATGGCGAAAACCGTCACGATTTCGTCGGCAACATTTCCGTGCTGCGTGAAGAATCAGATATCTATTTCTCTCCTGATTTTGACGGCTCCTGGTCACGCGTATACGGTGGCGGGATCGGTAACGACGCCGTTCCCTATGTTGGATTTATCGACGCAATTGATGTCGCCAGCCGGCAAGACTTTTGGCTGTGTTTTCCCGTAGAGGCCGAAACGATATTTCTGGATGCCGAGACCTGGCCACGCGAAATCAGTGATTTGCCCTCCGAGGTCGATCACGAGGTCGGCGGCGTTAGAACGACTTGCGCATGGGTGACCGGAAATGGCACTGTCGTGCTGGTCACGCCTGGCGCTCACCGGCGCTTGACATCGGAATCGTGGCTCTCTGACAACGTAGGCAAGTGGACCGGAAAGGCCGGCGGCGCGCTTATCGGCGGCGCAATTGCCGCAGTGAAAGGCGGAGTGACTTGCGCTGCTGCTGGATCGGTGATCCCGGGTCTTGGTACGGCTGCCGGGGGAGTTATATGCGGCGTTGGCGGCTTTGTTGTGGGCGCTATCATTGGCGATGCGACAAGCGAATACATCGGAAAGCCTGTTGGAGAAGGTATCGTCGCCGGTGGCTATTGGGTGTATGACCTTGCTGGAGACTTTATCGATGGCGACAACCCCTGTCTCATTACGCCGAGCACTAACATCTACGTTCGTGAGGCGCCGTGGGGAGAAATCGTCGATGTCCTGGACTCGGGGACAACCGTATACCCGATGGCGATAGCTGTTGACGAAGGCGGCGGGATTTGGTTTGGCGTTTTGGGCGCTGATAACGAAGATGCTCGGGATGTCAATATTCACTTCATTTACGCACGCTGGGTCGAGAAAAAGGGCATCTGCGTTCCGGAGGACGTGGAGGAGTAAGCAAGCTGACTTGCCGACATCGGCACGCAACTAGCTCAGGCAATTCCGGTAGACCTCAAGTGTACCGCTGACCATCCGCTTGATGCTGAAATGCGCTTCCAGCCGCGCCGCGCCCAGCAAGCCCATGTGCTGACGCAGGGCGCGATCTCCCAGCAAGCGACTCATGGCATCCGCCAGGGCGGGCACATCGCGCGCTTCGACCAGGATGCCGGTCTCGCCATCGACCACCACTTCGGGAATGGCGCTGACGCGACTGGCGATCACGGGCACACGGCGTGACATCGCCTCCAGCAGCACCAGACCGAAACCCTCCCACAAGCTGGGCAGCAGCAATATATCGAAGGCGCCGATCAGATCCGCGCCGTCGCTCCGCCAACCCAGCCAGTGAACGCGTTCGGCGATGCCCAGTTCGCGGCTTGCGGCCTTTAGGGCGTCGGTCAGCTCGCCGTCGCCAGCGATGATCAGATGCGCCTCCGGGAATCGATCTTGCAGGCGACTAAAGGCTTGCAGGGCATAGGCAATTCCCTTTTGTTCGACAATCCGGCAGACCATACCCAACAGCAGGGCGTCTGACGCCAGTCCCAGCTCCGCGACCAGCTTCGCTCGCGCATCGCAAAGGATCTCATCGGTAATCCAGCGGTGTTCCATGCCATAACGCACCACCTGCACCTTGTCCGTCGGCGCGCCCTCAACCTCAACGCTGAATGCCTGGATGGCGCCGGAAATGGCGATACCGGCGCTGGTCATCTTCCAAAGCCATGGGCTGACCCGACGCCACAGCGGGTGATAACGAAACTGGTCATCATTGTGCCGGCTGCTGACGACGGCGCGGACGCCCGCCATTTTCGCGGCCAACCCGCCGTAAAGATCGGCGTGGATCAAGTGGGTATGCACCAATTCGGGCCGAATCTGGCGCAGGACCCGGCGCAATCGCAGCGGCAAGCCTACGTCAAAATCGTGGCTGATCACAAGACGGCGCGCGGGAATGTCGCGCTGGCGCGCCTCTTGCATCATGTCGTCCATCGGACGCGTTTCTTCGACCAGGATGACGAGATGCGCATCCACATCGGCAGCGCGCAGGCCCTGGAGCAAGAGCAACAGATGGCGCTCGGCGCCGCTGATTCGCGTGACCTTGATGATGTGCGCGACGCGCATGGCAAGTTCTCACGCCTGGAGGACGAGTCCGGTCATTTTAGAAGACGTTGGGTGAGCAGGCTAGCTTGAACCACGGCTCAACGCGGGATGATTTCGCGCGATAATGGACCTGTGATTCCTGCTCCGTCAGTGGCGGCGATGGCGATGGCGGCAAAATCGCGGAAACCCGACCAGGTCATGCTGGTGCTGCCGCTATGCGCGATCTGGCGTTCGTAATACAAGCTGCCAGGCGGGCGCAAGGCTATGATGTAACTGGTCGCTTCCGTCACTGGCGCCCAGACCAATTCAGGCTCGCCGGCGTTGACGCGCAAGACAATATTGTCCGGCGGCCGCGGACCATCCGCCAGCGAGGTCAAAATCGCCAGCACGGCTTGGGTCGCGCTGCGCAGATAACCCGACTCGATAAATTCGATGGTATCGGTGGGATCGCCATTGCGCTTTTCTTCAAAGGCGTTGATCAAGCGAATGGCCGGGTACTCCAGCTCGCTGAAAGAAAAGTGATCGCCATAACGATTCTCGCGATCGATCGCGTCCTGCACGGTCAAGTCAAGATCGAGCCCGGAATTGAAGCCGATGAAATTCACCCCGCGGGCCAGTTTGCGCGATATGGACGTCTCGTTAGGTCCGGCCGAAAAGACGCGCAACTCGCTGTCGTTGACCAGGCCGTTGAAATCGTGAACGTTGCCGATGGTATCGACATTGATCATGCCGATCACGTCCGTTTGGTTTTCCCTTATCCAGGAGGCGAAGGCTCGGCTGCCCTGCCTGCCTACCTCTTCCGCGCTGAAGAGCACAAACATGATGGTCGCTTTGAAGCGCGACTTGCTCATGATCCTCGCCAGTTCCAGCACGGCAGCCACGCCTGATCCGTTGTCATTGGCGCCGGGCGCGTCAACCGTCGCGGAATCGAGTGGACGTCCGACGCTGTCATAATGCGCGCCGACAATTAGCGTACCTGCGCCAACCTCAGTGCCTTGAATCACTGCCACGATGTTGTGCTGCAGCCGACGCCCGGCGTCCGCTGTCACCGATTCGAAGGGCAGGTCAAAGGTATAGAGTCCGCCGTTCGATGTCTGGCGATAAGTTTCAAACTGACCAGTGAGATAAGCGCGCGCGGCGCCGATGCCCTCATTGCTGGATACCTGCGATGAATTGACATGGCGCGTGCGGAAATCCTGCAAGGTGCGAATATGGCTCATCAGCCGATCGGATTCGACTTGCTCGAGAATAGCAGAAATCTTCGATTCTGCGGGAGCGACGGCGGTTGCGCCAACGCCCGGAACGCGCGCCGGACCGACGGCGGCATATCCCAGCGTCGCCGGCGGCGTCAGCGTCGGCAGCGGCGCCAATGTTGGTGGCGCGTTGTCACTGGCGCCGAGGTTGCAGGCCACGAGCAGGAGCACAAAACCGCATAGGATGGCGGTGGTCTCGCGAAGGCTTTTCATAGGCGTGATTCTAGCATAGTTCACCTTACCGCAAGGCGCCGTAGACGAATCGTCCGATTACAGTATGATAGCGCGATACGGCTAATGCGACGCCGCGAAACCTATGGTCAGTGTCAAGGGGAATCGGTCGATTCCGCGGCGTCGTCGACCAGCCAAACGATGGAGCGAAGTCATGGACGTATTGATCATCGGTGGTACGCAATTCCTGGGGCGCGCAATTGCTGAATTGGCGATTGAATCCGGTCATAACGCGACCCTGTTTAATCGCGGCCAGACCAATCCCGATGTCTTTCCCGAGATCGAGACTATCCGCGGCGATCGCGAAGTGGACCTGGATGAATTGGCCGGCCGGCGTTGGGATGCAGTGATCGATACCTGCGGCTATCTGCCCCGCGTTGTTCGACTATCGGCTGCGGCGCTGAGAGACCGGGTCGGTCACTACAGTTTCATCTCTTCGATTTCGGTCTATCCCATTGCGGGCGCGCCCAATCGCGATGAAAGCGCCGAACTGCTTCCCTTGGTTGACGACGCGGTGGAGGAGATCACCAACGACAGTTACGGTCCCTTGAAAACCGCCTGCGAAAACGCCGTGCTCGATGCCTTTCCCGAACGCGCCTCAATCATTCGTTCCGGATTGATCGTTGGTCCGCACGATCCCACCAACCGTTTCACCTATTGGGTGACGCGGACAGCCGCGGGGGGCGACTCTGTAGCTCCGCCGGCGGGGCAGCCCGTGCAGTTCGTCGATGTGCGTGATATAGCCGCCTTCACGCTTCGTTGCGCCGCCGCTAATGTCGCCGGCGTCTTCAACGTGACCGGACCCGCGGAGCGTCTGACCATCGGCCAATTGCTGACCACAGCCAAAGCCACGCTCGAAAGCGATGTGAAGTTTCATCATGTCAGCGACGAATTCTTGATGGAGCACGAGGTTGGCCAGTGGATGGAGCTGCCGCTTTGGATGGATGGCGAACATGCCGAGGCCTTCATGACCTTCGATATCGGCCGGGCGCAGCGCGCCGGTCTGCGCTTCAGATCGCTCGAATCGACGATTCGCGCTACTCATGCCTGGGCAGAGTCATTGTCCGATGATGTCGAATGGCCGGCGGGAATGTCACCTGAACGAGAAAAAGCGCTGCTGGCAGCCAACGGCGCATAGCGCGATAACAAACGCAAAGATTGCTTAAGCGGTTGTTGAGCTGTCAATACTACAATGCAGGATCTCGGCTAATCGAGATAATCGCGCAGTTTGCGGCTGCGGCGCGGATGACGCAGCCGGCGCAAGGCGCGTCCCTCGATTTGACGGATGCGTTCTCGCGTCAAACCGAACTTTTGCCCGACTTCTTCCAGCGTATAGCTTTGCCCATTTTGCAATCCGAAGCGCAGGCGCAAAATGCGCGCTTCGCGCGGTGAAAGCGTGTTGAGCAATTCGTCGATCTTTTCTTTCAGCAGCTTGCTGTATGCGCTGTCGGACGGGGTGGGCTCGCGATCATTTTCGATAAAGCTGCCTAGCTCGCAGTCATCGTCTTTGCCGACGGGATGTTCCAGGCTGAGCGGCTGCCAGGACACCTTGAGCATCCACTGCACCTTGCGCGGCTCGCACTCCATGGCTTTGGCAATATCTTCGACCGACGGCTTGCAGCCGTGCTCTTGTTCCAGATCGCGCGCCACGCGATAAAGCTGGCGGATGCGATCGGTCATATGCACGGGCACTCGAATGGTGCGGCCCTGATCGGCGATGGCGCGTGTGATGGTCTGGCGAATCCACCAGGTGGCGTAGGTGCTGAAACGATAGCCGCGGTGATAATCGAATTTTTCAACCGCCTTCATCAGTCCCAGGTTGCCCTCCTGGATCAGATCCAGGAACTGCACACCGCGCGACATATACTTCTTGGCAATGGAAACGACCAGGCGGGTATTGGCTTTGATCAGGTGATCGCGCGCGTTTACGCCGTCCTGGATCAGGAATTTCCATTCGGCGCTGCGTTTATGGCCGGGATATTGAGTGAGCCGCGCTTCGGCGCCTCGGCCCGCTTCAAGGCGCATCGCCAACTGCACTTCTTCTTCGGTGCTGAGCAGCGGCACACGCGCCATCTCTTTGAGATAGAGGCCGACTGTGTCGTTCGAGGCGATCTCGCCGAGGTCGAAATCTTGGTCGTCATCGTCGATATCCGCCTCGACCTCATCATAGCCGACGGCGAATATGTCGATGTCTTCATCTTCAAAAGACAGTTGAAAATCGTTCGACTGAGACTTATCTTCTTCGAGATAAGTCATCAATTCAATATCGGATTCGTACCTCTCATCGAAAGTATTCACGGTTAACCCCCCAACTGGCGCCATGAAAGCGATATCGTTATCGCTGATGGCTATGATGCGCTAGATTTACTGGTCCAGCAACTGCTTCAGGATCGCCAGCCGCGGATCTATGGCCGCGTAACTCCCCAAGTTATGACTGTCGACTTCCACAGTTTCTGGCTCGTCATTCAGGTTTGAGCCACTTTCGGAACTTATGCCGCGACACAGGTCGTGACAGATGACGCGATAGCCTTCTTCGATAATAATTTCTTCCCGCAATAACGGGGCAAGATCTATATCGCCGCTGCTATCAACACTAAACACACTCTTTTCCGGGTCTGCAGGTGACGCGTATAGTTCGGCAACTGGCAAAGCGAATCCATGTACGAATTCTTCGAGACAGCGATCACATTCCCGCCCGTGCTGTACTTGCAATGTACCCTGCGCCAGGATACCCTCTTTGGTTCGAGTAAGGGTCAAGTGTCCAGAAAGGGACTCCAAATACAGATCTTCCGCGACATGTACGCGCTGAGGAATCTGTAGTGGAATCTCTCTTGAAAAGCCTGGCCCTTCCGTTAGCAGATATCCGACCTGCAGCTTGAGGAGACGACTATTCAGGTAGCTAGTTGTGCCTGCGCTCACCAAGACCGCTCCTCTGCGGTGGGTGGATAATCCACATGTATTAAGAATGCCTAATTCAAATCTGTCACGATTATAGACAAGACCATGCACAAATGTCAAGCAATCAAGACTTATCCCAACAATTAATCAACGGTTAATGTTAGATACGACGATTTGCACATTTGCACGACCATTATGCATAGGCTGGCAAAAGTTACAACTTCGGAATATTGCGTTATTGTTTACAAGGCAATCAGGAGTTTCACTTGAACCCCGCGATCTTGGTTTTCGTCTCCCAACTTGATGATGCAGCTGCCATAGTCGGCGCTATGCAAGGTTTTCGTGTTTGCCAAGTTGCCGAACCCGCAGGATACATGAACACCTTGATCAATAGTCGATGCGCGCTGGTTGTCGTCGATACGCGGCACCCGCGCTGGCGGAGCTTCGTGACAACGCCGAAATCCAGCGCGGCCACCCGTCGTATACCCGTGTTTGCTGTCAGTGACGATGATGTGGCACGCGCGGAAGCGACGCTGGCCGGCGCTGACATCGCCCTAAGCTGGAGCGAGTTGGAAAAGGATGGCAGAAGCTTGATCGCGGATTTCGCGCGCCTGCCGAGTCAAGCATCTCTGCAGCGGCTAGCTTGCCAATGTGCTGAGGAACTGCCTGATCTGGCATTGGCCGGGCTGCGTGAATTCAACAGCGGAAACTACTACGAGCAGCACGATCTGTTTGAAGCGCTATGGGTACAGACGGAAGGACCCGTCCGTGACCTATATCGCGCTATCCTGCAGGTCGGCGTCGCCTACTACCATATCAATCGGGGCAATGCCCGTGGCGCGCTGAAGATGCTACAGCGCAGCGTACAGTGGCTGCATGTTTTGCCCGATACCTGTCAGGGAATCGATGTGGCGCAGCTCCGCCGCGATTCATACGCCGTGCGAGCCGCACTCGAGCGCGTAGGTACCGCCGGCTTGGATCAGTTTGATCTATCGACCCTGAAACCCTTGCGTCGGGCGCCGCCGGAACGCGCCGAGCCCGAATGATGGGCCGGATGCCCGGTCCCGCCTCACCTAATTTTCTTCACTCAACACATAACGCGCGAACCAATCCAGCATGGCATCGTTGTGGGCGCGCCGCAGATTGATCTCCCCATAGATTGACGCGCCGTGCGCGCCGCCAGGCTGTCGCAGCATCTCCACCACACAGCCGTTGGCTTTCAGCACCGTATAGTACTGCTCGGACTGTTCGGCGGGACAGCGCCAGTCCAGCTCGCTCTGCACCATCAAGGTCGGCGTCGTGCAGTTGTGCGCATAGGTGATCGGCGAGCATCGTTCGTAGACTTCGGGGATTTCGTGTGGATGACCGCCCATCTGTTGCACGCCGAACCAGATGCCGATGTCGCTGGTGCCATAGAAGCTGCGCCAATTGGTGACTGGATTCTGGGGGATGGCGGCTTTGAAGCGATCGGTCTGCCCGATGACCCAGCAGGAGAGATTGCCGCCGCCCGAAGTCCCGCAGACGCCGAGTCGATCGGCATCGGCCAATCCCAGCGCGATGGCGTGATCGACGCCGCTCATCAGGTCCTTGTAATCGAGATTGCCCCAATCGCCTTTGATGGCGGTGGAGAATTCGTCTCCATAACCGGTGGAGGCGCGGTGGTTGAGGAAGAGCACGCCGTAGCCGGCGCCGGCCAACATCTGGAAATCGAAATGAAAGGCGCAGCCGTAGGCGGCGTGCGGGCCGCCATGGATATAGAGGATGGTGGGGTAGGGCGCGCTGCCGATGGCCGGTTTCATATACCAACCTTCGACCTGAACGCCGTCATTGCTAGGCCAAAGCAAGCGCTCGGTCTCCGGCAGGCTGATCCGCGCCAGGCGCCCGGCGTTGAGTTCGGTGAGTCGCTCGTGGTTTCCGCCGGCGCAATCCACAAGCCAGAGATCGGGCGGCGCGTTTAACTCGGTGCGGGCGTACAGCAGCGCGTCCCCGACCAGGCTCTGCGGATAAATCGCGCAATCGCCGCTGGTGACTGCCTCCCAATCTTCGTCGCCAGTCAGCGCGACGCGATAGACGTGATTGGTACCGCCCGCTTGCACGGCCGTATAGGCATACGCGCCATCAACGCTGACAGCCGTATTGGCGATGCTGATGCCCGCTACCGGCATATCCATGGACAGATAACCGCCAACGCCCACTTTCAGCCCGGTCGTACGGCAATCGACCTCTGAGGTGGCCAGATCAAGGATGTAAAGATCGGACTTGGTACCGATGGGCTTGCCATCGGTGGGACGCCCAACGAACACCACCCGTCCGCCATCGGGCGTGAAGCTGGCGGCGCTGACGGCGGTCCAGCCCTGCAATATTGTCTTGCAGTTGCCATCCAGATCAACGGTCTTCAGATCGGGCGTCATGGCGCGGTCGGTTTCAATCCCCATGTTGGCGTCGTAAAGAATCGTCGCGCCATCGGGCGACCAGCGCGGATTGATATTGTTGCTGCGGTCATCGGTTAACTGGCGCGATTCGCCGGATTCCAGATCCAGCAAGAAGATTTCTTGCACCTGATCATCGAGATAGCCGATGGCGTCAAAGCGGTAAACCATGCGGTCGACGCGATAGGGTTCTTTGGACAGATCGGGCGGCTCGGGGTTGGGCGCCGCGCAATAGGCGATGCTACTGCCGTCCGGCGACCAGGCGAATCCGCCGCCGCCGATGCCGCGCTCGTGGTGCGTCAGCTGGCGCGCTTCGCCGCCATCGACAGGCAGCAAGTACAGTTGCGCCTTTCCCGAGCGATCGGATACGAAAGCGATCGAATCGCCGTCGAGCGACCAGGCAGGCAGGGTGTCCTTGGCGCGGCCATTGGTCAGTTGACGCGAATGGCCGCTGGCGCGATCGAGGGCGAATATTGTGCTGTATTCCTTGTCGTCTGCGGCATCAATCTTGGCGACATTATAGACTACCCGCGTTTGATCCGGAGACAGTTGCCCGCCATTGAGAAAGCGCAGTTCAAACAAGTCTTCACGTTGGAGTGTACGGATTTGGGACATGTTGACCTCGTATGCGTATTTCAAATAGTTGAACAGGGCAGATTGTAACACTTTTGCGGTCAAGTATTGGCGTTAAGGTCTAACTGGAGATCTGCAGTTTGCCGCAGCCGCTGTAGATTCACTGGTTGTCTTGTATGATTACGGGTGTAGAAATGGAGATGTTTGACATGCCGGAATCCATAGACTCCAAGTCCCTGTCGCGGCAGCGCTACGCGCAGTTCGCCGATGGTTATGTCACCAGCGAGACCCACGCCCGGGGCTCCGACCTGGATCGCCTGCTGGCTATCGCGGCGCCGCAGCGGCAGTGGGATGTCCTCGATATCGCCACTGGCGGCGGACATACCGCGCTCAAGTTCGCCCCTCATGTGCGGGAGGTCATCGCGACCGATCTGACGCCACGCATGCTGGAAAAGGCCGAGCGTTTCATTGTCGGGGAACGAGGCGTGAAAAACGTGCGCTTTCAGCAGGCAGATGCCGAAGATCTCCCCTTTAACGCCGATCAATTCGATTTGGTGACCTGCCGCATCGCGCCGCATCACTTCCCCGATGTGCCAGCTTTCCTGTCGCAATGCGCGCGCGTCTTGAAAACCGGCGGCATGTTGCTGCTGCAAGATCATCTTCTGCCCGACGATGATACATCGGCGCGTTATGTCGATGCGTTCGAGCGCCTGCGCGACCCCAGCCACAATCGCGCCTACAGCGAGCTCGAGTGGAGGGCGCTCTTTGCCGATGCCGGTTTCTCGGTCGAAACCGCCGAGCATTACATCAAGCGGCACGACTTCATGACCTGGACCCAGCGACAGGGCAATGACGACGCTACCATCGCGCAATTGATTCAGATGCTGCGGCAGGCGCCGCCCATCGCCACAGACTGGATGAGCGCGCGCGATTGGGGCACGGCGCAGGCGACATTCGTCAATCGCCACATCATCATGCGCGGCCGCGTATGTTAACGGGAGCAACCTGTGCCTAACCTCTTGGTGGCCAGCGGCATTTTCCATCCCGAAAGCGGCGGACCGGCGACCTATCTCAAAGGCATTCTGCCGGCGCTGCAAAAGAAGGGCTGGAATCCGCATGTCATCAGCTTTGGAGACAGCAGCCGTTCTCATTATCCCTATCCCGTGACCAGAATCGCCCGTCGCGCTTATCCGCTGCGTCAAACGCACTATGCGCTGTCCGCGCGAAAGCTGCTCGATTGGGCGGATATTTGTTTTGCGCACAGCATTGACCTACCGATTTGGAGCGGGCCGCGCGTTCCACGCGCGCTCAAAGTGGTTGGTGACCAGGCTTGGGAACGCTGCATGCGCAAGGGCTGGATCCCGCCTGAACTTTCCATCGACGATTTTCAGACCAGTGCGGGTGATTGGCGCGTGCGCTGGCAGCGGGCGGCCCGGTCGCGACAGGTGAAAGCAATGGACGCGGTGATCGTGCCGAGCGAGTATTTGCGGCGAATGGTCTGCAGCTGGGGCGTCCCGCCGTCAAAGATTCATGTGATATACAACGCGCTGCCTGATCTGACGCGGCCAACAGAAAGCCGAGCCGACATTCGCGCCCAACTGGGATGGGATCAGCGCCCGATCTTGATCACTGTGGCGCGCCTGCAGCCCTGGAAAGGGATCGATCATCTGTTGACGGCCGTGAGCGATCTGCCGGAAATCCGCCTGGTCATTGTCGGGGACGGGCCGGATCTGCCGCGCCTTAAAGCGCTGGCTGCGCCACTCGGCGCGCGCGTGACATTCACCGGCAACCTGGCGCGCGACGCGGTCAGCAAGCTGATGGTCGCGGCAGATGGACTGGCATTGTACAGCGCCTATGAGGGCTTTTCTCATACGCTTTTGGAGAGCCTGCAATTGGGCACGCCAGTAGTGGCTAGCGATTGCGGAGGAAATCCGGAATTGGTGCGCCATGGCCGCAACGGTTTGCTGGCGCCTCACGTCGATATTCCGGCATTGCAGGGAGCGATCACTGAATTACTGGACCGCCGCGACGATTTCGCCGCCAAGGCAAGCACGGACATGGATCGATTTGCATTTCAAACGATGGTTGATCAAACGAACGAGATTTTGGAATCCGTGGTCAATTGACGCGCTCGCTCAGCGATTGACAAAGCGGTAGCCAACGCCCCGAGAAGTCAAGATATATTCGGGCTGCTGCGGATTGCTCTCCAGCTTTTGCCGCAAGTAATGAATATAGAGCTTCAAGCTGTCGGTGGCGCTGATGTATGCATCGCCCCAAGCTTTGGCGACCAGCTCCTTGCGTGGCACGACGCGCCCGGCATTGCGCGCCAGGACGGCCAACAGGTTAAATTCCTTGGGCGTCAAGTGTATGCCTTTGCCGCGTACCCACAGTTCGCGATTCATAAAGTTAATGCGAAAATTGCCATGATTGAATATCAATTCCTCGTGCATTTGCGGGCGGGGAGATCGCCGGAGCCTTGCCTTAATCCGCGCCACCAATTCATCTTCATCAACAGGCTTGACGACGTAATCGTCGGCGCCGATTTCCAGTCCTTTTACGATATCTTGGGCGCCACCCAAGGCGCTGACAAAAATTATCGGCACATCGGACATTTCGCGCAGCCTTCGGCAAACTTCCCATCCGTCCATTTGGCTCATGAGTACATCGAGCAATACCAAATCCGGCTGGTGATGATATGCGGTTCGCAGTCCGTCTTGAGCGCTATAAGCCTGGCAGACGTCAAATCCTCGTTGCCTCAACAGCGTCGAGAGCAATTGCACTGTCGATTCATCATCATCGATGACTAGAATCTTCTCAGCCATTTTGCAATGCCCCCGATGGTCAAGTTCGCTAAACAATTACAAATCGCTCACCGATGTCGGCAAAGATTCGCGCGCCATGAACACTAAAGATACTGTCCACGATATATTACGCAATATGTTGTATAACAAAATCATCCAAATGTGAATACAATGCCGCCGCAATTTCCAGATTTGTCGTGATTCCCGGCGGCCGGGGCACTGTCTTTTGGCCAAAGTAAGAATTGTCAGTGGACGGCTCGCTGGCTGGATCACTTGATTCTGTTGACAATTGCTTGCATCGGCGCGTTTAATCCGGTATCAATTGTGGGACGGAAAACTGTTGGAAAGCAATTGACCCTGGTAGCGGGGACTCGCGACTTTTCAAGTCCAAATTCGATCGGTACGTATATTCTAACTTTGAGCCAGTGTCTTGAATCACGACTCCGCGAGCGGGCAGGCGCGCTTGAGTTTGATAGGACAAATTCAATTGACGTTGCTTGTCTTTGTGGGAGTCGTCTGACGAGCATGATCGCCGGTCAGGCTCGAATAGAATGGATCAGATTGTCGGCTTGCGAAAAGAACGACTGCGCTGCGCCATCCGCCGCTTCAATCTCGATCCGCAGCGTGACGCCGCCGCCCAACTGCAGCAGACTTTCTTCTCCCGAGGTATCGGCTGCATGGACTTGCGAGATGCTGACGGTGCTCTGATCGGGCGAAACAAAGACGACCCGTACGAGCGGGGCGGTAGCCGGGCTTAGGTGAACTACGCGCCACGACGGCGGGAATTCGAGGCGGAAAAGACCGGCGTCGAATCGTGTTTCCGTAATGCTGAAGAAGGGACCCGGCGTATGCTGCAATTGGGCGGGCGTGGTGGCCGGCGCCAAGGGAGAGCAGGCGCCAAGCAGCAGCATTGCAGCCAAAACACGGCCCTGGAAGCTGGCGATACAGTGACGATTGCGCGCGAACCGCTTCAAAGTAAGGCGACTACACCTCGGCAACGGAACGGGTATCCGTCTTGCCCACGCCATTAACATTGCGGATGGCGCGAATGGTATTCATCAATTTGGTATTGTCTTCGCATTGCAGAAAGGCGATGCAATCATCGGGACCTACCACCAAATCCGCCCGTTCGACGCCATCGATCGCGCGTATGTCGCCCAATGAATCGGCGAAATCTACAGCCATATTAAGATGTATCAACACGTATGCGCCCGGCATGCTATTGTCTCCTTCACAGCGTTGATCGATAGGCTACTTATACTCGCTTTCCAGCCAATAGGCAACTGCCCGCGCTCATTCCCATTCTATCGTGCCCGGCGGTTTGCTGGTGACATCGTAGGCGACGCGGTTGATGCCGGGCACCTCGTTGACGATGCGCGCGCTCACCTTCGCCAGCAGATCGTAGGGCAGGCGCGCCCAGTCAGCTGTCATAAAGTCGTCCGTCGTTACCGAACGCAGCACCACAACTTCTTCGTAGCTGCGGCTGTCTCCCATGACGCCAACGCTCTTGACCGGCAGCAGCACGGCAAAACTTTGCGCGGTGCCCCTCCGCAGCAGGCCAGAAGCGGCCAGCTCGCTGGTGAAGATAGCGTCCGCTGCGCGCAGCTTCTCTAGTCGTTCCCAGCTAAGTTCGCCCAGGCAGCGGATCGCCAATCCGGGACCGGGGAAGGGCTGCCGCCAGACGATGCTCTCCGGCAATCCGAGCGCCGCGCCGATCTTGCGCACCTCGTCCTTGAAACAATCACGCAAGGGTTCGACCAATTCAAAATGCAGATCCTTCGGCAGTCCGCCGACGTTGTGATGAGACTTGATGGTCTTGGCCGCCTGGCTATTGGCTGCGCTTTCGATGACATCGGGATAGATGGTCCCTTGCGCCAAATAACGCACGTCGCGCAGTCTGCGCGCCTCCTGGCTGAAGACATCGATGAACAATCCGCCAATGAGCTTGCGTTTGGCTTCGGGCTCGGTGACGTCTTGCAAAGCCGTGAGGAAGTCTTCCACCGCGCTGACCGCGATCAGGTTCATGCCTTGTTCGTCACGAAACACGCGCGCGACCTGCTCGGCTTCGCCCAGGCGGAGCATCCCATGATCGACGAATATGCAGGTGAGCTGGTCACCGATGGCGCGATGAATCAAGCTGCCCGCCACCGCCGAATCGACGCCGCCGCTCAGCGCCAGCAAGACTTTTTCTTGACCCACATGTCGCCTGATGTTGGCGATGCTGTCTTCAATGAACGCGCCCGGTGTCCAGTGGTCGGCGCAGCCGCAAATCCTGAACAGAAAATTCGACAGCATCGCGCCGCCTTGAGGGCTGTGCTGCACTTCCGGGTGAAATTGCACGCCGTAGATTTGCCGGCTCAGATCGCCGATGGCGGCGAAAGGCGAATTATCTGACGACGCCAGCGCGCGGAAGCCGGGTGGCGGCTGGTCGATACGATCGGCATGCGACATCCAAACCTGCAATTCCTCCGGAAGGCCATCAAACAGCGGACTGCGCGCGGCATGGGTGAGTGTGGCCGGTCCATATTCTTTGTGGCTGGCGCCGGCGACCGATCCGCCAAGCGTATGCGTCAGCAATTGCATGCCGTAGCAGATGCCGAGCACGGGCTTGCGACGTTGCAGAAGCGCGCGGGGCAGCCGGGGCGCGGCCGTGTCGTAGGCGCTGCTGGGTCCCCCGCTGAGAATGTAGCCGGCCGGACGATGTTGGTCCAGTTCTTCTGTCGAGCAATCGTAGGGCAAGACTTGGGAATAAACGCCGAACTCGCGAATACGCCGAGCGATGAGCTGGGTGTACTGTGAGCCGTAGTCGATGATGACGATGCCGCGCTGTTTGAGCTTGTCCATGGAATCGTCTCGTCAAGCAATGGCTAGTCGGACTCTTGGCGGCTGGACAGGTCTGGAGTGTCTAGAATAGCAGTTTCGCCAGCTTGAGAACGCCTTGGCCCCAGGGCGTCCGATGCGAGACGCCGGTCTGCCGCTCAAATTGCGCCAAGTTGTCGAGGTACCATTGATAATTGCGAATGAGGGCGTCCTTGTTAGAGAATTTCGGTTGGAAACCCAGTTGAGATTCGGCTTTTTCTATCGACACGAACGAATCCTTGGCAGCTGTTTCATACACCCACTTGTACAAAGGCGAGAGCCCGAGTGACTCCAGCAGGCGCAGCAGCCAGATGGCGGGCTCGGCGGGCAGACCGGTCACACGTTTGCCATAACCCGCATAATCAAGCACCGCTTGATAATCGTCGCGCATGGCGCCGAATTCCTTGGCGCCGATATTGAAAGTATCATTGACCGCATCATCGGCGAGCGTCGCGCAGAGCGCTATTGACTGGCAGAGATCTTCGACATCCAGCAGCTGATAACGGTTGCTGCCATCACCCAGCATGGGGAATCCGCGCCCGTCCTTGGCCCAATCGTAGAGCAAGGCGAATACGCCGAGCCGCTCCGGCCCGACGAAGGTTTTAGGCCGGATGACGCTGACGATCATGCCCTCGTCTCGCCCCGTGAAACAGATATCTTCCGCTTCAATCTTCGCTTCACCATAAGGGCCGACGCCGATGCGCGTATCATCTTCGCGGATGGGATGATGATTGGGAATGCCGTAGACAGCCGTGCTGGAAATGTGGATGAAGCGTCTGACGCCGTGTTCGCGGGCGGATTCGATTACGTGGCGCGTGCCTTGCACATCGGTGCCGTAGATCTCTTCCGGAGAGTACAAAGGCAAGGCGGCGGCGGCATGCACGACAACGTCGCAGCCTTCCATGGCGCAGTCGACAATTGCGCGATCGCGAATGTCGCCCGTGACTTCACGAATCCGCTCGCGCTCGGGATAATTGAAATCCGCGATATCGAGCGAGACGACTTCGTGATCGAGCGCCAGCAGGTATCGCGCCAGGTTGATGCCGAGGAATCCCGCGCCGCCCGTCAACAGAAATTTAGCCACTTAGGTCGGGTCTCCTGTCACAATCATACAATCCAGCCGCGCCGCCGCGCTTGAGCAGGATATGGCTCAATCGAGAAAGTCCGCGCGCCGCGCCCAGCTGCCGTTGAAGACCATTTCGCCCAATTCTTGGCGCTGCCGCTGGGAGACCTCGCGAGTCCGATGCGCATCGCTCAGGTGGCTCAGGTCGGCTCGGCGATAGCCAAAGGCGATGGCGGTATACGGTTCGTAGTCCTCTGGAATCCGGTAGACTTCGCGCGCCTTCTCCGGGAAGAAGCCGCCCATTTGGTGCACATAAATGCCGTGATCCAGCGCCTGCAAGACCATCTGCGCGATTGCCTGACCCAAATCGTGGCTGGCATGGGGGTTTGGTACGCCGGGTCCACGGTTGTTTTGGGCGACCGCGATCATCAAGACCGCCGCGTTTTGTGCCCAGGGCTGATTGCCCTCCTTAAGCACCGAAAACACTTTCTTGAATTCGGCCGCATTGTCCTTGGGCGCGACGATGAAGCGCCAAGGCTGCAGATTGCTCGACGAAGCCGCCCAGCGCGCCGCTTCCAGGATGCTCGTCAGAATCGGCTTCTCGATGCGCCGGTCGGGATCAAACCCCAGCGGACTCCAGCGCCGTTGGATCAACTGATGCAGCGGCGTGCTGGAATCAGCGAGTTTGTCCGGCAGCCGCTCTTTGCCGATCTCGCCGCCGACGTCGGCAGCGTCGACTCCATCGCCGAGGGCGTCGAAAGCTTTGGGCGCGATCAACCACACGAGTTCCCCTTGCCGCGCCTTTCGACTGAATACATCGACCCGCGCCAATCCGCCCTTTTTCATGGCGACATTGCTGCCGGTCAACTTGTGCACGACCAGGCTCATATCGGGATTGTGACCGACGAACATCACGTCGTCGTTCGAGTCCAGGCCTCGCGTCAGTTGCTGCATGTCAGGCAAGTCGAAACCGAAGTTGACCGCGTCGGCGACGACGACTTCCATGCCCAGTTCTTCTGCGATGATTTCGGCGGTCTGCAGCGAGCGCAAGCGTGGACTGGAGAATATCTTGGCCGGGCAAATGTTCAGACGTTTCATTACCCTGGCCGCCGTGCCCACGCGCCGTCGCCCGCGGTCGGTCAACTCGCGATTGAAGTCGCTATCTTGCAATTCTTCGGCAAGGCCGTGCCGTACAAAATAATATTTCATCTTGTTTCCCGCTTTTGTTCAAGTTGACCTAAGGGCGGAGCGAGAGATGGCTACTCGCTAGCCGCCGGCGAGGAAGCCGCAACCGGCTTGGTTTCAGTCGTTGTCTCCGCTTTGGTTTCCGATTTGGCCTCGGATTTCTTCGCGTCGCCTTCTGGTTTTTTGTCGCCGTTAGACGCGGACGGGCTGGCGGAGTTGCTAGCTTTCTTGGCATCGTTGACGTAAAATCCGCTGCCTTTGAAAATGATGCCAGCCGGGTGAATCACGCGGCTGACCGTTTGACCTGTGGTGGGACAAGTCTCCAGCGGGTTATCCCGGAACTTCTGCCGAAAATCAAAAGTCGTGCCATCCTCACGGCGATAGGTATATACAGGCATTAGCGCTCACCATCATTTGTCACAGCTATTCTTTGAAGCAGGTATCATAATGGAAAAGGACTGATTTTGCATAGATAGACTGTGGTGGAGCCGACATTTGCGGCAATTCTTGCGCTATTCGGTCGTGACGCGGTATCGTCGTGACGCGAGCGACAATGACAAGGAAATGTACGTATGACCGGATTCTTGCTGCCAGCGCTGATGGCGGGTCTGATCATCATCGCCACTATCGACATCTACCGCAGTCGGGATAGCCAGAAGCGCAAACGCAAACGGGATCCCGAGCAGAGCATGAGCCCGCCGCATGACATCGGGACCTAATCCGCCCCGGGATTTGTCGCCTCGAACACCATCGTCTCGTAGCGCATCGCTTCCTCGCTGCCGACGGTTTGACCATGCTGCTCGATGCCGCGCAGGTGTTCGTCCTCGCTGCAACCGGGCTGCACACGCCTGATATCGACAAGACCGGCAGCGTTCAAGGCGTTCATTAATGTCGCCCGGTCGTAGATGAACTTGTGACGCCAGCCGTGGAATGACTGATTGATGACGTGAGCGGGATTGTATTCCCCGACCGCCGGACGAAATGTATCCATAATCCAGCGGATATAGGCGTTTTGCGCCTCCGCTTCCGGCTGCGTATACAAAGCGATGATTTGGCCCAGATCGGGTGTGGCAATGCGCAGGCGTCCTCCCGGACGCAGAATCCGCCTCGCTTCATCCAGCAAATGAGCGGCCTCGTCAAACTCAAGATGTTCGATCACGTGTTCGCTGAAGACGTAATCAAATTGCGCGTTGGGAATGGGGAAGGGCAGTCGGGCATCCAGGAAGACCGTGCCCTGCGCCAAAGGATAGAGGGTCGTATTCAGCCAACCTGGCAGCAAGTTGTGGCCGGCGCCAATCTGCAGCTTGCGGGGCGCATGATCGCGCAGGTAGTCGCGGATTCTGCCGGGCGCTGCCCACCGCCAATATTGTTGTCGAATTCGAAATCGCAGACTTGCCATGCGGGGCCTCTATCGGTCGCTGCCGGCGGTCCGCCATGACCGGTTCACCTTTGTGGGCGAGACGCGGAAACAGCGCTGGTTCCGTCAGTTTGTCTTGAGCAGATCGACCGAGCCAAATATGGAATTGAGCACGCTGCTATGCTGACGAAGCTCGCCCTGTGGGGAAACTACAATCGCCAGCAGGAAATTCCGATCCAGCTCCAAAGCCAGCAGCAGACTGTCGCTGCCGGCGATGCTCACGAAGGACTGCGCGCCATTTCGACCATCAAATGATACCAGGTCCGCATTGCTGTATTGCGGTTGCAGCGCGTCGTCCGCAGAGGCGCCGACAATAGCGTCAATCAGGCTGGCGGAATTGCGCGCGCCGATGGCGATGACCTCCGCCTCGGTCAAGAGCGACACATTCGCCACCAGGGAGCCGCTGGGAATCACCGCGCCGTCGTCTTGCGCGCCCAAGAGACGCGGATCATTGCTGAGAATGATGCCGGTGTCGGTAATCTGATAGCGCCAGGTCGATGGGATTTGCATCGAGAATCCGGGGCCGAGCAGGCTGCTGACGAAGCTGACCCGTTCCATTGAGGCCACCGTGGCCGACGGCGGCGCGCTGACCTCGCCTCCTCCGCAAGCGGAGATTATGAGCAAGATGAACGCTAACGAAATTACCAGTCGCATTGATTCTTTCATTGCCGACTAAACATCACAGTATTCGCCGTTACCGTTATTTTACGTGGAAGCCATGCGCGCGCTAGCAGATTCTGAGGATGAACAGTCCGGATCGTGATGTACAATAAGCGCCTTACAGATAAGCGCCTCACAGATACTTGGAATGCGTTGCTATGATTCGCTGTGGCGTAGACATGATCGAATGCGACCGGATCGCCAGCGGCATCGAGCGCTTCGGAGAACGCTTCCTCAATCGATTTTTCACGGAAGGGGAGCGCGGCGACTGCCGGGACCACCCGCGCCGGTTGGCGGCGAGATTCGCTGCTAAAGAAGCCGTCGGCAAAGCCTTGGGTACCGGCATTGGCGATATGCGCTGGATCGATATAGAGATTCGCGTCGACGATCCCCGGGGGCGGCCGCGGCTCATCTTGCACAGCCAAGCCAAAGCGCTCGCGGCCAAACTAGGTTTGAGCGAATGGGATATCAGCTTGTCACATACGGATGACCTGGCGATTGCGATTGTTGTGGCGGCCGGCGACCGATTGCCCCGCTAAGTCGCGGATCTGCATAAGAATGAAAGATCAAGGCCGACTGATTTAGGCGTCGTCCTCCGGCAGCGAGTCGAACAACCGCATCAGCTTTATGGCGATCTGCAAATTCAGTCGTGTCGTGGGCGACGACAGATCCACCGCGCAGATCTCCCGAACGCGCGCCAGCCGATAATTCAGCGTGCTGCGATGAATTCGCAGCGCATCGGCAGTTTGCACGCTGTTGCCGCCGGCATCGAGATAAGTTTCCAGCGTGAAAAATAGATCGGCTTGATTCTCCTCGAGCAGCTTCCGCAAAATCGGCGCTTGCGTGTTTTGTTCGAGGCTCTCGCGTCCGGCGTGGAAAAGCGTGTGAATATAGCCGAGATCATTGAAGCGGTGGACAGGATGCCGACTATTGGCGCGCTCCGCGATAGCCAGAACTTCGTTGCATTGCTGATGCGCTTCGCCGACACTTTTGGAGCCGCTAAACCTGGCGCTAATAGCGATGCACAGACGACCGGAAATCGCTGACAATTGCTCAACCAAGGACTCCGCCAAATCATCCACGGCTTGGCCGGCGCTCGTCAAGACTACGACCTGCCCGGCAAAGAGCGCCGCCACCGCTGACAACTCTAGCTGTGCCAGCACCTGATTGATGTCGCGATAAACGCCCGACATTTGTGCGGGAGGCGCATGTTTGATCGCGATCAATAGCATCTGAAAGGGCGAGCGCAGATCGACGCCATAACGCAGCGATTGATCGCTGAGCACGGTCTGTCGGCTGCCATCGTCTTCGATCAATTGGGCGACCAGACTGCCCTTCAATGATGCCTCTGCGGATTGCAGCGATTCCTGATGCAGCATCAGCAGCGCAGCCACCGTCGCGCCAATTTCGATCGCCATCATGTCAATCGGCGAAAGCGCGTGAACATCGGCGATAATCCACATGTAGCCGTAGATCTTGCCCTGCACCACAATCGGCGCCAACAGGCGTTCCATCTCCAGGCCGACATCGGGCATCACCGGCAAGTGCATGGGGCGCAAGGTCGCGCGGATCTGCGGCAGGTATTCCACTTCCAGCGCTTTGATCAGCTGCGGATTGGTGCGACCGTGTTGAATGGTATAGCGGCGCGCAGAATCGACCGCGGCGATGTTTTTGTTGGCGATAGCTTCAAATCGCTCGTCCTCAATGCTGATCGAATGGCCGACTAAATCCGCCAGCATCTCCGCCAATTCCGCGAAGCCGCCGCCCTCCAATACCAGTTGCGTCAAGCGCTGCTGAATCGTCAACGCGCGACTAAACTTGTCCAGGTTTTCTTGCGATATGCGCTCGTTTATCTCTTTTTCGATATCGACAAACGGCGTTTCGTACGGGACTTCAATCAGCGGCAGGTTGAGGCTGTCACCGATATCGAGCAGAAAATCGGGGATGCGATCGAGCATCTTGCCGATGGTGATCACGACCGCCACGATCCCCTTGTCCGCCATTCGCCGCAGCGACTCGCACTGTTCTTCCGGCGTATCGGGCAGATTCAGCATCGTGGTCAGCACCAACTCGCCACCATGCAGCCAATCCGCCGGATTCGGCACATTGGAGGTATGCACCCAGCGGATTTCGCGTGACAACCCACCAAAACCGGCCACTGCCTGCGCGTTTTGCAGTATGGGCAATTTGAGCGCTTGCGCCACAGTCAACATCGGTCTTTCGGGAGTTCAACTGATCGCGATTAGCTTGGGGGGCGCGGCGCCAAAACAAAAGATCCCGGCGGAAGCAACTCCGGGCGGGATCCTTCGCTAGTGACTTGCGAGACTCGGCAAACCTGAGTCCGTGATTAGGTGCCCAGCACGTAGGTGCCCGGTCCCGTGATGTGGATACAGTGCAAGTTGTTCATCATGTACGTAGCTGGCATGGATGCCATGCGCGGAGCCGTCATCGCGTCCAGGAAGGTGACCGGACCCGGAATCGACGAGCAGACCTCGGCATCGATATCCATTCCATAGAAATCGACCGCGGTGGCGACGCCAGCTTCAATGATGGACATGACGCCAATACCCGGCTCGCCGACATCGCGGCAATTGATGTAGGGGGAATCACTGTATACAGCGATATGGGCGGGCAAATCCGTGCAGATACGCGGAGCTGACGGCATCATCATGTCATCTACCATCATCATGTCCTCTTCCATAGCCATTTCGTCTTCCATCATCGTGGCATCTTCCAAGGTCATGACGTCATCGATGGCCATTTCATCTTCCATCATCATTTCGTCTTCGGCCATCATTTCGTCTTCGGCCATCATTTTGTCTTCGGCCATCATTTCGTCTTCGGGCATCATTTCGTCAGTCATCATCATGTCGTCGGCAGACGGCGCCCCGAGTACGACAGTTCCGGGATTGGTCAATTGCAGACAGGTCAAGTTGTCGCGCGTGTAGACTTCCGGCTCGGACACCATGTGCGGTGATGTTGCCGCATCAATCAAGGTGATAGGCGCGGCGATGGAGAAGCAGACTTCCGCATCGACCCCCATCGGACCCCAGACGTCAATTGCGGAGGTAAAGCCCGCGTCAATTATGGATTGGATGCCGATACCTGCCGCGCCAACATCGCTGCAATAAACATTGTCCTGATAACTATAGACAGCCACATGGCTCACGAGGTGCATACAGATCCTTGGCGCCGGCATCATCATTGACGCGTCTTCCATCATCATTTCATCTTCCATCATCATGTCGTCGCCCTTCATATCGTCTTGCGCGAGGCTTAAAGAGGCGAACATGAGCGAAAATGACATCAAACAACATAATGCGATTGTCATGTATCTTGATTGGTTCATGGTACTCTCCTTGTAGATGATTCTAAAATGCATTGAACAAGCAAAACCGTATCAACGCAGACTTGAGTGATTTTATCGCATCGTTCCACCTGACGCAATTATATCGTTTGAAATCGACGAGCATTTAAGGCGGATTCAATGCAAATCAGCCTCGACTGTGCTGAGTCCCTCTAGCTAGCTCATAGGCATATGATGCCGCGCGGCATATCTTCCGCTGATGTGGTGGGAGAGTTGTCGCTCTATATCGGTCAGCAGACCGGAAGCGCCGAAGCGGAACAGTCGGTTGCTGAGCCATTCGTCGCCCAGCTCTTCCTTGATCAGAATCAGCCAGTTGAGCGCATCCTTGGCGCTGCGAATTCCACCCGCGGGCTTGAATCCAATTTGGTAGCCAGTCATGTCGTGGTACGCGCGGATCTGGCGAACCATCGTCAATCCAACTTCCAGCGTGGCGTTTACCGCTTCCTTGCCGGTGCTGGTCTTGACAAAGTCGGCGCCGGCCATCATGCAGACTTTGCTGGCTTTCGCCACCTGCCAAAGCGGACCCAGCTCGCCCGTAGCCAGGATCGTTTTCATATGAGCGGCGCCGCAGGCCTGTCGCATCTCGCGCACTTCGTCATAAAGCGCCTGCCAATCGCCCAGCAAGACGTGCTCGCGGGAGATGACGATATCAATTTCAGCCGCTCCCGCTTCTACCGACTGGTGGATCTCGGCGATGCGCTGCTCGAAGGGGCTGAGTCCAGCGGGAAAGCCTGTAGATACGGCCGCCACCGGAATGCCGCTGCCCCGGAGCGCGCGCAAGGCGTCGCGGACGCGTTGATGGTAGACACAAACTGCCGCTGCTTTGATCGGAAGCCCGTCAAGCTCGAGCCCCTCGACGATATCTTGCCGCAGTGGTTGACGGGCTTTGGCGCACAATCGCTTGACTTTGCCGGGCGTATCGTCCCCGGCCAGAGTGGTCAAATCGATCATGGTGATGGCGCGCAAGAGCCAGGCCGCCTGCCAGTCATTTTTGATGCTGCGCCGCGTGGTCAGCGTCTTGGCGCGGCTTTGCGTCGCGCTCAAATTGACCCGGGTGTCGCGCACCCAGCCCAGATCCAGCGGGATGCCAGGATTGCGTGGTGAATTCGCTTTTGTCATCGCTCAAATTCTCATCGATTGGACGGCGGCTGACCGCGCTCTGGCGCCGGTTCGCTTCATGAAAGCCAGGACATCCGCCGCGATCGCTTCGCCTTTTTCTTCTTGCAGAAAGTGTCCAGCGCCCATTATCGTCACTTGCGGCTGCTGGGACGCGCCGGGAATCAGCTTACGGAAGTACCTCGCCGCGCCACCCCAAACGGGATCGCCATCGCCGAACAGGACCAGCGCTTGTTTGCTCCAACGCGACAGCGCCTGGCGCGCCGCTTTCATTTCGCGCGCGCCGGGCATATCCGGCGAAATCGGCGCCAACGACGGGAAGACCGCCGCACCAGCTTTGTATAAGTCTTCAGGGAAGGGCGCGTCGTATGCGGCGATGATCTCCGCCCGCAACTCACAATTGCTGATAGTCTGCGCCACCAGACGACCCGCCTGCATGCGCCTGCCGATCTTCTGGCTGAACGCGCGCCATTGCAGAAAGGCCGGGCTGAGCGTCTCTTCGCCGGTGGGCAAGAATGTATTCAAGATGACGAGACGCGCAAAGCGCTCCTGGTGATTGGCGGCGATTGTCAATCCCAGCAGGCCGCCCCAATCTTGGCAGATCAAGGTGATTCGGCGAAGATCCAGCGCTTCGATCAGACCCAGCAGCTTGTCATAATGCATCTGAAAACTATAGTCTTCTAGTTCGCTATACTTGTCCGATTTGCCGAAACCCACCATATCCGGCGCCACGACGCGTTAGCGCGCGGCGAGAGGCGGTATCAGCTTGCGGTAGAGAAATAACCAGGTTGGCTCGCCATGCAGGCAAAGCATCGTCTCGGTGCCGGCCCCTTCATCAACATAGTGAATGCGTGTATCGCCGATCTGGCGATAATTCGCGGCGAAGGCGTAGCCGGGCGGGTGCTCAAATCGTTCATCCAGAGTGCGCAATACTGCCATATATTGTCCGCGGTCAACCATCACACCATGGCCACTTGTCACTGTGCAGCAGTATCGGCGCCTGTATAATGCATCGTATGAACACGCGCAGCGATTTTCTCTGGCTGGACAAATACTAACAAGCCCCGCAGCTTTTGCACAGGATAGGCAATAGTCGCGCATCCATCGGGCCAGTACCCTCAGAATTCTCAAAAGCCGAGAAATGAGAAGATTCCATGTTGGAAAAACTAGCCGAAGTAGAAAGTCGTTATGCTGAACTCGAGCGCTTGATGGGCGATCCGGAGATTGCTATCGATTACGCCCGGATAGCGGAACTGGCCAAGGAACGGTCGAGTCTGCAAGATATCGTCGATGCCTACCGGCGCTATCAGAGGCTGACGCGGGAATTGGGCGAAGCCAAAGAGTTACTGAGCGGCGCCGATGATGCCGAGATGCGCGAGCTGGCGGGGTTGGAAGTTGCCGAGCTGGAGGCGGCCTGCGCCGATCTTCAGGAAAAGCTGCGCCTGATGCTGCTGCCCAAAGACCCGCGCGACGGCAAAAACGTCATCGTCGAGATTCGCGCCGGCGCTGGCGGGGACGAAGCGGGCATATTCGCGGGCGATTTGCTGCGCCTGTACACCCGCTACGCCGAATCCAACCGCTGGAAGGTCGAGCTGCTAGATGTCAACGAGCAAGGCAACGGCGTCTTCAAGAATATCACCTTCGAGATCAAAGGCGACGGCGCTTTCAGCCGCTTGAAATTCGAGAGCGGCGTGCACCGTGTGCAGCGCGTGCCGGTGACCGAAAGCCAGGGGCGCATTCATACCAGCACGGCGACCGTTGCCGTCCTGGCGGAAATGGACGAGGTCGATGTGCAGCTCGATATGAGCGAGGTCGAGACGCAAGTCTTCCGCGCGCGCGGCGCCGGCGGCCAATCCGTCAATACTACCGATTCCGCCGTGCGCCTGATCCACAAACCCACTGGCGTGGTGGTGGAGATGCAAGACGAACGCAGCCAGCTGCAGAATAAGATCCGCGCCAAGCAAGTCTTGATTGCCCGACTCTATGAAGCGGAAGTGGAGCGCCAGCGCTCCGAACGCGAGGCGGAACGCCGCGGGCAGGTCGGCAGTGGCGACCGCAGCGAGAAAATCCGCACCTACAATTATCCCCAGGGTCGTGTCACCGATCACCGTATCGGTTACAGCAATTTCAACTTGCCGGCGGTGATGGACGGCGACCTGGATACCTTCATCGATCAACTGGCCACGCAGCAGCAGGCGGAGCAGTTGGCGGCCGGCGGCGTCTGACGATTCCGATGATCTGCTGACCCGGCGAGACGGGTGCTTCATGTCCTTTGTTTCGACTGAATTTGTCGTCTTCGCGCTGATTGTCATTCCGCTCTATTTTGCCATCCGGCAGTCATGGCGCTGGGTCCTCTTGCTGGTGGCGAGCTACTTCTTTTACGCCCAGGCAGAAGCCTCATACATCCTCTTAATTGCGTTTTCCACGCTGGTCGATTACCTGGTGGCGCTAGGGCTGGTACGAACGCAGCAAGATCAATTGTTGCGGCGTCGAGCGCTGCTGGCTTGCAGTGTTTGCGCCAATCTCGGTGTCTTGTTTCTTTTCAAGTACGCCAACCTGTTCAGCAGCGCGGCCGCGGATCTGGCCAACGCCCTGGGCCTGCCGCTGCAAATCGCCAGCCTGGAGCTAATCTTACCTGTCGGCATCTCCTTCTACACCTTTCAGTCCATGGCCTATACCATTGATGTTTATCGCGGACGGCTGCCCGCGCATCGGCGCCTGGGCGTCTTTGCAACTTATGTGGCGCTGTTTCCACAACTGGTTGCGGGTCCTATCGAGCGCGCGACCAACATGCTGCCGCAATTCGCTCTCAAGTTTGACTTTGCTTACGATCGCGTCGTCAGCGGATTGCGCCTTGCGCTTTGGGGTTTCTTCAAGAAAGTTGTCATCGCCGACCGTCTGGCGATATATGTCAATGAAGTTTACGGCAATGTCGAAGCCTACACCGGCATGAGTTTGATTCTCGCCGCCGCGTTTTTCACCTTCCAGGTCTATTGCGATTTCAGCGGTTACTCGGATATTGCCATTGGCCTGGCGCGGGTCATGGGCTTCCGCTTGATGGAGAATTTCCGCAGGCCTTTCCTGGCGACATCGGTGAGCGAATTCTGGCGGCGCTGGCATATCTCGCTCTCGACTTGGTTTCGTGATTATGTCTATATCAGTCTGGGCGGCAATCGGCGTGGATTGGCGCGCCAGTTATTCAACGTCTTTCTAGTATTCACGCTCAGCGGACTCTGGCACGGCGCCGCCTGGACGTTTGCGATTTGGGGCGCCATGCATGGCGTCGCGGCGGCCATCGAGGCCTGGTTCCTCGCCAAGAAAATACGGCTGCTACCGGATAACGCGCTTTGTTATGCCATCAAGGTCGTCTATCCCGGCCTGTTCCTGACCTTCAGTTTGATCGTTTTCCGCTCGGCGAATCTTGAAGAGATCAGCTATATCTTTCGTCATCTGTTTGACTTTTCACGGGGGTTGTCCGCGCTGACCGATCCTCTCGCGGCAGGACTGCTCCCACAGCGACTGGAATTCGCGCTCTCGTTCATGCTCATCGGCGGATTGCTCCTGATCGACTGGATTGATGAACGTCACGGCATAGAAGCACTGTTCGGTCGGCTCGCGCTGCTGCCGCGCTGGGGAATTTACTATGTGCTGCTGATCAGCATTTATGTCTCGCTGTTCTATCAAACCACGACGCAAGAGTTCATCTATTTTCAATTTTGAGGCGATATGCCGCGGCTGTTCGCAAAAGCAATTCTGCTCCTCTTGCCGTTGGCGTGCATCAGCCTGGCGCTGGCTGGGCTCGCCTGGCATAGCGGCGAAGCCTTGCCCATTTCATCCGTTGCCGACATTCAGCAGCAAGATGAGACTGTCGTATTCGGCAGCAGCCAGATTGAAAGCATCATGGGCTACAAGCTGCAACGCTATCAACGTCGGCAGCCCACAATTCTGATTCTCGGCAGCTCGCGCATGATGCAGGCGCGCGACCGATTCTTCACGAAATCTCCAGAGGCTGTGTATAACGCAGCGGGGCCGGGCTGGGGCTTGCCAACGATCGTCCAGTTCTATGAGCGCCTGGGGCAGTCGCCGGAAATCGTCATCCTGGGCATCGATCAATTCTGGTTCAACGCCGATCTGCCGCTGACAACGGCTCCCGATCCTGCGGCGGAACCGGACTTCGGCTGGGAGAGCATTCGTCAAGCCACGGTGGAAACCACCCACCGGCTGCTCGGCGGCCACTTGACCATCGCAGATATCCTCGCCGGAGAAGATCCTGTCTACGCGAGCCGCAGCCTGGGTTTGAAGGCGTTGCAGAGCAGCTTCGGTTACCGCGCCGATGGCAGCTTGCAGCAGGGCATGCTGATCGAAAGCCGGCAGATGCAGGCAGCTCACGTCGCGGCGGCGCTGACCGATTTCCAAGACAATGAGCGGTTTGCGCCGGCGAGCGAGATCAATCAGACGGCGCTGGACTTGCTTGAGGACTTCCTTGGGCAGCTCAGTCTGGACGGCGTCACGGTTGTAGGTGTCACGCCGCCGGTGCACTTTGTTGTTTTTGAGGCGATGGAGGCTAGCGGCGCCAATCGCTATATTGATGAGGCAACCCGACAGGTGGCGCAGTTGTTTGACGCGCATGACCATCACTACTATTATTTTGCGGATGTGCGCAATTACGATGTCGATAGCAGCGGTTGGTACGACCGCATACACTTGACCGAATCCACGACCCTTCGCATGCTTCTCGCGCTTTTTGACGATCACCCTCTGATCTTCTCCGAATACACCGATACAGATGTCCTGCGCGAGTTGCTGGCAAATGCCGCCAATCCAATGGATGTGCTGGGAGAGCTGCCGCCTTGATGACCGTACGCGCCGCCATGCGCCTGGGGCAGGAAAAGCTCAGTCATCTTGATACACCCGATCTCGATGCGCAGTTGCTTCTGGCGCACGCGCTTGAAGTCGAGCGTGTCCATTTGCTGGCGCACAGCGATGAGTCGCTTGACAGCAAGCAATGGGAGCGAATTGAAGCGCTGCTCAATCGACGTGCCGTCGGCGAACCGCTGGCCTACATCACAGGCCGAAAGTGGTTCTACGATCTAGAACTTCTGGTGACGCCGGCCGTATTGATCCCGCGACCGGAAACCGAGTTGCTGCTCGAAGAGGCGCTGCGACTGATGGCGGGCGCAACCGAAGCGACGGTCGCTGATATCGGCACGGGCAGTGGCGCGCTGGGCGTCAGCGTCGCCCGTCACCTGCCGGGCTGCAAAGTCTATGCCTGCGACACCAGCGTCGACGCGCTGCAGGTGGCGCGGAGAAACGCGGCGCTGCACGCGACCAGCTTGTCGTTGCTGCACGGCGATTTGGCCGATCCATTGCGGGAACACGGTGTTCACGTAGACCTGCTTATGGCCAATCTGCCCTACATCCCCACTGCCGAACTCAAGACGCTGGCGGTCAGCTGCTTTGAGCCGAATCATGCGCTCGACGGCGGTCCGGATGGACTCCAGCTGATCCGACGGCTGCTGCCAGAAATACCGCAGGTTTGCAGCGAGGGCGCCTGGGTGCTGCTGGAAATCGGCGCCGATCAAGGCGATGCGGTCAGGCAATTGGTACGAGACCTGCTCAGCCTGGACTGCGCCGTCCTGCCTGATTATGCCGGTCACGATCGCTTCGTGCGCTTTCAATATCGCCAAGCCGCTGAATAGGTTTCATTAGCTTGAAATGAAGCTGCCTTTAGAACTCCGCGCTATAATCGCTCGAATTGCATTTTTCACCATATTGCGAGAGAGAGTCAATGCTGACGCGCGAAGATTTCCTCATTCGGGAAGACGTCATCTTTTTCAACCATGGATCTTTCGGCGCCTGTCCCAAGCCCGTTTTCGCTGAATATCAACGGTGGCAATTGGAGCTGGAACGCCAGCCGATCGAGTTTTTGCTGCGATGCCGCGAAGCGCTGATGGGCACAGCAATCGACCGCATCGCCGATTACCTCAATGTGCCTGATGACGAAATAGTCTTCGTGACAAACGCCACGGCTGGGCTGAACATCGTTTTGCGCTCGCTGCCGTTTGCGCCCGGAGACGAAATCTTGACCACCAATCACGAATACGGCGCGGTCAATCGGCTGCTGGAATATGTCTCCCGCAAGACTGGCGCGCGCATTGTCCGCAACCGGGTGCGCCTGCCGTATCAAGATGACACGACTTTCATCGAGGATTTCTTCAAATGCGCCAGCGACAAAACCAAGGCGATCGTTCTCAGCCATATCACATCACCGACAGCCTTGATCTTCCCGGTGGCGCAGATCTGCGAACGAGCCCGTGAGATGGGCATTCTTACCATCATCGATGGCGCCCACGCGCCCGGTCAGCTGCCGCTTGATCTGGCCGCGGTCGGCGCTGATATTTACAGCGGAAACTTCCACAAGTGGGTATGTGCGCCCAAAGGATCGGCTTTCCTGCATGTGCGGGCCGAGCGCCACAATCTGATAGATCCTTTGATCGTCTCACACGGCTGGCGAGATGAGGCCGATTTCCGCGAGCGTCACGAATGGCAGGGCACACGGGATATCGCCGCCTACCTTGCCGTGCCCGCCGCCATCGAATTCCAGCGCGATCACGATTGGGATTTAGTTCGAGCGACATGTCATAGTCTGGCGCGGGAGGCGCAGACTCAACTCTGTGAGCGCTTCGGGTTGGAACCGCTATCTTGGGGTCAATTCGTACAAATGGCGACTATCCCGATACCGGCGTGTGATGTCGAGGCGGTTAAGGAACGCCTGTATGTGGATTATCGTATCGAGATACCGGTGGGCCGCTTCGAGGGTCAATGTGGCATCCGCCTGTCGCTGCAGGCCTACAACAGCGCAGACGAGGTCGATACGTTGATCGGAGCGCTGGAATCCATCTTCGCTTAGCGTTCGAAGCAAGCGACGGCCGTGATGTAATAGGTTTGTGGCGCCATATCCACTGCCTGGACCTGGCGCAACTGGAAACCGGCTTCGTACAAGGCTTTGCAGTCGCGGGCGAGCGACGGCGGATCGCCGCTGACATAGACCAGACGTTGTAGCGGCAGCCGCGCCAGATCTGCGATAATCGAGGGGCTTAATCCTCCGCTCGGCGGATCAACCAGGGCGACATCGTATGCCGCCGCCGCGCCGACCATGTCGCTTAGCACCGACTCCACCGGTCCTTCAATGATATCGACCTGTTCAAAATCACTCAGATTGACATCGGCATCGGTGGCCGCCGGCGGATAACTCTCGACAGCCGTGACCAGCGCCGCTTTTGCCGCCAGGAAGCCGCTGAAAATGCCCACGCCCGCATAGAGATCGAGGACGCGATGATGGCTCGCGAGTCGCAGCGCACCCATCACTACGTTCACCAACGCTTCAATCTGTTCAATGTTGGGACGAATCGTCGCGCCGGCTGTCACTCGGAATGCGCGCCCGTCGATGCGGTAATGGCTCTGCGCGGCGCCGATGAGATTGATCGGCACCTTGTCGGGCAAAATCAGGTTCACGCTGATCGGCAGGTCGGTGTGCAGGCGCGGCGCTTCTTCTGCATCGATCTCGAGGATCAACATGATCTGCCCATCGTTGTCGCGCTGTATGGTCATTCGTCGCGCGCGCTCATAATCAAAATTGAGCTCGGATAACACAGCGGTCAAATCAGGGTGGGCGAGGTGGCAGTCGCTGATGGCTTCGATGCCGCGTTTGCCCTGCCTGCGCAAGCCCCAAGCGCCGCCCTCGTCGCGCCGCAGCGTCAGTCGCTGATTGTAGTGCCATATCGTCGCCGCCGGCACGACCGGACGCATGACCGCGTCGATAATCCGATCCGGCAGCTTGCCGACGCGCGCAAGCTGATCGGCCAAGATATCCTGCTTGAGCAGCAGCTGCGCTGGATAGTCGATGTGCTGCCACTGACATCCCCAACAGCGATCCGGTCCAAAATGGGGGCAGCGCGGCGCAGCGCGATCCGCCGAGGCGGCCCGCAAACTGAGTCCGCGCGCGAAAGCCACCCCGCCGCGGTCGTCGGTTATCTCGGCTGAGATTGATTCGCCAGGCAAAGCGTAGGGGACGAAAACGGTCTTGCCGCGAAATTTGCCCAGCGCTAGCCCCCCGTAAGCCATATCGCTGATATCGAGGTCTATCGTCTTGCCCACCAACGCCTTTGCGCGACGCCGTGATGCGCGAGGTTGCCTGTTTCTGCCTTTATTCTTCATTAGGTGATCAAATCTGTGCCTCATACAAAACGAAAGCGAGCGGGGCCTCGTCACCGCGCTCGCCTAAGTGGCATTACTGATGGAAACTTGATGCTGGAATTACACGGTACTTGTCGCGTCAGAAGCCGCCCCCGCCGGTCGCAGGCGCAAAATCGATGCCGGCTTTTTCGAGCTCGCGCTGGACCATGCGCTCGAAGATGCTATAGGGCTGCGCCCCGCTCAGGATCTGGCCGTTTATGAAGAAGCCGGGTGTGCCGCGCACCCCCGCCAGCTGACCATCCAACCCGTCAAATTCGACCTCATTGACGTAAGTTCCCTCGTCGAGGCAGGCGATGAATTTGTCTATCTCGAGCCCATACTTTTCTGCAGTCTCGATATAGAAGTCACGGCCGAGTGATTGCTGGTTGCCAAAGAAATCCGCGTGGAATTCCCAGAATTTGCCCTGTGCGAAGGCGCATTGGGCGGCAGCGGCGGCCGGCGTCGATTCGGGCGTCAAGCGCGCGAAATCGCGATAGACATAGCGAATGTACTGGCCGTAATTTTCCAACAGCGGCGTGAATGTTAAGTCAAAATGGCGTTTGCAGTAGGTGCAGAAGAAATCGCTGAATTCCACGATGACCACCGGCGCATCTACATCGCCCTGGTAGGGATCATCATCGACCAGCTCAAATCGATCCGACCCCTCTTCAGTTACAGGTTGCGTCAATGCGCTTTCATCCAGAACGCTCTGTATGATCTGGCGCAATTGCGTTTCGTCAACGCGAATCGCCTCCGGCCCGGTCTCGTCATTCAAGGCGCGTTGACCGACGAAAACGCCGAGGAGGAGAAAGACAATCGCAATAAGAATGTAATTGATGAGAACCGGAGATACGGAATTGCTTGGCTTGCGATTGTCGTCGATATCTTGAGCGTTTTCTTCGGACACGATGAATCCTCGAACTAGATTCGTCTACTAAGTTTAATCTAGTGTATCCGAGTTTCGGGCATCTGACTACATGTCTTTGGCGCAGCCGGCAGGCATGAATCTGTGGAACATTGGCAATGTGCGCTTATAATTCAGTAGAAAGCAATCTTACATCGACGAAAGGATTGGAACACTTGGACGCCGCGCAAGACGGACTGATCGTCAAAGAGCAGAGCGGATTCTATTGGGTCGATGCGGCTGATGGCGAAACGTACATGTGCGAGTTGCGCGGCAAACTGAAAGAAGCCGCGCGCGCCAGCGACATCGCCGCCATCGGCGACCGCGTCAGCATAACGTTGCGGCGTGAAGAGGGTACCGATGTGCTGATGGGGCTGATCCTCGCCGTCGCGCCTCGCAAGAGCGCCTTGTCGCGCGCGCTGCGCACGACGGGCAAACGCGGCGCCGGCCAAGCTGAGCGCGAGGATGTGATCATCGCCAATGCCGACCGCGCCGTTTTTGTCTTGGCGGCCGCCCAACCGGCGCCCAACTTCAAAATGCTCGATCGCTTGCTGGTCGCGGGCGAAAAATCTGATATCGCCGATCTATTGATTGTTGTCAACAAGCTCGATCTCGTGGACGAATCCGATTTGCGCGCCCAATTCTCCGCTTATCAGGAGATGGGGTATGCGCTGTTGCTCACCAGCGCCACCCGCGGCGACGGCATCAGCCAACTGCGGGCGGTCCTGGAAAGCGGCATCTCGGTTTTTACCGGACCATCCGGCGTGGGCAAAACCAGTTTGCTCAATTGCATTCAGCCCGGCTTGGGACGGCGTGTGAAATCAGTGGGGCGGGTATCCGATTTGGGTGTGCATACCACCCGTGACAGCGCGCTGGTTCGCCTGGATAGCGGCGCCTACCTTGCCGATACGCCCGGCTTGCGCGCGATCACGGTGTGGGATATCGAGCCTGATGAGCTGGATGCCTATTTCATCGATATCAAGCCCCATGTATTGCAATGCAAATTCGGCAATTGCACGCATACCAAGGAACCGGATTGCGGTGTCCTGCGAGCGCTGCGCGACGGCGCAATCGACCGGCGCCGCTACCGCAATTACCTCGAATTGTGGGAGGAATTGCGCGACACCTATATCATCTACAATCGGTGATGAGCGCAGCTCTAGCCCTCGAAGAGCTTATCGCCGTGCGATAGTCGCCGCGCGATGGTGAAAGTCTGCAGCTGCGATCGAGTCGTCGGGGCGTGCGCCGCCAGGTAGCGAGCCGCCGCGATCAATACATGCTGCGCCATCTCCGGCGCTTTGTCTTTCAAGAGACTATATTGATTGAAGCTGGCTTCGACGCATTGGATCGTGTGAAAGTTGCGATCTTCGCGCAGCAAGAGATGTCCCATCTTGGCCATCAATTTATCCGCCGAGCCGCCGCTGCGCAAATACTGCGCGGTCAAATTCCCGGCTTGATTGACTTGCTGCTGGAAATCGAGCAAGGATTCGAATTCGTCAAGCAGGTCATCGGGCTGCTCAATCGGCTCGGGTTTCGGCAGCTTGACCGAGGGCACATTCAAGAAGCGATCGAGATAGATGCTCATGGCGGCGTCAAAAACGCCCCGAGTCAATTCGACCGAGGCCACGCGCTGCAGACCTTGATGCACGGCGTTGGCGAAAGTAAAGGTATGCAGCGCTGTATCCCAATCGGCGAAATCGTTGCTGGTATGGAAGTGGACGATGCGCCGCGCGGCGGTATAAGCCACCAGGCCGGCCAGCTCCACAGCCGATACGCCTGCGCGCAATTGACTCAACAGCGAATCGGCGATCTCTTGGGGATCATCGTCGAGCAGAATCTCGACCAGCGGCTCGGTGTCCTCAATCGCCTTGTCTCCGATGTTGTCCGCAATGAGGGCAGGCAGCTGCTCGAAGACATCTTCCAGAATCAGCACCAGATCGATGGGATTGCGCCAGGCGTTTGATTCTTCCATGCGGCGCGCCTCGGTCAGATTGGGCACCACGCTGGTGAAGGCCAGCTCGGCATATTCCCAGCCGGCCAGATCCACTGATTCCAGCGCCTTGTTGATGAAGTCCAGCGTGTGCCCGGCATCCAGATAGCGATGGTCGGTGGCTGCCGCGAAGAGCATATCCGCGATTTGCGCATCATCGGCGCCGGCTCTCAAGGCGGATACGATGGCGCGTTCACAAGCCTGCGCATCGCGCACCTCGACAAATTCGCGGAACCACTGTTTCAAGGTGGGGATATCGGTCTCGCTATTGGGCAGCGGCCGCGGATTGAAGCGCGGCGACATGCCGGCGGTATCGCTGGCCAGATCAGCCAAGCCGTGATAAAGGGCCAGAGAATGGTCTGTGCGTTCGAGATAGGGAATCAAGTTCATGGCGCAGGCGTGGGTGGTCAAGCCACGTCCCCAATCCATGCCGCGGTATCGCGTGCCGAAATCCAGCCCGATGCCAAAAGGCTCATCCGCAGACACGCCGTGATTGAGCTGGTTGATCACCGCTTTCGCCACCACCAGGCTGAGGTTGTGCTGCAAGCCGTCACAGAGGCGATCGCGCTGATGATCAATGCTGCGGTCGTTTGCGCTCAAATCAACATAGATATCGCCTTCGCGGATCTCGACCGGGAAGGTATCGATATCGTCCGCCCACAAATCAAAGGCGCCGCCGCTGGCCAAATCAAAGCGGGCGTGATGCCAGTGACAGGTCAAGATGCCGCTTTCGACCGATCCCTTATCCAACGGAAAGCCCATATGCGGGCAGCGATTGTCGATGGCGTAAACTCTATCCCCATAGAGAAAGAGCACTACCGCTTTGCCGTTCGGATGCACGGTGATGCTGCCCACCCCCTGCAGGTCTTCGTAGCGAGCCACAGCGACGTAAGTATCCTTTGCCAGTACCATGATTTGCTTCCTTTAGTCTCAATTCGCCTCGCCCGCCAGATAAATTCAATCGCGCAGTATACCGCGAGCGAACACTCTCCTCACTATTGTAACCAGATTTGACGCCGTATGGTCAAATCTATTGAAAGCTTGATGTCACGTGTGCGGTCCGGGGTCGTTAGACGGACTGCGTGCGGCGCCATATGACGCTTGCTTGAGCGCTGCCTGAGTGCTAGACTGCCCCAAGAATTGGGGAGGTATACACTTGCCCGAGCAAGCCCTCTATCTTAAGTGGCGGCCGCAGTCTTTCGCCGATGTGATTGGACAAGATCATATCACGAGAACCCTTCGTAATTCCTTGATTCGCGGCCGTATTCGACACGCGTATCTATTCAGCGGCCCCCGCGGCACGGGGAAAACCACTACTGCGCGTTTGCTGGCAAAGGCCGTGAATTGCCAGGATGACGACCCTTCCAACGCTCCGTGCAATGACTGCAGCAACTGCCGCGCCATCAATGAAGGTCGATTCCTGGACTTGATCGAAATTGATGCCGCGTCGCATACCGGCGTAGACGATGTGCGTGAGCTGCGCGACAAGATCGCATTCGCGCCCGGAGAGGGGATGTACAAGGTCTATATCATCGACGAGGTGCATCGTTTCAGCGGCAACGCCTTCGACGCGCTGCTCAAAACACTCGAAGAACCGCCCGATCACGCCATCTTCGTGCTGGCCACCACAGAAATCGACAAAGTGCCGGCGACTATCAAGAGCCGCTGCCTGCAATTCGAATTCCGTCGAGTCTCTCACAAGGAAGTCTGCGATCGGCTGGCGACGATTGCCGAGAACGAATCAATTTCGATCGAACAGGAAGCGCTGGACCTCATCGCCCGCCAAGGCACGGGCAGCGTACGCGATAGCATTAGCTTGCTCGATCAAATCGTGACCGATCCGGCGGAGACGGTCAGCCTGGCCTTGACACAGAAATTGCTGGGTACCGCGACCAGCGTTCACGTTCGTGACTTGGTGAATGCGCTGGCTCAGGAAGAGGTTGCGTCGGGCATTCATATCATCAACACTGCCATCGACACCGGCAGCGATCCCCGTCAATTCGGAAAACAAATCGTCGACTGCCTTCGCAATGTCCTGTTGGCGCAGACAGCAAGCGCCGACCTTGTGGAAGCGTCGCAAGAAGAGCGCGAAGCTTTCGAGGGGTTGGCGCAAGACATTGATCGCGCGCGACTGCTGAAGACTATCCGTGCCTTCAACGAAGCGGTCAATGCCTATACCGGTGGCTGGCAACCACAACTAGCGCTGGAATTGGCGCTGATTGAGAGTTTGCAGCAACCGATTGCCCAATCACGGCAGACGATAACCGCAGATCCCGGAGCAAACGCGCCGGCCAAATCAGAAGCAGGCAAAGCCAAAGACTCTCCCGAAATTGAATCAAGCGAGAACGAGACCTACGAACGCGCCCAGCTGAGCGCGCCCGGCGAGCCGTCCGCCTATTCAGTGCTCAAGATTCACGAGGGCTGGACAGATATCTTGTCGCGGGCTTATCGCTACAACAAGAGCATCCCGCCCCTATTGGATAATGCGCATGTCCGCGCCATTGCAGGCAATCGACTAATTCTTGGCGTCACGAACGACGTGTTTGTTCCGATGATCGAGGCGCCTAAACGCGCGCGCGTATTGGAGCAGGCGATTTTTGACCTGCACAATGTCAAGCTGCGCATTGAAGTGCGCGTGGTCGATCGAGTGATCGAGCCGCAAGAATCGGAAGTTGCCGTTTCAAACGAAGACGAAGATCCCTTGATCTCCGCTGGCAAGCTGCTGGGTGGTGTGGTCGATGATTCGGAGTAAGGTCGATCTTGCTTGGCGACTGCTCGCAACGCTAGTCCTCGACGTAATCAATCCTTTACTCCTGATCGCTTTGGCGCTGTTCGTCAGTATCGGCTACATCCTTACGCTGCTGATGCCGGTGACGATAGTCGAGTGGTTAACGGTATTTTGGCTGACATCACTTGGGACGCTGGCCGGATTGACGTATCGAGCGCGTCGGCGATGGAAGCGCGCCACAGCAACGGCGTTGCCATTCTCTCGTACGGCGCTCCTATCGATGTTGCCCCTTCTGTTATTCGTGCCGGCAATCCTGGCGGAATTCGCGCATCCCACAATGCAAGTCAGGAATCACGGCGATATCCATGCGGCTTATATTCATCAGCTGCTCTATGAATCCACGCCAATAGAAAACGTGTTTGCGGCCGGCTATCCAGCCGGCTACCATTGGCTCTTTCACGCGCCGATCGCAGCTATCGTTCATGTCACTGGATTCAGTCCACCGTCGATTGCGTCTCTGATAAACGTCATTGCGATTTTGAGCAGCTTTGTCTGGATCGGCAAGACTTTGCAACTTCTAGAGCTGGGACGCCCTCGGACGCTGGGCTTCGGCTTCATGATTCTGCTGGTCTACTTTTCTGTCAATATCACCAGCACGATCAGTCTTGCGAGCCACATATTGGGCGGCACGTACTCGCCCTATGCTTACGACATCATGCTGCTCCCGGGCGCCAACCCGCACTTGCACAGCGTATTGGCCAAAGTGATGAACTTCCAAAGCTTGACGCTGGGCATAATGATCTTCACGGCTGCCCTTTATGGCTGCGTGAAACTGGTTAAGCAGGGCGGCCAGCTTTCCGCATTGATGTTGATTTCCGCCAGCGGAATCGCTGCGGCGGCCGTCCGCGAGATTGCCGCGCTTTACATTGTCGTGATGCTGCTCGGAGGCTTCGCAGTGTTGATCGCTTTTGAGTGGCTTCGCGCCTCCGATAGGAAGAACTACCTGAGGATGCTTCTGACCGAGTATTTACGCCAGATTCCGCCGCTGAATTTGCTCTTGTGGTTTGCGCTAAGCGTGGCCTTGTCGCTGCCGCTGCTGCACTACAACCTGGAGATTCTCAGTGTCTTTTCGTCAGGTCGTCCGTATGGCTTGAGCGTGCCCAACGTAAAGATGCTCATCGCGGCGTTGCTTCTGTTCATTCCCTTCTTCGTCGCGCAGTGCTACTGGGCGTTTCAACAGCGCGATCGGAGGCAGTTATATCTGCAATTCTGCTGCTTGATCGGTCTGCTGTTGACGACGCTGCTGACCTTGCCCGATGCCAATCAATACAAAGGCGTATACTTTCTAGCGATCTTGATGGCCCTGTCATCGCTGTCAGCTTTGCGGAGAATGCGCGCCAGCGGCAACATCTTTTGGCGACGATTCGCGAACTCGGCGACGGTTTTGTTCTTGTTCCTGGTATTGTCTCAGATCGCTTATGTCACTGGCGGATTCTGGAATAAGGTCATCAATTATGGCGACGGCGGTTACCGGTTCGTCGGCACGCATGTTGAGTTTTCCGATGATGTTCGAGGCCGGTTGCCAGCCTATTTGTGGATCCGCGACAATACTGCTTATGATGATCTGGTTGTGTTGCAGTTGGCGCCGGGCAAATACTCGAATCTCTTTCATGAGCGCATGCTCTACGTGAGGCTGCTGCAAACCCACTTTGCGGCCAGCGACCTGCCCTATCACGAAAGAACGGCTGCCCTGGATGCCATCTACAGTGTAGACACCAGCCTTGAAGAGTATGGTCAATTGTTGGACCGCATGCTGAAAGATTTACCGGGTCATCAGTTCTACGCTGTCGTAAAGGACGAAGAAATCAGCCCGGAGGTGATGTCCGCTCGTGGCGCTGCGCTCGTATTTGAACACGTTTCAGACGGCGCCAACGTCTATCTCTTGAATCCGAAGCCAGAGTGATAAGTATGCCTGGGGCTGCGAGAACCGCGTGGATGAGATTCATTTGGATATTCATATCAGATGTACTCAATCCATTGTTTGCAATATCGTTCGCCCTTTTTGTCAGCGTGGGATATATCCTCAGTCTGCTGATGCCGATGACCATTGGTCTTTGGCAGATGCTGCTTCTCCCTTGTACGCTGATACCTCTGGTCTGGCTCTCGGCAGGCGCGTACAGCCGCTGGAATACTGACCGAAAATCAGACCGCTTCCAAATTTGGCGAGCACTGCTGCCCGCAGTGATTCCGCTCTTGGTTGTCGCGCCCGGGCTTTATGCGATAGTTTCCAGCCCCACGGTACAAATACTCTCACATCCAGATCTTCACTTTGGATATATCAATCAGTTGCGTTATGGCGCGACGCCGCTTGAAAATGTATTTGTTGCCGGACATCCGGCCAATTACTTCTGGCTCTTCCACGCCTATGTGGCCGCCATCATTGAGACGACTTCTCTGCGCGCGCCCTACGTAGCCTCCATACTTAATGTCTTGGCGGTATTCAGCGCCTTTATCTGGATAGGCCGAACGCTGGTCATGCTGAAGCTGGCCAGGCCATGTACGTTGAAGCTGGGAATGCTGATTGTATTCGTATTCTGTTCTGTGAACATAACCGGGATTTTGAGTCTGTTGTCGCACGTGGTCAACGGCACGTATATCCCGGGCGAATTGCGCCTGCTCTTGCTCGATGGCGCGCACAAACACCTGCATAGCGCGATGAACAAACTGGCGAATATCAGCACCATGGATCTCGGCGTATCGCTCTTCGCCGCCGCCTTTTACAGCTGCTTGCGGATTTTGAGCGGAAAGGTTGAACTGCGCTCGCTGATACTTATCTCAGCGGCAGGCGTACTCGGATTGGCCACCGTACAAATTGCTACCGTTTACATCGTGGTGACGTTGCTGGGAGGTCTCCTAGTCTATGCAATTATCTACCTGCTAAGTTCATTTGAGAAGCGCAGGGTGATGATGGCATTCTGGCAAACAGTGACCACCAAGTTGCCAACGTCCGCAATTGTCATCTACCTGGTGATTAGCCTGGCGCTAGCTGTTCCATTGCTGAAATACAATCTTGATATCTCATACAACACGCGCGGACATACCCAATTTCAGCTATTTGATCCGACCAACATAGCGATGCTATTCGGCGCATTTGCTTTGCTGCTGCCGCTTTTTGCATTGCAATGCTTTTATGTGGTGAGGAAAAGCGACAGAATCGCCCTCTTCATTCAAATATGCGGTGTTTTGGGCCTGATATTGGGATCGGGATTGACAATCACCATCGAAAATCAATACAAGGGCCTTTACTTTGTGGCAATCGCCTTAAGCATCTCAGCGCTGTTCGCGCTGCAAAACCTGCAGAACAGCGCAAGTATACTCTGGAGATATGTCGGGCGAACGACTACGATTGTCCTGCTGGTCTTGGTATTCGCGCGTATAGCCTATGTCGATTACACGCTCGTCAACAAGGACCGCAACAGTCCCTTCAAGGGATTCGGCTACGATGGCAGTCACATCATCCATTCCGAAGACAGCGCAGGGCGATTTGAGGCCTTCTATTGGATTCGCGACAATACGCCTCCGGACGCCCTGGTCATAGCGCCGCTTGACAGCTTCCTTTTTGTGAGCGTTTTTCCAGAGCGGCAATTCTACGTGAAACGAGCGCAATATACTTTTGCCATGAACATTCGAGATTACGACCGGCGTGCGAATCAGTTGAACAAGTTCTATCGCGCCGACACCAGCCTGGACGATTACGGCTTCATAAGAAGAAACATGGCTAGACACTTTCCTGATCGTCCGATCTACGTCGTGGTCAAAGACTCGGAAGTAAGTCCCGAATCCATGACAGAGCGCGGGGCGGCGTTGGTGTTTGAGGGCATCGGCGATGCCGCAAACGTGTATCGACTGAATCCGGATTTGGAACGCTGGCGGGAATTCGGCCAATACTAATTCGGCAGCTTAAGCATAGTCAATCAGGAGCCAAACGCATGAGCAAACGACGAGGAAGAGCACGATCGGGCGTGCCTGGAGGCGCCAATCCGATGGCCATGCTGCAAAAGATGCAGCAGGATATGGCCGAAGCGCAAGAAAGCCTCGAGACGGAAACCGTCGAGGTATCGGTCGGTGGCGGCGCTATCAAGGTCATCATCACCGGGCATCAGCGCATTCAGGCAGTGGAAATCAATCCGGACGTGATTGACATCGACGACGAAGAATGGGTCAACGATCTGCAAGATCTATTGGTTGCCGCGGTCAATCAGGCGATTGAACAGAGCCAGGCCATGGCCGCCGAGCGCATGGAAAAGATCACGGGCGGCCTTGGCAATATTCCCGGCCTGGGCGGGCTGCTGGGATAGGGACGCGATAGCCGGCGCCCGTTTGCGCCACCACGCGTCAAACCGCGATGAATAGTCAGGCGTATTGATGAGCAGCGCCATTCCCGAGCCGGTCACAAAATTGATTGAAGGATTCTCTCGCTTGCCGGGCGTGGGTCCTAAAACCGCGTCTCGGCTGACCTACTATCTGTTGCGCGCCGCCGATGAGGTATCGCTTGACCTGGCGGCTGCTTTGACCGATCTCAAAGAAAAGACGCAATTCTGTGGCATCTGTTTCAACATCACCGTGGAAGACCCCTGCCCGATATGCAGTTCTTCGGACCGCGCCCTGGAGTCAATCGCTGTGGTTGAGGAGCCGCTGGATCTGATGGCGATTGAGCGCACGGGCATCTACAAGGGGCAGTATCACGTCCTTCACGGCGCCATCTCTCCTGTCAGCGGCGTGGGGCCGGACGATCTCAAGATTCGCGAATTAGTGCGCCGGGTCGAGCGTGGTCAGACCCGCGAGGTGATTATCGCCACTAACCCGGGCATGGAAGGCGATGCCACCGCCATGTATTTGCAGCGCGAGCTGGCGGCGACCGGCGTGTCCATCACGCGCTTGGCCCGGGGCTTGCCCACCGGCGGCGACCTGGAATACGTCGACTCATTGACCTTGATGCGCGCGCTGGAGGGCCGTAGCGCGCTAAGTTGACTGAATTCTCGCGCGAAGAGGGGTGGAGCATAAGATGAGCAAATCCAAGCCGCTCGATCGCAAGGAAGCGGTCAAGCGCATAGACAAGTTCATTGCCGAGCATGATGACTGGCGGGGCGGCATTATGGCGGAGATCCGCCAGATCATTCACGAAGTCGCTCCTGGAGTGATCGAAGACTGGAAGTATATGGGATCGCCATTTTGGTCGCATGAGGGAATCCTGGGACATGGCAACATCTTCAAGGCCAAGGTCAAGCTGACGCTGCATCACGGCGCCAAACTGGCCGATCCGCACAGCCTCTTCAACGCGAGCTTGAATGCGTCCCAGTCGCGAGCGATCGACATCTTCGAGGGCGACGAGATCAATGTGCCGGCGCTCAAGACTTTGCTGCGGGAAGCGATGGCGTTTAATGAATCTCATTCAGTCAAGAGGAGCAAGGGCTCCCGGGACATTTAGCGTCTGTTGGCATATGGTTCTCTCATTCGTCGCGGGCAGGCGGCTACGCCCGGTATCCTCGGGGGATGAGCAAACGCTGACGCGCGTTATCCGCGACTTTGAGAATTGCCCTTGACTACGCCGATGACACTGCTAGAATGCCGGCTGCTTTGCGGATGACGGCGCAAAAAATGAATTGTGCCCAATTCCCCAAAGAAGCCTTGACAGATTAGGCAAGCGTTGCTAAGCTGATTGAGCGATGGTGAGAGTGAGTCTCTCGCCGTTTTTGTCCCTGTGGGGCAGTGCACATTAACAGCAGAATAGTAGGTTCAACAGAGTAAGGATAGGACCCTTGAAGAATACGGAGAGTTTGATCCTGGCTCAGGATGAACGTTGGCGGCGTGCCTAACACATGCAAGTCGAACGGGAAGCGCGCTTCGGCGCGTGGAGAGTGGCGAACGGGTGAGTAACACGTAACTGATCTGCCCTGTAGAGCGGGATAACCTGTGGAAACATAGGCTAATACCGCATGAGCTCACGGTAGTTAGAGAGCAGTGAGAAAAGGCTTCAGCGCTATGGGATGAGGTTGCGGACCATCAGCTAGTTGGTGAGGTAATGGCTCACCAAGGCAATGACGGATAGGGGACCTGAGAGGGTGGCCCCCCACACTGGGACTGAGACACGGCCCAGACTCCTACGGGAGGCAGCAGTGAGGGATATTGCACAATGGACGCAAGTCTGATGCAGCGACGCCGCGTGGGCGAAGAAGGTTTTCGGATCGTAAAGCCCTTTTCTATGTGACGAGAGAGGACGGTAGCATAGGAATAAGTGTCGGCTAACTACGTGCCAGCAGCCGCGGTAAAACGTAGGACGCGAACGTTATCCGGAGTTACTGGGCGTAAAGCGCGCGTAGGCGGTTGGTTAAGTTACCTATGAAAGCTACAGGCTAAACTTGTATTGGTTAGGTGAAACTGGCTAACTAGAGAGAAATAGAGGGAAGTAGAATTCCGGGTGTAGTGGTGAAATGCGTAGATATCCGGAGGAATACCGGTGGCGAAGGCGGCTTCCTGGATTTCCACTGACGCTGATGCGCGAAAGCGTGGGTAGCGAACGGGATTAGAAACCCCGGTAGTCCACGCCGTAAACGATGTACATTAGGCGTTCGGTTACGCAAGTAATTGAGTGTCGCAGCAAACGCGATAAATGTACCGCCTGGGGAGTACGGTCGCAAGGCTAAAACTCAAAGGAATTGACGGGGGCCCGCACAAGCAGCGGAGCGTGTGGTTTAATTCGAGGCTACGCGAAGAACCTTA
>JAJEBY010000005.1 GCA_022822305.1 Anaerolineae bacterium
CAAACTTCCGCCGCGCCGAGCGCAATCTGCTCCGCATCGAGATGACCCGCCTGATCGAGTCATTCCTGGGCGCCGGCTGGGTCGCGGCGGACGAGCGCCCACTGCTGCAATCAGCCATGGAAAGCGAATTGCGGCGCATCACGCCGCGCCGGCGTCACTTTTGGAAGCGCCTGCTCTAGCCGGACGCGCTACTGACCCATCAGCTTGCGCTGCTCGGCGCCGACGCGCTTAAGCAGCCCTTCCATCGCTCGCGTGACTTGCTCGTGACTGGCGTCCTCAGCGCGCAGCGGATCGCCGAAAGCCAGGCTGATGACAGGATCGCGATAGTAGGGAAACATCATCTGGAAAGTCGCCGCCAGAAAATGACGCTTGTCCCGGTCGCGATACCTTCTGACCACGGGATTGCGCAAGGCGCGGCGCGATAACAACCCGCCAACCGCCACCGGCACGACAGCCAGCCCCGGCGCGTGCCGCGCGAAGAATTCGAGACTGCGCGACCAGTCACGCAGGCTATTCAAGGCATCGTCCAGGTCAAGGCCGGGATCCGCTTCGATCGCGCCGCGCGGATACAGCAGCAGCGACTTGCCCGCCCGCAAGTGACGCAAGGCAGCGCGCAGCGCCGCATATCCTTCGCTCTTGTCGACGACGATGACATGACGCCCCATCATCGGCAGACCGGTCAGAATGCCGAAATCGTTGGCGAAGATCTGGGTATCGCGCCGCGGCGACGCCATCAGCAGCGCATGGGCATCGCCCAGCCCGCCGTGGTTGCCCACGAAGAGCAGCGGTCCCGCCGCCGGCGCATTGTCCGCGCCCTGAATGTGGATGCCCCCCGCGGCGATCTCGACCAGCCACCGGCTGGCGCCCTGCAGGTGGCCATCGCGCGCGATGATGTCCTCCATCTTGAGGCCGAGCCGCGTCAGTTCCAGCGCGAAGGGGAAGCAGAGCGCGTGGAGCGCGGCGTTGATGACCGGGTTGGTGAAGCAGAAGGCGTCGACCACGGATCGTGACATGGCGCGGTAGAGGCGGGGGAAGCGGGTGACAGAGAACTGCGCTACTCCACAATCTGAAAGTGACTCTGTGTTAAGGGGCGACCGTTTACACAAGCGACTACTCTACTACAGGCTAGAGTTAATGTGTGCAATGAAACACTTTGTCGGGAAAGACACGCATTTGTTTGGGGATTGATGATTGGCGCCTGCGTCTCTAAAATGCTCGGAGACAGACTGCCCTGAGAAGGAGTACTCAATGAAATCAGCAATGGTCACTTTACTTCTAATTGTCATACTCCTTGTGGGCATCGCTATTGCCAGACCAATTGTCGAATTCATTCCGGCCATCGGAAACTTTCTTGGACTATCCCCGTCTGTGCAAGGTAGTACTACGCGTACAATTGTCAATAGCATACAGCCTCTGGGCCAGCTAGTCACTTTGAGTGTAGAGGTTGCCCATGCGAATGTGAATGTGGCTGCGTCAACTTCATTATGCGGTTATGACGCAAACCATGTATCGCAAAGCGTTATAGAAGCTGGGATCGATATTTCAGACATCGGTGAAGACAGCATCCAGTATGACGAGGAAAACGACAGTTATACTGTGAATGCCCCAGCTCCGAAAATTACCAGTTGTCGCAACGAGTACTTTGACCAGTATTCAAAAAGTGGTGGTGGGACAGCAACCTGTTTCGACGACTTTTGGGATGATATGAGCATTATTGGCCGGCATGTATCTATGAACCGCTTTGTTCAGGATGCGCTTGCGAGCGGCATTCTCGAGCGAGCTGAGAATCAAGCGACCATCGTGTTGGGAAATTTCATCAGTGCGGTTACGGGCAGCAAGGTCCATATCAAATATGACGCAGCGCCTGATGAAATAGTTATCCCGTCTTCTTGTCGTTTGGATTTACCGCCCGGCTGGGAACAAGATGCCGAAGATGGATGGAAGCGATCGGGGTGAGTGGAGATCACCCCCCACCCGTCATCAGCATGCCCAAGTGCTCAATGTCGACATCGCGATTCTCCACCTCGCCCACGATCCGGCCCTCGTACATCACCAGAATCCGATCCGACAGCGCGCGGATCTCATCCAAATCCTCGCTGATCAGCAAGATCGCGGTGCCGTTGTCGCGCTCTTCCAGCAGGCGATGATGGATGTACTCGGTCGCGCCGATATCGACGCCGCGGGTGGGCTGGGCGGCAATCAGCACGCCGGGATCGCGCGACAGCTCGCGCGCCAGCACCAGCTTCTGGATATTGCCGCCGGACAGGCTCTTGACGATGGTCTCGGTGCTGGGAGTCTTGATCTCGTAAACCTTGATCGCCTCGCGGCAGGCTTCGCGGATCTTGTTGAATAGCATGAAAATCTTGCCGCGCGTGAACTTGGGATGGCCGTGATCCTGCAGCACGTAATTCTCGGCAACGCTGAATTCTTTGATGACGCCGTCCAGCATGCGCTCTTCGGGGATATAGGACAAGCCGATCGCATTCAATTGTGAAGGATGCGAATTGGTCATATCGTTGCCGTCGACCTCGATCCTGCCCGCAGTCGCCTCGCGCAAGCCGGTGATGCACTGCGCCAACTCCTGCTGGCCGTTGCCCGATACGCCGGCGATGCCCACGATCTCGCCGCCGCGCAGGCGCAGCGACACTTCGTCCAGGCCAACCGTGCCGCGATTGCTAAGCGCGCTGACCCCGTCCAGTATGAGTCGATCGTCGCGCGCGTTCGCGGGGTTTTTTTCGTATTCAAGCAGGACGGGCCGCCCCACCATCATCTCGGCCAGCTTGGGTCGGGTGGCCTCGCTGGTGGGTATCGAATTGACGCGCCGGCCATCGCGCAAGACGGTGACGCGGTGGCTGATCTCCAGCACCTCGTGCAGTTTATGCGAGATGAAGACCAGCGCATGGCCATCATCGGCCAATTGATTGAGGATGCGGAAGAGGCCGTCAACCTCTTGCGGCGTGAGCACGGCCGTGGGTTCGTCGAGGATCAGCAGGGCGGCGCCTTTGTAGAGCGCGCGCAAGATTTCGACGCGCTGCTGTTCGCCGACGGCCAGCTGCCAAATCGGCAGATTGGGATCGACCTTGAGATTGTAAATCTCCGAGAGTTCCAGCACACGCTTGCTGACCACATCCAGATCGAGGCGCGGGCCGCGCGAGGACTTCATGCCCAAGGCGATATTCTCGGCGACGGTCAGCGATGGCACGAGCATAAAATGCTGGTGGATCATGCCGATGCCGTGGCCGATGGCATCTTGCGGATTGCCAATGCTGGCTTCGACGCCGTTGATGCGGATCTGGCCGGCATCCGGGTGATAGAGGCCATACAGCATCTTCATCAAGGTCGATTTGCCGGCGCCGTTTTCGCCCAGCAAGGCATGAATTTCGCCCGATTTTACATTGAAGTCAATTTGGTCGGCAGCCAGCACACCGGGAAAGCGCTTGACGATGCCGGTCATTTCCAGCGTGTCAATGCGGGCATGTCCGGTGGGGAGCAAGTTAGACCTTGGCGCGGCGATCTCTGCCATTGGCGACAACCGTTTCTGTCAAAGCAACTTTCGCGGGGGCGACCCAGCGGGACGCCCACTTCTGGATATGTCGGTTATTGGGGCGACCCAGCGGGTCGCCCGTACAATTCTCGCACACAAATTATAGTTGTAGGGGTCAGCCGCCGGCTGACCCGCTGCCATCGAGGGGACAAATCCCCTAGCCCGCAAACTCCATGACCAGGCCGCCGTTGGCCAGGTTAATGACGTAAGATTGGCCGCCAAGCACACCCGACTGGATATTGGCGATGATGTCGGCCAGAACAACCTCCCACCGATAGACCTGGAAGGCAACCGCGGAATCGCCGGCAAGTTCAGCCTGGCTGGATTGGGTGCCGAACCAACGCGCGCCGCTCTCGCTGCCGACGGCGATGGCGCCAACCACCATCTGCGCCGTGCCGGTCAGGATATCGGCGCCATTGGCGATATGGGTCTCGGCGGCTTCGGTCGCGAGCGGGACATCGCTGAAGGACTGGATGTACACCACATTGACGGTGGCATCGGGATTAGACGCGCCAACGCCAGCCACGAAGCCATCGACATAGAGCTTGGCATCGCCAACTTCAATGGGGCCGACAACGCCGACGACATTCGATTGGGTCATCAAGCCCGCCATCACGCCGTTGACGTATCCGCCTTCGTCCGCAGCCGCGGTGTACGCATAAACGTTATCCAGGCCGAAGGTTTCTTCGTCGGTGCCCCAGGCGAAGGAAACTTCGGAGAATTCCGCCGCCAGCTCTTCGACGACCGAACCGAATTGCGAGCCATGCGCGATCACCAAATCGTAATCGCCGGAGGCGGCCCATTCGCGCAATGCCACAGCGGCGTCATCGACGATGAAGGTGCCATCCTGGAAATCAAATTGGAAAGCGTCTTCACCCATCTCTTGCTGAATCGCCATCAGGCCATCGTACATGCTTTGGCTGAAGGCGAGATCGTTAGTCGCGCTGGGCGCTACCGCCGCAACACGAAAAACACCATCTTGCGCCATGCTCGGTATGACACTGAGCAACAGGACAAATATGAGGGAAATCAGTAGCGCTTTTTTCATGGCAACTCTCTCCTTATCGAATGCTTTAGCTTTAGACCGGGCGATATCGCCCGAGAATAAACGAGTGTCAAGCGCGGCGATGATGTTTCAGGACTTCAATCAGCCGCCGCTATCTTCCGTTTCCGCTTCCTCTTCCTCCATCATCTCGTCTTCCATTTCCGGAAGCGTCGCCAGCTCGCCCGAGATGATGCCGGCGATGGTCTCTTCCGCCACTTGCATCAGCTCGTCACTGACATCGAAATCCTTGTCGAATTCCATTACCAAGCCTTCATTCTCCAGCGTCAGCACGTAATATTCTCCGCCCAGGATGCCTTCCCCAATGTTGCTGATCATATCCAGCAGCAGCACCTCCCACTTGTAAATCTGGAAGGCGACGCCGATCTCGCCGGAAAGCTCATCCTGGCTGGCATCGGAGCCGAACCAGAGCACATCGTTTTCCACCGCAGTGGCAATGGGGCCGACCACCATCTGCGCGGTGCCGGTCAAGACATCGGCGCCGTTGGCGATATGCGTCTCCGCCGCTTCGGTCGCCAGCGGCACATCGCTGAACGAGCCGATGAATACGATATTGACCTCTATATCTTCATCGACTGTGGCCACGCCAGCCGCGAAACCATCGGCATAGAGCTTGCCATCGCCAACCTCGATCGGGCCCACCAAGCCAACCACGCCCGATTCCGTCAGATGCGCGGCCAAGACGCCATTGAAGAAACCGCCTTGGTCGGATGCGGCGGCATAGCTATAGACATTGTCGAGCCCGAAAGTATCTTGTTGGGTTCCCCAGGCGAAGGAGACTTCCGGGAATTCCGTGGCCAGCTGTTCGACGATTGGACCATATTGCGAGCCGTGCCCAATCACCAGGTGATACTCGCCCGAGGCTGCCCAGTCACGCATGGCAACCGCGGCATCGTCCACGATATAGGTGCTGTCTTGCACATCAAACTGGAAGGCATCCTCGCCTAGCGCCTCCTGAACGGCCAGCAGCCCATCGTACATACTCTGGCTGAAGGCGAGGTCGTTGGTCGCGCTTGGCATCAACGCCGCGACCCGGAAGACATCATCCTGCGCCAATGACACCGGGCTTACGAGAGCGACTGTGATAAAGAGACAAAACAGAATCAGCTTCTTCATGACAACTTCCTTGGAGACTATATTACCGTTTATTTTCGTTATTGCGCACATTAAATTTATGATAGCTGGGTATCATTCTCCTCGCTCATAGGGCTTGGTCAAGGCTGTCGGCTGTTCCTGCCGTTTCGAGGCGAAGACCAGCGCGATGATGGTGATGACATAGGGCGCCATGACCGCAAATTCCGAAGGGATGTCGAGGCCGATCACTTTGATTTGCAGCTGCAGCGCGTTGACGAAGCTGAAGAGCATGGCGCCTGCCGCCACTGCCCAGGGCCGCCAGCCGCCGAAATAGACCAGCGCCACCGCGATGAAACCTTGCCCGGCGGTCAAGTTCTGCTGGAAGAGATTGATCAGCGCGATCGACAGCGACGCGCCGGCCAAGCCCGCCAGCATGCCGCCGATGGTCGTGGTCGCATAGCGGACGCGCGCCACGCTGACGCCCATAGCGTCGGCGGCTTCGGGATTCTGGCCGACCGCGCGGATCATCAGACCGAAGGTGGTGTTGTTCAAGATATAGGCGGAAATCGGCACGAGAGCAAAAGCCACATATACCAGCAAGTTGTGATGGAAGAAGATCTCGCCCAGCACGGGTATATCGCTCAGCACCGGGAAGGTGATGCGCGGAAAGCCGCTGACTGATTTCGGCGTGCCGACCCATTGCTGGAAGAGCAGCTCGCTGAGGCCAAGCCCAAATAGATAGACGCCGATGCCGCTGATGCCCTGCTTGGCTTTCAGGGTCACGCTGACAAACGCCATCGCCAGCCCCATCAGCGCGCCGACGATCAAAGCGATGGCGACGCCGAAAACGAGGCTCACCGGTTCGCTCATGGTCTGCGCCTGCTGGGTGACATAGACGGCGTAGAAGCCAGTGAAGGCGCCCATCAGCATCATGCCGTCGACGCCGAGATTGAGGACGCCGCTGCGTTGGGCGAAGGTTTCTCCCAGCGCGGAAAATATGTAGGGCGTCGCCAAGCGAATGGCGGAGGCGAAGACGCTGGCGGTGAAGATCTGCTGCAGGTCCATCAGCCGCCACCCCCGCTGTCTGCGCTGGAATCTGAGGTTGGCTCATCGTCGGGCGCCTCCTCCAGGCTGACCCGGCGCTTGCTGCGCTGGAGAATGAAGTACTCGCTGCTGACCACGAAAACCACGATCAAGCCGTTGACCGCGGTGATCAATGACGCGGGAACCCCCAGCTCGCGCTGCATCTTCTGGGCGCCGACCAGCAACCCGCCGAAAAACGCGGCCGCCGGAATCGCGCCGATGGGATTCAATCCGCCAAAGAGCGCCGCCACGATGCCGTTGAATCCGGCAGCGCCCGTGAAGCCGGCCGGCGAGCCATCCGTCTGCAAGCGATACTGCAAGCCCAACACCTGGACGACACCGGCCAGACCGGCAAATCCGCCCGCCAGAAACATCGAGAACATCATCTGGCGCTTGACGTTGATGCCGGCATAACTGGAGGCGCGCTGGTTTTCGCCGACCGCGCGAATGCGATAGCCCAGCGATGTGCGCCAGAGAAAGATATAGATGATGATGGCCAGCACGATGGCGATGATCAGTCCCCAATGCAAGCGGGTGCGGGCGAAGAGATGAGGATCGCCAAATGGCAGCGACAATCGCGGCAGCTGCGCCGCGGTCACCAAGCGCGCTGTTTTGGGAATATTGTTGAAGCCCGCCGTGGCCGGATCGAGCAAGATGCCATTGAGCAGGTAGTTCATCAGCTGCACGGCGATCTGATTGAGCATGATCGTGCTCAGGATTTCGTTGACATCGAAATAGGCTTTGAGGAAGCCGGCCAGCCCGCCATACAGCGCGCCCGCCAGGAATCCGCCGATCAGCGAACAGGTGACGATAAGGAGGTCGAAGGCGCCCGGGGTTTTCGCCAGCTCGGCCGGGACGCGCATGTCACCCAGCACCAGGGCGATGGTCGTGCCCGCAAGGGCGCCGGTGATCATCTGGCCTTCGCCGCCGATATTGATCATGCCGCCGCGGAAAGCGATGGTGATGCCGATGCCGACGAAGAGAATCGGCGTCGCCTTGACCAGGGTCTCGGCGGTGGCGTTTTCGGTGCCGACCGAGCCCTCCAGCATGGCCGCATAGGCATCGAAAGGATTCGCGCTTAGCGCCAGCAGCAAAATCGACGCCACCAGCAGGGCTAACAGCAACGCAATGACCACTGGTGAGAAATCGACCAGTCGGTTGAGGCGTGTCATCCACGCCGTTTTCGCTAGCGCAGGCGATCGTGCCATGACATCATCGCTTCACAGTATTCGTGTCGATAGTATACCTACAGCTAGTATGCCGCGTTTATGGGCTTTCTACAAATACTTGCCGCAAGTCGTTGTTAATTGGATATAATGGCGACAATTCTTGCCGATGACGCACGCCTGAGGCACATGGACGCATTGCCCCGATATCAGCGCGACGGCTTCGAATACAGTGCGGGTATGCCCCGTCCATTTGGCGCGACAGTCGTCCAGGGCGCCATCAACTTCTCCGTGTTCTCCAGTCATGCCAGCGGCTGTAGCCTGGTGCTCTTCAAGCGGGGCGCCAAAGCGCCGCTGGCGGAGCTGCCCTTCGAAGCGTCCTTCCGCACAGGCGATGTCTATGCCATGCGTGTTTTCGGCCTGGATTACCGTGATATCGAATATGGATTCCGGATAGAAGGACCCTACGACCCCGCCAATGGCCACCGCTTTGACGCGACCAAAATCTTGCTTGATCCATTCGCCAAAGATATCGGCGCGAGTGGCGTCTGGGGGCAGGGGCACGATCGCGATGATCCTTATCCCTACCGCGCGCGACCCTTCGTCGATGACTTCGATTGGGGCGGCGACCGACAGCTCAACATTCCGATAGAAGACCTGGTCATTTACGAAATGCACCTGCGGGGCTTCACGGCGCATCCCTCGTCCGGGGTCGAATCGCCGGGCAGCTACGCCGCGGTCATATCGAAAATCCCTTATCTCAAGCAGCTGGGCGTGAATTGCATTGAGCTGATGCCGATATTTGAATTTGACGAACTGGATAACCAGCGCGTCAATCCGCTAACCGGCCAGCAGCTGATGAACTATTGGGGCTACAACCCCATCGGCTTCTTTGCGCCCAACGCCGCCTACGCCGCCGGCGAGAGCCCGGCTCATGAATTGAAAGCGCTGGTTAAAGCTTGCCATCGCAACGGCATCGAAGTCTGGCTGGATGTCGTCTTGAATCATACGGCCGAGGGCGACGAGCGAGGCCCGACCATCTCCTACCGCGGCATCGACAATGCCGTCTATTATCTGCTGGGAGACGATGGCGACTATCACAACTACACCGGCACCGGCAACACCTTCAACTGCAATCATCCCATCGTGCGCGTGGTGCTGCTGGATTGCCTGCGCTACTGGGTATCGGAGTTTCATATCGATGGCTTCCGCTTTGATCTCGCCTCCAGCATGGGACGCGATCCCCAAGGCAATCCCCTGTCCAACCCGCCGCTGCTGGAGGCGCTGGCCTACGATCCCGTACTGGCGCAGACGAAACTGATCGCCGAAGCCTGGGACGCGGCCGGCTTGTATCAGGTCGGCACTTTTCCGGCTTATGGACGCTGGGCGGAATGGAACGACCGCTTTCGCGATGATTTGCGCCGCTTCATCAAAGGCGATGGCGGCATGGTCGGCGCGATAGCCGCGCGCATCCAAGGCTCGCCGGACATCTATGGCGAACGCGGACCGCGGGCGTCAGTCAATTTCGTGACCGCGCACGATGGTTTCACCTTGCGCGATCTGGTCTCCTACAATCGCAAGCACAATCTCATCAACGGCGAATTCAACCGCGACGGCGCCGACCAGAACCATAGTTGGAATTGCGGCAGCGAAGGCGAAACTGACGACGACGAGATCAATGGCTTGCGCCACCGGCAGATGAAGAATTTCCTGAGCGTCTTGATGGTCAGTCAAGGCGCGCCGATGCTGTTGATGGGCGACGAAATCGCGCATAGCAAAGGCGGCAACAACAACAGCTATTGTCACGACAGCGAGCTGAACTGGTTTGATTGGGGCGCGCTGGATGGCGAACGATCGCTCTTTCGCTTCTTGCGCAACCTGATCGCCTTCCGGGCGGCGCACCCGGCGCTGCGCCGCCGCGCCTATTTCCGGCATGACGATGTCATGGATTCGGGATATCCGGATATCTCCTTTCACGGCAGGTCGCTCGGGCAACCGGATTGGTCCTGGGAATCGCGGCAGCTGGGCATTCTGCTCTGCGGAGAACACGCCGCGCCCGATGGCGAAGCGGATGACATGATCTATATCATCTTGAACGCCCATTGGGAGACCGCCTGGTTCGATCTGCCAGCGCTGGCGCCGGGTCAACACTGGCATGTCGCGGTCAATACCATGCTCAGCGCGCCGGAAGACAGCCATCCCGTCGGCGAGGAACCCCCCTTGCCGATACAAAACGAGGTCAAGCTGGGCGCGCGCTCGGTGGTGATCCTGGTGGGCCGCTGACCCCGGCAGGCTTCATTGGCGCTCGAAATTCACTGGGTGGTCCAATCTGGACGCCGGCCAGCGCACAGGCACTGTACGATTTGATTGGGACAATCGGGCGCAGATTGGCCACCATGCCGGACAAGTCCCCGCAAATCCATCAATCAGCCCAATTGCCGTCACATACTGACGTAGGGGAGTGGTGAGATTTGTGGATGTGGCAACGTCAGAGCAAAAAATTTCTCTCTGCGCCCTCTTTTTTGACAAACCTCCAAGCTCATGCAAGGAGCGAGTTTGATATTTTGTGTGAGCGCGGCAGACCTTTTCGCTGCCGCCGAGCGGCTGTGGTTAATCCCCCCAGTGCCGAGCTCGCCTGGCGTCCCATATCCACGATTTTAGCCACTCCCGACGTGTGGCGCGGGTTTCGACAAGTCGCGGGAATCGACTATAATACGCAACTGTAACTTGAGAGGCGTTTACGCTCGCTTGCAGAGCGCGCTCGTCACGCGACATACAGGAGAATCTTATGGCTGAACAAGGTTTCACACCTCCGACCAGTGAATGGTATCACCCCTCCACGGCTATTGTGGAAGCGTCACGCGTGCCGGATTACGACGCGGTTTATGACCTCGCGCAGCAAGACCCCATGGCGTTCTGGGCCAAGCGCGCCGAGGAGCTGGAATGGTATCAACGGTGGGACAAGGTCCTGGATGACAGCAATGCGCCGTTTTACAAGTGGTTCGTCGGCGGCAAGACCAATATGGCGCTCAACGCGCTCGATCGCCATGTGACCACCTGGCGCCGCAACAAGCTCGCCATCATCTGGGAAGGCGAAGACGGCGACCAGGTCACCATGTCATACTGGCGGCTATGGCAAGAGGTCAACAAGTTCGCCAACGTCCTGCGCAGCATGGGTGTGAAGAAAGGCGATCGCGTCACCATCTACATGGGACGGGTGCCGGAAATCGCCATCGCCATGCTGGCTTGCGCCAAGATCGGCGCGCCCCACAGCGTCGTCTATGGCGGCTTTTCCGAGCAAGCGCTGGCCAGCCGCATCGAAGATGCCCAGAGCAGAATCCTGATCACCTGCGACGGCGCCTGGCTGCGCGGCAAGATCGTCCCGCTCAAGGACACCGTCGACGAAGCCGTGCGGCGCTCGCCGGTGGTAGAGACCGTCATCGTGGTCAAGCGCACCGGCCACGATATCAACATGGAGCAAGGCCGCGATTATTGGTATCACGATCTGATGGCGCTGCCCATCGCCGGAACCAGAGCCGAAACTGAAGTCATGGATGCCGAAGATCCGCTCTTCATCCTCTATACCAGCGGCACCACCGGCAAACCCAAAGGCGTCCTGCACACCCACGGCGGCTACCAGGTTTACACCTCGACCACGCTCTCCTGGGCGTTTGACTTGCAGGAAGACGATCGCTGGTGGTGCGCGGCCGATCCCGGCTGGATCACCGGCCACAGTTATATCGTCTACGCGCCGCTGATCCTGGGCTCGACCAGCATCATCTATGAAGGCGCGCCGACCTATCCCTATCCCGATCGCTGGTGGCAGATCGTCGCGAACTACGGCGTGACCATCCTCTATACCGCGCCGACCGCCATCCGCGGCTTGATGCGCTTCGGCGAAGCCTGGCCCGCGCGCCATGATCTCAGCAGCCTGCGCCTGCTGGGCACCGTGGGCGAACCGATCAATCCCGAAGCCTGGCGCTGGTATCATCGCGTGATCGGACGCGAACGCTGCCCCATCATCGATACCTGGTGGCAGACGGAAACCGGCGGCTTCATGATCACGCCGCTGCCGTCAGTGAGTTTGAAACCCGGCAGCGCAACGCGACCCTTCCCCGGCATTCAAGTCGATATCGTCGATGATGACGGCGCGCCGGTAGCGACCAACGAAGATGGCAACCTGGTCATCAAATCGCCCTGGCCGAGCATGATCCGCACGGTGTACGGCGATGATGACCGCTTCATCAGTCAATACTGGGAAAAATATCAAGAGCAAGGCTGGTATCTGGCGGGCGATACCGCGCGCCGCGATGAAGACGGCTATCTCTGGGTCATCGGCCGCAACGACGATGTGCTGAAAGTCAGTGGCTACCGCCTGGGCACGGCGGAGGTCGAATCGGGCTTGGTCAGCCACAGCGCCGTCGCCGAATCGGCGGTCATCGGCGTGCCGGACGAATTGCGCGGCAACAAGATCTTCGCCTACTGCATCTTGGTCGAGGGCATCTCCGGCTCGGATGAATTGGAGGCGGAGCTCAAGGCGCACATTCGTCACGAGGTCGGTCCGATTGCGGTGCCGGCCACGATCGAATTTGTGGACAACCTGCCCAAGACGCGCAGCGGCAAGATCATGCGGCGCGTGCTGAAGGCGCAGGCCCTGGGCCAGCCGCTGGGTGATTTGAGCACGCTGGAGGATTAGGCCTTTCGCAGCGAAATCTGTAGGGGCGACTCACCGAGTCGCCCCTACGTTTCTCTTTCAACTTGGCGCGCTCGGTGCTTCAAGCCGTCTATATTTCGCGTTGATACAACTGCCACGTTATAATCCCCCTATCGCCCGACCCAAGAGGCCCGCCCATGCCACCCGCACCGCCCGTGCTCGAAGCGCGCGGCATCACCAAGCGCTTTCCCGGCGTCCTCGCCAATGACAACATCAGCCTGACCCTGCGCAAAGGCCAGGTCCTGGGATTGCTGGGCGAAAACGGCGCCGGCAAATCCACGCTGATGAATTTGATCTACGGCCTCTACAAACCGGACGAAGGCGAAATCCTCGTCAACGGCGAGCCAGTGGAGATTACCGGCTCGAAAGACGCCATCGAGCTGGGCATCGGTATGGTGCATCAGCATTTCCAACTGGTTGATGTGCTGACCGTCACCGAGAACGTGATGCTGGGCAACGAGAGCACAAGCGGCCCCTTCTTGCGGCGCGATCAAGCGCGGCGGCGCATCGTCGAGCTGTCGCAGGAATATGGCTTGAATGTGGATCCGGACGCGCTGATTTCCGACCTGCCTGTCGGCGTGCAGCAGCGGGTGGAGATCATCAAGGCGCTGTATCGCGATGCGGATATCCTCATCCTCGACGAACCCACCGCCGTGCTGACCCCGCAAGAAACACGCGGCTTGTTCAAGATCATGGGGGCGCTGCTGGAACGAGGCGTCAGCATCATCTTCATCAGCCACAAACTGAAAGAAATCCTGGAAATCTGTGACGCGGTCGTAGTTCTCCGGCGCGGCGCAGTGGCCGGCCATGCTGACCCGAAAGACTCCACCGAACGTTCCCTGGCATCGCTGATGGTGGGACGCGATGTCATCCTCGATGTGGAAAAAGCGGCAGCGACGCCCGGCGACGAAATCCTCAACGTGGTCAACTTGCATGTGCTCGACGATCGTGGTTTGCCCGCGGTGGAAGGCGTCAGTTTCGGTTTGCACCGCGGAGAGATCCTGGGCGTCGCCGGCGTGCAGGGCAATGGCCAGACCGAATTGGTCGAAGCGCTGGCCGGCTTGCGCGCCGTCGCCGATGGACGCTTCTTCATCAAAGGCGACGACATGACCGGGGCCAGCCCGCGAACGATCACCGAGAAGGGCGTCGGGCACGTGCCCGAAGATCGCCAGCAAGACGGCTTGGTCGCCAGCTTCACCGTGATGCACAACCTTGTGCTGAGCACCTACTATCGCGACGCGTTTTCCAAGTCGATTGTCGTGAACGATCGCGCTATCGCGGAAAACGCCCGTGAACTGGTGCGGCAATACGATGTGCGTCCGCCCACCATCAACAATCTGGCCGGCGAGCTATCCGGCGGCAACCAGCAGAAGGTGATCGTGGCGCGGGAGTTCTCGCGCGATACCGATTTGCTCATCGCCTCCCAGCCGACCCGCGGGCTGGATGTGGGTTCAATCGAGTTTATCCATAAGCAGATCATACGCATGCGTGACGAAGGCGACGGCGTTCTGCTGGTGTCTTCGGAGTTGGACGAAGTATTGAGTTTGGCCGATCGCGTCGCCGTCATGTTCGAAGGACAAATCATGGATATTCTGCCCATTGAACTTGCGGATAAAGACACGGTCGGCTTGCTCATGGCCGGCATTCGTGAACAGCCGCAAGCCGAGGGGACGGCATGAGCGCCACTGCGGATTCAACTCGCCGAAGACGCGGCCTCATCGGATTCTGGTTGGGCATCTCGCCCAGTCTGGTGCCGATTTTGGCGGTAGTCACGGCCTTTCTGGCGGGCATCCCGTTAATCACGATCACCGTCAGCGACAGCGCTCTGCGGCCGGATATCGCCCAGGGGCTGCAGGTGTCGTCGACGGCCTACGTGGCGCTGGTGGAATCGATCACGGGCTTGACCATCAATCCGGTGGCCGCCGCCGACGACTTTGACGAGCTGCGAACATTTGCCGCCGAGTACGACATCACCACCCGTCGCAGCTTGTCGCGGCAGGCGCGGCCCTTCGAGCGCGTTGTCGAAGTCGGCATGCGCGAGACGCGAGACTACACGCAGTTCTTCGCGCGATTCGATCTCGATGAAGATACGGCTGTCGCCATCGCCGAGCGCCTCCCGACCATCCGCGCAATAGGCGTCGATGAGCTGCGCGCGCTCAAGCCGCTGCTGGATGAGTTGGCGGAGTTGCCGCGCGCTGATGTACGGGAGCTGGCGGCGCTGGCGGCTGGCGCCTCCGCATTGGATGGGGCAACGCTGGAAGCGGCGTCGGCGCTGTATCCCGCGCTGGAAGGGAAATCGGCGCCGGCCTTGGGGCAGGTTTGGGCGGGACTCAGGCTCATTGATGACTATGGGCAAGTGACTCTGTTGCGCAGCCACGATGCCCTGCTGCAAATGGACGCGCTGGGGATCGAAATTGATAGCGCTGATGCCGATGCCGTCGCCGCGCTTGTGGATGCCGACTACGATGATGTGCGCGAAGCCGTCGAATCGCTCGGCATTCTCGATGCGCTGGGCATTGACGATCCGGCGGCGCTCGGCGCGCAATTCCGCATCGTCGGCGCAATGATCGACTCGGGATTTCTGACCGGCGATTCGGTCAATGTCATGTTGGCGGAGCAGCTGGACGCGGCCCTGGAGCAGCATCTGATCATACGTCGGCCCGGCAATCGCGTTCTCGACGCGGCTGATATGGGCGGGCGTGTATTCGATATCCTGAAAAATAATCAGGATCTGGAGGTGCTTTTCCTGCGGCTGGGCGATCACGCGGCGCTCTTCATTCCCTCCAATCTGGAGAAGACCATCGTGCGCGCCATTCCCTTCATCATCGCTGGTTTGGCGGTCGGCTTGGGATTCAAAGCGGGTCTCTTCAATATCGGCGCGGAGGGCCAGCTGTACGCCGGCGCGATTGCTGTCGCGGCTTTGGGCGCTTTCGCCTCACCGGATACACCGGCGCTGCTGCTATTGCCCGGAGTGATAATCCTGGGGCTGATCGGCGGCTTCCTCTGGGGCGCCCTGCCCGGGGCGCTAAAAGCATTCACCGGCGCTCACGAAGTCATCACCACCATCATGCTCAATTTCATCGCCATTTTGATCGTCGACTGGCTGATCAAGTCCATTGATCCGATCATTCTGGGCGATGTCAACGCCAGCGTGCCCAAGACGCCGGTCATCTTGCCGGCCGCCGCGCTGCCGACTATGGATGCCGTCTCGACGCCCTTGGCCTTGGTCGCGTTGATGGCGGCCGTCGCCGTCATCGCCTTCCTGCTCAATTACCTGCCCGCGCGCCGCGATAACCCGGAAGCCGCCCGGCGCAGCGGCATCGTCTGGGCGATCGTCATGAGCGTCTTGCAGCTATTCCTGGTCTTGATCGCAGTCGGCGACCAGACCAAGCTGCATTTCGGCTTTTGGCTGATGATCGCCGCCGTCTGGCTGACCGACTGGTTCTTGAAGCGCACCACCCTGGGCTTCGAGCTGCGCACCGTGGGCGCGAACCAAAATGCGGCCAAGTATGCCGGCATGAGCGTGCCGCGCAACATCATGCTGGCGATGGCGCTCAGTGGCATGCTGGCGGGTCTGGCCGGCGCCATCGAGATCAGCGGCGTCGAGCACGTCATGCATCCGCGATTTTTCGCCGGCGTCGGTTTCGACGCCATCGCGGTCGCCTTGCTGGCCCGCAACGATCCCAAAGGCATGGTCTGGGCCGGCTTGCTCTGGGGCGGCTTGCTCAGCGGCGCCGCCTTGATGCAAATCCGCGCCGATATCTCCATCGACCTCGTCAAAATCGTGCAAGCGTTGATTATCATGTTTGTCGCGGCCGATCAGATCATCCGCTTTCTTTGGCGCGTCCCAAAACGCAGCGCCGAAGAAGAAGGCGAACTGGTCTTCTCGACCGGCTGGGGTAGCTAGACATGTCCGCCAAAGCAAAAGCGCCGCGCCGCATCGGCTTCCGGATTACGCGTCTACGCATCATCGCGTTGTTTCTGATGATGTTGGGCGTCTTCATCATGGCCGAAGCCGGCGGCATGGACGGCGAGACCATCACGACCTTGAAGCTGGATTCCCGCACCACCGGCGCAGCCTCCGGCGTCGGCGACATCGCTGTGCCAACCGCGGCCTACCTGCTGATCGTCGGGGCGCTCTTCATCTTGAGCGGCGCGTTCAATCTTGTCGAAGCGCGGGCGACGCGTTGGCGGCGGCTCAGCGTCGTCTTGATATCGCTGTGCGGCATCCTCTTCATCCCTACAGTCATCATCGCGGCGGCGGCCGGTGACGAAACCAACCTGACAACCATCATCGCCGAGAGCTTGCGCCTGGCGACGCCGTTGGCGATCGGCGCCTTTGCCGGAATCTGGTGCGAGCGCGCGGGCGTGGTCAATATCGCTATCGAAGGCATGATGCTCTTCGCCGCCTGCTTCGGCTTCACGGCGCTGTTTTTTCTGCGCAATACCGCCTTGCCATTGGAGACGGCGCAGCTGCTGGCGGTAACTATCGGCGTACTGGCGGGCGGCCTGATCGCCTTGCTGCATGGCTGGCTCTCGATCACTTTCCGCACCGATCAGATCGTCAGCGGCACAGTCATCAACATCCTGGCGGTGGGCGTCACGAGTTTTGTGCGCCGCGAATACCTGCTTTCCACGGAAGCCGGCGCGGCCAAACTGGCCAATATCTCCATCCCCATCCTGAGTGACATACCCGTGCTCGGCGATGCCATCTTCACCAATCAGCCGATATTTTTCATGATGTTCGTCATGCTGGCTTTCACCCATGTCGTGATGTTCTACACGCGCTGGGGATTGCGCACGCGCGCCGTCGGCGAACATCCGCACGCCGCGGATACGTTGGGCATCAACGTCAATCGCACGCGCTGGATCAACGTATTTGTCAGCGGCATGATCGCCGGGTTGGCCGGCGCCTGGTTCTCTCTGGAAGCCACCGGCAGCTTCAACGATGGCATGACGCGCGGCGCCGGATTCATCGCGCTGGCGGCTATGATCTTCGGCAAATGGACGCCGCTCGGCGCTTTTGGCGCGGCGCTGCTCTTCGGCTTTTCCGAATCGCTCGGCGTGCGCTTGCAGATGGTCGGCGTCGATTTTCCGGTGCAATTCCTGCAGATGGTGCCCTACGTGGTGACGCTGGTGGTGCTGGCGGGCTTCATCGGCCGCGCCTCGCCTCCGAAGGCGGTCGGTCAGCCCTATGTCAAGGAATAGGTTGGCCGGCCATACACCGGATTTCTTGTTAGCGCGGGCACCCTGACAGGTCACCCCACAAGGCTTGTCCGAAAATGTAGAAACACCCGCGAATGGCTTGAATCTACATACGAAGAGCGATGGAATCAGGCTCGCTCAGCGCGAAAATGACGGACTAGACACCGAATCCAAACAATATAGCTCTCCCTCTCCGTTGCAATGGGGAGGGGGCCGGGGGGCGGGGTAGACTTTCGCGCCCCATGCGCATTGTCGCGTTGAAAACTGAGCCGCAAAAGTGTAAAGTTAGGTCAGCAAGTCCACTTCGTCTTGAAAGTCATTTAAGGAGAAAGTCGGCATGAAAAAGTTCATACTGCTTCTGAGTTTGGCGCTGTTGCTGGTGGCGGCAATCCCGCTGGCGAGCGCGCAAGATGGTATTGAAACCGTGTGCCTGGTGACGGACTTGGGTCGCGTCAACGACGGCACTTTCAATCAGGCTGCGCACGAAGGCGCAGTGGCGGCCGCGGACGAATACGATCTGGAATATGACTTCATCGAGACGCAAGCGGAAACCGACTACGCAGCCAATATTCAAACCTGCGTCACCGAAGGCTTCGAGGCCATCATCACGGTCGGCTTCTTGATCGCCGACGCCACCTGGGAAGCCGCCGAAGCCAACCCGGATGTCTACTTCCTGGGCGTCGATCAATTTGTGCTGGATGGACCAAGCAACTACGTGGGCATTCAGTTCCGCGAAGATCAGTCCGGCTTCATGACCGGCGTGCTTGCGGCCTATGTCGCCGAGTGGCTGGAATCCGATACTATCGCCGGCGTCTATGGCATCGATATTCCGCCGGTCAAACGCTTCCGCAATGGCTATGAACAGGGCGCCATGCATGTCAATCCGGATCTGAAGATCCTCGGCGTATACATCCCGAGCTTCATCGCGCCCGATCAAGGCGCGTCGGCGGCGCTTCAATTCATCGGCGAAGGCGCTTCCGTGCTCTTTGGCGGCGGCGGACCGACCGGCTCCGGCGCTATCCTGGCTGGGGCGCAGGAGGGCGTATACGTCATCGGCGTTGACAAAGACGAATGGCTCACGACCTTTGGCGCGGGCGAGACGCCCGGCTCCGAGTTCATCATCTCCAGCGCTATGAAGCGGGTCGACCAAGGCGTCTATGACATGATCGCGATGCTGGCGGAAATGGACATGGAGAACTTCCCCGGCGGCGGCATCCACATGATGGATGCGGCGATGAACGGCGTCGGCCTGGCGCCGCCGAATGAATCTGATATTCCGGAAGAGGTCTGGGACAGCGTCAACGCGGTTAATGCCATGTTGATCGCGGGCGAGCTCGAAACCGGCGTCGATCTGGTGTCGGGCGATCTGCTCGACGATGACGATATGATGATGGACGACGACGGCGAAGACGAGGACGAGGATTCCGGCGGCTAAGACTTCGAAAACGTAAATTGGTCGGAACAGCCTCATCGAAAGATGGGGCTGTTAAAATTGTCCGGCTCGCGTGGACTGGCAAACGAGCGGCCAACCTGCTACCATACAGTCATAGTTGCAGCATCGCCAAAAGCGAGCGCAGGGTCAAGATCATGGCGGAATTCAGGCAAGATCACGAAAGACGCATCGCCACCATCGAAGGCGAGATGAAGTCGCTGGCCACGAAAGCCGACCTCGCGGAATTCAAGGCCGAGATCATGGAGTACGTCCAGACTGCGATCCGCGCGCAGACGGAAGAGTTTCGCGCGACCTTTGGTAAATTCAGCGAGACGCTAGAAAAACAGAGCGACGAAATCCGTGAGTTGCGCGAGAAGGAGAGCCGCTTCCGTGGCGCGGTCGACGCGCTCAAGTACGCGCTGCCTTTTCTCATCAGCACCGTTGCCGTGTTGGTGGCAGTCTTGAAATAACTATCGTAAGCCGCATCAAGTGGGAAAGCAGCCTCATCATTTGATGAGGCTGTTATGTTGTAACTCCCTAAATCGCCCCGGCCGTATTCACCCCATCCACCAGACGCGTGATGCCCAGCGGATTGGCGTCTTGCAGCGCATCGGGCAGCAGCGCGTCCGGCACATTTTGGAAGGCGATCGGGCGCATGAAGCGATAAATCGCGTTCGTCCCGACCGATGTCGTCCCGGGCGCGGTCGTAGCCGGATAGGGACCGCCGTGGTGCATGGCCGGCACCACCGCCACCCCGGTCGGGAAGCCGTTCCAGATCACGCGCCCGGCTTTCTCGCGCAATTGATGCAGCAGCTCGTTGATGTTCTCCAGCTCGCCCTCCTCGGCGTGCACGGTGCTGGTCAAGTTGCCCTCGAGGGCGTCGACAGTCGCGCGCAAGTCGTCCATATCCTCGCAGGTGACGAAGAGCGTGACCGGACCGAAGTGCTCCACCTGCAGCCGGTCATCAGCGCGGATGGCGGCGGCGCTGGTTTGCATCACCGTATTGCGGAAGCAGAAGTAGTCGCTGTCGGCCATCGCATCGCCGCCGGTCAAGATTTGGATATGGGGATTGGCTTTGGTCTGATTGACGGCGTTCTCCAAGCCGCTGACGATGGCTTCATTGAGCAGAACGCCGGCCGGGGCCGCCGTCATTTTCTCGGTGACGGAGGCGATGAAGTCTTGGGATAATCCGCTGTCTTCCAGCAGGATCAGTCCCGGATTGGTACAAAACTGACCCGTGCCCATGGTGATGGAGCCGACTAAATCTGAGGCGATGCTATCGGCGCGGGCGGCCAACGCCGACTGCGTGATGACCACGGGATTGACGCTGCCCATCTCGGCGAAGACGGGAATCGGCCGCGGACGCGCAGCCGCGGCGTCAAAGATGGCGCGTCCCCCGCGCAGCGAACCGGTGAAGCCGACCGCTTCAATGCCATCGTTGGCCACCAGCCATTGCCCGCTCTCGATGCTGTTGCCTTGCACCATCGAGAAAGCGCCGGCCGGGAAACCTTGCGCGCGCGCGGCGGCCGACATAGCCTGGGCGAAGAGTTCCGACGTCGCCGGATGACCCGGATGGGCTTTGACGACGACCGGGCAGCCCGCGGCCAGCGCGGAAGCGGTGTCTCCGCCGGGCACGGCAAATGCGAAGGGGAAATTGCTGGCGCCGAAAATGGCCACCGGGCCGATGGGAAATTGCATCTGACGGATCGTCGGCTGGCCGGGCCCCGCGGTGTTGATGATCGCGCGCAGGTAATCGCCCTCGCGCAGCAGCGCCGCGAAAGACCGTATCTGCCCGGTCGTGCGCGGACGTTCGATATTCAGACGCGGCAGGCCCAGCCCGGTCTCGCGATCGGCTGTCTCCAGCAAGTCGTCGCCCAGCGCTTCGATTTGCGCGGCGACTTCATCGAGGAAATCGGCGATTCTCGCGGACGAATAGTTGCGCATCGCGTCGAAGGCGGAAACGGCGGCGGCAACCGCGCGGTCAACTTCCGCTTTGGTGGCATTATGGAAGGGCAAGTCATCCGCTTTTTTCGTGCGCGGATCTATGCTGTAAAATACTTCGCTGCCTTCGGCGGAGGTCTCGCCGGCGATATAGTTATGTCCAGTAAGTCGCATATCTCGTTCGCTCCTTGTTTCGCTCACGCGGCCTTCGTTACCAATAGATCTTCACCACAAAATAGACAACTGTGTAGGGGCGAGCCACCGGCTCGCCCGCCTCTCGCTTTTCTCTGTGGCCTCTGTGATCTCTGTGGTTGATTTTCAGGCTCCAAAATTGCCATTTCAACCGACAACATCGTGTTGCCTTCGCCTTGATACGCGCAAGTTGAGCGCATCGACCACCCCGAAAAAGTCGATTAAGCCGCTCTCGTCAAAGGCGATGGTGGGGCGGCGCACATAGGCATTGTTCATATATCCGGCGCGTTTCATCAATTGTTTGCGCAGGTGCAGCGAGGTTTCGTGGCCGGCGCCGGAAACGGCTTTCACCAAGGCATCGCCGCCTTGGATGATCGCGGCTGCGCCATCGGCATCGCCATTTATCCACTTCTCCCAAGCCGCCAGGAAAACCTCGTTGAAGCCGACACCGGGGATGAGGCCGGCTGCGCCGCTGCGCAATTCGCTAAGCACGGTGATGCCGCCGCCACCGCCGAACATCTTGCAATCCGACCCCAGCAGGGGCGCCAGCGCGCGCATCCTGTCGGCCGATCCGGGTCCTTCGATTTTGAAATATTGCACCGTCGGCGCGCGATCAGCGATCTCGGCCAGGGCTTCCGCGGGCAGGGCAGTGTGGCGGTATTGCGGAATATGCGGCGCTTGCTGCACCATGATCGGCACATCGCTGGCGCTGCCCAATTCGACATAGAACTCGATCAGCGCCCGAGCGCCGTTATCCATCGTGGGCGGCGGCAGCGCCATCAGTGCTGCGGGTTGATATCTGGCGTATTCGCGCGCTTGCCGGATGGCGACTTCGGTGCTGACGGGAGCGATGCCGATGATCAGCGGCAGCTGCCCGGCCACTTCGCCGGCGACGATATCGGCGTTGCGCAGGCGTTCCGCGTCGCTGAGTTTGTAGGCTTCGCTGGCGAAACCATTGATGCCGATGCCGTGAATGCCGCCGTCCACTTCAAAGCGCGTGATGCGGCGCAAGGCGGGCGCGTCAATATCGCCAGCCTCATCGAAAGGCGTGAAAAGAATCGGGACGATTCCCTCTATCATCTATTGCTCCGTTCGATGCTGTCGCGATCGTGTATCGGCATGGCGACGCGAGGCGCAAGACTGAATGTTGCCAGTTTGAAAGCGCATCATATATCATAAAGGCTCGGCGCCAGTGGCGCAATGCGCGCTGGAATAGGAAGTGGCTATAATCGTGGATATGGGACGCCAAGCGAGCTCGGCATTGGGGAACTAACCACAGCCGCTCGGCGGCAGCGAAAAGGTCTGCCGCGCTCATACAAATATCAAACTCGCTCCTTGCATGAGCTAGGAGGTTTGTTAAAAAAGAGACCACAAAGCGCACAGAGATATTGTTCAATTGCTCTGAAGCTGCTGCAGCAACTTTAATCGCGGCTCCCGCTGAAAAATGCGGCGGAACTATTGTGCCATTGGCGCGCGCTAAAGTGCCAGAACTGTGCCATAGACCGCCCATGGACTGCCGATTCTGGCCAATCGAAAGAGGAAACCTCAGATGCGCTTATACGTGACCGGCGGCACCGGACTGGTCGGCAGCAATATTATTCGTCTCGCGCGCCGGCGAAACGATATCGAAATCATCGCCGCGCAATACGGACCGCCGCCCGAATGGGATGTCGATTATGAGCTGGATCCGCTGGACATGGCGGATACATCAGCCGTGCGCGAGTCGATTCTCAAGTATCAACCCGATGCGGTCATTCATTGCGCCGCCAACCTCAATCATGCGTATATGCAGGAAAATCGCGCGGCCGCCTGGCAGATGACGGTGCAGGGGAATCTGGCGTTCGCGCAGACTTGCGCCGAAGTCGGGGCGCGTTACGTGTTTGTGTCCTCGGATTGGGTATTTGATGGGCAGCAGCCGCTGGTCGATGAAGACTCGCCGCCTTTCCCGGTCAACTTCTACGGCTTCATGAAGACGGTCTGTGAACGCGATATCATGGGCGTGGCCGGCTTGAGCTACGGCATCGGGCGGTTGGCCGGCATTTATGGCTTGAATTACAGCAATCCCTCGCTGCTGCGCAAGCAGAACGATGTGGGCTTCGATTTGGGCAATTATGTGGTTGATCAACTCTCGCGCGGATTGATCGCCGAGATCTGGACCGGTCCCAAAGTCAACGAGGTGGCGCATCCGACGCTGGCGTCCGATGGCGCCGAGATGCTGCTGCGGCTGGCCGAGCACGATGAGAACGGCATCTTTCATTGTTGGGGCAGCGAGGCGATCAGTCGGCTGCAGCTGGCGTTTCACTTCGCCGATGTCTTTGGGGTCGATCGCACGCTGATCGTGCCGGTGCCGACGGATCCTGTCGTGCTCGATCGCTATCGTCACATTCGCATTCCCTTCCGCATTGTCACCAGCAACGAGAAGACCTGCGCGGCATTGGGCAGGAAGACGCTCAATGTCAGTGACGGCATGCGCGAGTTGAAAGCGCAGTGGGACGCGTTTCACGGGTTGGTTTAATGACAGAGGTCACAGAAGTAGTTCCAATGAAATAATGCAAAAATAAAGGGACGTTGTAGGGGCGTCTCGCTGAGACGCCCTCTTTCCCAGCCACGTTTTGTGGGCGTTTCGCCGAAACGCCCCTACAGGTCAGTATTTGCATGATTTACTTGATTTTACTGAGAAGGGCATGATCGACGCAATTGGGCACTGCTGGGACGCCGGAGGATAATCGTCAGATGAAAGCACTCACATTGAGCGCCGAATGGGCGCCGAAAGCCGGATATGATATGACCGCGCGCGAGCGCGAACTGCGGCGGCCGCGCAACGGCAACATGGTGTGGAAGCGCCCGTCGATTGAGTTGGGCGAGGCGCCGGATCCAAGTCTGAAGCCCGATCAGGTCATGCTGGCGATTGCGGCGGTGGGCATCTGCGGCACCGATATGCATATGTACGAAACCGGCAAAGATGACTATATGATGTATCCCGGGCTGGTATGCGCGCCCAATATCCTCGGGCACGAATTCGCCGGTCGCGTCATCGAGGTCGGCGCCGATGTCAAGGACCTAAGCGTGGGCGATTTGGTGGCGGTCGAGGAGATACAGTGGTGCGGCGAGTGCAGCGCCTGCCGCCGCGGCTTCGTCAATCACTGCCTGGATATCGAAGAAATCGGCATCACCATCAACGGGGCCATGGCCGAGTATCTGGCGGCGCGCGCGCGCTATTGTTGGAAGCTGGACGAGATCGCCGAGCGCTATGGCGAGGAAGAGGCGCTGGTGATGGGCGCCATGGTGGAGCCGACCGGCGTCTCTTATCAGGGATTGTTCAATCGTCTCAGCAATTGGAAGCCGGGCAACAATGTCGTGATCTTCGGCGCGGGGCCGATCGGGCTGGCGGCGCAAGCCTTGATCATCGCGGCGGGCGCGGCGCAGGTGATCGTCTTCGATCCGTCGGCCAGCCGGCGGGAATTTGCCGAGAAGATGGGCGCGTCGGCGGCGCTGGATCCGTCTGGCATCGACCTCAATGACGCGATCATGGCGCATACGTTTGGGCGCGGCGTCGATTATGTGGTGGAATGCGCCGGCGTGGCGGACAAGACCATCGAGCCGCTCGATCGCTGCCTGGCGGTCAACGCGTCGATCATCGATATCGGCATGGGCGAGACTCCGCCGACCTTGCCCATCGTGGCCTACAAGCGCATGGGCGTGCAGATGGCGGGCGCGCTGGGGCATGCCGGGGGACCCTTCCAGCAGGTGATTCGCATGATGGCGGCCGGCCGCATAGACATGCGCCAGATGGTCAGCGACCGTCTGCCGCTGGATGACGCGCTGGCGGCGTTCAAACGCCTGGAAAGCCGCGAGGACGCCAAGATCATCTTGCAGCCGAACTTAAACTAAGAGATGTAGGGGCATTTCGCCGAAACGCCCGCGACCACATCTGAAAGCGAAGCGCGAATGGGCGACTGGTTACTGATTTTGGGCGGGCTGGCGTTTTGGCTGCTGGCCGCGCTTTGTCTGCTTCGGCGCGACATCGTCTGGCGGCTGTATTCGCTGGAGCCGCGCTGGCGTAAGGATAATCCCGAGCGCACCGAGGCTTGGGACGCCAAGACGCGGCGCTCGGCCTATACCTTTGTACTGCTGGGAATGGTGTTCGTGGCGTTGGGGATTTTGATTTGAGGGGGATTTTTTCACCACAGCCGCTCGGCGGCAGCGAAAAGGACGGCCGCGCTCACACAAAATAACAAACTCGCTCCTTGCATGTGCGAGGAGGTTTGTTAAAGAAGAGGCACAGAGAGCACAGAGGACGGGCGACCCAGCGGGTCGCCCGTACAAGGCTTGTCCGGTACTAGACGCCTGACGCGATTTCTTTTGCCCCTCCCCCCAGCCCCCTCCCCATTGCAATGGAGAGGGGGAGCGCAACCGCCGTAGACAGTGCTTTGGCGACAGATGCCTTTTGATTTCGAATGGACGATACGCTCTCGTCTAGGAGTCACCCGTCCTTATGGCCATGGGGACGGGCCGGGGATGGGGTAGACCGAAGGCTGGGGCGGGCGGATCCGTATTGGAAGGCAGCGCCTGCGTCAGTCGATGCGCCGAAGCGAAGGTAGGCGAAGATATCGAGAAGCGAAACTGGCGCCGCCAATCCGTACACCAGGTCTCCGTAACGCGGACGGCCTTTTGAGTCTTGCGCTTGCGTTGCCATCACAGTATCCCTTTCTTCCATTCAAAGTCTATAACGGAAGAAGCTGACTCATGTGACGCGATGCGGCGTCAGAACTTCATTAGAACGTCCGGCGCGACGTGTTGAAAATGCGCGCCCGTGGCCTTGAGGCGGCGTAAGTCTACCCCTCCCCCCAGCCCCCTCCCCATTGCAATGGAGAGGGGGAGCGCGCTGAAAGTAGATGGTCTTTTTTGCTCATCCTTGTACTGTTTTGCGCGCTTATTCTCGATTTCATCATCGAGTCACCCTTCCCCAATGCATTGGAGAAGGGCCGGGGATGGGGTAGAAAATCATATCCGCTCCTCAGCCATTGCAATGGAGAGGGGGAGCTATGTTGCGTGGTTTCGGCGTTTAGTCCGTCGTTTTCGCGCTGAGCTAGCTCGTCTCTATCGATTTTCGCAAGTAGATTCAAGGCATTCGCCGGTGATTCTGCATTATCGGAGAAGCCCTTAAAGGGCGACTTGGCCGAGAGTGTGATAGAGGCGCACGGCCGCTTCCAGCGCGGTGTAGAAGCTGTTGATCTCGAGGTACTCGTTGGGCGAGTGGATGTTCTCGCCGTCGCCGTAGGCGAAGGCCGTGATCGGCACCCCGATTTCGCGATTGAAGACGCCGAGAATGGGAATGGAGCCGCCGGTGCGCACCAGTTGGCCGCGCAAGCCGACGGTGGCTTCCAGCGCGGATTGCACGGCTTCAATCCAGGGTCCTTCGGTATCGAGCTGGAAGTACCAGGCTTCCTCGCCGATGTTGCATTCGACCTGCACGGTCTCGGTGGCGAAGCTTTCGACGTGAGCCTTGAGGCTTTGCGAGACGACGCGCGGGTCCTGATCGGGCGCGATGCGCATGGTGACTTTGAAGCCGGCTTCCGCCGGGATGATGGTCTTGTTGCCGGGGCCTTGATAGCCGCCCCACATCCCGGTGACATCGAGCGTGGGATAGACGGTGGCGCGTTCGGCGGCGGGCGCGATTGCATCGCCCCAGAAGGCATCGACGCCGGCGCCTTCCAGCAACTGATCCGCGCGGAAGCCGGCGCTGATACGGGCTTTTTCGGCGTCGCTGACCTCGCGCAGGCTGTCATAGTAGCCCGGCAGCTGGATGCGGCCGTCGTCATCGTGGAAGGAGCCGATGATCTTGCCCGCGATGTGGAGCGGGTTCTGCACCAGGCCGCCATACAAGCCGGAATGGATATCGGCTTTGGGTCCGCGCACGGCGACCTGGGCGGTGACGATGCCGCGGCCGGCGTAATAGATGCGCGGTTGATCGGGTGTGAATTCGCCATCGCAATTGAGCAGGACATCGGCTTGCAGCCGTTCCTTGTTGGCGGCGACGAAGGCGTCGATGCTGGGCGAGCCGGATTCTTCCTCGCCCTCGAACATGATTTTGATATTGACCGGCAATTCGCCATTAGTCTTGAGCATGGCTTCAAAGACTTTGAGGTTGCCCCAGACGCCGGCTTTGTTGTCGGTGGCGCCGCGCGCGATTAAGCGGTCGTCGCGGATCACGGCTTCGAAGGGCGCCGACTGCCAGAGCGGCAGCGGATCGACCGGCTGCACGTCATAATGGGCATAGACCAGGATGGTGGGTTTATCGGCGCCAGCGCGCAGCCAATCAGCATAGACGACGGGATGCCCGGCGGTGGCGATGGCTTGGCAGTTATCGAAGCCGATTTGCCGCAGCTGCTCGGCGATCCAATCAGCGCAGGCTTGAACATCGGCGGCGTGAGCGGGATCGGCGCCGATGGATGGGAAGCGCAGCAGTTCTTTGTAGTCTTGCATCATTTTGTCGCGCGTTTCTTGCAGATAATCGATGGCGCTGTGGATGGCGATGCTCATGAGTCGGCCTTTCGTGAGGGAAGATGTGATTTGGGTGATGATAACGCATGCCTTGAGGTATTGCCTCGTTTTGGGCGCCGGCGGGCGGCTGACGGGTTGCGCGCGCGCTTGCGGCGGATTGTTCAGGTTTTTTTCAGATTTCCGTTTTACGATATCATAGTGCGACATTTTCAGATGAAGGTTTGACAAGCCTAATGACCAAACAACGCAAAATCTTGGTGGTCGATGACGAACGGACGATCCGCGAAGTGGTGCGCCGCTATCTGGAGCTTGAGGGATTCGCGGTCACGGAAGCCGAGACCGGTCCGCAGGCGCTATCGATGTTGGAGAGCCAGCCGCCGGACCTGGTGGTGCTGGACATTATGCTGCCGGGCGTGGACGGCTTTTCGATCACGCGGCGCTTGCGGCATCCTTCGGAATTCAATCCGCTGCGCATTGAAGGCGAGATTCCCATCATCCTGCTGACCGCAAGAACCAACGAGGTCGATCGGGTGGCCGGGCTGGAATTGGGGGCCGATGATTATGTGACCAAACCTTTCAGTCCGCGCGAGCTGGTGGCGCGGGTGAAGGCGGTCTTGCGGCGCAGCAGCGCGGGCGATGTGGAGATGGAATCGCCGGTGGAATTCGGGGCGATCCACCTGGATCCACGCAGCCGCTCGGTGACGGTAGCTGGACAAGCGGTGACCTTGACGGCCAAGGAATTCGACCTGTTGTATTTTCTGCTGCGACACCCGCGGCAAGTGTTCCGGCGGCAGCAACTGCTGGATCAAGTCTGGGGTTACGAATTCTATGGCGATGAAAGCACGGTTACCGTGCATGTGCGGCGCTTGCGCGAGAAGCTGGAAGCCAATCCCAGCAAGCCCGATTATATCCTCACCGTTTGGGGCGTCGGCTACAAGTTTGATGTTCCCGCCAGCCTAGCCGGAGAGCAGACCTCATGACACGCGCCGCCCAGAATTTGACGCGCAATCCGCTGTTGATTTTCATCATGCTGTTGGTGATTCCCATCGCCGGCACCTTGTTCAGCGGGCTGATCATGTTTGATCTGCCGGGCGGCGAGGTGCGGCAGCTGGTGACCTTCATGACCATGACCGGCATGCTGAGCTCGCTGATCGCCTTTGCTTTGTATCGTCTGGGCGTGCTGGAGTGGTTCCGCAGTTTGCGCTGGGCGGTCTGGACCATGATCGCGCTGATGGTGTTGATGATCTTTCTCAATGTCTGGGTGATCGCGCGCTTCACTTTTCGCGAACAGCATTATCTGGCCTTGACATCGGTTTTGCTGGTTTTTGCCGGGTTGTCGGCGCTGACGATAGGATTCTTCGCATCAAAAACCATGACCGATCGCCTGAGCAAGCTGACCGATGCCACGCATGCCTTGGCTGGCGGCGACTTCACGACCCGCTTGAATATATCGGGCAATGACGAGATCGCGCAGCTAGCCGCCACCTTCAACAGCATGGCGAGGAGCCTGCAGGAGGTTGACGAGCAGAAGCGTCAGCTGGAGCAGACGCGCCGCGACTTGACCGCCTGGGTCTCGCACGATTTGCGCACGCCGCTGACGTCCATGCGCGTGATGATCGAGGCGATCCTCGATGGCGTGGTTCAAGATCAAGCGACGGTACACCGCTACCTGGATAACAGCCGCGCCGAGATCCAGCATCTCGGTCACTTGATCGACGATCTGTTCGCGTTGGCGCAGCTGGATGTCGGTCATTTGACCATCGATATGCAGCAGGCGTCGATCAAAGACCTGATATCCGATACGCTGGGCAGCATGATGGCGAAAGCGGGCGAACATGAGATCAGGCTGAACGGCGAGGTCGCGCCTGAAATCGACATGATCTTGATGGCGCCGGATAAGATTCAGCGCGTGCTGACCAACCTGGTGGACAACGCCATCAAGTATACGCGCGCCGGCGAAACGGTGACATTGCGCGCCTACCACAGCCGCTCGGCGGCAGCGAAAAGGACGGCCGCGTTGACCCAAGATAACGAACTCGCCGCTTCAGTGGGCAAGGAGAGTTATGAAAAGAGCGGCAACGACATTCGCATTGATATTCACAACAGCGGATCTTATATCTCGCAGGATGTATTGCCGCGATTGTTCGAGAGCTTTTATCGCGGCGAAGGATCGCGGACGCGCGATGATGACGGCGCTCGCGGGACCGGCCTGGGCTTGGCGATCGCGCGCGGATTCATTGAGGCGCATGGCGGGCGCATCTGGGCGACCAGCGCGGAGGCGGATGGCACGACCTTCAGCTTCACGCTGCCGCAGCCGTCCGGCGAGGGTGAATTCGATGGCCGTGAATTACGGTAGGGCTTGACTGGCAATATGATGTAAAAGGCACAATCTGCTCAGCGCGCAGTATATGTTCGTCATGTCTATGGTTGGCATTTTAGGAATCGGAGCGAGGGCGGGCGAGCCAAGGCTCGGCCCTACAGTCAATTGTGCTTTGGCGGGCGGGTTTGGAACTTGGCCGCAAGAGATTGGAATACATACGAGGGCGTTTCAGCGAAACGCCCCTACATTGTCTTTATTTTTGCCGAAATGAGAATATGCCGTTGTGCCCTCTGCGGTCTCAGTAGAACCAAGTATGTCATGCGAAAAACAGATGGGTTGGATATGGCAAAGTCGGGCGAGCCGCCGGCTCGCGCCTACAAGGCTTGTCCGGTAATTCACCTCGGCAGCGCCTGGTTTTACCCCACCCCCCGGCCCCCTCCCCGACAAGTCAGGGAGGGGGAGCTAACTCTTGGCGGATTCCACAGAATTCTGATGCGTTTCGCAAGGATTAACACTGCGTATTGTCGTTAAATTGCTGTTTTCCA
>JAJEBY010000011.1 GCA_022822305.1 Anaerolineae bacterium
CGGGGTGCGCTCGCATACTACATCGAAGGGTGGTACAACCGCCGACGGTTGCACTCAGCACTCGGCTACATGAGTCCAATGCAATTTGAAGCGCAGGAGAGTAGACAATCTTAGAGTCCACTATAACGGGTCAAGATCACCGAGGCTTCGGAGAGGGGTGACTCGATGATGTGGGCGGCGGGGAAACGGCGGACGGCGGGCGACCCAATGGGTCGCCCCTACATTCTCTGGCGAGGAAGCGGTGTTGGTGACGGGGGCGGATGGCGGGCGACCCGACGGGTCGCCCTTACATTTTGCGTTGAGGATGCGGTGTTGATAGATGTGGGCGGATGGAAACTGTGTGTTCAGAGCTATAGGCGGGCTTTGCGCAGGCGCAGGGAGTTGGTGACGACGAAGACGCTTGAGAAGGCCATGGCGGCGGCGGCGAAAATTGGCAGCAGCAGGCCCAGCATGGCCACGGGGATGAGCACGATGTTGTAGATGAACGCCCAGAAGAGGTTCTGGTAGATGGTGCGCATGGTGCGCTGGCTGAGGTCGATGGCGGTGACGACGGCGGTCAGGTCGCCGCTGATGAGGGTGACGTCGCTCGCTTCGATGGCGATATCCGTGCCGGTGCCGATGGCGAAGCCGACATCAGCGCTGGCCAGCGCGGGGGCGTCGTTGATGCCATCGCCGATCATGGCGACGGTTTCGCCGGCGGCTTGCAGGTCGCGCGCGACCTGGGCTTTATCGGCGGGCAGGACATCGGCGAAGACGCGGTCGATGCCGACCTCGCGCGCGATGGCATGGGCGGTTCCCTGGTTGTCGCCGGTGATCATGGCCACTTTGAGGCCGCGAGATTGCAGGGCGGCGATGGCGGCGGCGGAGGTGGATTTGAGGGCGTCGCCGATGGCCAGCGCGCCGCGCAGCTGCTCATCGACGGCGACCAGGACGACGGTGCGGGATTGCTGCTGCAGGCGGTCGACGGCGGCGGCGAGCGGCTGGGTGTCGATGCCGCGTTCGCTCAGGAACGCCGGGCTGCCGACGAGGACGGCGCTATCCGCGATGGTCGCCTGAATGCCGCGGCCGGGTATGGCTTCAAAGTCGGCGATGGCCAGCGGCCCGATGCTCTCGGCTTTGGCTTTGTCCAGGATCGCGAGGGCCAGGGGGTGCTCGCTGGCGGCTTCGGCGGCGGCGGCCCAGCGCAGGACATCGCGTTCGTCGGACGTGGGCGCGGCGATGATGTCGGTGACGGCGGGCTGACCGCAGGTGATGGTGCCGGTTTTGTCCAGCAGGACGGCGCTCAGGGCTTTGGTTTTTTCGAGCGATTCGCTGTTGCTGAAGAGGATGCCCATTTCGGCGCCGCGGCCGGTCCCGACCATGATGGCGGTAGGCGTCGCCAGTCCCAGCGCGCAGGGGCATGCGATGACCAGCACGGCGATCATGGTTAGTATAGCGGTTGGAAAGTCGGCGGCGCCCAGCAGCAGCCAGGCGGCGAAGGTAAGCAGCGCCAGCGCGATGACAGCCGGCACGAAGTAGGCGGCGACGCGATCGGCGACGGCTTGAATGGGCGCTTTGCTGGCTTGGGCGGCTTCGACCAGGCGGATGATCTGCCCGAGCACGGTATCGGCGCCGACGCGCTGCGCTTCAATGACCAGGCGGCCGCGCTGATTGATGGTTCCGGCGATGACTTCGTCGCCGGCGCGCTTGGTCACGGGCATGCTCTCGCCGCTGAGCATGGATTCGTCGACGGTTGATCGGCCGTCGGCGACGATGGCATCGACCGGGATGCGCTCGCCCGGTTTGACGATCAGGACGTGGCCGGGGATAACATCCTCGATGGGAATTGGGGTTTCGACGCCGTCTTCGAGCATCGTCGCGGTCTTGGGGCGCAGGCCGATGAGCTGTTTGATGGCGGCGCTGGTGCGGCCTTTGGCGCGCGCTTCCAGCAGCTTGCCCAGGGTAATCAGCGTCAGGATGACCGCGGCCGATTCGAAGTAGTCGGATGTGCCGACCTGGTCGCTGAAGCCCGCGATCAGGCCCAGAAGGACGATCAAACCGTAGATATAAGCTGCCAGCGAACCCATGGCTACCAGCACATCCATATTGGCGCTGCCGTTGCGCAAAGATTTAAGCGCGCCGCTGATGTATTGGCGGCCGAGCAAGACGACCACTGGCGTCGCCATGGCGCCGAAGATGAATAGCCACACATCATGCATCAGCCAGGGAAGCGCCTCGGCTATAAACGGAATCTGGTGCATGAAATGCCGGGACATGCTGAGGATGGTCAGCGGAATCGTGAAGATAGCGCCGATTTTCACGAGGCGCATTTGCCGGTCGATTTCGGCTTGGCGGGCTTCGGCTTCGGCATCGGCGGCTGTCGCGGCGTCGCTCAATTCGATCACGCCGTAACCGGCGCGTTCGACGGCCGCGACCAGGTCGGCGCGGCGCAGGATACCCGGCAGATAGCGCACGGTGGCGCGCTCGCTGGAGAGATTGACACTGACATCAAGCACGCCATCAGACTTGCCCAGCGCGCGCTCGACGTTTTTCTGGCACATGGCGCAGGTCATGCCGGTGATGGGCAGGTCGATGGCAGCGGCGGCGACCCCGTAACCCGAATCGTCAAGCCGGTTGACCAGGTCGCGCAGTTTGAGCAGGCTGTCATCATATTGGACGCTGGCGTTTTCCGTGGCCAGATTGACCTGCACATGATCGACGCCGTCGGTCTTGCTCAGGCTGCGTTCTACGTTTTTGACGCACATGGCGCAGGTCATGCCGGTGACCGGCAGCGTGATATCGCGCAGAGACATGATCGGCTCCTGTCGTCAGCTGTTGATCAGCTTGAGAATCTTTTGCACGTCTTGCACAGCCAGTTCCGGATCGCGCTGCATATCGTGCTGCATGGTGTTTTCGATGTAGCAGTTGAACAGGTGATTGATCAGGCTGGTGACGCCTTTTTCGATGGTGCGGGCGCGCAAGACGCGTTCTTCGCAACTGCCCTGGTCTGCTTCGATCAGCGTTTGCAGGGCGGCCAACTGGCCCTGGATGCGTTTGACGCGATTGATGGTGTCGCGGTTGAAGCTGGCGCGCGCGGCCGGCGCGACGCGTGTCGACTGGTTCATCAGCGATCCTCAAAATACCCATACCCCTATAGGTATAGTATAGATCAAGTTGATTCTGCGCGCAATAGCCTAGAAGCAATGATGATTCAGTTCTGGTAGCGGATAAGCGGGATGGCGCTGCAATTGCCGGCGTAGCCGGTGGCGTCAATGCGAATCCAGATGCTCTCGCCCAGTTTCCACCAAGGCAAGTTATCGGCGCCGATGGCGCGCGCCAGGGGAACTGCGCTTTCGTGATAACCCATGAGGGCGATAACCGGCGCGTCGGGATCGGGGCGGGAGCGGATTCTGGCGCCGAAGGTTCCGGTTGAGATTTTGCAGGGCGCATCCGGCGTCAAATCGATGAGCGGGCTGTCGCCACTGCTCGGTCGTCTGGTGATGACGGTGTACGGATCGAGACCGACGCGGGTGGGATAGAGCAACGCATCAAGCGGCAGCTTCAACATGCGATGGTAATCGTAAGCCGCAGGGGGCGCCGATGCGTCGGCGGGGGCGATCTTGCCGTCGGCGTCAATGACCAGGGGGATACGAATGTAAGCGCCTCCCGCGATGGCAGTCGTGACATCAGCGATGGTGATCTGCGCTTCGCCATCCAAGACGTAAATCCACATGCCGACGCGAGCTATCGCCTGCATGTAGACCGTGCCGCTGAGCCGCAGCCGCACGCCATTAATCACAAAGTGGCGAGGCGCGGCGTACTTGGGCGTTTGCAGGATGATGCCGCTGTCGGGCGCCGATTCGCAGGGCGCGTCGTCCAGGCCCGAGCCAAAATCGAAGGCCTGCAAGGTGAGCCAAAGCGGCGCGCCGGCATTGGCTGGCGACGCTGTATCCAGCTGATCGACGGCGCCGGCGACGAGCGACTGGCTGACCCAGGCGAGCTGTACCGGATTGAAATAAGCCTGAATCCAGTCGCCATCCTCAGTGCGGCGGAGCGCCCATAGCCGCGCGCGCTGGGCAGCCGGCCTGATGACACGAGAATCAGTGGATGGTTCGGTACGCAGGTTGGCGCCCTGGGACGCCGTCACTTCGACCTCGACCAATCCCGCCGGCGCTTGGACGATGGGCGGCACAAATATCGCCACATCGCCGATGAGCAGGAGATTCGATATTTCCGCGGCCAGGCTATCGGCGGGGAAAGCATGGAAAACGGCGCGGGCCGCGCCCCAGGTCCGCGCCTCGCTGCTGGTGCTGAACAATTTAGCCGAACCAAGATCGGCGACATCGCCGGGGCGGCTGAAGCGGTTGCCGGCGATGGTTTGCGCGCCCGGCTTGTTCATGACGGCGACGGTGGGATTGCCGAAGCAAAGCGTTCCGGTGACTTGCTCGGCGCAATGCGTGAGGATTTTGGAACGAACCGCGTTTACTGCGGCATTACACTGGTCATCTTGCGCTGACGCTGAAGCGGCAAACAGTATGAATATCAACGGGATGAGCATTCGCCACATGCGTTTGTCTCCTTGATCGCGGGAGGGGTGTATTGCATGCGCGCGGCTGTCTGGTCGCGGACGGCGCAGGAGCTTGACCAGCAAGAGCAGAGACAGCCCAGAGAAAGTTCTATTGGTTAGCGTTGTATATTATATCGCCGATTCTTGCCAATCCCACGCGGATCACTGCTGGTTATGGCGAAAGCGAGCGAGTTTACCTCACCCCCCGGCCCCTCTCCGAAGCATCGGAGAGGGGGAGCTTGCGCTACTGCTACTCGCTAATGTTGACCAATCATGAACACTGTAAATCATCAGATATCCCAAGATTATTCCATGCGGAACAAGCTTCCCCCATTGATATGGAGGGATTGAGGGGGTAGTCCAAAGTCGGGCGCAAATTTGCTAAATTTCGGACAAGCCTTACAAAGTGCATCAGTTGTTGAAGATAATGTGTCAGCCGTAGGGGCGTCTCGGCGAGACGTCCGCAGGCGATAGGCTCAATATGGCCGCAAGTCCATCAGTATCGGACAAGGCTGGTACGGCTTGGTCGGTATCCGGGAATTGGCGCTAGTTGTTTGTTTTTCTGGCGGGCGACCCACTGGGTCGCCCCTACATTGTTTGGCGTATTGGCGGGCGAGTCTACCTCACCCCCCGGCCCCCTCTCCGAAGCATCGGAGAGGGGGAGCTTGCGCTACTGCAACTCGCTAACGTTGACCAATCATGAACACTGTAAATCATCAGAAATCCCAAGATTATTCAATGCGGAACAAGCTTTCCCCAATGATATGTAGGGATTGAGGGGGTAGTCCAAAGTCGGGCGCAAATTTGCTAGATTTCGGACAAGCCTTACAGAGTGCATCAGTTGTTGAAGATAATGTGTCAACCGTAGGGGCGTCTCGGAGAGACGTCCGCAGGCGATAGGCTCAATATGGCTGCAAGTCCATTAGTATCGGAGAAGGCTGGTACGGCTTGATTAGTATTCGGGAATTGGCGCTAGTTGTTTGTTTTTCTGGCGGGCGACCCAGTGGGTCGCGCCTACAAGGCTTGTCCGGTACTAGACGCCTGACGCGATTTCTTTTACCCCATCCCCCGGCCCCTTCCCCAGCGAGCTAGGGAAGGGGAGCTAATCTTGGCGGATTCCACAGAATTCTGATGCGTTTTGCAGGGATTAACACTGTGAATCGTCGCAAAATCGGTGTTTTCCAGGTAGTGTTGCGTAAGTTTCGCAGTAGCGGACAAGCCCTACATTGTTTCGCGTATTGGCGGGCGGTGGTCAATTTCGCTCGTACAATTCCAGCAGTACGCCGCCGCTGCTTTTGGGATGGATAAAGGCGTAGCGGCGGCCGCCGCGTTCGCGCGGGGTCTCGTTGATGAGCTGGTAACCGCGCGCGCTTAAGTCTTCCAGCTTGGCGTCCAAGTCGGGCACTTCGAGGCAGAGATGATGTATGCCGGGACCGCGTTTCGCCAAGAATTTGGCGATGCCGCTATCGGCTGTGGTGGGCTCAATCAGCTCGATTTTGGCGTCGCCGAGGGTCATGAAGGCGGCATCCACCTCTTCGGCGGCGACCCTTTCGATCTCGCCCGCCTGCGACAGACCGAGGCTATCGCGCCAGAATTGCAGCGCGCTTTGCAGGTCATCGACGACGATGGCGAGGTGACTGAAGGCAATATCCGTCATTGAAGACTCATTCCTTCTGGCTTTGGCTTTGAATGTTATAATAGCAGGCGCGTTGCCAATACCAAAACCTAGCGCACAAGGAACTTTTGATGGTACTTACTGAACAGGCGAGACCGCTGTCGCTGGAAATGACGGAAGAGCACGAGATGCTGGTGAGCGCCGTGCGCGACTTCGCGCAGCGCGAGATCGTCCCGATCGCCGCGGAATATGACGAATCGGGCGCGTTTCCGCTGGAGACGGTGCGCAAGATGGGCGAGATGGGCTTGATGGGCATCGAGATGCCGGAGGCATACGGCGGCGCGGGCATGGATACGCTGGCGCACGTGCTGACCATGATCGAAATCGCCAAAGCCGATGCCAGCCACAGCACAATCTTGAGCGTCAACAATTCGCTGTATTGTTATGGCATACTCAAATTTGGCACGGAGGCGCAGAAGCGAGAGTGGATCACGCCTGTGGCCAGCGGCGAGCAGATCGGCGCCTATAGCTTGACCGAGCCGATGTCCGGCAGCGACGCCGGTAATATGGCCAGCCGCGCCGTCCTCAACGATGCGGGCACACACTACATCATCAACGGGCGCAAGAGCTGGGTGACCAGCGCGCCGGTGGCCGATCGCATTGTGCTATTCACGATGACGGCGGAAGACGCGCCCCATAGAAGTGGCGGGAAGCAGAAGGGCAAGATTACAGCGTTTCTCATCGACACGCGGCGACCGGGTTTCATCCGCGGCAAGAACGAACCCAAGCTGGGCATCCGCGCCAGCGCCACCAGCGAGATCATCTTCGACAACTACGAATGTCCGGTTGAGCAGGTTTTGGGCCAGGTGGGGGGTGGATTCAAGATCGCGATGACTGTGCTGGATGCCGGGCGGATCGGCATCGCGGCGCAAGCCTTGGGCATCGCCGAAGCCGCCTATGAAGCCGGGCTTGAGTATGCCCGCCAGCGCGAGGCGTTTGGCGCGCCCATCGGCAGCTTCCAGATGATCCAGCAAAAGATCGCGGACATGAAGACGCGGATTGAAGCGAGCCGGGCGCTGCTCTATCAGGCGGTCATCGCCAAGGGGCGCGCGCTGGCCAGCGGCAAACGCTATACCACCGAAGCCAGCATGGCCAAGCTGTTTTGCAGCGAGACGGCGGCTTTCGTCACCGATGAGGCGCTGCAGATACATGGCGGCATGGGCTATAGCAAGGAGATGCCGGTCGAGCGATATTATCGCGATGCGCGCATCACGCGGATTTATGAGGGCACAAGCGAGATTCAGCGCATGGTTATCGCGCGTAACGAATTGGGGTTGAGATGATGAGAGCAGCGGTATTGCGGGCGCACGGCGGTCCGGAAGTTGTCGAATTTGTGGAAGATTTGGCGGTACCGGAACCGGGCGTCGGCGAAGTGCGGGTCAATATCAAGGCGGTGGCGCTGAATCGGCTGGATCTATTTGTGCGCGCGGGTTTTCGAGGATTGGAGCTGGAGTTCCCGCATGTGATCTGCGCGGATGGCGCGGGCGTGGTCGATGCCGTTGGCGGGGGTGTGACTCAGTTTGCCGCCGGCGATCGTGTATGCATCGATCCGACGATCGCGGATCCTGACAGTTCGGCCCTGTATAGCGGCCTTGAGAATCAGGGTCGAATGAGCATTATGGGCGGCGGCATCAGCGGCACGGCGGCGGAATACGTGGTCGTACCGCAGCGCAACTTGCTGAGAATGCCGGATGATTTCGATTTTGGCGTGGCGGCCGCATCGGGCCTGGTGGGCGTGACGGCCTGGCATTCCATGTTCACGCGCGGCGGATTGCAGGCCGGTGAATCCGTGCTGATCGTGGGCGCGGGCGGCGGCGTCAACAGCATTAGCATTCAAATCGCCAAGCTGGCCGGCGCGAAGGTCTATGTGGTGGGCAGCAATGCGGAAAAGTGTCGTCAGGCGGAAGCGATCGGCGCCGATGTGACGATCAATCGCGAGGAAGAACCACAATGGTCGCGGGTCATTTACAAGCTGACGGAGCGGCGGGGAGTCGATGTGGTGGTCGACAATGTCGGGCAGGCGACCATGGGGCAGAGCATTCGCGCTTGTCGCACGGGCGGGCGCATCTTGATCGTCGGCGGCTCGAGCGGCTATCAGTATGAGCTGAATATCGCGCAGGTATTCGCGCGGCAGATCGCGATCATCGGCAGCACGATGGGACCGCACCGCGATTATGTGTCGGTCATGCAGCAGGTGTTCGAGGGTAGGGTGCGAACGGTAGTGGGCGCGCGGCTGCCGCTGCATGACATTCGCAAGGCGCTCGACATGCTGGAGCGATACGCGGTCTTCGGCAAGATAGTGCTGGAGTTGTAGCAGAATCGCATTAGCTAAAGCCGTTATACCGTCCCCAGATTCCTCCTCGTTTGTCTACGGACAGGACGGCTTCTGATGGTTGAACTCTCGTGACAAAACGAGCAATTCTTGGCGTGATTACGGGCGAGCCAAGGTTCGCCCTTACATTCTGTTGCGCGTCGGCGGGCGACTCACAGAGTCGCCCCTACGATTTTCGCCAAAGGAGGCGCTTGCGACTTTTGTCGTATCAATCTTATGTCCAATCGGAGCACACTTGCCCGGTCGCCAGCCTCATTTGTGGGGAGCGTCCCAAAGGGCCGGCAATGGAGCGAGAATCTGGAAGCGTAAATCGATTTCCGGCGCGAGGAGAGCATGGCGTTTGACGGGGCAATCCTGTATCAGCTGGCGGGTGATATGGGTCTGGCTGATCTGTCCGCGGTGACGCGGGGCGCCGGCGTGATGAGCGCCCTGCAGGTTTCGGCCTATTATGTGGAGCGGCGCATTCGTCATTCGGTGGCGCGGGTCATCGAGTATCAATTGGGCGAGATTCAAATGCAGCTGGTTTTCGAGGGCGTCAATCGGCATCAGCCACTGCTGTCGTCGCTTTCACGAGCGCGATTTGAACAGCTGGCAACGGCGCTGCGGCAAGCGAAGTTTGACAAGCTGGAGGATCAAGCCGGGCTGAGTTACGCCGATCGCAGCTTGTGGCTGATCCAGCGCGCCGCCGGCAGCTTCAGCCATGGCATCATCGTTTCGCCAGCGAAGCCGGAGCTGCCCTACTCGTCCATTGTCAATGCGATTGATGAGTATCTGCCCAGCGCCATCCGCGAGGTGCCCCTGAGACGATGAGAGACGACGGTCGATGAGCGGCGAATCAATGCAAGAAGTTGAGGTCAAGCTACATACGACGGACCTGGATCGCGTGCGCGCGGCGCTGGATGCGGCCGGCGCGACCTTGAGGACGGCGCGGGTCTTCGAGCGCAATCTGCGTTATGAGAATGCGGAGGGCAGTTTGACGGCGGGTGGCGTCGTGCTGCGGCTGCGGCAGGACGAGCGCGCCAAGCTCACGTACAAGGCCGACGCCAGCATGGAAGACGGCATCGTCAAGCGCTTCGAAGCGGAAGTGGTGGTCAGCGATTTTGAGGCGATGGATGTGATTTTGCGGCGGCTGGGGTATCGGGTGGCGCTGGTATACGAGAAGTATCGGACGACTTACGAACTGGACGGCGCGGAAATTGTGCTGGATGAGCTGCCCTACGGGAATTTCACCGAGATTGAGGCGGATGCGGCCAGGATTGAGCGGGTGGCGGAGACGTTGGGATTGGGCGGGAGTCGGCGGATGCGCGGGAGTTATACGGATATGTTTGGCCAGTTGAAGTTGCGCTTGGGGTTGGAGATGCGGGATTGCAGTTTTGAGGCGTTTGCGGGCGTGGATGTGGGTGTGGGGGATTATTTGGATTAACCACAGAGGGCACAGAGCGCACAGAGAAAAGCTGGAGCGATTGGAAGGAACTACTTGAAATGCCGAACGTCGATGTTTTTCTTCAAAATCTACCGCAACCGCTTCCATCAAATCCAGTGAAGCGAATCCAATGGATTGCGCGAGAGCTAGCGCTTGGGTGTATCGAGGAATATTGGCACAAGGAGATGTATCAGAATCCTCTGATCGAGATACAAAACTATCTGTATTCCAAGGGAACCACTCACGCAACACTGTCAGATGACAGTTACATCAGACCCCTTGAATATCTCGACAAATACTACAAAAGGAGGTTTGAGGATCGGACTAGCTATTACCTTAGTCTTTTGGAAAGGTTCGGTTACATTGATGAAAACTATGAACTGGCGAAATCTGCTTTTGATCTACTCGAAGAAAACGAACCGTACAACATTTTCATATCGTATAAGCGAAGCGATAGTAGTGCGTTCGCGCTGCTTGTTCTTGAGCGCCTAAAGCAACAGAACTTCGTGCCATTTGTCGATATGGCCACAAAGGTGGGAGACAACTGGTATGACGAGTTACACAACAGAATCAAGGAATGTGATTACTTCATCATTCTGCTCGGCAGAAACACATTGAAGTCAGATATGACAATTCAGGAGATCAAGTGGGCGATCGAATATAGGGAACAGGCTAGCACTGAATACGAGAAGAAAATCATCCCAATCTGGCATCGGGGTTTCAACGTGAAGCACAAGAAGTGGAATGAAGTTGACCAGATCGTCAAGGACGAGATTAGCGCAACCAACGCCATTCGCGTCACGGACGAAAGCGCGAGTGGATACAACACGGCGATTGTAGAGTTGCTGAATCGCTTCGGCGTGACGCCGTAGTCAATATCAACCCATTCCCCAATGGCATCGGCGGGCGACCCCATGGGTCGCCCCAACGGGATGGGATGGTAGCGGGATTTGGTGGAAAACACGCAAAGTCGCCAGAGCGGTATGGGGTGGTAGCGGGGTGTGGCGGGAGATTTACGGAGTCGCCCATACGAACATCAATGACGGCGGGATTTGGCGGAAAACACGCAAAGTCGCCAGAGCGGTATGGGGTGGTAGCGGGAAGCGGCGGGCGACCCAATGGGTCGCCCCTACATTTGCATAATCTGATGTGGTGATTGGTTAGATGGGATTGTGAGGTGATTGCCCGGCTGTTGTTTGGCTGGCGCGGAACGCTCCAGGTTCAACTGGTTTATACTGTAGTGTTGGATTATCATGCAGCGTTTAGCGCTCGAATTGGCTGCGTCAACGCGTACGCCAAGCCATTCATTGTGGGCCGAGACATCATCATCTGAGGGAGTGGGCATATGAGCGTCAGCTCCAAGATCGAGCAATTGCGCGCCAAACGCGCCGAGAGCCAGCAAGGCGGCGGCGAAGCGCGCATCAAGCGGCAACACGATCAAGGCAAGAAGACCGCCCGCGAACGGCTCGATATGCTGCTCGATCCCGGCACTTTCCGCGAAGTTGACGCCTTTGTGCATCACCACAACAGCAAGTTCGGATTGGAAAACAACCGGCCGCTCAGCGACAGCGTGGTGACCGGCTGGGGCACGATTGACGGTCGGCTGGTCTATGTATATTCGCAGGATTTCACGGTGATGGGCGGCAGCCTGAGCGAGGCGCATGCCAACAAGATCATCAAAATCATGGACATGGCGATCAAGGTGGGCGCGCCGGTCATCGGGCTGAACGACAGCGGCGGCGCGCGCATCCAGGAGGGCGTTGAGAGCCTGGGCGGCTATGCTGACATCTTTCTAAAAAACACGCAAGCGAGCGGGGTGATTCCGCAAATCAGCGTGATCATGGGTCCCTGCGCCGGCGGCGCGGTCTATAGTCCGGCGCTGACCGATTTCATCATCATGGTCAAGGACAGCTCATATATGTTCATCACCGGGCCGGATGTGGTCAAGCAGGTGCTGAACGAAGAAGTCACGTTTGAGGATCTGGGCGGCGCCACCGTACACGGGAGCAAGAGCGGCGTCTGTCACTTCGTGGCCGATGACGAGGCGCAATCGCTGATCCTCGCGCGCGAGCTGCTGAGCTATCTGCCGCAAAACAACCTGGAGGATCCGCAGTTTCACGCCACGACTGATGATCCGCTGCGCACGGAAGCGGCGCTGGATAGCATCGTGCCGGAGAATCCGAACCAGCCCTATGACATGAAGTCGGTTATAGAACTCATTGTTGACGACGGGCATTTCTTTGAAGTGCACGAGGAATACGCCGGCAATATCGTGGTAGGATACGCGCGGCTGGGCGGCAACGCGGTGGGCATCGTCGCCAATCAGCCGATGGTGTTGGCGGGCGTATTGGATATCAAGGCGAGTGAAAAGGCGGCGCGTTTCGTGCGGGCTTGCGATGCCTTCAATGTGCCGCTGATCACCTTCGTCGATGTGCCGGGTTATCTGCCGGGGACTGATCAGGAACATAATGGCATCATCATGAGCGGCGCGAAATTGCTCTATGCCTATTGCGAGGCGACGGTGCCCAAGCTGACGGTGGTCACGCGCAAGTCGTATGGCGGCGCCTATTGCGTCATGAACAGCAAACATATTCGAGCTGATCTCAACATCGCCTGGCCGACAGCGGAAATCGCCGTGATGGGGCCGGAAGGCGCGGTCGAGATCATTTATCGGCGTGAATTGCGGGAAGCTGAAGACCCGGTGACGCGCAAGAAGGAACTGGCAGACCAGTATCGCGAGACGTTCGCCAATCCCTATATCGCGGCCAGCCGCGGCTTCATTGACGATGTCATTGAGCCACGCTATACGCGGGCGCGGCTGATCAACGCGCTGCAGGTTTTCCGCAACAAACGCGACAACAATCCGCCCAAGAAGCACGGCAATATTCCGCTTTAGGGGGCGATATGGCAGAGCAAGTCACCGGCATCAACAAGATTCTGATCGCCAATCGCGGGGAGATTGCCGTGCGCATCATTCGCGCCGCGCGCGATCTGGGCATACCGACGGTGGCGGTGTATTCCGATGTCGACCGGACGGCGCTGCATGTGCGCTATGCCGATGAAGCGGTGCATATTGGCGGGCCGCGACCGGCGGAGAGTTATTTGCGCAAAGACACGCTGATCGATGTGGCGCGCAGGACCGGCGCTGATGCTATCCATCCCGGTTATGGCTTTCTGGCGGAGAATGCCGATTTTGCGGGTCAGGTGACTGACGCCGGCATGGTGTGGATCGGCCCGTCGCCCGATGCCATAGCCACCATGGGCGACAAACAAGCGGCGCGCACGGCGGTCACGCGCAACAAGGTGCCGCTGATCCCGGGCACGGCGGCGGGAATGCCGGATGACGAGCTGATTCATGCCGCGAGAGCGATTGGATTTCCGGTTTTGATCAAGGCAGTGGCCGGCGGCGGCGGCAAGGGCATGCGGCCGGTCCAGCGCGAAGAGGACTTTGAAGCGGCGTTAAACACGGCGCGGCGCGAGGCGGAGAGCGCATTTGGCAACGGCGATGTCTATGTCGAGAAGCTGTTGGTGGGCGCGCGGCATATCGAGTTTCAGATTTTGGCCGATACGCACGGCAACACGGTGCATCTGGGCGAGCGCGAATGCTCGATTCAGCGGCGGCATCAGAAGTTGGTGGAAGAGGCGCCGAGCGTGTTCATGGATGAAGATTTGCGGGCGCGCATGGGGGAGATGGCGATTGCGGCGGCGGAATCGGTCGGATATGTCAATGCCGGCACTATAGAATGCCTGGTCGATCGCGACAAGAATTTCTATTTTCTGGAGATGAATACGCGGCTGCAGGTCGAGCATCCGGTCACGGAGTTGGTGACGGGCGTTGACTTGCCCAAGGAACAGATTCGCATCGCGCGCGGACGGCGGATGGGACCGACGGAAAATGTGCTGGAACCCAAAGGCTGGGCGATAGAATGCCGCATCAACGCCGAAGATCCTTACGCCAATTTCATGCCGTCCACCGGCCAGATCACCACCATGCTGCTGCCGACGGGGCCGGGCGTGCGCGTGGACAGCGGCGTCTATACCGGCAGCGAGATCACGCCCTATTATGACAGCATGATCGCCAAGCTGATCACTTGGGGCGAAACGCGTTCGGAAGCCATGCTGCGGATGCGGCGCGCGCTGTCCGAATATCGCATCATGGGATTGAAACACAATATTCCCTTCCACATCAACTTGCTCAACAGCATCAGTTTCATCGCCGGCAAGTTCGATACCAATTTCGTCGAACAGCGCTTCAATATGCACACTTACGAGCAGGATCCCACACCCGAGGAGCTGGAGACCTTGGCGATCGCGGCGACCTTGTATGCCCATCGCAAGCGGCTGCTGGCATCGCAGGTGGTCGCGCCGGCCAAGCGCGATACCAGCAACTGGAAGTGGATGAGCCGCTTCGAGAGGATGCATCGATGAAGTACGTGGTGGTAATCAACGACCATAGCTTCGAAATCGAGATTGACAGCGATGGGCAGATCGAGGTCAATGGCGAGGCGCGGGATGTAGATTTTCTCAATCTTGGCGGTTCGCTGTTTTCGATCATCACCGAAACCAAGTCGTTGGAAGCGGTCATCGATGACGATGAAGGCAAGATTGCGGTGATGATGGATGGTCGGTTGATTGAGACGCAGGTTCTGGACGAGCGCGCGGTTTTGCTGGCGCAACGGCGCGGCGGGTTCGGCATGCGTTCCGGCGAGGTTCACGCGCCGATGCCCGGTTTGATCGTGGCGGTCACCGTGGAAAAGGGTCAAGCGGTGGCGCAAGGCGAGACTTTGGTGATTCTGGAATCGATGAAGATGCAGAACGAGTTGCAATCGCCGATCGCTGGCATCGTGCAATCGATCTACGTCAGCGCCGATCAGACCGTCAACAAGAATGATCTCTTGATTGAGATTCATGCGAACGCGGACGATGCATAATCTCAAGGCAGGAAGACGGCAGTCTTCGCGGCAGGCATGCGCTAAGTAGCCGATAATAGGCGTCGTCCCCGGTGAATCAGGACTTGCCCGTTGTCATTGCGAGAAACCGCTCGATCGTTTGCGAAAATCCCCAATTGGATTGATGTCGTGTGGCTGGTCGCCTTGGCGCTTTATGCGTTGGCGGGCGCGGCTATCGTTCCATTTCACGGCGATGAATCGACGCAGATATTCATGGGTCGCGACTACTATTACCTCTTTCAAAACGGTGATATTGCCAAGGTTTTATACGATAGCGATGGGTCGGACAGCCCGATAGAGCAGCATCTGCGCATCGTCAACGGGACGATTGCCAAGACCATTCACGGCTGGCTGGCGGCGCTGAGCGGATTTGCGGCTGAGGAGATCAACAAGCCTTGGGAATGGGAATATGATTATGCGGGCAATCTCGCATCGGGTCGCATGCCCGATACGGGTTTGCTGCGGACGGCGCGACTGGCTTCGTCCGCGCAGCTGGCGCTGGCAATTGGCGTATTCTTCGTCTGCTTGCGGCAGAGCGTCAGTCGCCCGGTGGCTTATGTGGCGAGCTTGATATTGACGCTGCATCCGACGGTGTTGATCAATGGGCGGCGCGCGATGATGGAGGGCAGCCACATGCTCGGCATGATGCTAGTGCTGCTGGCCGCTGTATGGCTGCTGCGCGAACGGCAATGGCAGCGCTACATTCTACTTGGCATCTGCTGCGGTTTCGCGATTGCCGCCAAGCATCCCAACGCCTTCGTGGTGGCGCTGGTTTTTCTGGCGTGCGGCGGCTGGATTTGGTCCGAGTTGAGGCGCGCTGCGGACACATCGCGAGACGCGATCGTCAGAGCAGTCGTGGGACTTTTGTCAGCCGGGGTTGTAACTGTGGTTGTATTTCTGCTGATGAATCCGGCCTGGTGGCGGGCGCCGCTGCAGACGGCCTCGGATGTGCTATCCGAGCGAATGGAGCTTTTGGAACGGCAGATTGAGCGCAACGGCGGATATGACTCCGGCATCGACAAGGCTGTCGGCTTTTGGCAGCACGTCTTCGCTGGAGAAATCCAGTATTATGAAGATACGCGATGGGCGGCGTATGCCGAGATTGAGGCGCAAATTGTGGAATACGAGGCATCCGGCTGGGCGGGCGCGCGCATTGGCGGCAGCGCGGCTGGCGGATTAGTAAGTCTGGCGCTGACCGTTGCCGGCATTTGGATTTTCGCCCGCGACCGCGAAATTCGTGCCGACGTCCGCTGGCTAATCCTGGTTTGGGGCGGTGGCGTCGCGTTGATAACGCTGGTGGTCACGCCGCTGTCCTGGACGCGCTACTATCTGCCGGTTCTCCCGTTTGCGCAGTTCGCCATGGCCGTGACACTGGCGCGGGTGGCCCAGATCGTCTGGAGTCGCCTCGGAGCAGGCGTCAATAACAAACATGGATGATTTCAGCGAGGGGCCGTAAGGACCATGGATTTGTCCTTAGGTCAGCCAAAGAAATGATGGGCGTAAAACGTGAAAGGGTCGCGCGGATCGGCCTGGATGTTTTGTGGTTGGCGCTGCTTTCTGGCTATATCATGGCGGGCGCGACGATCGTGCCTTTCCACGGCGACGAGGCATCCAAGATCTACATCGGACGGGATTTCTATTACCTGGTTTTGGAGCGAGACTTCGGGAAGCTCACCTACGAATCGAAGCGGTCGCGCGCGCCGGGCGAGTATCGTACGCCACTAGCCAGCGGATCAGTCTCCAACATGATCTATGGCTGGTTGGCGTATATGAACGGCTTGTCAATCGATGACATCAACCGCAACTGGCGCTGGGATTGGACGTATGCCGAAAATTTCGAGGCGGGCCGAATGCCAGTTGAAGTTTTGCTGCGGGCGTCACGCATCGCCTCTTCACTGCAATTGGCGGCTGCCATGGTTCTATTCTTCGCCTTTGCGAAGCTCACTACCAATCGTCCTACGGCTTATGTAGCAAGCCTGTTTTTCGCATTGCACCCGACGGTGCTGCTCAATGGACGGCGCGCGATGCAGGAAGGCAGCTTGCTGATGGGCATGATGCTGGTTTTGGTGGCCGCCGCCTGGTTAATCCGTGAGCAAAAGCTGTGGCGTTTCGCGCTGATGGGCGCCTTGGCGGGCTTTACGATCGCGGCCAAGCATACGGCGGCATTTGTGGTAGCGACGGTCTTCCTGGGAGTTTTCTGGCTGCCCATTCGCCACTTCGTGCGAACCATCAGCATGGGAGTCCGTTACGACCGCCGTTGGTTTTCCGGACTAGTGGCGGCTTGCCTGGCCACGCTGCTGATCTTCTATCTGCTCAATCCGGGCTGGTGGCGCTGGCCGCTGCGGACCGCCTGGAATTTTATATCGGAACGGTCCGAAATACTGTACGAACAATCCGAGGCCTACGGCGGATACCACATGCTGGGAGAGCAGTTGCATGGCTTCTTCCGGATTGTCTTCGCGGGCGAAAACCAATACTACGAAGTCCATAGCTGGGCGGCTTTCCCGGAAGCCACTGAAGAGATCCGTGTCTACCAAACCTCAGCATGGGCAGGCGCGCAGTTGGGGGGCAATCCGCTTGTGGGAATTGTCGCGCTGCTGCTGACGGTAACTGGCGTCGCGCGAGTCTTCAAAGATCGGCAGGCATCAATGGCCAGTACCATCTTGCTGCTTGTTACGAGCGGCGGCGCTGCGCTCGTCTTCATCGCCATGACGCCTTTGCCGTGGGCGCGCTACTATCTGCCAGTTATACCGTTCGCGCTACTGATGAGCGCTCATGGCCTGACCACACTCGCGATTTGGTTGGGGCGGACGCTCAGCAAGCGTCAGCTAAGTAGCAGTGAACTGGCTTAACGAGGCGCTAGCGGGTGTGCCGCCGGTGCTTTGGATGTGCATCGGACTGGGACTGCCGTGGGCGTTGGCGCTGCTTTCGACCAAACAGTGGCAATCTCGCGCGTTGGTAATCGCGCTGGCGCTGGCGCTGGGACCGGCCTTGATGAGCGCCTGGATGCTGGCGTTAGGCGTGGTTGGCGCACAGATCAATACGCCCTTGCTCGACAGCGGCTGGATCATCGGCGGCAGCGTCATGATTGCGGGCGCGGGCGGCTGGATCGCTTGGCGGAAACGCAAGGATTACAGTCCTGGCCGGGGACCTTCGCCGCTGGCAATTGACGAGAAAGTAATCGCTGCGATGATCGTCGTGGCGTTGGCGCTGCGCGCCATTCATATCGCCTATTGGCCCTTCACCTGGTACGACACGCTATGGGTCTACGGCTATCAGGGGCGGGTATATTTCCTGGAAGGGTTGATACCCAATTCGATCGACTATTATCCGCAGTTTCTGCAGCTTCAGTATGCCTATGCGCAGATCGTGAGCGGCGCGATCAACGATCATGCCGCGCGGATGGTTCTGCCGCCCCTGCATCTTGGCAGTATCCTGGCGGCGTATCTTTTGGGCGAGCGATTGATCAGTCGGCGCGCGGGAATGCTCCTGGCCGGACTTTGGAGCTTGCACCCATTCGTCGGTCAATGGTCGGCTATCGGCGACTTGGAGATTCCGCTGAGCTTCAGCTTCACGCTGGCCGCCGCCTTTTTTCTGCGCGCCTGGTTTGCGGGGGATGATGCGCCTGATCGCCGGCGCAATGCGTTGATTGCGGGAGTGCTGCTGGGCATCGCGCTTTTCACCAAACCGACGGCGGGGGCGTTTGTCTGGGGTGTGCTCTTGCTGCTGGCTGCGGATCTGCTGCGCGTGCGATGGGACGTCCGCCGCTGGATGCCGCGCTTCATGGTCGCGTGCTGGACAGGTTTGGCTTGTCTCCCGCTCGGCGGCGTCTGGTACATCCGCAACATCTTGCTGGGTCACGACGCCATCACCTGGCCTGGCGGTTTCTGGCTCACGCAAGCGCGGCGCAGCGGAGATTTCTTGAGCTGGCTGGCATTGGCGGTGGCGGTGGCCTTCGCTTTGGTCGCACTGAGGCGCGGGCTGCCCGCGAAGCGACTCGGTTTTGGCCTGGCCGGCATAGCGCTGATTTCAGCCGCGCTGCTGGCATCAAATCCGGTGCTGTTCCCAGAGCGCTTTGATCCGCCGGCGAGCGCCATCCAGTTGCAGGAAGCTGTCGCATTGGCGGCCGGTCTGGCGCTGCTGGCATGGAGCATGCGCGATTTTCTAACCAGGGGCGCATTGGCGAGAGGAGAGGTCGGCATTTGCATGGCTGCGCTCGCGCTTGCCCTGCCCTATTTTGCGACGTTTTTCTTTTCCTACAGCTACCATTTTCGGCTGGGTTTCGCGGTCGCGCCGCTGCTGATTCTGCCCACAGCCGCCGGCTTGTCTCACATTTTCAGCCGAAGCGCGTTGGGAGCGCGCAGCCGCTTGTGGCGAGGCGCGTATTGCGCTGTGCTGATACTGGTCGGCGCGCCCGGCATCATATCCGTGGCCGTGGATGTGCGCTGGTCCCGCGTCTGGCTGTTTGATGAGGCGCTCAACAACGATATCGACAAGTATCAGGTCTTCAATCCGTCGCTGATGGAAGTTGTGTTTGGCTTGGAAGATTATCAGCGGGCATCCGAAGACGAAGCGCGGGTGTTGGCGCCGGGAGAAGAGCGCCTGCATTTCTTTTTTCCGCGGATGACTATCATTGATCGGCAGGTCGAGACACTGGACGCGTATCAGGCGCTCGATGCCACGCACTTTGTTTATGGCGCCAAAGCACGGCAGTCATATTTGGATGCCGGCATTGATCCGCGGGAGACACAATTGATTGCGGCATTGGGCCGGCGCGAGCTATTTGAACTGAAGAAATCGCATTATGCGGCTACCTTCAGTTACGAGCTGTATCAATCTGGAGACACTGCGTCTCGCTATCAGCCGCTGTCTGAGAGCTTTGTTACAGGCTTGTCGCGGGGAGAGATCGTGTTTGGAGAGCGCTTGCGCCTGATGGCGGCCGATGCGTTTCCTCAGCGCGTCTTTTACGAAACGCCGATAACCGTGCTCAGCGCGTGGCAAGCCATCCGCCCGCTCGAGCGCGACTATCTGATTGAACTTGACCTACGCAATCAAGACGACGGTACGGTGGAGCGAACGTGGATCTTCGCGCTGGCGGAACATCGTCACGGTCACTATTCAACGCGGCTTTGGGACGTCGATGAGTTGGTCTACGATGAACACGTATTCATGCTGACGGATGATGCAGAGCTTCCCGAAGGCGACAATTATGTTTTTCGTCTACGCGTTCGCGATCAGGCGTCCGATGAGTACCTGGAAATCAGCATTGACGGAGAGGCGGCCGGCAACGTCTGGCAACTGGAGGGCACGCACCAGCTGCGCACCTAAATCAGCGCAGCACCAGCAGCGAATCCGAGAATTGACGCTGGCGGACGCGCGAGTTGAAGGACTGCCATTTGGCATAAAACTGCTCGCGCAAGCCGATCAGTTCGTGGTCGCGATCGGCGGTGTAACTGGCGATGGCGGCGGCCTGTTCGGGGGTCAATTGCTCCAGGCCTTGCACATATTCTGTGAAGATAGCGATGTCGTTGATGCGGCCGAGCAAGTCCTGCATGGCCTTCACTTCCACGAGAAAACGCTGGGCGGTTGAGCCGAGCAGCGGCAGAAAGAACTCCAGCGCATACCGCAGTTGTTTGAATTCTACGCGCAGGGCATGCAAGGTGGTGTCCTCGGCGGCCGGCAAGACCGTATCGTAGGCGCGGACGATGGCAAGCCGTTCGTGGAGCAAGAGCGGCAGAACGTGGCGGACCTGATGTGGCGTCTCGGTCTTTGGCAGGGGCCGGGCGCCGCGTCCGGGTTTACGACACAGCCGCCGGAATTGACGCACAAAGCGCGCATAAGACTTGGAATCAAAGCGCGCGTTGAGCCGCTTGCGGAAGCGGGATCGGCGCGCGTCCAGGATGCCAATGACCTCGTCTAGCGCCGTTTGAATTGGCTCGGGCTGCGTCGCCTGGAAATCCCGCAAATCGAGGATGAGCACATCGAGATCGCGAATGCGCCCCAAAGCGCGCGCGATCCGGCGCAATCCGCCGCCATATTTGACGACGGTCTTGGCGCGATAATGGGGGCCGATCAAACCAAAGAGGGTGCGCATGCGACGGATGGCGACGCGCATTTGGTGCACCGATTCGATATCCTCGCCGCTGCGGCTGCCATCTTCGTGGCGTCTCATCGATCGCAGCTGCTGCGCGAAGAGCTTGCGGCCGGCTTCGGCCATGGGGTCATTTGACAGAATCTGGCGAGACGGCTTCCTGGATTTGGATTTGGTCATGGCGGCGCTCATTTGTCCTCATCAGGATCGACAGTTTTCCGAAAGCGAGACAATAACGCGGGTTGACAGCTCAATTATAGCACAGGCCGTGTAGAGTGTTAAAATCAGATTAAGTAATTTAAGGGTGTGTTATTGGATTGGGAGGTATGGCGATCTGGATCCGGCGAGACCGCCGACTAGGGGTAGAATGCGGGCATGGTGAAGTCTCGGAGATTCGTAGCGTATCGAGAGCCGTAGATGATTATTTCACCTCAGAGAGCACCGAAGCAAATGCAAGTAAGTAATTGAAAAATTCCGCGCTTTGCCCCCACCCCCAAACCCCCTCCCCCAAAATGAGGGAGGGGGCTTAAACACGGCGTAGTCGCGGCTTTTCTCTCCTTCCCTCTTTATGTGGGAAGGGGGCCCGAAGGGCGACTCGTTGCATGACTTGCTTGGTGTTACTAAGGAGTCGTTTGCTGGCGAGGCAATGTTGCCATCGCGGCCATGTTATAATCCGCGCACAAGCAAGAGGGAGAAGCGATGATGCGTGAAGATCGCGATGATGAGGGACTGCGCGCGTATAAGCGGCGCTGGGAAGAGCATACCCTAAAGCCAAATCTGGCCAGGTTTCCTGAATCACGAGCATCGTTCACAAGCATTTCGGGCAGACCGATCGAGCGCGTTTACACGCCGCTGGACACGGCCGGGACGAATTATGAGCGGGATCTGGCCAATCCGGGAGATTATCCTTTTACGCGGGGCGTACACGCCACCGGTTATCGCAGCAAGCCCTGGACGATGCGCATCTTCGCCGGATTCGGCAGCGCCGAAGAGACCAACGCGCGCTACAAATACCTGATCGAGCAAGGCAACATGGGGCTATCGGTGGCATTCGATTTGCCGACGCTGATGGGATACGACAGCGACGCGCCGGAGGCGCTGGGCGAATTCGGCAAATGCGGAGTGGCAGTCAGTTGCCTGCGGGATATGGAGATCTTGTTTGACGGCATACCGCTGGACGAGATTTCGACCAGCATGACCATCAACAGTCCGGCGGCGATCATCTGGGCATATTATCTGGCGGCGGCGGCGAAACAAGGCGTGCCGATGGAGCGCCTGCGCGGCACCTTGCAGAACGACATTTTGAAAGAATATATCGCGCAGAAGGAATACATCTTCCCACCGGAGCCGTCGATGCGATTGGTGACTGACACCATCGAATACGCCAGCCAGCGCCTGCCGCATTGGAACAGCATCAGCGTCAGCGGTTATCACATCCGCGAGGCGGGCAGCACGGCCGCTCAGGAATTGGCGTTTACGTTGATCGACGGCATGGAATACGCGCGCTGGGCGATCGAGCGGGGGCTGGATGTGGACGACTTCGCGCCCCGCATCAGTTTCTTCTTCAACGCGCATAATGACTTCTTCGAGGAGATTGCCAAGTATCGCGCGGCGCGGCGGATCTGGGCGCGGGAGATGCGCGAGACCTTCGGCGCCAAGAATCCGCGCAGTTGGCTGATGCGCTTTCATACGCAGACGGCCGGCGTCAGCTTGACGGCGCAGCAGCCGGAGGTCAATCTGATTCGGACGGCGATACAGGCGCTGGCCGGGGTGCTGGGCGGCACGCAGTCTTTGCATACCAACAGCATGGACGAAGCGCTGGCGCTGCCATCGGAACATGCGGTGACGCTGGCGATGCGGACGCAGCAAGTGATTCTGGAGGAGAGCGGCGTCGCCAATACGGTGGATCCGCTGGGCGGCAGCTATTTTGTCGAGTCGCTGACCAATGCGCTGGAAGCTGAGGCATACGCTTATTTCCGGCGTGTGGAAGATTTGGGCGGCGTGCTGCCGGCGCTGGAAGCGGGTTTCTTCATGCAAGAGATTGCGGATGCCAGCTACCGGCAGATGCGCGAGGTCGAGAGTGGCGAACGCGGCATTGTCGGGATCAATCGGCAGGTTGAAGCGGACGAGCAGCTGCGCATCCCGATTTTGCAGATGGATCCGCAGGGGTATGAGCGGCAGGCGGCGCGGCTGGCGGCGCTGCGGCGCGAGCGCGATAATGACAAGACGGTCCGGGCGCTGTCGGCTTTGGGCGAGGCATGTCGCGGGAGCGAGAATGTCATGCCCTATCTGATCGAGTGCGCGCTGGCGGATGCGACTTTGGGCGAGACGGTGGATGTGATGCGCGAGGTGTTTGGCGCGCATGAGGAGCGGCTGTTTGTTTGAACGATTTTTGTCTAGCGCTTTAGGTTCATTATGACTCGGGCTGTCGTCCTGATCACAGGCGCGTCGAGCGGGATTGGGCGGGCGTGCGCCGTCGCGTTCGCGAGCGCGGGTTATGACGTTTGCGGATTCGCGCGCAACGGGGAGAAGCTGGAAACGCTGGGCGCAGAGATCGAGGATTTGCCGGCGGGACGTGGCGGCTATCTGGAGGTCGTGGGCGATGTGCGGCGGGCGGATGACCTGGAAGCGGCAGTCGCGCGCGCGGTGGAGCGCTTCGGGCGGCTGGATGTGCTGGTGGCGAATGCCGGCGTCGGTTATAGCGGAACGGTTGTCGATGCCGAGTGGGATGATTTGCAGACGGTGATCGATACCAATATCAGCGGCGTGCTGCACGGCGCGCGCGCGGTAACGCCACAGATGCGGGCGCAAGGCGGCGGGAATATCATGATCGTGTCGTCGGCGGTGGCGGGCGTGCATACACCGTATACGGCGGTATATTCAGCCAGCAAGGCTTTCGTCTCCAGTCTGGCGGGCGCGCTGCGGCTGGAATTGGAAGACGACAATATTGCGGTGACGGACTTGCTGGTGGGTCGAACGGCGACCGATTTCAGCGCCAATCGGCTGGGGCCGGTCAGAAAGACCATGAGCGGTTTGCCCACGCAGTCGGCGGAAGCGGTGGCGGAAGCGATCGTGCGGGCGGCGCGGCGCAAGCCCAAGCGTCTGGCGTTCAGTTGGTTCGATCGGCTGGTGCTGTGGGGCGGCGTGCTGGCGCCGGGGCTGATGGCGCGGGAGGCGAAGAAACAGTATCAGCCCGATGAGTGAGAGATTTGGCGTCCTTTGGAAAGAGAAATGTCAGCAGAAATCCTACCCCATCCCCCCGGCCCAGGGTCCCCCCATAAATCCCCCCTCCCGTTTGTCGGGGGGCGTCCAGCGAGCTAGGGAAGGGGAGCAAATTGTGCGCGAACGAAGTGTTTTAGAACAGAGAGACTCCACGTTGACAGAGATTGACAGGAGCAAATGGGCACAGATATTGCACCAGATGGCCAATACGTATCAAGCGTTGAAGGCAGGTATTGATGCGCGGCAAGCGGACGATTGACAAGGATTGCAGCGGATGAGCTCGACGCAGCTTTATCATCTTGAGAATGACTTCTGGCAGGTTGGCGTGCTGCCGGGCATCGGCGCGTCGCTGGCGTATGGACGCGTGCGGTTGGGGGATGAGTGGGTCCATGTTCTGCGACCGACGGATGCCGCCGACTATCGCAATGCCAGCGCCACGTCGGCTTTTCTGATGCTGCCCTGGAGCAATCGCATTCGCGATGGTCGCTTCACGTTTCGCGGCGCGTCTGTCCAATTGAACGATATTCAAGCGGATGGCACGGCCAGACATGGCGTGGCGCGGGGGCGGCATTGGCAAGTGGCGTATGCGACTGACGCCTTCATTCGGCTCAAATTCAATTCGGCGCAGCACGAGGCGCTGGATTTTCCCTGGCGCTTTCAGGCGGAAGTGATTTATCAGCTGGACGCGCATGATTTCATGGTGACGATCAAGCTGCGCAACAGCGACGATAGCGCTTTTCCCGCTGGATTCGGCTGGCATCCCTATTTCGTTCGCGGGCGGGAGCTGGGAGATGTCGAGCTGCGCTTGCCTTGTGAGCTGAATTACGATCTGGAATCTGGATTGCCCACGAGCGCGGCGCCGCAAGCGTTGCCGGAAGCGCTGGATTTCCGGCGTGGGCGGCCGCTGGGCGAAGCGTCATTGGATGATGTGTTCAGCGGACGGATTGATCATGCGCCGGCGCTGATTCGTTATTCGGCGAGGCGGCTGCGACTGGATTGCTATGCCGAAGCGCTCTTCAGGCACTTTGTTTTGTTCGCGCCGCGCGACCAAGCGCATTTTGCGTTGGAGCCGGTGACCATGGTCAATGACGGCTTCAATATGCATGAGGCCGGCGACGACAACAGCGGCGTCTTCGTCCTGGAGAGCGGCGAGCAACGGCACGCCTCGGCGTTTCTGCGACTGCAATTGGAAGACTAGCGATGAAAGCGCGCGGGTCAAAGCAGCAGAAACTCAACTCGATTCGGCTATTGGAATCACGGAAGATCGAGCATGAGATCATAGGCTACGACAAGTCGATCCGTGACGCGCGGTTGGTGGCGGAGGCCGTGGGCATGCCGGCTGAGGCCGTGTTCAAGACGTTGGTCGTGGAGGCGCAATCCGGCAAGAAACCGATCCTCGCGCTGATCCCGTCCAATACGTCGCTGAACTTGAAGCGGCTGGCCAAGGCGCTGGGCGAAAAGAAAGTGGCGATGGCAAGCCATGTCGATGCCGAGCGCTTGACCGGATTGGAGGTGGGCGGCATCAGCCCGCTGGCTTTGCTGGACAAACACTGGCCGGTCTATCTTGACAGCTTTGCGGAAGCATTGCCGCAGATTGTCATCAGCGCCGGGCAGCGTGGCACTCAGGTTCGATTGGGGACTGACGCGCTGCTGGAATTGATTGATGGCGAGTTGATTGATGTGGCCGACGACACTTGAGCGGCGCTGAATCAGCGCGAGAGAATGCGGGCGAGATCGAAGTATTCGGGTGTGATTTGGCGGGTTTTGGCGGTGCATTCCGCCAAGGGCAGCGGCGTTTGTTCGCGGCCGACGCGCGCCACCATCATGCCGGTGTGACCGTCCAGAAGCAGCTCCACGGCGTAGACGCCCATGCGGGTCGCCAGCAGGCGATCAAAGGCGGTGGGGCTGCCGCCGCGCTGTGTATGGCCGAGGATGGTCAGACGGATTTCGAAGCCGATGTGCTTCTGCTGCAGGAAGTTCGCCAGTTCCGGTCCTTGAAAAGGCGCGCCTTCCGCCAAGATGGCGATGGCATGAGATTTGCCGCGAATGTAGGCGTCTTCCAGCGAGGCGGCGATTTCGTTCATGGTCACGCCGTTTTCCGGCGTCACCACCACTTCCGCGCCGCCGAGGATGCCCGCCATCACCGCCAGGTATCCGCAATCGCGTCCCATGACCTCGACGACAAAGGCGCGACTATGGGAGGTGGCGGTATCGCGCAGGCGGTCGACGGCATCAAGGATGGTGTTGAGCGCGGTATCGACGCCGATGCTGGTATCGGTGCCCCAGATGTCGTTGTCGATACTGGCGGGCACGCCGATAACTGGCACGCCCATCCGGTGCAAGGCGTGGGCGCCGCGCAGGCTGCCGTCGCCGCCGATGACGATCACGCCTTCGATGCCGTGTTCATTGAGCCGACGCCGACCCTTGCGCTGGCCTTGGTCGGTCTTGAATTCGTCGTTGCGCGCGGTCTGCAATATGGTGCCGCCACGCTGCAAAATGCCGCTGACCTCGCGGCTGGAAAGGGGCGCGATGTCGCCGGCCAACAGTCCGTGATAGGCTTGCCGGATACCGTAGACTTCAACCCCGTGATCGAGCCCGGACCTCACGACAGCGCGCACGGCCGCATTCATGCCGGGGGCATCGCCGCCACTGGTCATCACAGCGAAACGATTCATGATCCTTGACTCCACAGTCGTCACCGGAGCGGGTCGGCATTTTTCATGGGCGCGGATGGCCCGTAGAAGACCGCCGTTCCTCCTGTATTCTAAACAGAATGCGCGGGTCTGACAAAGGCAGACGTGTTAAGGAGATGTGAACAAATTGGGAGTCGACGTGTGATGACAAGGTCAAAAATAAATTAACCACAGCCGCTCGGCGGCAGCGAAAAGGTCTGCCGCGCTCACACAAAATATCAAACTCGCTCCTTGCATGAGCTACGAGGTTTCTCACAAAAGAGACCACAGAGGGCACAGAGAGGACGACGAACTTCAGGTTTGATCGTCGATGGTAATGGCGGATTTGCCGACTATGTCTTCCAGATCCTGTTGCAAGTCGGGGCAGATATGGGTGGTTTGTTGGGGGAAGGCGAGCGGCATGGTTTTGCCCGCGCGCTGAATGACAATCACGAAATGGTCGTTACCGGGATAACTACCCAGGGCATTGTGAATGCGCGTGAGTTTGCGCCGGTCTTTGGCGTTGTCGCCGGTCGCTTGGAGCAGGACGGTGATCTTGCCAGGGGGCCGTTCATCTTTCGGATCGTCGGCGGGCATATCCAGATGCGCGTCGCCGTTGACCCATTCCGGCAGCGGATGCTCCGTTTCCGCTTCATCACCCTCTGATACTGATTCCGGCTCGGGCGCTGCCGGGCTGACATCCGGCGTCGGCGCCGACTCAAGCGTCGAATCAGCTGCTTCCGATGCCCTCGCGTTCGATGGCGCGTGGTCGGTCTCTAGCGGCGTTTCAACAGTGTCGCTTTCGGCAATTGCCCAAACCGGCGCCGATTCGTCCAGCGCCTCGAGTTCATCATCCGCAACATTGAACTGATTGAAATCGGTAGTGAGGCTTTCGGCGATGATCTGGGGATCGCCGCGGCTGTCGTCGTAGCGTCCGACAATGGCCACGATCTCGCCTTCTCTCAGGCTGCGGGCGGGCGCGTTGTCGGTGGCCGATCTGGAACGCGCTTCGAAGGCGCGGATGACATTTTCGTAGGTGCGGGGGAAGAGCACCACCTCGATGGTGTCGACGCTTTCGTGCCAATCTTCGATGGTGAGGATCGCCATTTGGTCGCTGTTGCGGGTGGTGATTCGGCGCAGAGCGGTCACTTCTCCGGCGATGCGCACGGTTTCCGGTTTGACGGCGCCGGCACTTTTCAGGTCGCTGATTTTGTGGAAGTTTTGACTCGCCAGCAGATCGCGATGGCGGTCGACCGGGCGTCCGGTGAGGTAGAAGCCCAGCAGTTCCTTTTCCCATTTGAGCAGCTCGCGCGGTCGTAATTCTTCGCTGCCGGAACCACCGTTCAGCAAATCGATATCCAGTTCACTTCCCTCGCCGAACAAATCGAGCTGGCCAACTTCCTGATCCCGGTGAAAGCTGCTGCTGAAATCCGCGATGCGATCGAGGGACGCCAGCAGGCTGGAACGGGCGCCGAAGGCCTTTAGCGCGCCGACTTTGATCAGACTTTCCAGCGTGCGTTTGCCCAGGCTGCGCATATCGACGCGCTGACAAAAGTCGATCAGGCTGGCGAAAGGCGATTCGCCGCGAATGGCAACCAGGTCTTGCAGGGCGCGCGCGCCGGCATTCTTGACCGCGGCCAAGCCGAAACGTATGGCGCGGCGTCCGTCATCCGTCGTTTCGATATCGAAGTCGAGTTGGCTGAAGTTGACATTGGGCGGCAGGATGGGAATATTCAGGCGGCGACATTCTTCCAGAAAAGCCGAGATCTTGCTCAAGTCGTCGCGCTGCACGCTGAGCAAGGCGGTCATGTATTCTTCGGGATAGTGGCATTTGAGGAAGGCGGTCTGCACGGTGATGACCGCGTAATCGGCGGCGTGGGGCTTGGGGAAGCCGTAATTGGCGAAGGATTCGATCATATCGAAGATGGCAGCGGAGGTATCGGCCGGGATGCCGTTTTGGGGGCCGCGTTCGACGAATATGGCGCGATGTTTGGCGAGTTCGTCGGGCTTCTTTTTGGAGACGGCGCGGCGCATCAGGTCGGCTTCACCGAGCTCATAACCGAAGAGCTCGCCGGCGATCTGCATGATCTGCTCTTGATAGACGCAAATGCCGTAGGTCTCTTCGAGAATGCTCTCGAGGCGAGGGTGCAAGAATTCGACTTCTTCATGGCCATGCATGCGTCGGTTGTAGGTGTCGATGAATTGCATGGGACCGGGCCGAAAGAGCGAGATGGCGGCGACGATGTTCTCGAAGACGCGGGGGCGCATGCCGCGAAGCATTTGCTGCATGCCGCCGGATTCGACCTGGAAGACGCCGATGGTCTCGCCCCGCCCCATCATCTCGAAGGCATCATCGAGCATGGCGCGTTCTTCGTCGGTGATGGGCGAATCGTGGCGATAGGGAATATTGTCCATGGTGTATTCAATGCCGCGGTGACGAGCGATCAGCTGGCAGGCTACGCGCATGATGGTGAGCGTGGACAGCCCCAGGAAATCGACCTTGAGCAGGCCGATGAGTTCCGCGGTTTCCATGGGGAATTGGGTGACGGCCCGCAGCGCGCCGCCAGATGGATCTTTGCCGGTGATGCGGTGCAGGGGGACGTAATCGACCAAGGGGCGATCGGAGATGATGACGCCGGCCGCATGGGTTGAGGCGTGCCGCGTCATGCCTTGCAGTTCGATGGCGGTATCGATGACGCGCTGCAATTCGAAGTCGTTCTCGTACAGGGCGCGGAGTTCGGAGTCGGCATCGACATATTCGCGGATTTTCTTTTGCCGCGCCTCTTGCGGGATCAGGGCGGCGGCGCGGTTGATCTTGGACAGGTCGACATCGAGGGCGCGTCCGACATCGCGCACAGCGGCTTTTGCGCCCATAGTCCCGAAGGTGATGATGGCGGCGACTTTGTCCTCGCCGTATTTGGTGGCGGCGTAGGCGATCATCTCGCCTCTGCGATCGTCGGGATAATCGAGATCGATATCGGGCATACTGATGCGCCCGGGATTGAGGAAACGCTCGAAGAGCAAGCCGTTCTGGATCGGGTCGATATTGGTGATGCCCAAGCTGTAGGCGACCAGGCTGGCCGCGCCTGAGCCGCGCACGTTCCACCAGATATCGGCGTAGCGGGCGAATTGGCAGAGGTCCCAGACGATGAGAAAATAGCTGTCGAAGCCCATGCTGTGGATGATGCGCAATTCGCGATCGATACGCTCGGTCAAGGTAGAATCGTCGCGCCAGCCGGAACCAAAGCGCCAATCCATGCCGAGATCGATCAAGTGGCGCAGGTAGCCGTTTTCATCGTAGTCAGCAGGCACGGGGAAGACCGGCAGGTGATAGCCTTCGGGCGCGAGATCAATCTGCGACATCTCGGCGATCTTGCGCGAGTTGGCGAAGGCTTCAATGATGAGTTCGTCAGGAGCGCCGTTGAAGGCCGCGCGCATCTCGGCGGCTGATTTGAGATAGTAGCTGTTGAAGGGATCCATGCGCATGCGGCCGGGATCCGTTTTCAGCGCTGTGGTCTGTATGCAGAGCAAGGTGTCATGAGCATCGGCGTCGGATTCGCGCACGTAGTGGACGTCATTGCTGGCCAGCAGCTGCACCGGACTGTGGCCGCTCATTCGGTAATCGTAGAGCCATTTGTTCAAGTGGTGGAGAGCCGGCAGATCATGCCCCTGCAGCTCGAGATAGAAGTTTTCGGCGCCGAAGACATCGTGATACCAGCCGATGAGTTCGCGGGCCTTTTGGTCGTCGCCGTTGCTGACAGCGCGCGGGATCTCGGCGGCCAGGCAGCCGCTGGTGGCGATGATACCATCGGCATGAGCCGCCATGAAATCCTTGTCGATGCGCGGTCGATAGTAGTGGCCCTCAAGCTGGGCGGCGGACGCCATCTTTAGCAGGTTCTGATAACCGGTCATGTTTTTCGCCAGCAGCAGCATATGATGGGGGCTGCGGTCGAGGCGCGGATCGCGATCTTGCATGGTCCGCGTCGCCAGGTAGGCTTCCATGCCGATGACAGGTGTGATATTGGCGTCGACGCAGGCGCGGTAGAAGTCCATCACGCCGAACATGACGCCATGATCGGTGATGCCCAGCGCCGGCATTTCCAGTTCCTGGGCGCGGGCGACGAGGTCTTTGATGCGGCTTTGGCCGTCCAGCAGGGAATACTCGGTATGGACGTGGAGGTGGACGAAGTCGCTGGTCATGGCGTTTGGGATTGTCTTTCGCTAGGTTTTGTTGTGTATTGGCGGGCGAGCCAAGGCTCGCCCCTACAATTTTCGCGTGTTTTGGCGGGCGACCTGGAGTGTCGCCCCTACAGGGCTGGATTGGATTTTTAGTTTATCCCCGTGATTCTACCCCATCCCCCGGCCCCTTCCCCAGCAAGCTAGGGAAGGGGAGCTAACGTCGCGCGAACACGCTATCAGGGCCAGAGATTCGCCACGTTTACAGGGCTCGATTGTAGCAATTGGGCACGGACTGGGCACATGGTGGCCAATTCCAATCAAGACATACGGTTTTCGCGTTTTCTGGCGGGCGAGCCAAGGCTCGCCCCTACGGTTTTCGCACGATAAGGTGGTCGTGATGGCTGCGCTGACGCTATGCGTGGCGGCACAGCGAGGCCAGATATTGATAGTGTGTCGTCTAACGGTTTCGACGGCAAGGAAACAGTCGTATTATAGCACTCGACCGAGCCTGTCGGGGGAGTACAATTGTCCGGTCCGCGAATTGAACGGGTGACAAGAAAACGCAATGCCAGAGCTGCCGGAAGTTGAGACCGTCGTGCGCGGATTGCGCGAGCCGTTGATCGGACGCAGGATTGAGGCTTCGTGGACCGATTGGGAGAAGACGATTCATTCGCCGCCTCTGGACGAGTTCAAGGCGCGCATCGCCGGACAGCGCGTCCGCGCGATCAATCGACGCGGCAAGTACATATTGATCGAGCTGGAATACCATACGCTGGTCGTTCATCTGAAGATGTCCGGGCGGCTGTATGTGGCGGCGGCTGACGCCGAGCACGAGGCCGATAGATGGGTGCATGCGCGATTCGATCTCGATGGCGGCTGGCAGCTGCGTTTTTCGGATGTGCGCAAGTTCGGCAAGGTTTATCTGACAGAAAATGTTGCGGAGCTGCTCAACCATTTGGGGCCGGAGCCGCTAAGCGACGACTTCAGTCTCGACATGTTCCGAGAGGGTTTGCGTGGGCGCAAGCGATCGATCAAAGCGCATTTGCTGGATCAGGCGATGGTGGCGGGGATCGGCAATATCTACGCAGATGAGGCGCTGTTTCGCGCGCGCATTCATCCCGCCCGCCCTGCCGATCAGTTGAGCGCTGAATCGGCGGCGCTGCTGCATGGGACGATTCGCGATGCGCTGGGCGCAGGCATCAAGCACGAGGGGGCCAGCATCAATTGGTATCGCAAGCCCGATGGGGGCAAAGGCGAATCTCAAAATCACTTTTACGTTTACGGGCGCGCCGATATGCCGTGCCGGGACTGCGGCGATGTGATCAACAAGATTCGTCTGGCGCAGCGCGGGACGCATTTCTGCCCCAGTTGCCAGCCGGAGCGACAAGATCAGGGATTGTCGTAGGGCCAATCAAGCGGCTCTACCGTGAGGAAGCCCTTTTCCGTCTGCCGCAGTCGACCGGCTTTCTTGATGGTGTCATGCGCGAAGATCAGCAGCGCGTCCGTCTCCAGCGCCCAGCGCTGCCAGAGGCGTTTGGTCTCCAATGTCACCAGGGGTTCGACATCGTAGGCGGTCATCCAGGCGAGGCGCTCAAAATGAATCGCCATCGTCGCCAGGTCACAGAGGAAGGCGGCATGTTGGCCACGGCTTTCGATGCGGAGGCTCATGTGCGCTGGGGTGTGGCCGGGCGTCACAACGGCCTGAAGGCCGGAGACGATCTCGCTGTCGCCATCAAGCAGGCGCATTTGGCCGGATTCGAATAGCGGCAGGAAGTTTGGCGCCAGGTAGGTGGCGCGGGTGCGTTCGTTGGGCGCGATGGCATCCAGGTATTCGCGGCGCTGAACCAGGTACTCCGCATTGGGAAAGGCGGGCCGGCGCCGGCCAGATTCGGTGAGGCGGAAGTTGCCCGTGCAGTGGTCGTCGTGCAGATGCGTATTGACCACGAAGTCGATGTCGTCGGCCGAGATGCCGAGAGCGCCCAAGCCGGCGTGCGTGCCGTCATGCTGGGTCATGCGCAGGCGCGCGCGCCCGGCCGTGTCCAGGCAGTTGCCGTAGCCGGTATCGACTATGATGTTTTTGCCCGCGGCGCGAATCAGCAGATTGTGATAGGCGAAGGGCACCAGGTTTCGGTCGTCCGGCGGCAGATAACGCGACCAAGAGCGTCGCGGCACCAGGCCAAAAGCGCCGCCGGGATCGAGCCAATTGGAGGCGTCATTGAAGAGATAGATGTCGATATCGCCGATGGTGATCATGGCTTAAGGCGGGGAGTTCATGCGGTTTGCCACTTGCCAGAGGTTTGATCTTCCCGCAAATGGCAATGTTTGTATTTTTTGCCGCTGCCACACCAGCAGGGCTGATTGCGGCTGGGGCGTTTGTTGTTCTTGCGCACGGTCTGCTGGGTCGGGCGGTCGCCGTTGCCCATGGCGAATTCGGGCCGATATTCGCGCACGCGGCGGCGCTGCTGCGGCGTTTGGATCACGGCCGGCTGCACCAGGAAGATATTGCGCGATGCAATCTGGCGGTAGGTATCTTCCACGACGCGGAACATCTGAAAGCCCTGGCGCTGATATTCGACCAGCGGGTCTTTTTGGGCGATGGCTTGCAAGCCGATGCCTTCGCGCAGGATATCGAGATCGGTCAGGTGGCGCTGCCAGTAATGATCGAGGGCGCGGATCACCGTCTGCCGCTCGGCGACTTCCATCAAGCCTTCGCGCGCTTCTTCAAGCTGCTCTCGTTTCATATCCAGCAACCGCGCCGCATGCGCGCTGATGATATCGACTACCTCGTCTCGTTCCAGTTCTGCCAGGGCATCGGGGCTGATTTCTTCCGGCAGGGGCAGGCCGGCGCTGGCCAATTGCTGATACATGGCATCCGGCTCCAGGAATTCGCCGGAGTGATCAGCGGCGAAGACATCTTCCGCAGTCGCGGCAATCTGGTCTTCGATCATGGCGCGATAATCGGCGTGCAGGCCCTCGGCGTCCTTTTGCAGCCAGTCCAGTCGCTGGCGGTAGATGATCTCGCGCTGGCGATTGACGACATCGTCGTATTCCACCACGCGCTTGCGGATGTCGAAATTATGCCCTTCGACGCGGACCTGCGCCTGCTCGATTGATTTGCTGATCATGCCATGCTGGATGGCTTCATCTTCGGGGAAGCCGGCGGTTTTCATCAGACGTTTGACATTGTCGTTGGCGAAGCGTTTCATCAGGTCGTCATCGAGGCTGAGGTAGAAGCGCGATTGACCGGGATCGCCTTGGCGGCCGGAGCGACCACGCAGCTGGTTATCAATGCGGCGGGCTTCGTGGCGTTCGGTGCCCAGCACGAATAGTCCGCCGGCATCGAGCACGACCTGGCGATCGCGCTCCACCAGCTTGAGGGCGTCGTCCAAGGCGCTCTGCCATTGCTTTTGGGTGGCCGCGGTCAGATCCACGCCTTGACGGCGCAGCGATTGCCGCGCAAGGCCTTCGGGATTGCCGCCGAGCAGGATATCGACGCCGCGCCCGGCCATATTGGTGGCGATGGTGACGGCGCCCGGACGCCCGGCCTGGGTGATGATTTCGGCTTCTTTTTCGTGCTGCTTGGCGTTGAGCACTTCGTGCTTGATATTGGCCTTCTTGAGATAGTTGCTCAAGCGCTCGGAAGTTTCGACGGCGACGGTGCCGACGAGGATGGGCTGGCTGCGTTCGTTGCGTTCGCGAATGGCGCCCACGATGGCGTTCCATTTGGCGGTTTCATTGACATAGATGAGGTCGTTTTCGTCATCACGGATGACCGGCTGATGCGTGGGGATGGGGATGACGTCGAGCTCGTAGGTCTTCTCGAATTCTTCCGCCTCGGTCAGGGCGGTGCCGGTCATGCCGGCGAGTTTGTCGTACATGCGGAAGAAGTTTTGGAAGGTGATGGTCGCCATGGTGATGTTCTCGCGGCGAATCTGCACGCCTTCCTTGGCTTCGATGGCTTGGTGCAAGCCTTCGGAGAAGCGGCGCCCGGGCATGAGCCGGCCGGTGAAATCGTCGACAATCACGACTTCGCCGTTTTGCACGATGTATTCCTTGTCGCGCTGATAGAGCGTTTGCGCGCGCAAGCAATTATCGAGATAAGGCAGCATCTCGGCATTATCGGGATGGTATAGCTGATTCAAGCTGAGGGCGGTTTCCACTTTCTCGACGCCCTGCTCGGTCAAGTAGACGATGCGGTCGCCGATATCGAGCACGAAATCGCCGTCGGGCGCGTCTTCTTCGACGCTGTCTTCGCTGCTCATCTTGAGGCGCTTGACGATGGTCGCGAAGCGGCGGTAGTCATCCGATGGCTCGTCCGCTGGTCCGGAGATAATCAAGGGCGTGCGCGCCTCGTCGATGAGGATGTTGTCCACTTCGTCAACGATGGCGTAACGCAGCTCGCGCTGCACCAAACGATCGGAGGCCAGGGCCATATTGTCGCGCAGGTAATCGAAGCCGAATTCGTTGTTGGTGCCGTAGAGGATATCGGCGCGGTAGGCTTCGCGGCGGCTGATCGGGCGCAGGTTTTGATAGCGGGCGTCGTCGGAGACGAAATCGGGATCAAACATGAAGGAGCCGCTATCGGGCGTGCCGCCGGTGTTTTGGATGACGGCGGCGGAGAGGCCGAGCAAGTGATAGATGGGACCCATGGTTTGCAGGCCGTGTTTGCTCAAGTAATCGTTGGGCGTGACCAGGTGGGCGCCCCGGCCCACGAGGGCGTTGAGGTATAGCGGCAGGGTGGCGACGAGGGTCTTGCCTTCGCCCGTTTTCATTTCGGCGATGCGGCCTTCGTGCAGGACGATGCCGCCGATCAGCTGCACGTCGTAATGGCGCAGGCCGATGGTGCGCACGGAGGCTTCGCGAACGGCGGCGAAAGCCTCGACCAGGATGTCCTCAAAGCTGGATCCAGCAGCGAGTTTCGTTTTGAAATCAGCGGTCTGCGCTTTGAAATCGTCGGCGCTGAGGCGCTGCATAGCCGGCTCGAGCGCGTTGATTTGGTCGACTCTTTCCTGGTAATCGGAAAGGGCGCGCTGCATGGGATCGCCGAAGATTGATTTGACGATGTTACGGAACATGGCATCTCACGTGATTGTCGTATGCTGCACGATTTCGATTATATCATACTGGATTCGCCATTTATCAGTGGGCGGCTCACAGAGTCGCCCCTACATTTTGATGCGCGGAGGCGGGCGACCTGATAGGTCGCCCCTACAATTTTCGCCAAATATGTTGCTTGTGACCGTTGTCGTATCGCAATTATGTCTAATCGGAGCAAGTCTAACTGATCCTTCGACGCAGAGCGGGCGGGTCGCTTTGCGATGCAGTGCGGGCGACTCACAGAGTCGCCCTTACACTGATTTGCGCTATGGCAGGCGCTGGCGGATCTGGTGGATGGCAAGGGAGATTTGGCGGCGGAAGAGGACGAAGGCGACGAAGGCCAGCGCGGCGACCAGATAAATTGCCAGCAAGACGTTTTGATTCTGTGACGCTTCGGCGCCGATCAAGACGAAGAGCAGCGTAGGCAAGAAGCCGCCGAGGGTGGACACGAGCACGTAAACGGCGAGCCTGATCTGGCTGAAGCCAACGGCGTAGCTGATGAAGTCGTAGACGGAAAAAAGCAACAGGCGCGCCGCCAGCAGGGACTTCCAGTCGTTGAGGTGGCGCTGATAGAAGCCGTCGACGCGTTGCATGGCCGCGGCGCCGACGAAGCGTTGCACGATGCGCCGGCCGAAAACGCGCGCGATGATCACGTTGACTGTGCCGCCGATCGTTTCGCCGAGCAGCGAATAAATCGTACCGGGAATGATGCCGAAGAGGATGCCTGAGGCGAATTGGATGGGGCCGGCGGAAAGCGGCGCGAAGGTGAAGGTCAGCGCCTTGATGCCGATGAATAGGAGCGGGCCCCAGATGCCGGCCTCGGCGATGGTCGATTGCAGTTCTTCAATGCCGATGAATTGGACCAGCAAGTAGAGCGCGGTCAGCAGCGCCAGAAAGAGGCCGCCGCCCAGGAGCAAGCTGCGAGTCGAGATGTCGCCGCCGGATTGTGATTGAGTTGAAGGGCCGGGATCGGCATCGGCCGGGTCGGGTTCATTCATTGAAGAGCGCGCCAACGCTTCTGCCTTCATGCGCGCGCAGGATCACCTCGCCCAGGAGCGGCGCGATGGATAGCACGGTCATATTGGGCAGTTTGAGATCGTCGCGGATGGGCAAGGTATTGGTGAAGATGATTTCGCGCATGTTGAGGCTAGCGAATCGTTCATAGGCTTGATGGGAGAAGAAAGGATGGGTGAAAGCGAAGAGCACATCTTTGGCGCCATAATCACGCACGACATTGACCGCGTTGACGATGCTGCCGGCGGTATTGACCTCGTCATCGACCAGCAGGACATTCTTGCCTTCCACGCTGCCGATGAGCGACAGCGCGCGGGGATTCTCCGCATTGCCGACGCGGCGTTTTTCCACGAAGGCCAGCGGCACGCCCAGGGTTTCCGCCCAGTTGCGGCCTTGTTTGGCGAAGCCCAGGTCGGTGGCGACGACGACCAGATCGTCCAATTCGCCGGCGTCCAGCTTTTGCCGCACGTAATCGTTCAAGAGGTGAAAGGCGGTCAGCGCGTCGCCGGGAATATTGAAGAATCCTTGAATTTGTCCGGAATGCAGATCGATGGTCATGTAACGATCGACGCCGGCGGTTTCCATCATGTTGGCGATCAAGCGGGCAGTGATGGGCACACGCGGCTGGTCTTTTTTGTCGGAGCGGGTATAGCTCATGTAGGGGACGACCAGGTTGATGCGCCAGGCGGAATCGCGCTTGAGCGCGTCGATCATGATCAGCATTTCCATGAAGTTTTCGTGCACAGGAGAGGCCATGGTCTGCACGAGGTAAACATCTTTGCCGCGCACGCTTTCTTCGAGCTTGATGAAGATGTTTTCATTGGAGAAGATGGTGCGGGTATAGTCGCCGGGGGTCAGGCTGTATTCGGAGACGCCGCCGATATAGTCGGCGATCTCTTGGCCTAGCGCGAGCGAGGCGCTGCCGCTGAATATTTTCATCGAGCCGAAGCGCATGGTCGATGACTGCTGCTGTTCTTCTTGATGCAGGTTGTTGACGTGAACGGGGTGGTATTTGGCGCCTGGTACTTTTGCCATTGCTTGTGCTTCCAACCTCCTAGGGGACACCGTGTCCTTTTAGTGGCGCTTTCGATGAATCTCAAAGCTATCCAGGAATCGGTCTACCGCTTGTTGTGGTTCGATGCGTTGCTTGGTGGCGCGCTCGATAATACCAGCAAGTTCATCGTCGGTGGTAGAGTCAATGACCCGACGGAGGACGGACTCTCGCAGCTTTGCCATGAATTCGGCGCGCAGCTGATTCCGCTGATGCACATTCTGAAGACCATGCGACTGCAGGTGTCGGACGTGCGCATCAATCGCCCGCGCGAGTTCTTCGATGCCCGTGCTTTTGAGCGCAGAAGCAGCGATCACAGGCGGCATCCAAAGCGCTTCGTCATCGGCGGTTTTGGTGGGATGGCCCATTTCCAACATCGTTTTCAGCGCGCTTAGCAAGCGTTCTGCGCCGGGCAGGTCGCCCTTGTTGACTACCAGAATATCGGCGGCTTCGAGAATGCCGGCTTTGATCGCCTGCACGTCGTCGCCGGCGCCGGGCGCTTGAACGACCAGCGTGGTATGCGCCAGGTTGACAATGTCGACTTCGCTTTGTCCGGCGCCGACGGTTTCCACGATGACCCGTTCGAAACCGGCCGCCGCCAAGACGCGCGCGATGTCTTGCGTCCGCCAGGCTAATCCGCCCAGCTGGCCGCGGCTGGCCATGCTGCGAATGAAGACGCCATCGTCGCCCGCCAATTCCCGCATGCGAATGCGGTCGCCCAGGATGGCGCCGCCGCTGAAGGGACTGGTGGGATCGACGGCAACGATAGCGACTTTGAGATCGCGCTCGCGCAGCAATTTTGTGAGCGCTGTGACCAGGGCGCTTTTGCCGCTGCCCGGCGGTCCGGTGACGCCGATGACGATGCTGTCTGAGGCGGCGTGATACAGCTCGGCGAGTTGTGCGGCGACGGAATCGCGCTGGTTTTCGACGCGGCTCAAGAAGCGCGAGAGCGCTCGGCGGTCGGCATGGAGGGTGTTTCGCAAGCTCAAGGCCGCTCATCTTCCGATGGCGCGGTGAGCCCACGAATGGCGGTCACGATTTCGTCAAGACTGGCGCCGGGACCGAAGACGGCGGCGACGCTCGCGCTCAGCAGCTGTCGCTGGTCGCCGTCGGGGACGATGCCGCCCAGCACCAGCGGAATGTCTTGGAGGCCGAGCTGATCCATGGCTTCGCGCACCGCTGGCGCCAGGGTCATGTGCGAGCCGCTGAGAATGCTCAAGCCGACGAGAGCGACATCTTCCTGGAGCGCGGATTCGGCGATCATGGCCGGCGTCTGTCGGAGGCCGGTGTAGATGACTTCCATGCCGGCATCACGCAATCCGCGCGCGATGACCTTGGCGCCACGGTCGTGTCCGTCCAGGCCGGGTTTGGCGATCAGGATGCGAATTGGTTGGGATGACATATGCCTTGAGCAGTCAATTGAACGAATTTCACAATTATACCGAATTCGCGTCGGCGCCCAAATCCATTGGCAGGCAATGGCGTCGAAGTACTTTTGCCGTCACGTTGGAAGTGCGTCCTATAAGGCGGGTTGAGGACAGGAGAGTTTCTGATTGTTGGAAGGGCCTGACGAAGGCGGCATCTTTTGGCGTGATCGTGGGGTGACCAAGGTAGGTCGCGCCTACTAGACTTGATCGGAATTGCGAAAAATGCGCTTGATTCTTTCCCCCATCCCCCGGCCCCTTCCCCCATAAAGGGGGAAGGGGCGCTAACTGCGCGCGAACACGCTGCTTTTTCTAGAGAAACGCCACGCTGAAAGGGCTAGACTGGCGCAATTGGGCGCAGACTGGGCGCATGGCGGCCAATTCCAATCAAGCGTTATATTCTTTTGCGATATCGCGAGCGGCCAGGGGAGTTGTCCATGGGCTCTTGATAATTGCGGCTTTTTGGGGCGAGCCACCGGCTCGCCCCTACATTTGATTGCGCGCGATGCGCCAAGCAAAAGCGCCCATCTTAATTGATGAGCGCTTGACGTCCGCGAAAGCAGGTTTGCTAGATGTGCGCGGCGATTTTGCTGACGATTTTGCCTTTGGGTTTGAAGCCGGTGATGCGCTCCACCGCTTCGCCGCCTTTGAACAGGATCAAGGTCGGGATGCCCATGATGCCGTAGTTGATCAGGATGTCCTGGTTGGCATCGGCATCGACTTTGGCGACGCGCAGCTTGCCGTCGTATTCGTCGGCGATTTCGTCGACGATCGGCGCGATCATTTTGCAGGGCCCGCACCATTCCGCCCAGAAATCAACCAGCACTGGCGTCGTGCTGTCCAGCACCTCGGTTTGGAATTCGTCTTGATTGACTTCGAAGGTTTTCTTCCCCATTGGGATCTCCTCTGATTGATCACAGCTTTTGGCGAATTGGGTATCGCCCTGTGACTGGCTCGCTGATAACTGCTATTTTGACGGGACGCGGCCATGTCATCTTACATGAGATTTTCGTTTGACGCCGACCAACGCGCATGCTAGCATTCAATCCACCCGCCCAAGACGAAGTGGTATCCGCGCAGATGAGCGCCGAGCGACAACTGCCTGATTTGTCCAGCCGTCAAGAAGATATATTGACTTGCATCGTGCAAGCCTATTCCGAGCGTCCGGAGCCGGTGGGATCGCAGCACTTGGTCGACAACTACCAGCTCAATATCAGCTCGGCCACAGTGCGCAGCGAAATGTCGCGGCTGGAGGAAATGGGTTATATCGCGGCGCCGCATACTTCGGCGGGTCGGGTGCCGACGGCCGCGGGCTTCCGCTATTTTGTGCGGCGTCTGCTGCAGACGCGCAGCCTGACCCGCAATGAACGCAGCCACATATCCGAGCGCGTGGGCACATTACAGGCGGGCATGGAACAATGGATGCGCCGCACGGCGTCCCTGCTGGCGCGGTCGGTACAATCGGCATCGATTGTGACGCCGCCGATATCTCAGACTAACGCCTTCAAACATGTGGAGCTGATATCGATACAGGGGCGCCTGGTTTTGATGGTGCTGGTCTTGCAGAGCGGCAGCGTGCATCAGCGGATGCTGACGCTGGCCGAACCGGTCACGCAAGTCAAACTGGCGGAAGCGGCCAAGCGCGTCAACGAGATGTGCGCCGATTTCAGCGCGCAGCAGATACGCCTCAAGAGCATCAACCTGCAGATGCTGGAGCGCGAGGTGGCCGAGCTGGCGGCGGAATTGATCGAACAAGCGGACAACAACCGCGTCCGATTCATTTATCGCGATGGATTGAGCCGCATTATTGACAGCTTTGCTGATGAAGAAGGCGCGCAACAGGCGCTGCGGATCCTGGAGGAGCACACCGTGCTCAACGCGCTGGTGAACGAGCTGCTGGATCAACTGCCGGCCGAGGCAGATGATGGCGTCAACGTGCAGGTGGTTATCGCCGGCGATGGTCGTTATGAAGACTTGAATCGCTTGAGCATGGTTTTGAGCCGTTATGGCGATCCCCAGAAGATGAGCGGAGCGATCGGCGTTTTGGGACCGACGCACATCAATTATGGGCGCGCCATCAGCACGGTTCAGTATGTGTCCAACCTGATGACGAACGCGCTGTCCGCGCTGTATCAAGACGGCAGGGACGAGAACGCGCAGCCAAGTATATAAACTTCGTTAGACTTCGTTTCGCCGCCTCTGCAAACGCCACTTTACTTATATAATTCTATGAGTTCTGCACTACGCTGTAGAGGTGTTGGCGGTCTGTAGAAAGCGACCGAACGCATAAGTAAGGTGATGGATTTTGCGATGACGGATGTGAACAACCCGACAAACGAGCTGGAAAAGGAAGCGATCGAGGAGCCGACTGCGGATGAGCAGCCGGAAGCGCTCGAGGAGACGGCGGACGAAACGGCTGAATCGACAGAATCAGCAGACGTTGACAAAAGCGATCTGCCGGAAGGCATCAATCTCATGCAAGCATTCATCGAGGCGCAAAAGGAAGCGCAAGCCAATAAGGACGGCTGGCAGCGCGCCCGCGCCGAATTCGCCAATTTCAAGCGGCGGACCGAGCGCGAGCGCAGCGAACTCTTCCAGCGGGCATCGCTCGATACGTTGAAGGCGTTGCTGCCGATCATTGATGATTTTGACCGCGCCTTTGAAAGCATGCCGGAGGACATCAGCGAGCACGCCTGGATCGGCGGCGTCAGCATGATCCAGCGCAAATTCCTGACGCTTTTGGAGCAATACGAAATTGAAGCGATCGATCCCGCCGGAGAGCCATTTGACCCCAATCTGCATCAAGCAATTGGCGCCGAAGAAAGCGAGGAGGTCGAGAGCGGGCACGTCACTGAGACGCTGCAGAAGGGATACCGCGCCGGTGACAATGTGCTGCGTTTGGCCTTGGTCAAAGTGGCGAGTTAAGAATATAGCATACACTCAGCGGTGTATTGAGAATGACACCCGAGCGAGCAAGGAGAACAGCTAATGGGAAGAATAATCGGAATCGACCTGGGCACGACCAATTCAGTTGTCGCGGTGATGGAAGGCGGTGAGCCGACCGTGATTCCGTCGTCGGAAGGCGGCAATCTGATTCCGTCGGTGGTGGCGATCAATACCAAGACCGGCGAGCGGCTGGTCGGGCGCGTGGCGCGCAATCAAGCGGTGGTCAACCCGGAGAATACGATATTTTCGGTGAAGCGCTTCATGGGTCGCAAGTTCAGCGATGCCGAAGTGCGCGATGCCGCCAAGCTGGTGCCGTACACGGTATCGGCCGCATCCAATGGCGATGTGCGCATCCACATGAATGAGCGCGAATACAGCGCGCCGGAGATTTCAGCGATGATCTTGCAGAAGATCAAGGCCGATGCCGAAGCGTATCTGGGCGGGACGGTCGACCAAGCGGTGATCACGGTACCGGCTTACTTCAACGATGCGCAGCGCAACGCCACCAAAGACGCCGGCAAGATCGCCGGGCTGGAAGTATTGCGCATCATCAACGAGCCGACCGCCTCGAGCTTGTCGTACGGGCTGGGCGATCGCAACGAGGGCATCATCGCCGTTTATGATCTGGGCGGGGGCACCTTCGATATCTCGATCCTGGAAGTGGCGGACGGCGTCTTCGAAGTCAAATCGACCAATGGCGATACATATCTGGGCGGCGACAACTTTGATGACCGCGTCATCAATTGGATCGCGGATGAATTCAAGCAGGAGAACGGCATTGATCTGCGGAAAGACCGGCAGGCCCTGCAACGGCTGAAAGAAGCGGCGGAGAAAGCCAAGATTGAGTTGTCGTCGACGCTGAGCGCCGAGGTCAATCTGCCTTTCATCACCGCCGATGCCAGCGGACCGAAACATCTCAATATGAGTTTGACGCGCGCCAAGCTGGAAAGCCTGGTTGATGATTTGGTGAAGAAGTCGATCGAACCCTGCCGTCTGGCGCTGAAGGATGCCGGACTATCGGCCAGCGATGTGGATGCGATCCTGCTGGTGGGCGGCATGACGCGCATGCCCGTGATACAAGACGCGGTCAAGGGCTTCTTCGGCAAGGAGCCGACCAAGGGCGTCAATCCGGATGAGGTGGTGGCGCTAGGCGCAGCGATTCAGGCGGGTGTGCTGGGCGGCGATGTCAAAGACATTCTGCTGCTGGATGTGACGCCGCTGACGCTGAGCGTCGAGACTTTGGGCGCGGTGGCGACGCCGATGATCGAACGCAATACCACCATCCCCAGCAAGAAATCGCAGATTTATTCCACGGCGGCGGACAATCAGACGCAGGTGGAGATTCATATCGTTCAGGGCGAGCGGCCGATGGCGGTTGACAACAAATCGCTGGGCAAGTTCATCCTCGATGGCATCCCGCCGGCGCCGCGCGGCATGCCGCAAATCGAGGTGACTTTCGATATTGACGCCAACGGCATCCTCAATGTCAGCGCCCAGGACAAGGCCAGCGGTCGCGAACAAGCGATTACGATTACGGCGAGCAGCGGCTTGTCGGATGCGGAAGTTGACGAGATGGTGGCGGAGGCGGAGAAATTCGCCAGCGAGGATGCCGAGCGCAAGGAGCAGGCGGAGGTCAGCAATCAGGCGGAGAGCGCGATTTTCCAGGCGGAGAAATTGATCCGCGATCACAAGGAGCAGTTGCCTGAAGATGCGGTCAAGCAGACGGAGGAGTCGATCGAAGCGGTGCGGCAGGCGCAAGCGAGCGAGAATATCTCGGAGATCAAAGCGGCGACCGAAGCGTTGATGGCGCAGTTGCAGACGCTGGGCGCGCAGATGCATGAAGCGGCGGCTGCGGAGGCGCAAGCGCAGCCGGAAACCGATGACGAGGATGTCATCGATGCGGAGTTCACGGAGACGTAGGCCATAGCCCGCCCCCCTGGCCCCCTCCCCCATTAAGAGGGAGGGGGAAAAGCTGGTGGAATTGCGGAAGTGTAGCAAATAGAAATTGAGCATACAGGAATCTTAAATGCCAAGAGACTATTACGAAGTGCTGGGTGTAGCGCGGGGCGCGGACACCGGCGAGATCAAGAGCGCCTTTCGGCGGTTGGCGCGGCAATATCATCCCGATGTTAGCGAAGAAGCCGGCGCCGAGGACAAGTTCAAGGAGATCAACGAGGCGTACGAAGTCCTGGCGGACGACGACAAACGCGCGCGTTATGATCGCTTTGGACATGCCGGTGTCAACGGCGGCGCCGGGGGTTATGGTCCGGGCATGGGCGGCATCGGCTTTGACGACATATTTGACATGTTCAACAGCGCGTTTGGCGGCGCGGCGGGAACCCGTCAGCGACGCGGACCCAGCCCGGGACGCGATCGGCGCGTCGATGTGACTGTGGATTTCGTGGAAGCGGTATTCGGCGTCGAGAAGGAAGTCGAGTTTCTGCGCCTGGAGAATTGCGATGATTGCGCGGGCAGCGGCGCGGCGGAAGGCTCCCGTCCGACGACCTGCCCTCACTGCAATGGCAGCGGGCAGGAGCGGACAGTACGACAGACTTTTCTGGGCTCGATGGTGCAGGCGCATACCTGCGCCCATTGCGGCGGCAAGGGCACGACTGTTAAGAATCCCTGCCGCAATTGCGATGGCTCCGGACGCCGGCGCAAGAAGACCGTCTTGAATGTCAAGATTCCAGCCGGTGTCAGCGAAGGCATTCAGATTCAAGTACGCGGGGATGGCGACGCCGGCGAATACGGCGCGCCGCCGGGCAATCTCTTCGTGGTGGTGCATGTCAAGGATCACGACTATTTCAAACGCAAGGAAAACGACATCATCCTCGATATCAGCGTCAATATCGCGCAGGCAACGCTGGGCGACCGCATCACGGTCGATAGCGTCGATGGCCCGGTCGAGCTCAGTGTTCCGCCGGGAACCCAAACCGGCAAAGTCTTCCGGCTGCGCGGCAAGGGCATCCCTCGCTTGCGCAGCGATGGCAGCAATTCCGGGCGTGGCGATCAGTTGGTCTATGTGCAGGTCGAGACGCCGACGCGACTGACCGAACAGCAGCGTGAGCTGTTTGAGCAACTGGCGCATACCTTCGAGCGCGAGGTGAAGACACAGGCGGGCGGACGCGGTTTCTTCGACAAGGTGATGGACTTTCTCGCCGGCGATGATTAAATCTCCGCGATGAGCAGCTGGATCGAAGTCTCGATGAGGGTGGATGGCGAGGGCGCGGAAGCCTTCGCTGAGGTCCTGGGCCGCTTTGGGCATCAAGGCGTCTCGCTGGAACAAGATGGCATCGCGCCCGACACTTGGGACGCAGACGAGGTTCCGGCGCCGCAGCAGTTGATATTGCGCGCTTATTTTCCCGATGACGATCAACTTGAGTTCACGAAGGGTCGTCTGGAAGCGGCGCTGGGGCATATGCGCTTGATGTATCCGATGCCGGCGCCGCAGTATCGCCGCGTCGAGGACGCTGATTGGGCGGAAGCCTGGAAAGCGCATTATCAGCCGGCGCGCATTGGCAAGCGCTTGTTGATACGCCCGAGCTGGATTGAGGTGGAAGCGCGGGCCGGCGATATCGAAATCGCGCTCGATCCGGGCATGGCGTTCGGCACGGGTACGCATCCGACGACCCAATTGTGCCTGGAAGCGCTGGAGGATGTGATCCAGCCGGCGCATGATGTGCTCGACCTGGGTTGTGGCAGCGGCATCCTGGCGATTGCCGCCGCCAAGCTGGGCGCGAGCCGGGTACTGGCGCTGGATATGGACAATCTCGCGCTGGACGCGACGCGGGAAAACGCGGCAGCGAACAATGTGGCGCATCAAGTGTTGGTCGAGCGCGGCAGCCTGGAAAGCGTGCTGGGTTCTGCGCGCAGATTCGATCTGGCGCTGGTTAACATCCTGGCGCGGATCATCCTGGAAATGACCGCGCAAGGTTTGGGCGAGATTTTGCGTCCGGGCGGCGTCGGCGTTTTCAGCGGCATTATCGACACGAAAGCGGCGGAAGTCGAAGCGGGTTTGCGGCGCGCGGGGCTGCGGCCGTATCGACGGCGGCAGAGCGGCGATTGGGTGGCTATAGAAGCCACGCGATCGATGAATTAAGCGCGGATCGGGCGGGCAAGCGGATGGCGCAACTGCAGGGCAAAGAACGCTCGGAGTACGTGCAGGGCATGTTCGATCGCATCGCCGAGCGCTACAACCTGATGAACCGCATCATATCCGGCGGTCAAGACATGAAATGGCGGCGCAAGGCAGTGGAGGCAGCTGCGCTGCCGCGTGACGGCGCCCTGTTGGATATCGCGACGGGCACTGGTGATATCGCATTCGAGGCCGTGAAACGCCATCCGGATACCAGCGTGGTCGGCGCCGATTTCGCATTACAGATGATGCAAGTCGGACGGCGCGCAGGGCGATACGGCGAGGCGGTCAGCTGGTCGGCCGCGGATGCGTTGCGGCTGCCCTTTGCCGACGGCAGTTTTGATGCGGTGGTATCGGGTTATCTGATGCGCAACGTGATCGATGTGCCGGGCGCATTGGCGGAGCAGCGGCGCGTGTTGAAGCCGGGCGGTCGCATCGTCATACTGGATACCTCGCCGCCACCGCAGAACGTTCTGCGTCCTTTGATCCTGCTGCATCTGAAGATAGGGATTCCGTTGCTGGGGCGTTTGATCGCGGGCAAATCCGCGGCCGACGCCTATCGCTACTTGCCGGAATCAACGCAAGCGTTCAAGAGCGCGGCGGAGCTGGCTGACGCCGTGGCGGATGCCGGATTCCGCGATGTGGATTATCGCAAGTTCATGTTTGGCACGATAGCGCTGCATTGGGGGACTAAGGGCGGGGAATGAAAACGAGCCACGCGGCGGAGGCTCGTTCGCTACACAATTTGCCGTACCATGCGATTTCTCCAGCCGGTGGCATCGCCCGGATGGACGCCGCGCTCGCGGACGATTGACCGCGGCCGGCAGCCCCAGATTCAAGCACGCACGTTGTTCTTGTGTCGATAAATGATGCGGCCCCGATTCATATCGTAGGCGCTCATTTCCACCTTCACGCGGTCACCCAACAAAATACGAATGTAATACTTACGCATTTTCCCCGACAAATAGGCCAATACCTGATGTCCGTTATCCAATTCGACTGTGAACTGCGTATTAGGCAGCGCTTCGACAACCGTACCTTCGACCTCGATCTTGTCTTCTTTCTTAGCCATGTGCCTCCTTAGCACTACGTGTAGGCGCAAGATTGTAACGCAAAAGCCCGCTACGTACTATGGTGACACAACGGGCTCTCAAAGCAAGCCTGTGATCGCGCTCATGGAACTGCCGGCGAATCAAAGGAAAACGCGGATTTGTACGAGCGTCAGCTTTACATCTGGGCCTGCGGATTCAGGGCCCGGATCAAAGCTTGCGCTGGCGCCGGCGTGAGCGACGAATCGCCTTTTTCTTTTCGATGCGACGCAACTCACTCTTGGAAATATGCCAGCGCTTGCGGCGCACGGTACTCAGAATGCCGGCGTTGGTCACGCGCTTGCGAAAGCGGCGCAACAATTGTTCTTGACTTTCCCCTGGCTTGAGTCGGACTGAAGCCATGTATCAATCCCCACCTTCAGTGTTTGCTTTATCCATCGTGGATACTCAGTTTCGGGCTGGTTGCCCAGTGTACTCGATCGCGCCAGGATTCGCCAGAGCCACTCTGCGACGGAAGTGGTGAAACGCAAGGACTTGGGATGCAAAGCTAATTCTACACAGGATGATTAACCACAGAGACCACAGAGAGCACAGAGACTTATTGTATTTTCTCTGGAGTCGCCACATCCACAGATTTCGCGACTTCCTCCGCGACGCTGTCGATCTAACGCTAGGCTTCGGTTGCGAGCGCATCGGCTACCGCGTCTTGCGGGAGCGCCGTATGATGCTCAAGCTCTGCTTCGGCGTTTTCCGCGAGCGCGGCTTGTTCCTCGAGTTCCGCTTCCGCGCGGGCTTGGGCGACCAATTCCATCTGCCGATCTTCCCACGCCTCCAGTTCAGCCGCGGTGACTTCGGTCAAGCTGAGGCCGAGGCGCTGCTTGTCGGATTCGATGCTGATGATACGCATCAACAGCTTCTGGCCCTCGTACAGATGCCGCAGGGGATTCTCGTCCGAATTGTTGGATACTTGGCTCACATGCAAGAGCGCTTCGATGCCCGGCTCCATACTGATGAAGGCGCCGAAGGACTCGACGCGGCTGATGACGCCCTCAACCAATTGCCCGATGTGATACATATCGTCCACCAACGACCAGGGGTTGGGCTGCAGCCGCTTCAAACTCAAGCCGATACGTTTACCGGCTTCATCCAGGTTCAGGACAAAAACATCGACCTTGTCGCCGACGGAGACCACTTGGCTGGGATGACGGACGCGCTGCCAAGCCAGTTCGGAGATATGCACGAGGCCGTCGGCGCCGCCGAGATCGACAAACGCGCCGAAGTCGCAGAGTCCGCTGACCACACCGGCGCGCGTACTGCCTTCTTGCAGTTCTCGCAGGAGCGCTTCTTTGCGAGCGGCGCGGTTTTCCTGTTCGGCTTCCAGTTGGCTGAAGACCAACCGGCGGCGTTTGCGATTCACTTCGATGACGCGGACAGTTATTTCGTTGTCTATCAGCTCCTGCAAGTGGGCGATACGTTCGTCTTCTTTCAACCCGCGTGGCAGATCCAGGACATGGCTGGCGGGGATGAAGGCGCGCAAATGTCCGAAGCCCATGATCAAGCCGCCTTTGTTGGCGTCTACAATGGCAGCAGTATAAAGCTCTTTGCTATTCATCAAGGCTTCCGCGCGTATCCAATCTACATTTTGGCGCGCCTGCGCAGCAGAGAGGATCAAGTTGCCTTCGTCATCCGCCAGGCGCACTACAGCGACGTCTATCTCCGCATTGACCTGGAAATCGGCCGTGCTCATACCCATGCGCTCAATATCGTTGCGCGTGACGATGCCGTCTTGTTTCCAGCCGACATCGACGATCAAACCCTGGCTATCGATTGAGAGCACGGTGCCGTTTACGATGTCGCCGCGTTCAATCTGGCTCCCGGCGAGGGACTCTTCCAACAGCGACGCGAAATCCGCTTCTTCAAACGCTAGATCTACTGCAGTTTCTGTATGCATTTCTACTTATTCTCCCCGAACGAAAATGAACTGCCACTTGGCGGTGAGCAAAATAAAACCCGGTAATGTTTGGCCGCTGCCAAACCACCAGGCTCGGAATTCCCCTGTTCGCCAGCGATTGGGCTACTGCATGAACAATTTGTCCTCACCAAGTTGCGGACGGAATTATACAGAGCCGCAGCTGCATTGTCAACGAAGAGTTGCAATGATACGCGCAAATACTACGCTTTCGGCAAGCGCTTTTGCGATTCCCGATCCAGCTAGCGCCGGCGGGCAGACTTACGACATGCGGCTAATATGCAGCGCGGCATGACGGAGCGACGCTAATCGACTTGTTCGGAATCCTGGGCGCCGTCGACGGCTTCCTCAACTTCAGCAACGGCGTCGGCGACTTCGCCATCTTCGAACAGTTCTTCAATCTCTTCGAATTCTTCGTCAATATCGTCCACGGATTCCGCCGCTTGGGGCTCTTCTTCGACTTCTGTGCCCCAGCGCTGGGTGAAGCCCACGCGGCGTTTTTCTGGTTCGAGGTGGCTGATGCGCAAAGAGAGATGATCGCCCTTTTGCACGTAGGAATACGGTTCTTTAAGCGCGCCGTCGCCCATTTCACTGAGGTGGAGCAAGCCCTCCAGGCCGTCCCCCAAGGCGACGAAGGCGCCGAAATCCACCACATTGGTCACCTGGCCCTCGACCAGCTGACCCTCGTGATAGCGGTATTGGGCTTCGTCCCAGGGATCGCTAAGCAGGCGTTTGCGGCTGAGCGCGATGCGGTTGGTTTCGCGATCCAGGTTCAAGACATAGACTTCGATTTCTTCGCCGATACTCAAGATATCGCGCGGATGATCGACGCGGTGCCACGCGAGTTCGCTGACGTGAATCAAGCCATCGGCGCCACCGATGTTGACGAAAGCGCCAAAATCACGCAAGCCGGTGACTACGCCATTGATCACATCGCCGATACTCAATTCGGCGAGCAGCTTCTGCTTTTGCTTGGCGCGCCATTCCTTCTGCGCTTCGCGTTCGCTGAAGATGAGCCGCCGGCGGTCTTGATCAACTTCGATGACTTTGACGCCGAGGGTGTTGCCGATCAGCTCGTTCATGGCTTCGCGCCGGTCGGCAGTCATCTTGGCGGAAACCAGGTGCGAGCTGGGGATGAAGCCCTCGAGTCGATTCCAGCGCACGAGCGCGCCGCCTTTGTTGTATCCGCTGACTTTGACATCAACCGGGTCCTGGGAGCTGAGCAACTCGCGCGCTTTTTCCCAGTCGTAGCGCTGCAGGCCCATGTTAATGGAGACGATGAGGTTATCGTTTTGGTCACGCGGATTCACGACATATACCGGAATGCTGGCGCCGGTGGCCAGGCTTTCGCGCAGGCTGTCGTCCATGCGCTCCAAATCCTGGGTCGGCACGATGCCATCTTGTTTGGCGCCAAGATCGACGATTATTTCACGTTCGTCGATTTGCAGAATTGTCGCTTCGCGTATTTCTCCACGGCGCGGTGGAGAATATGAGAAGTCGAACGACGCGGCGAGCAATTCTTCGAAAGTCTCGTCAGTTAAGGATTGGTTGTTAGGAACTTCGCTCATGAGTTTTTGCGTGCCTCGGCTTTGTGTGGTTCAACGTCGCGCCAAATGTGGCTCGAGAGCCGGCGCATAGGTGTTCAATGAGTCCAGGAAATGATACCAATGCATATAGTTTCGGCGTGCGCGTAAGCGCATACGCAGCTATTTGATTGCTGTCGGCGCCAAATGGTTGCCAGCGAGATGCCCAATCACGATCAAGATACGGGCTGGATTGCGGAGCGCTTCGAGGCACTTTAGGACGACATTTACGCATTATATCGCAAACTTGACAGAATCGCACAAAATCAACATTAAGGGTCGTTGAGAAGCATCAGATTTCCGGCTGGGCTTCGCCGAATCCTCGCCCGAGCAATCCGCGGTCAATCTCCCAAGGATAGACGACGTAGGCGTCGGTGACATCGCCGTAGATATCCGGCTGGATGTTGGAGAAAAGCGAGCGATAAGGATTGAAATGCAGCACGCAATTGACCGGCTCGGCGCCAGCGGCAAGCACCCGTTCGCGTACGGAGATGCTGGTGCGGCCGCTGCCCCAGACATCATCGACAATCAGCGTCCGGCGTCCGCGCAGCAAATCCGGATCTGGAAACTGCAAAAAGGTAGGCCAGGCCATCATGCCGGATTGCTCGGTCGCGAAGAAATCGACCGATGCCGTCAACAGGCGCAGCATACCCAGCGCCTCCGCGAGCAACCCGCCGGGGATGACGCCGCCTCGCGTGATCATCACCATGGCCTCAAATGGACCCATATGTTGAATGCGCGGGATCAATCCATCAATGATCTGATCGACCTCTTCCCAGGTCACGAGTCGATGTTGCCGCGGGTGCTGTGATTGCATCTATCGCCTTTTGGTTGAGCAAGCGAATACAAGCGCGCATCAATTATAATGGATTCGTTCAAGTTGCCCAAATTAAGGGTTGTCACAGATGATGACAATGGGACGATCGAGGTGGCGCGTTATGACAAGCACGCGGCTTTCGATGCCTCTTTGCAGTCGCAGCCCCGCGATAACTTCCTCCGGCGACATGGGGAAGCCGCGCTTCTTGACCGTGACTTGACCGACCCCGCGCTCGACCAGGTAGTGTCTCAGGCGTTTCAAACCGAAGGGCATCCAGTCCAGCACGCGCCAGTAGCGGCCCCAGGGCGTCGCTGAATCGGCGTCCATGGTGAGGTAGGCGATCGTGTCATCAAGCAGGGTCGCGTTCAATTGCGCCGCCAGATGTCGCAATGCGCCGGAGCGAATGAGGGCTGGATCGGGCTCAAATAGCCAGGCCTTTGGAGCAGAGACCGGTACATTCGCCGAGGGATTATGCGCCAAATGGTGAAGGGCATCCGGAGTGATCAGTGTCGCCAGGGGCGGCGAAGAATGTCGATGCTGCCAGAGTAGCGCTTCGGTTAGCTGGCCGGCGACCGAGATGAATTCGAGCTGTCCGCCATATCCAGCCAACTGTCGTTTCTGGACGCCGGGCGACAACTTGACCACGATTTCTTGGGCGCGCCAACCCTGAATCAGCGAGAGCGGCGGCTGATAGCGCTCGGCGTCAAAGATCCGCTTACCGTGGGCATCGCGCCGGGCCGGATCGTAGAAGATGCCATCGAAGCCGTCGGGTAGGCCACGCGTGACATCGGCGGCTTCGAACTCGGCTTGAATGCCGGTCTCCGCAGCGTTATGACGGGCGATGGCTATGCGAACCGGGTCAATATCCAGGCCGAGGACTCGCCGCCCCGCCGCAGCCAGGCTGAGGCTATCGGCGCCGATGCCGCAGCAGACATCCAGGACGGCAGGCGAGCCAAACTGCGCAGCACGATAAGCGCGAATCAGGGGATTGCTCGCCTGCTGCAGGCTTTCCTGAGTGAAGAGCAGGTGATGGGCATGTTTGGGGAATTTGCGGGCCGCTCTTTTGCGCAACTGGAGTGTCGTCAGCAGCGCCGCCGCTTGCCGTGGATCGAGCGTTTTTCGAAATTCGGACAGCAGCGGCAGGACCTTTTCATCTGAAACATCGACATCGGCGTAGGTCCGCAGCAGGTCGCGACCGCGATCGCCGCTCAGAAAGCTGATATCGTCCAGGTTCAGCGGCATGAAAAGCAATGACCGATCATCGGATGAGCGGCGCGAATGAAGCGTGGCGAGATAATCATTCCTCAGGCGCGACGGCCGTTTCGGGATCAATCTCCAACCAGGTTACTTGACCGCCATGAAGACTATTGGGCGATGGATTCAGCAGCAGGTCCCAAGGCCAATTCAGCGCCGTAGCTTTGTCAAATTTGCCAACCTTGTTAATGTCGTGCGCAGCCCCGGCCAACACGGCTTGTTGCAGGAATCCGACCGCCTTGGGCAAACTGCTGAAGGCGAGCAGAACGGCCTTCGATTCATGCTTGAGCGCCAGCGCGCGCCAGCCGATAGTCTCGTCGGGGCGCATTTTCCAGACTGGTTTGTTGGGTGACTGTCTTATCAATAGTTGGAGGTATCGGCCGTGATAGCTCGCCAGATCCAGCAGGTCGTCATCGGCAATGGCAACGGCGTATATGCGCTGGAGAGTGTCGGCGGTTTCATGCGCTTTTTCGCCACGGATCAAGACGCCGACGCCATCGACGGCCGCCTCGACCAGGATGCGCACGAAGCCGTGGCTCTCCAGCAGCCGCAGCCAGGTTTCATCGACGGATTGGGATGAGAGCGCGGCGATGAATCGACCGCCGGGACGCAGGCTTTCCAGCGCGCAGCTCAAGACATTGTCGCTAAGATGGACGTCGTAGGCGGTCACGGCGTCAATGCTCGATGTCGGCAGCTGCGTCAATGCGGCGGGAATGGCGGCTTGGATTTCCAGATCTTGGCGTAGTTCTCTGAGGAAGGCGCCACAGCGGCCGCCGATATCAACCAACTGCATCGTGGAGGCGCTGGGTGGCAGGTGCTTGGCCATAACCTCGACAAAGTGTCGGGCGAGTTGCGGCTGCGACATTAGCTATTGCTTGCGGCGTCTTTCATCAATTGCAGGAATTCGGACCATTCTTCGCGGAAGAAGTGCAGGCTGACGGCGCCCAATTCCAGATGATAGGTGGTTTCGCCGTCGGGATCTTGCACTTCCCAGGCCATGTAGTTTTCAGTTTCGGCGATGGCGTTGCCGCCGTCGTCATTGGTGGTTGTCATCGGCCGGGCTCCCGTTTTCCATCAGACTCGGCGCTGCGCAGGCGGGCGAGCCACCGGCTCGCCCCTACATTTCATTTCGCGCAGGCGGGCGACTCACAGAGTCGCCCCTACCAGGCTTGTCCGATAAATCATCCTGCTTGCGCGAAAGTCTACCCCATCCCCCGGCCCCCTCCCCATTGCAATGGAGAGGGGGAGCGTCGCCGTTTGCGCAATGGAACGCAAATTGCAACATTGTCTCATTTCTGCGAGGTGTCACGTCGGATTTTTCCGCATTTTCGCGTCACTTTTGCAATACCGATCAAGCCTTACGTTCCTTTGCGCTTTGGCGGGCGACCTAATAGGTCGCCCCTACAATCTGCGTCAAATGCGGCGCTGCGGAGGCGGACGAGCTAGTTGCGGCGGTTACGATCTCCGCCTTGGCGATCGCCGCCACCACGGCGATTCCCGTCACGGCGTCCGCCGCCCCGCCGGTCGCCGCCGCCACGACGTGGTCCGCGGCTGCCGGCAGCATCACGACGTTTGGCTTCTTCGACATCCCAGCCTTCGAGGACGGCTTGCCGGCTCAGGCGGACGCGGCCGGTGTCATCAACATTGATGACCATGACCATGATTTCGTCGCCGACGCTGACCTCTTCTTCGACGCTTTTGACGTGATAATCGGCCAACTGGGAGACGTGCACCATGCCCTCGGTGCCGGGCAGGAACTCGACGAATGCGCCGTAGTTCTCGGTGCGCGTGACGCGGCCCGTGTAAATGTGGCCGATCTCGGGATCTTCGACCATGTTCTTGATTTTCTCGATGGTCTGCAAGACTTGCGGTCCGGTCTCGCCGGAGACAAAAATCAGGCCGTCATCTTGAATCTCGACTTTGACACTGTGCTCGTCTTGCAAGGCGCGCACATTCTTGCCGCCGGGGCCGATGACGGCGCCGATCTTGTCGACCGCGATCCTGAAGGACTCCATGCGCGGGGCGTATTCGCTGAGGGTATCACGCGGCTGGGCGATGGCCCCGGTCATAACGTCGAGGATTTGCAGCCTCGCGTCCCGGGCTTGCTCAAGCGCTTGGCGCATGGTGTCGCGCGTGACGCCGGCGATCTTGATATCCATCTGCAGCGCGGTGATGCCGTCGACGGTGCCGGCCACTTTGAAATCCATATCGCCGAGGTGATCTTCCAGACCCTGGATATCGGTCAGAACGGCGACTTTATCGCCTTCTTTAATCAAGCCCATAGCGATGCCGCCAACCGGATTCTTGATGGGCACGCCGGCATCCATCAGCGCCAGGGTGCTTGCGCAGACGCTGGCCATTGAGGTGCTGCCGTTGGAGCTCATCACTTCGCTGACGAGCCGCAGCACGTAGGGGAATTCGTCTTCCGGCGGAATCATCGACAGCAGCGCTTTTTCGGCCAGCGCGCCATGCCCGATTTCGCGGCGCCGCGGCCCACGCATGGGATAGGTCTCGCCGGTGCTGAAGGGCGGGAAGTTGTAATGATGCATATAGCGCTTGTCATCTTCGGGGCTGATGCCGTCCATGAATTGCGAGTCACTGGGCGTGCCCAGAGTCGCCAAGGTCAGCACTTGGGTCTCGCCGCGCATGAACATGCCGGATCCATGCACGCGCGGAATCAGCTGCACTTCGGCGGCCAGCGGGCGAAGGCTCGCGTAATCGCGGCCATCGGGACGGATGCCGTCGTCAATAATGCGGCTGCGAATGACCTGCTTGAGGACATTGTCGAAGGCGCGTTCGACGTGCTTGAGATCGTGCTGCGCGTCTTCATCGGCAATGGATGCGTTGCGAGCGGCATATTCCTCCTGCAGGGCAACCTCAAGGGCCTTCAAGGGCTCACGCCGTTCGGCGCGGTCGCTATGCGTCCGCATGATGTCGCGGATCTGATGCTCGACTTTGGCGCAGACTTCTGATTGCAGCGCGTCGTCAATATTGTCGGCGACGGGTTCTTTTTTCTCTTTCCCGATGTCCTCACGAATCTGATGTTGCAGGGCGATGATGCCCTGGATGGAGTCGTGAGCCAGGAATAGCGCCTCGAGCATGGTGGCTTCATCAACTTGCTCGGCGTTGCATTCCACCATGTTGATGGCATCCGCTGTGCCGGATACGCGCAGGTCCAATTGACTGGTCTGCATCTGCGTATACGTTGGGTTGACAGTGAGCTCGCCATTGACCAGGCCAACGCGCGCGCCGGCCACCGGGCCGTTCCAGGGGATATCGGAGATCATCAAGGCGGTGCTGGCGGCGATTATGCCCAACATATCATGATGGTGTTCCTTGTCGTGGGACAGGGACATCAGGATGACTTGCACGTCGTTGCGCATGTTCTTGGGAAAGAGGGGGCGGAGCGTGCGGTCGATGACGCGGGAGGTGAGGATCGCGCCTTCGGAGGGCCGGCCCTCGCGACGGAAAAAGCCGCCAGGCACTCGTCCGGCGGCGTACATTTTTTCTTCGTAGTCGACGCTTAGCGGGAAGAAATCCAGCCCGGGTCGCGGCGACCCCATCGTGGTCGAGCAAAACAGCATGGTATCGCCCAAACGGACTGTGACCGCGCCCCCAGCTTGCTGGGCGAAACGGCCGGTTTCGATGATGATCTCTTTGTCAGCGACCGTCGATCGATATTCACGTATATTCAGATTCATAGAGTTCTCCATATTCCTTGGCGCGCCGAGGGGACATTCATCGAATGTTTGCAGCGGCCGTCAACCGACGCGCGGAGACGGCTGCCGCCATGGCGGGCGCATTGAGTATCACTGATTTGTTGCCATTGGGCTTATCATTCCGAATCCGGAGAGCGCTGCATCGGCGATGGAGCTGATGATTTCATTCGCGCAAATTGCCATCAGCGCCGCAAGCCGAGCCGTTGCAGCAAGTCGCGATAGACTTCCGGTTTCTTTCTGGCGATGTACTTCAAATGACGGCGTCGTTGGCCGACCAGCTTCAGCAGCCCGCGCCGCGAATGTTCGTCGTGGCTGTGCAGCTTTAGGTGCTCGGTCAGCTGCGTTATGCGCGCGGACAGCAAGGCGATTTGCACTTCAGGCGACCCGGTGTCGCCGTCTTCACGCGCGAAATCACTGATGATTTGGGTTTTGGTTGCTTTGTCCAAAGGCATGGGTTCCGTCCCTCCATCTGTCACCGATCAGGCTGGACAGTGAGCCTGATGGTCCCGAAAGCGCGCTGATTGTATCACTGCCGTCACAGCGCAACAATGGTCAGCTGACGCTGTAGGTGGTGAAATCCGCGAACGACGCGCGCATGACGCGCACGGTGCGGGAATATGACCACCGAGGACACCGAGAGATTGTGATGTGACTGCGCCAAGAAATGCGCCCTAGGCAATTGCCGCGCCACTAGTGCTTTTCCTTCTGCAGTTCCATGACTTCGTCGTTGGCGACCAGCTTGACGGTGTGGTGGGTGCGGAACAAGCTGTATTGATCAGCACGACCCGGCAGCGGGTTCAAGATATTCTCCACCGTCATGATGGATACCCACATGCGGACATCCCACTGATCTCCCAGCCGCGCTTTGATATTGGCTTCGCTGATAGTCGCGTTGGACTTGTACATGTCGAGCAAGACGCGAACGAACTCGTCGCGATCGGCTAGCAGCGCCGCTACAAAAGCGCTGTCTTGCTTGAGTTCAATGCCCTTGGTGTTGTAATCGCTGCGCGGATTCTCGTATTCCTTAATTTCGACCATTTCGTTAATCAAGAGGTACTCAACGGCGTGTTGAAATACGATGCCGCTATCAAATTCACGCAAGCGCCGGTGCAAGCTGCCGAGCGGGCACCAGGCAAAATTGCGGAAACTGGTGAATTGCTGCACGCTGACGACAATGCGGGCCACCATGCGCGCAACGTCTGGCTCAATCTCGTACATTTTGTGAGGCGGCACGTTCAGCCATTCCCCCGCGGCATCTTCGGGCTCGCGCTCGTCAGATATTTCGGCGTCGGAAAGCTGCAGATGTCTGTTGACGGGAATGCGAATGACCGGCACCAGATCTTCGGGATTGTGTCGATGCGGCACCAAATCTCGCTGCAAGACAGCTTCGCGCACGAGGCAGTCGATCCAGTGCGATCGCCATTGATCGCTCTCGTTCATGCCCGGGCGATCCAGCTCGCGATCCATGGCCAGGCCCTTGAGCAGGAATCCATAGTTGACGTATTCCCAGTTGCGGGCGGTCAAGGTATTGGATACGCGCGCGACCAGCCGTTCGACGATGAGGATGGTCCTGTTGACGACGGAATTCTGCGTATTGAGCTTGACGCTTTCCGAATCCGCAATGCGCTGCAGAATGCCCAATGATATCGCTTGGGAGACCAGGTCATCGCCGCGATCGGTGGATATCACGTCGCCGGTTTCGAGCAATTGCTGGATCAGATCGGATAATGGTACTGAGTCATCCGGATGCGCAGCCGCCAGGCGGTAGCATTGAATGATGACGCTGGACCACTGCGAGGGAACGAAACTCTCGTGTTCGTCCACGGGCGCGATTTGGCCCAGGGATTCGTGCGATTGCAGATCGGTGAAGTCGTCAATGTATTCCAATTGAAGCGACGGGTGGCTCTGCAGCAAGCGTCCGGTGCTGCCGCGCACGCCCCAAATGATGACGGTCTTATTGCGCTGCAACAGGACGTTGATGACATCGTTGAAGTCACGATCGCTGCTGGCCAAGATGATGACATTTCCCGAGTTCGGATGGCCGGCATCGGTCAAGACATCGCGGGCGATACGGATATCGGCGCTGTTCTTGCCCGGCAGATTAAATACGGGATCGATATTGGCCATCATCAGCCGCGAGGGCGCGTCTTCGGCAACTTCCCGGCCGGAAGCATCGACGAGAGGCGGCAATGCCCCGCGCTGCCCCCATGGCGCATACGCGGACATTTTGACCAGCTTGCCGTGGGCTTGCGCCTTGGTCACCAGTCGATTGATCAGATGATCGAGGTCGACGACGTAGCCTTGTTCATTCAAGCTGATTGCGATGTTCTCAAAATCAATGTAGACGAGCACGTTCTTGGTTTCGACGCCGTGCAGGCGATCCAGGGACTGAAAGATGATTTCATCGGCGAATCGGGTGCCTTGGAGCACGTCTTCCGAACCCCACATGCGAATGCGGGCGCTGCCCGTGGTTCGAATCTCGTCCATTAGGGGAAGCAGATCACGGCTGGTAGTCGCCAGAATCAACTCGTCGATCGGGTTGGGATCGGAGGCGAAGTACTCGTCTCTTAGGCGCGGGGTCAATTCATCGCGCTGCGTGACATCAAGAATCTCGTATCCGGCGCGGATGAAATTTTCGGCCGGATCCACCGTCCATTTGTCGTCGGTCGGCGGCCAATTCTCTTTGACCCAATCCCAATTCCCCACCGCGATTGCCCTGAGCATTGCCGTTTCGAAGAGGCCGGCGGCCAGCGCGGCGTTGCCCCGCACCGCGACCACCAACTCTCTTGGGTCGATGCCTTTTCCCAGCGCAAACTTTAGAAGGTCGTCTACATCAACAATTAAGTAGGCTGCCATATTCGCTTCCTAGAACGCCAAACTACCAACCTGCGCAATCGCCGGCTGGTGGCTTGCGTAATGACCATGTCGTGACATGAACAGATATATGAGATGTGCGGTTGACAATAATCATCGGATTCATTTGAAGAAAAATAAGTACAGAGTACGTTGCAGTCTAGCACCATTTGCAGTTCGCCACAATCAGTTGTGGAAGAGAAAACCGCAATACGTCAATGCACTATTTTTCACTAAAGTAATCGGTCGGTAATCCAAACTTGCTTATTGTAAGGGAAGATTCTGATTGTGTCAATTTTCACAATATTGATATTACATTAGAAGATTGTAATCATGGTCGGACGCGCAAATGACAGCGCGCAAGCTGCGCCATGTCACAGACGCCGCTTTGGATCATATACACGGTTGTCGGCTAATAGGCTTTGGCGAAAAGCGCGATGCGCTCTGCGGCCTTCTCAGTCAAGACGCATTTTCCGCTCTGGTCAGGCTGATCAAAGGGGAAGCAGCGGATTGTGGCGCCGGTTTCGTCTTTGACTGTCAATTCGTCCTCGTCTGATCCGCCCCACCAGGCGCGGGCCCAAGCGCCTTCGGCGACGACCTGCTTCAGTTCGTCATAGTTAGCCACGTCGTGGATGTTCCGGTCGCGGAATTCGCGGGCGTCATCCAGCAGATTGGCTTGTATTTCATCGAGCAAGGCCGTCACGACATCGACGATACCCGCTTGAGGGACGAATTGCTTGCCTTGCCTGCCCGGCAGATCGCGCCGCGCGAGCACGGCATTGTTGTTCTCGACATCTTTGGGCCCAATCTCCATTCGCACCGGCACACCGCGCATTTCCCAGTCGTTAAATTTGAAGCCGGGCGACTGTCCTTCGCGCCGATCGACATGGACACGAATGCCCGCGGCCTGGAGTTCGCGATCGAGTCGCTCCACGGTGTCCATCACCGCCGTCAACTGATCGTCGCGTCTGGTGATGGGCACGATGACGACTTGATGAGGCGCCAGTTTGGGCGGCAGTCGCAGCCCCTTGTCGTCGCCATGGGTCATGACGACGGCCCCAACCATGCGCGTGCTGAGCCCCCAGGAGGTAGTCCAACAGTATTCTTGCAGGTTGCTTTCGGTGAGATACCTGATGTCGAATGCTTTGGCGAAGTTCTGACCGAGGTTGTGGCTGGTGCCGGATTGCAGCGCGCGCTTATCGCGCATCATCGCTTCGATGGTGTAGGTACGCAGGGCGCCCGCGAAGCGCTCGAGGCGGCTTTTCTCGCCCTTGATGACGGGAATGGCGGCGTCGTCAATGGCAAACTCGGCGTAGATATCCAACATCTGCAGCGTTTCGGCCTCGGCTTCATCGTGCGTGGCATGGGCGGTATGCCCTTCTTGCCAGAGAAACTCGGCCGTGCGCAGGAATGGCCGCGTTCGCAATTCCCAGCGAACGACGTTTGCCCATTGATTAATGAGCAGCGGCAGATCGCGATAGGACTGAATCCAATCGCTGAAGGCCTCGCCGATGACCGTCTCCGAGGTTGGCCGAACGACCAGGGGTTCCTCGAGTTCTTTGCCGCCGGCGTGCGTCACTACAGCCAGCTCGGGACTGAATCCCTCGACATGCTGCGCCTCTCGTTTAATGTAGCTTTCCGGGATGAAGAGCGGGAAATAAGCGTTCTGGTGACCGGTCGCCTTGAAGCGGCGATCCAAGCCCGCCTTGATGCCTTCCCAGATTTCGTAGCCATAGGGCTTGATGATCACACAGCCGCGTACTGGCGAGGGAGCGGCCAGATCGGCGCGATATACGATTTCGTTGTACCAGCGGGAGAAGTCCTCGCTTTGGGCGGTGACAGCCTGTTCCGACATACGGCCAAAGTCCTTGGTTTCGCGGTCAAATCCGAATAATGCGCGGACGCATATTGCTTAGCGTCGTGCAAGGCGCCCATGTAAGGCTTGTCCGATATTTCGCAATTTCAGCGCGTTTTTCTACCCCATCCCCCGGCCCTGGCCCCCATACATCCCCCCCCGTTTTTCGGGGGGCGTCCCAGCGAGCTAGGGAAGAAGAGCTTTATTGCGCGGAATTGGCGTTGCATCCGTCATTTTCACGCTGAACGAGTCAGTTTGTTTCGTCTTTCGCAGACTGAAGCAAGCCATTTGCAGGTGACTCGGTATTATCGGACAGTCCTTGTAACGGCGCTGCAAGACGAGTCGCAAACAATTCGAGCTATTATAGAGGCGGTCGCGCAGATTAGTAGGTCGCAACCGCGAGCGGACGGATAGCGAGTTCGGTGAATCGCGGAGCGGATACGAGGGGCTATTCGGCGTCGGCTGAATGGGGCCATTCGCGCTGATAATTCTTGTCCAGCTTGGCCATGACGGCTTCACCCAGGTCGATGCCGCTGTAGCTGGCCAACTGGAGCAGGTAGAGCATGACATCGGCCAGTTCGTCGCGCAGGGCGTCCGTGTCTTCACAGGCGTCGCTCCACTGAAAAAGCTCAAGCACTTCGCCGGCTTCGAGGACCAGCGAAATCGCCAGGTTTCTTTGGCTCTGCGGCTTCGGTGAATCGGCGTCAGTCCAGCCTTTGCTATCAACAAAGGCGTGCATGGCTTGCGTCAGCGTCTCGAGATCCATAAGTTAAGCCGTCCTGCGGCGGGCAGCTAGTAGGCGTTGGGGCTGGAGCGGCTAATCCATTGCCAGATGGTGCGGATGATGATCTTGATATCGAGCCAGAGCGACCAGTTTTCCACGTACATTAAATCGAAGCGCGTGCGATCGGCAATGGAGGTATCGCCACGCAAGCCTTCCACCTGCGCCAACCCGGTCATTCCCGATTTTTCGCGCAAGCGATCCATGTATCCGGGAATCTGGCTGCGGAATTGCTGCACATACATGGGACGCTCCGGACGGGGACCGACCAAGCTCATATGCCCGAGGATAACGTTGATCAACTGGGGGATTTCGTCCCAATTGTTCTTGCGCATCAGGCGCCCGATGCGCGTGACACGGGGGTCGTTTTCTACGGTCCAGGTTTGCCCGGCCGATTCGGCATCCGAGCGCATGGAGCGAAATTTGATCATGGGGAAGGGACGCTCGTCTTGCCCCATGCGCCATTGCCAATAGAAGGCGGAACCGCGCGATTCCAGGCGGATAAGCAGCGCAGTCAGCAGCATGAAAGGAGAGAGCAGAATCAAGCCAAACGAGGCGCCCAATAAATCCAGCGCGCGCTTCAGGCTAAGTTTCCAGCCGCGCAGAGCGATGTCGCGCACGGTCAACAGCGGTGTTCCGCCGAGGTCGTCGACGTTGAGATCGCCAGCCATGTATGAGAAAAGATCGGGATACACCTTGATATCGACGCTTCCGCGCTGACAGAGGTTGATCAGCTCAACAAATTCTCCACGCCGCGGATCGGACAAGGCGACGATGACCTGCTCTACCATGTGTTCATCAATTAGGCGCGGGATGTCGTCATAACTGCCGATGAAGGGAAAGCCGAGCATATCGCCTTCTTTTTCGACTGCGCTGACGATGCCGACGATGTTGTAGCCCAATGCCGGACTATTACGGATCTTGTTTGTGATGTCGTGGGCCACCCGTCCTTCGCCGACGATCAGCAAATTGTCGCGGACGATTCCGCGCGACCGCAGCGTAGCCCAAAAGCGACGATGAATTTCTCGTCCCGCGCCGGTGAAGAGCAGGCTGAAAAACCAGACGTACATAAGCAGGCTGCGCGGATAACTAGCTTCCAGCGCGGTATTTTGAAAGAAGAACTCTTGAATGCCGCTGGCGAGCAAGGTTCCCAGGGTGACAACCCCGACGACGATGCGCATTTGATCGATGCGGCTGAAGGCCCGCTTTAAATGATAGAGCTGGGAGAAATAGAACATCAGAATGATGGTGACGGTTTGCAACACAATCGTAGGCAGGTAACTCCAAAGCGAAGGCTGCTCGGATGGCCGGGCGAGAATGGGCAGGTATTCGCGCGCAAAATAGCCGACCACAAAGGCGATCACAAGCATGGCGATATCGGCCAGCACCAGCGAGATATTGGAATAAGCCTTGAGATGCTCAATATTGAAGCTAAACGAGCGCGGTTCTACGACGAGAGGGTCGGATTGCGAATCTCGTTCCATAATTCGGGCCCTCCTTTCAACAACAAGGCCGTCATTATCATCAGATGAACGGGAAAGATCGTCGTGCGGCGAAAGTGCTTGCGATAGAAGATGAGCATGGCGCGCCAGAACTCGAACTGCGCTTTTTTGGATTGTCGGCTGGCGGCGCGCTTGACGTGCCGTACGGTCACCAAAGGATAATACCATATTCGGTATCCGGCTTGCTTTAGCCGAAAAGCCCAATCCAGATCTTCACCGTACATGAAGAAAGTCTCGTCAAGCAGGCCGGCCTTGGCGATGGCTTCCCGGCGCACCTGCATATAGGCGCCCACAACCGAATCCACCTCCAATTCCTGGTCTTCGTCGGCGAAGGTCATGTTGTAGCGGCCGAAGCGCCGGTTGCGCGGGAAGAGCGTCGCCAACCCCGAATAGTGATAGAAGCTCACCAGCGGTGTCGGGAAGCTGCGGCGGCAGGCCCTGTCCAGACTGCCGTCCATCAAGACGAGTTTGGGACCCGCCGCTCCGACGTCGAGACGGGAGTCCATGAATGCGGTCATGCGCTGCAGGGCGTCCGGCGGCAATTCGGTATCGGGATTGAGCAGCAAGGCATAACGCGGCGCGGCGTCGGCAATGTCCCCGATTCCGTGAAAACCCAGGTGTCGCAGACCGATGTTGTTGGCGCGCGGATAGCCGACATTTTCGACGTTGGCGATGACCTCGGCTTGTGAGAAGCGGCGTCTGACCATGTCGACACTGTCATCGTCAGAGGCGTTATCCACTACCACGACGCGAAAGCTGTACTGACAGTCGCAGGCGTAAAGCGTCTCCAGGCAGCGTCGCAGGAGCTCGGACGTGTTCCAATTGACGATGACAATTCCGATGTCGGGCATTCCAATCTCACTCAGTCAATAATCCGTTGACTTGAAGATTGTTCCATATCAGTCTACGGCGCAACTATCCCACGCTTGTCTGCGATAAGGCAGCTGGCGGGATTTAAACAGTAGAGCATGAGTCCGGGATTATGATAGTAGGCAGCCATATTCATCATAGCATCGGATCCCGTCCATACCGGACGTTGGGTAAACGCCAGACGAAAGTACTTTTGGTCGAGCAGGGTTAGATAGGCGTCCAAGTCTTGCTGGACCCGAATGGGAACGATAGCCGCCGATCGACGTATGTCGTGGGCATGAGCGTCGGACAGCAGCAGAAAGTCAAAATCGTCGCCGGAAGGCAGAGCCGCGGCATATCCTTCGAAGTGCTGTTGAATGGAAAAGATCGCCGGATCCAGCGCGACGTTGTACGAACCATTGACGAAGAAGCGCATGCCGGGAGGGATATTCACGTGAATCCAGTCCAGCATTTTTTGACGGGTATCGGGCAATGAAAACATTCGGACCACTTGAACTGAGAGTATTAGCGGCTGCAGGATAAGCAACAGAGCCAAACCCGGCACGAGCAAACTTGGAGGCAAAGGGAGTCGCTTGATAAGCCAGTCCGCGCCCATGGCAGAAAGCAGGGCCACGAACGGCAAGATCTGGATCAGCTGATGCTCACTATGGCCGGGCCGGATCGTGCGCAAGACGACCAGCGCATAGATCACTACCATCAGCCATACCAAGGCGATGACTAGCGAGGGTGAATTTGTTTGAACAAGATGGCGGCGTGGACGCCGGCTCCAGGCCGTCGCGAGCGAGAGCGCCACGAACAGCGAGGCGGGAATGCCGAGCGAAAATGCGGCGGCGTACGTGAGCAGATAAGACAGCCCTTCCCAATGTGAAACTGTGAAGTAACTGGACTGAAAATCTTGGCTTTTGTATTGCGCGACGATGTTTGAGAAATCGTGCCAAAAGTGTCCAAAGTCGCGCAGAATATAAGGCGATGTCAAGAAAAAGAAGAATGGGATGGCGAGCATTCCCGCTCCGATTGCACCCACGATGCGCCGGCTACGATGCCGAAGATAGAGAACAAGGCCGATGGGAACGACGATGATTGCTACCGCAATACCGTTGTAATAGGTTGAAGCAGCCAAACCAGTGGCGATGCCGGACAGGATATACAACCTCTCGCGCGAGCCTGATTGGCGCGTGTACAGTGCGGAGACTCCGCTCCACAGCGCTAGCATCATCCAGCCGGTTGCCAGCGTATTTGGTTTGGCATAGTGGGCGTGTGTTACAAGGGTATAGGACGTGGCGACAATCAGCCCAGCAAGAATTGCCGCATAGCGTCCGGAGACAAGGCGCGACACTGAATAGGCGCACGCGACCATCAATAGCCCGCCGAAGACTGAATATACGCGAGAAAAAACATACAACGAGAAGGGCGCGTAATTGAGCAAGGTCAGGCCCTGCCGATCGGACAAAGACAAGCCGTCCAAGGCGCCAGTGAGTCCATTCATAACATAATTGACGTTGATGATAAAACTTGGATAGGTGAAAAACTCCGGATTGCGGCGGCCCTTAAGCGCCATCTCGACGGGTACCGCCACGTTCTGAAATGAATCCGGATTCACCGGCAATTGCTCGTGTACCGTTCCGTAGGGCGCGTATGAAGGGAAGTACTCGGATTTCGGCTGTCCGTAGCTTAGGCCGATGATTCGCAAGCCGGCTGCGAAAAGCAGCAGCGCTGTTACCCCCAGCCAGTCTATTCGGCGCATACTATTTTGACCTCGCGGTTGGCAGCGTTTTCAGCGGCTCGCCACGCAGCGCCGAGCGCATGGCGGCGCGATCGTCCCAGGGATGTTCGGTGACCCCGAAGCACATGCTTTGTTCGTGCCCTTTGCCACAGGCCATCACCAGGTCGCCGGCCCGCGCCAATTGACAAGCGTGATAGATGGCTTCGCCGCGATCGGGTATGCGCAGGAAAGTCTTGCCCTCGACGCCGCCGCGCGCGATGCAGCCAGCCGCCATCATCTCAAGTATATCGTCCAGAGATTCCGTGCGCGGGTCTTCCGCCGTCAAGATGGTCAGATGCGCCAGGTCGGCCGCGGATTCGGCCATCAGCCGCCGCTTGTCGACATCTCGCAGGCCGGCGCTGCCAAAGACCGCAATCAGACGATTACCGGGTTGCAGCATTTGACGGCCGGCTTCAAGCGCGCGTTTGAGCGCGTTAGGCGTGTGGGCGAAATCGACAATGGCGATGAAATCCTGGCCTTCATCTATGCGTTCCATGCGGCCCGGGATCAACTCGAGAGCAGCGATTCCCGCTTGAATTGCGCGCCAACTGATGCCAAGTTCGCTCGCCGTCGCGATCGCTGCCAGGGCGTTGGCGATGTTGAATGCGCCGGCCAGCTGCAGGGCAAACTGGCGCTCGCAAAGATGGAAAACGGTGGCAGCAGGTTGATGCTGAATGTCGACAGCCTGGTATTGGGCGGGATTTACAATGCCGTAGGTTGCGGCGCGATCGGCAGGGATGGCGGAGAAAAAGTCTGCTGAGCGGTCATCGGCGTTGATCACCGCAAGCTTGGGAACGTCGCCTTTGCGCATGGATCGGCTCAGCATGTTGAACATCAGGGCTTTGGCATCGCGGTAGTTCTGCCAGCTGCCGTGGTAATCAAGATGTTCGTGCGTGACGTTGGTCAAGACAGCCACGTCAATATCGACGCCGTTCAGCCGCCCCTGCGCCAAACCGTGGCTGGTCATTTCCAGGATGCAATGCGTGACGCCGGCTTCGACCATTTTCGCCAGGTACGCTTGCAGGCGCGGCGCGCCGGGCGTGGTGACGTGCAGGCCGGTTGGCGCGACCTCATCACCGAAGTCGGCCGATATCGTGCTAATGTTTCCCGCTCTGATGTCGGGCGCACGATTGAAAACGCTGTGCAGGAGGTGACAGGTCGTGGTCTTGCCGTCGGTGCCGGTGACGCCGATGATGACAAGCCGGCGCGAAGGAAAATCGTGCCAGGCCGCCGCCAGAATTCCCAGGACAGCCTGCGACGATTTCACTTGCACGTATGGCACAGGCAGGTCCGGCCCCGCGGTTTCGCCGACGATGGCGGCCGCGCCGGCTTCGATGGCGTCAGGGATAAAACGGTGGCCGTCTGTGGAGCTGCCGCGGCGGGCGACGAAGATTCCGCCCGGCTGCAGATCGAGGCTGGACTCGACGACCGCGGCGCGAATCGGCGCAGCGGGATCGCCGGTAATGGAGACGATCTGCTCGCTTGGGATTGCTGACAGCAATTCGGCAAGAGTCTTGATCATGGGCCGATCGACTGGCTACGCGGAGCAATTGTCGTTGCGGAATCATTATAAGCAAAAACGCGCTGGAGGGTATCCAACGCGCTTGGGATTTGCTGTGAAGTTGTCGGGCCGGATCAGTTCAAGCTGCGCGACAGCGACGAGAGCTGCGAGCGAACGCTGCCGTCAACCAAGCCACCGGGCCAACGCACGATCAGGCCACCGAGTATATCGGGATCGACGGAGAAATCGACCTCGTCGGCGCCGACTTGTGACTGGACGTTTTTCTGTTCGGCGGCGGTCAGGGGCATGGCGCTGACGACTTCCACGGCGCCGCTGATGCCCTTGGCGCCCTCTGGAAGCTCGGCAATGAAACTGTTGACCAGCGCCTTCTGCTTGGATTTGGTGATGTTTTCGTTGAGGATGCGCCCGGCCACAGCCACCGAGATATTGAGCACCTGTTCACGAAGATTGCCTAATTCCGCGTTGCGCATGGCGACCGCTTCGGTCTGCGCGTCGTATTGGATTTTGGCCGCTTCTTGTCGCGCTTCTTGCTCGATAGTGGCGGCGACATCATCGCCGCGGCCGCGGGCTTCGTCGATCACCTTTTGCGCTTCGGAGCGGGCCTGGGCAAGAATTTTTTCCGCTTCCGTTTCGGCATTTTCACGCGCGCGAGCGGCAGCGGCAGCGTCTTCCAGGCCTTTGGCGATGCGGTTGCGGCGCTCGTTCAAGACATTTGTCAGCGGATCGTAGATGAAGCGCGTCAAGACGGTATAGAGCACGATAAACGCGATCAACCAAATCAACAGCAGACCCGGATTAATGCCTATGGTATCAGGTACACTCATAATGTTCTCCCGTTCCTCGCGCTAGCCCGCTAGCTCAGTACGAAGAGGATAATCAGCGAGACCACCAGGGCGTAGATGGCTACAGCTTCGGCGAAGGCGACGCCGAGGATCATGTTGGTCTGAATGGTCGCCGTGTGGTCGGGGTTGCGCCCCATCGCCATTACTGCGCCGCCCACGGAAATGCCGATGCCGATACCGCCGCCGGCGGCGCCGATCATAGCCAGGCCCGCGCCGATCGCTTTACCCAAGATTATCGTCGATTGTGGATCCATTGATGCTTCCTCCAGATGTGCTTGTCGTTCTGTACGTTATGCTTAATCAGTGCGCTTCGGCGTGATCGTGATCATCGTCATGATGATGGCTGATTGTCGCCAGGTTCATAAAGATCGCGGTCAACAGGGCGAATACCAGCGCCTGTATAACTCCGACGAAGAATTCCAGGATGAAGAAGGGCCAGGGCAGGATCGGCACCAGGAAGCTCATGACGAAGAGCACGATCGATCCGGCGAAGATATTGCCCAGAAGACGGAAGCTGAAGGAGAGGATCTTGGCGAAGTCGCCGATCAGCTCCAGCAAGCCGACCGCCACATCAATACCGCCCAAGGGCGATTTGAAGAGGGTACTGAAGTTGAAGAACTTGGTCAGATAGCCGATGCCCAGCGCCTTGAAGCCGACGTATTGAATCATGACAAAGGAAATCAGACCCAGCGCCAGCGTCATGTTGAGATCGGTTGAGGCGACGCGGACAAAGGGCAAGACCACCCAAGGCACGAGCTTGGCCTCTTCGCTGCTGGGGTCCGGATGCAGCGGGATGTCTTTTTTGGCGCTCTTGTCGTCGCCTGTGTAGCCATCCTGCCAGGGAGCGGGCGCAACGCCCGTGTAGCATCCGCGACCGGCGCGAGCCTGTTTTTCGGCTTCGCGCGCCGCCAAAACGTCATTATAAGCCGCGGCGGCAGCGTCCGATTCCTTGACTTCTTCGGCATGGTCGTCGCCGTGATCATCGCTGGCTTCGTCGGCGTGATCGCCTTGTTCTTCATCGCCATGATCGTCATGCGCCGCTTGATAGCGCGCGTAGGCGGCGTCTTCAATCAGCGCTTGCTCGGCGGCCAGGGCCGCGGCTTGCGCCTGCACCAGCGCGGCGTCATCGGCAGCGGCTTCATCGGCCGGGCTGATCCAATCGCACTGCCCATTGACATAAGAGATGCCAAGGAAGCCTTGATAGATTTCGAAGCCGTCGGTGGTGACGACTTTGTATTTGTCGGTTTCGGCATCATATTTTTCTTTGACGTGTGGGTGAATGAAGCCGATGGTATCGACGCCGGGAACGAGTTCCATCCAGTTGGCGACCAGCACGATCAGGAAGATGGTCATGAACATATTGAAGATGAGGCGGAAATGCCTGCCGCCGGCGATGCCGCCGACAAATCCCATCAGGCCCTCAAACAGCATCTCAAACATGTTATAGAAGCCGCCGGGCGGAACTTCTGTGGCCGATTGCGGCCGGCGCCGAATGACATAGACCACGAAAAGCAGCAGCAAGATCCACACGATCACCGCCGCCACAAAGGTATTGGTTATGCGGATGTCGGTGAAGGGGATATTGTAGCCAGCCGGGAAGTTCTCGCCGGGCAACTGGATGAACGGTATGACCGGCGGCACTTCCAGCGCGACGAAGACACCAGCCAGGAACATGAGTAAGGCGACGAAACGGCGTTTCCCGTTCCAGAAACTATTCACTAATATCTTCCTCCTTCGTTCCAGCTAGGCCGTGAAGCTGTTTAGCCTTATGACGGGTATAGAGAAATATGGTGGCGATGCTCATGGGAATGCTGGCCAACAACATGATTAACACGAATGCTGGACGCGTTCCAAGCGCCTCGTCCAATGCCAAGCCGATCAACAATGTCCCCAGGATAACTATGAGGAGCAAACAACCTACTTGCCCCATCACGCCCGCCACCAGCCCATAGGTGGACAGCGGGTTGCTGTTCGGCTTCATCTAAATCGTGATTATTCCTTCGCAAAACCGTTGGGATAGCTTTCCCAAATTCATTCGAGAATTTTATCACAAACATATCGTCAAATCTACCGCGATTATAGACCCAGCGAACCCAGCGCCGCCCAATCGAAAATGGGTGTCACGGCGATGGTGCCCATCAAGATGACAACCGCGGCGGTGATGCCCAGGGACCAGCCGTAGGCACGCGGAATGCCGATGGATTTGTCATCGTCGGGACCGGAATCCACGTACATGATCTTGATCACGACCAGATAATAATAGAGGGCGATGATGGCGTTGGTGACTGCGATCAGCGCCAAGCCCACCAGGTTGGCGTTGACAGCCGCCTGGAAGAGAAAGAACTTGCCGAAAAAACCGGCGGTCGGCGGGATGCCGCCCAGCGACAGCAAGCCGATGGTGATGAAGAGCGCCAACCAGGGACTGCGGCGGTTCAAGCCGGCCAAATCCGCGATTTCTTCTGTGCCCGTCTTGGCGATGAAAAGAATCACGCCGCCGAAGACCAGCAAGTTGGTGAAGATGTACATGAACATATAAAAGGAGACGGAGGCCACCGCCAGGCTATCGTCCGGGCCTTGCAAGGCAACGACGCCGATGAGGGTGTAGCCGGCCTGGGCAATCGAGGAATAGGCCAGCAGACGCTTGATGTTGCTTTGGCGCAGGGCGACGACATTACCCAAGGTCATCGACACGATGGAAATGACCACCAGCAAGTTGACCCAGAAGTCCTGCATGACGACGCCGCCGAGGACCAGCTCGGGTGGAAAAACGGCGGTCATGAAGCGAACGAGCAGCACGAAGCTGGCCGCCTTGCTCGATACGCTGACAAAAGCCGTCACTGGCGTGGGCGCGCCTTCGTATACATCGGGCGTCCAGAAGTGGAAGGGCACGGCGCCGATCTTGAAGCCGAAGCCGACCACAACCATGACCAGCGCGGTCATCACAGCGATCAAGCCGCCTTCCAGCCCGCCATCAAAAGCGGATGCGATATCAGCCAGGTTGGTCGTGCCGGTGAAGCCGTAAAGCAAGCTGAAGCCAAAGAGCATGATGGCCGAGGCGAATGCCCCGTACAGGAAGTATTTCATGCCGCCTTCGGCAGAGCGCAGATCGCCACGGCGGAAACTGGCCAGCATATAAAGCGGAATCGACAAGGTCTCGAGCGCGACGAAAACCAGAATCAGATCGCTGGCGCTGGACATCATCACGCCACCGAGCGTGGCGACGATGACGATAAGATAGAATTCGCCTTTGTCGCCGACGCCGCGGTCTCCAGCCGCCATCAGACAGGTGACTGCGCCGGCCAGCAGCAACATGACTTTGAAGATTTGGGAGAGCGGATCGTAATTGACCATGCCGCCCCAGAGCAGCTCGCCATTTTCGTAGAGCGCGGGATCGGGCGTCCAGATCAACGGGACGAGGGCCAGCAGCGCCATGCTAACGGCCGAGATGAAGACGACATTACGCCGCGTACCCGGGGCGCCGTAGAGATCGGCGAAGAGCACAACGATCGCCAGCGTGGTCAATCCGACTTCGGGCAAGACCGACGGCAGCTGCGCCCAGAGGTTTATACCTTCCATCTAGCCACCTCCCAGGAGGGCGATAAGGGGTCGGATGCCGGATTCGATCATCGGCGCCATGATGGGTGGATAGAGGCCGAGGATGATCAAGGGCGCGCCCAGCAGGATGAGGACGATGCGATCGGTGGTCGCGATATCGCCGACATCATGAAAGCGTTCTGCATCGAATTCGCCAAAAAAGACCTGCCCCGCCACGCGTAGCACATAGGCCGCGGTGATCACGATACCGAGCGCCGACACGATGACGATGATGCTGTAGTAGTTGCTCAATTGGAAGATGCCCAGCTGCAAGCTGACTTGTTCCGATGCCGCCCACATGCCCTGGAAGATGGGGAATTCTGCGATGAAGCCGCTAAGACCGGGCATGCCCATACTGGTCAGACCGCCGATGACAAAGGCGACGCCGACCCAAGGCATGACTTTCATGAAGCCGCCCAAACTGGGGATATCGCGGGTATGCGCGCGATCGTAGACCATGCCGACGACGCCGAAGAAGAGCGCCGTCATAGCGCCGTGGCTGAACATTTGGATGCCGGCGCCGGTCATGCCGGTCAGGTTCATCGTAGCCCAGCCCATGCTGACCAGGCCCATGTGACTGACCGAGGAGAAGCCGATGACATATTTGAAGTCTCGTTGGCGGAAGGCGATCAGCGCGCCATAGACAACATTGATCAGTGTAAGGAAGATGATCCAGGGCAGATGAGTTTGAGCGCCGTCGGGCAGCAATTGCATACCCGCGCGCAAGGCGGCGAACGCGCCGACTTTCATCAGGACGCCGGCGTGAATCATGGACACGGCTGTGGGCGCCGCCACGTGACCGTCGGGCGACCAATTGTGGAAGGGGAAGACACCGGCCAGGACACCGAATCCCATGAACATGAAGGGGAACCAGAAACGCGCGAAGCTCAATCCTTCTATGCCGAGGATTTCGATGGCGTATGCGCCGTTCTCGGCCGCCAGCGTCAGATGCACGATGCTCCAGCTATAGGGTTGGCTGTCGGCCGGCAGGATTCCGGATTCCACTGCGGCCTGGAAGACATCAGCGCCGCCGCCGCTGAAGAAGGCGCCCGCCGCGAAGTACATGGCCACCGCGCCGACCAGCGCAAATACCGAGCCGACCAGGATGTATAGCGTGAGTTTCATGGCGGCGTATTCGCGCAGCTTGACCCAGCCCCAGCCCGCGATCAGCAGGTACATGGGGAAGATGGCCAGTTCGTAGAAGAAGAAGAGCATAAAGAGGTCGACGGCGATGAAGACGCCGTAGACGCCAGCGACCAGGAACATGAAGAAGGCCATGAATTCGCGCAGGCGGTCTTCAATGTTCCAGGAGATTAAGACGCCGGCAACCGCCACCATGCCGGTCAAGAGCACCATCGGCGCGGAGACGCCGTCGACGCCGACGTGATAGGCGATGCCCAGCGATTCCACCCAGACGACGCGCTGCTCGAAGGCCAGGGCATCGGCGAACATTTGCGCGCCACTGAGTTCAATGCCGGCATCAAGCATCGACATTTGCTGCTCGGCCAAGCCGCCTGCCGCCTTAACGAAGCTGTCGTAGCCCAAGAATACCGCCAGCGACAAGGCCAGCACGGCGGCAGCAGCCGTAATCCCGACGCCGCGCACCAGATCGCGATTATTTCGATCGAGGAATAGAATGACCACACCGGCGACGATGGGGATGAAGATGATGGCAGTGAGAACCGAAAAGCCCGTTAGATCCATAAAGTCGTTCCTAGCCCGTTAATCCGGCGAACAAGGTGCTCACCGTCGCGTTAATCGTGGGCAGAATCCAGTTGGGATAGACGCCCGTAAGCAACATCAGGATCATCAGCGGCGCTATGCCCAGCAATTCGGCCGGAGTCAGTTCCAGGTTGTAATCCCGCCAGCGCAGGTTGAAAGGACCGTGCAAGACTGCCCGAATGCCTTTCAGAATGTAGCCGCCGGTGAAGAGCAGGCCGATCATTGCGATGGCGGTCAAGGCCGTGTAGACCGGCCAGGAGCCACGCACGATCAGGAATTCGCTGACGAAGCCGTTCAGACCGGGCAGACCGAGGCTGGCGAAACTGGTGAAGAGCAAGATGCCGCCGAATATCGGCGCTTTCACCCAGAGGCCGCCATAATCATTCAAGTCACGAGTATGTGTCTTGTGGTAGAGGGCGCCGGCGAGCAAAAACATGCCAGCCGAACTCAGTCCGTGATTGAACATTTGCAGCACGGTGCCGTTGGCGGCGATGATGGCCGTTTGTACATCGGCGTTGGGATCGGCGCCGGACCAAAGCTGGGCGTAAGTCTGCGCCAGCACGGCAATGCCGATGCCGACGAAACCCATGTGATTGACTGAGCTATAGGCGACCAGACGCTTGAAGTCATTTTGGCCAAAGGCGGCAAATGCGCCCAGAACGATGCCGACCACGGATAGCAATGCAAATAGCGTGGCCACATTGATGCCGATCAATACGACATCGGCCAGCCAGACATCGGGGAAAAGCGGGATTACCAGGCGAATGAATCCATAAGCGCCCAACTTCAGCATGATGCCAGCCAGCAGCATCGAGCCCGCGGTCGGCGCTTCGCCATGCGCGTCGGGCAGCCAGGTATGGAAGGGCCAGATCGGCACTTTGATGCTGAAGGCGACGAAGAATCCGGCGAATGCCAAGGCCTTGACTGTGCTGACATCAATGCCCAGCAGCGCCTCGCCCTGGCGGAAGAGCGGCCAGGTTTCGGTCAATGTCGCCATGCTGTAGGTGCCGGCTGACCAGCCGATGAGCTGGGTAGCGAGCAGCATGCCCAGAGTGCCGCCGAAGGAATAAATCATGAATTTGGTCGAGGCGTAGAAACGACCGCTGTACTTGATGCCGGCTTTGGGCAGGCTGCCCCACTGATTGATCAGGAAGTACATCGGCACCAGGGTCAATTCGTAGAAGAGGAAGAATACCATCAGGTCCATGGCCGCGAAGACACCCATGCTGCCGGTTTCGAAGAATAGCAGCAACGCCATGTGCATATTGCTGCGGTCTTCCACATTCCAGCTGGCCAGGATCGCCAGCGGCGTCAGAATGCCGGTGAGCAGGATCATGACGACGCTGATGCCGTCGACGCCCAGCGTCCAGCGCGCGCCCAGAGCAGCGAACCACTCGACATCCTGGGTGACGATGAACTGATCCTCGCCGATAGCGGGCGCCGCGGCTTGGTAATCGAAGAACACTATGATGGAAGCGATGGCGAAGAGTATCGAAAAGGTCAACGCGGTCCAGCGGCCCACGGACTTGCTCGGTCCCAGCCCCGCCATGGCCGCCACCAGGAAGGCCGCCAGCGCTGGTCCGAAGATCAGTATTGAGAGCGCGTCAATCCCAAAGAACTCAAACATAGATGCGTCTCCCTAACCCACCAGCATGGCGCTCGAAGACAGGACCAGCACGATGCCGATCACCACTGCCGCCGCCAGAACCAGGAGCATGTATTGCTGTACGCGGCCGGTCTGCATGCGCCGCAGCCAACCGCCCAATTGAAATATCGCCATGGGAATGCCGTCGCCGACGCCGTCAATCAGCCACAGGTTAAGGACTTTGACCAGGTCGCCCAGCCAGGTGAAAATGCGGCCGATGACATGCAGGAAGGTATCGATGATGCCTTTGTCCAGGAATGCGATGACTTGCGCGCCCAACCATTGCGAGGGCTTGACGAAGGCCCAAGCGTAAAAATCGTCAAGATAATAGCGGTTCTTGAGGATGGGATGCAGCGGACCAAGCGCAGCCACCATGGGATCCGCTTGTCCGGCTTTGAGTGGTTTGCGCCAGTAGGTCATCCAGCCGAACCACAAACCCAAGAGCGCGACCAGGAATGAGGTGGCGACAGGAATGATGTTGAAGGGCGGCGCCTTGGCATGATAATCGGGCAGCGATGCGAAGGCGGCGGTGGCGTCCGAGAGCGGCAGCGCTTCAATGATTAGATGTTTGAAGTTGTTGTATTGGGGCGAGAAAATTGGACCGAGAATTGGAAAATCGGTCGGCACGCCCACGAAACCGGCGAAAATCGCGAAGACCGCCAGGATCAGCAGCGGCAAAGTCATGGTGAAGCTGACGAGGCCCTGGCCCAGATTGGCGTGTTTGGCGGGTTCGGAGCGCGGCTCACCGCCGAAGGTCAGCGCGATTTGGCGCATGGTGTAAAAAGCGGTCATGAAGGCGGCGACGGCCAGCATGATGAAAACCATGCCATGGGCGCCGCTGCCGTATTGCTCCAATACCAGCCAGGCATCGGCCAGGATCTCGTCCTTGGACCAGAAGCCGGCGGTGATGATGGGCAAGCCAGATAGCGACAAGCCGCCGATCAGGAAAGTCCAGAAGGTGACGGGCATGGTCTTGCGCAAGCCGCCCATGTTCATCATGTCCTGCGGATCAAAACCCCCCTCAGCCCCCCCATCGCTATGGAGGGAAGCATCGTGGCTGTGCTCGTCGTCGCCATGACCGCCGTGCTCGTGCACATGATGTTCGCCATGTTCCATGCCATGGATGACTGAGCCGGCCGCCATGAAGAGCAGCGCTTTGAAAAAGGCGTGGGTGATGAGATGGAAAGCCGCCGCGACATAAGCGCCGATGCCCAGCGCCGCCATCATGAAGCCAAGCTGTGAGATTGTCGAGTAAGCCAAAACCGCCTTGACATCGTTCTGCGCGACGGCCATGGTGGCGGCCAGGAGCGCGGTGAAGGCGCCGACCACCGCCATGAAGGCGAGCGGTTCGGTAAAGATGCCGTGATGAGGATCGCCTCCGGCGGCGAAAAGCGGATAAAACCGAATCAAGGCGAAGATGCCGGCGGAGACCATAGCCGCGGCGTGAATCATAGCGCTGACCGGCGTGGGACCTTCCATGGCATCGGGCAGCCAGACATGCAGCGGGAATTGCGCCGATTTGCCGACGGTACCGATGATCAAGAAGATGCCGATGATGCTAGCCGCGCTGACCGTCCAGCCGCCGAAGATGATCGGCGCCGTGGTCGCCAGCAGGTCGAGCGTCTCGGGGCTGTACATGATCTCGCGGAAGCTGAGAGTGCCGGTAAAGCTGTAGAGATAGGCGATGCCCAGCAGCATGACCACATCGGCGATGCGCGTGGTGGTGAAGGCTTTGATGGCCGCTTTGTAGGCGCTTTCTTTTTCGAACCAGAATCCGATCAAGAGATAAGAACAGACGCCCATGACTTCCCAGCCGACGAAGAGCAGCAGGACATTGTCGGCGACGACCAGGGTGAGCATGGCGCCGGCGAAAAGCGAGATCAAAGCGAAGAAGCGCGCTTGACGCGGGTCGTGGGCCATGTAGCCGATGGAATAAATGAAGATCATCAGAACGGCGATGGGTACCATGACCAGCATGATCACGGTTGCTGGATCGACCAGAACACCCATGAAAAATGAGGTGTCGCCGGTGTCCATCCAGGCGATGCTGTTGGCAAGCACATCCTGGCCGAGGTGATGCAGCTGCGAGGCTTCGCTCAAAACGATCCAACTGATAATCAGCGCCCAGACGACGCCGGCCAAGCCGATAATGACGCTGATGACGCGACTGGTCTGATTAACAACGGGCACTTGCATGCCCTCATAATCGGGATGATGACCGCCGTATTCGTGATGATCGGTGGCCGGCACAAGCTTGGCTTTGTTGGTGATGAGCGTGATGACAAAGAAGGCCAGCAGTGGTCCAGCCGGGATAAGCCAGGGCAACAGGTTTGGATCGTTGAAGAAATCCATTGCGGAGCTTAACCTTTCAGCGTGACGGCTTCTTCCGGGATGACCGAACGCCGATTGCGATAAACGGTGATTATGATGGCCAGGCCGACCGCCGCTTCCGCCGCGGCCACGATCAAGACAAAGGCCGTGAAGGCGTAGCCGTTGAGCAGAAGATCGGTGCCGGTCTCGCTATAGCGCCAGAAGGCCACCAGGTTGATATTGACGGCGTTGAGCATCAATTCGACGCTCATCAGGATGGCGACCGCGTTGCGGCGTGAGAGCACGCCAAAGACGCCGATGCAGAAGAGCGCCGCGGCTACCGCCAGATACATCCAAAGAGGCACCATGCGTCCCTACCCCCTAGCTTTCTTCATCACGGGCGATGAAGATCGCGCCGATCATGGCCGCCGTCAGCAGGATGGATGCCAGCAAGAATGGCGCCACATAACCGTCAGCGTCCACCAAGGCAACGCCCAGATCTCGTGTGGTCATGACGAACGCTGGAATTGCTTCCGGATTCTGTTCGCCGAAGATGGGCACGGTGACGCCGAAAAGCAATACCAGAAAGAGCGCCAGCGACGCCACGAAACTGGGCACGGTGCGGATGTAGCGTTCGCGAATGCGGGTGACGCTGCGCGTCAACATGACGGCGAAGGTGATCAGAATTGCTATGGCGCCGATATAGACCAGGATTTGCACGGCCGCCAGGAAGGGCGCGCTGAGCAAGACAAAGTAGCCGGCGACGCCAAAGAGGCTGACCATGAGCCAGATTGTGCCTTGAAAGAGGTTGCGGGTGGTCACCACGCCGATTCCTCCGCCCAGCGTAAAGACAGAGAAAATGAAGAAACCGATTGTGACCGCGTTCAGCTCCATGACATCGAGCTCCCTAGTCTCCGGCAGCGCCGGCCCGCGCCAAAGCCGCTCCCGCTTGCGATTCGCGCCGGGCTTCTCGTCCGCGTTTGCGCATAATACCCAGCAGGTAGACTGTCATCGCCAGGTTTATCAATAGCATCACGATGGTCGCCGGCAGGACCTCGGCGAAACTTGCGCCGATCAGGTCGCGCGGGGCCATGCCCAGCTCTTGCAGGATCTTCAAGGCCAGCGAAAGGAAGATCAGGTTGGCGATGGACAGCGGCACCAGGAATTTCCAATTGAAAGCCATGATCTGGTCAATGCGCAGGCGCGGCACGGTATTGCGCAGCCACAAGGTCGTCAAATAGATGATTGTGCCTTTGACGCCCAGCCAGGCAAAAGCGATCAGCGGCGACTCGTAAAACAAGGGACCCATCCATCCGCCGAAGAATAACAGCGCCATCAAGATGCCGTTGGTGAAGACGTGCAAGAATTCGGCGGCGAAGAACATGCCAAATTTCATGCCGGAATATTCGATATTAAAACCAGCCACCAATTCCGACTCTGCTTCGATGAGATCGAAGGGCGCGCGTCCGGTCTCGGCTTGGGAGGAGATGTAGAAGATCACAAATGCCAGCGGCGACAGCACCACGAACCACATGCCGGTTTGGGCGTTGACGATATCCACCAGGCTCATGCTGCCCGCCAGCATAACCGGCGCCAAAAGCGCGAAGACCAGCGGCACTTCGTAGCTCACCAGCAGCGCCACCACGCGGAAAGCGCCGAGCAAAGCGTATTTGTTGTTGCTGGCCCAGCCGGCCGCCATGATCGACAAGGTGCCGAAGGACGCGATCGCCACGAAGTAAAGCGCGCCGATTTCCAGATCAACGCCATAATGGAAGGGCGTGAAGGGAATCACCGCCCAAATGAGAACGACCGACGCGAATGAGACCAGCGGCGCAATATTATAGAGGATACGGTCGGCAGCGGTGGGAGTGATGTCTTCCTTGCTCAAGAGCTTAAGCATGTCGGCGAAGGTCTGCAGCAAGCCGAGAGGACCGACGCGGTTGGGTCCGATGCGATCCTGGATGCGGGCGGCGACTTTGCGCTCGACCCAGATGAGTAGAATCACGGTGACCAGGGGCACGCCGCTGACCAGCAGGACACCGACCAAGAGCGAGACAAACTGCGCCAAGCCGACATCGGCGCCAGCTTCGGCCATCAGTTTGCACAAGCCTGTACAGAGTTCGTCCATAGTGCGCTCCGGTTGGCGTCAGCCAACCTCTATTTCCAATCCAGCGCGTTCTTTTTCCAAGCGTAGAACAAGGCGTCCGTCAACAGGAAAATGAACAGGAATCCGGCGATGAATCCGAAGAGGTTCATCCCGTTATAGGCGACCGCCCAAGGAAAGAGAAAGACCATTTCCACATCAAAGACCAGGAAGATCAAGCCATAGATATAATATTGAACGCGAAACTGCACCCAAGTGTCGCCGATAGTCTCCACGCCGCATTCGTATGTCGAGCTCTTCAGGACATTGGGTTTGCGCGGTCGGAAGAGCCAGGCGATGACGATTGGCAGCGCCGGGAAGATTGGCGCCATCAGCGCAAACAGGCCGACAAAAGCCCATTCGTTCAAAACATTCATAGGAGCGATACTCCCGAGCCAGCTCAAATGACGAGCGTGATGCGATCTTGCAGTCGCATGCCGCGCCACGTTTGTGGCGAGATTGCGCCATTTATCACAAACGGGATTAGTATAGCATTACCGTGCGGCCAGTGCAACGGATTGTTGGTGACGAGATTTGTCGAGCGCGACACAAGATCATTCACCACAGCCGCTCGGCGGCAGCGAAAAGGACGGCCGCGCTCACACAAAATATCAAACTCGCTCCGTGCATGAGCAAGGAGGTTTGTTAAAAAAGAGACCACAGAGGGCACAGCGATTTTAGGGCTAGAACCATAGACGTTGGCGCATCCACATAATACGCGCGCGAATTGAGGGCAGGACGGTTGCTGATGGTCGGAGTGTGTTGACAAAGACTGCAAGATTTTGGCGTGTTTTGCGGGAAGCCGAGGCTCGCCTCTGCATTCCTTATGTGTTATGGCGGGCGACCTGTTAGGTCGCCCCTACATTATTTTGCGCGCCGGCAGGCGACCTAAACTGGCAAACTCGGACTATGCACGACATTGAGGCTCACTCACAATATCTGTGATGAAGCTTGAAAGTGTAGCATACGGCGTATCAGCGCCCGAGGCAGCGCAATGGGATCGTTTCGTGCGGGGGCATGCGCGGGCACATGTGCTGCAGCTCTCAGCTTGGGGCGCTCTCAAGGCCCGCTTTGGCTGGGATGCCAAAATCATTACTCTGACACGCAACGATCAGATCGTGGCCGGCGCGCTTGTGCTGATGAAAGACCTGCCCGCCCGACTGGCGCGAATGGCATATGTGCCGATGGGCGGTTACGCGCTTGATGATGATTTCTATCCGCAGCTGTGGAAGGCAATTCGGCAGGAGACCGGCGCAGCCTTCCTCAAGCTGGAGCCGGGACACTTCCCACCTGATGAGACACCAAATCTCGCTGCTATGGGATTTGTGCCCAGTCCGCAATCGATTCAGCCGCCTAATACCATTCAGATTGACATCAGCTGCGATGAGGAGACCATTCTCAAGCGCATGAATCAGGGGACGCGCCGCAAGATCCGCAAGAGTCAATCTGGTGAATTGCAGTATTCCGAGGGTGGCAAAGACGATCTGGCGGCGTTTTGCCGACTGCTAAAGCAGACCGGCGATCGCAACGCCTTTGGCGTTCACAGCGCCGCCTATTTCGAAGCGGTTCACGAGCTCTTGATTCCGGAGCAGGGAGCGCTGCTGATGGCCTGGCGCGGCGAGGCGCTGTTGGCCGCGCTCATGGTATTCGCTCTGGGAGACAATGCCTGGTATTTCTATGGCGCGTCAAGTCGCGAACACAACAAGCAGCAGGCGAGTTACGGGCTTCAGTGGCGCGCGATTCAATGGGCGAAGGCGCGCGGCTGTCGCTGCTATGATATGTGGGGCATCCCGGATTATGATGAGGCGACGCTTGAGGCGGAATTCAAGACGCGCCGGGACGGCCTGTGGGGTGTATATGGTTTCAAGCGCGGCTGGGGCGGCGAGGTTCGGCGGTCGGTCGGCGCCTGGGATCTGCCGTATTACCGGATCGTGTACCGAGCCTACCGCGCCGCCGTAAGATTTCGACAGCGATAAAGCGTTTGGGCAAGAAAGGCGCCATTATATTTACCGTCTCCGAAGTCACGGACCGTGAAGTATGGAACCACAGCTTGCAGACGCTGCCGACAGCGCATATCTTGCAGAGTTGGCAATGGGGCGAGTTCAAGCAGGCTACCGGTGGCTGGCGGCCGCTGCGCCTGGCCTTCCGCCGCGGGGACGATATTTTGGCGATGGCAAGCATAGCCATACGCAGAATGGGTCCGCTGCAGGTGATGTACGTCGCCAAGGGTCCGGCGCTGGATTATGCGGATGGCGACGTGTTCGAGGCGGTCATCGGCGAGCTTGAGCGGCGCGCCAAGCGAATGGGCACGGTATGGCTGAAGATTGATCCCGATGTGGCGCAGGCGACAGGACTACCGGGTAGCGCGGACGACCAGCCCAATGTTCTGGGCGAGGCCATCCGAGAGCGGTTGTCCGAACGCGGTTGGCGTTTTTCCGACGCGCAGGTGCAGTTCCGCAATACCTTCCTCGTCGACTTGACACGCAGCGAGGACGAGCTGCTGATGGCGATGAGCGGCAATACTCGGCGCAAGGCGCGCATCGCCGAGAAACGTGGCATCACCGTCCGCACAGCGGGTGAAAATGACCTGCCGATGCTATTTGAGCTGTATAGGGTTACTGCCGAGCGCGACAGGTTCCTGATCCGCGACCTTCAGTATTATCGACGCGCCTGGGCGGCCTTCATGCGCGCCGGTCTGGCGCAGGCCTTGATCGCCGAATATGAAGGCGTGGCGATTGCGCATGTCATTTTGTTTCACTTCGGACGGAAATGCTGGTATTTTTACGGCGCATCGTCGAACGACGAGCGCGCGCGCATGCCCAATTATCTGTTGCAATGGGAAGCGATCAAATGGGCGAAGGCGCGGGGCTACGCCTCGTATGATATGTGGGGAGCGCCAGATGTCTTCGATGAAAACGACAGCATGTGGGGCGTATATCAATTCAAACGCGGATTCCGCGGTCAATTGACGCGGCATATCGGCGCCTGGGACTATGCGCCCTATCCCCCGCTGTATCGGGCGTATAACGCGATTGCGCCGCGACTGATGACACATATTTGATTTGTGGGAGGACCAAAATGGATCGGCAAGCCACTATCACTCATTTTCAATCAACGGGCTATGCGGTGGCGCCGGGGTTGTTTTCGGCGGAGGAAATCGAGTCAATCAAGTCGCATTTCATGGGGCTGAACGAAGCGGGACATGGATATGCGGGCGACCGACCTACCCTGCTCGGCGAGCACGATCCGCTCAAGGCGTATCCGCGCATCGTACATCCTCATCGCTTTGACAGATTCTCGCTGGACTGGCTGCTGGATGATCGGCTGCGCGAATGGACAACTGCCCTGCTCGGCCGCCAGCCCTTCGCAGCGCAGACGATGTTCTATTTCAAACCGCCGGGCGCGCGCGGCCAAGCCTTGCATCAAGACCAGCACGCTTTGCGCGCGCGGCCGGGCACCTGTCTGGCGGCCTGGATGGCAGTGGATGATTGCGATGAAGAAAACGGCTGCTTGCAGATCGTGCCGGGCACACAAGACTTGCCGGAACTGTGCATGATTGACGCCGATCTGTCACAGAGCTTCAGTTCACGGACGGTACCGCTGCCGCCGGGCAGCCGTCCGCAGCCGGTGATCATGAAGGCGGGCGATGTTCTGTTTTTCAACGGCCAGGTGATTCACGGCAGTTATCCCAATCGCAGCTTGTCTCGGTTCCGGCGCGCGTTGATCGCGCATTATGTGGTCGGTGAAGCCGAGCGCGTGGCAGAATTCTATCATCCGCTGCTGACGTTTGACGGGGACGAGGTCGATCTGCTGGCGAGCGCCGAGGGCGGGCCCTGTGGCGTATTTGCGGCGGACGAGGCAGAGCCGACATTAGTGATGGTGGACCGCTAGTTTCGTAGAACCTACACATCATGCGCTTGTTCTGGAAGTGTCACTGAAGACCCTCGTAGGCGCAATGCGCGCGCGCCACCTCATCGCCTGGCGCAAATAGCCGGCAGAATGCTGCCGCGGCGAATTCGCGTTCGGTAGCGCTCAGGCGGCAATCGAGGAAGACGCGCTCGCCGTTGTCGCAGAATTCCTGCATCACCCAATCGTAGCGATAGTAGGCCAAGCCGATTTCATCGGGCGCGCATTGGCCGTAGCCATCCAGGAAGGCGGCGGTGGCGGCTTCGCTGCCGCCATCGTTGATGAAGAACATCAGATCGCGTTCCTTGGGCGCGATAATCGCCTCGTCCCAATCGACGATGAAGATATCGCCGCGGTTGTCAATCAGGATATTGGCGCCGTGAATATCGGCGTGGCAGAGTACAGAAGCGACCGAGCGCGCCTGGAAACGCCGGGTCAACTCGTGATAGCGCTGCTTTACCAAATCGATTTGCGCCTGCTTTTCTTGCCACACACGTGTCATGCGCCGGGCGACACTGTCGTGGACGCCGTCTCGCGCCATAGCGGACTCGACCGCTTCGAGCCGGGTCAGCCACTTGGCATCGTAATTCTCTGCGGGCAACGTCTGCAGCAGTGATTGGGTAACTTGCGCCTTGTGAATCGCGCGCATTGTCCTGCCCCATTGACGATACTGGCTGGGGGTCAATTCCACACCCCAGGCGCTTTCTCCGCAAATCCAGGGGAATAGCGCAAGCGCGTATTCGCTCAGGCGCGCGTGCAAAGCGCCGGCGACCGTGGTCATGGGCGCGACGACATTCTCGATGCCGGAATGATACAAGCGCGTCGATGCCAGCAATCCGGCGAGCTTCGGCGCTCCCCTGCGCAACTTGAGGAAAAAATTCGACGCCTGGCAGGAGACTCGATAGGCCCAGGCGCCGGCGTCATTGCCGACGGGCAAGAACTCGAGATCGGTGACCAGGATGTCAAAGTTCGAGCGAAGCGCGTCAATGATCAAGTCGTCCGAAACTTGAGGTTTTACCAGCACGGTCACACCCGAGGAATAGCGTACAAAATGGCGCATTCACTGCCAGCAAGCATGGTATCGCAAGCTGTATCTGATTCATATGCGCAACGGGCGCGTGTGACGCAACATCCTGAGCCGCAGCTTGGCAGCGCGCCACAAGTGGCCAATGCAGGCAATAAAACTCGTAATATCTTGGCTTTCGTGGTTATAATAGTGACGAATTCGGGCCAAGTGTCCGTCAGTTGAGTCGAGAGGAACTCGCGCCGGTGTCCGTGTCTAGCGTGTTGCAGTATCGCGTCTTGCTGCTCAACGGCAGCACATGGGAGCCGCTGTCCGTTATCACCGTGCAGCGGGCGATAAATCTGTTGCTGGCCGGCAAGGCTATTGCAGTTGAGCAGACCGGGCAGTATCTCAATACGGTGCGTACCAAGTTTGAGGTGCCGTCGGTCATCGCGCTCAAGTCCTATGTCAATGTGCCTCGCCGCAAGTCGCACTGGAGTCGCAAGGGCGTGTTGGTGCGGGACAACTATACCTGCGTCTATTGCGGCAACAAACTGGGCGCCTTGATCAAAGGCAAGGTCTTGAGCAAGCGCGATTTCACGATCGATCACATTATCCCGCGCTCCAAAGGCGGCAGGGATACCTGGTCCAATACTGCTTGCGCCTGTTACAAATGCAATCATCGCAAGGGCAACCGGCTGCATAATGTCGCCGGCATGCGCTTGCTTTGGGAGCCAAAAACCCCGCGTACCAGTTATCTGGTCATCGCCCTGGGATCGGGACCCGAAGTTTGGAAGCGCTACGTGGAGATCTGAGCCGATCAGCTGACTGTAGCGGCATCCGCCTCACCCTGCCATCTTGCCCTCAGCATTCGCAGTTCCAGGTATCAGTCCATTCGGGTTGCTAATCACAACTGAATAGTTCATGGGAGCAAGACATGGCAGTTGCCAATTACGGTGTTTGTGGCATTGCCGAGCATGTTGCCTGCGGGCGTCTCAGCGAGACGCCCCTACAGGGCTTGTCATACTGAGCGGATAAGAGAAGTCTCGATTCGATAACGCGTGAAACAACCAAGCGGAAGCTCAGATGGACAAGGACATTTGCATCGTTTGCAGGAGCAGGTGAATGCCGAGGATGGCCAGAAAGGCGGCGCAGGCGAGGTTGATCCAGCGCAGCAGCTGCTGATTGAGCAGGCGGCGGCCGAACTCCACGACGGCCGCAAAAAAGAAACACCAGCACACTTGCGCGATCATGTAACCAGCGAAGAAAACGAGCAAGTGAATCGGTTGGGGATCGAGGAAACCCAGGCCGACGATGGTGCCGCTGATGCCGAGCATGTAGGTGAGATTTTGTGGATTTGACAGCGAAATCATGGCGCCGGCCGCCAGGTGATTCGAGCGACTGTCCGCAGGCGTGTATTCAATCGGATGGCGCGAAGATTGCCAGGCGTCCCAGGCGAATCGCAAGAGCAAGCCACATCCGAAGAGGCTCAGCAGAAGCGTAACCGCTCGATTCTGGAAAATGAACGAAGCGCCCAGGAGCGCGATAGCCGCCCATACGCCATCGCCGAGCAGAGAGCCCAACTCCACATGCAAGGCCGCGCTCCAACCATGGACCGCGCCACGGCGAAGCGACTCAAAACCGATCGGGCCGGGCTGGATGGCGAAGGCGATGGCCATGGCAAAGGCCGAGAAGAACAGAACTTCCATAGCTGAATTGTCTTTGGCTGGCGAGATTGAATCGGATTGTAGCGGCATCAGACTCGGCGAAAACGGGGAGAATCGCCAAGACTTCAATAGCGCGATTGTGAGAATGTGACAAGGCGCCGGATGTTAACGATCGGCGTTCCACTCGCTCAGCAGCGCGGCGATCAATGTCGCTTGTCTGGGTAGGCTGCTGATGATGACATGTTCGTGCGTCGCATGGGCGCCGTCGCCGTGAGCGCCCAGCCCGTCGAGCGTGGGCACGCCCATGGCAGCGGTGAAATTGCCGTCTGAGCCGCCGCCGGTGCCGCCTTCATAGATGGTAACGCCGTGTTTTTCGCCGATTGCCGCCGCCTTGTGAAACAGATCGAGATTGCGCTCCATCGGCGGACGATGCCCGAGACGCTGACAAGTGACTTTGGCGCCCGGCATCTTCGGATACAGAGTCGTCAGCGCCTGGTGAAGATTGTTCATGGCGTCTATGGTCATGACGCGCGTATCGATCTTGGCCTTTACTTGAGACGGAATGACGTTGCCGGCCGATCCGCCGTCCACCATGGTTATAGAGACCGAGGTACCGTATTTGAGATCGTTGAGCGCATTGATTTCCAGCGCCTGCCGGGCGAATTCGATTATGGCGTTGATGCCTTGCTCGGGCGCGATGCCGGCGTGAGCGGCGCGTCCGTCGACAGTCAATTCGTATTGGCCGCCGCCTTTGCGCCAGGACTTGATCGCGCCTTCGGCCGTGGCCGGTTCCATCACCAGCGCCAATTCGCAATCTGCCGCCAGCGACTTGATCACGGGCTCGGATTGCGGACTGCCGATCTCCTCTTCTGATGTGACCAGGAAATGAATGGGGCGCTGCGGCAATTGATCGCGCGCCAGCAAGCCGCCGATCGCCTCTGTGGCGATGACGATGCCAGCCTTCATATCCAGGGCGCCGGGACCGAAGAAACGGCCCTCTTCAATCTTGACGGGCATGGTCGCAAGCGTGCCTGGAGGATGCACAGTATCGACGTGAACCAGGAAAAGGAAGGGTTTGCCGGGCGCATGCTCGTTCCAGGTCGCGAGCAGGAAATCGCCGAAATCTTGCTGGGGAAAACGTTTGATGGCGTCGGCGCCCATGCGCGTGAAATGCGCTTGCAACAGGTCGATCATGCGATCGACCCCGGCTTTATCGCGCGTGAACGATTCAGTTTCCACTTGCGCGCGCAGCAGCTCCAGCATGGCATCTTGTCGATTGTGGAAAAAGTTGAGGAGTTCGGACATGATATTCCTTTCCGGGCCAGTTCGGATTTAGTTGATCAGGCGCAGCACAAGCCACGAGACCAATGCATCAACGAGTTCGGGCTCTGCGTGCAGAAGCTCTGCTCCCCGTCCCGAGCTTGATTGGTGGAACTCAACTGCGCCGGCGGCATTCTGGGAAAGCAGAGAAGCGGTCTGAAAGGCTTCCTCGTCATTTTGGGCAGCCGCCAGCCAGAGCGGACGATCGCCGTACCTGGTCAGCATATTCAGCAGTGTATCGCGGGATAAGGGACTGAAGAGCGCGGCCGCGTCACAAAGCTCGTTCACCGCGCAGCCGAGATAGGCCAGGTCGGCGGCCTGCGCTTCGCCAATGATCGCCAGTCGGTCGGCATTCACCGAGTCGACGGCCATCAGCGAAAAGAGCAGGGTCTCCATATGACGGGTTTGCAGCCAATCGTGGAATTGAAGCGCGATGACGATGAAGCCTTCATCCGACAAGCGTTGAGCCGTCTGCGTCCAGGATGAGACGTCTTGCGCCAGCAGCAGCAAGCCCGGTCGCCTGGGCTGCCCGAATCCGAAACGCTCGCCCAAGAGCACGGCGCCGTCGTCGAGAACGACTTTGATCTGACGCGCCGCCGGGCCGATGGGTACGGGCGGGAGCGCGGCGTCCACGGGCAACGAGGCGAATTGTGGATCGGTGCGCCCAACCAGGCCGGGCTCATCGCGATAAAGTTCGTCCGAGCTGAGCAGGCGCGCGGTCGGGCTGGGCAATGGGCGCGGCGGCAAGGGCGATGCAGTGGGCGCGGCTGTCGGGGGCGCTGGGATCAAAACGCCGCATCCGGCCAGCATTGAAAGCAGAAGTATGCAGACGACATGGCGTCCGCGACCCGCTCGCATTGCAGTCACGCGACACCTCGACGAGGACGAGATAACTTCAGTCGCATTTGGCCAAGACGATCATGCGCTCGGCATCGGCGTCGTAGGCGGATTGATCGGAATCGCCGTAGACGGCATCAAGCGCGAGTCCAGCGCGATCAAGCAAGAGTTTGATTTCGGGCAAGAAAAAGTAGCGCAGTTTATGCGGCACGATCATGCGCTTGACACTCCCGTCGCCGTCGATGGCATCGTAGATCCATTCTACATCAAGGGTTTGCGCCGCGCGGTCAAGGATGCTGACCGATTGCAGCATGACCAATTGGCCAGTCTCCTTATCGAGGAAGGAGCGTTCCAGCGTCATGGCATCGTTATCGGGCGAGGCGAAGACGGGACCGGCATTGGGCAGATCGATCACCAGTCGGCCGCTATCGGTCAGCCAACTGCGCAGCCGGCGCAGCAGCGCAATCTGCTTGTCTTGTTCGAGAAAGTGCATAAGCGCGTTGTAGCTCAGGAGGATCAGCCCGAATTTGCGCGGGTACTCGTGCGATAAGACATCGGCCTCGGCAACATCGATGAGTTGGCTCAGTTGGGGCGCGGATTTCAGCTTGTGATCGAGCCGCGTCAGCATGGCCCGGTTATTCTCGATGCCGCTGACGCTGTGGCCATGTTCAGCCAAATGAATCAAGACACGTCCGGTTCCGCAGCCGACATCGAGAATCTGGCCCGAATACTGGGCCGCGAGCCGGCTATAGAGCTCCAGATCGTCAGTCTTGCCAGCGTTTTCGGCATCATAATAGCGCGCCACAGCAGTGTAAAAGGCGGACACGGCTATCCCCTCCGTATCGACGCGGCGAGACGCGAGACTCGCCTGGCCAGGCTATCAATTGAGATTCTGGAAGATGCCGGCCGCGCCCATGCCGCCGCCGATGCACATGGTTACCATGCCATAGTTGCTCTGGCGTCGTTTCATCTCGTTGATGATCTGCACGGTCAGTTTGGCGCCGGTGCAGCCCAGGGGATGACCCAAGGCGATGGCGCCGCCGTTGACGTTGACGATTTCCGGATTCAGCTCCAGTTCACGAATGACGGCCAGCGATTGCGAGGCGAAGGCTTCGTTAAGTTCGACCAGATCGATATCGTCCAGGGTCAGTCCCGCGCGCGCCAGCACTTTGGGAACGGCTTTGATGGGACCGACGCCCATGATTTCGGGACGCACGCCGGTGACCGCAAAACTGACGAATCGGGCGAGCGGCTGCAGCCCGGCGGCTTCGGCTTTCTCGCGTTCCATCACGATCACCGCCGCCGCGCCATCGCTCAAGGGACTAGAATTGCCGGCGGTCACCGAGCCGTCCGGCTTGAAGACGGCTTTCAACCCGGCCAAGGCCTCGATGGTGGTATCGCGGCGCAGATGCTCATCTTCCCGCAGCACTTTGTCGACGGTCTGGGGCATGCCATCGCTGCCGACGACCGTTTCTCCCCATCGGAAAGGCACAATCTCTTGGGCGAAGATGCCGGCGTCGGTCGCTCTGGCCGCTTTCTGGTGGCTGCCATAGGCGAATTCGTCCATGTCTTCGCGGCTGATGCCGAATTCGCTGACGACGCGTTCGGCAGTCAAGCCCATGCTCATATAGACGTTGGGATCGTGATCGGCCATGTGGGGATTTGGGCTGAAATGATGCCCGGTCATTGGCACCGACGACATGGATTCGGCGCCGCCGGCGATGACGACATCGGCTTGGTCGGCGATGATGCTGTTGGCGGCGAGGGCGATGGTCTGCAGGCCGCTGGAACAGAAGCGATTGACCGTCTGCCCCGGCGTATCCACCGGCAAGCCGGCGCGCAGGGCGATCACGCGGGCGAAGTTCATGCCCTGCGATCCTTCGGGCATGGCGCATCCCATGATGACGTCGTCAATCTCGCGCGGGTCGAGCGCGCCATCAGTTTGTTCCAGCAGGTCAGTGATCACGGCCGCCGCCATGTCATCGGAGCGCGCGTTCTTGGATTCGCCGCGCATGGCTTTGCCGACAGCGGTGCGCGAGGTCGCGACTATGACTGCTTGGCGCATGAGGATATCTCCTTTGTTTTCAATAGCATGTCGCAATAGCCCCACCTAATTCCGCAGCGGTTTGTTTGTCTGGAGCATGTGCATGATGCGCTCTTGCGTCTTCGTTTCCATGATCAGGCTCAAGAAGGCTTCGCGTTCGAGATTAAGCAGATAGCGCTGATCGACCCACCCCGGTTCCGACAGACCGGCGCCGGTCAAAACATGCGCCAGTTTGCGCGCGATCAGGGCGTCGTGGTCGCTGGCGTAACCGGCTTCCACGTAACCGGCGATCCCGACCATGAGGGCGGCATTTGCGTCTCTGCCGGCTGCGAAGACCGGTTCGGGGTCTCGCGGCTGATAGGTCTCGCTCAATGCCAGGGCCAGCGCTTTGGCTTCACCCAGCAGGTAGGCGCGATTCATCACGATCTTATCCGTAGCGGCGAGCAATCCCATGGACATCGCTGCCTTGGCGCTGCCGCTGACTTTGGCGGTAGCGATGTTCTCGAAGGCCTTTTGCAGACCGGCCAAAACATCGTCTGAGCCGGCTTGCGCCAGTGGATTCACCAGCCGCCGCACCAGTTCTTTGCAACCGCCGCCGGCCGGCACCAAGCCGACGCCGACCTCAACCAAGCCCATATAGAGTTCGACATGAGCGACCACGGCCGTGCCGGACATGACCAATTCGGCGCCGCCACCGAGCGCCATGTTATGCGCGGCGATGACGACGGGTTTGGGCGCATAGCGCAGCGCTTGGGTCAAATCTTGCAGCGACGTCAGTACTTTCTCGATGCCGTCGACGCCGGCCATGAGAGCGGCGGGATCGAGATTGGCGCCGATGGAGAAGCGTTCGCCGTCGTTGCCCACTACCAGAGCCTTGAACTCTGACTCGTTGAGCAATTCGAGCGCCTTCCAGCCCGATGCGATCAAGCCGGGGGTAATGCTATTGTGCTTGGTCGTGAACTCCCAGAGCAGGGCGCCGTCGCCCATATCGTATATGGCGCCGTCGCCGTTGCTAGAGATTTCAGCGCCCGAGGCGCGCAGATCGGCCAGCGTGATCTCGCGCGGGTCCTTGTCCAGCGGCAGGTATGCGCCACACTGTGGACTGTAGTAGCCGATCACTTTGCCGGCGTCGTCGGTCTGATAGAACGTGGCTGCGCCGGAGGCGAGCATGTCTTTAACCCAGTCGGCAACAGGATAACCATCGCTTTCGAAGCGATCGACGGTCTCCGCAACGCCGATGGCATCCCAGATCTCGAAAGGTCCCATTTGATGGGCGAATCCCCATTTTTGAGCGTTATCAATATTGACGATGCTATCGGTGATCTCGGGAACGCGGTTGGAAGCGTAGGCGAGCAAGAATGCGTGTAGATGGTAGAGATATTGCCCGGCGCGGTCTTCGGCGTTTATCAGCAGGCGGATGCGTTCGCCCAGAGGCTCAACTTTGCGATACTTGCCGACGCTATCGAAGCGGGGCTTGCTGGGCGGTTCATACTCAAGCGTCTCCAGGTTTAGCGCCCACAATTCCTTTTTGCCGCCGTCGCGCCGCATGTGATAGAAACCGCGGCCGGTCTTTCGGCCCAGCCAGCCGCGTTCCAAGAGCGCGTCCGATAACTCGGCGTTGCGCTCATGCGTGAGTATCTCGCGAGCCGGATCATCGGGAATGGCGTCATACAGGTTACGGGCGACGCCGACGGCGATATCGAAGCCGACAAGATCATTCAGGTTGAAAGTGGCGGTTTTGGGACGTCCGATCAAGGGACCGGTCAGGCTATCGACTTCCTCTACGGTGTAGCCGTGATCGAGGGCGTAGTTGGTGGCCTGCATGCCGGAGAGCGACATGAAACGATTGCCGATGAAGTTGGGCGTATCTTTGCAAAGGACCGTGCCTTTGCCCAGCTTATCGGCGCCAAAGCGCAGCATGAAGTCGGCGACCGCATCATCGGCGCCGGCGTGCGGGATGATTTCGAGCAAGCGCAAATAGCGCGGCGGATTGAAAAAATGTGTACCCAGGAAGCGGCGCGTGAAAGTTGCGGGCAGGTCTGCCGCAATCTGGTGGATGGGAATGCCGGAGGTATTGCTGCTGACGATGGCATCGTCTTTGACGACATCGACCAGCCGCGCCATCAAGGCGCGTTTGATTTCGAGATTCTCCACAACGGCTTCGATCACCCAGTCGGCAGCCGCGACCTGGCCGAGGTCATCGTCGATATTGCCGACGCGAATGCGTTTCAGGTCGTCGGGGCTGTAGAGCTGTGGCGGTCGCATTCGGCCCAACGCTTTCAGGTTGCGATTGACAATGGCGTTACGGCGCGCTGGTCCATCGCCGGGATTGCTGTCCGGGGGCGGAATATCCAGCAGCAGCGTCTCGATGCCGACGCCGGCCAAGAGCGCGGCGATGCCCCCGCCCATCGTGCCCGATCCGATGACTACCGCATTCTTGATTTCGAATTTCATTAATGCTTTTGCCTTTCCAATGATGAGTGCTGGCGCATTTCACCAGTCAAGTTCGCTGCCGTCATACAAGTAGAATTTACCGTTATCGGCGTCGGTCAATTTAGCGATAAGCGATCGCAATCCGGCTGCCGATTGCGTCGGCGTGATCGCGGCGGAGGGCCCGCCCATATCCGTTTGCACCCAGCCGGGATGGGTGGTGATGGTGATGATGCCGCCCATGGCGCTGTCCATCGCCAGCACGCGCGCCGCCATGTTCATTGCGGCTTTGCTCATGCGGTAGGCGTAGGATCCGCCCGACGCGCCGCTGATCGAGCCCAGGCCTGACGAAATCATGACCACGCGGGGATTCTCGCCATTCGCCAGCAGTTGACGGAAGGCCTGCGTGACGATCAAGGCGCCGACGGCATTGGTCGTGACCACTTGGCCGACATCGGCCGCGGACAGGTTTCCCAAGTCATGCGATTGGTGCCCGTCTTTAGGGAAGATGCCGGCATTGTTGATGAGCAGGTCCAGTCGATTCACGCGAGCCGCGACGGACTCACTTGCGGCGTGGATGGCATCTTCGTCGTTGACGTCCAGGCGTAATATGCGGATGCGGTCGCCGTACTCGGCTGCCAGCGCGTCCAGCTGCTCGGCGCGATCGGGATTGCGACAGGTGGCGAAGATTTGAGTGGCGTCATCGCTGAAGTATTGGCGGGTCAGTTCGAGGCCGAGTCCGCGGTTGGCGCCGGTGATGAGGATGTTTTGCATGTTGAATTCCATTCTGCTTCAGTACGCCTACAGAAAGTGCTTTAACCAGATCGGTCGTTGACACTTGACGTTGGCCGCAGCGCCGACAAGAACAAATCGACCATGACGTCCGCGACCTCGTCGCCACTGAGACGCCCGCCTTCGCGGAACCAGACGCCCACCCAGTTGTGCGCGCCCAGGATCGCTTTGGTGACGATGGCGGCATCCACATCGCGGAACTCGCCCGAGGCGATGCCCGCGCGGACGGTGTCACGGAAGAGGCTCTCGAAATAATCGCGGCGAGCGAAAAACTGATCCCGGCGCTGGATGAATTCGTCGCGGAGCGCGACGTCGCCGTTTCTTGCGCTGCCGGAGATGTTGAGCAGGGCGCGAATCTCGAAGACCATAGCCGCGCCGACGGCGACGTGGCCGGTGACGCTCACCACGTGCGAGCGGATCATCGCCGCCAGTTTCTCGGCATTGCTGGCGTCGGCGGCGGCGATCGCTTCCAGCTGGACGATTACGTGATCGAGGCCGACTTCGAGCACGTTCAACAGCAGGAAGTCTTTGTTCTTGAAATGATGATACAAGCTGGCCGCGGTCAAGTTGACCTGGGCGGCAATGTCCTTCATGGTTGTGGCTTCGTAGCCGTTGCGATGCAGCACCTGTGCCGCCGCCCGCAAGATGTCTTCGCGATAGACCGTTTGATCGGCGGGTTTGCGCGCCAAGAATACGCTCCTGATGAAGCTGCGAATGAGCCAGTTAAACCGAATCAGCGTTCGATTATATGACAGCGTCCTACAGGATACAAGCAGCGGAAATCGGGCGGAAGTGGCTAAAATCGCGTAGATGGGACGCAAAGCGAACTCGGCACTGGGGGATTAACCACAGCCGCTCGGCGGCAGCGAAAAGGTCTGCCGCGCTCACACAAAATATCAAACTCGCTCCTTGCATGAGCTAGGAGGTTTTTTAAGAAAGAGACCACAGAGGGCACAGAGATGTGTTTCAATTGTTCTGAAGCTGCTACATCCACAGAATTCGCCACTCCCGAATCGGGCAAATCGCGCGAACGTCACGCCATCGCCGATACCGCGAAACGCGACGAGAATGCCCGGCGCGCAGCAGTATACATCTGGCGCGTGGCCGCTATAATGACGACGATTTTGCCAAGCAAGGGCGCCGGCAATGAATGCAATAGTCTGGCCCAGCACCGATCAGGTTTTTTTCGATTGCGACAGCACACTCTCGCGGATTGAAGGCATTGATGAATTGGCGCGGCTGAAAGGCAAGGAAGCGCGCGTCGGCCTGTTAACCAACAAGGCCATGGACGGCGAATTGGACCTGGAAGATGTCTATGGCAAGCGCTTGAAAGCCATCAGGCCGTCGCGAGCGCAGTTGAAGGCCATCGAAGAACGTTATTGGGAAACCGCCGTGGATGACACGCGCGAGACGATTGCCGCTCTGCACGATTTGGGCAAGGCAGTCTTCATCATCAGCGGTGGCTTGATTGATGCGGTCAAGGGATTCGGGCGGCGTCTCGGCGTCGATGTCACGAGGATTCGCGCGGTGGAGCTGGAATACAATGAGCTATCCGGCGAATGGTGGCGCTATCATGAGCCCGGCGCGCAGGGCGCGCAGACTTATCTGGATTATGAGCATGGCCCGCTGACCGTTTCCAGCGGCAAGTCAAAGATCATCGAGGAACTGGCGGCTGGAAGCCCTGGTCGGCGCATGATGATTGGCGACGGCAACAGCGACTTGGCGACCAAGGACCTGGTTGATTTGTTCGTCGGTTTCGGCGGGGTGGTGGCGCGAGAGAAAGTCGAAGCGGAAGCCGATATTTTCATCGCCTGCGCCTCGCTGTCGCCGATCCTGCCTTTGGCGGCCGGGCGACGTGGCTGGCAATGCGCGCGCGGCGGCGACTACGAAGCGGTCTATCGTAAAGGTATCGGGCTGGCTAGCGATGAGAACGCGGTGCGTTTCCGACTAGACGGGCAGCGCGAAGCATTCATTCAAACACTCGAAGGCATCAACTGAATATGAGATTCCAGGCTGTAATATTTGATATGGACGGTTTGCTGGTGGATTCGGAACCGGTGTGGTATGAAGTCGAAAAAGAAATGATCGAGTCTTCTGGATACCGTTACGCGGATGATGTACGCGAGCAAACCATCGGCGTGCGCGTCGATGAATTCGCCGAAATCATCCACCGGCATTATCCGCGCGTCGGCGATTCGCCGGGGGCTATCATCGATGAAATCTCAACGCGCGTGCTTGGGCTGCCGAGGGAGAAAGTGCCGCCTCGTCCCGGCGCGGAGGAGGCGCTGCGATACGTGGCCGAGCGCAGGATTCCCAGGGCGATCGCATCGAGCTCGACTCAGGACGTCATCGAGCATTTTGTGCGTTTGCAGGGATGGGACGAGTTGATCCCTCTGCGCTTCTCGGCGGAATTCATGGCGCGGGGCAAGCCGGCGCCGGATATCTATCTGCACGCGGCGCGGCAAATCGGCATCGCTCCGGACAACTGCCTGGCTTTGGAAGACAGCGTGGCCGGCACGCAAGCGGCCATCGCGGCCGGCATGACCTGCTTCACCGTGCCTGATCTGTCGCACTCCAGTTTATCCGATTTCGCCGGCATCAATGACAGGCTATACGAGAGTCTGTTTGACGTGCTGGAAGCCTTTGACCGCGAGGGATTTCTCACTTGAGTCAATCGCGCGTCGTGGTCGCCACGGACCTAACTCCGGAGAGTATTGCCCTGCTGGAAGCGAGGGAGGATTTCACCGTCGACATCGTGCCGCCAAAGACTTCCAAAGTGCGGACGGCATTGGCGGACGCGACGGCAATCATTACCCGCTCCGACTTCAAGCTGGATGCGCCGCTGCTGGAGGTTGCGCCGCGGTTGAAGCTGATCGCGCGCATGTCGGCGGGTTTGACCGGCATCGATATCGAATACGCCACCGAGCGCGGCATCCTGGTGATGAATACGCCGGGCGTGAGCGCCATCGCCGCCGCCGAACTTACCATCGCGCTGATGCTGGCATTGAGCCGGAATCTGCCGGAGGTACACGAAAGCCTGCGCGAGGGCTGGTGGCTCTTTGACAGGCGGCAGCATGTCGGCGCGCAGCTGCGCGGCAAGACCGTTGGCATCATCGGTTTGGGCAGAGTCGGCCAACGCGTCGCGCATCTGTGCCTGGCATTTGGCATGAAGGCTCTGGCCTTCGATCCTTATCTGCGCGAAGAGCAGGTGAGCGACCGCCGGATTGAGCTGGTGGGATTGCAAGAACTGCTGAGCGCATCCGATTATGTCAGTATGCATGTGCCGGCCACAAATGAGACTCGGGATTTCTTCAACGCGGAAACATTGGCGCAGATGAAGCGCGGCGCCCGTTTCATCAATACTTCGCACGGCGGCATCATCAAAGAAGCGCTGCTGGCGGAAGCACTGAAGTCGGGACAGCTGGGGGGTGTGGCGCTGGATGTCTGGAATGAGGAACCGCCCTTCAAGAGTCCGCTGATCGGATTGGACAAGGTGATTCACACGCCGCATATCGGCGACAACACGGCCGAGGCGCGGCAAGACCTGTCGATCCAGATCGTCAAACAGGTTATCGACGCGCTGGATGATCGCGATTATCGTCATGTGGTCAATTTGCCGCTGCTGCCGGGCGTGAACTATCAGGAAATTCGACCCTATATGCAATTAGCGGAGAGCATCGGCAGCTTGCAGCACGTGCTGGCGCGCGCGCCGATCAGCCGCATTGCCATCGAAATCATCGGCGATGATATGAACGGAATGATCAAGCCGATGACGGTGGGCATCCTAAAGGGACTGCTCACGCCGATACATGGCGCAAAAGTGAGTTATGTCAACGCGCCGATCCTGGCGGCGGAGCATGGTTGGCAGATCACGCAAGCCAAGGGCATCAAGATCAGCGAATACAGCAATGTCATCACCTGCCAGGCGACGCTTGAAGACGGCGAAGAAATCAGCATCGCCGGCGCGCTGCTCGATCGACAAAAGCCATACATCCTGCAGATCAACAGTTATCGCATCCACTTTGAGCCGCGCGGACATTTGTTAATCATGGGCAGTTATGACCAGCCGGGCGTGATCGGCCGGGTCGGTACTTTGATGGCGGATAACGACGTCAATATCGCCAGCTGGCATACCGGGCGCGCCGAGCCGGGCGGGCACACGTTGACGGTGCTCAACTTCGATGACGCGCTGCCTGATGCGCTGATGGAGACGCTGCGGCGGCAGGATTTTATCCGCCACGTGCATCAGCTAAGAATCTGACCCGCGCTGTATGCTATAATTGCTGCGACAAAGATCATTGGTAACGACATGGTTCTTGAATCGAAATTTGAGTTGCCACTCGACGCCATCCGCGAGTATTGCGCGAGACAACCCATTAGGCGCTTGTCCATATTCGGGTCAGCGCTTCATGGAAATATGGGGCCCGACAGCGATGTCGACTTGCTGGTGGAATACATGGCTGATAGTCAGGTCGGTTTGGCTTTCTTTCAACATATGGTCGATCTCAGTGAGATTATCGGGCGGGAAGTTGACTTGCGAACACCTGAGGATTTGAGTCGATTTTTCCGTGAGGCTGTCTGCGAACAAGCGAGACCAATCTTTGAAAGCCAGCAGAGAGAATGACCGCATCCGGCTGTGCCACGCTTTGGAAGCCGCGCAATAGGCTCGGCACTTCGCAGAGGGACATACACGCGCTTCGCTAGCGGAAGACGAAGGCTTGCAACTTATTCTCGCCCGGCTTCTGGAGATTCTGGGTGAAGCCACAGGTTCCATATCACCTGAGTGTCGCGCAAGGCATCCCGACCTGCCCTGGTCAAGCATGAAAGCCATGCGCAACTGGCTGGCGCACGCTTACTTCAACATCAATCTCGATACGCTCTGGAACGTAATTTAGGATCATACGCTGCCTCTGATCGCCAAGTTAGAGGCTATTCTCGAGGATGAATTCGGCGGATGCTCTGCGAATGAGTGACGGACGTTCTCAGTCTAGATGACTCTTAATAGCCAAGGCCACTTCCTTGTTGATGCCGGTGACGGCTGTCAGTTCGGCGATGCTGGCGCCGCGAATGGCATCGATTGAATTCTCGAAGTGTTTGAGCAGCACTTTGCGCCGCTTGGGACCGACGCCGGGCACGGATTCTAGGCGGCTGGCCAGGCCCATTTTGGTGCGGCGTTTGCGATGGCTGGTGATGGCGAAGCGATGGGCCTCGTCGCGCGCGCGCTGTACCAGATAGAGCGCTTCCCCCCGGCGCGGCAGTAATATCGGTCCAGATTGATCGGCTACGAAGATCTCTTCAATGCGCTTGGCAAGCGCGGCCAGCGGCACGCGATCTTCCAATTCGAATTCCCGCAAGACATCCGCAGCGACATTGAGCTGGCCTTTGCCGCCATCAATCAGCAGCAGGTCGGGCAGGAGCCGCCAGGTCTCGTTTTTGTCGGCGCCATCGGGCGTGAGCGAATCTTCCGATTCGATCGCGTTTTTCCAGCGCAGGAATCTGCGGGTGAGCGCTTCACGCATGGACTGATAGTCATCGGAGCCGCCGTGCGCGACCGAGCGGATATTGAAGCGGCGGTATTCGCTTTTGCGTGGCACGCCGCGTACGAAAACGACTCGGCTGGCGACGATGGCGGTTCCCTGGGTTGTGCTGATATCGAAACACTCGATGCGATTGGGGACGCGCGGCTGCGAAAGCGCCGTCTGCAATTCGCTTAGAGCTTGCTCGTGTTTGGTGGAATCGGCCTCGTATTGCGCGCGCATCATCTGCAGGCTTTCGAGCGCGTTCTCCTGCGCCAGTTTGATCAACTTGCGTTTGTCGCCACGCTGCGGCACGTGAATCGAGACTCTGGAGCCATCGCGTTTGTCGCTCAACCAGCGCTCGAGTATGCGCGCTTCTTCGACTTCGCTGGGCAGGATCAGCTCGCGCGGGATGCTGCTGCTACCGGCATAGAACTGGCTGATGAATTGTTCCAGCACGACGGCGTCCGATTCGCCTTCGGTATTGTCTACCGTGCGTGAATCGCTGCCGATGAGCTTGCCGTTGCGTATGAACATGATCTGCACGGTGGCGTCGCGCTCGTCGCGCGCCAGCGCAATGACATCATGATCGGTCATGTTTTTGCCGACGGCTTTGTGCTTGTTGGTGATGTAATCGATCGCCTGCAGCTGGTCGCGAATGGCCGCCGCCCGCTCGAAGCGCAGCGATTCGGAAGCGATCAGCATTTCGTTCATCAGGCGATTTTGCACCGCTTCCGCCTTGCCGCTGAGCACGTCCATCAGCTCCTGAATCATCTGACGGTATTGGTCGCGATCGACGGCGCCGATGCATGGAGCGTTGCAAAGTTTGATATCGTGAAAGAGGCAGGCGCGCTCGTCCAGGCCGGTGATCTCGCGGTCACAGGTTAGATAGGGAAAGGCGCGGCGCAGGTCGCTCAAGGTCTTTTGCACCACCCACATTGCCGTATAGGGTCCGAAATAGCGCGAGCCGTCGTTGACGATGCGACGCGTGGTTTCGACCTTGGGAAAGGCGTCGCCCCAACCCACCCGGATGTACGGATAGCGTTTGTCGTCCTTCAGCTCGATATTGAAGCGCGGTTTGTGCTTTTTGATCAGCGTCTCTTCGAGGATGAGCGCCTTTACCTCGTTTTCGGTGATGATGAAGTCGATGTCGTCGACTTCATCGCGCATGCGCAGGGTCTTGGCATTGCCATCGGCAATCGTGGTGAAATAGCTGCGCACGCGGTTGCGCAGGCGCTTGGCTTTGCCAACGTAGATAATTCTGCCGCGGCGGTTCTTGAGTAGATAGACGCCTGGCTTGGCTGGCAAGTTTTTGAGAATGGTCTCGATGTGTTTGGGTTTTTGGTATTCCACGACCATTGAAAATGTGGGGCGGATGATTTAGACCGTACTCGATATTCTATCACGATCCGAGGTTTTGGTTGAACGGCAGCGCGCGGTTCAACAGGGAATTGCAAGTGACGACTATGCTATACTGCGATTTCACAGATTCTGTCCATGAGGGTGAGCGTTATCTGCGGCAAATTGACCATGACACGGCATATTCCAGTACTCTTGCCACAAGTGTTGGACGCGATCCTGGGAGGCGCGATACCGGTTCGGAGGTTGATTGACGGCACGCTGGGCGCCGGAGGGCATTCGCGCGCGCTGCTGGAGGCGGGCGTACAAGAGGCGCTCGCATTTGACCTCGATCCGGTCGCCATCAGCGTCGCCCGCGAACAGCTGGCGGTATACGGCGATCGCGTCGCCTTCTGCCAAAGCAGCTATCTGCATATGCGCGAGCGGGCTGCCGCGCAAGCGTGGGAGGCGGTCGACGGCATATTGCTGGATTTGGGATTGTCGTCGCTGCAGCTGGATGAGACTTCGCGCGGGTTCTCCTTTCGCCATGACGCTCCGCTGGATATGCGCTTTGATCAATCGGCGAATCAGTCCACCGCGCAAGATCTGGTCAACACACTGGATGAAGAAGCACTTGCCGATATCCTGTTTCGATTGGGCGAAGAGAGCGCCGCCCGCAGGATCGCGCGAGCCATCGTCAAGGCGCGGCCAATCAGGGGCACGGCCGAGCTGGCCGGTCTTGTTGCCGGCGTCGGTTCAAGCAGACGGGGTTCGGCCCGTATTCATCCCGCTACCAAGGTTTTCCAAGCATTGCGCATCGCTGTGAACCACGAACTGGATGCCGTCTCCGCGGTCTTGCCAATCGCGGTTGAGCTCTTGCGTCCCGGTGGCAGGCTGGCGGTGATCACGTTTCACAGTTTGGAAGACCGCATAGTCAAGCGGCGATTCCGCGAAATGGCGACGGCAGTAGAGGCTCCGCCCGGGATGGCTTCGATCGAGGAGCGCAGGGCGAGGGTGCGGCTGGTCAACAGAAAACCTATTCGACCCGATGCCGGCGAGATTGCCGCCAATCCGCGCTGCCGCAGCGCAAAACTGCGCGTTGTCGAAAAGCTGGAATGCGCTTGAAGATCTGTTGCGCAATATCGCGTTTTTGATACATTGGAAGAGGGACAGTCACTCGGCGGCAGGCGCCGGATCTAAAAATGACGCGTCATACAAGTCGGTAGCCTGTACGCGCGAGCCAGGCCGTTCAGCAAAGATACAGGCTGAAAAATCGCGCCAGGCAGCCAGCAGCCGAGCCGGTCCCGCGCCAAGTTAACCGAGCAGCATTCGACGATGACGCACAATTGGTTTCAGCACACGCTCAGCCGGCGGCGCTTCCATAGTCGCAATCAAGCGGCGACATTGGCGGTCCTCGGCGTTGCCATCATGTTGGTATTGGGCAGCGTATATCTGTCGCAAGTGGCGTCGTTCGCCATCACCAATCGCGCGATCGAAGACCTGATCGCGCAGCGCGACGAACTCAAACACACCAACGATCAGTTGATCGCGGAAGTCGCCCGGTACAGGACAGTGCCACGATTGTTTGCTCGCGCCGAAGAAATCGGGTTCCGCCCGGCCACCAATCTCGATATTGATTACGTGGTGATTGAGGGATACGCGCCCGACAGCGCTCGCGATTTTGTTGTCGGCGTCGCCAGCCAGCCCGTCACCAGCGACGCGCCAAGCTATGACCAAACTTTCGCAAGCTGGCTGGAGCAACAGTGGGCGCAAGTGCGCGCGCAACTGAATGCCTTCGGCAATTGATACGAGTACGCCGCATCATGCAAAGACAATCATCCAGGCAAGCTACCATTCAAGCGCGCTTGCCATTCGTGATCATTTTCTTGATTGCGCTTGCCGCCTACCTGATTGTCAATCTGGCCAATTTCCAGTTCTTTCCACGTTCGGTGCGACAGGAGATGGAACGGCGCGGCAGCGCCATCACCAGCTCGACGCGCAGAATACCGGCCGAGCGCGGTCTGATTTATGATCGTGACGGCGATCCTATGGCATTCAATGTGCTTCAATATCGCGTCGGGGTCAGTCCCGATTTGGTCGCCGATCCGGAATCCTTGCGCAAAGAGCTGGCCTTGATCCTGGATGTGGATGAATATGAATTGCTGCGCCGGATCCAGAGCGAAAATGTTTGGGAGTTTCTAGCCGGACCCGTATCGGCGGAACAGGGTCAGGCGATCGCTGAGCTGGACGCAATCGCCATCGACCTGGAGCGGATTCCGCGTCGGTTTTATCCCCAGGGATCGCTGGCCGGGCACGTCATCGGATTTGTCATCGACGAAGATTTGAAAGGCGCGATGGGGGTAGAGGGCGCCTACAACGATACTTTGGCTGGACGGGTATTGGATCTCGCGATCAGCAATGTGCCGCTGGGCCTGCCTGAGGACTTGCCGGCCGATCAGCGCGGACAAGATATCGTGCTGACCCTCGACCGCGATGTGCAGTTTTGGGTCGAATCGGAACTGAGGCACGCCGTTGAGGTATCGGGCGCGTTTCGCGGCACAGTGATTGTGATGGATCCGCGCAATGGCGACATTTTGGCTATGGCCAACGATCCGACGCTCGATCCCAATCGTTTCCTGGAGATTGAAGATCCCAATCTGCTGCGCAATCCCGCCGTCAACGAGACCTATGAACCCGGAACCATTGTGCAGGCGTTGACGATCGCGGGCGCTTTGGAGACCGGCGCTATCGGCCCCTACTGGACGTACAACGACAAAGGCAGCATAAGCACGGGCGGGTTGACCATTCGCAATCGCAACTTCCAGCAATTCGGCGCCATCGACATCGCCCAGATTCTGGTGCGCTCGGTGAATGTTGGCGCGGCGACTATCGGCCTGGAAATGGGCGCTGACGACTTCTATAGCATGATGCGCGGATTCGGGCTGGGTCAATCGACCGGCGTTGACCTTTTCGCCGAAGCGAATGGCGAACTCACCGTGCCCGGCGATACCAATTGGGCGGAGAGCAACGTTGGCCTCAATAGCTTCGGTCAACGCATGCAGGCGACGCCTTTGCAGATCGTCACGGCTTTCGCGGCTATTGCCAACGACGGTATAATGCGACAACCGCGGATCGTGCGACAAGCCATCACCGATCAGGGGTTGCAGGAAGCGCAGCCGATCACCATTCGCCGGGTACTATCCGCGGAGACCGCCGATTTCGTCACGGATTTGTTGATCCGCACCGTGAACGAAGGTTCACCACAGGCGCTGCTTCCGGGATATGCTATCGCTGGAAAACCGGGTACAGCGCGCATTGCGACGGCGCTTGATTATGAGGTAGGACCAAATTCCTCGATCACCACGTTTGTCGGATTTCTGCCGGCCGACGATCCGCGAGTGGTAGTCATGGTCAAGTTGGATCGGCCGGACGATTATTATGGTCACGAGGTCGCCGCGCCGGTATTTCGCCGCATTGTGGAGCGCCTGGTGATTCTGCTTGAGATACCTACCGACAGTGTCCGGCAGAGACTGGAAACCTCAGCCGCCGGACGATACGCAGCCAGCGGATAAGGGACTGTAGCGCATGGATGGGCAATTGCCACTGGCGCTGAGTGTGGGCGGAGCGACGTTCTTGCTCGGCGTGATTTGGGGCGGACCCTTCGTAGAGATTTTGCACCGCTTCAAGCTGGGCAAACAGATCCGCGCCGAGCTGTTGGACAGCGATCATGTAAAGAAGGTCGGAACGCCGACTATGGGCGGCATCATGATCATCTTGCCGACGATCGCCGTCACGCTGGCGTTGAACATTTCGCGCATCGTTGAAGAGGGCGAAGGGCGCAGTATCCTGTTGCCGCTGTCGGTCTTGATCGGATTTGCATTGCTGGGCCTGATTGACGATTGGGAAGGCATTCAAACATCGCGCGGCAATGTCGGAGAAGGCTTGACGGGAAAGATGAAATTCGGCATCCAGATCGTCCTGGCGCTGGCGGCATCGGTCGTCATGTCGCAGGTCGGATTCTCCTATGCCAATTCCATGCCCCTGCCCATGCTGCCTATCGAGATTCCGCTGCATCCGATCATTTTCGTGCCCATCAGCACGTTCATTATCATCGGCACGTCCAATGCGACTAACTTCACTGACGGCCTTGACGGGCTGGCCGGCATCATCACGGCGAGCGCATTCGGCGCCTATGGCGTAATCGCCCATATCCAGAGTCAGGTCTTCCTGGTCCAACTGTGTTTCATCATGGTCGGCGCCTGTTTCGCTTTCTTGTGGTACAACGCGCATCCAGCACAGCTTTTCATGGGCGACACCGGCTCACTGGCTCTGGGCGCCACCTTGGGAACGGTCGCTGTCATGACCGGTCAATGGCTGCTGCTTCCGATCATCGCCATCGTGCCGGTGATGGAGATTCTCAGCGTCATATTGCAAGTCGCATCGGCCAAGTTAAGCAGGCGCTTCTACGGCGTAGACATTCGACCATTCCGGCGCACGCCGATCCATCATCATTTTGAGCTAGGTGGCTGGAGCGAGACTCAGATTGTCCAGCGATTCTGGTTGATCGGCATCCTGAGCGCATTCGTCGGCGTCGCCTTTGCGGTGCTGGGCAGAGTCTAAACGCGCTGCGAATGTTCCCGATTTTGACCTGAACAAGGACGATCCACTGCAATGTCACGACCTGATTATCTGGCGGGCAAACGGATTGTCGTTTTTGGCTTCGGACGCCAGGGACAGGCATTGGCGCGCTGGCTTCCCACAGTCGGCGCCGAAGTGGTGGTGACGGATCAGCGCAGCGCCCGCGAATTGGGCATTCGCCGGCGACAGTTTCCCGATGTGCGATTCTATCTGGGCGGGCATCCCGACGATGTTCTGATCGGCGCGCGCTATATCTGTGTCTCCGGCGGCGTACCGTTGGATTTGCCGATTCTGGAGCTCGCAAGCAAACGCAATATTCCCTTCACAAATGACGCGCAGTTGTTTCTCGAGCGATGTCCAGCGCCGGTCATCGGCATCACCGGCAGCGCGGGCAAAACCACGACAACAACCCTGGTCGCCCGCATACTGGAAGCCGCCGGTTATCGCGTGTGGCTGGGCGGCAATATCGGCGCGCCGCTCGTAGAAGATCTGCCCAATATCAGGCGCGAAGATTTGGTTGTGATGGAGTTATCCAGCTTCCAACTCGAGCTGATGAGCGCGAGCCCGCAAGTGGCGGCCGTACTGAATCTGACGCCCAACCACCTCGATCGTCACGGCACCCTGGAACGCTACGCGGCAGCAAAGGCAAATATCCTGCGCAACCAGAGCGCTACAGATGTGGCAGTATTGGGCTGGGACGATCCCGGCAGCCGCGCCATGGGGCAAATCGCCGCCGGCGAGATATGCGCGTTCAGCAGCTACGATATGGTCCCTGATGGCGCCTTCTTGTTGGGCAATCGCTTGGTGGTAGCGGGATCGGCCAGTTTCGATATGAACCCGCATGTGGTGTGCCAGCGCGACGAGATTCCCTTGCGCGGCGACCACAATGTCTTGAATGTGCTGGCCGCCTGCGCGATAACCGGATCAATGGGGCTGGCCATCAAACGGCCGGGCGTCGAACCCAAGACGATGGCGCAAGCGATTCGCAGCTTCAAAGCGGTGGAACATCGCCTGGAGCAGGTGCGGCGAGTCGCCGGCGTCACGTATGTCAACGACAGCATCGCCACGGCGCCAGAGCGGCTTGCAGCCGCGCTGCGCAGTTTTGAGGAACCGCTGATCGTTCTGATCGGCGGCGCGGACAAGGATTTGCCCTGGGAAGCCGCGCTGCAGTTGGCCGCGCACAAGGCGCGACATCTCATCGTATTCGGCGAAGACGGCGAAAAGCAGGTCTGCACCAAGGTCATGACATTGCTGCCGATGCTGCGCGTCGACCCGGAGCGCGTCTCGCGCGCCGACAATTTGGAGGTAGCGGTGGCGCGCGCCGCGGAGGTTGCTCGCCCGGGCGAAGTTGTACTGTTTTCGCCGGGCGGCACCAGTTACGATGCTTACGTCGATTTCGCCGAACGCGGGGTTCACTTTCGCCAATTGGTATCTGCACTATAATGGTGGGCAGGTTTCCGGAATTTTCGGCAAGGGCCTGATATGAGTGACCAAGCGATAATCAATGATTCGCGGCGCAGACGGTTCCGGCGGAGGGTGCGGCGAAATCCTGGCATGACCCTGAATCATGACACAAGCGCTCGTCCGGCCGCGTCTCGCCACCGTCGGTTTTTCTCTACCTTGGACATGCCCTTGCTAGCCATCGTCGTGCTACTGCTGACGATTGGATCGATCATGGTGTACAGCTCCACGTTTGATTGGAGCAATTTCAAATATGGCACGGCCACCGGATTTTTCGTTGAAGAGCATTTGCGCAATGTGCTGCTATCGAGCATGGCGCTGGTATTTTTCGCGGCGATCGATTACCGCTTTTGGAAGCGATTCGCGGTCTGGCTGCTGCTGTTCACCATTGGCGCTCTGATCGCTGTATTGGCGGTCGGCGACGACATTTTTGGCGCGCGGCGCTCCCTGATCGGCGGACGGTTTCAGCCCGGTGAACTGGCGGAGTTCGCGATCGTCGCCTATATGGCCGCCTGGTTAGGCTCTCGAAATACACGCGTCAACAGCTTTTTCTATGGTCTGGTGCCATTCGCGATAGTAGTGGGCGCGGTGGCTTATTTGATCACGGAACAGCCGGACCTAAGCTCGGCCGCCATCGTCACGGTAACGGCAATCATCATGTTTTTCGTGGCCGGCGCCAACCTGTTGCATTTGCTTGCCGTCGGCGCGGGGGCTGGCGTCGTCAGCTACATTCTGGTGGCGGGACTGGGATATGCGCAGGGCCGGATTAGCGATTTTCTCGCCGGATTGAACGACTTGACTTCAACCAACTATCATACGCAGCAAGCCATCGCCGCCTTCATGAAAGGAGGCTGGACCGGCGTCGGCTTAGGCGAATCCGAGCAGAAATTTGGCGCGCTGCCCGCGCCTCATACCGATAGCATTTTCGCGGTCATCGGCGAAGAATTCGGCGTATTGGGCGCGGCTATCGTCGTCGCGCTGTTTGTCGCCTTCGCCATTCGCGGTTTCCAAATGGCGCGCCGCGCCAAAGACACCTTCGGTTCGCTACTTTGCGTCGGCTTCACCTCCTGGGTGATCATCCAGGCGTTGTTGAATATCGCGGTGATGACCAACGCCGTGCCTTCAACCGGCGTGCCTCTGCCCTTCATCAGCTTCGGAGGCTCGTCTTTGATGGTGATCATGATCGGCGTCGGATTGATGCTGAGCGTGCAACGGGTGGCGCTTCGACGAAAGCGAACTTCGGAACGGAGTAACAATATTGCGAATACTGATCGGCGCTGGTGGAACCGGCGGGCACGTCTATCCGGCGCTGGCAACCGCGCAGGCTCTGTTGGTCGACGACAATAGCGGCCATCGACTGGAATTTGTTGGCGCGGTTGGCGGCATGGAACGGCAGCTGGTTCAGGAATCTGAAATCGCATTCGCCGCCTATCACGAGCTCCATTCGGGACCAGTTCACGGCGTCAATCCCCTTCGCATGTTATCCAGCTTGATCAAGCTGGGCATCGGCTCGTTGCAAGCGTACTTCAAACTGCGGTCGAGCCGGCCAGGCGTAATTCTGCTGACCGGCGGCTGGGCGAATTTGCCGCTGGCGCTGGCGGCTGCGTTGCGGCGCATTCCAATCGTGATCTATCTGCCCGACATAGAACCCGGTCTAACGATCAAGACGCTGCAGAGTTTCGCTCGGCGGGTCGCAATCACGGCGCCGGAGTCCGCGCAGTTTTTTGCGCCGGGGAAAACTGTGGTGACCGGATATCCGCTGCGCAGTGACCGTTTGTCCGCCACAAGAGCCGGGGCGATCGACCACTTCCAGCTCGATCCGTCGCTGAAGACATTGCTGGTTTTTGGCGGGAGCCGGGGCGCTCGCAACATTAATATCGCGCTGGGAGACCAGCTGGAGCGTCTGCTCAATGCGAATCTGCAAATCCTGCATATCACCGGCGCGTTGGATTGGGAGCGGACGATGGCGCAGGTCGGCGCGCTGCGCGAACATCCGCGGTATTGTGCCTTCCCTTATCTGCATGGCGACATGGGGCTGGCGTTGGCGGCGGCCGATCTGGCAGTTTGTCGCGCCGGCGCCAGTACATTGGCGGAGCTGCCGCTGTTTGGGCTTCCGGCCATCCTGGCGCCCTATCCCTATGCTTGGCGCTATCAGAAGGTCAATGCCGACTACTTGACCGAGCGCGGCGCGGGAGTGCGCCTCAATGATGAAGAGATGCCGGAAAAGTTATATGATACGGTGATGGAATTGTTGGGCAATGAGAAGCGCCTGGCCGAAATGCGAGCGAACTCGGCGGCGCTGGCGCAGCCGGGCGGCGCGCGACGTCTCGCCGATCTGGTGCTTGACGTGGGTGGGGCCTGAAATGCTGGAATTGGCGACGCTAGTCTGGATCTTCGTCCTGTTCTTCGGCGCAGTCGGCATTCAACGGGGCTGGACCAAAGAGATCATCGCCCTGGCCGGCATCACGCTGGGCTTGTTCGCGCTGCATCAATTCGATGCGACGATCCGGCAGCAATTGCTGGCCGCCTTTTCCGCGCAGCAGAAATTCTTCACCCAAACCGCGATTCTGCTGCTCATCGCGTTCTTCGCTTATCAGACACGCGCCTTGATCGGCAGTGACGCGCAAGCCGCGCATGGCGATGAAGGACGCGACGCCTTGCAGACGCGCGTGCTGGGAGGCATTGTCGGTGGGATCAACGGTTATCTGATCAGCGGGTCGGTCTGGTATTTTCTGCATATCAACGATTATCCGCTGGCGCCGTATTTGGTGGCGCCGGCGAATGACTCGCTCAGCTTCGCAACCGTCGCTCGATTGCCGCTCTATGTTCTGGCGCAGGGACCGGGATCGCCCGGCGACCTGCTGTCACTGTTGTTGATCGCGCTCTTTGTCGTCGTTCTGATATTGATCTAGCTCGGATCAAGGTTGAGGAACCGAGATTTGTTACGCGCTAGCCGTCTCATGAGGACAAAACGCAGGTGATTAGCTTCGTCTCACTGACCTGGGCCACCGCCCTATTTTTTGCGCTGGCCGGCGCGCTGCGCGGATGGCAGCGAGAATTGATCGGCACAACCGGGATCGTGCTCGGATTCTTCGCCATCCTGCAATTCGACAGTCTGCTTCGCGGCAGCCTTTATCTGCTCATGACGAATGGTCAGATCTTCTTGCTGCAAGCGGCGATTCTCGTGGCATTGGCGGTGCTGGCTTATCGGAGCGATTTGGCGGCTAATCCGACTGGCCGCGTCAGCCGGCTGCGCAACGGCCTATTTGGCGGCGTGGCCGGTTTCATCAACGGCTATTTGATCGCCGGCTCAATTTGGTATCTCCTGGACATCAACCGATATCCCTTCCCACAATTGCTGTCGGCGCCGGCGGAAGGCTCGGTGAGCTTTGATAGCGTAGGCATGATGCCGGCCATTCTGCTGGGCGGCGGCCTTTCCGGCAGCGGCGACTTGCTGTCAATCGCCATACTCCTGCTGCTAGCCATTGTCGTGATTATCGTATAGCTCATGCTACGGTTGACGCGCGGGCAACATATTCATCTGATCGGCATCGGCGGCGCAGGTCTATCGGCGATTGCGCGCATCTTGCTGCAGCGCGGCTTCGTTGTCAGCGGATCGGACCTGGTCCCGAGTGAGATGACTGCGACATTGGCGGCGGAAGGCGCTCGCGTCTTCACGGGGCATGACGCAGCCTACGTTGATGGCGCCGATCTGGTATTGGCGTCTTCCGCGATCTCGGCGGAACATGTCGAAGCGCGGGCTGCCGAGGAGCGCGGCATTCCGATTTGCGATCGGCGCGCGTTCATGACGGCGCTGCTCGATGGTTTCCGCACGATCGCGGTCGCCGGCACGCACGGCAAGACCACGACCACTGCCATGATCGCGCATATTCTGCAGCAAGCCGGTATCGATCCCAGCGCCATCGTCGGCGGAACCATGGGCAACACCGGCCTCAATGCGGTAGTCGGCAGCAGTGAAATCTTCGTGATTGAAGCCGATGAATACGGTCATATGTTTCTGGGTCTGCGGCCAGAGATCGCCGTCGTCACCAATATCGAGCACGAGCATCCGGATTATTTCCCTACCCCTGAAGCGCATTTTCAGGCATTTTCAAGTTTCGTCGATTTGCTGCCGTCGACGGGTCTGCTGGTGAGCTGCACTGATGACGAGCGCGCAAGAGCGCTGCTCGACGACAGGCGCGCGCGTGGCATGCCAACCGCCAGCTACGGGATCGTTGATTGCGCGGCGGAATGGCGGGCTGTCGATATTCGTTCGGACGGACAGTTCACGACGGCCACCATTCTGAGGAACGACGAGGCGCTGGGCGCGTTCCGGCTGAAACTACCGGGGACGCACTACCTGCTCAACGCGTTGGCCGCATCCATCGTCGCTAACGTGTGCGGAGTCAGCTTTTGCGAGAGCGCGGCGGCCTTGCGCAGCTTCAAGCCCACGGCCCGCCGCTTCGAGATCCGCGGCGCGCGCGATGATGTGATCGTCATTGATGACTACGCGCATCATCCGACCGAGATTCGCGTCAATCTGAGCGCCGCTCGACAGCGTTATCCGCAGCACGAGATTTGGGCGATTTGGCAACCGCACACTTACAGTCGAGTACAGGCATTTTGGTCAGCCTTCACTGCGGCGTTTGCAGGCGCCGATCACGTGCTGATAACGCCGATTTACGCGGCGCGCGAGACGCCGCTTGCTGGCATTAGCGGCCCGGCGCTGGTCGATGACATGGGCAGCCACCCGAGCGTCCGCTACGCGCCGACATTCGAGGCGGCGGCAGATCGCCTTCGAGACGACATCAAGGGACCCGCGGTCGTGCTGATTTGCAGCGCCGGCGATGCCAATACCATCGCCGATCTCTTTCTCAGTCAGGATGTGACCGACTGATGTCCGCGCTGGCGTCTCCCTTCGGCCCCGAGGTCAAGCGGCAGCAGCCACTGGCTAAATATACGGCGGCGAGGCTGGGTGGCAGCGCCGACTTCCTGTTCATCGGCAAAGATCCGGATTTCGCGGACACGCTGCCGGTCCTGCAACGCGCCTGGGAATTGGGCATGCCGGTGACCGTCATCGGCGGAGGCGCCAATATTCTGGTTTCAGACCGAGGCATCCGCGGCTTAACCATCATCAACCGCGCGGCGCGAATCAAACACGAGTGTTTTGAGGATGGTATCACGCTATCCGCGAGCAGCGGCGCCAACCTGATTCGCCTCGTCCGCTATTGTCATGAGCATGGCATCGGCGGCATGGAGTGGGCAATCGGCGTACCGGGTACGGTTGGCGGCGCGGTGGTCAATAATGCCGGCGCGCACGGCGGCGATGTGGCCACAAGTCTGGAGCGGGCACTGGTATATGAAGCGGATGCGGGAGAGCGCTGGTACGCAGTCGAGGAATTGGACTACGCTTATCGTCGGTCCGCCCTCAAAAGCCGAGAAGACCGACGATTCCTGGTGTTGCGCGCCGTCTTTGCATTGGAAAGCGCGGCGCCGCGGTCAGTTATGGAGCGCATGGACGCATACAATGCCTATCGCAAGCGAACGCAACCGGCGGGCGCCAGCCTGGGCAGCATCTTCAAGAATCCATCGGGCGATTTTGCCGGTCGATTGATTGAAGCAGCCGGGCTCAAGGGATATCGCCTGGGCGATGCGCAGGTCTCGCCGGTCCATGCCAATTTCTTCGTCAACCGCGGCGAGCATGCCAGGGCGCGCGACTATCGAGCGCTGATTAGCCATGTGCAGCGTCGCGTCAAGGCAGCATTTGACATTGAGCTGGAACTTGAGATTGAATTGCTGGGTGACTGGGACTGATATTGCCCGCCAGTCGAATTGCGCCCCATTTCGACCAATAGTAAACTTACAATTGTTCTCTGTAATACCGACCAAACAGGCTTCTTGGGAAGTCGTCCGTGTCCAGTCACGTTCAGATTCACAAGCGGCAGCCAGAACGCGCGCCGGGAATCTTGCATCGGTCGTCGTCTACCATTCACCCAGACCACCAGGTCGAGGTGAGGATTGAGCGACCGCTTGAATTCACGCGCTGGCGACTGATCAGCGCTTTCATGTTCGTGATGTTTGTCCTGATTCTGGTGTTGTTTTTCACCAGCGACCTGTTTTATGTGCGGTCGATACAGGCGCGCGGCAATGACTTTGTGGCGCGAGAGGAGGTCTTCGCTTTCGCCAATATCGCCGATTATCACATGTTTTGGCTGGATCCGGACGAGGTGCGCGACAATGTACTGCGTTCGTCGTCGATCGCCGATGTTGCGGTGGAGTTGGGCTGGCCGCCCAATCTTGTATCGATTCACGTGCAGGAACGGCAGCCCGCCATCATTTGGTCGGAAGCGGGCAACGAAACCTGGATCGATATTCAAGGCCGTGTCATGCCAGCGCGGGCCGCAATGCCGGATGTTTTGCGCATAAATTCTGTGGTGGACGCGTTTGGCGGGCCGTCGGCTACGCTCACCGACTTGAGGAATCTTGACAAGGATTTGGTGCTAGGCGCATTGCGGTTGCAGGAGTTTCTGCCCGCCGGCGCCAACCTTGATTATGATCCGATTAACGGGTTGGGCTGGACCAATGAGCGCGGTTGGCAGATCTGGATGGGAATTGACGCGGCCGCCGGAATGAGTGAAAAAATCAAAGCCTATCAGGCGTATATCGACAATCTGGATAGTCGTGGCATTGAAGTGTCCGAGCTGAACATTGCCAATCCCGATGCGCCGTTCTACCGGTTGTTATGGGGGCGTTAGAATCGTATGGGTGATCTTGTAGTCGGAATCGATGTAGGCACACATAAAATCTGTAGCGTGGTCGGCGAAGTTCGCCCGGAAGACATATACGTTGTTGGATTGGGCATTGAACCCAGCGCCGGCATGAAGAAAGGCGTGGTCAACGATGTTTCGTCTTTGTCCGCCGCTATCAGCCGGTCTATTCGCAAAGCGGAGAAATCGAGCGGATACGACATCAATCGCGCCTTTGTCAGCGTTGCCGGCAGTCATATTTCGTCGCTGACCAGCCGTGGCATCACGACGATTGTCGGTCCGCGCAGCGTCCAATCTGAAGATCTCGAAAAAGCCATGGCTGTCGCCCGCGGCATCGCCATACCGCACAATCGCGAAGTTTTGCATGTGGTGCCGCGCAGTTATACACTGGACGGCCAGGAAGGCATCCGCAGTCCCATCGGCATGCACTGCTTCCGTCTGGAGGTTGATGCGCATATCATCACCGCCTCCACGACCAGCCTGGCCAATCTGGAAGACGCGGTGGAAACGGCCGGTGTGTTGGTCGACCGCTTCATTCTAAATCCGCTGGCCGCGGGCGATGCGGTCTTGACCGATCACGAACGCGACATGGGCGCGGTTGTCATCGACATTGGCGGCGGCACGACCGATCTGGCCATTTTCATCGATGGCACGGTATGGCATACGGCCATTATCCCCGTGGGCGGCAATCACGTCACGCAAGATATTACCTATTGGATGCGCGTGCCATTCGAGCTGGCGGAGCAAGTCAAGATACAGAGGGGCCACGCCGATATGAATGCCGTCGGCGAGAATGAGGTGTTCCCGGTCGAGCCCTTCGGCGGCGATATCCTGCAAGTCAAGCGCCGCGATCTGGCGATGGTGATTGAAGCGCGATTTGAAGAGATTTTTGATCTGGCGGAAAAAGAAATCAAGCGCTCCGGATACGCGGGGCTTTTGCGAGCCGGCGCCGTCATCACCGGCGGCAGCTCGCAGCTGCCTGGATATCGCGATCTGGCGTCGCGGATCTTGAATGTGCCGGTCCGCCTGGCACAGCCGGAGCGCATCACGGGCATCGCCGATACGCTAAAGAATCCGTCCTACAGCACGAGCGTAGGCTTGCTGCGGCTGGGCCTGGAAATGGAGAGCGTAACCGAGGCGGAAGCCGCCAACAACATGGGATTGCCGGTATCGCGTTGGGGACGGGTGATGAATGACTTTTTACGTCGATTTCTGCCGCAAGACGATTGAGGCAAACGGCCTCAATTCTGATTCATGTTTTTGGTCTTATATCGAATTGCGCAGCTATCAAATGCGCGTAGAATGAGACATGTAATCTGGCGAATTTGGTCGGGGTGTCGATTCGTAGAGGGACGTCATTATGGTCAATGATATTATAACGGGCGAGAATTTCGCGCAGATAAAAGTCGTCGGTGTCGGCGGTGGCGGCGGCAACGCGGTCAATCGCATGATCAGCGAGGGACTTGGAGGCGTCGAATTCATCGCCGTAAACACAGACAACCAGGCTTTGATGCTTTCAAAGGCCAAGACGCGGGTTCGCATCGGCGACAAGCTGACCCGCGGGCTCGGCGCGGGCGGCAATCCGGAGATCGGGCGCAAAGCCGCCGAAGAAAGCTCGGAAGACCTGCTCGAGGTATTGCGCGGGTCGGATATGATTTTCATCGCCTGTGGCATGGGCGGCGGTACCGGAACCGGCGCCTCGCCCATCATCGCGCAGATTGCCAAAGAACTCGGCGCCTTGACCATCGGCGTTGTCACGCGGCCCTTCACCTTTGAGGGCACACGCCGGGCCCAGTTGGCGAAAACCGGCATTGAGGCGCTCAAAAGCCAGGTCGATACTCTGATCGTCATCCCCAATGACAGGCTGCTGCAGATGGCCGACAAGCGCTCGACCTTGCAGCAGGCGTTCTCGCTGGCGGACGATGTCTTGCGTCAAGGCATTCAGGGCATCTCCGAATTGATCACCGTGCCCGGCTTGATCAATCTGGACTTCGCTGACGTGCGTACCATCATGTCTGAAGGCGGCGCCGCGCTGATGGCGGTGGGTCGCGCTTCCGGCGACGATCGCGCTCGCGCCGCAGCCGATCAAGCGATCACCAGCGGATTGCTCGATGTCACGATAGACGGCGCGCGCGGCATCCTCTTCTCCATCACCGGCGGCACTGACCTGACGCTCTTCGAGGTCAATGAAGCGGCTGCCATTATCAAGGACAGCGCGCATCCGGAATGTAATCTGATTTTCGGCGCGCACATCGACGAGAGCATGGGCGACGAGATTCATATTACGGTCATTGCTACCGGTTTCGAACGATCGCGACTTGAGGCGAGCATGAAGGAAGCGGGCACCTTGCCGATTCGGGCGCCAGCGCCCTTGCCGCAATCGCCCTCGCCCCAGCGCCCGATTTATGAAGATGTTGAGGTGGACGCGGCCTCGCCCGGCGAGGTCATGTCGAGTGGCGCCGGCGCGGGTTTCGGAAGGCAGCGTATGATGCCGCCCTCCCCACAGCAGGAGGACCCGCGCACATACGAGAATATCGACCCCAAGAATACAGAGCTGCCGGCGTTCCTGCGCAAGCGCAACCGCAATCAGTAGCATTCTGAAGCAAAAGAGCTGAAAACGAGGCGGGCTTCTCACAGCCCGCCTTTTGATTTCGCGTGCTTGCATTTGCGCTCGTTCTCTGCTAGATTACTAGAACGTTAGTTCTCAATTGCAGAGTTTGTTAGCGCTGTGGGCATGGATGATGGAATCGCGAAATCCGTCGAAAATTGTTCGAAAAATTTATCGCCAAATGTCGGATACCGTGATATAAATAGATTTCACTCTCACTGAATTCGCAAACGCAGATCTACATCGCGAATATCGTTCAGCGCCAGTCTGAAAGTCACTTGTCAGTACGAGTTTTCATCAAATCCTACTACCGCATTACGATACACGTACAGTTTAGGATAATGCTCCGATGGTACAGTCTTCGGCAACCAGAAGCACACTGCACGAACTAGGCTACAAGATCTTTCTGGATCGCTATGCCCAGAAGGATATGACACGCAGCACGCTTGCCTTGGGCGACAAGGTAATCGTCGTCATCAACGCCAAGACCGGCCAGCGCGAGATTGGCGCCGTCAGCGCCATCAATCTTCCGCGCGTCACGGTGACGCTGCTGGATGGCGAGACGATTGTGCGCGACCTCGAACATGTCGACAAACCTATCGAGACCGAGCCGGCCCAGATGATGGACCGCGTGGCGCAAGGCGTAGCGACAACCGAAATCGATCTGGCCAAGCAAGAAGAATGGACAGAGAAGTTTCGTTGGCTGCTCGATGATTGGAAGTTCATACCCGGCGGACGCATCCTGACCGCGGCCGGCACCGATCAAGATTTGACTTATTACAATTGTTATGTGGTGCCGTCGCCGCATGATTCCCGCGAGGGCATCATGACCACGCTGACGCAGATGACGGAAATCATGTCGCGCGGCGGAGGGGTCGGCATCAACCTTTCGACCTTGCGACCGCGTCATTCTTATGTCAAGGGCGTGAATGGCCGATCGAGCGGCGCTGTGTCTTGGGGCGCGCTTTACAGCTTCGTCACAGGGTTGATCGAGCAAGGCGGCAGCCGCCGCGGCGCCTTGATGCTGATCCTCAACGATTGGCATCCGGATGTTTTCAATTTCATAAACAGCAAACGCCAGGCGGGCCAGATCACCAATGCTAATATCAGCGTCGGCGTCTCCGACAAGTTGATGGAGGCGGTGCAAGCCGACGACGATTGGCCCTTGCTCTTTCCCGATACGCGCGATCCCGATTATGACGAGCTTTGGGATGGCGATCTGAATACCTGGATCGCAGCCGGACGCAAGGTCGTCTGCTACAAGACGATCAAGGCGCGCGAACTTTGGACGGCCATCATCGAGAGCGCCTGGGCGAGCGCGGAACCGGGAGTCTGGTTCAACGAGCGCTGCAACAAGATGGCGAACAGTTGGTATTTCAATCCCTTGATTTCCACCAATCCCTGCGGCGAACAGCCATTGGGCGCCTTTTCGGTGTGCAATCTGGGCGCGATCAACTTGTCGCGCTTCTATGACGAAATCAATCACGATGTGGCATGGGACGACTTGCGCAAAACCGTCAGATACGCCACGCGCTTCCTCGACAACGTCATTGATACGACGCCGTATTTCTTCGCCGAAAACGAAGCCGTTCAGAAGTCGGAGCGCCGCGTCGGCTTGGGCACGATGGGAATCGCCGAACTGATGCTGCGGCTGGAAGTGCGATACGGCAGCGACGAATCCGTTGACCTCATCGATCAAATCTACAAATTGATCGCCACCACCGCCTACGAGACATCAAGTGACTTGGCGCAGGAAAAGGGCGCCTTTCCCAACTTTGATTCTGAAAAATTCTTGGAAAGCGGTTATATGCAAACGATGCCGGAAGACCTGCGGCATAAGATCCACGAGGATGGCGTGCGCAACGTCACCTTGTTGACGCAGGCGCCGACCGGCACGACCGGTACCATGGTCAATACATCTACTGGTGTCGAACCGTTCTTCTCCTGGGTTTATTACCGCAAGAGCCGGTTGGGTTTGCACGAAGAGCAGGCACCCATCGTCAAAGACTGGTTTGATGACAATCCAGATGCAAAGGAGCTGCCGGCGCATTTCGTCACGGCGATGGAATTGTCGCCGGAGGAACATGTAAAGGTGCAGGGCGCTTTCCAACGCTGGATTGACAGCGCCATCAGCAAGACCTGCAATGTGCCCAAGGAATACACGGTCGAGCAAGTCAGCGAGCTGTATCAGTATATGTATGCGCTGGGCTGCAAGGGCGGCACGATATATCGCGATGGCAGCCGAGACGAGCAGGTACTGATGCTCAAGGGCGATGAACGCGCCGAAAGCGAAATGGACGATGTACGCAACGCGCTGCAGGGAGAAGCTGCGGATAACGCAGAACCCGCGACCACGCCGCATCGCGTCTATCCGCGTCCCGAACGACTCACCGGGACAACCGTTGGCACGCAGACGCCCTTCGGCAAAGCCTATATCACCATCAATCGCGATGACCAGGATAATCCCTTCGAGGTCTTCATCGCCATCGGCAAGGCCGGTAGCGATATCGCTGCGGATGCTGAGAGCCTGGGGCGCATGATTTCGCTGCAGCTGCGCACAACCGCGCCGCATAATCGCCGCGAGATGCTCAAGCTAATCATCGAACAACTGCAGGATATCGGCGGGGCGCGTCCCATCGGCTTCGGTCCCAAGCGCGTCTTGTCGCTGCCCGATGCGGTGGCGCGCGTCTTGCAAATCGAGTTCTTTCCCGAAGATCAGCCGCTGCAGCTGAATCTGCCGATCGAGGCGGACAGTCAGCCCGCGAGCGACGATGTTGAAAGCGCGCACGTGAGTGGCAACGGAACGATATCAGGCGCTGATATGTGCCCCGAGTGCGGGACGATCAGCTTGATCCGCGCCGAGAGCTGCCGCAAGTGTCTGACTTGCGGGTATAGCGAGTGTTAGGATCTGCCATACCATATTGCATCCCTCCCTCAAGTATCGGGATGGGTGTCAATATCGGCTGAAAGCTGCACAGAAAATTCAACCCGACCGAAGAGGCCGGGTTTTTCTCGCCGCAATTCCTGCGCGCCTTGCGCCCCGTGGCCATATGGTTGAAGCGAATCGCATACCCACAACGAAACAGAAGCGGCGGCGACGCATCAGGCGGATTATTCTCTTTCTTTTGCTAGCTGCGATGTTGTACAGCGTCGGCTTCATCGGCGTCATCCACGTCACAGGCACTACGGATACGGCAGAATCCGCCGATGTCATCATCGTGATGGGCGCGGGCTTGCGCGGCGATGGGCGGCCGGGCTGGGCGCTGACCCGCCGCAGCGAGCGCGCCGCCGGCTTGTGGCACGATGGCATCGCGCCGTTGATCATGTGCACGGGCGCAAGGGCCGAGGGCTTCCCGCGCAGCGAAGCGGATGCCTGCCGCGAGATTCTGGTTCGGCGAGGCGTGTCGATGTCGGCGATTCTGATGGAAGAGATGAGCCGCAGCACCGAAGAAAGCGCCTTCCACGCCGCCAACATCCTCAGCGATTTGGGGCATTCGCGCGCAGTACTGGTGAGCGACAGTTATCACATGCTGCGCGCGACGTGGCTTTATCGCCGGCGGGGTTTGGAGGTATCTGGCAGTCCTGTGCCGGCCAGCCGCATCAGTTATCCGCTCTTCTATCCCTATTCGCTGCTTCGCGAATTCATCGCTTTCCACTGGTTTCTGCTCAAGCAAGCTTTAAACTTGCCCTTCACACACGTTCCCGGTCTGTGAGTGACAAAACGCTAATCCCCTGCTCAGAAAAGGGCTTTGCACTATAATTGCAAGATGTATAAGGTCTTGCTCGCATCCGGGGAAATCTCAATGACGCGGACGCAATTGTTCGGCCGCGCGCTGTTGCTGGTAATCCTGTCGCTGCTGTTGACCGGACGCTGGACGACGCTTGCAGACGACGAATGGTACACTGTGCAAGCGGGCGATAGCATCGAATCCATAGCCGATCACTTTGACGTAGCGGCGGCGGCGCTGATCGAACGCAACCACTTGAGCGCCGATGAGCGACTGTGGCGCGGGCAGATTCTGCGTATTCCCCTACCCGAAGATCAGCTAATCGCTCATGTTGTGGAAGCGGAGGACAACCTCCAGTCGATCGCCGCCCGTTACGGCATCACGGTGGAGGCGCTGAGGGCGGAGAATAACATCTTGAGCGAGAGCCATCTCATTCCCGGACAGACGCTCTATATTCCCGAGACCACATCGGACGACTTCACCACAACACATACGGTTCAAGCAGGCGAGACTTTGCAGAAGATCGGCGACCGATATGGCGTAGACTGGCGCGTTCTGGCCGAGTTCAATAGCATCGCCAATCCCAATCGAATCGCTATCGGTCAAGCGTTGACAGTGCCCAGCGCCGCGCAAATTGCCGCGTTGCCGACGCCGACTCCCACAGCGACGCCCTACCCCATTCAGAGGCAGAGGGCGCATAGGATTTATGTCGTACAAGCCGGGGATACGTTGGTGAGCATCGCTCAACGCTACGCGGTACCGCTCGATGATTTGCGCGCAATAAACGGCATTCGCGGCGAGTTCTTGCTTTATCGCGGTGATATTCTGCTGATTCCGCCGGGCAATATCGCCGATGCGCCGATTTTGGCGACGCTGGCGCCTGGCGAGCGGCAACATGTCGTGCGTTCGGGCGAAACTTTGGGCACGATAGCCGCGCTGTACGGGCGAGACATGTGGGATATCGCCGCCGCCAACGGCTTACTCAATCCCAATTTGGTATATGTGGGACAAGTGTTGATCATCCGATAGGAGTACTGTGATGTCCAGTTATGTTTGCATCGGCGTGCCCTATTATCTGGGCGAATCGGTGGCGGAACGCGGTGAAGTTCAAATCTTGCGCGAGAGTGGCATTGCCGACGAACTGGGGGCGGATTGGGTGGAAATCGAGCCCGATTTCGCGTCCGCCAATGATCCGGTGGTAGCAGTCAATCGCGCGCTGGCCGCCGCCATCCGCGCCTGCCCGGACAAAGTGCCGGTGGTATTCGCCAACGATTGCACCAGCTGTCTGGGCATGGTCAAGGGGCTGGAATCCAAATCGCCGGCCATCCTCTGGTACGATTCGCACGGTGATTTCAACACGCCGGAGACGACGCCGAGCGGGTTCCTGGGCGGCATGCCACTGGCTGCCATGGTCGGGCGCGGCAATCAACATCTGATGCGTGGCGTGGAGCTCGCACCGGTGGCGGAATCCGATGTCATCGTCACCGATGTGCGCAATCTCGATCCCGAAGAAGGCGTCATGCTGCGCGGCAGCGACGTGACCATCTTCGACACATTGCAAGCCTTGAGCGAGGCCGACCTGCCGAGCCAGCCGATATACGTGCATTTCGATACCGATGTCGTCGATTGCGCGGATATCCCGGCGCTGAGTTATCCGGAACCCGGCGGTCCCTCGCTAGACGAAAGCATCGCCTCCTTGCGTGATGTCATGCGCCGCGGCGACATCGCAGGCGTCTTGTTCAGCTTGTGGAACAGCACCTTGGAAGGCAGCGATCAATCGCAGGCGGCGACGCTGGACTTGATCCGCGCGCTGAAGCGCTAGTATCGCATGACGCGCTTTCGTGATTTGATTCCCATATTCGACCATCTGCCGACGGGTCCGCGCAACGCAATCACCGATGTCCCGGGCGTGCGCGTGGGTCATGTGACACGGATCGAAGGCGACGGCAAACTGGTCAGCGGGACCGGTCCTATACGCACCGGCGTCACCGCTATCCTGCCTCACCCGGGCAATATCTTCCGTGAAAAAGCGCCGGCCGCGGTATTCACGATCAACGGCTATGGCAAGGCGACGGGATTCGAGCAGATTCGCGAGCTGGGCATGATCGAATCGCCAATATGCCTGACCGGCACGCTGAATGTGGGCCGGGTCTGGGATGCGCTGGTCAGTTATGCGATTCGCGAGAATCCGGATATCGCCATCAGCACCAGCAATGTCTGTCCGGTCGTGGGCGAATGCAACGACAACAAGCTGAACGATGGGCAGGGACGGCACGTCAGCGCTGCGGATGTGCTGCGGGCCATTGATGAGGCCGGCGGCGATCATGTGCTGGAAGGCTGCGTCGGCGCCGGCACAGGCACAATCTGTTATGGATTCAAGGGCGGCATCGGCACGGCTTCGCGACAAGTGCTGGACGGCGAATTCACGATAGCGACTCTGCTGCAAACAAATTTTGGGCGCCGGCCCGAGCTGCAGATTCTGGGCGTTCCAGTGGGCAAGCACTTTGAAGAAGACGAGGTCGAGGCGCCGCCCGGTTCGGTGATGATCGTTATCGCGACCGACGCCCCGTTGAACGCGCGGCAGCTGGAACGGCTGGCGAAGCGCGCCGCCTTCGGGCTGGGCCGCACGGGCACGGTCGGTCACAGTGGCAGCGGAGACTTCGCGATCGCCTTTTCCACTCGCAATCGCCGTCGGCATGAAGCGCATGCGGCAGTTCGAGAGACGCTGTTCTTTGAGGAGGAGGCGCTATTGGGCGGGCGCGCCGCCATCGATCAGTGCTTTCGCGCGGTGGTCGAATGCGTGGAAGAATCAGTCTACAATTCGCTGAGTGCCGCGGCAACGATGACTGGGCGCGATGGCAACACCGTAGAGGCGCTGCCACATGATCGACTGATTGACGTCATGCGCCATTATCGGCGCGTTTAGGTGGCGCGAGTGGGCGATCCAGGGTCGCCCCGACAAGGATTCGATTTCATAGGTGTTTGTTGCGTATACGGGGGTGGGCGAGCCACCGGCTCGCCCGTACCAGGCCAGTGTGCTAATTTGGCGAATGGTTGGGCGGGGCGCGGACGGGGGACTCACCGGGTCGCCCCGACAAGGCTTGTCCGATAATCGCAGTGTCATCGCGTTTTTCTACCCCATCCCCCGGCCCTGGCTCCCCATACATCCCCCACGTTTTTCGGAGGGTGAACTTGCCCCCATTTTGTGGACACTAAAGTTGTCCAATACAATCAGGTGAGGAAGGCCGGTGGAGTCAGGCTGGACATGAGTATCATGCGCGGCGCTTCCAGATTTGCCGTTACTTCTTTGCATTTGCTTTCGGTTGCGCGTGAAATGGATTGCAAAGCGCGGCGAAAAACAATACTATAGTGTGCGAAGCAGTTTGTGGCCCAGGTGAAGCATTCCGCCGCTGAGCCGCAATGCAGTTGGGGGTGTTCTGGATACGATGTATACGGACAATGAGATCCTGTTTCCGCATTATGCGATTCCGGCGCTGCGCAATACGCGCGGACCGCGTTGGACGAAACTCATCGATAGCATCGCCAGCAAGCGCGAAACCAGCATCGAAGCGATCGCCTTGATGTCGGTCATGATCGAGTTGAGCGGCTGCCTCCCATGCGAGACCGACAGCTATCGCGCCATGCGCGGCTGCACCTCGTGCGCGCAGCAGACTTTGCGCCGCTTCAAGGGCAGCGACCAAGAGTTGATCGACATGTACGATGCGTCTCTGGCCTCATTCCGCGAATCGGACATAGCTTTTGAGACGTGAAGCCCGTCCGCCCGCTAGATGACGCGAATCGTGATTGACAAGCACAACTGCGATATGTTAAAATTTGCGCCCGTGGTTGGCGCAACTGCGGGCGGTTTCCCATATCCAACCTATATTGAAGGGTCGTGCAGCTATAGCAAGTTCACCACATCGAATCAATAATGGCATCCGCGGTGTCCATGAAGTCAGGCTTATCGACGACTCCAATACCAATATTGGCGTGGTCAATATTCAGTATGCGCAGCAGCGCGCGGACGATGTCGGACTGGATCTTGTCGAGGTGGCGCCGAACGCTCGGCCGCCGGTGTGCCGCATTATGGATTATGGGAAATTCCAATACGAACAACGACGCAAGGAGCGCAAATCGAAAAAGAACCAGGTGAAAGTCACGATCAAGGAGATTCAGCTTCGTCCCAAGACCGATGAATATCACCTGCAATTCGATATCAAACGCGCTGAAAAGTGGTTGCAAGAAGGCAAGAAGGTGAAATTCCGCGTGCGCTTTCGCGGGCGGGAAATCACGCATCAGTTCATCGGGCATGAACGCTTGGGAAAAATCGAAGATGCGTTGAAAGATGTCGGCATTGTGGAGCAGCGCCCCAACATGGAAGGCCGAGACATGCTCATGATCATGGCGCCGAATAAGGAAAACAAATAAACTCGGAGAATCATCAGTGCCACGTAAGAAGAAAACGACGAAATACAAGCTCAAGACGCACAAGGCGACGGCAAAGCGCTTTCGCATGACCGCCACCGGCAAGATTGTGCGCACGAAGGGTGGCAAGAGTCACTTGCGCCGGCGTTCCGCCAAGCGCGTCAAGCGCCAATGGGACAAGACCATGGAAGTGGGCCAGCCCGCCATGCAGCGGCGAATTCGGCGGCTCGCGCCTTATCTCGGCAAATACAAAGCCAATCCGCCGGCCTAGCGCCGCGCGATCACGTTTGAGGGTACTCGTCCCGGCGCAATCGGTAGCCGGGCGATTCGTGTACGGAGACTTAACATGGCAAGGACAAAAACCGGATTCGTCAGACGCAGACGGCACAAGAAAATCATCAAGCTGACCAAGGGGCAGTGGGGCACGCGCAGCAAGCTGTGGAAGCGCGCCAACGAAGCGATGATGCGCAGCTTGTGGTATGCCTATCGCGACCGGCGTCAGCGCCGCCGTCATTTGCGCCGCCTGTGGATTCAGCGCATTAACGCGGCCGCTCGGCTCAATGGCATGCGTTACAGCGAGTTGATTCACGCGCTGAAGGGCGCCAATATCGAGCTGGACCGCAAGAGCCTGGCGCATCTCGCCGTCAACGATGCCGAAGCGTTCAGCCAAATTGTGGCGGCGGCGAAGCAAAGCCGGTAGCAAAAGCAGCAGCGAGAACACGATAGCAAAGGGTCGCGAAAGTGACCCTTTTTTCGATTGCGGCGCCCTCGAGATGGCCATTATCAGCAGCACACAAAACAAGCGCGTCAGAATCGTCAAGGCGCTGCAGACCAAGGCAAGACTGCGCCGGGGCGAAAAGAAGCTGGTACTGGAAGGCGACCGGCTGATCGGGGATGCGCTGCAGAGCGGCGGGCATCCCGATCTCGCCCTGTATGCGCCGGAACGCGCCGATTATACGCTGATCGCGCGCTTGCAGAACAGCGATTGCCAATTGCTGCCGGTCAGCCACGAGGTGCTGCGCTACGCCAGCGACACACAGGGCGCGCCGGGCATCGTCGCCGTCTTCCATATCCCGAAGCCGCCACTGCCGAGCCCGGTCAAGCGCGCCGTGATCCTGGACGCGATTCGAGAACCGGGCAACCTGGGCGCGATTTTGCGCAGCGCGGCCGCCGCGGGCGTGGAGATTGCGATTGTGGCGCCGAACTGCGTTGATCCCTACAATTCCAAGGTTATGCGCGCGGGCATGGGCGCCCATTTTCGACTGCCGATTGTGGAAGCGACCTGGGCGGAAATCCGGGCATATTGCGCCGACTTGCAGATATGCGCGGCCGCGGCGGATGGTGAATGCGCGTATGCAGACGTCAATTGGGATCAGCCCTGGGCTCTGATAATCGGCAACGAAGCCAGCGGTGTCAGCAGTCAGGCGAGAATGAGCTCGAGTTTCGGTGTATCCATCCCCATGTCCCGCGACACAGAATCGCTGAATGCGGCGGCGGCAGCGGCAGTTATTCTGTTTGAGGCGCAGCGCCAGCGCATGAGCGCGGATTGACGCTTGCCTCGCCCCGCCAAATCGACGATCGCCTGACCGTGGCAGGCTACAAATTGACCGGCCGCTGGGGTAGACTTGGCCCATAGTCAACGCCAAATCAGCAGGGAGATAGCAATACATGGCTAAGGAATTCGATGTCGTAGTGCTTGGCGCCGGACCCGGAGGCTACATCGCCGCCATTCGCGCCAGCCAGCTGGGGCTGAATACCGCGATCGTGGAAAAGAAATACTGGGGCGGCGTCTGTCTCAACGTGGGCTGCATACCGTCTAAGGCCCTGCTGAGAAACGCCGAGCTGGCGTACATTCTCAACAACGAAGCGGATACCTTCGGGATAAGCGGCGACTTCAGCCTCGATTACGCCAAAGCATTTAAGCGCAGCCGCCGTGTCGCGCAAGGTTTGACCAAAGGCGTGCAGTTCCTCATGCGCAAGAACAAGATCGCCTCGTTTGAGGGTTGGGCGAGCTTGAAAGACGCCAACTCCCTGACAGTGGCGTTGAACGACGGCAGCGAAGAGACGGTCGCATTCAAGAATCTCATCATCGCTACCGGCGCGACGACGCGGTTAATCCCGGGCACGAAATTGAGCGAGCGCGTGGTCACCTACGAAGAGCAGATCATGGAGGACAATCTGCCCGCCAGCGTGATCATCGCCGGCGCTGGCGCCATCGGTGTGGAATTCGCCTACATCATGCGCAACTACGGCGTCGAGGTCACTATGGTCGAGTTTCTCGATCGAGTATTGCCGTTGGAAGATCCCGATGTCAGCGCGGAACTGGCCAAGATCTACAAGAAAATGGGCATCAAAATCATGACCGGCACGCGCGTTGATGCGATAGCGGAGACGGCGGATGGCGTGCAAGTTACGGTGACAGATGCGGATGGTCAACAGCAGCAACTGGTTGCGGAACGCGTGTTGCAGGCGATCGGCTTTCAACCCCGTACCGAAGGATATGGTTTAGAGAATACCGGCGTCGCCCTGGACGAAGCCGGAGGCATTGCGGTCGACGATCAGATGCGCACGAATGTCCCGCACATTTATGCCATAGGCGATGTCACCGCGAAGCTGATGCTAGCGCACGTGGCCGAAGCGATGGGGGTGGTGGCGGCGGAGAATATCGCCGGCGCGGAGAGTGTCACGCTGGAATTCGACATGATGCCGCGCGCCACCTATTGTCAGCCGCAGGTCGCGAGTTTTGGCTATACCGAAGCGCAGGCCAAGGCGCGCGGTTACGATATCGAAGTGGCCAAGTTCCCTTTCCAGGCCAACGCCAAGGCGCGAGGCATGGGCGACGCCAGCGGCTTCGTCAAGCTGATCAGCGACAAGAAATACGGCGAGCTGCTGGGCGCGCATATGATCGGTCACGATGTCACCGAACTGCTGCCGGAACTGACGTTGGCGCGTTCCGCCGAACTCACGGCGGAAGAGATCGCGCGCAACGTTCACGCCCATCCCACATTGAGCGAGGCCATCAAGGAAGTCGCCCACGGCGTGCAGGGTCACTTCCTGAACATCTAAGCCTGGAATGAGTTCCGAGCTCGTCATGCGAAAGCGTGATTGGCTGGGCATGTCTCAAGCGGGCGAGCCGGTGGCTCGCCCGTACAAGGCTTGTCCGCAACTGACAAATGCGCGTTTGATTCGAGCCTATTGCCTGCGGGCGACTCACAGAGTTGCTCATACAAGGCTTTTCCGATAGCCTGACGCGATTTCTTTTACCCCATCCCCCGGCCCCTTTCCCAGCGAGCTAGGGAAGGGGAGCTAATCTTGGTGGATGCCACAGAATTCTGTTGCGTTTCAAAAGGATTAACACTATGTATTGTCGCAAAATCGGTGTTATCCAGGTAGTGTTGCGTAAGTTTCGCAGAAGCGGACAAGCCTTACAATCGACCGTAAGCGCGGGGATCGGCATGCATGATGCAGCTCTTTATTGAGAAACGCATCCCATCTCAGTTGAAACGAGTGATGATTGGGGATTTTGTCGGAGTAGCGGACAAGCGCTAAAGGGTTGTCCAAAGTTTTGCAAGATTCGCTCCAAGCGTCAGCAGTTTTCAGGAATCGCGTAAATCTGCCAAGAAACGGGCGTATTCAGCGCCACAATGGCCATTGCGGGCACAGGGTGATCAGGCGTGGGGCCAGCAGTCTACGATGAGGCTGGTGTAGACCAGATTTCCCGCGGCATTGCGCGCGTCATTGTCTGCTGATCGCCCGATGAAGCCGTCTTCACATTGCCAGGGCGCCCTCTGGAAATTGCCGGCGCCATCGAAATACTCGAGCAATTGAAGGTCGTAGCCCGCCTCGCCTAACAATCTAGAAATCGAGTCACAGTCGTAGAGGGCTTTGTGGTCGGACGCGCCGATGCCTGTGCCGCCCGGTCGTACGCGTTTGATGTAAATCGGATCCGGATGATTGCCATCGGGCACAGCGAAGCGGATACGGCCGCTTGGCTTCAGATAAGGCCGCGCCAGACGTAGAATTATGCCTAGCTGTTCCGGCGTGAAATGTTCAAACACATGCTCGGCAAGCATTCTATCTATTGATCGTTCGGGGAAGAGCAGCGCCCAGTGTCCGCCATTCAGGATGTCGAAAGCGGGGATATCGGTGGCGATCCAGCCGTCGTAGCGCGTGGAACCGGCGCCGATAATGATCTTGAGCGGATTGCCCGCAGCGACGCAAGCATCTACCTGCGCGCGTATGGACGCCTGCTGCGCCAGCATCTGCTTTCGATTGCGGCGATTTCGCACGATTGGCGCATAAAGTGGTCGAAACAGTTTCTTTAGCGCGAGCATGTTAGACTAGCCAGCGATGCTGAATGCGGCTATTGGAAGTATCGTCGCGACCTCGCCACTGCTGATATCTGTGCCGGTGAGCTTGGCGTGGGGCGGATAGCGGTCGTAGACCATGACCACGGCGCGATAATCGCCTGGAGCGAGGCTCGCAGTGGAAAATTCGGCGACGTGCCACTTGAGGATATCGTCGTATAGATGCCGATCGAGTTGAGCGACCTTCTCACCATCCGCGCCATGGACTTGTATGGATACGTTAAAAGCGTATAACAAGTCATCGTCCGCCGCCTCCCAACCGGTCACGACGCGTAATGTATCCCGCTCGGTCAAGACATTCACGAATCTGTCGACGATGCTGATGCCGTTCGAGTAATCGATTGAGCGATACTCGCGCCCACAATCGAGCGTGTGATGGACGTAACGCTGGGCAAAAAGCTGAGGCGTATCGAGGATAACGTCGCAGGGCTGATAATCGCGTTCGAGGATTGACTTGGTCAACTCGAAAATGTCGGGTTTGTTCTGTGGGTCGAATGTGAACAGCAGGTAGGGATTTTCGTCGAGTTTTGCTGGCACATCAAATTCCAATTGCTCGTCGCTGAAATGGGTGGGGATGAAGGCGCCGTCGTTGCCCAGCAGGGTCTCCATATAATAGTCCGCCGTGCTCTTGCCATGTTTGCCGCGATGATTGACAAAATTCGCGTTGGTGAATCCCACCACATAATCTTGTTCGCCTAACTGATCGCGCAGCGCAGCAACGTACTCATGCATGGGTGGATAGGCGCGAACGGCATGAATCGTGCCTTGATAATCCAGGTATTTGGATTCACCGCGCAATTGAAAACCAAGACCGAGAAAAACCAGCAGATACAGCGCGCCCATCCACCAACGTTTCCAGCTTGCCAGCCCGCAGCCGATAAGAATGGCCAGCAATCCCCAAGCCATCAGGAAGTACCGGGCCCTGCGCAGCGGAATCAAGCCGATGGTTTCGTTAACTCCGAGAAGGAAGCCCAGAATCAGCGCGGTCAGAATCCATATTGACGCCAGGCGGCGGCGGGTGGATTTGTCGCGCAGTTGCCGAGCTGCAGTCAACAGAGGAAGCGCGACCATTATCCAACTGCCGTTGCCGAGAAGGCTAACGCATGTGTCGAGAGCCAGGCCAAATGTCATGGATTGATCGCCGCCGGTGTCAAATTTCGCGTTTATGCCGTGCAGTGTGACAGGAAGCCAAGGCAGATACAGAATTCCGGCAATCAGAAAGGCGAGCGTCAACTGTAGCCAGGTCCGAGTTTTCGGCAAGAACAGCACGTGGTAGGCGCCGATCGCCAAGTGCGCGAATATGGAAATCGGCTGCGCATATATGGACAGGGTCGCCGCGGCCACCAGACCGAGCCAGTGATGCCAACGCGCTCGATCCGGTCGTTTTGCTATATGCAGGTAGTGCCAGATTAGCGCCATGATCAGCATCAGCTGCAGCGAGTACATTCGTATCTCGTGCAAGTATTCGAGCCAGAATACATTGATGCTGAGAAAGGCGCATGCCCACAAGCCGACGCGCCAATTGACGAAGTCGCGCGCGATGCGATATACCCAAGCCAATGCGAGCAAACCGAAAAAGAGCGTCAGGCTGCGCAGGGTGGCATGATGCCAATCGACCAGCGCGGCCCAAGAAGCGAGCAATTCGAAGAACAGCGGTCCATGTTTTGGGCTATGTTCGCGGATCGAATCCATCACATCGATCGCGGAGAAAGGTCCGGTCAAGCCGCCAGCGTGACCGATGGAGGTCAATTCATCGAACCAGATGACATCCGCGTTCAGGCCCTGGGCAGCCAAAAGAGACGCCAGCAGCAGTACCGGCAGCATCAAAAGCCAGCGCGGGAAAGCTGTCCGCGTCATTTTGATGGTGGCCGTTGAATATTGCATGATGAGCTAAGTCTCGACCGAAAAAGCCAACAGCGGCAGGATGCTGCCATATTCGCCGCTGGTCTGGTCAATACCGGGAACTTTCTCTCCCGTGTAGCGATCGTAGAGTATGACCACAAGGCGATAGTCACCTGAAGGCAACTGGTCGGTCGACATTTCGAGTTCGTGCCATTTCAATATGTCGTTGTAGAGATGCTCGTCGATTTGACTCATCTTTTGCCATTCGTCCGTCAAAATCTGGAACGAGATGTTGTATTCGTCCAATTGCCCCTCATTGGCGACTTCCCAACCGGTGACGAGCTGGACGCGGTCGTTATCCGGATCGTAGGCGCCGAAGTGGTCGACAATCTTGATGCCATTGTCGAAATTGATGGGCCGGTACTCGTGCTCGCAGCCGGCGAGAGGATGGACGTAGCGTTGTGCAATCAGGTTCTGGGAGTCGAGCAAAACATCACATGGAATGTGGTTCTCAGCAATACGGTCGAAGACGCGATCAAATGTGGGCGGAGGATTCGCCGGTTCATACAGAAAGACCAAGTGCGGATGGTTTGAAAGGTGCTTATCGATATTGCGCGCCAGCCAATCTCCCCAACCCTTCTCCTGAATGAATGCGCCGTCGATGCCCAGATAGACATGCGTATAATAGTCCGCCGTGCTCTGTCCCAAATCCATATCTTTATTGACGTGATCGCTGTCGCTGAAGCCTACCAAGTAATCCTGTGAACGAATCTTGCCATTCAAGAAAAATGCCCAATCTTGCATGGGTGGGTATAGGAATACTTTTGACATGCCACCGATATGGTAGCGAATCTCTGTTGACCGATAGAATTGATAGCCAGAAACAATCCACAGCAATAGAACAAAGAATGTTATCGCATTCAAACGTGGAATCTGAGTCAGAGAATAGGTAATCAGTAGAATGCACGGTATCCACAAAACAATGAAATAGCGCATACGATCGAGCGGGATCAACCCAATTAGCGCATTGCCTAACAGAATCAAGATTAGCATGGTCACGGGTATTGTAGTCAATTTCAAGGCAATAGCATGGCGCTTTTGGTGTAATGCCAGCACTAGCATTCCGACAACAAACATGGCAAGCACCCAGCTACCATTCATCAGCAACCACACGAAGGTCGGCACCAATTCAAATGCCGTGGCGGCGCTAGACGTAACCTTTTCAAGTCTGGTAGCACGCTGGACGCCAGCAATCAGAATAGAGATATAGGGCGCAAAGAGCAGCGCGCTTACCGCCCAAATCAGCAATACTCTGAACCAATGCGCTGATTTCGCAAATGAAATAATGTGAAATAATACCAAGCTAGCGAGGAAGATGAGCGCAAATAGATGCGTGTAAAGCAGCGCGACATTGGTGGCCAGGAATAGCAGCCACGTCAGACGTCCGGGCGATTGCTTAGAAACGATTCTGAAGTAGAGCCAAAGGTGCATCGTAACCAACATCAGCAACAACGAATACATGCGAAAATCATGCACGTACATGATCGCGTAGGCAGAGGTACCCAATAGAAGCGCGGCAATCACGCCGGAAGAATAGCCAAAGAGGTCTGTCCCTAAGCGGTACATCCAGGCTATTTGAAGGATGCCAGCCAAAATGGGAAACGCCCGCAACGCGAATTGCGTCCAACCGACGACGTTTGCCCAACCAGCGCCCAACAAAAAGAATAGCGGCACGTGGTCGGGAAAGTTGTCGGCGACCGATCTGATGATTTCCGCGGGAGAACGAGGTGAATCAAAGCCGCCCATATTGCCGACTGAAAACATCTCATCGGTCCAAAAGGCATCTGTAGTTAGGCCGTTGGCGTAGAATGCGAAAACCAGTAACAAGACAGCCGTCAACAGCGCAAGACGCGATGCGATATGTGCGTTGGAGTTGAGCCCGCTGTCACGCGCGAGCCGCAGCGGTTTCATCATCAGGGACTCCGCTCAGCGCAAGGTCGGGCCGTCGGTGAAAAATCGGTGGGTGAGTGGACTCATGATGACACTCATGATTCGACTCGAAAGGTAAGAATCGGGAAAATGCTATCCGATCGGTTGTTAAGCAAGTCTGATCCCGTTACCTTCTGGACCGACTCGCTGTCATAAACGATGACCATAACATGATAATCGCCCGGCGGCAGCGCATCAGTAGATAATTCTTCCCGGTACCATTTGAGTATGTCATCGTACAGGTGGCGATCTACCTGTTCGTATTTGTTCCAGTCTGATGCGATAAGCTGTAACGACATGTTATATTCGTAAAGCAGTTCTTCGTTGTCGACTTCCCATCCAGTCAGAATCTGAACGCGATTCTCTTCTGGCACGTATCTGGCGAATCTGTCAACGATTGTTACGCCATTGTCGAATTCGATTGGCGCATATTGACGATCGCAATCCAACATGGTATTGACATAGCGCTGTACAAAGAGTTCTGGCAAGTCGATCAGGACCGCACAGGCAGAATACTCTTCGGCAATCGCTTCCAAGACTTGTTCAAAATTGCCGGGCGCTCTGCGCGGATCGTACGCGAGGAGCAAAAATGGTTGATCGTCGATATGCTTTTGCATCAGGCGGGCCAGCGTATCAGAATGGGCTGTTTGCCTGATGAACGCGCCATCAATGCCCAATTGCAACTGCGTATAATAATCGGCAACACTATTTCCTAGCCTTAGATCGGTATTGAAATAATCATAGTTCGTGAAGCCGACAAGGTAATCTTGCGGGCGTACTTTCCCCTGCAAATGATAGACATAGTCTTGAGCCGAAGGATACAGCCGTGTTTGCACCATACTTCCCACATGGTTCAAAATGGTTGTAGAACGATAGAATTGATAGCCGCTTCCACACCATATCACGAGCATTATGAGTGAGAGTAGTTCACGCCTTGGCATCAAGCTCAGAGAGCCGGACATTACGAGTATGGTCGGAATCCAAATGATCAAGAAATAACGCATTCTATTGATAGGAATGATGCCGATGATTTCGTTAAGACTGATGATCAATATCAGCATCGCAATGGGGACCAGCATGAACCCAAGCATAGTCTTCGGGCCGTATCGCGCACATGCAATGACCATAACGAATCCCATGGCTGCGATGACAGTCCAGCTGCCATTGCCAAGCAACAAGAGAAAAGTGGCAAGCAATTCTGGCGCTTCGGCTGCACGATCAGTCACATTCCCTTTTCCGGCAGCGACTTGGACGCCATTAATGAGTGCTGGCAAGTATGGCGCGAATAGTAAGAAGGCGACGCACCATGCCGCGCAAACCTTCAACCAATGGCGTGACTTGCCAACTATTAACAAGTGATATAACCCAAGACAAGAAATCAGGACGAATGAGAATGAATGGGTGTACAATAGCGCTACCGCAGATACGACGAAGGCAGTGAACATCAGGGCGTGTTTTGACCTATTCATGGCGATTCGCCAATAGATCCAGAAGTGCGTCGTAGCCAACATCAAGAAGAGCGCATACATCCGAAAATCATGCAGATATAGAACAATGTAAGCCGATGTGCCGAGCAGGATCGCCGCCAGCCTGCCCGCAAATTTTCCAAACATGTCGCTGCCCAAGCGATATATCCAGGCGATCATCAGCACGCCGGCAAGCACCGGCATCAGGCGCAGGGCGAATTGCGTCCAGCCGACAAATTGCGCCCAAGCCGCGCCCAGTAGAAAGAATAGCGGCACATGATCGGGAGAGTTGTTGGCGACTGAATTGATGATTTCCGCTGGGCTGAACGGTGGATCGAATCCGCCCATATTGGTGATCGAGTAGAGTTCGTCGGTCCAGATAGGATCGGTGTTCAGGCCGTTGGCGCCGAAGGCAAACACCAACAGCAAGACCGCCGTCATCGGCGCCAGATCGGTTTTGCTTTGATCATTTTCAGATTTTGGGGCGCGGTTGAGCATTTGCGGGCTTATGCCTCCGGAACCATCGCGCGCTAATTCTTCGTCTTGTGCGATTACCTGTATCTATTCTACTGCAAACGATAGGATCGGCAGGATACTACCAGACTCGCCGGTGGAATGATCAATGCCGCCGACCCTTTCGCCAGTCTGACTATGATACAAGACCATCGCCAGCCGATACTCACCAGGCGTCAGCCCCGCTGTCGATAGTTCTATGACGCTCCACTTGAGCAGATTGTCGAACAAGTAGCGATCGAGCTGTCTGACGTTTTGCCAATCAGGAGTCAGGACTTGTATGGAAACGCTGTAGTGATTCGACAAGTCCTGGTCAGAAACCTCCCAACCAATCAACACGCTGAGGCGCTCCGTTAGTGGATCATAGCGAGCGGCGCGATCGACGACCGAGATTCCGTTGTCATAAGTTATGGGCGCGTAATCGCGTTCGCAATCAAGCATTCGGTCGACGTATCGCTGCACGAACAACTGGCTATTGTCTACCAATACGTCACATGGACGATAGCGGGTCTCCATGAAGTAGATAGCGCCCAACAATCCGTCTGGCGCGTTGTCTCTTTCGTATGCGAAAAGAAGATAAGGATGTCCGTCTATCAGCCGTCCCATTTCGTCCACCAGCCAGGCGCCGATAGCGCGGCCGCGCACGAATGCCCCGTCGATGCCGAGATGCGCCTGGGTGTAAAAGTCAGCTGCGCTTTTGCCGTGCTTGTGGTCGAAATTGACGTAATCGTCCCAAGTGAATCCCAGAAGATAATCTTGCGCTCGCACGTTGTCGCGTAATTGTGGAACGTAGTGCTGCAGTTGCGGATAATCGCGGGTTTTGGTCATGCCGCCAATATAGGGCAGGATCGCTTCGCCTCGATAGTAGTGGAATCCAGTCGCGCACCACATAATAAGCAGGGCGACCGCCAGACCAATCCAGCGCGGCATTTGACTGATTGCTCGAGCAAATAGCAACAAGAAGGGAAACCACATGATGATGAAGTAACGCATCCTCGACAGCGGTATGAACCCGAATACTTCGTTGAGTATGAGAAATGTCACCAACATGCCCAGGGGCATCACTGAGAAGCGCAGAAGCACGCCGTCACGATGACGCAAAAGGGCAACGATCAGCAGCCCAACAAGCAGTATCAGTAGCCAATCGGCGCCATTTGCCAGCAACATCATAAAGGCATGGGTCAGCTCGGCGACGGAGGCAGGGGCGCTCTTTTCACTGAGCGTCGCCGCAGCGTCGCCTACGCCTGCGATTAAAGTTGGCAAGTATGGCAGATAGGCTAGCGCGGCGATCGCCCACCCTGCTGCGATGCCGATCCAAGTTCGAGACCTGCGCGCGATGATCAAATGATATATTCCTAGCCCGGCAAACATGATAAGGGCCGTGGAATGCGTGTAGACCAAGGCGACGGCCGTCACCACCAACAAGACCCAGGATCTTGCGGCAGGCGCTTTGGCGTGAAGCAGTCGCCAATATTGCCAGCAGTGGATCACAGCCAGCAGCAGCAGCAAGGGATACATGCGAAAATCGTGAAAGTGCAGAACCGGATATGCGGATGCGCCCATCATGGCAGCGGCGATTAGCCCGGCGCGGCGATCAAGAATTATGGCGCCCAGCCGATAGAGCCAGGCGATCATCAAGACCGCCGTCAGCAAGGAGGAGGAACGCAGGGCAAAGTCGGACCAGCCGACGAGACTTGCCCAGCCCGCGCCGAGCAGAAAATAGAGCGGCACGTGAACGGGGCTGTAGGTGACAACCGAGTCGACTATTTGAAGCGGGCTGAAGGGCGGGTCGAACCCGCCCATATTGGAAATCGAAAAGAGTTCGTCGGTGCGAATGGGCCAGGCCGTCAATCCATCGGCGCAGATCCCAAATGCCAGCAACAGTACAACGGTCATGACCCACAGGTGGACTGCCCTACTCGAGACTCCTTCGTGGGATTGATGCGGCTGCTTCGTGATGGCGGCGCGCTCCTGGCAGCTCGGCCGTTGGGCCGAGCGCGCATAATCCGTTACCGATGCATTATAGCTTGAGGGCTATCGGTCGCCGATAGAAAAAGTTAGAAGTGTATGCATGTTTGTGTAATCGCCATTGGGCAGGGACTGTCCGTTAACTTTATCCAGCGAATCGCGCTCGTACAAGATCAGCATCAGTCTGTATTCGCCGGCGGGCAGATCCTGGGTGCTAAGTTCAATGACACTCCACGGTGTGATATTGTCATAGAGATGGCGATCAACCTGGCGCTGATTCTGCCAATCCGTTGTGATGATCTGCAGCGAGATATTGAATTGGTCGAGCATGTCTTCATCCGGGAGTTCCCACCAGGTGAGGACCTGAAGGCGCTCGTTTTCCGCATCAAACCGGGCGGCGTAGTCCAATACCGTTATGCCATTTTCGTAATCAATTGTTGTCGCTTCGTTGTCACATCCGAGCACAGGATGCGTATACCTCTGAATGTGCAAGTCCGGATTGTCGACGAGGACTGAGCAGGGGATATAGTCCGCAGCGATTATTTCAAACGTCCTGGCGTAGTTGCGCGGCTCGTCAGACGGGTCGTATGCCAACAGCACTTGAGGGTGGGCGGTCAAGATGTCTCGCACATCGCGCTCAAGCCGGTAACGCTTTAGATGGGAATGGAGAAAGTAGCCGTCGATGCCGAGTTGGGCTTTGAGGTAGTAGTCGGATATGCTGTGCCAGGTGAAAATTGGAACCTTATTCACGCTACCAGACGGGTCAAACCCTATGACATAGTCGCCGTGTTTCGTTAACGACTCAAGATGGTATACATACTTATGTAAAGGCGGATACTGAGGAACAATCGCCTGGAGTCCGGCATAGTCAAGTATCTCGGATGATCTGCCAAAAAAGAATCCAGCGACTATCCATGCAACGAGGGTCAGCACAGTAGGAATACGATAATGCGGCAGGGAGGTCAATCCAAAAGAAATCAATGTAGCAGGCAGGAACCATATCATTATGAAATATCGCAATCTGGTAATAGGAATAAATTCGAAAATCGAATTTGCGATTAACAAGGTACCGACCATCAGAAGCAGGATTATCAGAATACGCGCGGCAGTGCCGCTTCTCGTTTTCCACAACGCATAGCAGACTGCCAGAACAAGCGGCGCCAAAAGGAACTCCGCTCCATTTGAGTAGACTTTAAGCAACGAATTCAATAGCTCTATCGAATCGATGGCCCTAACGTTGTCCCGGTGAATAAAGAAGCCTGCAATCATGATGGACATATACGGCACGAATGACAAAATGCCAATTCCCCAGGCTGCCACAATTTGCATCCTGCGTTTGGTCTTCGGCGCCCACAACAGATGGGTAGCCGCCAGCGCGCCTACGACCAGACCAGCAAAGTTGTGCACAAAAAAGAGCACGCACGTAGATGCGACAAATGCGATCCACCAGAGTCTCTTCGTTGGAGACCTTCGACACGCTAATCGAAAATACAACCAGCAATGCGCGATTGTTATCATCATGAACAGACTATACGGACGCAATTCGTGAAAATAGATCACTACATATGATGTAGTACTCATGAAGCACGCAGCTACAAGTCCCGTGCGCGCATTCAACACGTCGGCAGCAAAGCGATACAGCCAAGCGATTGTCAGAACTCCGGCCGCCACTGCCATGAAGCGCATAGACAGCTGGTTCCAACCCGCCAGCTCCCCCCAAACCGAACCGAGAACAAAAAACAGCGGAACATCCGGTGGCGAATATTGAATCAGTTCTGTCAGAACCTCATCTAAACCAAAGGGGGGATCAAATGCGCCCATATACGACAATGAAGCCAACTCGTCCACCCAAATCGGGTCACGATTCAATCCATGAGCGCCAAATGCAAATGCCAGCAGCAGAATGCCGGTCATCAAGACTAGAGCCGGCAATTGCCCGATGTCGCGGTGGTCAAGGTCGTTCGCCTTCGATTTCTGCCGCAAGGCAATCATAGATGTTCAGCTCCCATTTCAGTTTGCAGCAGGGCTCAATTGCCCTCCAATGATCTGTCAACATTAAAATCCAGCAGAGGGACGATTTCCGTATCTTCACCACTCGAACTATGCATCCCACCGACGCGCGCGCCGGTGTCGCGCCGGTACAAGATCAGCATCAGTCTGTAGTCGCCGGCGGGCAGATCCTCGGTACTTAATTCGAAGACATGCCAAGGGACAACACTGTTGTCGAGATGACGATCATTTTGCAGCCGATTTTGCCAATCCGGCGTTATGATCTGCAAAGATATATTGTACTCGCGCAGCAATTTTTCGTCAGGGATTTCCCACCAGATCAGCGATCTTACACGCTCCGTCTGCTGGTCGTACTCGGCAGCCTTGTCCAAAACACGAATGCCGTTCTCGTACTCGATAGGCGCGGGATCACGATTACAGCCCAGCAAAGGATGCACGTATCGTTGGATCAACAGATCGGGCTTCTCCGTCAAATATGGGCACGGGATTGCTGCCTGAAAGAGCGCTGATACTGCGGTCTCAGTCTGGCGTTGATAGCGCTGCGGATTGTACGCGAACAATAAGGACGGCCGTTCCGCGAAAATCCATTCTATGTCGCGTCTGATCTCCCAGTTCTTGCTGGCAATATCAGTGAACTCGCCGTCAATACCCAGCCTCACCTTGAGATAATAGTCCAGGGCCGAATAACCTCTCATCGTGTCACGGTCATAGTTGACCCAGTCGGTTTCGGTAAGGCCGAAAAGGTAATCTGTGGATCTTGCCTTGCCATTTAGATTCGAGGCGTAGTCATGCATGGGAGGATAGGTGCGCGCAACAGAAATGAAACCCGCGTAATCCAGCACGCCGTCTGTCCGTCCAAAAAAATATCCGGACACCGCCCAAACCATTAGGAAGGCCGCTGTCACGATTCTCCAGCGCGGAGCGGCAACAAGGCCGGCGGCGAACAAGATCACGAAGGGCCACCACAAGACGAGGAAGTAGCGCATGCGAGTGGTGGCAATCAGGTTGAATTGCTGATTTACAACGATCATAATCAGACACATGACCAGTGCTATCAGAGCCAGGTGGATGACCATGCGACTTCTATCTTGCCGGACGTAATAGGCAAAGGCAAGCAGGAGCGGCGCCCACAAGACCAGGTAGCCATTTACCAATACTGTCGCGAACGCCTGTAGGACTTCAAATGTCGAATTCGCTCGATCACTCGAGCCAAAGGCGAAATCGCCGAAAAGCAAGGGCGGCAGATATGGCAGGAATAACAAGGCGCCCAGGGCCCAGGCGATAATGATGGCGAGCCAACGATCGGATCGAGGCGCGAAGAGGAGGTGGCTGATGCCCAGGCCCGCGAATAGCACGAGCGAGAAGCTATGCGTGTAGAGCAAGACGGCGGCCGTCAGCACAAGTCCCGCCCAGTCCCATCTTGTCGCGCGTCGTCGATAAGTCAGCCGCCAGTAGAGCCAAGCATGTATGATGGCGAAGGTCATCAGAAAGGTGTAGGCCCGCAGCTCATGGAAGTAGACGATGACAAATGCGGTGGTTGTCATCAACGCCGCGGCAAGCAGAGCCGTCCGCCGGTTTAAGGCGTCGACCGCAAATCGGTACATCCAGGCGATCATCAATACGCCGAAGAGTAGCGGCAGATACCTCAGGACCACCGGCGACCAGCCGACGAGCTGCCCCCATCCGGCGCTGATGATATAAAAGAGCGGAACGTGATCCGGCGCCAGCTCCTGGATGGTCGCCACGATTTGCGCCGGACTATACGGCGGATCAAAGCCACCCATGAACGCGAGAGACCAGATCTCGTCGCCCCAAATGATATCAATATTGAGACCGTGGGCGCCGAAACCAAAAGCCATGAACAAGACAATCGTCATGGCGAGGAGATATTTGATGTCTATCACCCTCATTGCTTTTGTGTCCGCATACTATATAATCATTGCTGGTTTGGCGGGATCAATGGATACGCACCGTTCGCGAGAGTTATGCGCTGCCGCTTGACCGCAAGATTCGCGCGCGGTATTCCGGCTCCAGCAAGCTGTATAGCCACAAACTGTGAAAGGCGCCACGCCAGAGTACCCGCTCTCGCCAGGCGCCTTCAAGTGTGAAGCCCAACGCTGTCAACAGCGCTGCCGACGCTTCGTTTCCAACCGTGACGTTCGCTTCGACGCGATGCGCGGCCAGTCGGTCAAAGCAAAACTGCAGCATGGCGTCAACCGCTTCCGACATAATGCCTCGACGCCAGAAATCATGGTGCAATTCGTAACCGATCTCCAGGTTGCGGTTGCGCGGATCGTAGAGATGAAAGCCACAAGACCCGATCATGCGATCCGAAGGCTTCAGCGTGACCGCCCAGCGGATGCCGGTCTTCTGGCGAAATATGCGATCCGCCCATTCGATGATCGACCAGACTTCGTTGTCATCGGGCATGGTTTCGAAATCGATCAGATACCGCATGACCTGGGGGCTATTCCAGATCTCGGCCCAAGCGGGCAGGTCGCTAGCCACGATCCGCCGCAGTCGCAGCCGCTCCGTACATAGATCGGGTACCACATCAAAATCAAAGGTCGCCATTACAAATCTCGCGGGCAAGCAGGCGCCGAGGCGTCAAGCCGCAGTAAACCGATTTTAATCTCGTCGACAGAATCATAGAGAATCCGCGATGACTTCAACGATATCCACCACCTCTGGTCCGCCGCCCAGTTCGTTGCCGGCATCCGCCAGCATGCGCATGCAGAAGGGACAAGCTACCGCCAGCGCATCGGCGCCGGTGGCGCGCGCCTCTTGAAAACGCTCGACGCTGACTTTGGCCGCGCCGGGTTCTTCTTCTTTCCAGAATTGCGCGCCTCCCGCGCCACAGCAAAACGAATCCTTGCCATTGCGAGGCATTTCCACCCGATCGATATCGATCGAGCGCAAGACTGCGCGCGGCGCGTCGACGATGTCGTTGTGTCGGCCCAGGTAGCAGGGATCGTGGAAGGTCACGTTTGCCCATCTCGCAGGATTCGACGATTGAGGCAAGCGCCCGGCTTGGATCAATTCTTCGATCAGCTCGCTATGATGCACGACCTCAAATTGCCCGCCAAACTGGTGGTATTCCTTGCCGATGTTGTGCAGGCAGTGCGGGCAAGTGACGACGATGCGTTTGGGCGCCACCCCGTTGAGGACTTCAACATTCGCCGACGCCATTTCAAAATAGAGATATTCGTTGCCGGCGCGACGCGCCACATCCCCGGTACAGCGCTCCTCATCGCCAAGTACAGCAAAGTTGACCCCGGCCGCGCGCAGCACTTTCACCAAGGCTCGCGCCGTCTCCTGCGCGCGCGGATCATAGCTCACGGCGCAGCCCGTCCAATAGAGGACTTCAAAGTCGGGATTCCCCGCCACTGTGGGCACGTCAAAATCGAGACCGGCCGTCCAGCCCGTGCGCGCCTCGGCGATTTGCCAGGGATTGCCCTGCCTTTCCATGCCGTTGAAGGCGCCTTGCAGTTCGCCAGGAAACTCACTCTCCATTAGGACGGCGCCGCGGCGAATATCGAGGATATCGAACATCGGTTCGTTGCCCACCGGACAAATGTCGATGCAAGCGCCGCAGGAAGTGCAGGCCCATGCGGCCGATTCGCTGAGCAGCGAGCCCAGCAATGGAAGGTCCGTCTCGGCTCCTTGCGTTAGCGCATCCCGATGATCGCGCATGTAGTATCGTTTGTTGACTTCCAGCGCCGATGGCGACAATTCCTTGCCGGTGATATACGCCGGGCAGACGTCCTGACAGCGATTGCACATGATACAAGCGAAGCCGTCGAGGAGATGGGTCTGGTGCAGATCCTCCAATCGCCCGGCGCCAAACTGCTCGATTTCCTCGTCTTCGAAATCAAGCGGAGTCAGCTCGCCCAGTGATGTCCGCCGGGGTCGTGTCAGAAAATTCAGCGGCGCCATGAAGAGATGCGCATGTTTGCTGTCGGGAAAATAGGGCAAGAAAATCAGAATCCCGCCGAGAGCGATCCACCAAAACAGATGACGAAAGATTACGAGGCTATCCAGCGATAAGCCCTGCCACAGCGGCGCCACCGCAGCAGCGAAGGGCATGAAGGGATCGTGCCCGTGCTCCGCCACCGTGACCGACTCACCCAGGAAGCGCGCGCCCACATGCAGCAAGATGAAGGCAGAGACGATCATTGAGTCTCGGGTGACGCCACCCGAACGCGCGCGCGGATGCAGCAGGATGTTGTCGTTGAAGCGCAGCGCGCGCCGGCCCGGCAATATCAGTCGCCGCAGGATGAAATAGATGATACCTAGCAGAACCACAACACTGAAGATATCGCTTAGGAGACGAAAGGCATTGTAAAGCCCGTGCCAACGGGCGAGCGTCAACTGAAATCGGGGAACGAAGCCATGAAGCAGATCGACCAGATTGACCAGGAAGTACCAGGTGAATCCCAGCACCACACCCCAATGGATCAAGCTCGTCGACAGCCGCGTCTTCAACGTCGTGCGCTGCGTCAGATAGACGACGAGCGCGCGCCAGGCGCGCTGCGGCAGTCGATCCAGCTCCAGGCCCCCTTGGCCGCGCCGGATGATTTTGACCATGTCGCTGAATCCGGCGTAGCTGGCGGCCAGGGCGAATGTCGCCAATATCAAGAACAGCAGTTTTTCGACGTCAGTCAACATAGACAGGAATCCATTGCTGGCGCGCAACGATGGTCGCTTACCAGTTCAGTGTACCATTGACGGGATTAGCGACCAATAGACGCGCGGCGTCTTTTGTGAGCAGAATGACGATGACGCCATTTTCATTGTCGGCCACGGACCGAACCCGCTATCGTCAAGCGCGGACGTCCGCATTAGAATATGCCGCATGACGAATGAAGAGCCGCCAATGGCCGAGAAGGAGCACGAGCGATGATTGACTTTTCGCCGATGCAAGACGGGGACATGACGTATATCGAATACGCCCTGCGCGAAAATACTGATGCCGCCGCCTTGAAGCGATACAGTGACGAGAGCATCGAATTCTTGCTCGGTCTGCTGAATGACCTGACCGACGACGACATTGTGTTTGAGCCCGAGGATCCCGGCGCTGAAGATCCCTACGCGGTCGCGGGCGAGGAGAAGATCGGCTGGAATTTGGGGCATTTGATCGCCCACGTCACCGCCAGCAGCGAAGAGGGCGCGGCATTCAGCTCAATGTTGGCGCGGGGCGTCGCGGCGAGCGAACGACCGCGATACGAGACGCCCTGGCGCGACATGAAGACCGTAGCGCAAGCGCGGCAGCGGCTTGAAGAGAGCCGGCGAATGCGTAACGCCTACCTGGAGACCTGGCCCGATAGTCCGTTTCTCGATGTGCATCGCCCGGTTTCGGAACGATTCACGGCGCGATTTGGCGAGATGAACGCGCCCGCGGCGTTTCTCTTCGGCTTGTCGCACGAAGTCGGCCATTACGATCAGATTCAGGATGTCAAGCGCCAGGCGCTGGCCGCGCGCAATGGCAGCGCCTAGACTTGGCAGGCCATAAACCTTAGCCCATGTATCAATCCGCGCTTTGCGGGCAAGTTCCCGCCGTCGCTCCGGACAAATCGGCTTGGTTTGGCGAAAGCGTTTCAACGGCGAATGTGGCTTGGGCAAGCATTATGGAGCGCCGAAGTTCGAAATGATCGCACCGAGAACGCCAAGAGGATTCCGCGACTTCCTGCCGGAGACCATGCTGCGCCGCAATTATGTGGTGGATACCATCACGGCGATCTTCCATCGATTCGGCTTTGAACCGCTGGACACGCCCATCCTGGAATTGCGCGAGACGCTCTTCGGCAAGTATGGCGAAGATGCCGAAAAACTGATTTTCAGCGCGCAGCACGGCCGCAGCAGCAGCGATCCGCTGGCGATGCGATATGACTTGACCGTGCCCCTGGCGCGCGTGGTGGCCCAATATGAAGGCCAATTGAGCCTGCCCTTCAAACGTTATCATATTGCGCCGGTCTTCCGCGGGGAGCGCCCCCAGCGTGGTCGCTATCGCGAGTTCTATCAATGCGATGCAGATATCGTCGGGGTGGCGGGCGTGGGGGCGGATGCCGAAATCGTGGCGATGATGCAGCGCGCGCTCGCCCAGCTGGGATTCCCACAGTTCTCGATCAAAATTAATCATCGCAAGTTGCTGACCGCCATCGGAGAGTTTTCCGGCGTGCCCGGGGCGCAGCTGCCCGACCTGTATCGCAGCGTCGACAAATTCGACAAGATCGGCGCCGAGGGCGTCAAAGCGGAATTGATCGAACGTGATATCTCGCCGGATGCGGTGACGCGGATGATGGACCTGCTGCAAGCGCATCAGCCGGGCGCTGCCAGCCTGGAATTGGTCGCGGATGCCATCGGCGCGGGCGACAACGGCCTGGACGACCTGCGCGAGCTGGATAATCTGTTGCGCGACTACGACGTGCCGGAAGAAAACTACGACTTCGACTTTACCATGGTCCGCGGGCTGGGCTACTACACCGGGCCGATCTTCGAGACGGTCATATCGGCGCCGAACCTGGGCAGCGTCACTGGCGGCGGACGCTACGATGAACTGATCGGCATGTTTCGCAAGCGCAGCCTGCCGACCACCGGCACCTCCTTCGGCATCGAACGCATCATTGACCTGATGGACGAACTGGATCTGTATCCGGCGCGGCTGGGCGGCACGCTGGTGCAGGTGCTGGTGACGGTGTTCAGCGACGAAACCGCGCGCGAGTCGATCCAGATAGCCAATCAGCTGCGGGCGGCGGGCGTCAATGCCGAGCTCAGTTTTGACTCGCGCCGTTTGGGCAGGCAATTCAGTTATGCCGACAAAAAGGGCATTCCGATCGTGGCGGTGGCGGGACCGGACGAGATCGCGGCGGGCACGGTCAAGCTGCGGCGGCTGGCGGATGGCGAGGAAGTAAGCGCCCCCCGGAATCGACTCGGCGAAGGCGTCGCCGCATTGCTGGATCAGCCCGGGCAAACCTAGCGGCAGTTGCCGACCCATTGCAGGAGCAGTTCTTCTCCGTTACCATCGCGCGTGATTGACTGGTTCAACGTCTTCAAGGCGGAATCATCGAATGACCCGTTTCCAGCGCTCCAGCGGCATTCTGCTGCACCCGACATCGCTGCCCGGCAATTACGGCATCGGCGACTTGGGCGATGCCGCCTATCGTTTCGTTGACTGGCTGGAAGCGCAGGGGCAGACGATCTGGCAGGTGCTGCCGCTGGGCCCGACCAGCTACGGCGATTCGCCTTACCAGACGCTTTCCGCCTTCGCCGGCAACACCAATTTGATCAGTCTTGATCGCCTGGTGGATGACGGATTTCTGGGCGAGCGCGACCTGTTTGATGTGCCGCCGTTTCCGCGCAATCGCGTCGACTTCGGCTGGATCATCCCCTATCACAACCAGAAGCTGGCGTTTGCCTTTCGCAATTTTCAAGCGATCGACAGCGGCCCGCTGCGGGGTGAATATGAAGCGTTCGCTGTCGAGCAGGCGCATTGGCTCGAGGATTTCGCGCTATTCGTCGCGCTGAAACGGCAGCACAAACTGCGACCGTGGAACGAATGGGAAGGCGATTTGCTGCGGCGTGATCCATCCGCGCTGGCGTCAGCCGCTGAAGAACTGGCCGACGACCTCAAGCTGGAGAAGTTCCGGCAGTGGCTCTTCTTCCGACAGTGGTCCGCGCTGAAACGATATGCCAATGAGAAAGGCATCAAGCTGATTGGCGATTTGCCAATCTTCGTCGCCCATGACAGCGCCGATGTATGGGCGAATCAGCGGGAATACGAATTGGACGGGACCGGCAGCCCGACCGCAGTCGCCGGAGTACCGCCGGATTATTTCAGCCCGACCGGCCAGCGCTGGGGCAATCCGCTCTATCGCTGGGATGTCATGCGAGACGACGGATATCGATGGTGGATCGAACGCGTCAAGACCTCGCTGCAACTGGTCGATTATTTGCGCATTGATCATTTCCGCGGCTTCGAAGCCTATTGGCAGATTCCCGCCAGCGAAGCGACCGCCGTCACGGGCAAATGGGTGAAGGGTCCGGGCGCGGCGTTTTTCCAGGCGCTGGAAGCGGCGCTGGGCGATCTGCCCATCATCGCCGAAGATTTGGGTGTCATCACCGAGCCAGTTGAGAAGCTGCGCGATCAGTTCGGATTGCCGGGCATGAAAGTGCTGCAATTCGCCTTTAGCGATCCGACCAATCCCTTCCTCCCACACAACCATCCGGTCAACTGCCTCGTATACGTCGGCACGCACGACAACAATACGACGCGGGGCTGGTGGGAAGGCGAAGTCGATGACAACACGCGCGCATTCGTCAAAGATTATCTTGGTCAAGAGATTTCCGATATCGTCTGGACGATGGCGCGCGTCGGCATGCGCTCGTCGGGCGTCGTGTTTATCATGACCATGCAGGATGTGCTGGGTCAGGGCGCCAAGGCGCGCATGAATACACCAGGCAAACCGGCCGGAAACTGGACCTGGCGCTTCGCGGAAGCTGACCTTTTGCATCCTGGCAAGGACGCGCTGCTGCATATCACGCGGCTGTTCCAGCGCCATCCGGAGCAGCAATCTAAAGTTGACGGCGATGCCGCCGTTTCCACAAAATGACCTTCCGCGCCTTTGAGGATATGCCGTGACAAATGTTCCAGGTTGGGCCAACAATATCCATCACGACAGCTCCGAGCTGTTTCTGAGCGACCCGCTGCCGCGCATCGGCGATACGATCACGGTAAGCGTACGAGTGCCAAAGCAAGATGAATTGCGCACGCTGGTATTGCGCAGCCGTCCTGACGGCGAGTGGCGACGCACGCTGATGGAGAAAGCCAGATCGGACTCCTACTACGACTGGTGGTCCGCCGAGATGCCGATCACCATGTATCACAACAATTATTGCTTCCAGTTCTTGACCGCGAGCGGATCCTTCTATTTCAATCAGTTCGGCATCAGCCCGATCGACAGCCCGGATTGGTTCAATTTCACGGTGCTGGGTGATTACGATGCGCCGCTTTGGGTGCGCGAGCAAGTCTTCTATCAAATTTTTCCCGAGCGTTTTGAGAATGGCGATCCCGGTAACGACCGCCAGACCGGCGAAGCGACACTGATGGGCAAGCCGGTGGTACAGCGGGAATGGGGCGAAATCCCCAAGCCATTCGCCGAGGGGAGCACGGTCGAATTCTACGGCGGCGATTTGCCCGGCATCGCGCAGCGACTGGATTACCTGCAGGATCTGGGCGTGACCGCCATCTATCTCAATCCGATCTTTGACGCCGAGACCAATCACTTTTACATGATTCGCGATTTCGATCATGTGGCCGCTTGCCTGGGCGGCGATAGCGCTTTGGAAGAATTGCGCGCGGCGATGACGGCGCACGGGATGAAGCTGATACTGGATTTCACGCCCAATCATATCGGCTTTCATCATCCTTGGCATTTGGCGGCCAAGGACAATCCCGAGAGCGAAACGGCCGAGTATTTCTATCGCCATCCGGATTCGGGCGAAATTGAGCATTGGCTGGGCGTGCCGTATTTGGTCAAGCTCAATTACAACAGTCAGAAGCTGCGCGACATCATTTATCGGGATGCCGACAGCCCCATACGCAAATGGCTGAAACCGCCCTACAGCATCGATGGCTGGCGGTTGGATGTCGCCAATATGACTGGCAACTATTGGCAGACGCAATGCGCCGCCGAGGTCTGGCGGGAAATGCGACAAGCGATCAAGGCGGAGAACTCGCAAGCCTACATGATGGGCGAGTACTTTCAGGATAGCAGCCCGCACTTGCAGGGCGACCAACTCGACGCCGGGATGAATTACCAGGGTTTCAATACGCCGGTGCGGCGCTGGCTGGGCAGAGGCGATCTTGGCGTTGAAGAGGACCAACCCTTCGGCGATGTCAATCCCATACCTGCTGAATCGATGGCACTGCAATGGCGGCAGTATCTGACGGCTATCCCCTATGTCATCGCCTTACAGCAATTCAATCAGATCGGCAGCCACGATATCAGCCGGCCGCTGACTGTGACCGAAGGCGATCAGGCCTTGGTTAAAGCCGGCACGGCGCTGTTGATGGCTTTTCCCGGAACACCATGCATCTATTACGGGGATGAGATTGGCCTCTTTGGCGGACACGATCCGGATAATCGCCGCTGCATGCCCTGGGATGAGGCGCAGTGGGACAACGACACCCGCGCTTTTCACCAGCGCGTCATCGAGATTCGCAAGGCGTCGGACGCGCTGCAGCACGGCGGCTTTCAGCTCTTGCAGGCGGCGGGCGATGTGGTCGCCTTCCAACGTCAATCGAGAGCGGAGCAGATGATCGTAATCGTTTACCGCGGTCCTGATGAGTCGCCGAGCCTGACGCTGGATATGGTCAAAGCCAACGTTGTCGATGGCAGCAGCCTACGGGAGCTGTTGACGGATCGGCGTTATACAGTGTCCGATGGGGCGCTGGTCATCGGCGGGCTGGCGCATGGGCAGGCGATGTTTCTGCGCGTCGAGCAAAGCTGACTGAAGGAAGCAGCAGATGGACCAGCGCAGCGTCTTCTTTGAGGAGTGGCTTCGCAGCCTGCGCGAACAATACAAACACGTAGTGCGGAACGACGACCGCGTGACTTTGCCAACGTTGTCTGCCGTCATGCAAAGGGTCGGTTTCAACGAGGATGAATTGGCGCAGCTGCGCGTTGAAGCGACCATGCGTGTGGATGATGTCGGCGCTGATTTTGTGCCGGATCTGGAGATTCTCAGAGGCAGTGCGCCTATCCGGGCGGATCCGGGCGATTCTACGCCCTCGCAAGACGGCGCGGCAGACGAAGGCTTGGTCGACGCCGAGGCCGGCGATGTGCCGCAGGAAACCGAGACCAGAATGCCCGAAGACGAGCGCGCCTATCCGACCGTTGTTCTGGACGATGACGATATCAGCGAAGAGACGCAACCTCTGACCTTTGAAGACAATCTCAATGCCGAAGGCGATGATATTGAAGAAGCGCCTGCCGAAGCCGAGGAAACTTCGGATGCGGACTATGACGACGCCGACAGTCCGCAGCAGATGAGCTTATTTTGACGATGCCGATAACGGATGACGACCGCAAATGGATGCGCGCTGCCTTGGGCGAGGCGAGACGCGCGCTCAAATCAGGCGATGTGCCAATCGGCGCCGTCGCCGTATACCGGCATGAGATCATTGGTCGCGGATACAATCGCCGCGAAGCCGACAACGATCCGACAGCGCACGCCGAAATGATCGCTATCCGCGAGGCTGCGCATGCGCTCGATAGCTGGCGGCTCGATGAGGTCACGCTTTACTGCACGCTGGAACCGTGCGCGATGTGCGCGGGCGCGTTGGTGCTGGCGAGGGCGCCGCGACTGGTTTATGCCGCCATCGATCCCAAAGCGGGCGCGGCCGGCAGCATCATCGACATCACCCGACACCACCGTCTGAATCATCGACTGCATGTCGAGCATGGCGTATTGGCTGAAGAAGCTTCGACATTGATTCGCGACTTCTTTCAACAGCTGCGCGCGGGCGACGACAAAACAACGGACTAGTTTACTGCGGCCGCGAGAAATCCCGGACATGCATAAAGGGGCGTTCAAATCTGTGGGCGTTGGTGTATACTGCCATGCGCTCTGGTCGCTCGGCGGCAGCGAACAAACCGTATGCGCGGATGCAAGGCATCAACGCTTTGTAGCAAGCGCATGTGGCGGTCGGACGTGAATGGAGAGGTGCCAGAGTGGACGATTGGGACTGTCTCGAAAACAGTTGTACCCTCCGGGGTACCGTGGGTTCGAATCCCACCCTCTCCGATAAACGCAAGCTGGCGGGATTCGGTATTCCGCAAACTGGCTGATGTTGAGCTATTCGCCCATTTGCATCAGGAATTCCAGCGGGAAGACAAAAGCATCCTCGGGGATCTCGACGCTGACTGTCTGGTTGAAATCTCCGAAGTCCACATTCATCGACATATCCACGGAAACCATCAGCGCCTCATCTACGCCTGTCATATTCATCTCGACGCGACGCGTGTAATGGTCTGCCAAGCCGATGTACTGAGTCACGGTCGCGTTCATCGTTGAGGGCGAATCTGCGATAGGCGCGGTTGCTCCCGTATCGAGCAATCCCACGAATTGATCCATGTTCTGCTCAATCTCGAAGACGGCCACCGGCACACCATTGACTTCGCTATCCGCCAACCGCGTGACCGCTTGAGCCATCGGCATATCGCTTGCCTCCGTCATATCCATATCGGAGGTCATCCCGCTCTCCATACCTGAATCCGCGGCGAGCAGCGAGAAGAGACCGGTGGCGTCGACGCCCAGCCACTCCATACCGCCCATGGATTCTCCCGTCGCTTCGGCGACAGCGGCCGCATTCAGCATCACGATGCCGTCATTGATCAGCAAGTTAAGGGACATATCTTCAGTGCCGTCTTGACTGATGATCTGAATCACAGCGTTAACCTCGGCGGTCATGCCTGTGATCAGCGCGTCAAGAATAGCGATGACGTCTTTCGACATCGCCTGTCCGGCCGTGTGCATGAGCGAATCTTCCATCGCCAGGATGGCGTCCATGGACTCTTGCAAGAATGACATAGCCCCAGACGCATCCAACGCGAGCGACATCGCGTCCTCTTCGGGCGCCTCGATGTCAAGTGTCATCGACGCGTCAAACGCAAAGGCGTTGACGCCGTCCATAACAGCATCGTTTTGGAGCAGAATTTGACAGTCCGCCTCGCCCAGGTCGCCGCACAAGATGGCGCGTTTATCGAGCGTCTGCCCACTTACAAGGGCAATTGACAGAAGCAGCATTATCGCTACAACAGTGAGCTTGATCCTTCGCATGACCATCATCTCTCCTTTGAGAAGCTACATGACTGATTACAACTATACCGCATCTTAATGGCGCTCATCTCCCCAAATGTTGGGTCTATCTTTTCCTACGCAATTCACTACGGTGCGGTTTCATTAACAGAATATTGGAGGGATCGCCCGAGTAACAATTTTCGTGACGCGGCGATGACGGCGGGCAGGCGCAACACAATCGACTTAGCTGGGACATTAGCACCATCATATTCGAGAGGATGTCTGCTATACTGCATCGCGGTTGGGCACTATGCGCCGTGTGAGGATATATGCAAGTAGTCACAGTATTTGGCAGTTCACAAGTCGGTCGGGAAGACCCGCTATACCGAACCGCCATTGAGATCGGTCGCGGGCTAGCCGGTGGCGGGAACGCGATAATGACCGGCGGATACTACGGCCTAATGGAGGCCGTCAGCAAGGGCGCTAGGGAAGCGGGCGGCAAGGTCATCGGCGTCACCACCGATCAGATCGGCGCGCGCTACAACCTCGAACCGAATGGCTTCAACAGTGAAATCGTCCACTTCGCCAGCTTGCGCGATCGCCTTACTTATATGGTCGAAAATGCCGATGCTTATCTGGCGCTGCCCGGCGGGACGGGGACGCTGCATGAAATCGCGGAGACCTGGGAGCTCATGCGCATCGGCGGCATCCCAAAGCGGCCCTTCGTTTGCTATGGCTGCTTATGGGAAGGCATCCTCCATGCCCTGCAAGACAGCCCGTTCCTCGGCGAGGGTTATGCCGGCATGATCGCCATTGCGCATGAAGCGGGCGAGGTTGTTGACCGCTTGTCGACCGGAGCATCGTAGAGCGATGGTTAAATCTGAAATAGAGCAATCGCCGGCACGAATCGCGGAGCTGCGTCACGAGATCGCTGCGATTGCAGCTGTCCATACTGACAGGACTCAAGCAACGCAAAGTTCAGGAAAACGGACGGCAGTGGCGCGATGCCTTATGATGGCGCTGGCCTGCGTGATGTGTCTCCCCGTGGCTCTGGTTGACGCGCAGGACGATGCAGATTCCGATACCTCGGCAGCAATGCGGCCCCTGAGCGTTTGGTTGCCGGCGCCCCTGATCAGCGATGACGAAAGCGCCGCTTATGCGCTGCTCCATGAACACACCGGAGCGTTTTCTGACAACAACGAAATCGCCGTGGAATACCGGATCAAGGACATCGGCGCCGTCGGCGGCATCATGTCGACGATACGGTCCGGTAGCGAGGTAGCGCCGGGCGCGTTGCCGGATATCGCGCTAATCCCGCGGCGCGAGTTCTCGCCGACCCAGGCCAGACAGTATCTGCAATCGATGGAGACGCTTTTCTCGTCGTGGCTGATCAATGATCTGGGCGATACCTTGGCCTTCGGTCAGATTCCGCTGGAGGGCAACGTGGCGCTGTACGGTTTGCCGTACTTTTTGGACGTGCTGCACAGCGTTGCGACGGGAGCTTTGGCCCGCGCCGGCGATAGTCCGAGCTTTGAAGATGTCCTCGCCAACAACGCCAGGATGTTGTTCCCGGCCGCGCGACCTTCGGGCTTGAATCAGACCTTCTATCTGCAGTATCTCGCTGCAGGTGGCTCATCCGCTCGGGATGGCAGTCTGGACATCGACGAAGCGGCGCTATCGGCGGTGCTCGAGTTTTATGAACGGCTGCTGCTACAGGGTGGACTTTCCACCGATGTACTCAGCTACCAGTCGCCATCGGAGTATCTCGATAGTTTCATCCAAGGCGCAGGCAAAGCGCAAATTGGCGTCTTTTGGTCGAGCGAATTCCTGGCTATGCGCGACCAGCACTTGCCGGGCGCGGCGCCGGGGACGATTCCCGCGCCAAACGGCGGGAGCCGGGCCACACAAGCCGGCTGGCTGTGGGTAATTGTCACGCCAGACGTGACGCGCCAGACGCTTTCTGCGCGATTCCTGGAATGGATGACCGAGCCCGAGTTTCACGCGGCCTTCTCGAAGTCGCTGTATCAGCTGCCAGCGCAATCATCAATCTTGCGCGAGAGCTTGCCGGAAGATATTGATGACGAGTTTTTCTCAGACTTGCTTGCCAGAGCGATTGCGCCGCTGCCGGAGAGCGAAGGCGGCACTGTACCTCGAATCATGCAAGAAGCCCTGATTAAAGTGCTGCGCGGCGAGACATCGGCGGCGGCGGCGACGCGGCAAGTTGTGAACCAATTCGCTGGCCGCTAGCCTCGCAGGCGCTTTTCATAGAAGCGATGAGTCTTGTAGACTCGCCCGCCAAGACTCTCGGTGATCTTGATAAGAGCGTTCGTCTCCAATACCCAGCCGGAATCCAGGTACTGGTAATGCGAGGGCAGGAGCGCCTTCATCAACTCCAGCAGCATCGCCAGTTCAACGCCTTTGTTACGGTGCTCTTGTTTGACGCCGAGCAGGGGCAATCGCACGCCCTTGATTGATTTGCGCACCTTCCAGTGCCAGGCGATCTGCGCCATGGTCACGAATTCGGGAATGCCGGGTCGTGGATAGGCGCGAGCGATCGCTTCATTGAAATTGGGAATCGATAAAGCAAAACCCACGGGCTCGCCGTCTATCAGGGCGAAGAAGGCCAAGTCCGATTCCACTAAAATGCCCAGGTCGTCCACCAGCGCGCCCAATTCGGCGTCATTCATCGGGACGAAACCCCAGTTTTTCTCCCAGGCGGCGTTGTATATGTCACGAAAGAGTCGAAACTCGGATCGTTTGTCGCGCGCATTGAACTTGCGCACGGTGATATTGCTGCGCTTGGCCGCGCGACCAACCAGCCGCTCCAAGCGCGAAAGTGAACCGTGCTCCACTATGGAGTCGCGATCCATGTACAGGCAGTGCACATCCATCACTTTTTCGAAGCCCGCTGATTCTACCAGTGGACGATACCAGGGCGGATTGTAGGGCATCATGATGACCGGCTGATTGAAGTTGTCGATCAGCAGGCCGCATTCTTCGTTGGTGGTGTAATTGGCTGGACCGCGAATCGCCTCGACGCCTTTGGCTCGCGCCCATTCGCTGGCGGCATCAAGCAGGCCAGTGCCGACCTCATGATCGTCAATCGTTTCGTAGAGGCCGAAGAATCCAATGTTCTCCCCCTGATAGCGGTTGTGCTCGTGGTTGATAAAGGCGGCGACGGTTCCGACGATTTGGTCATCGCGCCAAGCCGCAAAAAACTCGCCCTCCATATATTGCCAAGCCGGATGTTTGGCTTTGTCGAGCAGCTGGCGGCGCATCGACAGCAGCGGCGGCACCCAGTTGGGATCGTCGGCATAGTGGCGCCACGGGAATTGGAAAAACTGCGTGAATTCGTTTCTATTGGCGAGCGGTCGAATCTCGATCACGGTACGGACACCTCAAACGACTTACTTGAAAATACACGGAACGCGCCGCAACAATATCTTGACAAGACTGCGGTCCTTTGCTATTTTGATTTGACTTCATTCCGTAGTAGCTCAATTGGCAGAGCAATCGGCTGTTAACCGATGGGTTCTTGGTTCAAGTCCAAGCTACGGAGCACGAATAGAGCCCCGGCCTGTCGGGGCTTTTCATTTGTCGCAATTGAGCTGATAGATCAATCGCAAGCCATCCAAGGTCAGTTCGGGAGCGACGATATCGATCTGCGACACGTGCCGCACGAAGACCTCGGCCAATCCGCCGGTGGCGACCACCAAAGTCTCGTCGTCTCCCAGCTGATCCAAGATGCGTTGCAGCACACCTTCAATCAAGCCGACATAACCCCAGAATATGCCGGACTGCATGGCATGGATGGTGTTGCTGCCGATGGGATTGGGCGGCGGCATCAGCTCGACTTTGTGCAGCCGGGCGGCGCGATTGACCAGGGCGTCATGCGCCAGTCTAATGCCGGGCGCCAGCGCTCCGCCAATGTAGCTGCCTTCCGCCGACAGCACATCGAAGTTTGTCGATGTGCCGAAGTCGACGCTGACGGCGGGCGCGCCGAAAAGCTGTGAGAGCGCCACGGCGTTACAGAGTCGGTCCGCTCCCGCTTGTTCCGGCAGATCGATTTGAATGCCGATGCCCATGGGTATGTAACTGTTGACCATCAGCGGCTCGCAGGCCAAATAACGGCGCGCCAGATCTTGAAAAGACGGGGTCAACGCCGGGACAACGCTGCTGACGGCGACGCCGTCGATGCGGTCGGTCGCGACTTCGGCCGTGGCCAGAAAATTACGCACCAGCACGGCATACTCATCGGTCATCTTGTCGGTGACCGTGCGCGCGCGCCAGGACAAGCGCCAGGCGTCGCCATCCCACAATCCCAAGTGGATGTTGGTGTTGCCGATGTCGATTGCCAGCAGCATGTTCGGTCTTATCCCTGAAATTTCTTGACGGACGACAAAAACCCCGCACCACGTTGGGGGCTCGCCCTCAACAGTCAATATACGTGCAAAATCCGCGTTTCCCGCCGTTCGTAGCTATGCGCTATACTATAGTAATATTGGAATGATTTGCAGGCAAAATCAGCGATACAGGATGCGCGATGCGGGTACGCCAAGCCACGCTCGATGATACGCGACAAATCGTGGCGCTATTCATCTCCAGAATTCCAGTATGGCAGCGGTTCACCGCCGATGGTGAGGTAGAGGACCTGCCGTATGACGAGCTGACGATATACGATCGCTGGCTGCACGGCGGCGCCTGGATGACGTTGGAGACGGGCGCGATCTGGCTCAGCCATATCTTGAGCGGCAGCGGCTTCGCATATGTGGTTGAAGACCAGGGCGAAATCTTGGCGTACGCTGAGGCGTTCGCCAATCGCGAGCTGACGCCGATGAATACGCATCTACACCTGGCGCAGATGCTCGTCGACGAAAGTTGCGCCGACGACGCGCATCATCTCCTGGCCGAATCCATGCTGAATGACGCGCGCGGTCCCGGGCGACTGTCAGTGGCCTATCCTGATTATGACAAGGCTTTGGCGACCTATTATCGGGCTTTTTTCGGCGCCAGCGAATCTTTTCGTTTGACGCGATATTCGCTCCCGGCCCAGGTCGGCCAGAGCTTCTACAAGAGCCAGGATTACGACAAATCCGATGCCAGCGTGATTGATGGCTGGGCGATGGCGGTGGGGCGCTGGACCAGCCCGCGCGCCATGTGGGAGAGCGAATGGGCCGAGCATTGGCGGGGCATCCCGCAGATTCTCGAACGCAGCAAACACCGGCAATATGTCAACGCGTCCGGACACGAGGCGCTGGTCTGCTTCCATCAGCAGCAATACGTCTCCCGCCATGCCGATGTCTATTGCTGGTCTCCGCGCCATCTTAGCACCCAGCTGCTGGTGGCGATCCGCGATATGGGACACCGCCTCGGATATCGAGCGCTGACCTTCGCCGTGCCCGATTTTTCGGCCAAACTGCTGCCCGAAGATTCGGCCGCGGAGCCGCACCAGCAGGTCATCGCCACGGTCAGTGTATGACGCAAGCATGTGCTGCTGCGCTTGATCCTATAGACTTGGCAAAGAACACGCTGTTAGCGGCCCGGCGCGGGACAAGCTTTGACAGACTCATCGCCGAAAACTCGCTGCCTTGATATTTGAGGCTGAGCCGATCATGCGAGGTGATCGGCTTAACCGCAATACAGAATTAGCCTTCAGCCAGGAGCGGCGCGACGCGAGCGCAAATGGATTCGGTGGCCTCAGCTACCGACTTCTGACCGATCATCACCAGTTCAAACTCCTCGTTCCAGACGTTTTCCACCGCTGCGCCGTTGGAGAAATTGGTCGGCGGTGGATTGGTGGACGCGACAACTTCCAACACCAGCTCGTTATCGGCACGATGCATTTCGCCGCCATAGTTCAGATAGCGGTCGCTGGTGGCTACTTCAATGATCGGCGGGATGGAACGGCTGCCGAAAATTTCTGCCCAGACTTGCTGACCCTCAGGACTGGTCAGGTAGCTGACGAATGTCCAGGCCTCGTTCGGATGATCGGTTGCCGCGGAGATCGCCCACTGGTCGGTGTAGAGGGCGACGGTGGGTTCGTGGCCGGATGGACTGTGAGGATAGGGACGCAAAGTCCACTCGAAGGGATCTATTTCCACCAGCGGCGGACGCCACCAGGGACCGAAGGTGCCCATGCCGATCATGCCGTTGATGAATTGATCGCCTTGCCAGGGCGTTTGTGGCAAAGCGCCCGGCGGAATCGATGCTTCGGCTTCGGTTAGCAGCCCATAATAGTATTCCAAGGCTTCAACTGTTGCCGGTTGCGTTAGCAGGCAGTCCTTGCGGTCATCGCTGAGGATTTCGCCACCGTTCGACCATACAAACCCACCCCAGGCCCACACGGCGTTGATGATAGAGGTGCCCCATTGATCGATCTGGCCATCACCGTCTACATCCATGGTTAGCGCCTGCGCGATGCTGCGATAATCGTCCCAGGTCCAGTCGGCATCTGGCAAATCAACTCCGGCGGCTTCAAACATCTCCACGTTGAGATAGACGAGGTGATTGCTGATATCGCGTGGCATGCCGTACAAGACGCCATCAAAGCTGGAACCGGAAATCGCCTCCGGGAAGTAGATGTCGAGGTCGATTCCATCGCGTTCGACCAGATCGTCCAAAGCCAGCAGCACGTTGCGCGCGGCAAAGGTCTCGAACTGACCGGTGTTGAGTATCATGACATCGGGAGGCGTGCCGCCGGCGATCATCTGTTGCACGGTGTTGCGGCCGAAATCGCCCGTATCCGGGATGTTCAAATATTCAATCTGAATGTTGGGATTGGCTTCCTCAAAGACATCAGCGAGCTCTTCCAACGCTTCAAGATCGGTCTGCCCGACCCATACGGTAACGGTGAGGTTCACCACGTCTTGCGCAGCGGCGGTCAATGCCGGTATTAGAAGCGCTGTCAACAGAACCAACAGGTGGAAAGGTTTCCACAATCCTTTCATGATTCATCTCCTTTGTCTTAACATGTTCGCGGACGGAAACACTTCGTGGTTTGTTCGCTAGCCAAATCCTTTCTCTTGTTGACGAACGCAGCTATCTCCCGCCCATTCCGCTGAAAGTAATGCCGCGAATGAAATTCTTCTGGAACAGGAAGAAAAGCAGGAACACGGGCAAAGTCATCATCACCGCGTAAGCCATCTGCTGATTGAAGCGCATTTGGTAGCTGTCTTTGAACAGATGGATGCCCAGGGCGACGGTGAAATTCCTGGTCGATTTGAGATAAATTAGCGGTGTGGTGAAGTCATTCCAGTGGGTCAAGATGGAGAGAATGGCGACAGTGGTCAGCCCCGGTTTAGCCAACGGCAGTGCGACGCTCCACCAGATGCGGAAGAAGCCGGCGCCATCAATGCGAGCCGCGTCCTCCAGCTCGGCAGGCAAACCCATGAAGAACTGTCTCAGCAAAAAGATATAGAAAGGATGCCCGCCAAAGAAAGCCGGGACGATCAAGGGCAGGAAGGTGTTGATCCAGCCCAGCTCGCGAAAGAGAATGAACTGCGGGATCAGCGTCACCATCTGCGGCAGCATCATCGTGCTCAACATGACAAAGAAAAGTATCTGACGCCCGGGAAACCGGGCGCGAGCGAATCCATAGGCGACCATAGCGCCGGTGAGCACTTCGCCGACCAAGCAGAAGACTACGATGATGACCGAATTGCGGAGGAACGTAAGGGTCGGGAAGCGGATGAAAGCGCGCGCGTAATTCTCCGGATGGAGTACTTGCGGTATCCATTCGATTGGAACGGCGAATTCCATGCCATCCGCTTTGACCGAGGTCGAGACCATGTACAGCAGCGGCAGCAGCGAGAAGAGCGCGATCGCCAACAAAACGAGGTGGACGGGCAGACGCCGAATGACGCTATACCGCGCCGAGTTGCCGTGAACGCGAATGCTCGGCGAGCTCGACTTGTTCAATGCGCTAGTCATCACGTATGCCTTCATAATAGACCCAGCGTCGTGCCACCGCGAATTGCGCCAGGGTAATAAGCAAGACAATGATGAAAAGGATCCAGGACAGCAGCGCCGCATAACCCATATTGAGTTCTTCAAAGCCGATGCGATAGAGATATAGCACGTACATCATGGAAGCTGTGCCGGGACCGCCGTCGGTCATGATGAAGACTTGAATGAAAACCTGGAAACTGGCGATGATGCCGATAACAAGATTGAAGAAGATCGTGGGCGAGAGCATCGGCAAGGTGATGTGCCGCAGCCGTCGCCAGGCGCCTGCGCCATCGATTTCCGCCGCCTCGTACAGTTGCAGCGGGATATCCTGTAGGCCGGCCAGAAAGATGATCATGGCATTGCCGAACATCCAGACGGTCATGACGATCAATGCTGGTTTGACAAGGTGAATGTCCCAGAGCCAGCGCTGCTGTGGCAAGCCGATGCCGCTCATGATTGCGTTCGCCAAGCCATTTGTTGGGCTGTAGATGAAGAACCAAAGCAGCGCGGTGGCGACGATGGGAATCTGGGACGGCAGGAAAATGATGGCGCGATAGAGGTTCTGTCCGGCGATGTTGGCATTGAGAAGCAGGGCAACACCGAGCGCCACCAGCAGTTGCAGCGGCACGGCCAGGGCCGTATAGAATACGGTATTGCCCAGGGCGGCGAAAAAAAATGGATCTAGCGCCAGCTTCTGGAAATTAGCGAATCCGATCCAAGACGGGGACGTCAACAAATCCCATTTGGTGAACATTAATCCGAGCGAATAGATCATTGGACCGGCGACAAATATTATGAATCCCAGCAGCCAGGGCAGGATCGCGATGTAGCCGTTGAGCGCTTCCCGCCGCTGGAGCGGAGAGAGACTGTTGGGTCGGATGACTGATGCGATCATGCCGTCTGCTCCATCGGATCAACGGCCGCTAGTTGAGCGGCGCGCACATTGAGACCGAGAATCTGGCAGCCCCGTCACTGATAAATGCGCCCCAGTTATCACCGGTCAGATCGTAGATGCGCGTGCTGAGCGCGACCGTTTCATTCGCATAAACCACCATGCAGTCCCCCTTAGTGACAATCTGCAATCTGACGCTATAAGGCAAGTCCAGATGTAGCGGCCGTTCGATGACGAAGGACGGATCGTTGTCGCGGGGCCAGAAAGGACCGTCGCTCGCCTTGGGCCAACGATCGAAGACCAGGCGTTGACGCTGTGGCTCCAGACGCAATTGATAATAGGATTCCGCCTTTTCGTCCGCGCGCAAGAAGAGACCGCATTCGCGCGTGCCCGCGTAGATTTCCAGTTCAACTTCGATATACGCCGCCTGCGGCAAGCTGCCGATCCGCTCCCAAACAAACTTGTCGCCACTTTCCAGCGTCATATCGCGCGGCGAGCTTTGGCGGTTGCGGGCTTTTGCCCTGAACACCGATTCGAGCTCGCGAGGCATTCGCGCCTGTAAAGCGCCCGCTTCGTCTTGAACCAGCTCGTGGATGACCAGGTTTCCGCCCCACTCCCATTTGCCGCTATCCGTTTCGCCTTCTCGCGTCGCCAGCCATCCAGCCAAAAAATGCCGCTCGTCGCAGGAGAACGTCTTGGCGGCATAAAATCCGCGACCGTCGAGGAAATCGTGTGCCGGTGCGATCCAGGGGCCATCCAGCCACCGGCTGCGGCGATAGCGCGTACCGTAACCGCTGTTGAATGTGGAGAATATGAGATACCACCAGTCGCCGATCCGCAGCAAATCGGGGCATTCCAGGTTGTAAAATTGATTGGGTGACCAGAAGGGTTCGTCAAGCTGCCAGGTGGTGAAATCTTGCGAGACAGCGCGGGCGATGCATCCCCGGCGGTGAGCGGGTCCGTCTCGGCGCCGCGCGACTATCAGCATCCAGTATTGCCCCGCATCCGCATTCCAGAACACCAGCGGATCGCGCCAGTCGTCCATTTCGTAGCGCGAGAGTTCGGGTTCAAGAACGAAATCAGCATCTTTGTTCCAAGTGCGGAGATCGGTAGACTGCGCGCGCATGATCACTTGAGAAATCTCGCCTCGGCCATGTCGGTGATGGTTATGCCCGGTGTAATAGAGGTGGAAAACACCGTCTTTCTCGCAAATGCTGCCGGTATATACTGCCAAATCGCGCTCGTCAGTACTGCCCCTTGGCAAGGCAAGATCGTGTTGCTGATAACTCAGGAAATCCTGCGTACTGAGGTGATACCAGTCGGTATCGGGGACGGGACAATCGGGATTGCGTGGATCGTGCAAGTAGAAAATGTGATATGCGCCCTGCCAAGAAAAGGGGATGACATCGCCCAGCCAGGCGTCTTCAGGCTTGTAGAACAGATTCACCGGCTAACTCTCTGTAACTGAATTGTGGAAAGCATTCCACTCGACCAAAAGACGAACCGAAAGTCGCGTATTGATTTCACGCTAAACCAATGTCCATCACTGATTCCCGCTCAATAAATGGACAGCGCATTTTTTTCTGAACCGGGTCTCGATTGTATTCACTGTTTCCCGCCAGCAAATAATCAACGGCAAAGCGCCCCATCTCGTAATAGGGAACTTCCATGGTGGAAAGCGGCGGACGCAAATAGGCGGCGATGACCTCCTGATTATCAAATCCAATGACCGAGACATCGTCGGGAACACACAGTTTCATTTCTTTCAGCGCATCGTATACACCCATGGCAATACGGTCGGTGCCGCAGAATATGGCGGTCGGCGGAGCGTCAAGTTGCATCAATTCGTAGGCGTATTGATAGCCGCTGTCCGCCCAATCGTTGCCATGCCGCAAATAGCGATTCCCGATGGGCAGATCATACTGCGATAGCGCAGCGCGATATCCGCGAAGACGACCCTCTGCCGCAATCGAATCCTCACGCAAGTTGATGAAGGCGATGCGTTCGTGACCGTGCTTGATCAGCGTTTCGGTCGCGCAGAAACCGCCTCCGGCTTCGTCGGGCACGACGGACGGCAACCGACGATCCGCGGTCATGCAGTCAAGAAGCATAGTCGGCATTTGATGCACGGCGGCCGGCAAGTCGACGATACGCGGATACATGGTGGCGTAGATGATGCCTTCGACATGTCGCTCGAGCATCAGCCTGATCGCCTCCGCCTCGAGCGCCGGATTGCCTTCGGTGTTGATTATCAATAAGAGCATGTCGTTCTGGAAAGCGGTATCCTGCGCGCCCTGGATTAATTTGACAGCGAAGGGGGTAGTGGCGATTTGATCGGTGATAAAACCGAAAGTTTGAGAATTGGCTGTTCTCATGTGGCGAGCGGCGAAATGAGGATGATATTCGAGTTCCGCGATTGCGGCTTCAATCCGCTGTCGGGTGTTGTCACTGACTTTGGGATGGCCGTTGAGAACGCGTGAGACCGTACCTACCCCGACAGAAGCACGATCCGCAACATCCTGAATCGTCACACGTTTACGCAAGCTTTTCATTTCCAGAGGGCGCTGAAGCCGGACAAGACTTTCACAGAATTATACATCAAGCCGAACTCAATCATGTGGAATGCATTCCATTTCAATATTAACGCCTGAGACTTCAATTGTCAAATCGTCGCGATTTTCCGCTGGTCAATCTAGGCAATGTCACGGTCGCAGTGCTCAGAATTAGAGCGATTTTCCGTCTCCGAATCGATAAGATAGCGCCGCTGTCCGTCACACGCTATCATCGCGGGATGATCAGACTGGAATGAGGCCCGGCACATGCAGAGCAAACGAGATATCGCCGATTGGCTGGACGAGCATCAGCATCGATTCACCGCGATGGCGGACGAGATCTGGGATAATCCGGAGTTGCAGTTTCTGGAATTCAAGGCGTCCAAGCTGCAGGCTGATTTTCTGGCCGCGGAAGGATTCCGCGTCACTTGGGATATCGGCGGCTTGAGCACGGCGTTTTCCGCGGAATGGGGCGCCGGCAAACCGGTGATAGCCTTCGCCGGCGAATACGACGCCCTGCCCGGTTTATCGCAGAAGGACCAGTCGCTGCCCGATGCTATTGACGCCGGCGGCCCGGGGCACGGCTGTGGGCACAACCTGCTGGGCACGGGCTGCCTGGCGGCGGCTGTCGCGTTCAAGCAGTGGCTGGAGAGCACGGGACAAAGCGGTACCGCCCGCTATTACGGCTGCCCGGCGGAAGAAGGCGGCAGCGGCAAGGTCTTCATGGGGCGCGCCGGCGCTTTTGACGATCTTGATGCCACCTTCAACTGGCATCCCTGGTATATCAACACGGCGATGAAAGGCAGCATGCTGAGCGTGAATCGCTACTATTTCCGCTTTCGGGGACGATCAGCGCACGCGGCCGCCGATCCGCATTCGGGACGCTCGGCGCTGGATGCGCTGGAACTGATGAACATTGGCGTCAATTATCTGCGCGAGCATGTCACCGATGATGTGCGCTTGCACTATACGATCTTGAGTGGCGGACTGGCGCCCAATGTCGTGCCTGATTACGCTGAGAGCTACTATTACGTTCGCGCCTTCGATCCGCAGAATCTTGATGATGTCAGTCAGCGCGTGATTCGCATTGCGAAAGGCGCGGCGATGATGACCGATACCGAGGTTGAGATCGTATACAAATCGGGTTCGGTGCGGGTGCTATCCAACGAAGCGCTGGCCGATCTGCAATACGAGGTGATGCAAGCGCTCGGCGGCATTCAATTCACTGAAGACGAGCGCGCCTATGCCGCGGAGATCAATGCGCATTTCGGTGACGCCAATGTCAAGACGCTGGTGGAACGCTACGGCGTCGCTGCGGGGGCGGCGAAGCAGCCGCTAATCGGCGATGTCTGGCCGAGCAATGACAAAGCCCTGGTATCTCCGGGCTCGACCGATATGGGCGATATGAGCTGGTACGCGCCTTGCAGCATGCTGCAAACGGCGACTTGGGCCACGCGCGCGGCCGGACATAGTTGGGGGGTGGTGGCTACGGGTCGCACGTCGATCGGGCATAAGGGCATGATGTACGCCGCCAAAGTGATGGCGCTTGCGGCTGCTGAACTCGTGAGGTCGCCGGAGAAACTCGAGCGGGCGCAGGCGGAGTTCCAAGCCGCGTTGGAGGCGTCGCCGTATACGTGTCCGATACCGGATGATGTGCCGGCGCCAAGCCATTCGCATCCCTTGCGTTGAGAGCTAGACATCAACCAGCCGCTGGTCATAACCCAGCGCGCAAAGCGCTTCAAAAGCGGACCAGACATCTTCCGGGATAACCTGCGGGGCTTGAAAGCCGTTTTCGCCATATATCTTGACGCGATGGAAATCGCCGACGATATGCTGGATCACGGCATCCTTGGGCAGGTCGCCATTGAGATAGTCGCGGCAGCTGATCGGTGGCGAAGCGACGATGAAATCAACATCCGGCCACAGTTGCAGCGCAGTCGCCATCACGCGACGCTCCATATAGGGCTTCTGCAGCAGGATGAATGATTCGAACTTAAGTTGCATGTCGTCCAGTAGCTGGCGCGCAAACCTAAAGTTCTCGCCCGTGTTCGTCGCGCGGTTCTCGATCAAGACTCGGTCTACGGTTACACCATGTTGGGCGGCGCGCCCGGCGAAAAGCTCGGCTTCTGTTTGGTCCCAGGTGACGCCAAGTTCGGCATTCCTGTGGATGACGCCGCCGGAAAACATCAGCCAGGGCGCGTATCCCTGCTTGTATAGCGTGATTGCATAGTCGGCGACGCTGATATCGTGACTGCCCAGCGCGAAGATGCACTCGGTCGGGCGCAATTCGTGGTCGACCCGCATATAGTCCCAGATGGTCTGCGCGAGGGCGTCAACGTCAGACATCGTATGTGGGAGAAATTGAAGTGAGGATCTTTCGCTAGCGCGGAAGTCAGTCGGGAAAGATGTCGGCGACCGGGATCTCGAATCCGGGCAGAATTTCTCCGCCTGTCAAGTTGTCGTCTTCTTTGAGGCTGGTCGCGCCGTCTTGAGTACGCACAGAGATCGATCGCAAATCCGGGTAGACGATCCAGATTAGCTTGGTTCCCGCTTCAAGCAGTTGCTGGATTTTGTTCTCGATATCAATTGCCTTATTGCTCGGCGAGACGATCTCAATTGCCAGATCAGGGGCAATCTCAAACGGCCGGTTCGGCATTGGCTTCGGCATCCTTTCACGAGTGATGAAAGCGATGTCCACGCCTCGCAAGGTATCTCGCCCTTGAGGACTGCGTTTGAGGACAAATGGCACATCGCCGGCTAGCGTCTCGCCGATATTGCTTTCGTCCGCAAATACAGTGATTCTCGACGACAATTTAGCAAGGATTGCTGCGTGCACAGGATTTGGAAGAGGCATATCGACAATCACTCCTTCGACAAGTTCGACGACGCGGTCGGCATATTCCGGCAAATGCATCAAATCGAGAAACTTGTCGGCGGTGATGTACTGCTGTTCGACGGCCATTGTGTCAACGCTCCTGGTCCAAGCTGCGATTATAGCAGTTTCATTGTACTCGGTTTGTCATCGGAAATAAACGGTATCAGCGCTTGGAAGTCGTGCTCCAACGTTGAGCGCTGGCTGGCGTTGTAGAGGGCGGCAGCGGGATGATAAAGCGGCACCACCGATGCCTTGCCGTAGCTGGTGCTGACGTCAATGACAGTGCCGTGCAACTGGCTGATGCGCTGGTTGGCGCGCGCGGAACCGAAGCGCCGCAGGACAAATTCCATCGAGAATCGGCCCAGGGTGGCGATGACGTTGGGTTGGATGATGTCGATTTGCCTTTCGAGGAAGGGCGCGTAGAGCTCGATTTCGGCCTTCTGGGGATCTCGATTGTTGGGCGGGCGATCCTTGACGATGTTAGTCACATAGACCTGCTGGCGGTCGAGGTTGATGGAGGCGAGCAGCTCGTCGAGTACGCGGCCCGAAGCGCCACAGAATGGCAGCCCGGTTTCGGCTTCATTCTTGCCGGGCGCTTCGCCGATGAACATGATATTGGCATAGTGATCGCCCTGACCAATGACTGGGAAATAGCCGTTCTGCGTACGGTATTGGTAAAGCGGAGATTGGACCAGCCCAACGATTTCATCTCGGATAGCGCGCAGTTGATCGGTGCGGCTCGCTGACATCTCGCGTCTGCCTTTCGAACATGAGACGTTAGGCACACTAGGATAACAAGGGCGGAGCGGCGCGGCAAAACGACGCGGACTATGTACGATGTCGAGCGCTTGCGAATCTTTGTTCAAACGGGGTGCAAATTGTGGGAGAATTGAGAACTCGTCGTGCCATCGCCGGGACGACGACAAGGCACGACGTTCCTCACTGGCGCAGAGATCTTCAAATAAAGCGAGATTCTCTTGTCCCTACTGTAGCGCATTTGAAGGAATTGTCAATACGAATTGGCCGGTATTCTTGCGCCTCGTTGCGCTTGGAGAAATGCCATTTGATCTCAGGCCTTCAAGGGTGATTCTTCGAACACCGCCCTCGCCTTGCGCAGGAGTCGTTTGAGCGAATCGTCGATTTCGTCTCCGGATGCTAACGCGTCCTCAAAGCGCAGCCAGCGGAAACGCGTCGATTCGCCGGCCGCCGGCGCCAGGTCAGCGCCTTTCCGCGTCACGAGCAGGTAGCGGAAATCGAGGTGCAGATGTGCTAGCGTATCGCCGTGCTGCGGGATGGCGTGCACATCGTAGTCGATTGGCGCAGCGTCTCTCGAAGGCGGATAAAACGACAGATCGGTCAAGCCGGTTTCTTCACGGGCTTCGCGCAGCGCGACTTGGGCGAAGTCGGTTTCAAATTCGGCATGACCGCCGACTTGCAGCCAGCGTTTCAGCCGCTTGTGAAAATGCAGCAGAACGCGCCCGGATTCCATGTCGACAACGAGCGCCGAGGCGGTGATATGCCCGACCTCGCAATTCTGGCTGATGATGTTGGGATGTTCGGCCATCAGTCGTTTGATCAGCTCGATATCTCGCGCTTCTTTCGCGTCGGCGGGCCGATGCGCGTCCAGCAGGCGCAGAATTGCCGACAGCGCATCGTCAAGTTGATAGCGATAGAGATCGAGCAGTAGCCCCCGCAGGGTATCCAGCTTTTCTTCGGGCGTCTGGTCATCCCAGAGCGGCAGGCGGGCATGGCGGGACATGGCGCCGATCAGTCTCCCTTTTCTCATAAACCTCCTTACTCACGCAAGGAGCGAGTTTGTTATTTTGTGTGACCGCGGCCGTCCTATTCGCTGCCGCCGAGCGGCTGGTCATTGACGATAGCAACCAGATCGGGGCCGTAAGTTCTGCGGCGCCAGGGACCGAGACCGCGGATGGCGCACAGGTCGTCTACGCTGGCGGGATTGCGATGAGCGATGGCCCAGAGCGCGCCTCGACTGATGATGACATCGGATTCGACGCCGCGGTCCACAGCAACTCGCTTGCGCCAGGTATGCAGCGCTGTGTAGCGATCGACGATAGCTTGCGGGATTGGCTTCTGCCGCGGCCGGTCGGACGGCGGGCGGCTGCCGGAGCCGTGAGCGATGGCTTCGATGATGTCGCGGCCGTTTCGACGCGCCAGCCAGGCAGGCAATCCGGAAATCCCGAATAGCTGCTTGTGCTGGGTAGGCGCGGATCTGGCCAGGGTCAAGAGCGCCTTGTTGGAGATCAGCATGTGCGAGGGCGAATCGTTTTCTCTCGCCAACTCGTCGCGCAGAATATAAAGCTCGCGCAGGATCGCCATTTGTGGCGGATTCAGGCTATCGGGGCGGAACAGGGCCCAGAAACCTTCCGGGTCAAACGTCTCTTCCTTCAGATCAAAATCGGCGAAATCGGCGAAGTATTCGCGCGCTTCTTCCAGGCGTCCGGCACGCTCCAACTCGGCGTGAAGCAACTCTCGCAGGCGCAGCAGGAAGTGGGTATCGGTCTGGGCGTAGCGCAATTGGCTATCTGTCAGCGGGCGCCCCGCCCAATCGGCGGTTTGATGGCGCTTGCTGTGCTTGATGCCGAGCAAGTCGCCGAGCATGTTGCTCAAGCCGATGCGCTCGTAGCCACAGACGCGCGCCGCAGCCATGGTATCGAAGATGGGATGGATGTCGAAGTCGAAATCGCGCTTGAGACAGATCAAATCGTATTCGGCGGCGTGGAAGACTTTCTCGACAGCGGGATTGGCGAAGACGGCAGCCAAAGCGCTGATGTCGTCGAGGCTAAGCGGATCGATCAGATAATCGGCGGCGGGCGTGGAAAACTGGATCAGGCAGGTGCGGCCGCGATAGGCGTGCAGGCTGTTGGATTCGGTATCGCAGGCGATGCGCGGCTGATCCGCCAAGACCGCAGCCAGTTCCAGCAGGTCAGACTGAGTGGCAACAATGATCGGCGGCGGGAGCTGCGGTTGTCTCATAGCCAGTTTCGTCCTCGGAAATATGCCAGCATGAGAATGACGATGAGCAGCATGATTAGGGCGGTGATGGCAAAGGCATGGGGGTCATCGGCGAAGGGCAGCTCGATATTCATGCCATAGATGCTGGAGATGAGCGTAAGCGGCAGCATGATGACCGAGATGACGGTGAGGATGCGCATGACCTCGTTGATGCGATAGCCGGCCAGCGTATCGGCGGTATCGGCGAAGCTGTTGATGATCTCGTAGTTTTCGTCGACGATATCGCGCAGCTTGAATAGGTGATCGACGATATCGCCAAAGTACTCCTCCATGTGTTCGTGCAGGATGGGATGATCGCAGGTTTCCAGCTGCTGGACGATGGGGATCTGCTGGCGGATGATTCGACGCAGAGAGATGATATCGCGGCGCAGCAGGGCGATCTCCTGGATGACGCGCTTGGCGTTGGATTCGAAGAGCTTGTCTTCGATGGCGTGAACGCGGGCATCGACCTTGCCGAGCATGGGAAAGACATAATCCACCAGCTGATCGACCAGGGTATGGAAAAGGTGGTTGGCGCCGTGGCCAAGCAGGCTCTCGCGCGCCGCTTCGTCCGCTTGGCAGCGGTCCGAGAGCTGGACCAGGGGCTTGAGCGTGCCGTTCCGCACGGTGACGACGTAGTCGCGACCGACGATGAAATCGACTTCGCTGGCGCGGGAGATTTCGTGGCGGGCGTCCCATAGCGGGAAATGCAGCACGACGAAGATGTAGTCGTCGTCTTGATCGAGCTTGGGACGTTCGATGGGGCTGCGGATGTCTTCGAAGTTGAGCGGGTGGATGTAGGGGAAGCGGGCGCGCAGGGCATCGACGTCCGCCGCGCTGGGCTGGACGAGGTCGAACCAGGTCAGGTTGCCGTGTTGGATGATGCGAGTAGTCATGGGGTGATTTAACCACAGGGGGCGGGATTTAACCACCGAGACCACAGAGGTCTACCCCACCCCCAAACCCCCTCCCCACCGCAATGGAGAGGGGGCTTAATCGCGCGCGCTGAAGATTGCGCGGGGGATTGAACCACCGAGGGCGCAGGTGGCGAGTGGATGGTCGCGGGAGGCACCCTCACCCCAAACCCATCTCCCACGAGGGGACAGGGGCTTTTTCGCCACAGACGGGCCTGAGGGCAAGCAACCCCGCCCCCAAACCCCCTCCCCATCGCAATGGAGAGGGGGCTTAATCGCGATGGATGCGGATGGCGGTTTGCTAACTTGTCGATATGTTGAGCGCGGACAACGTGTATAGTTGTAATTGAAAGCGTAGGCGGGCAACAAATGTGTAAGATTGTTTCTGTCCACTTACGCGCAGGCATGAGACTCAGATGTGCTTTTCTGAAGCGAGGCAAGACGATGAAGAAACGACAGTCACCCGCCGCGAAGAAACGGCAGCAGAAGTATTTGCTGTATGGCTTGGGATTGATCGCGCTGGGCATTGTGGCAGCCGTGGCGATTGGCTTGCAAATGCGTGAAAGCGGTGCGGCAGAAACCGTGAGCGTCGACTCCCCCAGCTTGTCGCTGGAAGCCAAGAAAGGCAGAGCCTATTTCAAGCTCAATTGCCAGACCTGTCACGGCGAGAACGCGTCGGGCACGGATCAGGGACCGCCGCTGATTCATGACATCTACAATCCGGGTCATCATTCGGACGAGTCGTTTTATCTGGCGGCGGCGATCGGCGTGCGGCAGCATCACTGGCCCTACGGCGACATGCCGGCGCAGCCGCAGGTATCGCGCGAGGAAGTGGCGTTGATCGTTCGCTATATTCGGGAGCTGCAGGAGGCGAACGGGATTGTGTACAAGGCGCATGGGATGTGAGGTCAACCCCTGCCCCAAACCCCGTCCCCATTGCGATGGAGAGGGGGCTTTTTTTTGCCATTGAGGCGCGGAGGGCACGGAGAAAGGCCAGGCGTACGGTCAACAACTACCGCAAAAGTCTCAAGGCATCTATAATTGCGATTCATTACGAAATGCGGTAAAGTATCGAATTGGCTGCTAAAGCTTAGGGAGTGTCTGATGGTACGGCTAGATGATTCGCAACGAGCATTCATTGAAGCGTCGAGCGACCAGAACATTCGATTGTTGGCTCCAGCCGGATGTGGGAAGACTCTGAGTCTGCTGCATCGGTGCAAATATCTGGTTGAGAACTCGTCAAGTAAGCAGCGATTCTTGAACGTTACCTTTACGCGAGCGGCACGTGACGAGTTGCGAGCTAGGGTAAACGAGGACCCTGAGTTTGCCCGGATCCGAGACAATACCGAAATCACGACGCTGAATTCTTGGGGCTATAGAAGAATCAGAAACGCAGCCCATAATCCAAGGCTGATTACATCCAGGTCAGACTTTCATTTCACAATGAATAATCAGTTGCAGCCGGTCTGGCGAAATCACGAGCAAGTGTTGGGCGCGATTAAGAACGGTAACCGATGGAAACGCGCAAACGCCCCTCGAAATCTCATGGACATGATTGATTCGTTGAAGTCACTCGGTTTCGACCATGTGAGGCATGCAACAAATGGAGATTTCTTGCGTCATTGGACAAAACTCGAAGACCAAGGCCTCGCTTGGCGATTGCAGGAGCAGATTGACAAACTCGTCAGGTTTGAAGTGCTCAGTGACTCATCGACAAATGCAGATGAGTTCTATGAATCATTTTACCGATTCTGGATTGATGCTACTGCCCGCCTCATTGATGAGGCGACATTTACTTTAGAAGACCAGAAGTACTTTGCATTCCAGGACGAGCAGTCAAACGTAGACAATGGAAGTTTTCTGTCTGGTGCAGCGGCTTATGACCACGTATTCGTTGACGAATTTCAGGACATTAATCCGCTTGATTTGGCCTTGGTGCGGGCCATTGTAAATCGCAGGCGCTCAACACTGACCATTGCCGGCGATGATGATCAAGCGATTTTTGAGTGGCGCGGCGCTACACCAGAGTACATTCTGAAGCCGGACGATTATTTTGAAAAGCGATTTGTAACCCATCCATTGGCCACAAATTACCGTTCCCCAGCAAACATAGTTGAGCGATCACAAATGTTAATCAAGCATAACGACCGGCGTGTTCCAAAACAGATAAGTGCGTTCGATTCGAATTCCGCGCAGATCGACATTCTTGACCTTGAAACGCTTGCCGACGCGCTTGATTATGTTAACGAGCTCTTGACTACATCCATTTCGTTGGGCAAAAGCCCAAGCCACCTAGCGCTTATTAGCAGAAAACGAAGCCAAATCATCCCCTATCAGGTCTTCTTTGCGTCAAAGGACATCCCGTTTTGCGCCGCCGAGGATCTGCAGGTATTTTTGAGCGAAACTTTCGAGCGCCTAATTCGTCTACTGACCGTAAAGGAGGATGCAGTCCGGCGACGTAGTACATCTAACGTCTTGAACGATATTATTTTCTTTTGCGACTACGTCAAACGATATCCTCTTAACAAGAAAACCAAACTTGCGCTTAGGAGTTTTCTGCAATCCTACCGACCTCGCACGATAAGTGAGGGTGTTGACGCATTGGCAGACTATCGCGGAGAGCTAAAGGGCAAGAACGAAGGAGGTGAAACCAGCCTAGAGATGGCAGACGCAATTCTGCAGTTCATAGACGCTAAATCCGTAACCGATGCCTTACTCTCTCTAAGCGCAAGTTTTGAAGGTTTCCAGTTCGACTTCGGCAAAGGCGAAGAGGATATATTCTATGTCGATCCACCATTCTTGCATTTGGCTGAATATGCGCGCCAATACGAAGACGACTTTGTTTCCTTTGTGGACGATATCGAAGCAGCCAAAGATACCTTGGTCTACACTCCACCTTTCGAAGACGACATAGCTGGCGCAGACTTGTCCAAGCAGCCAATTCATCTAATGACGGCACTTCGCGCAAAAGGCAAAGAATTCGACAATGTAGTCTTGCTTGATGTTGAAGACGGAATCTGGCCAAACAGAAATGCTCGTTCCCAACAGCAACTTGAAGCCGAACGGCGCGTGTTTTACGTCGCCTTCACTCGTGCCAAGGAGCAGGTCATCATGCTAATGCGCAAGGGCGCTGTTCCATCGCCATACGTCCAAGAACTCGGCCTGTCAATTTAGTCCCTACTCCACCTACACGACGGAATTCTGCAAGCACCTTGCGGGCGACCTGATAGGTCGCCCCTACGGTTTCCGGCTGAGCGCGGCGGGTGATAGAATCCCGAAAACTTTTTACTTGTAAGCCGCGAAGCGTTTGTGATATATTTAACTAACGTCAAAAACGGCTGAAATCGGCAGGCGAAATCGCGGCTTGTACGCGATGCAGTCCCTTGGTACGGGAAGGACGACGAGAGGTATGGCAACTGCAGAATCCGCAAGACCCAGCGCCCTCAGCAGCGTAGCCGCGCGTCCGGCCGCCGCGCCGAGCATTCAGGTGGCGGCGCCCAGCCGGCGCGAGTTCCTTTACTACATTTGGGGCGCGTCGATCGCGCTGCTGACCGGGCAAGCCTCGGCCGGGCTGATCTGGTTCGCGTTCCCGCGCTTCAAGGAAGGCGAATTCGGCGGCACCTTCGCCTTTGATCCGGAGGAGCTGCCGAGTGCGGGGGCGCCGCCGGTGACGGTCTCGTCCGGGCGTTTCCATGTTTCCATGACGAACGAAGGTTTTCGGGCGCTGTATCAGGTGTGCACGCATCTGGGCTGCCTGCCCAAGTGGGTGCCGACCAACTTCCGCTTCGAATGTCCCTGTCATGGTTCGAAGTTTCAGCTCAACGGCAACTGGATCGAGGGTCCGGCGCCGCGCAATCTGGATCGCTTCATCGCCACCATCACCTACGCCGATGGCACTGTGCTGGAGACGCCGCCGGATGGCGGGCCGATTCCGCTTGATCCCAATCGTCAGATCACGAGCATACAGATTAACACCGGCGCGCGCATCACTGGGGCGCTGCATTGATGCGGCAGATTGCTAGTTAGCGCATAATGCGGGGCGCCGCAACGGGGCGTCGAAGATATCAGCCGCGCTCACGATAGCAAGCGCGCATTGTATACGAGCGGGGTCGTTACATAATCAGGAGTTGCCATGTCCATACTCCCCTTCCCGTCATTCCTCGATGATGTCAAGGAAAAGGGCTTCAAGAAAGCGGTTTTTGAGGGCATAGACGATTCGGTCGAGCGCCTGACCGCGGGCATGAACATACAAGACGTGCGCGAGGCGCTGCGGGGCGAGACGGCCAGCCGCCGGCCTAATCCGCGCTTGACTCCGCACGCCGATGGTTTTTGGCTGCACATGCGGCCGTCTTATTTCAATCGCGATGTGACGGGCATGTATCCCTCTTTTCGATTGGGTTGGCTGTCGTCGTATTTTGTATTCTTCGAGACGATCACCGGCATATTGTTGATGCTGTGGTATACGCCGTCGCCGGAGATCGCTTATGGCGATATGCTGACGATATTGAGCAACGTGCCGCTGGGTCAGCTGATGCGCGATATGCACCGTCTGGGCGCCGAGTTCATGGTGGCGGTGGTGGCAATGCATATGATGCGAACGTGGATCACGGGGAGCTACAAGAAGCCGCGTCAGTTCACCTGGTTCACCGGTTTGCTATTGTTGGTCATTACCGGATTTTTGAGTTTTTCGGGATATCTGCTGCCCTGGGATCAGTTGTCGCTGTGGGCGGTGACGATCGGCGCATCGATGGCGGAAGCGACGCCGGTGGTTGGCGATCAGGTCAACTTGCTGCTGCGTGGCGCGCCGGAGCTGGGCGCGAATGGATTGCTGCGATTTTATCTGCTGCACGTGTTGGCATTGCCGGCGCTGCTGTTTGTGTTCTTCGGCGTGCACTATTACAAGGTGGTGATTTACGGCCACAGCTTGCCGCCGCAGAAAGAGAATATCGGCGAGGACAGCGCCAAGCGCGTGCCTTTGGACAAGCGCGTTTACTTCATCCCCGACATGTTGACCAGCGAAATGATGTGGCTGGGCGTGACGACATTTGTCATCACCGTGCTTTGCATCTGGTTCTATCATGCGCCGCTGGAGAATCACGCCGATCCGCAAGTGACGCCACTGGGCACGACGGCGCCCTGGTATTTCTTATGGATTCAAGGCGCGCTGAAGCTGGGTGACAAGTTCATTTGGGGCGTCGCCTTTCCGACGGTCGCGCTGGGCGGGCTGGCGCTGCTGCCGTATTTGGATGTGACGCCGAGCCGGCGCTTCGCGCATCGCCGTTTCATGCTGACGATCGCTGCGCTGCTGGTATCGCTGACGACGGTTTTAAGTTATATGGGATTGGCGAAATTCGCGGTCAAGACTTCGGCGGAAACGGAGATCGTTCACGAGCTGACGTTTGAGCCGGCGCATAGCAAGGTGGGCGTGGGCCGGACGATACCTTTCTCGCAGATGATCGTCGGCGCTTATACCACGGCGCAGTTCCATGGGCCGGAGGGCATGTCGGCGACGGATGTCATCGCCGAGTTCAATGCCGAGACCAGTGAGAACCGCCAATTCGCGCAGTTGATCGACGAGTTAAAGCTGCAGAAACTGAGCGCGAACCAGCTTCCGCTGCGCTTCCGCACGATTCCGGTCGAAGAAGCGCCGGTGTTGATGCGGGTGATGGAGGAGTTCGCGCATCATCTGGACGAGGCGCCGGAAGAGCTGCCAAATGTCTGGGGCTCGCTGGTCATCACGGACAATCAGCGCGGCTTGAAGCGGCTGGATTGGGTGGTGAGCTGGGACAGCGTCGTCATTGAAGGCGGCGATGTGCAGCTGGATGAAGATGGCAATCCACTCTTTGTCTATGAAACTGAGTTGGTTGCGGCAGTGGATAGCGACGGTGAACCGGTTTTGGACGAATTTGGCGAAGCAGTATTCGAAGAAGTGACGGTGCTGGACGAAGACGGCAATCCCAAGCCGTTGCGGCGGATCTTTAGCGATCACCTCTTCATTCACGAGGCTTCCGCGTATTTCGACTAGGTCGGCCTGTCGGCAACGATTCCGGATATCCAGGCATACTTGCGATTCACATGACGAGACATAGGGACTGCGCATGCTAGGTAAATCAATCGATGGCAAGATCCTGTCAGGCATTGTGATGTTCGTCGCCATCATGATTCTCATCGGATGGGTCGCTATCAACGAAGAAGCCCGGATGCAGTCTTTCGTGGTGCAACACACGGGCCGCTCGATTGAGCGCGGCGCCGAGCTATTCGCTTCTTTGTGCGCGGAATGTCACGGCGAAGAAGGATTCGGTCAGGGCGATCGCGCGCCGGGTTTGAATAACCCGCATTTGTTCGGTTACGACCCAGTGGGTGAGTTCACCGCGGCCATCACCAACGCTTCACGCGCTTTGGTGCGGTTCAACGATGAGATGGAAGCCTTGCTGTCGGAACTAACGGATAGCGAGAATCCGCCGAGCGAGGAACGTCAAAGCGAGATATTCGCGCGCATCGACGAACTCGAGGTGATGATCGAGGAGCAGGACGCAATTGTCGCCGAATCCGTAGCCGCGCGCGCTGAAACGCTGAACCAGTTGAGCGCGGCGGTTGAGAATGGACTCTTCCCGCAGTGGGAAAACGTGACCGATATCGAAGCGACGACCGCCATCAATGAAGTCGAGGTGTTCTTCAATACCAATGGCACACGCCTGGCGCAAGTGGGCTGGGCGGGCGACTTGCACGGCTACATTGTGACCACGTTGATTCACGGCCGCCCGGGCAGCGACAATGTCTGGTTGAACAGCGAGGGAATGATCGCCTGGTCGCAGACGGCCGGCGGTCCCCTGCGTCATGATCAGATCGAGGATTTGGCGGCCTACATCTTGAATTGGGACAAGGGCAGCGCCTGGACCAGCGAGGACTTCATGGCCGTGCAGCAATATGGCAAGCCTTGGTCCGATGGGTCCTTGCCGAGCGAACCGCCGCCGCCGCCAGTCGGCGATAATCCGCTAAGGATCCTGGAAACGTTGCAGGCCGAAGCAATCGAAGGCAGCGCGGTCAGCGGCGAGTCACTGTACGATGCCAAGTTCGGCTGCACGGATTGCCATCGCAATGGGGCTTCAGCGCCGGACACGGTCGGCACCTGGACGCGCGTCTTGACCGAGCGGCTGTCTGAACCGCAATTCGCCGGTTACAGCGCGGAGCAATACGTGGTCGAGAGCATCGTGAATCCAGGCGCTTATGTGGTCGATGGCTACAATTCGGGTCTGATGCCCGCCGACTTTGGCACGCGAATGACCTCACAGCAGCTGGCGGATATCATCGCATTCCTGAAGACACAAGAATAGCGACAGATGATGTAATTCATTGGGCCCTCGTTTACGGGGGCTTTTTCGTTTATCGGGAGAGGCCGAAATGAGGGTGTTTCGAGTTTGGCTGCCGCTGCTGGTATTGCTCCTGCTGGGTGTTGGGATGGCGCAGGATGAGGTCGTTGAGGGCTGTACGGGCGACGACCTGGCGAATCAGCGCGAAACGCTGGCTGGTTTCCTGACAGCCGACTTCGCGGCCGATTATGAACAGGCGCTGGCGAATCTTTTTCGGCTGGGGGCGCTGTACCAATCAATGGCGCTGCGCTGCGGATACGAGCCGAATATCGCGGAAACGACGGTGATGCTGAATCAGACCCTGGAATGGGTGTCGCTGGAAGATCTGATCGCGGCGCAATCGGTGGGCGATGATGTCGCGGAGATCATGCTCGAACTGGATGATGAGCGCGGCGATCCACTGAATGGTCAGCTGCTCTACAACGGTCTGGAGCCGGCGCTGGGCGGAGTGACGCTGGGTTGTTCGGGCTGTCATGAGAGCGAGGCGGTGGCGCCGCTGACGGCCGGAACCTGGACGCGGGTCAATGATATCCGGCTTCAGCTGCCGCAATTCACTGATTACACAGTTTCTCGCTACCTGGTTGAGAGCATAGTCACGCCGTCGACTTACTTGCCGCCGGATTATGGCGCGCTGATGCCGGAATTCTACGGAAGTCAGTTGACGCTGGAGCAATTGGCGGATTTGGTGGCGTTCCTTGAGAGCCAGGACCAGTTGTTGGATTGAACCATTTGAGGTCGCGGGCTATCTGATAGGTCGCCTCTACCCGGCTGGTCCGCAACTCCGTCAAGCTCGCGCGCTTTCCTACCCCACCCCCCAGCCCCCTCCCCATTACTAAGGAGAGGGAGAGCTTAGGCTGTGCGGGCTCGTCTTTAATCATCGGCTACGGACATTTAAGCGGACATTTAAGCGGTCGAAAACACCGGCTGATATAGAACGTGGCGAGCTTCCCCCCATTGAAATGGGGGGATTGAGGGGCGTAGACTAAGGGCACACGCGAAGGAACTCTGTAGCGGACAAGCCATGCGCGGTCTTCAACGAATTGCCAACAGCAAGTCTGCCCAATCAGGCTGAAACGCTGTGGAATCGTCACAGGTATGATGCTAGACTGGGTGCAGCATTCAATCGACGAGATTAGTTTGGCGAGGCGCGATGGGCATGAGTGTTGAGCGGGCGGACAGCTTCATGGGCCGTTTGCTTTTCATCAGCGAGCGCCAGGCGCCGATGAGCGCCGACATGGTGTCTTCGCAAACGCGACAGGCCGAAAACGCGCTGACGCTTTCGCTGCTTTTTTCCGGCGCGCGCTGCATCGCGCAATATGCCCTGCTGCCCTTTCTGCTGCCGATAGTTGGCGTCGCGGCGGAGGCGACGATCCCGATACTGCTGCTGATCAATCTGATTGCGATGGTATCGATATTCTTCAGTTTGCGCCGCTTCTGGACGATCGGTTACAAGCATCGCTGGCCCTATCTGGTTGTGGCCTGCGCGGCGCTGACGCTGTTGATAGCATTCACGGTATACGACATCGCGAAACTGCAGGGTGGTTAGGCGGCTCGCGGCGCGCTTCCCATCGCAGAACCAATGAGAGGGAGAATATGATGAAAAACTCGGCGACCAGAAACTTGATATCCGTAGCGCTCGCGTTCATGGCATTGGCGATACCGGCGCTGCCCGCCCTGGCGCAGGAAAACTCGGCTTCATCGTCTCCGGCCGGCTTGGCGATGCTTGTGATGTTTTTGGGTATCGCCGGCATCGTCGGCGTATTTGTCATCCGCTGGAGTCAATCGACGCCCGAAGACGAAGACTAGCTTCGAGCGAGAATAGATACAGGGTTGCGGCGTCCGCGGGGAGAAAATCGGCGGGCGTCTTTTGTTTTGCCCAGCTGTCAAATTGGATTGATATCAGTCGCGATTTGTGAAAAATGACGAATCTGCTTGACCGATGAACGTACAGGTATTTTATGATAGGCGCAAACGAGGAAATCCCAATCATCATGTAGCTGGAGGAGATGAACCGTGACAGAAAGTCAGCAGTCATCGGGTATATTGGCTTCGTCGCGATTGGTGATACTTGCCATATTGGTCGTGATCATCGTGCCGGCGCTAGCATTCATCATTTCCGCCATCGGAAAGAGCATTACCGCCGAGCCGGGCGAAAGGGCGCAGGTGGTATGGGATGCCAGCAATCGATGCGTCGCCTGTCACCAGAACAGCACGCCGGGCATTATTGAGCAATACAGCCGCAGCACCATGGCGGCCGCGAATGTGAGTTGCCAAGATTGTCACGAGGTGGAAGACGGTTATCCGGGCGCGAAAGCGCATCACGGCAGTTTCGTGTTGACCGTTCCCACCACCGCCAAATGCGCGACCTGCCACGACAACGAAGCGGCGCAATTCAATCAAAGCCGTCACGGACTGCCGGCTTATGTCGCGATGTGGGGCGCGGAGGGATTGAGCGAGGCGCATCTGGCGCTCTACGAATCGATTCCGGAAGGCAGCTTCAATCCGGACCGGATGCGCAACGCGCTGTTTGAAATTGAGGGACCGGCGATTACCAGATTCGCCTGCGCCGGCTGTCACGATATCGGCGCGCCGGCGGCTGATGGCTCGGTCGGGCAGTGTCAGTCTTGTCACTTGCGGCATGAATTCAGCCTGGAACAAGCGCGCAAGCCGGAAACCTGCAATCACTGTCACATCGGTCCGGATCATCCTCAATACGAGATTTATATCGAGTCTTATCACGGCATCGCCTATCTGACCGGTGGCGATGACTGGCATTGGGAAGCGGAGCCGGGCACCTTGTCCGTGCAGGATTTCCCGGCGCCGACCTGCGCCACTTGTCATATCAGCGGCTTTGGAGGGACGGGCACTACGCATGATGTGGGCGATCGATTGACCTGGTATCTGTTCGCGCCGCAGAGCACGCGACGGCCGGCCTGGCAAGACAACATGGTGCGCATGCAATCGGTCTGCAGCGAATGCCATACGGACAGCTTCGTCGATGCCTTCTACGTCGATGCCGATGCGCTGACCGTAGAGATCAATCGGCGCGTACAATTGAGCAACGATACCATCGCGCCGGCGCGGGAAGCCGGGCTGCTCACCGACGAACCATTTGACCAGCCGATAGACTTCATCCATTTTGATTTGTGGCATCACTGGGGACGCACGGCCAAATTCGGCGCCTGGATGGGCGGCCCGGATTATACGCAGTGGCATGGCGCTTATGAGATCCTGCGCGATCAGGCCGAGTTGGAGCATATCGTGGCCGAGCTTCTGGAAGACGCGGGATTGAGCGCCGATGAAGCGAGCGAGGGCTAGCGATGTCCTATCTGGCGCTGGTGTTTCCACGTTGGCGCGAATCGCGCTTGCCGCTCAGCCGCGATCAACTTTTTCTCTTGCTGGCAGCCTTCAACCAGCTGTTCATCGCGGTGGACATTTACCTGGCGCACAGCATTTCCGGCGGCATCAAAGCGGCGGAATGGATACCGATCATATTTGGGCTGGCGGCGACGGCGGCGCTGCTCTTGGCCGGGTTGATCGCGCGGCGCAATCGACCGCTGGGCACAGCGCTGGCCAATCTGGTGTTTATCGGCAGCTTGGCGGTTGGGCTGCTGGGCGCATATTTTCACCTGAACCGCACGGTGCTATTGGAAAACGGCTTGTTCAGCCTGGAAGCGGTAAGCGCATTGATTTGGGCGCCGCCGGTGATCGGACCGCTGTTTTTCATTTTGATCAGCGTGCTCGGCATCAGCGCCGCCTGGATCGAAAGCCCGGCGGATAGCGGACGCTTGCGGCTCACGAGCGGGCGCGCGGTGCAGATGCCCTACAGCAAGACCCGCGCTTATATGTTGATCGTGGCGTTATTCGTGCTGGCGACCCTGATCAGCAGCGTGCTGGACCACGCGCGTTTCAGTTTCGACAGCGCCTGGGTGTGGCTGCCGGTGGCGGCGGGGCTGTTCGCTTTCGCGACCTCGGTCTTCATCGGCATCATTGAGAAGCCCACCAGCGCCGATTTGACGGTGCATGCGACGGCGATGCTGCTGCTGATAATCGTCGGCGTGATCGGATTTGTATTGCATGCGGAATCGAGTTTGACGACCTCTGGTCAAGTGATTGTTGAGCGCTTTCTGCGTGGCTCGCCGCTGCTGGCGCCGTTGCTGTTCTGCAACGCTGGATTGATGGGCTTGCTGGCGATGCTGCCGCCGGGCGAGGGCTAGGCTGTTGTGTTTCCAAAATGACTAGAGTGGCTGGAGACGATGGGCGACTCACAGAGTCGCCCCTACACGATTTCCCGTTTATGGGTCTGCGCAATTCACTCGGAATTGTTGGGCTGAACGAGCGCCGTTGCGTACATTTCAAGTTAGTTCAAGACCAGGTTCAGCGTAGACGCCGCCATCAAGCATGGCCGCGCCGCGGAGCAAGATAGTGACAAAAATCACAAATCGCCTATAATGATTGCAGCGTGAGTTTCTCGGCGCTGAACGAATCGATTGCGGGGGATATGGCGGACCTGAGCTGGGAAAAGCCCAAGAATTTGCAGAAGGCAAAGCGATCGGAACGATACAAGTTCCTGGTCGGCGGCGTCTTGATCTTGCTGGCGGTGCTGTACTTGCTGGTTTCGGGCACGCTGCAGGGCGCGCGCTATTTCATCACAGTGAATGATGTGGTCAGCGACCGCGCCTACCTCGGCAAGACGGTGCGCATATCGGGCGCGGTGGATGGCGAAACCATCGATTATGACAGCGAGAATGCCATCATCCGTTTCGAGATTGTCAACATACCGGGCGAGTTTGATGATTTGGCCAGCGCGCTGCGCGACGCGCTCGCGGACGCCGAGGCGGCGCGGCTGCAAATTGTGGTGGAAGATGAAGCGATGCCCGATTTGCTGCAGCATGAAGCGCAGGCGATTCTCACCGGCAGCCTGGAAGCCGACGGCATCTTTCACGCCAGCGAGCTGCTGCTGAAGTGCCCAAGTCGATTTGAAGAGACCTCCCCGGAAGGCTTGAGCGCGATCCCGGAACATTCGCTCGCCGGGAGCGAGTAGCGGGGCCGATCTTCGGAAGCGCAATGGACGCATTTGTGCACACCTACAAGAAAACAGCAGTTGCTCCACGTAAGTCATGCCACAAAACTATGGGTTGCAAATGGCAAAGACTGGCGAACGGCCGTCTCGCCCCTACTAGGTTGTCCAGGCTTTTGGAGATTTCTCACGCTATATCAGCATGTATCATAGCTTACTTGAAAACGCTGCGGTGAGAGAATGCTAGCGGAAATCGGATTAGTCTCGCTCGCGCTGGCCTTTGCGCTGGCGGTATACGCCACTTTAGCCGCGGTCACGAGCCGCGTGAGGCGCAACCCTGCCCTGCTCTATAGCGGGCGCGACGCCGCGCTCTTGACCTTTCCTGCGCTATTGCTGGCGGTCGGCGCGCTGATCGCCGCGTTGATGAGCGAGCAATATCAGATGAGCTATGTCTGGTCGGTGACGGATCCGCAGACGCCGGCGCTGTATCGCTTCACGGCGCTGTGGGGATCGCAGCGCGGTTCGCTGCTGTTTTGGTCGCTGCTGCTGAGCCTCTTCATCTTCGGCGCGATTAGCCTGAATTGGCGCAGTGAACGGCGGCTGATGCCCTACGCGATCGCGACCATGATGGCTACGCTGGCGTTCTTCTTGGGATTGTCGCTATTCCTGGAGAATCCCTTCGAGCGCTGGTGGATCATTCCCGACTTGCCCGAGGCGGAGCAAGTGGTGGAAACGGCGTTGATTCCACCGGGAGCGGTCGCGCCGGAACCCGGATCGCTGGCCAATACCGCGACCGGACTGAATCCGCTCCTGCGGCATTTCGGCATGATCATCCATCCGCCGATGCTCTATCTGGGATTCGTGGGTTTCACCATTCCCTTCGCTTTCGCGCTGGCGGCGCTGCTATCGGGCGATTTGTCGACGGGTTGGATACGAGCGACGCGGCGCTGGACGCTGATCGCCTGGATCTTCCTGAGTTTGGGACTGATTCTGGGCGGCCGCTGGGCTTATGACGTACTGGGCTGGGGCGGCTATTGGGGCTGGGATCCGGTGGAGAACGCCGCGTTTTTGCCTTGGCTGGTGGGCACGGCTTTCATCCACAGCGTGATGATCCAGGAAAAGCGCGGCATGCTGAAGACCTGGAATATGGTGCTGGTGATCGCGACGTTTTCAGCCGTGATGTTTGGCACATTCGCCACGCGCAGCGGCGTGATCGAAAGTGTGCATAGTTTCGCTCGCAGCGAGATCGGCTTCCCGATGCTGGCATTCTGGTCGGTCATGACGCTGATCGCGGCCTCGGCTTTGCTGTGGCGGCGAGGACGCGGCGAATTGCAAGGCGAGCATCAATTCGCCAATATCCTCAGTCGCGAATCGCTATTTGTATTGAATAATGTGATCTTCATCGCGCTGTTCGCCGCGATATTTTGGGGCAGCTTCGGGCTGCCGATCGTTTCGGAATTATTCCTGGGCGTCGAAGTCACGATTGGTCCCGCCACCTTCGAATTCTATACGGTGCCGCTTTTCATCGCGATGTACCTGCTGATGGGCATCGCTCCGCTATCGGCTTGGGGCGCGACCTCGCTGCGGCGCTTAGGATCGGCGCTCGCCCTGCCACTGGCGCTGACGCTGCTTTGCGTCGCCCTGCTGGTTGTCAGCGGCACGAGCGTCATCGTCGCCCTGGCGGGATACGGCGTGGCGCTATTCGCCGGGTTCGTGGCGATTTATGAGATTTTCCGCGGCGCGCGCGCGCGGCGGCGAGGCGGCGGCGAGGGCTGGTTTGGCGCGACGGCCGCGCTTTTCCGGCGCAATCAGCGGCGATACGGCGGCTACGTGGTGCATTTGGGCGTGACGGTGATCGGCATCGGCGTCATCGGCAGCACGATATTCCAGACCGAGGCGCAATACACCGTTGCGCGCGGTGATTCCGTCGTCGTCCGCGACTATAGTTTGCGCTTCGACAATTATTTTCGGGCGCAAGCGGTGGATGGGCGGATGATGAATATCGCCGAGGTCACGCTGTCGCGTCACGGCGAGCCGATCGCGCAGTTGCGGCCGCGCATTGATGATTATCCGCAGATGCCCATGACCATCGCCGGCGCGCACAGCACGCTGGAAAACGACTTTTATGTGCTGCTGATCGGCGGCAGCGTCGAGCGCGCGACCTTCCGCATCTATATCAATCCGCTGATAAATCTAGTCTGGTGGGGCGGCATTCTCTTAATCCTCGGTACGGTCATCGCAGCCTATCCTAAGGTGGTTCCGGCGGCGCGGTCACGAAAGCGGGAGGTGGCGGAGTCATGATGGTTTGTGTACAGCCCCCGCCTCTTGGATCCCTCCCCCATTCAGAACTGGGGACTGGACAGATTTGGCTTAAGAGCGTATACGGGCAACGGGTCAGCCACCGGCTGACCCCTACAGGTTCTTTTTTGATGTAAATTGCCAGGGCGGACCGGCGAATCGCCCGGCATAACGCGGAAAATGTAGGGGCGAAACGGTGGGTCGCCCGAAAAAAGTGTCAAGAAGCGCGGATCTTATGGCGATATCCAGCCCAATGAAAACCTGTCCTGTCCTCAGCCATCCAGTGGGGGGGAGAGTACTGTGTTCGCGTCAACGAAGAAATCTCAGTCGCTGGCCGATGGTTTGGCGCGTGATAGCCGCGAGCCTGATTCTTCTGACGGCGGTGTTGGGCGCGCGCGCGCAGGACGCGGTGGTTTCCGATAACGCGGTGATTGCCATTGCCGAGAAGCTGTATTGCCCGGTCTGTGAGAATATTCCGCTCGATGAATGCCAGACCACGGCTTGCCTGGAATGGAAAGAAGAAATCAGGCAGCAGCTGGCGTCCGGACGGGATGAGACGGAGATCATTGACAGTTTCGTGGGGCGCTTCGGTGATCAGGTGGTGGGTGTGCCGCAGGATCCGGTATTGCGCTGGCTGACGATACTGATTCCGAGTCTGGCGGTCGTGTTGGCGCTGGGACTGGGCATACACACCTTTCGGCGTTTCGGATCGCATCAGCGCTTGCGAGTCGAGAGCGATCCGGTGAACGCCGGCGAAAGATCCGACGACGACTATCGGCGGCGACTGGAACAGGATTTGCTGGCGCGGCGCTAGCGGCGTCGCTGCGCGTGAAGCGATGAACGAAGCTGATCAACTGGATTTCCTGGAGACGCCCGGCGCCGAGCGACGGCGACCGCGCTTCAGTTGGGGCAATCTCGCGTTGCTGTTGGGCATTGTGGCGGTAGCGGGTGTCCTGGGATTGCAGCTGGCGCGGCAAAACGCCACCCAGCCGACCAGCGGCGGAGCGCCCGATTTCCAGTTGACTCGATATGACGGCGGTGAGATGCGACTCTCTGAACTGCGGGGTCGGGTGGTGTTGATCAATTTCTGGGCGAGCTGGTGCCCGCCCTGTCGTGACGAAGCGCCCGATCTGCAGGCGCTGCACGAGGTCTACAAAGACGCGGGATTGGTCGTGCTGGGTATCAACATTCTGGAAAGTTCGCGACAGAAAGCGCTGGATTTCATCGACGAATTCGCGCTGACGTATCCCAACGGCGAAGATATCGGTCAATTCATCGCCAATCTATATCGGGTCGAGGGACCTCCGGAGAGCTTCCTGATCGACAAGCAAGGCAATATCAAGCGCTTCATCCTGGGCGCCCTGCGCTTTGATGACTTGAGCGAGACTATAGCGGATTTGCTGGCGGACTGACGATGAGTATAGGCGGGTTGATTATCACGTTGGCGCTGGTCTTGATCGCGACGGTCGTAGTGGCGCGACCATTATTCCGTTTCGCCCCCGGTCGACTGACGGCGGATGCCAACCTGCAGTTGCAGCGCGAGCGCGTCGACAGTTACTACGAGCGCGTTCTGACCAATATTCGAGATCTGGACGAAGATTTTAAGACGGGCAAGATTGCCGAGGCGGACTATCGCGAAGAGCGCGAGGTCTGGGTGTATCGCGGCGTACGACTGCTGCGCGTGGCGGATAGCCTGGATAGCGAGCGCAGCCCGGCCGCGACCGGCGCGCTAGATGCCGATGAAATCGACCGTGAAATCGAGCGGGCGGTACGTGTAATTCGGGAGGGCCAGCAAGCGGCGCTTCATGACATGTCCGATGGCGAGGCAAGCGCATGAGTCGGCGGATGATACTGGCGTGTATCGCGCTGGCGCTGTGCCTCGGCGGCTGCAGTGGATTGGGGGGCGAGCCGGAGATCGTGGCGACGTATGCGCCGCCGACGACCGCTCCGACGGCTGCAATTGACTGGCAGCCCGATGTCAGCAAAGGCGGACGGATCTTCGCCGAGCGCTGCACCGAATGCCACGGAAGCTCGGGGGACGGACGCGGAGACTTGGTCGCCGGCGGGAGCGTGCCGCAGCCGCTGGATATGACAGACTTGCGGTTGACAGCCGCAAAGTCCCCGCTGGAATGGTTTCAGATTATCACGGAGGGGCGCATCGAGAATCTAATGCCGCCCTGGGAAAACGCTTTAAGCGAAGACGAGCGCTGGGATGTGACGCTCTACGCCTACTCGCTGGCTTATGACGAGACATTGCTGAGTACGGGAGACGGCCTTTGGCGTGAACACTGTGGCGATTGCCAACTGCCGCTGTTGATTCCGCCGGTCTACAGCGACCTGGAATATGGCGCGGTGTTGAACGCCGAATTCTTCAATAATGCGCTGGATGGGGCGGAGCTCGCGGCAGCGGTGGCGCACGCGCGCATGCGGACGCTGCGAGCGGATTCCGGGAGCGATGACGGCGTCGGGGACAACAATGAAGTATCCGTCCGACGCGGGGATTTCAGTGGACGCGTGCAGCATGGCACGGCTGATGGCAAGCTGCCGCGCGATACGATTGTGCAACTGCAATTTGGCAGCGCCGAAACCGGATTCAGCCGCGCGGAAACCATGATAGATGAAGATGGGCGCTTCGCTTTTGAGGATATTCCGCTGACGACAGCTTTCTCATACATCGTCAGCGCGATGGTTCAGGATCGCCTGTTCAGTCGCAGGCTGCTGGCGGGACATCCGGCCGATATCGATTATGAGCAGACGATCACGATCTACGATTTAACGCATGATCCCAGCGTCATCAGCGTGGCGAGCATTGAGCTGTACATCAATCCGATACGCCTGGACGACTTGGGCAGTGGTCTGCTGGCGACGCAGATTGTCAGTTATCGCAACGATTCCGACCGCTTGTATACGAGCGGGCGCGGCTTTGAGGACGGGCGCGAGGCGAGCCTGCTGCTGCAGGTTCCGGATGGCGCGCGGATCGTGAGCGGAGACGGCAATGGGCGCTTCGTGATCGTCGAGGATCTGGAACGCGTGCCGGATTCGCTGATCGACACGCAGCCGGTGACGCCCGGCGATGGCCACCAAATCGTTGTCGAGTATTTCCTGCCTTATGACGACCGCCTGGATTTCGAGCAGTTGTTCAACAATAGAGTCAATGCCGATGTGAGCGTCACGTTGCCCAAGTCACTGCACCTGCAAGGCGCGGACTTTACGCTTGAAAATGACACGAGCATAGCTGAATCGCTTAGGGCATATGCGGGCAAATTGGCGCTGGAGCGCGAGCCGCGATTGGCGTTTGTGATCAGCGGGGACCCATACGCCACCAGCAGCACGGATGCGGCGATCATCACCAGCGACAGTCTGCCGCCGCTGCTCGCCGCATTGGGCGCGACATTTGCCGTAGGGCTGGCCGGTCTGGCGTTTTGGCGCCGGCGCGGAACGGATAACGCGAGCGGGATAGACGACCTGGTCGGCAAGATCGCGCAACTGGACGAGGCGCATGATCGCGGGCACATCAATCACGATGTTTATCATCATCGTCGGCGTGAACTCAAGCGCGAACTGGCAGACCTGATGGACGAGACGGCCGCTGAATCATGAACGATGTGGCGCCAATCATTGAAATTGCGAACCTGAGCAAAGCCTTTGGCTTGCGCCCGGCGCTGCAGGGGCTGGACTTACAGATCATGCGCGGCGAATCAGTCGTCTTGCTGGGGCAAAATGGCAGCGGCAAATCTACTTTGCTGCGCTTGCTGGCGGGATTGAGCAAGCCGACTGCGGGCATCATCCGTATAGGAGGCTGGGAGATGCCGAAGGAAGCCATGGCCGTGCGCGCCCAAATCGGTCTGGTGGCGCACCAACCGCTGCTCTATGACAATTTGAGCGCCAGGGAAAATCTCGAATTCTTCGGCCGGCTGTATGGCATGGCGGCGGCTGAACGCGAGTCGCGGATGGCTGAATTGCTGGATCGCGTGGCCTTGCGGCGGCGCGCAGATAGCCTGGTTCGGGATTTCTCGCGAGGCATGCAGCAACGCCTGAGCATCGCGCGCGCTTTGCTGCACGAACCGGACGTGCTGCTTTTCGATGAACCCTACACCGGATTGGATCAGGCGGCGGTTGAGTTGCTGGATGAATTACTCGGCTCGGCGAGGCAGCGCGGACGTACGGTGATCGTGAGTACGCATCAACTGGAGCGGGCGCCGGCATTGGCGGCCCGAGCGATAGTGCTGTCGCGGGGTCGCATCAGCTTCGATGGCGCAATCGAGGGCCAGACGAGCGGCGAGCTGGGGGCGCTGGTCAATCTGGACGCGGCGTTCGCATGAGCACGGGATTCCCCTCCGCTGTGCTGGCAATTGTCCGCAAAGACTTGCGGGCGGAACTGCGTTCGCGCGATGTGATCAGCGTGACCGCGATGTTCGCCTTGCTCAGCATATTGGTTTTCAGCTTCGCGTTGGAATTGGACAAGGTCGCGCGCGAAGAAGCGGTGAGCGGTGTTTTGTGGGTGACGTTGGTATACGCGAGCATATTGGGATTCAATCGCAGTCTGGCTCTGGAAAGCGATCGCGGCGTGCTGGACGGTCTGCTGTTGGCGCCGATCTCGCGATCGGCGATCTTCCTGGGCAAGCTGCTGGGCAATTTCGCCTTCACATTGATCGTGCTTGTGGTGATACTGCCGCTGATGCACGTGCTGTACAACAAGCCGCTGCTAAGTGGCTGGCTGATCGTGACGGCGGTGATCGGCATATTTGGATTCTGCGCCATCGGCACCTTGCTGGCGACGATGACAGTGCAGACGCGCGCCCGCGAGGCGCTGCTGCCGATTGCGCTGCTGCCGGTGGCGCTGCCGCTGCTGTTGACGGCGGTGCGGGCGACCAACGGCATCTTGCGCGACACCGAATGGCAGGTTTGGCTGCAGATTTTGTGCGGCATAGGCGTTATCTATTTCGTGATGTGCTGGCTGCTTTATGGTTATGTGCTGGAAGAATGACGGGCGGAGGGGTGGTCTACCGTTGGTTGAATCGGGCGAGCCAAGGCTCGCGCCTACGCAGCTTGTCCGCTTTTGTGGCATGTTCTCTCGAGACTTCGGCAATTGTCACAGCATTGCTGCACTGACTGACAACGACACTTTAGTTGCGCGCTATCTCTGATAAAATGCCGAAATTGTGAGTAAATCTACACAAACCTAAGGTCATGACATGGTCGCAGCGTCAGATTTTCCCACCGATGTTCCGGCAGAGGCGCCGCCGATGCCGCGGCTGCTACGGGTGTTGACGGGCGTCGCCATCCTGGGATTCGCGCTGACCTTCTATCTCGGCTTTTTTGTGGCGGGCCGGGACATTGAACAAGGCGAGATTCAGCGCATTTTCTACATACACATGCCGGCGTTTTTTGGCGCCTTCACCGCGTTCGGAGCGACCGTGCTGGGCGGGGTGATTTATCTCTGGCGGAAGAGCGACATCTGGGACAAGATCGCGCTGGCGGGCGTCGAAGTCGGCTTGGCCTTCGCGCTGGTCAATCTGGTCACCGGGGCGATCTGGGCGCGTCCGATTTGGAATACCTGGTGGACCTGGGATCCGCGCCTGACCTCGGCCGCAATCATGGCGCTGACCTACGCCGCCTATTTGATGCTGCGCGCGGGTATTGAAGACCCCAATCGCAAACGCGCCTTCATGTCGGTTTACGGGATTCTGGCGTTCGTCAGCGTATTGACCACGCTCTTTATCATCCGCGTCGTGCCCGAGACCATTCATCCGGTCATCGTCGGCGCCAGCCCACAGAATGCGCAAGGCAGCTTTGAAGCGACCAGCGGCGTGATAACGGCCTTGGTTCCCAGCCTGCTGCTGTGGCTGACGTTGATGCCGATCACGTTGATCTGGCATCGCGTGCGGCTGGAGAACCGGATCGAGGCGGTCCGTCGTTTGAAGCTTAGCGTCTTGAGCGAGTAACCACGATGCGACCGATGAAGAGACTGATTGCTCTGCTGCTGCCGCTGCTGGCGATTAACGGTATATTGGCGCAGGAAGAGGAATCGCAAGTTCCCTATTTCCAGTCGTCCGCGTTCAATGTGCCGCGGCTGGGAGGCTGGGAAGACCAGAGCACGGATACGGTCGCGCAGTTCTATTACAGCCCGGCCAACGCGACCATCCGCACGGCGATGGCGCCCGAGGAAGATATTCTGGCAGCCGTGAGGCAGGACTTGCGGGATCTCGTGGGCACTGCGCTCGGGGACCAAATTTATGACGGAAAAGTGAACCTCGCTGACGGCACTTGGCGCTCGCTGATCTTTGAACCGGATGAGGTCACGACGATTTCGGTGATGGCGCGGAAGGCAGGCTCGCAGACGGCAATCATCAGCTTCGTCGAGCGTGACCCGGCGTTGCGGACAGTCCTGCTGACGCTGGCGCAGGCGGACGATTCGCTTGAGGACGCCTCGCCGGAAATCGCCAGGGCGGCCAAGATCATTGCCGGGATCGACATGAAGTATCTGGCGCCGGTGGAAATCACCGCCCTTCTGAGCGGCGAATGGATCATTTATGAGGGCGATGGCTTCACGGCGATGGGCATGGTCTTCGGCAACGACAGTTATGTGGCGCTGCAGGAAGGCGCGCCCGGCGATCTGACCGCGCTGGTGGAGGCTTACAATCGGACGCTACTCGGTTTCTTCATCACGCCGGATAACAGCGGGTATTTGGCGCTGGCGCTGGCGGCGGTATTCGCCATATTGGGCGGATTGATTTTGAGTTTCTATTGGCGTTGGCGGCATCTGCGACAGGAATTGGCGATGATCGCGCGCCTACAAGCGGAGTGACCGGTCGAATCTGAGACAAGTCGCAATATCCCGCAACCATCAGGGCGATCAAGCGTATAGAAGTGTAATGTATTAACGTCACTGAGGAGCGACGCGATGAGCGACGAGATGAATCCTGAATCGCAAACGCCGGAAGAAGACGAAACCGGCAAGACGCCGCTGGAACAATTCATCTTTCATCAGCGCCGCGGCCTGGAAGAATTTGGCAAGGCGATGGAGTCGTTGCTGCCGCCGGGCTTCCGCGAGCACACGCAAGCGGCTGGCAGCGAGTTCGCCAACGGATTCCGTGTATTGATCGACGCTGCCATCGACGAGATCAAGAAAGCCAGCGAGATGGAAGACCCCGATGCGCAGCGGGCTGCCGAACAAGAGAAACGCGCGCGCGCCAATCTTTCGAGCGACGACGATGATGACGCGGCAGCCGGGACAGGCAGCGGCAAGATCAAAGTCGAACTGGACGATTGACCTCGAATCCAAGCCAGACAGGTCGGGCGCGCCCGCCTGCAAATCCATGCTATTCCCAATTGAACAATCTACGCAGTCGCGCTGAATCAGTCCTCGAAGCGGATATTGAGGAATTGATTCTCGAACTTGGCGCTGGTGATTTCCAGCGCTTGAAGTTCGTCCGGCAGCACGATATTGCGGCGATAGGGACCGACGCTGAGCGTCAGTTCGTCGCGGGCGCGATAGAGCTCGAGCTGGTCTTTGCTGGCGAAACCGACGGGGACGCGCAGCATCCAGCTGGAATCGCCATCGATCTGCTCCAGCTTGTGCACGACGCCGTCAAACAAGCGCTCGGCGGGATTGCGATCGCCGTATAACTCGTCGGCCAGCCGCCGCAGCATCTCCAGGCCGCCCATCTCCTCGCCGAACAGTGGCGCTTTGAGCACGGGCAGGCTGCCAAATGCCTCGCGCACGAAGTCGATGTTTTCGGCCTGGCGCACTTTCAAGCGATCGAAGAAGGGGTCCTTAATGTCATCGGGAAAGATGCGGTTGACCAGGATGGCGTCGGTGGCGTAGTCATATAGATTGAGGTAGGTGTAGGTGCGCTGGGTTTCGCGAATGACCATGCGCTCGGGATTGACCACCAACCGGATGCTGGAATGTTCGGGGTTGGTCAGCAATTCGCGGACGCCATCGAGGGTATCGAAGAGCAGCTGCACCTGGTCCCAGGCGTTATCGGCGATATCGATGCCCGCTTCATTTTTCTTGCCGCGGGTCAGCAGCTTTTGCACGGGGCGAATGACGCTGTCCAGGCCGCGGGCGATGCGCATCAGTCGCTCGACCCACCAACGCGTGACATCGGGCAGGCTGAGCAGACGAATGGTTTCGGCGGTGGGCGCGGCATCGACGATCAGCACATCGTAGTCGCCGGCCTGGAAATATTCGCTGATCCAGAGCAGCTGCGCGCCTTCTTCGAGACCTGGGATGATGGTCACTTCGGAGGCGTTGACCTTGGCGATGCCTTCGCGATTGAAGAAGGCGCCGAGGTATTCCTGGATTTTGCCCCAGTACTTTTGCATGGAGTATCGGGTATCGAGCTCTTGCGCCCAGAGATTAGGGGCGATTTCGGTCGGTTCGGGGCCCACCGATTGGTCAAGCGCATCGCCCAGGCTATGCGCTGTGTCGGTGCTGACGACGATGGTTTTCAGTCCCATTTCCGAGCAGCGCAAGGCGGTGGCGGCCGAGATGCTGGTCTTGCCGACGCCGCCCTTGCCGGTATGCACAATTACGCGCATTTATTCACCTCGTTTTGCTGCAGTATATCGGATAATTCGGCTCAGTCGATGATGGTGAATCACATACCAGTATACGCGGAACCGGCGCGAAAGTAGCGACTGAAAGGCGAGGATGCGGGCGAAGCTGCCGCTTGACAGCCGCGCGTCAAGAATCCACACTCTGCGACAACTTTACTAACGCAAACGCAGGAGTATGCGACATGCGCAAGATTGTACATATCGAGATTCCGTCCAGCGACGATGGCGCTCAGAAAGACTTCTACGGCGCGCTCTGCGGGTGGCAGGCGCAAGAGGTTCCGATGGGAGACGACTTCACCTACGTCATGTTTGATTTGGGTGAATTGGGCGTGGCCTTGAGCGGGACCGGCGACGATATCAAGCCGGGCGATGTCATCCTGTACATCAACAGCGATGATCTGGAGGCGGATATGGCGCGGGTCAGCGAACTGGGTGGTCAGGTGCTGCTGCCGCGGCAAGAGATTCCCGGGTTCGGCGCGCTGGGGATATTCATGGATCCGACGGGCAATCGCGTGGCCTTTTGGGAGAACGCGAGTCCTGAATAACAACACGCGGAAAAACTACATGCAATGAGGGCGATCCGGCGGGTCGCCCGTACATAGCCGCATTGACCGGGCGAGGCAGAGAAAAGTGGATTCGCGCTCATGACTGAATATCCGCGGTTGAAGGAATTCATTGATAGGCCTCTGATCGAACAGATTGCTGCTCGAATCGCTGCGGCGCATCCGCCCTTCCCCAAAGCTGAATTTGTAGCGGCTGTCGTCGCCGAACTCGATGCGCTTGAGCTGAAGGCGCGTCACGGGCTTATCGCGCGGCAGTTGCGCGAGTTTTTGCCGGCGGATTATCCCGCAGCGCTGGAGATTCTGTTGGCGATCCTGGATGAAACGCGCGGCTTTGAGCCGATAGAAAATGCCGGTTTGCGTTTGATGTCGCTCCCGGCTTTTGTGGAATGGTACGGCCTGAAGCATCCGCGGGCGTCGCTGGACGCGATGCCGATCATCACGCGCGTGTCGTCTTGCGAGTTCGCGCTGCGACCCTATCTTATCCAGCATCGCGCGGTAACCATGGCGCGGCTGCGCATCTGGGTGGACGACGCCGACGAACACCTGCGACGCCTGGTCAGCGAAGGCAGTCGACCGCGTCTGCCCTGGGGCTCGCAGTTAACTGACTTCATCGCCGATCCGACGCCGATGCTGGCGCTACTGGAGCGCTTGAAGGATGATACGTCCCTCTACGTCCGACGCTCGGTGGCGAATCATTTGAACGATATCAGCAAAGATCATCCGGAGTTGCTGCTGGCGCGGATGGAAACATGGTCGGAAGCCGCCAGCGAGGAACGGCAATGGCTGATCAATCATGCCTTGCGATCGCTGGTCAAGCGGGGCGATCAGCGAGCGCTGTCGATTCTCGGCTATGGTCCGGCGCAGGTGGAGTTGACCGGCCTGACGGTCGAACCGGAAATACTACATTTCGGCGGCAAACTCAGTTTTTCATTTGAACTGCGGAGCACTGGCGACTGTTCCCAGCGGCTCATGATCGATTATGTGATGCGCTTCATGAAGGCTAACGGCAAGACCGCGCCCAAAGTCTTCAAGCTCAGGAAAATGACGATTAACGCGGGTCAAAGACTGCGCCTGGAGAAGTCGCACGCGATTCGGCCGATCACCACACGCAGATACTATCCGGGCAAGCAGCGCCTCGAGATTCAAGTCAACGGCCGCATCCTCGGCGGCGCCGACTTTGCGCTTGTGATGGGGGATGGCGCCCGTTAAACTCCGGCCAAAGCCCGAGCCGCTCGGCGGCAGCGAAACGGTCGGTCGCGCTCACAAATGATACCACCCTCGCTCCTTGCATGAGCAAGGAGTTCTATTGGGAAAGGAGCTTCCATCCATGCGTATTCCCGCTTCCCAACATTTTACGGCAATTCCCCTCGCCGGCAGTTTCAATCGCGACCGCGCGCAACTCGATGAGGTCCTGCGACTGCGCGAGGACGATGCTTTCGGCGATCGAGTCTATCGCGGCATTCCTTTCGCGCTGGGGGCTGCCGGGCAAAACAATATCATCTTGCTGGATCGTGAAGCGGCGCGCATTCCCACCGATGAGCTGCGGGCGACCTATCTGGTTTTCGCGCATATCGTCGAGGACCGTCCGCTGCAGCTGACGCCGGATCTGGCCGATTACGACGGCGTTCAGCATCGTGAAGGCGATTTGCCCGGCAACGACCTGGGCGATCTGGTGGCGGAATACAGCCTTGAGTATGCCGACGGCAGCCAAGCCACCGCGCCGATTCGGCGGCGTTTTGCCATCCAGCAGGCGACGGTCGGCTGGGGCGCGAGCGCTTTCGCGGCGACGCCGCATCGCCGGGACGGCGTGGCGCCGACAATGGGAGAATCGCTGGCGCTGGGCGAGATGCCGCGCTCCGGTTACGGGCAATGTGAGACGCGACATGGCAGCGGGCGAGATATGAGCGACCAGCACATCTGGCTCTACGCGCTGCCCAATCCACATCCCGAGAAGTCGATAACGGCGATTCGCTGCATACCCAAAGACGAACGCGCGGTAATTTATGGCATCAGCGCGACGCAGGTGAGCGACCATCCGCTCCGCTGGCGGACGCGGCAGAAGCTGGCGCTGACCTTGCCGGATACGATTCAGTTCAACGCGCTGGGCGAACTCGATCAAATCGACATCGACCTGGGCACTGTGATTTCGGCGCGGGCAAAGCTGGAGTATGACCGGGCCGAATGGTTTGGTGACGCCACCAATGCGCAGCCGATACGATCCGAGCGCGTCGTCATCATCGAGTTCGCGGCTCATCCAGATGCCAAATTGCATCTGCGCGATGCGGAAGGCGTCTTGCATGGCTACGAGCTCCAAGAGCTGATGGCAAGGGGCAAGATAGAAGCCCTTGAGGCGCGGCGAAAAGTCAAAGTTACGGTGATTGACGAGCGGGGCAATCCGGCAGCGGTGCGCATCCACTTGCACGGCAAAAATGGCGAATACCTGCCGCCGCTAGGCAATCATCGTCGCGTGAATCCCTATTGGTTCGAGGACAATTATGGCGAATTCGTCAATTCGCTGAATCAGTACGCCTATATCCACGGGCATTGCGAGGTGGAGGTACCGCTGGGCGAGGTCTTCGTGGAAATTAGCCGCGGCTATGAAATCAAGCCGATTCGCACGAGCATTGAAGTGGGGACGGAAACTGACGAATTCACCTTCAAGCTGGAGAAAGTGCTGGATTGGCGCGAGCGCGGCTGGGTGACGGCGGATACCCATGTGCATTTTTTGAGTCCGCAGACCGCGTTGCTGGAGGGCGCGGCCGAGGGCGTCAACGTGGTCAATTTGTTGGCAAGCCAGTGGGGCGAGATGTTCAGCAATGTCAGCGACTTCGATGGGCGCAGCACCTTGGGCGCCAAGGATTTCGGCGGCGACGGCGAATTCCTGGTGCGGGTGGGCACGGAGAATCGCATGCAAGTGCTGGGGCATATTTCGCTGCTGGGTTATTCCGGCGCGATGATCCATCCCTTGTGCAGCGGCGGGCCATCGGAATCGGCCATCGGCGATGCGCTGGATGTCAGCATGGCGGAATGGGCGCAGCGCTGCATTGAGCAGAATGGTCTGGTGGTTTTGCCGCACGCGCCCAGTCCGCAGGCGGAACGGGCGGCCGATATCGTCCTTGGGTTGGTACACGCCATAGAGATGATGACCTTCAATCCCTTTGACGGGCAGATCACACCCTACGGATTGCTGGATTGGTATCGCTATCTCAATCTGGGTTACCAGACGCCGGTGGTGGGCGGTTCGGACAAAATGAACGCCGCTTCGCTCCTGGGCGGCATCCGCACCTACGCGCATTTGGGCGCGCGCGATTTCACCTATGAGAATTGGATGGACGCGGTCAAGGCGGGCAATACCTTTGTGACCGTGGGTCCATTGCTGGAGCTGCAAGTTGAGGGACAAGCGCCGGGCTCAACGCTGGAATTGCCGGCGGGCGGTGGAACGGTCAATGTCAGCTGGCGCGTCGAATCGGCGGCCATGCCGCTGCAGAAGGTGGAAGTGGTGCTGGGCGGATTTGCTGTGGCGGAGCAAACGCTGGATGGCGCGCTATCATCGACTGGCAGCGAAGATATTAGAATCAGCGAATCGACCTGGATCGCGCTGCGGGTGCGGGGCAGCCATGCCGGCAATAAGGGCGATATCGCCGCTCACAGCAGCTGTGTGCAGATTCCCGTCGATGGCAAGCGCCCATTCCGCCGTGATGACGCCATCGCCGTATTGGAACAGATCGAAGGCGCGCTGGCATTCGTCGATACGCTGGCGCCGCGGCCGGAAGCGCAGCGGTACAAGAAGATCCGCGCGTCGATTGAGGCGGCGCATAATCGGCTGCATCAACTGATGCATCGGCAAGGCATTTATCACGAGCATACGCCGCTGCATTCGCATGATGAGCACGGGACAAAATGATGTAACCACCGAGCGCACAGAGGGCACAGAGGGGGGCGTGTCGAGGTAGGCCGACATCGGAATTTGCGCGGACGGGCGACCCAATGGGCCGCCCCTACGAGGCTTGTCCGACAATGGGCAATTTCGCGCCCGGCTTTGGTCTACTCCCCTCAATCCTCCCATTTCAATGGGGGAAGCTGATTTCGCATTGGAGCATCTTGGGATCTCTGAAGACTTATAGTGTTCATGATCGGTCAATAATAGCGAGTTTCAGTAGCGCTAGCTCCCCCGCTCTGATGCTTCGGAGAGGGGACCGGGGGGTGCGGTAGACTCGCGCGCAAGCGTGATGACTTATCGGATAAGCCTTACATTCGTTTTACAGGCTGAATGTTTACAGGCTTGCGCAAACTAGCTGCGATTGTCGCGCGTGGGTTCGACGATGATGTTGACGAATTCGAAGCGCTGCTTGTTGCGGGCTTGATCGTTGGCGGCGTGGTTGACCTCGACCAGGGTGACGGCCGTGCCCAGGCTTTCGAGTATGACGCGGGTGTGCCATTCGCCTGATTGCTGCACATTGCGAAAATAGGCGAGCCTGCCCTTGGGATCCATGCGCAGCAGCCTGAACTTAGCGCGGTTGAATTTCATCGTCTTGAGGTTGTCGAGCAGCTGCTGGCGTTCCCCTGCATTGAGATAGGCCATGGTCAATCCCTGATAGAATATCGATGCGAAATCTGCGATAATTGTATATCTCTTGGGGACAAGTAACAACGGCGTTTCATGGGGACATTCTCGGTTCGAGAGGTAACACAATACATACACGAGCTCTTTGACGCGGACAGCGTACTGAGCGATGTGCGGGTGCGCGGCGAGGTGTCGAATCTGACCAAGGCGGCATCGGGTCATTGGTATTTCAGCATCAAGGACGCCAAGGCGCAACTGCGCTGCGTGATGTTCCGCGGGCGGGCGCAATACGTGCGGCTGGATGTGAAAGCCGGCGACGAGATCATCGTGCAGGGCCGCATCAGCGTCTATGACGCGCGGGGCGAGTATCAGCTCTACGCGGAATCAATCGAGGCGGTCGGCGGCGTCGGCGATCTGCACGCGCAGTTTGAAGCGCTGAAAGCGAAACTTGACGCCGAGGGCTTGTTTGACGCCGATCGCAAGCGCGAGATTCCCGTTTTTCCGCGCCGCATCGGCATCGTCACCTCCCCTACCGCCGCCGCCTACCAAGATATGCTCAACGTCTTTCGGCGGCGTTTTCCCATGCTGGAGATTATCTTGAGTCCGACCTTAGTTCAGGGAGCGGAAGCGCCGCGGCAGATTGTGGCGGCGTTGACACGGCTCAACAGCCTGGCGGCACTCGATATCGTGATCGTGGCGCGCGGGGGTGGATCGCTCGAAGACTTGTGGTGCTTCAATGATGAAGCGGTGGCGCGGGCGATTGCCGCATGCGGCGTTCCAGTAATCAGTGGCATCGGTCATGAGATCGATTTCACCATCGCCGATTTTGTGGCCGATTTGCGGGCGCCGACGCCATCGGCCGCAGCGGAACTCGCGACTCCCAATCGGGATGATCTGCTGCTGGACCTGGACCGGATGGATCAGACGCTCAATGGGGCTTTCGGCGGCGGCCTGCGAGATAAGCAAGGCAAGTTGCGGCAGTCGCAGGGGCGATTGGGCTATGTGTCGCCGGCGCGGACAATTGAGCAACTGCGCGAGCAATTGGCGAGTCTGCGGCGTCTGCTGCGCGGGAGCGCATTCGGTCGGCTGGAGAGACTGGGAGACCGGCTACAAACTAATGCGCGCTTGCTGGATGGGGCCGATCCAAGGCGGATTCTGGCGCGGGGCTACGCCATCGTCAGTGATGAAGCCGGGACGGTTGTGCGCTCGGCGCGCGAAGTCCAGCAGAATCAGCGACTGGGCGTGCGCTTTCGCGAGGACCAAATCAAGGTCAGGGTGGAGAACTGATGGACGAGATCGAGAAGCTCAGTTACGAAGCGGCTTATCAAGCGTTGGAAGATGTGCTGGCGCAATTGGATAGCGGGGAGCTGGCGCTGGAGCAATCCGTCAGTCTCTACGAGCGCGGGCAGCGCCTGTCGGCACATTGTCAGCGGCTGCTGGAAGACGCGGAACTCAAGGTCAGACGCCTGGACGAAGCGAGCGCGGTCGACTGAATTGATGCAGATGCCGGGGGAACGCCAATGATCGACTTCGACAGATTGCCGGCTGCGGGAGAGAAGAATATCGCCTTGCGCGTCAAACCGGCGGCGGAGCGCGCCATCCGTCAAGGCCATCCCTGGGTGTATGAAGAATCGATCATAAAACAGAGCCACCTGGGCAACGCGGGCGACCTGGCAGTAATTTATGACAGCGCCAAAAACGGCTTTCTGGCGGTGGGACTGTACGATCCGTTTTCGCCGATTCGAGTAAAGATCTTGCAGCGGGAGACGCCGGAGCGCATCAATCAAGCCTGGTTCGCCAACAATCTGGCGGCGGCGCATGAACGGCGGCAGCCGCTGCGCGAGGCCGGGACGACCGGATATCGCCTGGTTCATGGCGAGAGCGACGGCTTTCCGGCGCTGGTCATCGACCGCTACAACACGACCTTGGCAATCAAGCTGTATACGGTCGCCTGGCTGCCGCATCTGCAAGCCGTGATCGGCGCGCTGGGACAAGCGACAGAATATGAGCGGCTGGTGCTGCGGCTGAGCCGGGCGCTGCAATCGGAGCGGCACAATGTCGCCAAGCGCTTTGGTCTGCACGATGGGCAGTTGCTGCTGGGCGACGAGCTCGATGGGCCGGTGTCCTTCGTCGAGAACGGACTGCAATTTGAAGCCGATGTGCAAAAGGGTCACAAAACAGGTTTCTTTTTTGATCAGCGCGATAACCGCCAAAGGGTGCGGGCGCTGGCGGAAGACCGGCGGGTGCTTGATGTCTTCGCTTACAGCGGCGGTTTCTCCGTGTATGCTTTGGCGGGCGGCGCCAAATCGATCGCTGCGCTGGATGTCAGCGCGCCGGCGCTGGGCGCTCTGTTGCGCAATGTGGACATGAACGACCTCGATCCCGGCCGCGCGCATACCGAAGTGGCGGATGCCTTCGACGGCATGGGGCGAATGATCGAGGCCAACCGCAGATTCAATTTGGTCATCGTCGATCCGCCTGCGTTAGCGAATAACCGCGCCAACGTGCAGAAAGCCGTGGCCGCCTATCGCCGGTTGACACAGATGGCGCTGGCGCTATTGGCGGACGATGGCATTGTGATGATGGCATCGTGCTCGAGCCGCATCACAGCGGATATGTTCCACAATCTGGTGATGCGCTCGGCGGCCGCCGCCGGTTATGAGTTGGAGATCATCGAGCAGACGGGGCACGCGCTGGATCATCCGATCGGCTTCCCCGAAGCGGCCTATCTGAAGGCGATTTTCGCGCGGGTGAAAGCCTAACGTCACTGCGAGTCGCGGCGCATGAGGCTGAAGCTTTGTCCGGTGGGACCTGTCAGCGGCTGTGTCGCCAGAAAGAGCGCGAGCGGCACGATATCTTCCGGCCGCTTGAACCACTCGGCGCGCAGCGGCGAATCGGCGGGGCGATCAAGCTCCGATACGATATCGGTTTGCACCAGACCGGGAATCAGTTCGTTGACACAGATCTTGTGGGGGCTGAGCTCTTTCGCCAGCGCGCGGACGAGCATCCAGGCGCCGGCTTTGGAGGCGCTGTAGGCGGAATTGCCGACATCGCCGACGCGGTGGCCCATGCCTGAACCGATGACGATGATGTGTCCGCCGCGCGCTTTCAGGAATGGGATGGCGAATTTGGCTGTGTAGTAGACGCCGAGCAGGTTGACGCGGATGGTGGTTTCCCAGGCGTCGAGGTCGCCGTCTTCCACGAGCGCGCGTTCTATGTTGCCGCCGGCGTTGGCGATGACAATATCCAGCTGGCCGTATGATTTGATTGTCGTATCCAAGAGCGCCTCAACCTGGCGGGCGTCGGTCACATCGCCGGGGACAGCCAGCGCCGTTCCGCCAGCAGCTTCAATGATGGAGACAGTCTCATCGGTTTGCGCGCTGGATCGGGCGGCGCAGACGACCTTTGCGCCTTGCGCGGCGAATCCGATGGCTAGCCCGCGTCCGATGCCGCGTCCGGCGCCCGTTATCACGGCCACTTTGTCCTGCATGCTTGCGGTCATAGTTCCCTCGTCATTCAAGTGATGCGTCGAATGATTGGCGCGATCAAGGCGCGCGTCTCGCTCAAGTTGAAGAGATAATCGATGCCGAAAAATACGCACCCGCCCAAGACGACGCCGATCAGCGCCAGTTGCCAGCCGGAGACCGGGCTGAACGCGGTCAACAGCCAGAGTCCCAGCGCCATGACCAGGGTCGCGATGATGCTGCCGGCGGCGCTGCGCAAGATGGCGCGATCGTGCAGGCCCGGCGCCTGGCCCAGTCCAGCGATGCGGCGGCGCATCAGAACCCAGAGCAGCAAGGATTCCACCAGCGTGGTCAGCGCGTTGGCCAGGGCCAGCCCGGCGAATGCGCCCCGCGCCAGGCTATCCGGATCGCCGATGTATCGAATCAGGACGAGATTGAGGATGATGTTGCTGACCATGGCGATGCTGCCGATGATGACCGGCGTGGCGGTATCTTCCAGCGCATAGAAGGCGCGCGATAGCACTTCGAGCAAGGTGAAGCCGGCGATGCCCATGGCATAAAATGCCAGCGCCCAGGCCGCCGCAACTGAGCTTTCGCGCGTCCATTCGCCATTCTCAAAGAGGCTGAAGAGGGGTTCGCCGAGGATGATCAGAAAAGCCGTGGCCGGGAAAGATAGAAAGAGCACGTTGCGCATGGCCATCGACAGGCGATCCTTGAAGCCGTCGACATCGCCCGCTGCCCAGAGCGCGGCCAGGGTCGGGAAAACGGCCGAACCGACGCTTTGGCCGATGATGCCCAAAGCGAAGAACATCATGGTGAAAGCGACTTTGAGCGCGGCCACGCTGCCTTCGACCATATTGCTGGCCAGGGCGATATTGACCAGCATGTTGACCTGGACGACAGCCAAGCCCAGTACGCGGGGTCCCATCAATCGCAGAACAGTGACAACACCCGGGACACGCAGCGACAGCGTTGGGCGGAGGCGCGCGCGCAGGCGATAGAGCCCCGGAAGCTGCACGGCCAGGTGCAGCAGGGCGCTCAGCACGGCGCCGTAAGCCAGGCCGACGACATTGAGATCGCCGACTTGCCCCACGCCTGGATGAGCGGGCAGCAGCGGCGCGATCCAAAGGGCGCCGATGATGATGCCGATGTGATTCATGCTGATGGCGATGGCCGGCAGCCAAAAAGCGGCATGCGATTGCAGGATGCCCATCACCAAGCCGCTGATGCTGAAGATGAAGGGGGTCAGCATCATCAGTCGGATCATTTCCACGGTCAGTTGCTGCTGCTCGGCGGGGCGACCGGGCAAGAGGATGCCAGCGACCAGCTGTGGCGCGAAAGCAGCGATGAGCAAACCCAGGAGGGCCGCCGCCGCGGACGCCAGCGTCATCACCGCGCTGGCCAGCTGCCAGGCTTGAGCGGGTTCGCGATCGCGATATTTGGCGTAGATTGGGATGAAGGATGACCCGAGCGCGCCGCCGGCGACCAACACAAACACAATCTCAGGGATTTGCTGGGCGGCGACGAAGCTGTCGCGAGCGGCGGCCGTGCCGAATTGGCGCGCCAGCACCGCTTCCCGGACGAAACCCAGAACGCCGCTGGCCAAGAAGCCGACCAGCACGATCATGGCTTTCTGAATGACTTGTCGATTGTCCAGCGCCGCGCTCAAAGGGTCGGTCCAGTCGCATAAGCCTAGGATACCAGGCGCGCATGACGGGATTGCCACTTGGCATCATGGTTGACATTGCTATAATATCCCAGTTTGGTCAATTGAGAAGTCAACGGGTCCCGATTGCGGCAGGCGCGGCGAATGGCGCACGCAGACGCGGCCAGGCGTGACAGCAGTTTGAAACATGAGGGCAAGACGATGAAGGTTATTTTGCTGCAGGATTTGTACAAGCATGGGGTCGCCGGCGAAGTGGTCAAGGTGGCCGATGGCTTTGCGCGCAATTATCTGATCCCGCGCAGGATGGCGATCCAGGCCACGGACTCGGCGCTGCGGCAGACCGAAAACGTGCGCAAAAACGTAGAAGCGCGCAAGGCGCAGCATAACAATATGCTCAACGATCTGGCGCGGCAAATCGATGGCGTCGAGTTGATCTTTGGGCGTCGCGCCGCCTCGACCGGCAAGTTGTTTGGCTCGGTGACGACGCAGGAAGTGGCCGATGAGTTGGACCGCGCGACCGGCGTGGATATCAATCGTCGGCGCATCAGCCAGCAATCGCTGCGCGAGATCGGCACCCATCATGTGCCGGTGCGGCTGGGCACGGAAATCTCGCCGTCCCTGGTTGTTACCATTGTGCCGGAAGATGAACTAACGGAGTTCCTGGCCGCGCGCGAACGTGGCGAGAAGGTCAGCGCCGAGGACATCATGACGGAAGGCTTCAGCTATGCCACCTCGGCCGACGATGGCGAGACCGGCGAGGACGAAAGTGACGCGAGCGACGAAAGCGATGGCGAGGCGACCGAGAGTGAAACCGTCGCCGAAGCGCCGGCATTGGTCGCGGAAGGCGCGGAGAGCGACGACTAAGCATCTGATTGACCGCGGCACAAGTTAATCTAACATTGCCAGCCCTGCCCGTTCCGGCATTTTGAGAACGAGCGGGGCTGTTTGGTTAAGGGTCCGACCGGGTTATGGATACCTATTCTTTCGGACAATTCTTGCGGGAAGCGCGCGAAGCCAGAGGCATTGAATTGGCGGAAGCGGTGGCCGCGCTGAGGATCCGCCAGCCGATCCTGGAGGCATTTGAAGCGGGCGAATTCGTCGTCGCCAATTTGTCCGATATCCAGGTTCGCGGCATGCTGCGCAACTATGCGGGCTTGCTGCAGCTCGATGAAGAAGACGTGCTGCGGCGATACCGCGAGGCGCGCTTTGGCAAGCGGAGCCGCGGCCGCTGGCGGTTGCGGAGGAAAACGCGATCGTCGCCGAGGCGCGCCCAACGTCCCGGCGCTGCCGCGCCCATGCAAGAGATTGATGTCGAGCAATTCCGCGCGGCGCGGCGACGAACCTGGATCAGCCTGGCGCTGATTTTCGCTTTTTCCGCGGTCGCCATCGCCCTCATCGCCTTTGTCACCAACGAGCTCATCGAGGCGCCGATGGTCGACGAGAATGAGACGACGCTGATCGCGGCGGACGCCTCCCCCGAAACCGCGTCAACCGCGACTCGGCGTCCTCCGCCGACCGTCACGCCGACCGCAATCTCACCCACCCCATCGAATCGCGCGCTCTACAGCGGCAGCGGCGTGCTCGCCAGCATCATGACGACTCAACGCACGTGGATACGCATCGTTGGCGATGGCGTCGAGCGATATGCCGATATTGCCGCGCCCGGCGCTCTGTTAGAATATGAAGCGAACAGCGAGATCCTGATCACAGCGGCCAATGCCATGGCGCTGGATGTGGTCTGGAACGGTCAGCCGCAGGGCCAGATTGGCGGGCGGGGCCAGCGTGTGGATATGCGTTTCGCGGTGGATGAGATAGCGATCAATTTGGGAGCGCCGGGCGCGCCGACGCCGATCAGCCCGACCGCGCCCGTCACGGCCACAACGACGCCGACGTCCGCCGCAATCATTGTGACCGCGACGCCGCCGGTTGAAGTTGTGGAAGCCGCATCGCCGCTGCCGGCTGAGACGACAGCTGAAGCGGCGGTGTTGAGTGACACGCCGCTGCCGAGCGCGACAGCGACCGCGACGGCGACGCCAACTGTGACCGACACGGCGACCGCTAGCGTGACACCGACGGTCTCGGCGATACTGCCGCCGCGGGTGACGCAGGTGGGCTTGCCGCCGACGAAGGAGGGAGCGTGATGGTCAACAAGGAGAACGCGATTGGCTTCGATTTTGAAGCTCTGGAAGCGGAATTGTATAGCGGTTTGGCCAAAGCATTTACGAGCCTACAGTTGGATTTTCCTGACGAACGATTTTACGCCTTTACCCTGTTTGTCACCGAGTATTTCGAATCTGTGTCGATTGCAGCAAACACCGAGCGCGGCCTCGAAGATACCGCAAGGAAATACCGGGAGGACAATCCCGAATACGCCAAGTTGAGCCTTGACGACGCAAAGGCTTATTATCGGCCTTGGTTCGGCAACTTCGCCTATTTTTCCGGTGGCAATATGCGCTTATACAGAACGATGCATAATGATGTGAATGCCAGGTTCGGCGAGTTTGTCCGAAAGTGCGACACGCTAAACGATTACTACGAGATCGAACTTAACGTGGGCTGGGAGCCGGCGGAGAGAATTCTTATTCCTCTACGACAAAGAGTATTGGACATTTGCGAGCGAGTAATGAAACGTCTTGACGAAGCCAAGATCTTTGAGCTTACGAACAGGCGCGAAAACGTGACTCTGCAGGTCGCACACGGTGATCGTGAACCGAGCTCGGGAAGGGTACAGCGACTCAATCCTGAAGTCGTATACAAGAGATATGTCAAGGAATATGACGAGTACAAGGCTGTGTACAAATCAATCTACGGCCGATTTCCAGAATGGGGACATTAGTGTTGACTGAATAGAGATGCAACACAAGGAGAGTAAGGGTGGCGGAATGACCCAAAGCGAAGAAAAATACTACCTGCTCAGCCTGGGCTGCGCCAAAAACACGGTGGACAGCGAGAGCATGGCGCAGGTGCTGCAGCAGAGCGGCATGCGCGGCGTGGGCGATCCGGAAGCGGCGGAAGTGCTGATCGTCAATACCTGCGGCTTCATCAACAGCGCCAAGCAGGAATCGATTGACGCCTTGCGCGAGCTGGCTGAGATCAAGCGGGCGGATCAGATGGTGATTGCGGCCGGCTGCCTGTCGCAGCGTTACGGCGATACGCTGGTGCAAGAAGTACCGGGTTTGGATGGCGTCATCGGCACGCGGCGCTGGATGGACATCTTTGATCTCATCACGCGCTTGCGGCGGCGCAAGCATCCGGAGCCGCTTTATCATCTGCCGGACGAAGCCAAAGTGATCGGGCTGGATGAACGCGGCGTGCTGCGCGCGAGCCTGCAGGGGGCGTCAGCCTATCTGAAAATCGCCGATGGCTGCCGACGCCCCTGCGCCTTCTGCGCCATTCCCGCCATCAAGGGCACGGCCGTCAGTCGGCCGCTGGAGGCGATCGTGGCTGAAGCCGCGCGCCTGGAGGCGATGGGCGTCAAAGAAGTGATGCTGATCGCTCAGGACAGCACCGATTACGGCTATGACCTGGGCCTGAAAGATGGTTTGGCGCAGCTGCTGGACGAGATTGTGGCGGCGGCGCCGGGCATCCCCTGGCTGCGCATCATGTACGCTTATCCCGGCTACGTGACGCCGCGTTTGATGGAGACGATGGCCAAGCATGAGCAGATCGTGCCTTATCTCGATATTCCCTTGCAGCACGGCCATCGCGAGACGCTCAAGCGCATGCGGCGTCCGGCCAAGGTGGAATGGGTCTACGAGACTATCGGGGCGCTGCGCGAGCTGATGCCGGCGGTGGCTGTCCGCACCACCTTCATCGTCGGTTATCCCGGCGAGACCGAAGAAGAATTCGACGGGCTGCTGCAGATGGTCCGTGATTTGGAATTCGACCGCGTCGGGGCGTTTCAATACAGCTACGAGCTGGGGACGCCGAGCGCCGCCTTGCCCGATCATGTCGATGACGTCATCAAGCAAGAGCGTTACGAGCGGCTGATGGAATTGCAGCAAGGCATCAGCTTGAAAAAGAATCAGGCGCTGGTCGGCCGGACCTTGGACATTCTGGTCGAGGGACACGGCGCGGGCGAAGACGAGCGCGGCGAAGCCATTGACGCGGTCATCAGTCTGGGCCGCAGCTATCGCGACGCGCCGGAGATCGATGGCTATGTGCTCGTGGAAGGCGAATTGCCGGTCGGCGAGATTGTTCCGGTGCGGATCACTGGCGCGACGACCTACGATCTGCTGGCGACCGTGGATCTGGCCGAGCCGAGCGTCGTGCAGGCCGGGCAGATTTATGGCGCCGGGATGCTTGATTCTGGGCGCGTGCAAACGCGACCGGCGTCTGCAGAGTAAGCGTCCGTCCTAAATTGCCGCGACCATTTATCCGCCACTCCGCGCCCTTTCCCCGCTACTCTAACCCTCAAGGCGCTGCTACAACCCAATCCTGCCAATCGGCCGCGGCCAACTGGCCATATACGCCATATGTCCGAAAAAACATTTCCGTCGGACATAAAACGGACACAAAAGCGACCTGCAAAGAAGACTGGGCATTGCTGCGCGAATCACGGATGCCTCAGGTCCCCTTCTCCGATGCTTCAGGCAGGGGGAGACCGTAGGCAAGGACGGGCGAGCCAGTGGGTCACCCCAACGTACTATGGCGCTTTGGCGTGGCTCGCGAGTTTGGTCATAGCGTGTCAACAGTTGCGGATATTGGGCGAGCCGCCGGCTCGCCCGTACAGTCTATTGTGTGTAGGAGGGCGCTTCACATAGTCGCCGCTACATTCATTTGCGGGACAGCCTATGCGATGCCTCGCAGCTAGTGAACTTTGACGCCGATGGCCATGCCGTCGCCGATTTCGATAATGGTGCTTTCGAAGCGCGGATGATTGGCCAAGACCTGATTGAATTCAGCGACGCCCCGCCCGTCAGCCGTTGCCGGCGCGAAGATGCCACCGCCCCAGAAGGCGTTATGCGCCAGAATCGCCCCACCGGCGCGCAGGTTCTCCGCCGCCCATTCCAGATAATGCGGATAGCTGACTTTGTCCGCATCGACGAATAGCAGATCGTAGGGCGCGTCGGTCGTCAGCTTTTTCAAGATTTGCCTGCCATCGCCCTGCAAGACGGTGATCTTGTTCTCGAGACCGGCGCGCATGACGTGATCCCGGGCGATGCGCGCATGCTTGGCGCTGTTGTCGATGGTGATCAGTTTGCCATCCTGGGGCAGCGCGCGCGCCATCCAGATCGCGCTATAGCCGGCGAGTGTGCCGACTTCGACGACTTTGCGCGCGCCGCAGAGCCACACCAGCAGCTGCAACAGGCGCGCCTCGTGCGGCTGCAGATTGATCTGTGGCAGATCGTGCAGCGCTGTTTGTTCGCGCACAAAAGCGAGCGCTTCGTCTTCGCGCACAAACAAGCCGTTGACATAATCATGTAAGCGCCGCGCCAGATCATCGGACATGGCTAATCTCCGTTTTCCGCATCGTTCTCAGAACTTTTCTGTTCCAGCTTTTCCGGCAGCCGATCGCGAAAGACTGCGAAGTGATCGAGGTCGCGGGGCACGTAGGAATTCGGGAAATAGCGGCGCGCCTCTCTGATGACCTCAAATTCCCGATAGCGGCGCGAAATATGGGTCAGGAACAGGAATTTCACATTGCACTCGCGCGCCAATTCCGCCGCTTGGCGCGCAGTGATATGCCCGACCTGGGCAGCGATATCGGCGTCGGCATCCAGATAGGTGGCTTCAATCACCAGGGCGTCGGCATCTTGTACGGCGTCGCGGATATCGTCGGTGCGCGCGAGGTCGCCGGTGACGACCACCTTGCAACCTCGTATGACATCGCCCAGGACTTGATCGGGTTCAATGATCCGTCCATCCGCCAAGGCGACGCTCTGCCCGGCGACCAGCCGGCTGCGCTCTGGACCGGCCGGTACGCCGAGGGCGTCGGCTTGTTCGGCGAGGAATGGCCGGCGCGCGTCTTCCTCAAAGATGTAGCCGTAGCATTCGCGGCCGCGATGCGAAACGGGAAAGGCGCGCACCGTGAACTTGCGACCTTCGTAAAGCGCTTTGTCTGGCAATGTGCGATAAAAGTAGATTGGCACGGGAGGCGTCTCTTTACGAAAGACGACCTGGTAGATCAGGGATTGCACGCGCTCAATGGCGGGCAATCCGCCCCAGATGTGAATCTCTTCCAGTGTCTCCCAGCGCCCGAAGGTGGACAGCAGACCGCCCAGTCCCAGCAGGTGGTCCAAATGCGCATGTGTCAGAAAAATGTGGTTAAGGCGCTTGAAGCCGATGCCGCTGCGCAAAATCTGGCGCTGCGTGCCTTCGCCGCAATCCACCAGGAAACGGCCTTCGCCGGCCAGGACGGCAAGCGCCGGCAAGCCACGATGGATGGATGGCGCAGACGCCGATGTGCCCAAGAAGACCAGCTCAAACATTATCCACCGCTTTCATCGGTGGAAGGCGGCGCTTGCACATCAATGGAATACAAGAAAATGCGATCGCCGAAGGGTTCGTCGTCTTTTAGGGTGTGTAGGCGTTCGCCATCCGATTGACGGTAGGCGCCGACAGAGATGAAATATTCGCCATTCAAGGTGGTATCGGGCAGTCGCACGGATGTTACCTGAATGAAGACATCGCGGTCGCGCAGGCGCTGCGGATTGACGCCGATGATGTCGTGATTGCCGATACGAGTGACGGGGTCGGACAAGATATGCGTGAACAGCAACAAATCGTTGGGTACGGCGCCTTCCGTACGCCAGTAGGTGATGACCTCGACGATTTCGCCGGGTCGAAAGCTGCGGTCAACATTTGGTTGGTAGCCAAGAAAGGTCAGGTTATCGCCGAAGCGAATCGGCGGCGGCACGGGCATCGCTTCGCCGGCCACTTCCGGATCGTACCAGACGGGCGACATGGTGATGAAGCCGCCCGCGCGATCAGCGAGATAATCGGTCGTTTCCAGTTCAAAGACGGCATTACGCGGCAGCTTGTCCATAACCGGTTCGCCGTTGGCCAACCACTCCCGCAGGTAGAGATGGAGGCCGTCGTAAGTCTCTTCGCTGAAGAAGATCATGCGCTGCCTGGCCCCGCCATTAGCCAGCAATATGCTTTGCGCGCAATCCACCTCGTGAAACTGAAGATCAATCCGGTTCATCATCAGCAGGGTCTTTTCACTGTCCGAGAGCGACGCATCCGGCTCGGTGTTGCGCCAATTGTCATCACAAATGACATTTGGCAAATCGTTGCCTTTGGCATCGAGATAGTGGGCGATCTTTCCCAAGTTGCCATTCACGAGCGGCAGGACTTCTTCATGATTGCGCCAAGCCACGAACAGATCTTGCCAGGTCCAGAGCACGTTCAAGACGAGCATAAAGAGCGCCAGGGCGACTGCCATGCGGCGAAAGACGATATCGGCAAAGATATTGTGGCGAATCATCGAATAAAATCCGATGCCGCAGAAGATAGCGAGCTGGGGCAGGACGGCCGCCATACGAGTGAAGTTGGGACTATTGGGCACAATCAGCGCAGCCGGCAGGCAAACAATTCCCATGATCAGAATAAGCATGAAACGGGGACGATTGCTGCGCACGATGCAAATGATGATGCCGGCCAGGGAGAAGACGCCGCTGAAGACATCGATAAAGGGACGCCCCGGCAAATTGTGTGTGGGATCTGTATCACCGACACGGACGATAGACAGCAGGCCGTCGGCGACCGAGCGCAGGAGACCGTCGGTGTAGTTGGTCAATATGCGTTGGCCGGCAGCGTACTCCGGCAGATTGATCGAAGAAATCAGATATGGCATGGCGATTATGATCATCACCAGGATGGCGAAGCCGGTATAACTGCGGCGTTGGCGGAACATGGCGTTGCGAATGTAGAGGAGATGGGCGATATACAGCATGCATCCGAGAACGATAAAGAGGCTGGACGGGTGAAGATAAAAGCTGAAGCCGAGCAAGATACCTAAAGACGCGAAGGAGACAATATTGGCGGTGACTACGCGCGTCCGGCGATACACGGGCAGGGACCGCGCCAAAGCCAGCAGCGTCGCCGATACCAGAAATACGACGGTGGCGTCGGCGGTTACGCTGCGCGCGATGAGGATGTCGCTAAAGTTCACGGTGATCAATCCCGCCGCAATCACAGCGACAATGGGATTGAAGAGATGGCGCCCCAATGCGTATGTGATTGCGATTGAAAGCAGACTCAAATACACGGAGAGGATGCGAAATCCGATCGTGCCTTCGCCGATGAAGAGCGTCACGAAAGCCACAAGCACATGGTACATGCCTTCACGCCCGCCATCGTCGCCCGGGAAGAATACATAGATATCGCCTAGTCGGACGTTATCCACCAATCGAATGTTGGTGATTTCGTCTTGGCTGAATCCTTGCGGAACGTTGGCGAGATCGGCCATGCGCAGGAGCGCCGCAATCAAGAGCAGGATGATGGCAATAGGAAAGCTCATGCGGCTGTTCAACACCGCATGTCCCACTACAAGCCGAATGATTGTAGACTCAGTTGCCATAACTATATTCTAACGTATCTATACTGTCGCTCAAACAATCTGGAATTCGGCATAATAGGTGTCAGGAACAGATTGGCGCGGGCGCCTTCGCCAGCGCAACCGGGCCATCGGCGGGACGGGCCGGGATTTCGAAGTCGTCGCAGACCTTGCGCATGTTCGCCAATTTGATATAGGCTGGCCTGGGCATTCCTGAATCCGGCACGATTATGGACCACCAGTATTCTTCATCATTGGGCTGCCATGAGGGGTCGGGCAAGTATATGAGCGTCATCAAGCCGATCCACGGTCTCCAGTTGGCAATGACATATTCGTATGCCCGATAAAGGAAATCCGCTTGTTCGTCTTCGGTCACGCCGAACCAGGCATAAGTCGGGTCGAGACTATCTGTCGTGTAACCGAATTCCATTATGGCCATTTGGCGTCCTGCGTCATTGTACCGCAGCATGATTTTGCGCAAGTCTTCGACGCGCCGAAATGTGAACCAGCGGTGCCGAGCCTCGTCGTCGTCCGGTCCAATTTCCGGCGCGGCAAAACCAGGCGCGTGTACGCCTACCACGTCGATATAGTGCTGGAATCCGTTGCGATACATGTGATCGAAGAAGATATCGTCGGGTACGGCTGTACGGTCGTTCGTGCCAGTGGGCGCCAGGCCGGCAGAGATGACTATCGCGGCGGGATCAGCTCGTCGAATCGCTTCGCTGCAGGCGGCCAGCAGATCAACATAGGCGGCCGCATCGGGCTGTTGATTGCCCCATTCGCGGCTGAGATTTGGCTCGTTCCAAACTTGATAGGCCACTATCTCTCCGCGATATCGCTGCGCCAGCGAGAAGCAATAGCTTGACCATGCATCCAGGTCCGCCGGGGGCGTGTCGTGTACGTCTTCGAGCAAAGGATCAGCGTCGCTTGATCGCGCCCATTCCGGGACATTACCGAGACGCGCGATAATGCTGAGGTCACGCTGCTTGGCCCCGGCAAGAATGCGATCTGACTGGCGCCAGTCCCAGATACCGGGCAAGGGCTCAAGTTCGCTCCAGGCGAAAGTCTGCTTGAAATGACTGAAAGACATCAGACGCACCAGGTCGAGCTGTTTGCCCGCATCGCCATTCCACCACAAGAATGTCTGAATGCCGTAGGTCAAGGACGGGAAAGGCGGGTCCACAATCGCCGATGCTTGAAACGGATCCTGCTCCGGCAGGTAACGCGCCAATATAGCAAGAACGATGGCTGCCATAAGCGCCAGGGCAGCAATTAGTCCGAGGACTTGGCGCGAGCGCGTCACGAACATATCAGGTTCCCGCGGACGCCGTATGCTGTCGCTGCCACTCGCGAATTGCATCGTATGCAGGTCTGAAGACAAAATCGGGACCAATCAGAGAATAGGCTACGTTGTCGTTATCCGAGGCCCAACCTGCTTGTGGACCATAGTTGAAATTCCAGATGAAAGCCAGCCAGACAAATTCCCAGTCCTCCATCCTGCTCATGGCTTCCGGAATCCACTGCGCTTGTTCTTCCAATGTATTATCCAGCGCGAAGCCAAATCCTTCGCTGACTCCGTCCAAGTCTTCTGCTGAGGGCCAGCCGAACTCTGTGACGCAGAGTTTGGTATCTTTGCCCGCCGCGCGGATGCGATTGGCGTAGCCTTCGAGCGTACTGCGGAAACTCCAGCTGTGATGCGGGTTATCAAAGGGACCGCGGAAGAAGGCCGTGGGATCGTCCGGAATCTCGTTGTAGCGGTATTCGGGACCGATATTGTAACCGTTGTGATGCGCGCCGACACAATCCGCCCATTCCAGCATGCCGGCGTCAATTAGCTGATCCATATAGCTGAAATCATCAACGGCCGTGACGCCGTCGTTCACGCCGGTCGGCGACAGCGCCCCGCTGATAACTATAATGCCGGGATTAATGGCTTTGATGGCGTCGTGAGTTTCTTGCAACAGCGCGACGTAGTCACCTGCGCTGAGGCCGTTGACCGAGGTCCATTCGCGGTCGATATTCTGCTCGTTCCAAACTTCAATGGCATGGATGCGACCCGGATAGCGATTGACAATTGCGGCGACGAAACTGGCGAAGACTTGCGGATCAGCCGGCGGACCGTGTCTTTCAAGATTGGCTTCTGGCTCGCGCGCCCAATCCGGAGCGGTGACGATCGACAGCATCAGTTTGATATCGAACGTTTCGGCGCTGGGCATTACCAGGTCCAGCGCGCTCCAATCGATTTCGCCTGGTTCGCGTTCCATCGTTTCCCAGCGCACTTGCTGCTTGACCCAGCTCAAGCCGAGATCATTGCTGACGGAGTTAAACCAACTGTCTTGGTTCTCCGGAACGAGATCGGGCGCGTGTTCGACCTGGATACCAACCTGATATCGCATGTTGTCGACGGGCAAGGCCGTGGGTGTCGGCGGAGCGGGAGTATCGGTTGGCGTCGGCTCCTCGGTGGCTTCGAGCGCGGGCATGGGAAAGTACTCGGTTGCCGTCGGCGGAATCAGCGTGGCTGTTGCCGTCGGCAAGGGCGTTGCAGTCGGCGCGATGTCGGTGGCCAAAGGCGCGTCGGCGGCGACTTGATTGGGCGTTTCCAGGGGCAGAGGGATGCTGGCGCCGGGATCTGCCGCATCGGGATTGTATGTGAAATAGATGGCCAAGAATGTTGATACGGCGACGATCAACGTGATGGACAGCCAGATGATGACAAAACCGCGTATCTGCCTGTACACCGTTCTGGTTACCATTTCGAACTCCTGGACGCTTGAGCGCGCTCAAGTCGTCTGGCCGCGATTTAATTCAGCGCGCCCCGGCTATAGCTGCGCAGGCGGGGCAGGATCCATCGGGCCGGACAATTGCGTAGCCGGCCTGCGGATCCGAGCCATAGTGCGTGAAATCGACGTTCCAGACTATCAGCAAGCGAACCTGGCCACTCCGAGAAGCGAGCGCAGCCGATTCCGCCAACCACGCCGCCTGCTGGGCTACAGTAACATTATCCGCCCAACTGAAATATTCCGAAAGTGCGGGAAAGCCGTCTGCGGTCAGATAGCCCAATTCCGTGAAACAGATCGGCCGGCGCGTGATGCTGATGTAGCCGTTGAGCATGCCGAAGAAGTACCGCGTGTAATAGTTGTCTCCGCGTGGGTCGCCGCTGGTTTGGCTGGGTGGAACGATGCCCTCATTGTAGTGAGCGCCGACGCAATCCAGATGATTCAGACCGCCGGCGGCGACCATCTCCCGCAGCCAGGTATTATCGGGCATCACTTGATCGGGCCGGTCGGATACGCCCGTCGGCGCCGGGGCGGCGCTAATGACCATGGTATTGGCGTTGACTGCTTTGATCTTCCGGTAGGCGTGCGCCAACATGGGCACATAGGCGGAACCGCTAATTTGGCCGCGTGGCCACTCGCGATCGAGGTTAGGCTCGTTCCAGACTTCGATGGCGTCGGCGCCCTGGCCGGCGATCCGCGCCAGCCAATCGGTATACGATTCGATGAATGCCTCCCCACCCTGCGCGAGTTCGTTGGGACGGCCAACCGTACCGACCAGGATTTTGAAGCCGTTGCTGTGCGCGCTGTTGATTTCGCCGGCCATATCGGGCGGGCTACGCCAATCGAAGCGCGCCTGGATTTTCATCCAGGACATGCCGGCGGAATGCATGGCGCCGATGGCGCGGCTGCTGCCGGCGTGGGTAACATGCCCGCCAATCTCGATGCTGATGCTGCCTGGCGGCGGCGGAACGGCGGCGAAATTGCCCGGGATCGCAGCATTGCTGGGCTGGTCGGAAATGGCTGGCGCGGCAGCGACGATCACTGGGCGCGGCATTGGCGTCGGTAGCGGGGTCGGCGTCGGTGTGGGTGTGGGCGTTGGCGTTGGATTAAAAAGCGGCAAGACTGCGCCTTGGCGTTGGCTTTTGACGACGCCGGCGTCATTGACAACGGCCATATTCACCGCATATTTGCCATCGGGCGCGGTCAGGGTCAGGACGATGTCTTCATGAAGTTCGGCGGTCATTTCCGCGACTTTGCCAGCGCTCCCTTCAATCGTCCAACGCGCGGACAGCGACTCCGTTTCAAATTCTCCCGGCGATTGCGCTTTGAAGCTGCGGACAGCATCAACGATGCCGGGCATCAGATCCTTGGAGAGCAAGTCGTCAAAGGCGATGCCGGCCAAACCATAGCTCAGGGCATGATCCATGCGCGATCGCAGGGCGGGCGCATCGGTGAGCCAGACGCGCGCGTCCGCATGGCTGCCCGCAGCGACAAAGTCCAGGACGCGAAGGTTCAGCGAATCATCGACCGAGAACGCTGCGCTGCGGCCATCAAGCCAGACGCGCATTGGCGTGCCGGGTTCGACGCTGCCGGTATCGCTGACTGCCGCGGCGCTGATCCGCGCATCGCCGAGCGCGGCCAGCGCCTTGTCGAATCCCACATGAGCATATGATCCCTCAGATTCGCGAATTGATTCGGCGCTCAATCGCAGCAGGATTTTGCTACGGTCAACATCCTCGAGCGCGCGGCGCAGCCAGTTGGTCAACGACGAGGGGGCGTCCGTAGCAAGGTCTGAAGGATGGATCTCGACAGCCAGCTGAAAGTAATCCACAGCAGCGCCAAGCGTTGGCCAGTCATAGGCGTCTTCGGCGACGCCGGCGACGTCTCCGGATCGGACAATCAGGCCGAGCAGCAGCCCCTTGTCGTGAAGTTTCGCGCTCAATTGATTGATGAAACCGCTAAAGTCATCACGAAATCGCGGAGATAGATCGCGGTAGTCGATGAACACGCCGTGGAAGCCGTTGAACTCGACCATATTCGTGATTTGCGAGATATGTTCGGCGCGCAATCCCGGATGGCTCACCAGGCGCTCGACTGTCGCTGGATCGATCAGGCGCGGATCGCTGAAGTTGCGGATCAAGGGCATGTACACATAGTCGGATTCGACATTGCCGCCCGGCGCCAAGCTGCCGATCAGACCGCCGCTGAAGGACGGACGCAAACCGGCCGGGCTGATGATCGACGCCAGCTCGACCACATCGACATTCAGATCGTGGGACAATTCCTGCGCCACCATAATAATCGGCAGCGCGGACTTCGCTTCAAAGAGCGCGAGCGCTAAAGGCAGAAACGCTGCCTCACCCGACAGTTGGCGGTCCCGCAACCGGGACGGGATGAATCGCCAGGCGCGGCTGTCCCAACCGTAAAGCGAGAGCAATTCGGGCATCGAATCTGTATCGGGAATGCCGAGATCGAATGTCAGGCGATCGGGCGCGGATCCGATGGCGTCCAAGTGGAAGACGGAACTCCGCAGAGTGAGGCGCGCGGGAAGCGCCTGCGGCGCGTCCACAAGCGATTGAGGCAGCGTCTCGCTGTCGGACCGGAACTCGGCTTGAGCGATTGCGCTCACGCGCACGGCAAAATCGTTGCCGGCGATGTCATTTGGCAGACGGACGGTCAGCGCATCGGAGACGATGAGTTCGGGATTGTCGCGGTTGAGCGGGCTGTATTGCAGGGCGGTCAGGCGATCGTACAGGCTAAATGGCGGGAGGAACAATCCTATAACGAGGAGGATGGCCGACATGATGAGAGAGGCGACAGCGATGAGCGCGCAGCCGGCGTTGCGGTTGTTTTGGCGAGTGCGCTGCGGGGGCGGATTGGGATGGCTGTAGGTCATGTTGAGGCTCGGGTGCTTTGGTTTGCACGTTTAACTTCAATTGCGCGTCGGCAGGGTCAAGTCAATCTGTCTGAATATCCATTCCATCCCGCGCGGAGCGTACGGCGTTGACCAGGATGCGGGCGCGGCTGCGCAACTGCGATTTCGACCAGGCGCCATCGCCGACCAACCAGCCGCCCATGCCGCAGGCGACCGCGCCGGCCAACAGAAACTCGCGCGCATTCTGATCGTCCATGGCGCCATTGCACATGAAGGTCATATGGCTTAACGGACCGAAGATCGCGCGGAAATACTCGATACCCAAGGCGCCAATGGGGAAGATTTTCAGCAGCGGCACGCCCATATCCCAGGCGGCGACCGCTTCGCTGGCAGTGGCGACGCCGGGTCCCATCAGCACATCGCGCGCCATGACGGCCGAAACGACCTCGGGCTGGAAAGCCGGCGATACCACAAAGTCAGCGCCGGCATCAATCACTGCTTCGGCGCTGTCGACATCGAGTACGGTCCCCATTCCGACGCAGGCTTCATCTCCATATTCGGCTTTGAGGGCGCGCATGGCGGCGATTGGCGCTTCCGAGTTCATCAAAAGTTCAAAGCAACGGATGCCCTCGTTCATCAACACTTCGCTGACGCGCAGGGCGACATCCGGCGGGAATGCGCCGCGCATCCCGGCCACGATTCCGTCTGACATTATCCAGCGCAGCGCAGTTTGGCTTTCCATCAGCAGCTCACGCTCAAAGAGACATTATCGCCCAGCAAGCCGCTCACTCGCACGCGGAAGCTGCGGGTATCGGCGAAGTTGACGGTGAAGGAGGCGTCGGCGAGCGAACCCAGCCAGAAGCTTCCGTTCTCGTTGACAAGTGAGACGACATTGCCGAAGCTTTCATGGAAATAGCTGATGTCTGCGCTGAAGGTTATGCTGGCGCCGGCTCGAGCGGTCCAAAGGCCGGAAAACTCGTGATAGGTGTTGCCCGAGCGCCGGATCGTGGCGGAGCGAACGGCGCCACCGGCCGCGCAGACATCGCCGAGCGATTCGTGGTGCAGCAGCGGCGCATCGGATTCGTCTTCGTCTTCGTCAAATTCACCGGCGGCGGCAATATATAAGGGCAAGCGGGCGCAAGCGGCGCTCATTTCTCCAGCGTCAAAACGAATCCAGCCGCGGTCGGTATGATACCAATACAGACCGAAGGCGCCGCGCTTCTGCGATTGGCCGAGAACGGTCTGGCCGATCTGCAATACGCCTATGACCTGGAAGTCGGTGCCGGGTCCCTGACGCAGGTTTCGCGCGAGACCGCCGGCATTGATGACGCATTCGGCAATATCATCAACAGCCTGGACTACTACGATTGGCGGTTCGTCCGTGGGCGGACCCTCTTCTTCATCGGGCGATTCGGAATCCGCGTCAGGTGTCTCGACGCCTGTGTCACCCGTGGCGACCGACGCTATATCCGACCCTGCGATATAGACATCAAATGCGCGCGGCGTCAAATTTATGGGCAGGCTGGAGAGTCGCGCGCCGTCCTCAGCCGAGTACATTTGGGAAACTCCAACAATGTCTTCAGTGATTTGACCCATCGAGAGCGGCAAGGTCATTTGCTCACCCTCGAAGAGAATGGTCGAAGCGCCCGGCTCGTCAAATGAAGCTGCGCCTTCCAGGCTGTAGAGCGTCATTGACTCGTCGGTTGCGGTCAGATAGGCAGTGCCGGTCAACTCCAGCAAGGCGCCGTTGACAGTCATTTGCAGCACGCCATCAATATCGCTGGGCGACTGAATGAGCAGGCCACCGGGCGGCACTGCAGCGCAGCCGGGAAAGCCGTCTCGTGATTTGAGGTCGACGGCCAGTCGATGTCCGGTGGCCGATTCATCCTGCATATCATCGGACGGGGCGGATTCCGCTGACGCTGTCTGGGTGGGATCGTGGACTGGCAAGGCATCGATGCCATCCGGCAGGCGCAGGAATTGCGCGACAATCCATCCGTGCGTACCGTCCTCGGTTTCGATGAGGATCCATTGTTGATCTAGCGAGCGCTGCAAAGCAATCACAACTTCCTCATCGTCGACCAAGGTCACGGAATCAGTATCCACACGCGGTAGATCACGAACGCTGATGCTGCCGGCCACGTCGACTGTCGCTTCAACGCCATCGATTGACGCGGCCGCATCATCGGTTTCCGGAAGCGATGCGGCACGGCGATTGGTTAGCTCGACCTCACCCAATAGCAGCAGCGTTGCGACCGCGGTATCGCCGCCGCTGGTATCCGCTTCCAGCGCTAGACGGGCGGAAGGCCAGATCGATAGCGAATCGCGATCAACCAGAACGGCCAGCTGTTGGGCCTGAGCAAAATCCGTGATGTCGCCGGGACGCGCGAACCTCGTACCACTGATGCCGGCGACCGGCACAATCCGAGACATGTCCGGGCCGGCAAGGCCCAAGCATGCTGAACCCGCGGTCAGACCCGCGCAGGACTGAGCGAGGCTGTCATAAGACTGTTTGATTGCAGCGGGGCAGACGGGCGAGTCATCCGTGACCGCAACGGTTTCCAGGGATCCGGTTGCGCGCGGGAGCAATCGCAGCGGCAAGAGGTCCAGCTCCGTTGAAACTAATGCTGAGAATGGCTGCACGATGTCTGGCATCCCGATTGGGGACAAGCTGGCGTCGAGCGCAATCTGTGCAGCATTCCTGGCTGGCAATTGCATTCGCTGCTCGTCAATTGACACTTCAGTTGTGCCTTCGAAACTGAAGACGCTCATGTTGCCGCCAATTTGCGCCGTGACAAAGACAGTGCCGGCCAAGCGCAGCGTGACGCCGTTCAGTTCCAACTGGATGGGAGGCGCTAAAGCCGGTGACTGCAGCACGATGCCGCTGGCGGTCCCCACGACACAATCATCTGGGACAGGCAGACTTTCCATGCGCAGCCTTGGCGTCGCTGGATCATCGCCGGCGGTTGATGCCGGGACTCTGGGTATTGGCGACGCGCTGGTTTGATAGGGCAAGGCCTCGCTGCCGCCTTCTACCGCGATGAAGCGGCCGAAGACCCAGCCCGCGCCGCCGTTCGGAGAAGGAATCATGATGCGTATCCATTCGCCGTCGGGTGATCGGCCGATCGCACGCACGCCCACGCCGTTTTGCAACTGCCAAATATTGTCGGAGGCCGCGTTGGCATCCCGACGGACGATAACGCCCGCAGCCGCTTCGATGGTGGCGGAGACCGCCGTCCCGGCTGCTGAGTCGGCGGGTGTGTCGCTCGTTTCGCGCTTCAAAACGACATCGCCGATAACCAGCATATCGATGGTCGTGGGCGCTCCGTCGACGTCAGTTGCATCGAGGCGGGCGAGCAATGTGGTCCAGGCCAGCGGATCCGCCGTCATGCTGTGCGTTTGCAGGCGCTCGATGTTAGCAAGATCAGAGCGATCGCCGGGATTGAGCAGGCGCGTCGCGTCACCCGCGAGCGAGGTACTGGTGGCCGAGCCGCTGTTCAAACAGACCTGACCTGGCGCGATGCTGTCGCACGCCGCTGCGGTCAGCGCACTTGCTTGAAGCGCGGAGCCGGGACACGCGCGGGCATCCGTCTGAGCGAATCCGACGAGCGCCGAGAGAAAAAGCGTCGCCAAGATTGTCATCCGTAAGGCGGATTTACCGCTCATAGGTCGCGTTCCGATTTCGATCAATTTACAATAGGTACACGTTTCGACATGGAAAGATCGGCAGCGTAGACTTAGGCTGTGATTTCAATTCTATATTAGAGGTCGATTGCGATTTTGCCAATAAAGGATAAAGGTCAATGCCACATGAGCAGCCGAATGGGCGCGGAGGCAAGAGTGTTAAGCTATTGTCATCTCGACCAACACGGGCGGGAGTAGCCAGCGATGGCTGCGGAAAGACGAGTGTGAGATGAAGATCCTGGTCGCTAGTGGCGCGTTCAAGCAGAGCCTCAGCGCCGCGCAAGCATGCGCGACAATCGCTGCGGGATTGCGTGAATCCGGTTTGGACGCGCGCATAGACGTTTTGCCAATCGCTGATGGCGGCAACGGTACGCTGGACGCCTTCCTGGCGACTGGTGGCGAACGCGTCGCGGTCCAGGTATTCGATCCTCTGCTGCGCCCGATTGAAGCGGAGTACGGGTTGGTCGACGAGGGGCAGACGGCCGTTATCGAGATGGCGCTGGCATCGGGATTGGAGCTGCTTCAGCCTGAAGAATTGAATCCGCTGATCGCCAGCACCTATGGCGCCGGCCAGCTAATGGCGGATGCCTTGGATCGCGGCGCAGAACGCATCGTCATCGGTCTCGGCGGCAGCGCGACGGTTGACGGCGGCATGGGCTGCATGAGCGCGTTAGGCGTCCGGATATCGGACGCGTCCGGCAATAGCATTGGGCCTGGCGGCGCGGGGCTGGCGGATATCGACCGCATTGACACGTCTGGACTAGATCCGCGCTGGGGCGCCGTCGATGTGATTATCGCCTCCGATGTCGAGAATCCGACGCTGGGAGAGCAAGGAGCGGCGCGGGTATTCGGTCCGCAGAAGGGCGCCGATCAGGCCACTGTGGAGGTACTCGAAGACAATCTACGGCATTGCTTCGGCATGATTCACGAACAGATGGGCGTTGATCTACGGAAGGCGCGCGGTGGCGGCGCGGCAGGCGCATTCGCCGCGGGTCTGATGGCCTTTTTGCGCTGCGAGCTGGTCTCCGGCATCGACTTGGTGCTGCGGCATCACGGCTTCGTCGAACGACTGGCCGATTGCGGCCTGGTGATCACCGGCGAGGGCCAGATGGATAGCCAAACGCTGGATGGCAAGGGACCCATCGGCGTGGCGCAGGTGGCGCGCGATAACGGCGTGCCAACCGTCGCGCTGGCAGGTGGCTTGAACATCGACGATCGGCTGCTGCACGAGGCGGGCATTCAGGCGGCGTTTTCGATCGTCGATGGGCCGATGACGCTGGCGGCGGCGCTGGAAAATGCGGAAACCTTGCTATGGCGGGCGGCGCGGCGCTTGGGATACGCGCTGCAATTGTCGTTGTCGAGCTGATCCAGACGGCGAGTCCAATGGCGGCGATCCACAAACGCTCTACAAGTCCGGCAAGCCGTTTTGGTCTACCGCGTCATCTCAAGCTGCCTTACAATTCCGGCGCAGTTTGAGGAGAGATGATGCGTCGAATCGTCGTCAAGCTCGGTTCCAGCGTGTTGGCCAAGGGCACTGCCCGGCTCAACCGGCAAGGCATGCTGGAACTGGTGCAGCAAGTGGCGGCCCTGCATGCGCATGGTCACGAAGTCATCGTGGTGTCGTCGGGCGCGCAGATGGCCGGGCGCGAACAACTGAACTTCCCCGATTTGGGCAAATCGGTGCCCGCCAAGCAGATGTTGAGCGCCGTCGGCCAAAGTCATTTGATGCGGGTGTATGAAGATCTCTTCGACATTTTCGCCATCAAGGTGGCGCAGATACTGTTGACGCGCGACGATCTTAGCGATCGCTTCCGCTATCTTAATGCGCGGGATACGCTGGATACCTTGATTGAGCACAAGATAATCCCGATCGTCAACGAGAATGACAGTATCGCCACCGAGGAGATTCGGGTCGGCGACAACGATAACCTGTCGGCGCTGGTGGCGAGCGTGGTGGATGCCGATCTGCTGATCATGCTCACTGACCAACCGGGTGTATTCACCGATGATCCGCGCAAGAATCCGGAGGCGGCGCTTATCCAAAATATCATGCAGATCTCGGACGAGCTCTACCAGCTGGCGGGCGGCGCGGGCAGCGAAGTCGGCACCGGCGGCATGGTGACCAAAATTCAAGCGGCGCAGCTGGCCAGCCGCAGTGGCATCAAGTCCATCATCGCCAGCGGCAGTGAAAGCGATGTGCTGTTGCGATTGGCGGCAGGTGAAGCGATCGGCACCCATATCGAAGCGGCGCAGCATCGGGCGGAAAGCCGCAAGCGCTGGCTGCTGACGGATCGCACACAGGGTGTGTTGACAGTGGACGATGGCGCGGCGACGATGCTGAAGGACCGCGGCGCCAGCTTGCTGCCGGTGGGCGTACGGGTGGTGGAAGGTGATTTTAGGCGGGGCGCGACGCTGTCGGTGCAGACGATGGACGGCCGCGAAATCGCACACGGCTTGAGCAACTATGACAGCGAAGATCTGCGCAAGTTATGCGGGAAGAAGTCTGCTGAAATCGTCGACGTCCTCGGTTACAGTTTCGGCGATGCTGTGCTTCACCGCAATAATATGGCGCTACTTTAGACACAATGCGCAGCCCGATTTAGGTTAATCCGAGCATTGGAGCTACCATCGTTGCCCGCGCGGCATCAATTCCCGCGTCTGCCGCCAGCCAGCCTCAGCCGACTGAAGCGGCTGCTGACCCAGGCGGCCGCCAGATAAATCCAGTACATGACGAAGAGCGTCAGATATTCGATAAGCGGGATGCGCAGCACTTCATTGACTTGATACGGTTGGCGCAGTGCGAGATAAACGTAAAGCGTCAATAGCAAAAACGAGCCGTAGAATAGCTGCCTGGCCCAAGGCTTTAGTCCCAAACCATGCATCTGCGTGATCAAGAAGATCGCCGCGAAACCGAAGAAAAACATAGGCCAGATATTGCTGCTTTGGTTCAGCGCTACTTGAAAGGCGTGTGGCAGGACCAGGATTTCCAACAAAAACATCCAGCGTTTGTTTAGATGCGCGCGCATGAACATAAGGGAGCCTTGCGCCATTATCAGCACAACATGAATGAATCCGATCAAGTGTCCCCATGTTGGCACCATTGGATGGAACCAGAAGGTATAGATAACCGCGAAGCTGAAGAAGTAGCCATGATTCCTGCGCAGCGCGTCGGTGAAGGCTTTGCGAAATTTGACTTTCTTGCCGAAGAAAAGGCCGCGTCGCTGATTTTCCATGCCCAGAATCACAATTAGCATAAGCGCGACAGCGAATTGCGCCGTCCAGCTCGGCAAGTCTTGCGCAATGGCGTCGTAGAAGAACATCGTCTGCAAGACGTGCAACGTGATGAAAACCAGGTTGATGCCCAGCGCCCAAAAATTTACTGGACGGAGTGAATTGGTATAATCTCGCTTGCTGTAACGCTTCTGGGCATAGGCGATTGTTATCCAGATCAGTATCTGGTGCATAGCGAAACCCAGCCAGGCAGTCAACTGGCCCCAGGCGGTCTGTTCCGCCAGTTGCCACTCGTAGACGAGGGGGTCGTCCGGATGCGGGATAATCTCAAATTGACTGAGAACACCGCCCATTGCGATGATCACGACACACAGGAGCGCCGAGAAAACAATGCTCCAATTGACTACTTGCTTGGCATCTATGCGAGACAAAAACACGGAGCGAGCCTCATTCTCTTCACATCGGCGAACGGCGGGGATTATAGAACAAAACGATAGGTATGAATACAATGTGAACTTGCCCCGATTTTGTGGACATCAAAATTGCCCCATACAATTCTGGTGAGGAACGCTGGTGGGAGTCTATGATGAAGTATCCGGAAGAACTGAAGCGTGTGGCGCTTAATCAGCGCAGGTCTCTATTTTCGCGAATGCCCTGCTGCGTGGTCAAATCCTGTTGTAAACTCTCGGACTGTATGGAATAGTTGGTTGCGAACGGGTGTTGCTGAACAGGATTGTCGAATGGTCGAGGCATTGGCAGAAAAAATCGATCTTGTCGGGATGGGCAGGCGGTCGAGAGCGGCTTCCGCTGTCCTGGCGAAAAAGTCCACCGCGGAGAAGAATGCGCTTCTCGATGACATCGCCGATGCCTTGGAGAAGCATGAGCCGGCCATTCTCGAGGCGAACCATGCGGACATATCGCTGGCGAGAAACAATGGCGTTGATCCCATTTGGATTCGCGACCGGATCGCGCTGGAAAGACGGATGTCCGGAATCGTTGCAGATGTGCGCAGGGTCTCTGAGTTGCCGGATCCCGTTGGCGATGTGCTGCTGGACAAGCGGCTGGAGAATGGCCTGCAATTGGTCAAGCGACGGACGCCGCTGGGGGTACTGGGCGCCATTTATGAATCAAGACCAAATGTCACCGTCGATATATCGACGCTGGCGCTGAAGACGAGCAACGCGGTGATCTTGCGAGGTGGATCGGATGTGCTCAACAGCAATATGGCCTTGTCTCGCGTACTGCGAAGCGCTCTGTCCTCGCAAGGTTTTCCCACTGATGCCGTCCAATATATCAACAGCACCGACCGCGGCTATGTCAGCGAAATGCTGCGGCTCCACGAATACATCGACATGATCATTCCGCGCGGCGGCAACGGCCTGCATACCTTCTGTCGTGAAAACAGCAGCATCCCGGTGATCACCGGCGGGATCGGCGTCTGTCATATCTTTGTGGACGCGAGCGCGCGGCTGGACAAAGTGATTCCGGTTTTGAATAATGCCAAGACTCAGCGGCCTGCGGTATGCAATTCGATGGAAACGCTGCTGTTGCATCGGGCGGTTGCGACAGACTTGCTGCCACAAGTCATCAACATTCTTGGAGCGGAAGGCGTCGTGTTCCACGCAGAGCCCCGCGCTTATGCTATCGTCGGCGAAGATGATCGTGTGGCGCCCGCTACGGACGATGACTTTGATACTGAGTGGTACAACCTCACACTCAATGTCAAGATCGTGGATGATGTTGACGAGGCAATTGCGCATATTGGGCGACATGGCACACAGCATTCCGACAGCATCTTGACTGAAACTGCTGCGCATGCTGAACGTTTCTTGAATGAGGTTGATTCAGCGGCGGTGTATTGGAACGCTAGTACGCGCTTCACCGACGGCAGCGCGCTGGGACTGGGCGCAGAGGTAGCGATCAGCACACAGAAGCTGCATGCTCGTGGACCGATGGCGTTGGAAGAATTGACTACCTACAAGTGGATCATCAGAGGTGATTATACTTCGCGCGAGTGACGTCTTTGGACCGCTCTCGCCAAAAGCTGAACCTCAATTAACGCGGGCTTTGGGTCGTCGGACGATTGCGACCGGGCTGCCTGCAACTCTGGTGAGCGTCGCATGATCGACAAAAACCATGACAGTGTCATAATTCGTCACTGGATTTGGGCTGTGCCGATATTGATGGCATTTGCTGCTCTGAGCATTTGGCAAATCGATCGCTATCCGCCGACGAGCGACGAGCTACACAGTTCAATGTACAGTGCCGGATGGCTGAATGACCTCCAGTATTCTCCAATAGACGTAGTCCTTAGCTTATACAAAGACACCCCTGAACATGTCCCCGTTTATTTTGTTCTTCTAAACATTTGGGGAAAGTTAGTTACCAATGATATCGCCGTTGGTAAGGTCCTGGGAGTCTATTTTGCGCTACTAGGTATGTCGACGGTTTTCCGCCTGGCGCGTGATTCTGTTGCGCCGGCGGCTGGCATATTTGCGCTGGTCATATTCGCAAGCAACGCATTCTTCAACTACTATATTGCTCACGCGCGTATGTATTCGCTGTTGGTGTTAAATTCTGCACTGGTGCTGTGGCTGTATCTGCGAATCGCGCATCAAGCGCGTACTCCAAGGTTACGTGATTACTGTGCCTTGTCAGTCGCTGTTGTTGCGCTAATCGGCACTCATTTGTTCAGCGCGCTTCTGTTGTTAACTCTGGGCATTTATCATTTGATATTTGTGCCGAAGAACGCGCGTTGGTGGATAGTGTCAATCGCTGCTGCGTTCGCGATATTGATCGTTTCGCCTTATTTGTTAGGCGCAGTTTCGAGAGGGATCTCACGCACTGTTAGCGCGTACGGCGACATCCGGGCGGACGGTCTGCAAGCGATCGCGATTTGGCTGTCAATCGTGAGCAACAATCAAGTGGGACTGATCATGTTATCAGTTGCGGGTCTCGCTCTCGGCGCATTCAAGCAAAAGATCGTGGCAAGGCAATTCCTGCTGTTGCCGGTCATCTTTTTGGCAACGCTCGGACTGTTTGCTGAGTTTACGTTGACCGTGTATAAGCTGGGAATGCGCTATCAGTTAGCGGGCTGGCTCCCATTTGTCCTGCTTCAGGTCGCGGGGATCTACGCTTTATTCAGATTTCGTAGGATTTTGGGCTTGGTGGTGGTCCTTTGGGTCATTGCGGGTATTATGTTTCAATCCGCTGTCGATTGGAATGCATATCTTTCCAGCGGACGTTTGACTCCTTTCGAATTACCCGCTTATCATGCCGTATCACGACTGGCAGCACGGTTGGAATCGAGACCATACATTATCGGACTGCCTTATCACCCGCGCTTGCTGGACTACGGGAAAGGCACTTTCACGACTGAAGACTACTACTTCGGATGGCGCGGCATTCATTTGGAGCTGATCCATGATTCCAGCGCGGAAACTCTTGTCAATCACTTGCGGTGGAATGCGAGGTTTGAACCCGAGATATGGCTGTTCTACCAGAAGTCGAAAGTTGATGCTCTACAAGTTGCCGAATTGGCTGCTGTGATTGAGACACTACACTACCGGCTCTGCAATACGGTGGATTTGGGCTTCGATACCGTATTGCACCAGTACGCTTGGGTCACTTTCGGCTGCGAGACTGCCCGAACTGCGGCGAATCACAGGACGCAGCTCTTGAAATATGAATTCTACGGCGCGACATTGGACGAAGCGTCGTCCAGGTTGTTTTTCAGCGACTCATGGTCTGGGGAGCAGACATTCCAACCGGAAGACTATCGAATGTCGTATCAGTTGATCGCTCCGGATTGGGACAAAGTCGCGCAATTGGATTTGCCGCTTGTTGATCCAGAAGAGTCCCGCATCTTCTACATTGATGTATCTGAAGTTCCAGAAGGCAGCTGTCGCTTGATGGCCATTCTTTACAAAGTGCAATCTGGCGACCGCATCAGCTGGCTCGAAAATGACGGGAATACGCCTGATGTGTTGACTCTTGCTGACGTTCGCTTGCAGTGAACGCGATTGTGCCGAACAGATCACCTTTCGCTATAAGACTGAGCAATGATTGTCTTGAATTCGCGCTTTGAACATAACGCCGGTCAAAGAGACGGGTTTTGGACGCACTGGTCTTGGAGTCTTCCGCTCATTTTTGTCGTCGCCTTTCTGAGCGTGCGGCAGATCGACTTGTACCCGCCGACTCCCGATGAGTTTTACTCTATGTACAATTCCGGTTGGCTAGTGAACGGTCCCTTCACACCACTTGATGTGCTTGAATCGCTATATAACAACAGCGCCGACCAGTCACCTGGGTATTTCGTTTTATTGAGTATGTGGGGAAGATTGACGTCATACAACCTCGCGATAGGGAGAGTTCTCAGCATTCTTTGCGGCCTGCTATCTCTCGCTATCATTTATCGATTGGCACGCGATTTCGTGGCCCCGCTTGCCGGTCTGTTCGCGATCATCGTTGCCGCTAGCAACGCTCTCTACAACTTTTATATCCCGCACGTGCGCATGTATCCATTGCTGCTGTTTATGGCGGGGGTCGTACTCTGGCTGTATTTGCGCATTATCCTTCAGCAGGACAGTGCGCGAATGAGGGACTACGCCGCTTTGGGCGTTGCCGTATACCTGTGTATAAACGTGCATCCGTTTAGCGCAACGTTCCTGATTACGCTGGCGATATATCACGTTTTCTTTGTCAGGAGAGATCATAAGTGGCGGCGCATTGTAGCGACAGTATTTGTTGCAGTAGCGGCATTTCTGCCATGGCTCTAGGTTTTACTCACGGAAGGAGTCAACAGAGCGGTTGCGGATTGGGGCGAATCCAGCGCCGGCGCCTGGGACACAATCGGAACCTGGCTTATTGTTACCACCAACGGCCAGCCGTTGCTTCTGTTCATATCCCTAGCGGGCCTGGCGCTCGCCGTAAAACGTGGCTGGTTTCCACTGAGGCCTGTACTGGCGCTCCCCATCGTGTTTGTGATTCTTTTGGGACTGCTAACGGATGCGACACCCTACATAAGCACTTCCGGGTCAAGGTATCAATTGCCAGCCTGGCATTTCATGCTGCTGCTGGTGACGTCAGGTCTGTATTTCCTCTATCGCTACGAAAGGCGGCTCGGCTTGCTCGTCATTTTATGGATAGTGGCGGGCCTCGTTCTTCAGTCAAGCACGGACTGGAGACCCTTCATCCAAGGGCGAAGGTTTTCGTTTTTGTTCCCTCCCTGGCAGGTGATTTCCCGCCTCGTGTCCGAAGAACCAACTGATCCGCTACCCATTGGCTATCGTACTTCTACCAATATCTTAAACTGGCCCGGCAACGTCGATTATCCGCAGCGTCAACATTACTTTGAAGACGCGGGAATCAGCATACGATTTGCTGCAGATCCGCACGACTTTGAATTAATGATCCGTCACGGCGCCATCGTCACGCCTCATATATGGGTTTTCTTGCAAACGTCCATCGCTGATGAAACCGAAATTGCGGAGATCCGAGCCACTATGGATGAGCTCGACTACGACCTGTGCGGAACGCGCGATGTTGGAGTCGATACCTTGATCATGGAGTATTCGTGGAATTTAGCAAACTGCATGAGGTTGGATCCGAAGTCTGAGTTCCAATCAGACACTTTTGGGTATCGCTTTATTCGAGCTGAAGTTGACACGGGTACCGCTACTCTATTCCTTGCGGATAGCTGGTCTACGAATGTCGACATCCCTTTGCAAGACTATATGATGTCTTACCAACTGATATCGCCAGACTGGAACAACGTGGCACAGTTGGATTTGCCGTTGGTTCATGAGGGTGTGCCGCGGCGATTTTCGATTGATGTTTCCGATGTGGAGCCCGGTGACTATCGACTGGTGGCGATCCTCTACGACAAGGAAACGGGCGAGCGCATCGACTGGTTTGAGAACGACGGCCCGTCGCCTGATTTGCTGACACTCGCTGAGGTGGTCTTGCATTAGGCGCGATTCCGTCGAATACTTCCTCTTAGAGCCAAGTGATTCCGTAATACTTGTAATGAATTCATACTTTGAAGCACATCGCGGTCAAAGGCACGGTCTACTTGCGCATTGGGCATGGTGCCTGCCGGCGTTATTGGTGATTGCGCTCTTGAGCGCACGTCAGATCGACCTTTACCCGCCATCAGCCGATGAATTCTTCTCCATGTTCAACTCGGGCTGGTTGGTAAACCAGCCTTACTCGCCGTTGGAAATCGTCGAGTCTCTTTACACGTACAGTCCTGCGCATACGCCGGGTTTCTTCTTCGCGTTGAGCGCTTGGGGAAATATTACGGCATTTGACGTCGCGTTGGGAAGGACGCTCGGAATCTATTTCGGATTGCTTTCGTTGGCAGTCGTCTATCGTCTTGCGCGCGATTTTGTGGCCCCGGAAGCAGGCGTGTTCGCCATCGCCATATTCGCCAGCACCGCTTTCTACAACTTTTACGTTGCGCACGTCAGGATGTATGGGCTCTTGGTATTCATGTCTGGCGTTGTGTTGTGGCTCTACTTGCACATCATTAATCGATCGAAGGAAATCGGGCCGTGGCACAATGTTGCATTTGGCGTATCAATTTGCATCTATTTAAGTATTCATGCGTATAGCGCCGTCTTCATGCTGGCTCTGGGCCTTTTTCATCTGATGCTGGTCCGAAAAAGTCGACGTTGGTGGCGAGTCACTGTAGCTGGATGTGTACCCGCACTCCTGCTGTCACCGTACGCCATTTTCACACTATTACGAGGCATGGAACGATACGTAAGCAATTGGGGCGAAGCGAGCGTAGGGGCCGGTGATGCACTGGCGGCTTGGCTGACAGTCATGACGAATGGTCAGCCGCTGTTGTTGGTGTTGCCACTGATCGGCATTTTGTTGAGTTTACGGAGAAAATCCAATAGATTCCGGTCGCCTTTGATGCTGTTAATTTTCTATATGATCGTAATTGGCGTTCTTGCACAGGCGAGTCAATTGGTCACAACCAGCGGGATGCGTCATTTGCTTCCGGGGATTCTCCCGTTTGTTCTTACTGCTGTATTCGGGTTTATGGAACTCTATTCGACTCGTTGGTGGCTGGGGACTTTGGCAGTCCTTTGGGTCATGGCTGGCATATGGTTCCAGGGCGCCGCTGACTGGCGAACCTTCATTGCTGGTCGGAATGAACCATTTGTACTCCCGGCGTGGCAAGTCATATCTCGACAAGCAGCCAAAGCGAACAGCAAACCTATGGTAATCGTACACGACATCTCGCGCTACGAATTGGAATGGGAATCATACATCAACTACTCACAGAGGAATTCCTACTTTGATGACACCGGAGTTCATTTGGCTTACACCAATGATCTCCACAAGCTTGAATTAGATCTACGAAATGGTTCAATTGATACGTCAGACATATGGATTGTTGCGAGGTCTTCGGAGAATAGGATCCCCTCGGACGTTGAAGCAGTCTTGGATCGGCTCGACTACAGCTTGTGTAACCAAGAAGCGCTCGGCAATAGCGCTAGAATCTACAAGCATTCTTGGTCTGCGCTAGATTGTAGACGCGCTGAAGTGATCACCCGTGCCACAAGCGAATTGATCAGTTATCAGATGTTGGCCGCATCACTGGACGCAGACCAGATCCATCTCAAGTTCGTGGACGAATGGACAGAGTTTAACCAAAGCGGCCGGGCCCTGGATGGCGTTCGATTGTCGTACCAACTGATTTCACAAGACTGGGACAATGTAGCGCAGTTGGATTTGCCGTTGGTTCACGAAGGTGTGCCGCGGCGATTCTCAATTGATGTTTCCGATGTGGAACCCGGTGACTATCGTTTGGTGGCGATCCTTTACGATAAGGAAACGGGCGAGCGCATGGACTGGTTTGAGAACGACGGTGCCTCGTCGAAGATGTTGACGCTGGAGCATATCGCCATACCGGAAGGTTGATTGAGCGCGGGCAGCGCATTCGGCGAGGCGGGCAAACGGGCGCTTGACACATTCGAATATTTCACCGGATAATACGCAGAAATCTATAGCTTGAAAAAGGCGTTGACGAAGACGATCCGCGATCGCGTGATAAAACGCCTGCCGGAGCAGGGAGCGAGTGTCAGTGACTGAGAGCGCTCGCCGAGGCAGTTGCGGAGTTCCCTTCCGAGCCGACGGGTGAAACGCCTGCGGTCGTTGGCTTGTTACAGCCACGACCTGCTGAGTAGTCCGCTCCGCCTGCCCGGCGTCACAGGGCGAAATGAGTGCGGCGTCAAAGACGCTGAACAAGGGTGGTACCGCGGGAATGCATGCGCTCTCGTCCCTTATGGGTGCGAGGGCGTTTTTTTGTGCAATACTTGAGAAGCGGCTGTTCCGAATCGACAACGGAGAGAGCATGTCAAATACGATCGAATTGATACGTGAGGAAGCGCTGGCTTCCATCCTGGATGTCAATAGCAGCGATGCGCTGGTTGAGTGGAGAAGCCGCTTTATCGGAAGAAAGGGAGCGGTAAACGGTCTATTCAATACGATTGGGACCCTGCCAAGAGACGAACGGGCCGCATTTGGGCAGCGGGTCAATGCCCTGCAGAGCAAGCTGACCGAGGCTTACGATAAAAGAGAAGCGCTAATACGCCAGCGGGCGCTCGCTATGGACCTGGAAGACGGCGATATCGACATCAGCCTGCCCGCCCATCCTCGTCCGAAGGGCGGATTGCATCCGTCCACGCGCACGCATCGCGAGTTCCAAAAGATCTGGGCGGATATGGGCTTTCATGTCTATCAAAGTTTTGACGTGGAAGAAGACGATTTCAACTTCACGCTGCTCAATTTGCCGCCGCATCATCCCGCGCGCGATATGCAGGATACCTTTTATACAGCCAATCCCAAGGTGTTGTTGCGCACGCACACCTCTCCGGGGCAGATCCGCGCCATGCGGGAGTTAGGCGCCGGAGGCAGCCAACCCATCCGTGTGATATTGCCCGGCATGTGTTATCGCCAGGAGCAGGTCACCGCTCGCAGCGAGATCCAGTTCACGCAGGTTGAGGGTCTGGCCATCGGACGGAATATCCGCATGAGCGATCTGAAGGGCACAATCGCGGAATTCGCCAAGCGCATATACAACCCCAATGCCAAGGTCCGATACCGCGCATCTTATTTTCCCTTTACCGAGCCGAGCATGGAAGTGGATGTCGAGTGCTTTCTCTGTGATGGCGAAGGCTGTCGCGTCTGCAAATATACCGGCTGGCTGGAGATCGCTGGCAGCGGAATGGTCCATCCTACCGTACTGCGCAATGGAGGCTATGATCCGAATGTGTGGAGCGGATTCGCGTTCGGCATGGGTCCGGAACGCATAACAATGCTGAAACACGGCATCCAGGATATCCGTTATTTCTGGGGAAACGACCTGCGCTTTTTGAAGCAGTTCTAGGCGGAGGACGCATCTGCGTGCTGTTAAGAGTCGGCCATTTGTCGGACACTTTCATCGATAGGCTATTGGGCCACTGGGTGTGGGTTGTGCCGGTATTGCTGGTCGTTGCCGCCCTGAGCCTGCGGCAGAGCGACCTACATCCCCCGGCGGAGGACGAATTCTACTCCATGTCCAACGCGGGCTGGTTGCTCGGCGGCCCGTATTCGCCATACGAGATTTTGGATTCTTTGGCTCGCAACAGCCCCAATCACACGCCGCTCTACTTTCTAGTCTTGAGTTTGTGGGGTCAACTGACCACGACCGACATTCTGCTGGCGCGCATGCTTAGTCTGCTCATCGCCCTGTTGAGCGCGGCCATGGTATATCGCTTGGCGCGCGACTTGCTGGCGCCGGTGGCCGGCAATCTTGCGATCATCATCTTCAGCAGCCTCGCCTTCTTGAACTACTACATCGCCTTTGCGCGCATGTATACCATGCTGGCGCTGATGTCCGCCATTGTCTTGTGGTTATATTTGCGCATCACACATCAGCTGGTAGCGGTCAGACGAAGCGACTACCTTGCGCTGGGCGCGGCGATATTTGGGCTGCTGAGCACGTTTGTATTCGGCGCGGTGCTGCTGGTCACGATTGGGGTTTATCATTTGATTGTAGCGCATAAAGACCGTCGCTGGCTGATGACGTCCGGCGCGGCCTTGATTGCGCTGTTGCTGTTTACGCCCTGGCTAAGCGTGGTGGTCACGGACGGGTTGCAGCGAGCAACAGGATACGTCGATTGGGAGAGCCTTAACGGGCTTGAGGCAATGCGTGCCTGGCTGGAAATGTCCCTGAATAACGAGTTCCTGCTGCTGGCGCTGACCATTGGCGGCATCGCCATAGGCATGATGCGCAAGCAAGCGTCTTTCCAGCCCTGGATGCTGCTCTTCATTCCATATTCTCTGACTTTGGCTGTGATCGCTCAGTTCACGCATTATATTTCGCTGGATACGATGCGCTATCACGTGCCCGGACTGATTCCGTTTGTATTGTTCGCAGCCGCCGGCATTTACGGGTTGTATTGCTTAAGAAGATGGCTGGGACTGTCGGTGCTGCTGTGGGTAATGGCCGGCGTGACCTTTCAAGGGACGGCGCGCTGGTACGACTGGTTAGGGGGCCGGGTCTTCACCTACTCGCGCGAACCAGTCCACGCCATTGCGCGCCTGGCGGGACGAGAGCAGACGCCTCCTGCGATCCTCGGCTATCAGTTTGACAACTTCTGGCTGGACTATCCGGGGGCCATGGACTATTCCCAAGGTGAGCATTATTTCGAATCGCGTGACATCGCCATTCGCACACCAGCTGACATTGAGGCATTTGAGGACGCCGCCAGACGCTTTGCCGTCGTTGAACCATGGATTTGGCTGGCTTATCGACCGAATCGCGTTGACGCGGCAGAGGCGGCGGTCCTGATTGAGCTTATGGGAGAGCTCAACTATCAGCACTGTGAAACAGCTGAGATCAAACCCCAGACCCTGGTCATCAAATATAGCTGGAGCACGCTAGGCTGCGCGCCGCCGCAGCTGCTGGGCAGTTATGAAAGCGATCTCATCGACTACGAGTTCTACGGCGCGGCGCTGAATTCGGACAGCTCAAACGTCGCATTCAGCGATCGCTGGATCGCGCGCCAGGAGATACCTCGAAAGACCTATGGCACATCCGTGCAGCTGGTTAATGACGATTGGGACAAAGTCGCGCAAGTCGACCTGCCCCTGACGCACGAAGGCAAAGTTCGGCGTTTCACCGTTGATGTATCGGACGTATCCGCCGGCCATTACCGACTGGTGACAATTCTGTACGATCGCCAGAGCGGCGAACGATTCCACTGGTTGAATAATCCCGGCTACGTTCACGACATGCTGCTGCTGGCTGAGATTAAGATTGAAGATTAGCGGGGTTGGATCGGCGGGATAATCTCGCGGATTAATGACAGCGCGACGGGTACGATGCACACGCTTAAGGACAGGCCGCATTCGAACATGATCCCGGCTCTGGGCCATTGGCTCTGGGCGCTTCCGGTATTGCTCATCGTCGGCGCGCTGGCCATGCGGCAGATTGACGCATTTGCTCCGGCCACGGACGAGTTTTTCTCGATGTTCAACGCGGGTTGGCTGGTCAACGGCCCCTACTCGCCGGTCGAGGTCGTGTCCTCGCTGCGGGAGCACAGTCCCGATCATGCGCCGTTATATTTCATTTTGCTCAGCGCATGGGGCCGGGTCGTCGGGACAGCGCTGGCAGCGGGTCGACTGTTGACCGTGTTGAGCAGTCTGGTTGGCCTGGCGATGGTATATCGACTGGCGAAGGATTTTGTGGCGCCAATAGCCGGATCATTTGCGCTTGTGATTGTCGCTAGCAACGCGTTATTCAACTTTTACCTGTCGGACGCAAGGATGTACCCGCTGCTGGTATTGTTGGCGGGCATCGTACTTTGGCTATACCTGCGCCTGGTATATCGCGTGAGGCGCGCTCGATTGGCGGATTACTTGGCTCTTGGCGCCGCCACATTCTGCCTGATCGGCACGCATGTGTTTGGCCTGGTATTTCTGATCATGCTTGGCATCTACCATTTGCTGGTTGTGCCTAAACGACAAGTCTGGCTGGCGATCTCGGTGGCGATGCTGGCGGCGGGCCTGCTGTTTTTGCCCTATTTGTGGGGCATGCTGGAAAGCAGCGGCAGCGTCATCGAGAGCAAAGCACACGTCGCTGTGGGCAGTTGGGATGCGATCATGGCCTGGCTCAATGTCATGCTGAACGAGCGTCCCGCGCTGCTGATAATACCTGCTATCGGGCTGATTCTGGGCGTACGCGGCAAGCGCATCGGGTTGCGACCGTACATGTTTATGTTCGTCGCTTATCTATTGGCGATGGGCGTCATGGCAGAAACGACATCGCTGATTCTCAAGGACAGCATGCGGCATCACTTGGCCAGCAGCTTGCCCTTTACACTATTCGTCGGCGCTGGAATTTACGGGTTGTTTCGTATTCGCAAGTGGCTGGCGCTCGTGATCATTCTGTGGATCATCGCGGGCGTGGATATGCAGAACACGGCGCGCTGGTGGGATTATATTGTGCTGCGCTCGCAGGTCTTCACGCAGCCGCCGACACATATCTTGTCGCGATTGGCGTTGCGTGAGGAAGTGACGCCGACTATTGTCGCCTACCCCTATCATCCGCTTTATGCGGATATGGGACTGTCTCACCGCGGCAATATCAACTATTCGCAGCGCGATCACTACTTCAGCCAGCATGGCGCCACAATCGGCTCGGCGCGAGAACTGCCCGAGCTGGAAGCCCTGCTCTATCAAAACGTCATTGATTCGTCCTCGTTATGGCTGGTGCATCCTGTTGCGCCGAAGTGGGCGACGCTGGTGGACGAGGCGAGACAATTGCTGGGACGATTGAATTATGAGGAATGCGGAACGACGCCAATCGGAGGGAATACGAATATTCGCCGTTTCATGTGGGATATGCTGGACTGCCAGATTCCGCAGGCAGAAATGGCGGGACGAACGGAACTCGTCGATTACCAGTTCAACCGCGCGCGCCTGGATATAGCGACCGACACCCTGATATTCAGTGACAGATGGTCCGCGCGCGATGCCGAGATGCCACTCGAACCCTTCCGCATGTCATATCAGCTTATTGCTGACGATTGGCGGAAGCACGCCCAAGTGGATTTGCCCCTGTCGCATCCGGATCGCTGGCGGCGGTTTTCTATCGACATTAGCGGCGTTCCCCCCGGCAATTATCGACTGATGGCGATTTTGTATCACAGCGAAAGCGGCGAGCGTTACGCTTGGCTGGAAAACAACGCCCCCGGCAATATGCTGCCGCTGGCAAATATCATCATTTCCAATTCGGAATCAACACCATCTGAAGTCACTGCAGAAAGGACAAATTAAGCGATGCGCGTACCGATTTCATGGATCAAAGACTTTGTCGACATCGATATCCCTGTCGAATTGCTGGCGGAACGCCTTACCGTGGCCGGACTCGAGGTTGCGCAGGTTCAATACATCGGGTTGCCACAGACCGACGTTCCTGGCGTGCGTATGCCGCGCGCCGATCATTTGGTCTGGGATCGCGAGAAACTGCTTTTGGGTCGCATCGTCGAGGTCAAAGCGCATCCCAACGCCGACCGTCTGGTGTTAGCGCTGGTCGATTATGGCGGCGAGGCATTAGAGCAATGTGTCACCGGCGCGACCAACCTCTTCGGCTACAAGGATCAGGGTGAGATCACGCCGCCGATTTGGGGCGCGTTTGCGATGGAAGGCGCGGTTGTGTGGGACGGGCACAGCGAGAAAGCGCGGCATATGACGCTCAAGGGCAAGGAACTGCGCGGCATCTACAACCGCAGCATGGTCTGCTCGGAGAAGGAGCTGGGCATATCGGACGAGCACGAGGGCGTGATCATATTGGATCACGACGATCGCTACGCCGCTGGAACTCCTTTGGCGGACATCTTGGGCGATGTGGTGCTGGATATCGAATTCACGCCCAATCTGGCGCGCTGTTTCAGCATGATCGGCGTCGCCCGGGAAATCGCGGCCATACTGGGTTGTGAAATGCGTTACCCTTCGTTTGAATTTGTCGCGGAAGGCGAGACAATTGCGGGTCAAGTGTGCATCGAGATTCGCGAGCCCGCGCTCAATCCGCGCTTCACCTTGACGCTGTTGAGAGACACCGAGGTCAAGCCATCGCCGTTTTGGCTGCGGCACCGGCTGAAGCTGATCGGTCAGCGGCCGCGCAACAATATCGTCGATGTGACCAATTACATCACCTTCGAAGTGGGGCAGCCGCTGCACGCTTTTGACTATGACAAGCTGGCAGATCGCGCCGGAGGCACGCCCACTATCATCACGCGATTGCCCGAGCCCGGCGAAAAACTGGAGACGCTGGATGATGTCGAACGTGATTTAGGCGCCGAGACCATTCTGGTCGCTGATACCGCCGGCGCTTTGGCTGTCGGTGGCGTGATCGGCGGAGGCGAAACGGAGATCAGCGACAGCACGCGCAACGTACTGCTGGAAGGCGCGGCCTGGAACAATATCAACATTCGCAAGACGATCAAGGACCAGCGCGTCTATACCGAGGCGTCCGCGCGATTCAGCCGTGGCGTGCATCCGTCGCAGGCCATCCTGGGTTCTACGCGTGGTATCGAGTTGATGCGGCAGCTGGGCGGCGGCATTGTGGCGAGGGGCGTCGTCGATGCCTACCCCAACCCGCCAGAGACCGTACGGATCGAATTGCCGATCACACGTGTGACCCGGCTGCTGGGCATGGAAGTCACGATCGAACGGGCGGCCGACGTGCTGCGGCGGCTCGAATTCGAGGTGGATATTCGCGGCGACGTCATAGTTGCGACCGCTCCCGATCACCGGCTGGACATCAGCGCGGATTCGGTAGTCGGACAAGCTGATCTGTTGGAAGAGATCGCCCGCGTCATCGGTTACGATCAGATTCCAGACACGATCATGGCGGATGAGATGCCCCCGCAATGGGAAAACACCGATCTTTATATTGAAGAACGCATCCGCGATGCGCTGGCTGGGATGGGATTGTTCGAGGTCATCAATTATCGTTTCACCAACCGCGATACCGAAGCCATGCTGGTCCCGGATGGCGTCGCGTCGTCGTTGCCGGATGCTGACTATGTTGAGATTGTCAACCCATCGGCCAGCGATCGCAACGTCCTTCGCCATACCTTGATGACCAATATGCTGGAAACGGCGGGCAACAACGCCAGCTATCAAGAGACACAACAAGTATTCGAAGTGGGCAAAGTCTATCTGCAAGGCGCGGAAACGCTGCCAGATGAACCGCTGCATGTGGGCATCTTGCTGACGGGGCGGCGCCATACCAGTTCCTGGCAGGATGCCGACGAAAGCCAGGTTGCGCTCGATTTTTTCGATATGAAAGGCATTGTGGAGAACCTGCTGCATGACCTGCATATCGGCGAATTCGATTACAGCAAGGGCGGCCATTGCGGCCTGCATCCCGGTCGATCGGCGGATATACTGCTGCGCGGCAAATGCATTGGCAGTTTCGGCGAAGTCCATCCGCAGGTAGCGGAGCGATTCAAGTTGACAAACGACAAAGTGATCTATGCCGAGCTTGAGGTGGCGCCGCTAGTGCGTCATCATCGGCGGCTGCACGCGATTGAGCCTCTGCCTACCTCGCCGGCAATCCTGGAAGACATCGCCTTGATCGTCGATGGCACGGTTGCCGCCAATGAGGTGGAAGCGGTGATCCGACAAGCGGGAGGCCGGCTGTTGAAGTCGGCGCGGCTATTTGATGTCTATACCGGCGATCCTATCCCGCCGGGCAAGAAGAGCCTCGCGTATGCCCTGACCTATCAAGATCCAGAGAGGACCTTGACCGACAAAAACGCCGCCAAAATACGCAAGAAGATCATAGGCGCGACGCGGCATCGCCTGGGCGCCGAATTGCGTTCCTGAGCATGCGGTAGACGCGAGCCGGCGCTAATAGCCCTTGCTGCGGTCCAACTGGTTGAGCAGCGGACGATTCTCGAGATAGCGGCGCAGGTTTTCTTTGAAGACGAGCGCGGCTTTGTCGTGATAGTCACGGGTGAAGCCCGAGATATGCGGCGTGATGATGACGTTGTCGAGGTTCCATAAGGGACTGGTGGTCGGCAGCGGCTCTACCTCGAAAACATCCAAAGCCGCGCCGGCGATCTTGCCCGAAGACAATGCGGTGATCAACGCTTTTTCGTCGATGACAGCGCCGCGTGAGATGCTGATCAGCACCGCCGATTCTTTCATTGCATCAAATACTTCGTCATTGATCAGGTGTTCGGTCGCCTCGGTCATGGGCACGGTAACGACTAGGTAATCGCAGTCTTTGGCCAAGGAGGCGACGGTGGCGGCGGGATAAATGCGATCGGGAACATCGCCGGCGGGATCGCCGATTCCGGGCAGATTGTAGGCATCCACCTCGGCGGTATTGCTCAGTTCGCGCTTGGAAGCCAGCACGGTCATGCCCATTGCTTTACACAGTCGCGCCAATTCGCGTCCGATGCTGCCGTAACCGACGATGCCGACGGTTTGGCGCTCCATATCCACCGGCATGAATTGCTCGGCAGGATTTGCCGGCCATTCGGCACGGCTCTGCAAATCGAGCGCCATGCGCATTTTGTAGTTGAACATGAGCATCATCATCATACTGTAATGCGCCATGTTGGTGGCATGAACGCCGCTCACTGAAGTGACGGTGATATCCCCAGCTTGCACGACGCGGTGACCCAAGGCTTGATTCATACCAGCCGAGTTGATCTGTATCCAGCGGAGCTTGGGCGCTTGTTCCGGTTCGGGATAATAGCCGGTCGTGTAAAGCACTTCGGTATTGGCGATCACTTCGTGCGGCACATTCGGGAAATGCCGAGTGACCTGCAAGCGCGGCGAGATCTCTCGCAGGTCGGCCAGAATCGCGTCGCTAAAATCAATGGCGATTGTGACATTTATGCGTTCGCCTTCTGACATGATTCGCTACCCTCGTCCTGGCCGACAGCTGGCATTCACCGTAGCTGTTCGGCGGCTGGCGTGTTAGATTATGTGCCTTGTGATGCGTACTAGACTCGATTCTAATCACAACTGCGGCGTATGACAATTGAGGAGGTCGGAATGGGCTTGCTTGAGGGAAAGATCGCGCTGATCTTTGGGGTCGCCAACAAGAACTCCATCGGCTGGGGTATCGCCAAGGCTTTGCAGCGCGAGGGCGCGACCATCGTCTTGAGTTACGCGATGGACAAGTTGGAGCGGCGCGTGCGTCCACTGGGCGAATCCATCGGCTGTGAATTGATGTTGCAAGCGGATGTCACGGACGCGGAGGAGCTGGATGCGGTATATCGCGCGATCGCCGAGAAATACGGCAAGCTGGATGTTCTCGTCCATTCTGTGGCCTTCGCCGAGCGCGATGCTCTGAGCGGACGCTTCTCTGCCATGTCGCGCCAGGCGCTGCTTGACGCCATTGATGTCAGCGCGGTCAGCCTGATCGAATTGACCCGCCGCGCCGAAGCGCTGATGATAGATGGCGGAAGCGTCATGAGCCTGACCTACAACGCCTCTCGCAAGGTCATTCCAAATTACAACGCCATGGCGATCGCCAAGGCCGCCTTGGAAGCGATCACCATGTACCTGGCGGCGGATATGGGCCGCAGTAAGATCCGCGTCAACGCCATCAGCGCCGGCGCCATCAAGACGCTGTCGGCTGGCGGAATCGCCGGGTTCCGAGACCTGCTCAAGTATGCGGAAGTGACCTCGCCCATGAACGAATTGGTGAGCCAAGATGATGTGGGGGATCTGGCGTTATTCCTGGCGTCCGACTTGTCGCGCCGAATCACCGGAGAGGTGATCTATGTCGATGCCGGATACAACATCATGGGATACACCGATGTCGAGACACTGATGCAAGAAGTGGAGTAAACCGGCCGGCGCATCACAACGCAGGCGCCTCATTTGTCTCCAGATGTTTCGTGTCAGGGTTATTCGTATTCGCCGCTAATCGGCGCCGGTAACGAGCAAGACATCGGTATCCAGTTGTCTCAGCCGGAATCCGCGCAGGTTGGCTTGCCTTAGCGCTACGACGGCAATCAGCAATCCCAGCATGCCAACGCCAAAGACCGCCCCGTACGCTACGGTGAAATCGCCGGAAAAATGCAGCACGATATCACGCAGAATACCTCCGCCGGCCACGCCGATGCCGCGAGCGAAGGTGACACAGAGGGTCCAAAAGCCGAGGAAGGCGCCGGCTCGACCATCCGGGCTGAGGTCCATCATCAGTCCGAGCGTCCCGATGTTCCAGGAGCCTAGACCCAGGCCAAGAAGAATCAATCCGGGTGTAACCAGCGCGCGCGATTCTCCCAGTGACGACAGGGCAAAGACCAGGTAGGCTGCCAGCAAGACCCAAACCCCGCCCACAGCGATGACGCGGTTGGTAAGCCTGCGATAACGACGCGAAAGATACAAAAAGCCGAACGAGCCCAGAATGGCGGTGCTGCCCCAGTAGGCGGCGAAGCGATTGGTGGTGTGCGCCTCCATGCCAAAGACCTGACCGGCGAAAGGCTCCAGCACCGTGTCTTGCAAGAAAGCGAAGGCCATCGACAGCATCAAGTACAGCAAGAAATAGCGCATCGGTCTATTGCGCCAGACCAGCGAGAGGTCGTCCACGAGATTACACGAATCCGTTTTGCTTTTGGTTCGCGGCGCGCTATGGCGTTTCTCCTCTCCCAGCAGGGAAAGAAACCAGATCAGCGCCAGTACGCCGGCGGTAACCAGAAACAGCATTTGCAGCGAATGGGCGCTGAAGCCGATCTCGCTTTCGCCTTCGGTGCTCGGAAGCATTAAGCTGAAGAAGATGCCGCCAACGGTGAAACCCAGCAGCAGCATGGTCCAGACCAAGCCCACGGCGCGTCCGCGCTGTTCTGGCGCCGCCCGGTCGTGTATCAAGGCCAAAAACGTGCTGCCGGAGAGCGCGTTGCCCAAGCTGAAGAGCAAGAACGAGGCTACCAATATGATCCACAGAGAGGGCGCGACCGTTGCGGAAGGCTTGGTATGTTTGAGGTGAACCAGTTCGGCCGTAGCCATGCCAACCGTCACCGTGCTCAACATCATCATGGCTCTGCCCAGCCAGATCCAGAACAAGCGGCGATAGCCTCCAATGGCGTGGGTATCTGAATAGCCGCCGGCCCAAATGCCGAGCGGCGCCAGGAAGTAGCGCAGTCCGGTCAGCAAGCCGACGATCGTGGCGCCGAAGCCGAGATCGGCGACCATGATCCTGTTCCAGACACCGGTAACAAGAACATCCGCCATGCCCGAACCCAGATGGAACATGCCGATTTTGAGGTTGCTGCCGAAAGACAGCTTGTGATATCGCCCGTCTCGCATTAGCGTTTTTGGTAGATTTTTACAGATTTGCTTGACGGATTATAGACGTTCAATAGAGGTTGCGTCAATGCGAGATATTTCCACAATAGCGGACATTGTGATATAGTGAATTGATGGAGATACTTGCGCCCAACGAGAGGAAACTATGTTTCAACACCGTCCATTTAATAAGATCGTAGTGCCAACTGATGCGTCGGCGTGGAGCGAGCGCGCCATCCCATACGCAGTTGACTTCGCGCGCATCAGTGGCGGCGAGGTGATTCTGCTGCACATATTCACGCCGCCGATGCACGAATTTGTCGATTCGCTGGCGATCGCCGGCGAATACGAACTGGCCAACCGCATTCGCGAAGAGGTCAAGCAGCATTTGCTGGGATTGCGCAACGAGATTCGCGCGGAGAATATCGAATGTCGCTTGCACATCATCGACGCCGTTGGCATTGCGCAGCACATCTGTGATTATATCGAAGAAGAAGACATCGACATGGTGGTCATGACCACACACGGTCATTCCGGTTTGGTGCGATTGGTGTTCGGCAGCGTCGCCAACAAGGTCATGCACGATGTTAATGTGCCGGTGTTGATCATCCGCCCTGACCTGGAGTGAGGGCAACTTACAGTCAGTCACTTCGACCGCGCCTTCGACACTGGATCGGGCGCGGTTTTGATTTCTTCGAACGGGCTTTGTCGTCGAAGCGCCATTTCGCGAATCGTATTCACCGCCTCCCACGCCCGCTTTTGCTCAAGATCCGGTAGGCGCAGCGCAGCAAATTCTTCTTCATCGAGCACGAGCGTTCGGCCGTTCGGATGCACGAATACATCCAGTTCCAGGTCCTCAGCCGAGACTTGCGCCTCCTCGATTTCGGCCGGGCGCGTGATATTGCAGTACCAGCCTTTGAGCTGACGACTGACTGCGTCTTGTACGCGGAAGATGTTGTAGTAGCGGTCGCTGTAAAACCACTCGCGGAAGCTGTCGCCGCGGCGCAACCGAATGTAACCCAGGTCAATATCATCCAGAGCAAATTGCGCTTCTATGCAAACATGCGTCTCGCCGCGCTCGATAAGCGTGCCTTGATAAGATAAGACCGCCTTGCCGCGCGCGTCGCGTTTGATCACGGTGAAAGCCGTCATCAGTCGCGTCCGCGAGTATGGATCAGCAGCAGCAATCCGCTCTCGATTTCGATGGTCGCGCGGTCGGCGCTCAAGACATTGCTGATGCCGCGCGCCGGACCCAAGGGGAGCGATTCGTCGCGCAATGGATATTCAAGATTCGCGGTGGTAATGCCGCGCGCGGCTTCAGCCAGCGGGATCAACGAAATCGTATCCCCTGCCCGTCCCTCGATGCCGTGCGGGCCGGGCCGCAAAAGCCGCAAAGAGGATTCGCCATCGACGAGCTCAATTGGAGTATTTTGCAGCTTAGGCAAGGCCAAAAGCACAATGTTCGCCAAGGTTTGGTCAATGCGACCGCCCAGCGCGCCGATGATGACAATTTCGGACGCATGGTTTTCCAGGCACCAGGTCAGCGCCAGTTCGAGGTCGGTCTCGTCTTTGTGCGCGGGAAAGCGCAGGATTTCGACGCCGGCTGCGGCGAAACCCGCGACTTGCCCTTCGGTCAAGGAATCCAGGTCGCCGATGATGGTCTGTGGCTCCAAACCGAATTTCTGCGCGTGCAGCGCTCCGCCGTCGGCACAGAGCAAATGCGCGGTCGACAGTCTCCTCATGGCTTGATCGACCATGGAGCCGCGTCTTGCTTCGCCGTTCGCAAATATCAGGACTTGCACAAGGGTCCGCCTCAGCCGCCCACTGCTTGTCACCTGCAGGTAGCTAATCTTACCATCTGCGCTTGCGGGTCAACAGGTGATCGAACGCGGGATACGGCCGCGGCTTTGCGATAGGCTTGAACTATGTTAGTTTCATGACAGCAGAATTGGTCGAAAGCAGGGTGCCAGATGCCGGTTGACGCGATTAGTCTGGAAGTATTCAAGAATCTGTTTGCGGCGGTGGCCGAAGAGATGGGCGTTACGCTGCAGCGGGCCAGCTTCAGCCCCAATATACGCGAGCGGCTGGATTTCAGCTGCGCGGTCTTCGACGCGGAAGCGCGCATGATCGCGCAGGCAGCGCATATTCCGGTGCATCTTGGCAGCATGCCGGCATCGGTGGCGGCGGCCGTGGCGGAATTCGAGGAGTTCTTTCCCGGCGATGTAATCGTGCTCAATGATCCCTATCACGGTGGCACGCATCTGCCCGATATCACGATGATTTCGCCGGTCTTTGCCGGCGGCGACCTCTGTTATTTCGTGGCCAGCCGCGCCCACCACGCCGATGTTGGGGGCATGTCTCCGGGCTCGATACCGTTGAGCACTGAGCTGTATCAAGAGGGCCTGATCATACCGCCGCTAAAGCTGAAACTGAGCGGCTGGAGCAACGAAGGCGCCATGGCGTTGCTGATCGCCAACAGCCGCGATCCGCAGGAGAGGCTCGGCGATATAGAAGCGCAATTGGCGGCGCATCGCGTGGGCGAAAGTCGGCTGCTCGACATGATGATTGATCATGGCGTGGATGTGACGATTGAGCATGCCCACGCCTTGCTGGATTATTCACGCAAGATGACGGAAGCGGTGGTCGCGCGCATACCTGATGGCGTCTACGCGTTTGAAGACGCGATGGATGGCGATGGCCAGGACGAATCCGAGATACCAATTCGCGTGACCGTGAGCGTAGCGGGCGAGCGAATGACGGTTGATTTCAGCGGCAGCGCGCCGCAGGTCACAGGCAATGTCAACGCCGTGCCCGCCATCGTGGCTTCGGCGACCTGGTATTGCGTGCGCCTACTGGCGGAAGAGGATGTGCCGGTCAATCATGGCTGCTTTCTGCCGGTCGAGGTCATCACGCCGCCGGGAAGCGTCTTGAATCCGCGTTTTCCCGCCGCCGTGGTCAATGGCAATACGGAGACGAGCCAGCGGGTTGTCGATACCGTACTGGGCGCGCTGGCGCAGGCGATGCCCGATGTGATTCCGGCGGCGTCGCAAGGCACGATGAATAATTTCGCCGTCGGCGGATTCCATGATGGCGGGCAATTCGTCTATTACGAGACGCTGGGCGGCGGGCACGGTGGCGCCAGCGCTGGCGGCGGCATATCCGGGCGGCACTGCCATATGAGCAATACTTTGAATACGCCGGTGGAGGCGCTGGAATACAGCCTGCCGATGCGGGTGCGCCGCTATGAATTGCGCGAAGGCAGCGGCGGCGACGGCGTACACCCGGGCGGAGACGGCATCGTGCGCGAGTACGAGTTGCTGGCGCCGGCGCAAGTGACCATCAGTTCCGAGCGCAGGCTGCGCGCGCCTTATGGCGTGAGCGGAGGAGCGCCGGGCAAGCGTGGCGTCAACACCGTGTTGAGGAACGGCGTTGCGGAGCGGGTGAGCGGCAAGTACAGCGCGCAGCTTCAACCCGGGGATCGCGTGCTGATCGAAACGCCGGGCGGCGGTGGCTGGGGACCCCCACCCCAAAGCCCCTCCCCCATAATGAGGGAGGGGCTTTAAGCCGGTAATACCGCCAGGGTATCCTCAATCCCGCTTTGTGGGCGGGGCCGCGCTAGTTGGCGCCACCGCTGACGGTGACGGGAATCTGGCGCGCCTTGACGTGTTCGGCCTTGGGCAGGGTGATGCTCAGAACGCCGTTGTCGTAACTGGCTGCAATCGCTTCGCCGTCGACCGGAACCGGGAAGCGCAGGCTACGGCTGAACTTGCCAAAGCGGCGCTCGCGAATCACCGCGCGGACGCTGTCGTCGCTGGTCTCGGCGGCCGTTTCGGCGTTGATGCTCAACACATCGTCATGGATATTGACCTTGATGTCATCGCGATCAATGCCGGGCAGATCGGCGCGGACAGTGTAACCCTGCTCATCTTCCTCGACATCGATCGGCAAGCCATAAGCGCTGCCGCCGAATTCGTTGGCGATGCCGGATGCGGGACGGAACTCGCCGAACAGATCGTGGAACAGACGGTTGTAGGGGTGACGCGTACGGATCAGCATTTTCTTCACTCCTGGATTGTCTAGCCATTGACTGATGCCTACAGAATAAAGGCTGAGTGTTGGAAATACAGAAAAGAAATATCGGAAACTTGAAAGAAGCGCGTAAGCGAAACGTAAGCGCGCGGGAGCGGCGCGGAAATGTCAATTCGCGTTTCGATTTGTGAAGGAAAATGATATAGTTGCAGCGCAGTTTTGCAGCGCGGACGAGGGCAAATTGATGCAAGCGGGCGTAGATATCGGCGGCACATTCACCGACTTGGTTTTGAGCGACGGCGGCCGCTTGTCCATCCACAAGCTATTGAGCAGCCCGGATGACCCGGCGCGTTCAATGCTCAATGGGCTGACGCAGCTTGTACCCGGCGGAATCAGCGCCCTGCGGCAAGTGGCGCACGGTTCGACGGTGGCGACCAATTCCATCCTGGAGCGCAAAGGCGCGCGCGCCGCACTGATCACCACTCAGGGTTTCCGCGATGTGCTTTTCATCGGTCGGCAGAATCGTCCCGTCCTTTACGCTCTGCATCCGACCATAGCCCCGTCCCTGATCCCGCGCGAGCGCTGCTATGAGGCGCCGGAGCGAATGGATCATCGGGGAGATGTATTGCTGCCGCTGGATATGGATGCGCTGGATGACGCGCTCGATAAAATAGAGCGGGATAATGTGGAAGCGATCGCGGTCTGCTTGCTGTTCAGCTATGTGGACGATCGGCATGAGCAGCTTATCAAGGCGCGCATCATCGAGCGCGGCATTGTCGAAAACGACTGGCAAATCGTGCTGTCGTCAGAGGTGCTGCCGGAGTTTCGCGAATATGAGCGCACGAGCACGGTGGCGTTGGAGGCATACGTCAGGCCAGTGATGTCACGCTATATCAGCAATCTGGAAGCGGAGTTGCCCGCGGATGTCTCGCTGCGCATCATGAAATCTGATGGCGGGGTGATGCGAGCGAGCCGCGTGCGGCAGCAAGCTATTAGCACCGCGCTCAGCGGCCCGGCCGCCGGTGTGATGGGCGCGTTTCACGAGGCGCATTTGGCCGGATTCGACAATATCATCACGCTGGATATGGGTGGCACATCGACCGATGTGGCGCTTGTCGCGGGGCAGCCCATGCCACGTCCGGAATCTTCGATTGATGGTTTGCCGATTCGCGTACGCATGCTGGATATCGAAACCATCGGCGCGGGCGGCGGGTCGATCGCGCGAGTGGATGCCGGCGGGGCTCTGCGTGTAGGGCCGGCATCGGCCGGGGCCAAACCGGGACCAGTCATCTATGGGCTGGGCGGCGACCAGGTGACGCTAAGCGACGCCAACGCCATCCTGGGACGGCTGGATGCCGATCACTTTCTTGGCGGCGCCATGACGCTGGATCTGGACGCGGGAATACGCGCGATGGAGCGGCTGGCGACGGATACCGGTTTCGGCGTCGTCGCCACGGCCAAGGGCGTAGTGGATATCGCCAATGTCAATATCGACCGGGCGATCCGCCGCGTATCAATCGCGCGCGGTCATGATCCGCGCGATTTCACGCTGGTGGCATTCGGCGGCGCCGGTCCGTTGCACGCCTGCGAAGTCGCCGAGCGATTGGATATCCCGCGCGTTTTGGCGCCGCGGATGCCCGGCGTTTTATGCGCGCTGGGCTTATTAATCGCCGATGTAGCCATCGAGAGCAGTCAATCGGTGATGCTGCAGGCGTCGGATGAATCGATTGCCGGGCTGCAAGACAAGGAGCGGATGCTGCTGGATAGGGTGAAGACGGATCTGCGGCGGGAAGGCATCCCCGAAGATGACATGGTCTTCGCCGTCACTTTGGATATGCGCTATCAGGGGCAAGCCTACGAATTGAACGTCCCGTTCTCGGCGACGGCAATCGAGGATTTCCACCAGGCGCACGAATCAACTTACGGCCACGCGCTGCGCGATCGTCAACTGGAGATCGTCAACATTCGCGCGAGCGGCAGCGGCGCTATCGACAAACCGCAATTCGTAGCCAGCGAACTGAACGCATCGGAAGCGCCACATTTCGGAGAAAAACCATCGCCCACAGGCGGGGCATTCCAACTATATCGACGAGAAAATCTTGCGGCCGGCGCACGGTTTTCGGGAGAGGCGCTTGTCTTCCAGATGGACAGCACGACTTATGTGCCGGCTGGCTGGAAGGCGCAGGTTGATGCCTGGCGCAATCTGGTACTGACACGGGAATGACACGTCAATCGATGGCGACGATAGCTTCGATCTCGACCGGCATGTTGAAGGGCAGCGAAGACATCCCCACTGCCGAGCGCGAATGGGCGCCGCGATCCGGGCCATATAGAGCGAGGATCAAGTCCGAGCAGCCATTGATCACGGCCGGCTGCTGCGCGAAGTCTGGCGCGCAATTGACCATGCCGAAGATGCGCAGCCAGGCGCTGACGCGATCCAGATCGCCCAGTTCGCGCTTGAGGCTTCCGAGCATGGATAAGGCCACCAGTTTGGCCGCTTGATAACCCTGTTCAATGGACACGTCGGCTGGGACTTTGCCCAGGGGGCCGGCAATTGTGCCGTCACGGTTCTGAGGACCATGCCCGGAGACGTAAGCCAGACCGCCCTGGACGCGCACGAATGAAAACGGGAGCTTGACCTCGGCCGGCGCTTTGATCGGGGGCGGCAGGCGCAAGCCCATGTTATCCAATGCGATTTCAATGTCCACGCTGCGACCTCCCACAAATTGATTACATAAATGCACACGCAAGCGACGCGACAATCCCGCGCGTCAACTGTATTCCATCGCTCTATGATACGTCGCCGAATCGCGTAAGCAAAGCGACTGCCCCTGAATTGGGCTACAATGATGGGCGTATCGGTCATGATTTCCTGACCAATTGACCTCTATGACTCCACGACAAGATCTGCAGCGGGCAATCGAATTGATGCGGGACGGCCAGTTGCAGGCGGCGTCGGCAATGCTGCGGGCGATCGTTGCGGAACCTGAGCTGGATGCGCATGCGCGGGCGACCGCTTTCGTGTGGCTGGCGGAATCGCGGCCTGAGCGCGATTTCAAGATCGATTGCTTGCAACGAGCCTTGGCGCACGAGCCGGACAACGCGCAGGTGCAGGAGATGCTCGACCGGCTGCGCACGTCTGAGGCATCGCCACAAATAGCAGCAGCGCGGCCGGTGGTTATCGACGCGGCGCCGCCGGTTGTGGGTATCCGCGGCGGACCCAACGAGCCGGGCAGCGGCTTTTTTGTCAATCAGCGGGGGCTTGTCGCGACCACTGGATATGTGACCGGCAGCGCGACGACCGTGGATATCGGCCTCGGGAACGACGGGACTGTCGAAGGACGCGTCGTACGCCGCTTTCCGGCCAGCGACCTCGCGCTGATCGAGACTCCAGCGCAAGTCAAGAGCCTTGGCGAGGTGATGCCGGCGATGCTGATGGCGAGAGACGATCTGATTTTTGCGCTGACGTATTCGGGCGCGCGGACGCGAGGCGTGATCCGCGAAGTGGGCACAGGCGCGCGTTCACAGTGGCTGGTCACGAGTCTGTCGCCGGCGCTGATGTCCGATGCCGGCGGCAATCCGGTCGGCGATGCGGCGGGCAAGCTGGCGGGCATGCTGACGCGCAATGTCGATCGCGGCAGCGGCGGATTGTATGCGCTCGGCATCGGACAGATTCAGCAGCTGGCCGAGCAGGTTCAGCAGGAGCAGCGTCTGATGCCGGATGCCGGCTATTGCGGCGCCTGTGGCAGCGCGACGCGCGCGCATCGATATGGCGGGCTCTATTGCGAGACTTGCGGCGCCCAATTGCCCGAAGCCCCTGCCGTAGCAGGCGCGTCACCTGATCTGGAGCGGCTAAGCCGGCTTTACGAAGGCGACGAGAATGAGCCTTGCCCCACATGCGCCGCAACTGTTGGGTTCTATGCGGGCCGCTGCTTGCGCTGTGGACGTGAATTGACGCCGCCAGCGCGGTGGGCGACCGGCGAGGCGGCATCATGACGGGCTGGTTTCGACGTGGCGCGGCGCCACAGGACGACAGCTTGGGGCAGCTTGAAGTCTCGGCGCGGGCGGTGGAAGATATCCTGGCCAGCATCGGCGTCGACGCGGCGGCGGCGCGCATGGCGGTCGAGAGCGGCTATGGCTGGAACTTCCTGCGCGGCTCGGCGTTGATCGAGGTTTATCTGACGCCGGAGGATTGGGGATTCCTGCAGGTGCTGTCGCCAATCATGCACCTGCCGCAGAGCAACCTGCTGGCGCTGTATCGGCGCTTGTTGGAGCTGAATCTGGAGCTGACCAACGCCGCGCTGGGCGTGCATGAGGATGTGGTGTATTTGTATCACGAGCGGCTGCTGGAGGGGCTGGACGCGGTCGAGGCGGATGCGGTCTTGCGGCGGATTGCGGGGGTTGCGGATGAGCTGGATGATGTGCTGGTGGAGGAGTTTGGGGGTCGGTTGTATGGGCAGGGGTGAGAAATTGGATGTCTGATGTCCGCCAAGCCCCTATCGCTTATGCTTGAACACCGCCCAGTCGAGCGAGTAGCAGCCAGACCCGCCGTCGTGTAGCGCCAACATGAGCATGTCGCGGCGCTGTCGGGTCATTTGCGCCACATACAGAAATGGGGCGCGACCTCAAGGGCGGCAGCCGCTAAAACTCGAACGATGGAATTCAAATGTGGAATTCTGCGGAATCTGCCGCGGCGCTCACACCAGCGCGTATTCGGCTTGGCTGCAGACGCGCAGAGTGCCGGCGAGCTCATGACCGAGGAATTGGGTTTGGCCGTCGACCAGCAGTTGCAACGGACCCTTGAAGGGCGCGCGCGTCACCAGCTGGAAATGTTTGCCCGGTTCCAGGCTTAGGTCGCTGAAGTATTTGAGCTTGTGGCCGTCGTGCGTGTGTACGCGGCTGATGACATATTCGCTGCTGACATCGACATCGGAAAGCGGGTAGTCGACGATATTGGGCATTTCACCATCGGCGCTGGGGATGGGCTCGCCATGCGGGCAGCGCTTGGGATAACCGCTCATCTCGTCCATTTTGTCCACCAGGACATCGCTGACGACCAGGCCGAGATCATCGGCGTCGTCATGAACTTCGTGCCAGCCGAATCCCATAACGTCAACCAAGAAGCGTTCCACCAGGCGATGGCGGCGGATATTGGCCAGCGCTTCCCGCTCGCCCGCGGGCGTTAGTCGCACGCCGCGGTAGGGCTCGTGCTCCAGATAGCCTTCGCGTTTGAGGCGTTGAACCATGCGGGTTACGGCTGGCGCGGAAACGTGCAATTCTTCAGCCAGCGCGGAGGTGGAAACGTAGGGGCTTTCGGGCTGATAGTGAGCGATGCGGTAGGCTTCCGCCAAGTATTCCTGCATCGAGTCGGTTGCCGTCATCGTGTACCCAGTCCAGCGCCGAATGGGGATAACCACTACAGAATATTAGCGAGCGCTCTAGTTCTTCGCAAGCGTTAAATCGTGGTTTAGCCCTAGTTAACTCGAATTCTAGTATAGATTCGGACGGTGTCAATGCAGATCATGCAAAACTTCAGCCGAATATTGCAGGATTTTGATCAATCGGGGAAACCCAAGCGATCGAGGAGTTGATCAAGCGCTCCCAACAGAGCAGCCGGCGAGCCGTCATTCTGCAGGGTATAGTCGGCGATTGCGATCGGTCCGCCCTTCTCGAGGTTTTCGATTTCCAGCATATCGCGCTGCTGCGCTTCGGCGCAAGTCAATGGACGCTCGGTTCTCGCCTCCAAGCGGGCGTAACGCGTGTGACGCGGCGCGACTATCGCCACCAGCACCAAGGGAACGCCGAGATGCTCCCGCAAATATTTGTACTCGCTGAAGCTGTAGAGACCATCGATGATGATGTGGCTGTGTTTGCGCAAGGCATCCCGCAAGCGCGGCAGCGAGATCACCGCCATCGCCGCCATGCCGTGTTCGCTGCGCAAGTCCTCGCGCACGATGCGTTCGTTTTCCGAGTTGACTGTCAATCCGCGGCGTTGCAAAGCGTCAATCACGACCCCGCCAAAGCGCAGGGTAAAATAGCCTTTGGCATCAAGATGCTGCGCGCAGAGCGACTTGCCGGCCCCGGCCATGCCCACTAACGCAAGCGCGCGCGGCTGATCTGTTCTGGTTTCCATAAGTCTCCCGAAATTCGTGCGTCGTCCCGTTTGCGGCGAATTATAGCGTTAGTCTGCGGTCACTTATACAATGGATTGCAGCGGTTTCTGTGAGGACTGTCGGGCGCATGACGAATCAGGAATTGATCGAGCGCGAACATACGATAGCGGCTGGGGACAATCACTGCATCTTCTTCCGCGAATGGCTGCCGCAGAACGATGCGCGCGGGGTGGTATTGATCGCGCATGGGTTGGGGGAACACAGCGGGCGCTATCGCCATGTCGCTGCCGCGTTGGCCGCGGTCGGATTCGCTTGTTACGGCATTGATCATCGCGGTCATGGCAGGAGCGATGGATTGCGCGCCTACATACCCGATGTCGCGCTCGCGGTCGACGATCTGAAGCTGTTATGCGACGCCGTGAACGTCGAGCATCCAGGAAAGGCGGTGCTGCTCTTCGGGCACAGCATGGGTTCGTTGATCGGGCTGGAACTTGCCCTGCGCTATCCCGAGCGGCTGCGAGCGATCGCCTTGACCGGCACGGCCATCGACGCCGATACGTCGCGTCCGGCCTGGCTGATATCGCTTTGTCTATTCGCCGCGCGCCACGTTCCCACGCTGCGGCTGTCTCCGCCAACATCGCCCGGCGTCCTGACCCAAGATACGGCCGTGCTTAAGGCCTTATGGACTGATCCCCTGGTTGACAAGGGCATGTGGCGGATCGGCACATCGGCGGCGCTGATAGCGTCCGCGCGGCGCATTCGTCATTCGGCGCATCTGCTGCGCCTGCCCCTGCTGGCGCTGCATGGATCGGATGATCACCTGGCGCCCGCATCCGGCGCGACATTTCTGGAGCAGCATGTCGGCTCCGAAGACATTACCATCAAGATCTACGATGGTCTGCGGCATGAGCTGGTCAACGAGATCGGTCGCGAGCAGATCATCGCCACTATAGTCGACTGGATGCTTGACCACGTGTAATGGTTGTCGCTAGGGTCTTGGGACTGGCCCGCTGTCGCGAACGGTACACGCTTTTTAGCCACAGCCGCTCGGCGGCAGCGAAAAGGTCTGCCGCGCTCACACAAAATATCAAACTCGCTCCTTGCATGAGCTAGGAGGTTTGTAAAAAAAGAGGGCACAGAAGTAGAGCCAAGTAAGTCATGCGAGAAAGTAATGGGTTGGATATGGCAAAGGCGGGCGAGCCACCGGCTCGCCCCTACAAGGTTCTCAAAGTTTTTGGAGATTTCTCACATTACGTCAGCAAGTTGCATGATTAACTTGGAATTACTTAGGGCACAGAGGCTCCAGGCAACGAGCGCTATGTTGTGCATCCACGAATGTCAGTTGCCGTCGGAAAACCGTTCGTTTGCGCGCTTCTACGCTCTTTGGTATCTTTAGCATTGCGCCAGTAAAACTTCGTAAGATTGTATTGTCTGCAATTGCGAAGTTTTCCGCGCATTAGTCACCGCGCAAATTGGGATTATCGATGTCTGTTGCGCTGCACGTGAACAATGTCTCGCTCAGTTTCGGAGGCATTAAAGCGCTGCAAGGCGTCGATTTTGAAGTGAATGCCGGCGAGATCTACGCCGTCATCGGTCCCAACGGCGCCGGCAAGACCAGCCTGATCAACAGCATCAATGGATTTTATGCGCCGCAGCAAGGCCGCATTATCTTCGACGGCCAGGACATCACACATATCCCGCCCTACAAGCGCGCGGAACTGGGCATTTCTCGGACATTTCAAAATATCGCTTTGTATACCAACGCCACCGTGCTGGACAACCTGATGGCGGCGCGGCATATCCACATGAAGTCCAACATGCTGACGGGCGCGCTATTCTGGGGGCCGGCGCAGCGCGAAGAGGTTGCCCATCGCCGCCGCGTCGAAGAGATCATTGACTTTCTGGAATTGGAACATATTCGCAAATCCGTCGTGGGCACATTGAGTTATGGACTGCGCAAGCGGGTGGAGCTGGGCCGCGCCTTGGCGCTGGAGCCGAAGCTGCTGCTGCTGGACGAGCCAATGGCCGGCATGAATATCGAGGAAAAGGAAGACATGGCGCGCTTCATCCTCGATATCCACGAATTGCAGGGCACAACCATCATGTTGATTGAACATGATATAGGTTTGGTCATGGATATTTCGCATCATATCGCCGTGATCGATTTCGGCGTCAAGATTGGCGAAGGCAGGCCGGACGAGATTCGCGAGAATGAAGCAGTCATCGCGGCCTACCTGGGCGAAGGAGAGCATTAGGCATGGCTTTGGTTGAAGCGCAAGAACGCATCCCGTTTCGCGCTGCCGTTCCGGGCCGGGTCTATGCATCGCAGTTAAAGGGCGCGATTCGACCGGTTCGTCCCGAAGCCGATACGTTGTCCAAGAATTTCCTGCTGCGCGTGAAGGCGCTGGGCGGTGAAGTCGCGCAGCGCAAGAAACGCTTCGGCATCTGGCAGGAGTATACCTGGGACGATGTTTATGAACATGTCGTCAACTTTGGCATGGGTCTGCGCAAATTGGGATTGCAGGGCGGCGATACGCTGGTCATCATCGGCGAAAATGACCCGGAGATGTACTGGTCGCAGATCGCCGCTCACGCCTTGCGTTGCAAGACCTGCTGCGTTTTCAGCGATGCCAGCCCTCAAGACATCCTCTATGTGATCAATTCCACGGACGCCACCTTCGTCTGCTCGCGCGACCAGGAGCAGGTCGACAAGATGCTGGAAATCCGCGCCGCCGTCCCACAGATTCGCAAGGTCATCTATTGGGAAGAGCGCGGCATGTGGGCTTATGAGGACGAGTGGCTGGCCAGTTACCCGGCGATCGAAGCCATTGGCGCGGAGTATCGCCAGCATCAATCGGACACGTTTGATGACATGGCGCGCAGCACGCGGCCAATGGATACTATCATTCTGAGCATGACGTCCGGCACGACCAGCCTGCCCAAATTCGCGGAAGTCACGCACCACCAGCTGGTTTATGGCCACGCCCTGAACTACGATTATGTTGACAGCCGCCAATCGGACAACTGGCTGTCCTTCAGCCCCATGGCCTGGCTGGCGGAGCAAGCCTTCGGATTCACGTCGCACCTGATCACGGGGGTGCAAGTCAACTTTCCGGAGGGTCCGGAAACCGTGCCGGTAGATATGCGGGAGATCGCGCCGGCGGGATTGCTGTTTCCCAGCCGGGTTTGGGAGAATCTGGCGCGCGTCGTGCAATTCCGCATCCACGACAGCACGATGCTAAATCGGCTGATGTATCGCCTTTTCTTGCCGATAGCCTATGGCGCCATTGACCTTGAGGACGGCAAACGGCCGATCCCGCTGCATTTGCGCCTTTTGCGCTGGCTGGGCGAATACGCCATCTTCGAACCGCTGCGCGACAAGCTGGGATTGACCCGCGCCCGCAATGTGCTGACCGCCGGCGCCATGCTGAGCAGCGACATCATCCGGTTTTTCCGCGCTATAGGCATCGAATTGCGCCAATTTTATGGCTCGACCGAGACGTTCGGCACCGTGCATCTGCGCGGCGATGTGCGCTTTGAGACGGTCGGCGTGATCGTACCCGGCGTCGAGATCAAGATCGCGGAGAATCAAGAAATCCTGATCCGCACCAAGGCGCGCTTCAAAGGCTATTACAAGCAGCCGGAACAGACGGGTGAAGCGCTGGACATTGAGGGCTGGTATCACACGGGCGATGCCGGTCATATGGATGAAAAGACCGGACATCTCATCTATTTGGAGCGCGTGAAGGATCTGATCGAGCTGTCGTCGGGCGAGAAGTTCAGCCCGCAATATATCGAAGGACGAGTCAAGTTCAGTCCGTACGTGCAGGATATGATGACTATCGGCGGCCCGGAGCTGGATTTCGTCTCGGCGATTATCGTGATCGACTTCCAAAACGTATCGCGCTGGGCGGAGAAACGCGCCATTGCATTCACCACTTACGTGGATCTGTCCCAGCGTCAGGAAGTCTGCGATATCATCCGCGCCGAACTGCGGCAGGTGAACGAGTCGCTGCCGGCATATTCGCAGGTCAAACGCTTCGTGATTCTGCATAAGGAATTCGATGCTGACGAAGCGGAATTAACGCGCACGCGTAAATTGCGGCGTGGCGCGCTGCACGAGAAATATCACGAATTGCTCGATGCGATCTATGGCGGAAAGCGACAGGTGCATGTGCGCGCGGAAGTCAGGTATCGCGATGGTCGGACGGGCATGGTGGAGACTGAATTGCAAGTGGCGGATGTGTGACATCTGCCCCGCCCTTTCGCGGAGCATGGAGGGCGCCGGTTAAAATGTGGGCAAACTGGCACGGAGCGACGCTGGATGATTTCAAAATTCATCAACAAGCATAGAAAACCGCTGACTTGGGCGCTGTACGCCGCGCTGGCCGTGGTCGTGCTGCTGTTTCTGGCGGATCAGCTGGCAGGCAAGAAACTGGCGCGCATCGTTCAGACCACAATTTCCGGCGTATTGGTTGGCGGCGTCTATTCCTTGATCGCTCTGGGCATCGTCGTCATCAACAAAGCCTCCGGCGTCTTCAATTTCGCGCATGGCTGGATGATGGTCGTGGGCGCGATGGTATTCTGGAGCTTCTTCACCGTTGCCGAGATTTCTGTCGTTGGCGCGGCACTCTTGTCCAGCGCAACCATGCTGATGATCATGAGCGCGGTCAGCGTCAAGAGCCTGCGCGAGCCGCGCAACCTGCTGATTACGGCGGCTGGCATCGCCATTTGGACACTGCTGATGACCGTGGGCGGCATTGAGCTGCGCTGGCTCCATGCGCTTGCGGGCACGGTCGCCGGCGCGATTTTGACCGGTCTCGCGGTCGAGCGATTCACTATCCGTCCGCTGATCGGCCAGCCGCTCTTCACGATGGTCTTGATGACGCTGGCGATCGCCGAAGTATTGCATGGCGTGACGCAGATCGCCTGGGGAACGGTTGAGTTGAATTTGCCGATCTTCGTCGATCCGGCCACCAACAGCAAGTTCAAGGTGATTCGCCTGGATGCTTTTAGAGACGCGTTGGACGGCATCGCTATTGTGCGCGTGGAGTTGGTGATCGCCTTCGTGCTGGCGCTGATCGCCTTCATCGGATTCATCTTGTTTTTCCGCTACACCAGCGTGGGGCTGGCGATGCGCGCGACATCGGAAGATCAACAGCTGGCGCAGTCCGTAGGTTTGCGAGTGCGCGTGATTCTGGCGATAACCTGGGCGGTAGCGGCGATACTGGCGAGCATCGCTGGCGTCTTGCAAGGCGGCGCCGTTGGCTTGTCGCTGAATATCAACTTTGTCGCCTTGCGCGTTTTCCCCGCGGTGCTGCTTGGCGGTTTGGAGTCGATCGGCGGGGCGCTGGTTGGCGGCATCATCATCGGCATCGTCGAGCAATTCGGCACCTTGATCAATTCGTCCGAGCAGGTGGGCACGGATCTGGCGCCTTACGTGGTTTTGATGCTGGTGCTGGTCTTGCGTCCGGATGGTTTGTTCGGCGAGAAACGCATTGAGCGAATTTAGTCCCTGAACGCGCGGGAGCGGCGATGGCAAATATCTATCCGGCCGGTGTCTTCGATACCGAATACAAACAGGACATGTTGATTGATCGCACGCCGCGCGACAAGCTGTGGAAGAATCTGGCATTTGTCGCGCTGCTGCTGGTCCCGCTGCTTTCGGTATCGGGGCCGCTGGGCCTGGGTTTGATAAGCGACCAATATGTCAGCTTGATCGGTCGCATATCCATATTCGTGATCGCGGTTCAAGGATTGAACATCCTGGTCGGCTACACCGGGCAAATCTCGCTGGGTCACGCCGCTTTCATGGCCATCGGCGCCTACGCTTCGGCGATCCTGGCGCGGGAACTGGGCTTCACCTTTTGGACGGCGCTGCCCGTCAGCGCGCTGCTGACCGGCTTGATCGGTCTGCTCTTCGGCTTGCCATCCTTGCGTGTCAAGGGATTTTATCTGGCGATGGCGACGCTGGCGGCGCAATTTATCATCCCCTGGGTGCTGCGCTATCCGTTGGAAGACGTAACAGGCGGCACGCGTCCGCTCAGTGTGCCGGCGCCGATGATCGGGCCCTTTGTCGCCTATGCCGAAGATGAAGTCGGCGAAGAAGCGACAATCGCGTTTGAGGCGGGAGAGACCTACATTGTCGATGTGATCACGCTCGAGATAGTGGATTCAAGCGGCGCGCTACCCGCCTTCGAATTGCGGAGTCCGGCGGGCGCTGTGGTGCCGGCGGGCGATATCAATATGACAGTACATAAGGATGCCGACGGTCGCCTGAGCGGATTTTCCTTTATCGCTACCAAGGCCGGCGACTATCAGGTCGCGCTGATCACGGAGGAGGAGACCGGAGCGTTCCGCGCGCGCATACGGCGCAGCAAGGCGCTCAGTTTCGCCAGCGATGTCGCCATGTATTACATCATTGTGCCGCTGGCGGTGCTGATGATGTTCCTGGCGCGCAACATCACCAGGACACGGGTCGGGCGCGCCTTTATTTCCGTGCGGGACAATGACCTGGCCGCGGAATTGCTGGGCATCAATGTCTTCGCCTACAAGCTGCAGGCATTTTTCTTGAGCGCGGTATATGCGGGCGTGGCCGGCTGCCTCTTGGCTTTCGAGCGCAACAGCCTCTCGTTGGACATGTTTCGCCTCGATGTATCCATCGAGATGCTGGCGATGCTCATCATCGGCGGCGCCGGCTTTCCGCTGGGCGCGATGTTTGGCGTAACCTTCATTCGATTCTTGCAGGAGGCGGCAATCCCGACGCTGCGACCCTGGCTCTCCGATATCCTGCCGCAGCTATTGCCCTTTGTCGAAGCGGTCAATATTACCAGCGCCATCAATCCGATTCTGTTTGGCGGCGCGCTGATCATATTTCTGGTGCTGGAGCCGCGCGGCATCGCGCACCGCTGGGAGATTCTTAAGGTGGCCTGGAAGATTCGACCTTATTCATATTAGCCGGAGTTGCTTACAAATCGCGCGAGGCCAAGTTGCAGGCAGAAGCTGGTATTACATTACATTTGTAACGTGCCGATGTTGCCAATGATTTGGCTTTAGCATAAGCTATAGTCTGAAGCGACTTAAGATACTGTATTGCTGTAAGCCGGTTTGGATTAGTTCAAGAAGGGAGTAGAGCAACAATGAACAGATTAAGATTTGTATTTGCCCTAATCGTGACACTGGGTCTAATTGTCGTTCCGAGCGTCGCCCAGGACATGATGGACTACCCCAGCGATCTGACCGAGTGTCAGGTCGATTTGACCGGAGAGACCATCAGCATTTTCCACTTTGGCGATTTGAGCGGTCCCTACGCCTTCATCACGCAGCCGATCGTCTCCGCCGTGACCGATGCGGTCAGCTACTGGAACGGTCGGGGTGGCGTTTGCGGCGCGGAATTGCAGCAAGTCTATGAAGATACCGGCGGCAATTTGGAGGCCACGCAGAGCGCTTATGACCGCTTCACCAGCGAATATGCTGACGAACTCGATTTGCTGCTGCTCTATAGTTCAAACGATGGCGAGCTGCTGCGCGAGCAACTGGCGGAAGATGAGATCGTCTCCTTCATTTCGGCCGGTTCGATCGAAAGTCTGTATGGCGAGGACGGCATGACGCCTGGCTGGCTCTATGCCAGCAATCCGCTTTACATCAATCAATTCGGCTCCTTCTGCGAGTTTGTGGCCGCCAGTCCCGATACCTTCCCGGATCCAGTGATTGGATTTGTCACCTGGCCGGGCGCTTTCGGACTAGCTGGCACGGAGCCCGCGGCAGCCGAATACTGCAGTAATCTTGGCGTGGAAGTGCTGGGCGAGCCGCAGATCTTCCTGCCGACGGATACCGATATCCTGACACAAGTTCAAAACGCCATCGATGCCGGCGCCACCATCATCTACACCAACTCGCTGGCATCGGGTCCGGCCTTGATCGCGGGCACATTGGTCGATTTGGGCATGGAAGACGAGATTGCGCTTGCGGGCGTCAATTGGGTGATGGATACCAGCGTGGGCATCCTGGGCCAGCGGGTGCTGAAATCGAACGGCCTGCCTTCAGTCGATGGCATCTATGGCTCGATGCCATTCTTGTGGTGGACGGAGCTGAGCAGCCCCGGCGTGCAATTCATCACGCAGCAGTTCCAGATCAACGCGCGCACACCCGCCGAACAGAATATCGCCTACCTGCTCTCTTGGGGATCGGTCGATAGCATCATCGAGACCTACATTCGCACCGTAAACGCCGTTGGCAGCCTGGACGCCGTCACCGGCGCCGACATTCGCGCCACCGTTGAAAGCATGGATTACGCGATCCTGGGAGGATTGTTGCATCACCGGTTTGAAGAAGGCATGCGGGACGCCACGCAGAATCGCATCGCCGTGCTGAAATATGCGAACGCGGATTTCTCGGGCGCGGCGACTGGACCGGATGACGCGATGATGATTGACGATGGCGCGGGCGGCCAGTTGTTCGTGCCGATCGTGGTGCCGCTGACTGACTTCGTGCCGGCACCGCAACTGCGCGGGTAATCGATAGCTGCGCGACGGGTCAGCCATGGGCTGGCCCCTACGGACAAAACTATGAGGTAAAGTGTAGGGGCGGCCCAGTGGGTCGCCCGACGATATGAAATGGCGGTAGCGGAAAACAACAACACACTAACGACGACCCGCACACTCTCGGTCAGCAATGTCGAGGTGGTGTATAACAGCGTGATTCTGGTCTTGCGCGGGATCACGCTGGAGGCGCCGCCGGGCAAAGTGGTCTCGCTGTTGGGACCAAACGGCGCGGGCAAATCCACCACGCTGAAAGCCATCAGCGGCTTGCTCAAGGCGGAATTGGGCGAGGTTACGCGCGGGCAGATCATGTGGGGCGACGAGCGGCTGGATGCGCTCTCGGCCGAAGACGTGGTGCGCAAAGGGCTGGTTCAGGTGATTGAGGGTCGTCTGCTCTTCCGTCATTTGACCGTCGAGGAGAATCTGCGCGTCGGCGGCATGGTCTATCAAGGCGGCCGTCTTGTCCGCGACGATTTGGAACGGGTCTATCATTATTTCCCGCGTCTGCGCGAGCTATCGAACCGGGTCAGCGGCTATCTTTCCGGCGGTGAAGGGCAGATGCTGGTAATCGGCCGGGCAATGATGGCGCATCCGCAAATCCTGATGCTGGATGAACCGTCGCTGGGATTGGCGCCACTACTGGTCAAGGAGATCTTCGAGATCATCCGCGACATCAATCAGCAGGAGGGCGTGTCAGTGCTGCTGGTGGAGCAAAACGCGCGGGCCGCGCTCGATCTGGCCGATTACAGCTATGTGATGGAAGACGGCCGCATCGTCTTGGATGGGCCAGCCGCCCAGATGCGCGAAAACGAGGATATCAAGGAATTCTACCTGGGACTGAACCAGGCCGGCGGCCGCAAGAATTACCGCGAGGTCAAGCACTACAAGCGGCGCAAACGCTGGCTGGGCTAGCGGCCTTGGGGACGCGCTCGAAACGATTTGGCCCGTGTCTATTCAACGACAAGGAGCATACATTTGATCGACATTGATGGGCGCATACGAGACTTGGCGCAGCACGCCTACGACAATGCGCCGGCGATCCGCCAGCTGATGGACGAGGCCGCTGTTTCGCCCGCGGATGTAAATGGAGCGGCTGACTTGGCCAAGATTCCAGTCTTGAGCAAGGACGCCCTGGTGGAGATTCATCAAGCCAATCCACCATTCGGTGGATTTCTGACGATCGATCCATACGACCTGCCGCGCATCTATATCTCGCCGGGTCCCATATACGACCCGCAGCCGCCGCCGCAAGATCCGGAGGCGCAGCTGGCGCCGTTCAAATATATCGGTGTTGGGCATGGCGACCGGGTGCTGAATACATTCATGTATCATTTGACGCCGGCGGGCATCTTGCTGGATGAAGCGATTCGCGCTTGCGGCGCCACGGTGATCCCGACCGGACCGGGCAATACCGAGTTGCAACTCATGATGATGACCGCGCTGGGCGCGACCGGATTTGTCGGGCAGCCCAGCTATTTGATGACCCTGCTGGACAAGGCGGCGGAGATGGGCATGGGCGCGGGAGCGGTGCCGTTGAAGAAGGCGCTGTTTTCGGCCGAGCCCTATACGCCGAGCCAGCGCGAACGCTTTGAGGGCGAATACGGTATGAAGACTTCGTCGGCATACGGCACTGCCGATTTAGGATTCATCGGATACACGCGCGACGGCGCGGCTGGCTTCTGCATCATGCCCGGGGTATACCTGCAAATCTGTGATCCGGAAACGGGAGTGCCGCTTCCGGCTGGCGAGACCGGCGAAATCGTGGCTACGACGCTTAACAAGGCATATCCTTTGATCCGCTTCGGCACCGGCGACCTGGGCGCTCTGTCGCCACAATCGCAATGCGAGGGTCAGCAGCTTTTGGGTTTGTTCGGGCGCAGTGGCGATGCGGTCAAGGTACGGGGGATGTTTCTGCATCCCAATCAGTTGCAGTATGCCTTGATGCAATTCCCGGCAATCAAGGGTTTGCAGGTGGTGATCACGCGTCCGGACAATCGAGATGTGGTCACCGTCAATGTCGAGCTGCACGATGGGGCATCCGCTGCCGGCGTCGGCGAAAAGCTGGGCGCGCTGGCACAACAGGCCGTCCGGCTGCGCATTGATGAAGTAAACTTTGTCGAGGCCGGCGTCATCGAGCCCGGCGCGCGCAAAATCGTCGATCAGCGAGACTGGTATTAGCTCAAAGCGAAAGAACAAGCCGCAGGGGCGTCTGATCGGACGCCCTTTTCTAATTCTGAGAGCATTTGATTCACCGGTTATTCGTCAGTGGACTCGTCAGATTCGTCATCGGAGTCCTCAGGGGATTCTTCAGATTCCGCGTCTTCGTCGGGCGGCGCCTCTACAATCCGCAGGGTGAACGACTGCGGTTCGCTGGTGTTCTTGACACGGACTTCCAAGGTGAGCGTGGCCGACTGCTCACCGACATCAAGATCGGTAAGCGCCGAGCTGCGCGTATCGTCATCGGCGTCATCATTTTCACCGAGTAGATTGGTACCGGAAGCGTTGTAGATGCCGAGCACCGTATCTACCATGTCATCCTCGCCACGCAAGAAGATGCTAACGTTGCGATCGCCGGGCAACGTGGCGCGAAAACGCACGCGCTGGTCCGGACCGACAATGCCGTTGGCGCTCACTTCTATGCTGCCGGCGCCTAACGACAACTCGCCGCCGTCTATCACCGTGCCCAGAATCGCGTCGGTCAAGTGATCTTCGGCCGCCTTCAAGAGCAAGTCGCCTTCTTCAAAGAGACTCTCGAAGGTCACGGGAACCGTTACCGTAGGCGCGACGCCACGCGCTTCGATATGGATATTGTGATCGGCATCGACGGCGCGGGCCACGGTGAAGCGAATGGTCATGTCTTCCGGCATCAGGAAGTCGTCGACGGCGCCGCCCAATCCACCGGTGGGATAATTACCGACGATGGCTGCGCGGTCATCAATGGTCAGGTTGTAAGAGAAGAATTCACAGGCGCTGAAACAACCGGGCGCGATGATCACAGCCAGCTCGCCATCATAACGCAGCTCTTCGGGCGGCAGGATAAAGCGATCTTCAGAACGCGGATCGAAATAAAAGTCATCGGTCGTTTCGTTGTACGAGGCGGAATAGCCGAGGATATGCTCCTCCTGAAAGAAGTAAGCGCCGATCTGATCGGCGAGCCAGCCGCTGCCTCCGCCGTTGTAGCGCATATCGATGATTACGCCGGCGACATCCTCCTCAATGAAGGTCTCGATCATGCGTTCCCACAATTGTACGGTCAGGCGCTCGAAGTCGTTGAAGGAGTAGATGGCGACATAGCCGTATCCACTGGGGAGGATCTCAAACTCAACCGGCAATTCCCAGCCGTCGATGCCGGCGAAAAACGACGACTGATTGAAGCTGCTGCGTTCGGCGATGACAGACATCGTGATCGTCTGCTCTTCTTCGCTATCGGGATTGCGGAAGCTGACCTCGACTTCTGAGCCAAGCGGGAAGCGCGTGACGTAGCGCAGTTGCTGCAGGCGCAGGGTGTGGGCGGTGCTGAGCGCTTGATGCGCCCAGACGAATTCGCGCTCCATCGCTTCTTCAATGCTGCCGCCGTCCCACGCCAAAATCTCGGTACCGACTTGCATGCCAGCCTTGGCGGCCGGGCTGCCTTCCAGCAGATAGCTGACGACGATGCGCCCGTCGTCCAGTTCGGTCAGCGAGATGCCCAGGCCGCCGTCGGTCTCCTCGCGAAAGCGATCGTAGACCAGGTCTAGAGGCATGCCAACATGGCCGTCCGGTATCTCCCAAAGGAAGTCGCGCATGGCCAATGCGTATGCGGCGCTGTCTTCCGCCTCCTCAGCATCGGCAAAGCGCGGACTATAGGTCTCGTAGAGCGCGTCCCAATCCAGATTGTAGAGTTCGGTGTAGGCGTATTCCTTGCGGAAAAGCTCGACCATCGCCTCGAATGCTTTGGAGTACGTGAGACCAGAGAAGTCGTTGATGGCGGCGTTTTCTGGCTCGATCAGGTCAATGACAGGACTCGCCGATCGATCGAAGGCGAACGGCTCTTCGTCCAAATCGACGACGGTATAACCCGCTGGCACGGTTACGATGGGATCGTCTTCCGTGAAAAGCAGGCCGTCTTCGCCGAAACCTGAGGGAAAGCCCTGTCCCTTCTCCGGCGCGAAAATGATGAACTTGCCGCCGATGATCTCCAGGCGCGTATCGGGGTCGGTGCTGGCGCGAGTCGAAGCGTAGGCAGTCGACCAGCCGCCGCCGTAGAGATCGCGCTCTTCCAAGAAGCGATCGCCGAATTTGTTGGTCCAATGGGCGATGGCGAATACCATCACGCCGATATCGTCTTCTCCGTCATTGTCGACGTCTCGCAGAGCGCCGCCGGGCGCCTTTGGCAAGGACAGACTGTATGACACTGGAGAGGTATAAAAGTCGGTGGTGAAGTGAGCGAGCACCTGGGATTCCAGCGGCAGAATATAGTGTTCGTCGCGGTCGATAAAACCGGCCTGATCTTCCAGGATGATGAGCGGTTCGTCAACGCCGTTGGTGAATAGCGCATTGGTGTATGAGAGCTGGCCGGTGATGATGAGCGGACCGCCCTCGTCGTTAACGACGTGAGCCGCGCTTGCGGGTGCCCCGATTGTGACTGGCGCATCATCTTCTTCCTTTTCACCGATGGCAACAATCGGCAATGCCATCAACAAGCCAATAGCAAGCCAGACCAAGCTGCCTAACAAGCGTGTGTTACGCATCAATATTTCTCCTCCGCGTGGTGGCTTGCCAGCATAATTTTACTTTAGAATTCGCCGCCAGGCGCTAGCATAGCCCTATGAATTCAGCGAATCAAGCCAGGAAGCAAAGCGTACCGGGCGCGTCAATAGCGCAGAATTGGGGTATATTGTTGATGTTTTGGCAAGTCGTTATCGAGTGACCTTTAGTCTTAGGCTCATCCCGCAAATGCATCGACTGAGAAGCGCACTGGTAAATCATCGGCATTTTCTGATCGTGGTCACGATTCTGATCGTGGTAATGACCTGGCCGACGGTCTTGTACGTTTTTCGGACGGATGTGTTTTGGCTGCCGATTGACAGCGGAGATACCTTCATCAAGGTCTGGGAAGCTTGGTATCTCGAGCGAATCCTCGAGAATCCGGCCAATTATTCTCACACAACAATGTCCTTCTATCCCGATGGAATGTCGCTCTCATATCACATATTCACGGTGCCTCACATGATTTTGCAGCGCCTGCTGCAGATGATGATGCCGGTATCAAATGCCTACAACGCAACACACCTGTTTGCCATTGCATCAGGAACTGTCGCGGCATACGTACACATTTTACATTTGACTGGAAGCCGCTGGGCCAGCATATTCGGCTCGTTCGTCTATGGATTCAGTGGATATATGGTCGGTCGGTCTCCCCAGCCCGATCACACGTTTCTCGTGTTTTTCCCGCTGGCGCTCTACTGCCTCCATCGGGCACTGCAAGAGAGGCGCTGGCGTTTCGTGTTTTTCTGCGCTGCCTTAACGTCTTGCGTGGCTTTTACCGGAATGTATATGTTCGTCTGTCTGCTCATGACGATAGGCGCTTTTGCCTGCTACTTCGCGCTTCACCGTTGGCGGGATCGAAGATTCTGGCAGCAAGTGCTGCTTTTGTGCTCGCTGGTAGGAGCAGTGGGTCTCTTGCGCGTTGCGCCGATGCTCGCCACCTCCGAGGCATTTGATGCGGTCCTGGACAAAGGCGGTGGAATCGAACAGGAAACGGACCTGTTGCAGTACTTTATCAATTACGTGAATCCGCTATGGAATCGTCTTATCACCAATCGCGTGACGACGAGCATCGTGCAGTTGCCGACCCCCGGCCGCTGGAATGGATCGTATCTGGGTTATGTCCCGCTTCTGCTAATAGGCCTTGGTTTGATGCACAACAAGTTCAGGCGACTGATGCTGCCATGGCTCTTGCTTTCCGCGCCTTTCCTTGCGCTGCGTCTCGGTTCTGTGCTGACGATAAACGGATGGCAGACGGGAATTCTGCTGCCAAAGCACTTCCTGAACGAGGTATTCCCGGCGCTGTTCCAAGCGTTCTATTCGCCTGATCATTTTCACATTGGCACACTGACCCCACTAGCAGTTATGTCAAGTTACGGCGTGCTTGCGCTGCTCGAAAAAATGCCCGCTCGGCGACCATCGCTGGTGGTTTTGGTCTTGGTTGGATTGCTGGCGGTCGAGTATTACCGAAGTCCGGAACAGCCGCGGCTCGTTTCCCAGGAAGAAATTGCGTTTCTGGATTGGCTCGGCGCAGAAGAGAACCAAGACATTCGACTCATTAATCTGCCGATGAACCGAGGCAACTCGAAACAGTATCTCTTGTATCAGACCCTCAGCGGATATCCTCAAGCGGAAGGCTTGGCTACACGTACGCCTCCCGAAGCTTACGATTACATACGGTCGAACCTGTTGCTGAGAACCTGGCTGAACAAGGACAGCGTCCACTGCACGGGCGCAAATAGGGGCGCCTACCTCGCTGCTGTGGATCAGCTGGGCCTGGATGGCTTCACACATATCGTCTTGCATTATCGACTCTTGAGTGGGGAATCCGTCGCCGCCAGCTTTGCCGCTACCGAGCCTGCTTATCAGGATGACTTTGTGTCAATCTATCGATTGGAGAGTTTGCGCGCCGGCTGCCCATGATTTGCTGCGAGTACGATATGGAAAGACCGGCAGCGATTGCGGAGGTTCATTTGTTGCCGAGAATCGAGCTAACAATCTATTCTGCTTCTGCATTCTTTTGGGCCATGAGCATGGTTTGGCGCCCCTGGGTGTTCCAGAAGCCAGATTGGGACCAAAAGACGACATCGCTGGTAACAGCCGCAGCCGGCGCAAGGAAAGAAACTCGCTAACGGCAAAGTCGCCCAAGTCGTGAGAGCGCTGATCGCATACATCATGCTGCGGTAATCATCTTTGAAGTAACGCCCGTCGGCTCTTTCGAGCACCAATGAACCTTAGAACATCAAAAGTCCAAGGCCAGAGACTGCGCCAAGCAGAAACAGCCATCGCGTTCGTGGCATTGCAGCCAGTCCCATGCCAAACCCGGCGAATACAAATGGTGCGAACACGTTGAAACATCGTGCTTGCAGGGCGTTGACTTGGACCGGGACAAATGGCTGACCCAGCAAAGCAATTGCCGCAGGCGGCAAGAGGCAGCCGAGCAGGACGAAGAAAGTGGCGCGGGGCTGTCGCGCCAACTGAAGAATAGCCCAAGAAAAAAGATCGCGGCGACAAGCGCCAAATGCGGATTGTAGACGCCTTGGCGCGTGGAAGAATTGACGGAAAATGCGCCGGCCATCATCAAAAACGCGGCCTGCGGGTCAAAAGTGGCAATCGAAGGATTTGTCCGAATCAAGCCTATCGCATACGCGCCCCACAACGCGCAGATTGCTAGGACAAATGCGATGGCCGCGAACCATTGGCGGCGCCTGGCTCCCCGGTGGCGTCCACGGAGGAGCCCGTGGATAATGAGGATTCCAACGACAATCGCGCCGAAGCAATGCGTAAGCGCCGCCGCGATCCCGGCAATGGCAAACAATCTCAAGTTCGTGCGCAAATGGGCGTAAATCGTCAGGCTAGCGAACATCGTCGCCAGACGTGTCTTGCGACCAGTGGATCAGATAAGGAGATATGGCGATCAACAGCATGGCGATTAATGCGGATAACCTTCTCCGGCTCAAGCGAAGTGTAATGGCATAAACCACGGACACCGAGATGAGACTCGGGAAGACTGAAAGCAAGCGGATGGCAAATTCATTGCTGCCCGTCGTACGCACCCAGATATGCAGCAGCCAAAAGTAAATTGGCGGGCGCACAGCGCTGGCGGCGAATTCCGTGCCTGTGAAGTAGTCCATCCGGGCGGCCCAAACGGAAAGGGCTTCATCCATCCGAACAGGCCAATTCTCGACGTCTTGTATACGCAGGTAGAATGCCAACAGCAAGACAAAGAACTGGATTATGAAAGGTATGCTGTGACGTTCATTCGCCAAGTCACTCACGGATATTAGCCACCGCCAATGGTTGAACATGCGACGTTTTAGCACCGAACGCTATAAGGTTGGATCGCGCTCAGGAGCGCCTGTCCGCTCAATAGGCGCCAAGCGTCTTGAGTCTCCCGCAGCGTCCGGTATGCAATGGAAATGGCACTCGCCGGCTGAAGGTACGAGCATAAGCAGGAATCGCGCACAATTGCCCGGAGATTAGTGATTTCATTGTGTAACGTGGTGTTCTCCGCGCATGAGCCTTGATGAATGTTACAATTGCTTTGGATTGCATCTCTCCCGGGATCAACAAGTGACCAATTTCAGACTCCATTTGATCACTTTCATTTTGAGCGTGCTGACCTACGCTCCGATCATGTGGGTCGCGGCAGCGCAAGATCGTCCCGATTATCGTGAGCATGCGCGTGAAAACCTAAAGCTGGTAAGTGGAGAATCCAGCCCAGTTTCGCACCTACTCTATTTTGGCGCATCGGTGTTTTACGCTAACGTCATTCCGCGAGCGGACATTTCGCTGCCGACTGTTTCTTTTGCCGCTGTCATGACATTCATCGTCCCGCTGCCGCTTGTTATTCTCGCCTTCCTGAAGCGAATGTCACGAAACCAAATATCCGACAGGTTGCTGGTCGCATTATCGCTGGGATTGGCGCTGGCCGCGCCGACAATGATTTGGCCAAGTGAATTCATGATCGGCTACCTTAACTCCATCGTGTATCACAATCCAACCTTGATAGCTTTGCGTCTATTCGCCATTCCTGTTTCATGGTTTGCAGTGGTCGCTTTCGCCGAGCGAGGCCGACAGACGATGGCAGAGCGCTACCGGATGCTGCTGCTATGCGTCGCGTTGATATTGACATCGATAATGGCCAAACCAAGCTATATCGTTGCCCTGATTCCTGGCTGTTTTGCCTTTGCCGTCTGGCAGCTGAAGCAGCGGCGCCCGGTGGATTGGGTTCTGCTGATTGGCGGGATTATGTTACCTGGGCTGTTTCTTCTTAACCTGCAATACAACAGTGTTTATGTCGAGCATTCGAATGCTTCCAAAGTTGCCTTCGGCTTCCTCAAGTTCTTTGAGCATCACGTGCCAATGGCAATACTGCCGATTCGTATCCTGTTTTCGCTAGTGTTTCCCCTGGGCGTGCTATTGCTCTATTTCAACAAGGCGCGACACGATGTCAATCTCATGCTCAGCTGGGTAGTCTTCGTCGTGGGCGCGCTGATTGCACTTTTCGTTTATGAAACCGGCCCGCGCGAATCCCATGGCAACTTCGTCTGGACCGGCTACATTGTCACTTTTGTATTGATGTACGCGTCACTGTCCTTTGTAATCGAGCAGGCGGTGGCCGAGCTTAGGGCGGGCAGCCGCCGCGGCGTTTTCGGTCTGCCTGAATCGGATAAGGTACGGATCGCATTGTTCCTGTTCGGCCTGCACGTGATCTCGGGATTCATCTACTATGCGCATTTCATGCGCTTTCCGCCCGAGTGAGATGGAGCTGAACTGGGGAAGTGCACGGCAATAACGGAGCGGCGGAGCGGGACGTGTTGGCGGCGGCGTACTTTCCCACATCGTCTCCAATGCAATACCATCTGCACGCGCGGGCTCAACTTCAGGATTCGTACCATGATCGGGAGTCTTCTCAAGTTCGCTGATCTCAGGCTTAGTCCCTAAGCAACGCGGCCAAGCGTCCCAAAAAGCTATTCAGGCGTTTGCTCTTGAAGGAGGGCATTCGCGGCCGCCGCGCGACTTCGTCGACATAGAATTGATGATATTCCTTTTGATCCAGCAAGCGGCCAAGAAGGGGCCAACGGTCGACCGGGATCATCATTGCCGTCCGTCGCTTGGGGCAATCAAGGCAGGGCAAGCGCCAGATTTGCTATTGGTCACAGAAAAAAGCAAAGAGCAGCCGAGTGAAGTGTTGGCGACGGCATACTCTCCCACATCGTCTCCAATGCAGTACCATCTGCGCTCGCGGGCTTAACTTCCGGGTTCGGGATGGATCCGGGTGTACCCCCGCGGCTCTAGCCACCAACACTCGACTCGCCTGCTCTCGCCCTTAAGTCTT
>JAJEBY010000012.1 GCA_022822305.1 Anaerolineae bacterium
CCCGGGGTGCGCTCGCATACTACATCGAAGGGTGGTACAACCGCCGACGGTTGCACTCAGCACTCGGCTACATGAGTCCAATGCAATTTGAAGCGCAGGAGAGTAGACAATCTTAGAGTCCACTATAACGGGTCAAGATCATCCGAAGCATCAGGGAAGGGGAGCGTCGCCGTTTGCGATAGGGAACGCAAATTGCGCTATTGTCTCATTTCTGCGAGGCGCCACGCCGGTCTATTAAGCATTTTCGCGTCACCTTTGCAATACCAAGCACGCCTTGCAATTGTCGCGTGTACCGGCGGGCGACTTTATTGGTTGCGCCTGCAAGGCTTGTCCGCTTTTTCTACCCCATCCCCCGGCCCCTTCCCCAGCGAGCTAGGGAAGGGGAGCGTCGCCGTTAGCGATAGGAAACGCAAATTGCACTACAGTCTCATTTCTGCGAGGCGCCACGCCGGTTTATTCCGCATTTTCGCGTCACCTTTGCAATACCAAGCAAGCCTTGCAATTTTCGAGTGTATTGGCGGACGACTTTATTGGTTGCGCCTGCAAGGCTTGTCCGCTTTTTCTACCCCATCCCCCGGCCCTGGCCCCCCATACATCCCCCCCGTTTTTCGGGGGGCGTCCCAGCGAGCTAGGGAAGGGGAGCTAATCTTGGCGGATTCCACAGAATTCTGATGCGTCTTGCAAGGATTAACACTGTGAATCGTCGCAAAATCGGTGTTTTCCAGGTAGTGTTGCGTAAGTTTCGCAGTAGCGGACAACCCTTACAATTGTCGCGTGTAACGACGGGCGACTCACAGAGTCGCCCCTACAATTGTCGCGTGTAACGGCGGGCGACCTTATTGGTTGCGCCTGGAGTGTTACCGGTATTGATTTAGGACCCTCCTTGCGGGTGGTTTGCTAGACCGCATCTGTTTTCTGTGCTACCGTAAAATCAGGATAAATGCGGCGCGCGCATTGAGCGCCGTGTGGAAAGGAATTGGCAATGCTTGGTAAATTGGGATTGAAATTGATAGTTTTGGCTATTGTTTTAGTCATGCCGTTCGCGGGCATAAGCGCCGACAGCCACTGCGAATTCGCCGACGAGACGATTAGGTTTGGCGGCATCGCGCCTTTGTCGCCACCCGGGGCGACGGGGGCGGGCGTCATCGTTGACTGGGCTATGCAGCAGGCGGCGGCGGATATCAATGCCGATTGCGGCATCGACATTGCCGGCGTCAATCATCGGCTGGAAGTGATCACCGGTGATTCCGAAGGCATATCCGAGCGCGGTCAGGCGCTGGCGGAGCGCTGGATCTTTGAAGACGAGGTGCATGGCGTGGTCGGCGGTTATCACAGCGCGGTGGCGCTGGCGATGATGAAACTGACGCAGGAGAATCGCATTCCCACCATATTCGCCGGGCCCTGGAACGACAACATCACCGCCAACGGCATCATCGAATTCGAGGGCAGGCCACCGCGCATCGATGACGGGGTTGACTACATCTTCCGGACGTCGCCGGCTAATTCCATGGTGGCGGCGGTCGCGGCCAATTGGATGATCGAGCTGGGCTTGGAAGACGTGATCATCATGACGGAAAACACCGATTACGGCATACCGGCGGCGGCGGACGAGCGGGCGCTGCTGGAAGCGGCCGGCATCGCCGTTGAGCAATACAACGTGGAATTGGGCACGGAAGACTTCGTCCCCATCCTCAGTCGTGTATTGGCGCGCCCCGAACCGCCGGACGCCATTCGTAATCTGATCACCGGGGAGACCGGATTCAACCTCAATCAGCAGATGGCGGAGCTTGGCATTACGCCCAGCGCAGACACGATCTGCATCGCCGAGAGCTTCGCCAATGATTCGGCGCAGTTCTGGGCGGCGGTACCGGATGGCAATTACTGCGCCTTCACTCGCACCGGGGCCACGCCAGCGCTTTTCGGTGACATGGCGCATGCCCTAAACGCGAGCTACAACGAAGCCTGGGGCGGCATCGCGCCCAGTTTCGCCATGGAACCGTACGACAGCGTCCGCCTGCTGGCGCAAGCGATGGACCTGGCTGATACCTACACCGATGCTGCCGCCGTTGTCGCCGCGCTGGAAACGATCGATGTCGAGCTGGCTCAGGGGCGCTACTACTTTGAATATGGCAGCCACAATCCTGAGATTCCGGAGGGGACGCCGACCTTCATGTGGCATCAGTGGCCCGATCCGATCGTGGTGATGATGCAATATTACGCGCAGGAGCAGGACTCGCTGGATGCGGCCGTGATCTATCCGTCGGTATACCAGACGCACGACACGTCGTATATCGAGCCGGGCACATCGCCCTGATTCAGTCTGCGGCTGCATAGGCGAGATTCAATTCAGTGACGAGACGGGTGGGACGCGAGTCCCGTCTGTTTCGTTCTTTGCGGCAAGATTCGCGATATAGCCGGCGCTCAGCACCAATCGAAAGCCTGGCGCGTGCGGCGGACCCGCGCGCGCACGGAGGGCGCTTCTTCCCGTTCGGCAGCGGCCAGCAGTTCTCGGGCGGCAGCGCGATAGGCGGGGTGCTGATCGGCGAGGGCGGCTGCGCCGTGAACGCTCCAGGCGCGGATGAAGGTGTTGTCGCTGACCGCGAGCGCGCGCAATGCCCTCATCAGCGGCTCGGCCAGCGCTTCTGGCACGTTCAGCGTATCCAATATTTGCAGCACATGGATTTGCGGCAGCCAGCTGGTCTGGCGCAGCAGCAGCCCCAGTAGCGTGGCAGTTTGGCCGGCGGAAAGCTGCGCGGCGGTAATGCCGTAATGCTTGAGCAGCCAGGTGGCGGCGGTTTGCAGATTGGTATCGTCGCTGGCGGCGAAATCGCATAATTCCGTGATCAGGTCCGCATCAGGGCGGAAATTGGCGGCGAAGTCTTCCAGGGCATCTGTGCGTTTGCCATCAAAGCCGAAGAGCGCGCTTGCCAGCGCATGGCTTGCCGATGAGGTCATTTCAGTTTGGGCAGGTGCTGGCTGGCGAGCTCGACCAGTAGGCGAACGGCGGGGCTTTCCAGTTGTTCCGCGTCACGGATTTTGATATGCCGCAGCTCTTTGCCCGCGCCTTCCAGCAAGCCTTCCGGATCGGGCAGGTCGGCGCCATACAAGAATCCCAGGTTGAGATGCTTCTTGAAGGGCGCCAGGTAGCAGAAATGCTCGGACATTTTTTTGGGTCCGATGCCGTAGCCGGCGATTTTCTGCCGCGCCCAGGGCACTTCGGTGATGCCGGGCATGACATCGGCCAGCAGGGCGCGCGCGGCGCGGGCGAGCGTTTGGATTTCGGCTGGGGCGGCGGCGATGACGTCGTCGAATGTGCCGTTGCCGCCGACGGTTTTGATGTTGAGCTCGGTCATGGTTGCGTCTCTCTGCTCGTGAAAGTATCCGGATTTTAGCGATGCGCGGGGTTGAGCGCCATATTTGGAAGATGCGGGCGTCTCGGCGTAGGTGAATCAACCACAGAGGGCACAGAGGAGGGGCGAGCCGGTGGCACGCCCGTACATGGCTTTGCGCACTGGCGGGCGACCTGATAGGTCGCCCCTGTTCTGGAGGGCGTCCCGGCGAGACGCCCCTACATTTTTGATGTATTGAGACGGGATTGTGGGTTGTGAAATCGTCAATTGCTTGGTCGTGGTCGGTATAGATGATTTGATTCCCGGGGTTCAGCGTATACAATAGCCAAACCTTTCAGCCCCGAAAATAGAAAGCGTGATGATGACCACCGACAGCTTGCTCAAATGGCGCGAGGAATTTCCCATCCTCAGCCGCTGCAATTATCTGATCAGCAATTCGCTGGGCGCGATGCCGCGCGGCGTTTATGACAGCTTGCGCTATTACGCCGATACCTGGGCCGAGCAAGGCGTATCGGCTTGGGGCACGGGCTGGTTCGAGCTGCCGGGGACCGTCGGCGACAAGATTGCGCCGTTGATGGGCGCGGCGCCGGGGACGGTGCTGGCGCATCAAAACGCCAGCATCGCCAACAGCATCTTGTTTGGCGCTTTGGATTTCAGCGATCCGCGGCGCGATAAGGTGGTGATCACCGAGCTGGATTTCCCCAGCGATGTCTACGCCTTGCGCAGCTGGATGCCGGATCACATACGCGTCCAGATGGTGAAATCGCCCGATGGCATCACCATCGATACGGACGAACTGCTCGATGCCATCGACGAAAGCACGCGGCTGGTCAGCGTGTCGCATGTGCTCTTCCGCAGCGCCTATATTATGCCGGCCAAGGCCATCGTGGAGAAAGCGCACAGCGTGGGCGCGCAGGTCGTCTTCAACGGTTATCACAGCGTCGGCGTGATTCCGGTCGAGGTAGAAGCCTGGAATGTCGATTTCTATATCGGCGGCGTGCTCAAGTGGCTGTGCGGCGGACCCGGCGGCGTATTCATGTACGCGCGTCCCGATCTGCTGCCGAGCCTGCATCCCAAGGTTACCGGCTGGTTCGCGCATCGCAGTCCTTTCAGTTTCGATGTCGAGCGGCTGGAGCTGCGCGAAGATGCTTATCGGCTGATGAACGGCACGCCGGGCATCGCTTCGCTGCACGCGATCCAACCGGGCGTGGAGATCGTGGCCGAGGTCGGCGTGGCCGCCATCCGCGAGAAATCGATGCGGCAGACGGCGTTGATCATTGAGCTGGCTGATGAACAGGGCTACGAGGTGGTATCGCCGCGCGATGCGTCCGCGCGCGCTGGCACGGTGACGGTCAATCCGCCGCAGGCCTACGAGGTCTCCTGCGAGTTGCTTTCGCGCAATATCAAGGTCGACTTCCGTCCCAAAGCCGGCATCCGCATCGCGCCTCATTTCTACAATCGCGATGACGAAGTGCGGCAGGCGATGACGGCCATCAGCGAGATTTTGGCCGATGGCAGCTGGCAGCGCCATCAGCAGGCGGCAGGCGTCGCGACCTGAGGCGCGAACGCGCGCTAAATCTGCAAGGCAATTACGGACGGGGAGCAATCCATGACACAGATTGGCATCATGATCGAAGGCCAGGATGGCTTGAACTGGCCGCGCTGGAAGCGGATTCTGCAGACCGCGGAAGATTGCGGCTATCAGAGCGTCTTCCGGTCCGATCACTTCAGCAATGCCTCGGGTCCCGCCAAGGACTCGCTGGAAGTCTGGATCTCGCTGGCTTACGCCGCCAGCCACACCGAGCGCATCGAATTCGGTCCGCTGGTGACGCCGATAACTTTTCGTCATCCCGCCATGAACCTGCGCTACGCGACCGCCGTCGATGACCTCAGCGGCGGACGGCTGGTTTATGGATTGGGCGCCGGCTGGCAAGACCGGGAACATCGGCAATTCGGCGTGCCCTTTCACGATTTTTCGACGCGATTCCGCATGCTGGAAGAGGCGCTCGAGCTGACGGCGCGGCTGCTGCGCAGCGACGCGCCTTGTGATTTCCAGGGCGAGTTTTATCAGCTGGACGATGCCATCTTGCTGCCGCGTCCGGCGCGGCCCGGCGGACCGCCGATCCTGATCGGCGGCAGCGGACCCAAGAAGACGTTGCCGCTGGCGGCCAAATACGCGGCCGAGTGGAATGCGGCTTTCATCAGCCTCGATACTTACCGGGCACGCAAGGCGCGGCTGGCCGAATGCCTGCAGCAGCAGGGACGCGCGGCCGACGATATCAAGCGCTCGCTGATGACCCGCGTGATCTATCGCCCGACTGAAGCGCAGTTGGATGCCCATTTGCATGAGAACGGTCTGGACGCGGCGGAGCTCGAGGCGCGCGGATTGATTGTCGGCAGCGGAAGCGCGGTCGTCGATCAGCTCAGTCGCTGGGTTGAAGCCGGCGTCGAGCGCTTCATGCTGCAGTGGGTCGAGCTGGATGATATGGCGAATTTGGAGTTGCTGGCGCGGGATGTGCTGCCGCAATTTTCTGATTAACCACCGAAGGCGCAGATAGCACAGAGGATGCGCCTGCGAAGAAAGACAGAATTTGTTCGAGAATTCGTCATGCTTGCGGGCTTTCCAACCCCACCCCCGGCCCCCACCCCGAAGCATCAGGGAGGGGGAGCTTGCGTAGCGCGACCCCGCTCATATTCACGAGTTACGTAGACTTTAGTCGTCAGAGAGAGACAAGCACACATATCATACAGACGTAAATTATATGGAACCAACCGAAATTCCAGAAACAGAATACCACAGGGCTGAAAAGATAGTCCAATCGTTGTTCAACTCAGATAATGATGACCGCGAAGAACCATCGCAATAACATCCCTCGAAAATCACACTTGGCAATCGCCATAACACCGCAGAAAGTACATGACAAACTGCTTGACATTCGATATGGCGTTTGCTATATTCGCGATAGAAGCTCTTGGGGGGTACGACTATGGAAAACGGCGAAATCCTGACGAAAGCAGACTTAAAGGAATTTGAGGATCGCCAGTTTCGCTACATTAGCCAACGGCTGGAGTCACATTTTAATCGCACCAAGAATGAGATCAACAATCTCGATAACGGACTGACCGAAAAACTGACTGAAGAGATCAACAATCTCGATACCAGACTGACTGAGAAACTGACCGAAGAGATCAGTAGTCTCGATACCAGACTGACTGAAGAGATCGGATCAGTTCGCGCGGCTTCAGAGACAGCGCACACTCAAATTCTAGGTGCGCTTGAAGACATAACTGCCAGACTCGAACGCCTCGAGAAGAAACTCGATTAGCTGCTCATCCATAAATTGGTAAAGCACTTAGCCCGCCTGACCAGGCGGGTTTTTGTCTGTTAGGTTTGGTATATGGTTCCCAACAATATGAGGGATTTAGTTGGGAAGACTGAGGGCAGACGTGAAAATTGCAGTAGCGGACAAGCATCGCAGGGGCGAGCTAGCGGGTCGCACGCCCTATTGGCATTTGGAAGTTGGGCGACTGACAGAGTCGCCCCTACAAATCCTACTATGAATTGTTTGCTTCAGGCTTTTTGGCTTTCGATGGGGCCGGGGGCGAGCGAACTTATTTCCCCTTCGGGCGGAAGGCGGCGATGCGGTTTTCGTCCGTGGTCAGGTAGGCGCCGTCGATCAAGTCGATGCAATAGGGAATGGCGGGCATGACCGCGTCCAGGCAATCGCGGATGGCGCTGGGTTTGCCGGGCAGGTTGACGATCAGCGCCCCCCCGCGCACGCCGGCCGTTTGCCGCGACAGGATCGCCGTCGGCACGAATTGCAGCGATACCTGCCGCATCAGTTCGCCGAAGCCGGGCATCATCTTGTCGCAGACGGCTTCGGTGGCATCGGGCGTGATATCGCGTACAGCGGGTCCGGTGCCGCCGGTGGTGACCACCAGGCTGCAGCCGCGCGCGTCCACCATTTCGATCAAGGCGGCGCTGATGCGCTCGAATTCATCGGGCACGACCATGGCCACCGGTTCCCAGTCGTTGGTCAATACTTCGCTCAGATATTGATGAATGGCCGGACCGCCGCGGTCTTCATAGATGCCTTTGGAAGCGCGGTCGGAAACTGTCAGTATGCCGATCTTGGCGCGCATGGACGCTCCTTTAGGTGACTTGACGCTCGGTTGCGTTCGCGTGGGCAATCCAACGCGGCTGCGCGCGAGCGGATATAGATTCGCGCGCTTATCTTAGCTATACTCGGGCGAAAGTTCGAGTAGGAGAAGCGGATTGATGAGCGAGCATATCGACTTGAAGGCGCTGGTGGAAGGCGATGATGGCATCAGCGTTTTGCGCGGCGGCGGCAGGAAGCGCGATTGGAACGGCATCCACTACAAGACCGGGCTTTCTTCCAAGAATGTCAATGCCAAGGCATTATCGATCAATGTGGCCACTATTCCGCCCGGCGGCGTCGCCTACGCTCATATTCACGTCGAATTTGAGGTGATGCTTTATATCCTGGAGGGCGAGGTCCGGCACGAATACGGGGATGGCTGCAAGCAGGTGGTGGATAACTCGGCCGGGGATTTCATCTTCATTGAGCCCGGCATCCCGCACGAGGTCTTCAATCTCAGTGACAGCGAGCCGGTGGTGGCCTTCGTGGCGCGCTCGACCGCCGATGAGTGGGATCAGATTATTCCCTATGATCGGGATGCGGAGGGTTAGTCTGTCGAGTGCGGTCGGCCCGCCGGGTCGCCCCTACAGTTGTATGTGTGACGGCGGGCGACCTGATAGGTCGCCCCTACATTTTGCAGACGGACGTTATGCGCGCAGGGGTCAGCCGGCCGCTGATTCGCCGCGATGATGTCGCGTAGTGTCGAACATGTCCGCTACGCAGCTCGCCCGCAACAGCGTAAACACATATCGGCGCTAGCCAGCCAAGCGCCCGCGTGTGCCGCGCCTGCTCATTCCCGCGCCAGATGATATAATCGCCCAAATCAAACCAACACTGCCCTATCGGATGTCGCTCGCACTGATTTCCTCCCTCTATCGCAGCGAGAATCATTTGCCGGTCTTTGCCGCGGCCGTTTTCGGATTCGCCAAACACGTCAGCCAGCAGGGTATCGAAGTACACTACCTGCCCATCGTCAACGATGGCAGCGCCCTTGAACGCGAAACCATCGACCGGCTGGCGCGCGAGATCAACGCCAATTATTACGGTCAAATGACGCCGGTATACGTCGAGCGCGAAACGCTGTACGCATCCTGGAATCGCGGCATCAACCTGTCGGGCGCCGCCTATTTCGGCGCTTGGAATGCCGATGACATCCGCTCCGCCGATGCTTTCATCGAGGGCTACCACGCCCTGCAGGACGGCGCCACGCTGGTCGATTTTGCCTTTACGCGGGTCAGCGTCTCTCGGCGCTATGGCATCGTCGAGCGCCAAGGCCGAGAGCATGCGCCCGCGCTCTTTCATCCGGCGCACTTCGCGCGCGGCAACGGACTGGGTCCGTTCTTCCTGGCCAGCCGCGGGCTCTATCAGCGCGTCGGCGCTTTCGACGAGAACTTCCAAGTGGCGGGCGATATGGAGTGGGCGAGCCGCGCCCAAGCGCAGGCGCGCTTCACCGGCGGCCGGCAGATTGGCGGCGAATTCCTGATGCACGGCGACAACCTCAGCAACAGCGGCGCGGACCGCGAAGACCTGGAGGTCAACATCATCTTCATGAGGCGCCGGGCCTGGGATCACCTGCGCCCAGCCCACCCCGGCGCTCTGCGAGAAGCCTGGTTCAGCTGGGGCGCGCAAGGCGGCATCGAGTTGCCGCCGGAAATCGAGGATTATCTCTGGGGTCCCGAGAGCCTGGAGCGCTGGAAGCGCTATCGGCGCGAGAAATCACAGCGCGGCTGGCGGCGGCGCATTCGGCTGGCGCTGGCGGCTCGCGGATTGATTCACAGCGCCGAGTGGAGCGAGTTTAAGCGGACGCGGCAGGTCAATCGATGATACTGGATAACTGGCGGCGATGGCTGCCCAGCCTGCTCGTCATCGCGCTGACGCTGCTTTTCTACCGACAGCTGGCCTTCAGCGAGCTAATCCTGGCGCGTGGCGATACCTACAATTATTTCTACCCCTATTGGGATGTGCGCAACGCCGCCTACCGCGCGGGCGAATTGCCGCTCTGGACCAGCGAGCTATTCATGGGCGCGCCGCTGCTGGCCAATCCACAATTGGGCGCCTACTACCCGCTCAATTGGCTGACCGCGCCCTTCCGCGCGCCGCTCGCCATCAAGATCAGCATCCTGGTTCACAGCGCGCTGGCTGGCGCGGGCATGCTCTACCTGTACCGGCAAGTCGTCGGTCCGGGATTGTTGCCGGCGCTGGTCGCCGCGCTGATCTACAGCTTCAGCGGCCACTTGGGCGCCCACGTTGAGCAGATCAATCAATTCCAGGGCTTGGCCTGGCTGCCGCTGCTGCTGGCGCTCTATCACCGCGCGCTGACATCACCTACACGCCGGCGCGACGCGCTGCTGCTGTGCATGGCATTGGCGCTGCAAATCAGCTGTGGGCATACGCAGACCGTTTTCATCAGCGGCATCGGCTTGGGACTCTACGGTCTGGGGCAGAGCCTGACGACGGGTCGCTCGCGCCGGGAAACGGCCGGGGCGCTGTTGACGCTGGCGATCTGCGTCTTGCTCGGCGCCCTGCTGGCGCTGCCACAATTGCTGCCCAGCCTGGAACTCGCCAGCCTCTCGAACCGAGGAGACGGTTTCGGCTTCGTTGAAGCGACAGCCTTTTCGCTCCCGCCGAGCCTGTTAGGACGCGCCTTGCTGCCCAGCTATGAGGGGCAACTTTTTGGTGAGTACAACGCTTATCTGGGCATCATCGGCATGGGACTCGCGTGTTGGGGTATTCTGAACGGCCCGCGGCGACAATGGACCTGGATCGGCATCGCCGTTATCGGCCTGGCATTGGCCTTGGGGCGCAGCAATCCGATTTATTGGCTGCTGGCGGAATTGCCCGGGTTCAATCTCTTTCGCGTACCGGCGCGATTTCTAGCGCTTTACAGCCTGGGGATGGCGCTCTTGGCCGGCATGGGCATCAATGCCCTGCTCAACGGCGAGTCGGCTGAACCGTCGCCGGCGGATCGGCGTCGCGCCACTGCAATTGTAGTGATCCTCGGCGCGTTGGTCGCGGTGACAACTTTCCTGCTGCAGCCGGATCCGCGCGAAGTCTTCGGCGGCACAGCGCTCACGCGCGCCTCCTTCGTCCCCTGGCTGCTAGCGCTGCTGGCGCTGCTGATTGCGCTGCGCTGGCGCCGACGCTGGATGACAATTCTGGCCGTGGGCGGCCTGCTCATAGAGCTGCTGCTGGCGGCGAACAATCTGCCCTACAACGACTTGGCGCCACCGGAAGTTTATCTGGATCAACGCTTTACGATCACGCAGCTGCTGGCATATCAAGCCGAAGAGACCGTGCCCGGCCGGACGCTATCGATCAGCCAGCGTTATTTCGATCCGAGCGATATAAGCGACCTGCGCCAGCATTACGACGAACTGGGCATGGCGTACGCCGCGCAGTTCCACGCGCTGGACGCAGTCAAGAATCAACTGACGCTGCATCCCAATCTGGCGCTGACCTGGGGCATTCCCAGCATCGACGGCTTCGGCGGCGGCATCACGCCAACCGCCTACTATTCGCAGCTGACATCGCTGCTGCTGCCTGAGGGCGCGCAGCGCGCCGTCGACGGGCGGTTGGGCGACCGTTTGGCGCTGCCCGAATGCCGGGGCTCCTGCATACCATCCCTGCGCTGGCTGCAACTGACCGATACCCGCTACTTGATCATCGATAAGGTCTACGATATCTGGCACGAGAATATCGCCTACGATACCGGTCTGGCCGATTTCTGGGCGGACGCGGACGCCTTCGCCTGGACCGACGCCGAGTATGATCAAGCGCGCGTCTTGCATCGCGAGCCGCTAACGCTCGACATTGAAGCGCTGGCGGCGCCACACGACCTGCTGCTGACGATCACAGACGCGGACGGTTTGAATGCCATACTCGCCGGCGAGCACAGCGTCATGGCCGTCACGCTTGTCGACAGTCGCGATCCGGAGCGCTATCTGGAAGCGCAGCCGCCGCCCTGGCAGCGCGCCTTTGCCAACAGCATCAAGGTCTATCGCGTCCCGGCCGATAGCGGTCGAGCCTACCTCGCGGCGACCACGCGCAGCTTGCCCGATGACTGGCAAGGCGGCGAAGCGGCTTTGCAGTTGCTGCGCGAGAGCGATATTGATGTCATTCACGGAGACTTCGAGGAGCGCAATCTGCCGGCGGGCGAGCCGGGCCAGGTCGACATCGTCGAATACAGCGACGAGCGCGTCGCGCTGCGGGTTCAGGCGCCGTCGCCGGCCTGGCTGATTCTGAAAGACGCGCATTACCCGGGCTGGCTGGCGACGGTCAATGGACAGCCGCAGCCGATCGCCCGCGCCAATGTGATATTCCGGGCCGTCCCCGTGCCGGCGGACAGCAGCGCGGTCGTTTTCACATTTGAGCCGCAGCCTTGGTACACGGCCCTTTACGCCGGCGCGGCGTTCTGGATTCTGGCGGCGCTGATGCTGCTCACGTTGGTTCGTCGAGAACGTCAGCGAGCTTCTGGCGCCTAGCTCGACCCTCAACAGAATACGGGACTTCCGCATCGGCCATTTCTCCGCTAGCCTCTTCACCAATGCCGCTCGTGTGGAACCGGAGGACTCGCACTGTGACTGATTCAAAACTTGTACAAATGCAGATTCGCCTCAATGCGCCCGCCGCGATCGTCTTCCGCGCGCTGACCTCGGCGGGAGCCTTGCGGGCCTGGCTGGCCGAAGCCGCTCATGTGGATCTGCCCGGCGGTCAGTTTCTGCTCTGGGGGAAACATACGCCGCATTGTCCGGCGCAAGGCGACGGGCATATGCGACTGCGCGAATATCAAGCGGACCGCTCGCTCCAATTCGACTGGACCATGGGCGGCGCGCCCGGCCGCGTCACCTTCCGATTGCGGCAAAGCGACGACGCGACCATCTTGTCTCTGATCCACCAACGCGGCGAGGCGACAGAGGAGACCTTCTCGCTCGATGACTACTGGTTCACGCATCTGGAGAACCTGCGCCGCTATCTGGACGGAAAGCCGGCCGACGCGCGCGTCGATTTCAGCCAGGCCATGACCGGCGACATCAAACACCAGCTGCGAACAAGCGCCAATCTCGAACGCGTCTGGGCTGTGCTCACGCAACCGCGACTGATCGAGCGCTGGATCGCCAACAGCGCGCGGGTCGAGCTGCGGGCGGGCGGCGTCTATGACCTGGGCTGGGGCTTCGATGGCATCAATGTTGTCGACTTCGACATCAACAGCCGCTTGACGATCAGTTGGCAGGAAACCGACGGGTCATCGACAAATGTGACATTCGCGTTGCATGCGCGCGACGGCGGCACGGACATCAGCCTGCATCATGGCGGATTCGCGCCGGATTTCCCCAACAACGGCATCTGGATCGGCTGGCTGAACTATTTGAATTGGATCCGCTCCGCCGCCGAATACGGGGAAAGCTGGCAGCCGCCCGCCATTCCCCTGGCCGAGCATCCCTGGGCGGGTATCTATCCCAAGTCTATGCACGAGGCGCAAGCGAGCCTGGACCTGTCAGAATTGGAACCGTAATCAGCAATGCACGGATGCCGCAGCGTCGAGTACGCCATTTGACCAAACGAAGGAGATCACAGCATGAAACTGGGAAGCTATGTGGAAATCTTGCATTATGTGGAAGACCCGGCGGCGGCAGGCGCTTATTATCAAAAGCTCGGATTGGTCGCGCTGGGCGATGATGTTTACACCGACGGGCGTTATCATTTGCATTTGGTGACCGGACGCGGCGCCAACCCCAGTCTGCGTTATTTCGGCAGCGACATTGCCGCGCTTGCCGCAAGCGGGCTGAATATCGTCGACAACACCCTCGTCAGCCCAAACGGCATAACGATCCTGCTCGACGACGGTCCGCCGCCGCGGCAGCTGCCGCACGATTATGTGGCCACGGCCGAGGATATCACGCGCTTGGGCAAGTTCGGCGAATTATCGGCATTCATACCCGATCTGGAAGTCGAGTGCGCCTTTTGGGAAGCCGCCGGATACGATGTGCTGGGCAAATACACACAACCCTCGCCCTGGGGCATTTGGTGCGACAAGCAGTTCTTGATCGGATTGCATCAAGACGATGTCGATGAACCCTTCGCCATCTGCCATTTCAGTCCCGACATGAAAGAGGTCAACGGGCAGCTGAAAGCCGAGGGCTTCGACCTGACCCCTTTCGATACCAGCGCCGATCCCGACGATCTGACCTGGCAAAAGCTGATGACGCCTTATGGTTTGCTCTTCTATCTCTTCACCGGCGATATCTCCGACGCGACGCCCTAGACTTCCCATCAATTGCGCCGACGGGAGAGGCAGCATGACCGACAGCGGCATCACCTTCATCACCGACGACATCGCGCAAGTGCAGATTCCGCTGCCCTACGCGCTCAATATCGTCAACTGCTATCTGCTGCGCGGCGCATCCGGCTGGACCCTGGTTGATACCGGCTTGAACACGCCGCCGGCGCAAGCGCAGTGGCGAGCCGCGCTTAGCGAATTGGACATCGCGCCCGATGACATCGAAAAAATCGTCGTCACCCACATGCATCCCGATCACTTTGGCATGGCCGGCTGGTGGCAGCAACTGGCGGCGCGACCGCTGCCGGTCATCATCCCCGAGCTGGAACGCGAACAAGCCGCCTACTTTTACAATCCGCAGAACACGCGCAATTATCATGACTGGCTGCTGCAATGCGGCCTGGATCGCGTCACCATCGACGAGGTGGAGGGCGCGTTGGGCAATACCCGCGACGCCACCCAGCCTCATCCGATCCAGCAAGGCTATCTGGCGGCGGAGAGCGCGATCACGCTGGGCAGCCGTCAATTCCGCGCCATCCATGCGCCGGGACACAGCGACGGCCAGCTGATCTTTTACGACGCCGATGATCGGCTCTGCTTGAGCGGCGATCACGTTTTGATGAAGATCACGCCCAATATCGGCGCCTGGATGCATACCCGGCACAATCCCTTGCGGCGTTATCTGGATTCGCTGCGGGCGCTGGCCGATCTCGATGTGCGGCTGGCGCTGCCCGGGCACAAATGGCTGGTTGAGGATTGGCGCGGCCGCATCGAAGAATTGATCGCGCACCACGATCTGCGTCTGCAGCACACGCTGGACGCCATCGACGGCGGCGCCGCAACCGTCTACCAGGTCGCCGGGCAAATCTTTGACATGACCCGGTTCACGCCGCACGAATGGCGCTTCGCCATGGCGGAAACTCTGGCCCATCTGCAATTGCTGGAAGAATGCGCCCAAATCACGCGCGGCGACGATCCTGTATTCCGTTTTCGCCTCAGCTGACTTGGGACGTCCGCGCTAAGTCGGCCAATAAACGCGCAAGGCGTTCCGGCCCAACACGCCCGCCATCCCATCGTCAGACAGAAAATCGCAGTGCCGCCGCAGATAATTCAGCAGCTGGGGATAGGTGCCGCTGGTGAGCAGCCCCGGCACATCCGTGCCCCACATCAGCTTATCCGCGCCGATCAAATCGACCGCGCGCCGGATATAAGCTTGCGCCAAATGATAGGGATATTCATCGACCGGGTCGGCATATACGGGCAGAGCCGCCAGGTCAAAGGCGACATTCGCACGGCGTCCGAGCAGCAGCTGGCGCTGCCATTCGGCGTTGAGCGCGCCATTGTCCGGATCGCGCAGGGGCGGCTGCGCCAGATGAGCGATGACAATCTGCAGCTCCGGATAGCGCTCGGCGATCGCATCCACCGCGTCAGTCTGATAGGAGCGGCTGCCGATACTGCCCAGATCAAATGTAACCACCAAGCCGTCCCGCTGCGCTTCTTCGAAGATCCAGCTGAATTGCGGCGCGTCGATGCGCAGATCGGGATAGCGGCCGCAGAGGCCGGTCGCTTCGGTCATTTCAAATTTGACGATTCGCAAGCCATGGTCGTCGATGGCTCGCCTGAAGCGCGCCTTGGCGTCGGCCGCCAGCGGATCGGGAGCGAAAGCGCCGATAAAACGATCCGGCCATTTGCGCACGGCTGCGGCCACGTAGCTGTCCAGCTCGCCATAAAAGGGACCCTGCAGCAATACGGCGCGTTCGACGCCGGCCCAAGCCATCTGCGCCAGCAGCGCTTCGGCCGGGAAGGCGGTGAAGGCGTTGAAGGGCGGCAGCAACTGATAACTGTCGTCGCCCCACAGCACCTGTCCCCAGGACGACGACCGCGTGGGACCGCGAACGGATCGGCCCTGCACCGCCGTCATGATATGAGCGTGCGCGTCAATGATCATACTCAGGTTTCATTATCAGCGAAAAGGGGAAGGGCGACTCGCTGACCCGCCCCTGAATTTTCCAGTTGCTGAGATTGATTATGCGTTCGCGGCATCCAGAGCGGCTTGCTGCTCGGCGATCATCTCGTCCGCGCAGTGCAGAGAATCAAGCCAAGCCTGGTCGTCCGCCTGGCGTTGTTCCAGCGGGATGATTTTACCGCGCCGCGCGATCGCCGCCAGCAGGCGCGGGTTCAGCTTGGTCGTTCCGTCACTCTCGATGACGGCGACGGCTTCGTCCATCACCGCTTCGCTGATATCGACTCCTTGCGCTTCCGCCGAATCCAGATTGACGCCAACGTAGAATTCCCCGGTTGTGCCGATGCCGAGGCGGGCAAGATCCACATCGCCATTCAAATGCGCCGTCAAAATGCGCCCGAGATTGATACCGTTGGCATACATTGGCGACGAGCCCGCGCCGATAGTGGCGCCGTAATAGATCGCGCTGAAGCTGGGATAGAATACCGGCAAACCAATTTCGCTGGCGATTTCGGTGATGATGGGCAATCCGCTCGCTGTGATAGCATCAAGCGGCAGCATGATCGCGCCAACTCCGGCATCTACCAGGCTATTGGCGGCCGCGCGCAAATCCGCCAAAGCGACGACCCCGGCTGTATGTATCTTGATGCCCAACGATTCAGCGGATTCCATGATCTGTTGCGCGCCGAATTGGCCGGACGCATCTCTTGTGCTGTGGATGACGCCGATCCGCTCGATGTCTGGATCTTGCATAAGCAGCACGGATATAGCGTAATCGTACGAAAGGGCGGCGGACACCCCGGCGACATGATCCGGTTTGACGCAGGAGGCTTAAGCGACGATGCCACCCTCATACGGCGTAGATACAAAGATCACCGGCGTCGGCATATCCATTTCGCTGGTTATATGGACGGCGGATTGCGTCACCGTCGCCCCATGCGTGATTAGCACGTCAACTTTTTTGTCCAGCGCGTCTTCCAGCATCAGATTCACTGTCGGAAAATCAAAGCCGGCGTCGCCCCAATAAATCGTGATATGCTCGCCTTCGTGGTCGCGCCGCGATTCGAGAATGCGATTCTCCTCCGTCGAAATAAAACCGTACGACTCCAAAACGTCGAGAATGGCGCCTTCGGTGATGTCGATGTTCGGCAGCGCGCCGAAGCGCACAATCCCGATCGTCGGCTTGTCCATGTCCTGCGCCAAACTGCCGAACATCGGGCAAAGCGCGAGCACAAGCGTAACCAAAAGAATTCTCTTAAACATTCGACCCGTCCTCTCCAATCTGATTGGCTCGATAGTTCTAATATCATTGTATTACAAATCTGCTTCATTATGAAACTATTGACAGTAGAAAAGACAGACAAATACCAGTGGCATTCGATTTGCGCTATCAGCGCCGACCTCGCACTGCGACCGCCCCGGTACTGTCCGAGGAGCCAAATTAAAGCCGCTCAATGCGGCCTAGCTGGTGAAGAGGCTAGACCTGTCGCAGCAAGTTTGGCCGCCCGCGGCAGCGGGTTTTTGTATGGGATTGCTCATAAAGTTGCGCCATAATGAGTGATGCGGACACTGACGACTGGAACGAGGCCATCGTTGAGCGATTTCAAGCTGATCGGCATTTTGGCGCATCCCGCCCGCCCCGATACGCATCCGGTGGCGCAAGACATCGCCAACAGTCTGCGCGATTGTGGCATCGACACCTGGGTCCATACCGTTTGGGACGAAGACAGCGTCCGGCGCGAAGTCGCCAAAGCGGATATTGTGATGGCGATCGGCGGCGACGGCGCCATGCTGCGCGCGGGACGCGTCTGTGCAGAGCATGGGGTGCCCGTGCTGGGCATCAATATGGGGCGGCTGGGCTTCCTGACCGAGATTGAGGGCCCCGGCGAGTGGCAGAGGCGACTGGATCAATTGCTGCGCGGCGACTTCTGGATCGAGAAGCGCATGATGCTGCAGGCGACCTTGCTGGAAAACCGGCGACGCGTGATCGGCTGTTACAGCGCGCTCAACGATGTGGTAATCAGCGGCAGTGTCTTGGGACGGATGATCCAGATCGACAGTTATATCGACAAACATTGGGCGACCAGCTACAACGCCGATGCCTTAATCATATCGACGCCGACCGGTTCCACGGCCTATGCGCTGGCCACGGGCGGGCCGATCCTGCCGCCGGAACTGCGCAACATTCTGATGGTGCCGATGGCGCCGCATCTGAGCATGGATCGGCCGATCGTGCTGGAGCGCGGCGCCGTGGTCGATATTGAACCGACGCCGGAAAACCAGCATCAAGTGGTGTTGACAGCCGATGGCCGCGTGGTGGCGAGGCTGGATGAGCATCAGCACGTGCGCATCACCTCGGCCGAGCCGGAGAGCCGTTTCGTGCGTATGCGCGAGCGCAACTATTTCTATCGCTCGCTGCTGGATCGCATGGAGCCGCGAGTCAATCGGCATGGTCCGCCGCGGATGACCTTCGATGAATGAGTCAGCTGGAGCATAATCGAGGCGAAGATGAGCGAAACATCTCCCGAATTGAGGCTCGATGACGACTTGCATTACTGCGCCGTGCATCCGGAGCGTGATACCGGGCTGCGCTGCAATCGCTGTGAGCGCTATATGTGCGTCGACTGCGCCCAGAGAACGCCGGTCGGGTACACCTGCCGCGAATGCGTGCGCGGCCACGAGAACCGATTCTTCGAGGGCACGACGCTGGATTACGCGGTGGTGGCCCTGGTTTCGGCCATTGGCGGCGCCATCGTGGCCGGGGCGACAACGCTCTTCGGAGGCTTCTTGCTGCTGGGTTTCATCGCGGCGCCGGCCATCGGCGGCATGACCGCGCAAATCGCCTTGCAACTGACGGGAAGGCGGCGGGGAAGACAGAGCGGGTATGTCTGCGGCGGCGGCTTGCTGGCGGGCGGATTGGTCGCCGGCTTCTTCCTCACCGGATTGGGATTGTTCTCGCTGCTTTATCTGGCGCTGGCTGTGTCAGCCGCTTTCGCCAGCTTCAAGGTTTCGATATGACGCGGGCCAAGCGATAAGCCTCCGACAATGTTAGAAGAACTGCGTGTGCGCAACTTTGCCGTGATTGACGAGCTGGAGCTTCGCTTCGGCGCGGGACTGAATGTCATCACGGGGGAGACCGGCGCCGGCAAGTCAATTTTGATTGACGCGGTGGAGCTGCTTTTGGGGGCTCGGGCCGATCCGGTCTATGTGCGCGAGGGCAGCGAACGCAGCGTCATTGAAGGCGTCATCGCGCTCGACCAGGTCAACCGTTTTGGCCTGTTGGCGCTGCTGGATCGCGAAGCTCTGCTCGATGCCGATGATCAAGATTTCCTGACGCTGACGCGAGAAATTCGTGGACGCGGCCGATCCAGCGCTCGCGTCAACGGCGTAGCGGTGAATGCCGCGCTGCTCAGCCAAATCGGCGGATTGCTCTTTGATATCCACGGGCAAAGCGAACATCTTTCGCTTTTGCGTCCGCGCAATCATATAGATCTGCTGGATCGCTATGCCGATCTGCTCGATATCCGCGCCGGCTTGGCGAGTTTGGTGCAAGAGTTGACGGGCGTGCAGGGCGAGTTGCGCCGTTTATCCGAAGCGGGCGATTCCAGCAAGCGCCGCGCCGAACTGCTGCGTCACGAACTGGCTGACATCGCCGCCGCCGCCCTGGCGCCGGACGAAGAGGCGAACTTGCTGGCGGAGCGCGTTCGCCTGGCTAACAGCGAGCAGCTGGCGATGCTGGCCAACGAAGCGGCAATGCTGCTCGATGGCGACGATCGGGGCGGGCGGCTATCCGCCGTCGATGGCTTGATGAGTGTTGCGGCGGCATTGGCGAAACTCTCGGCGATTGACGGCGACATGAGCGGCGATCATGAACTGGCGGAGAACCTGGCGCAAGGCGCGCAAGAGCTGGCGCTGACACTGACGCGCTATGCCGCCGATGCCGAATTCGATCCATCGCGGCTGGATGAAGTCGAAGAGCGCCTGGAATTGATCAAATCACTGAAGCGGCGCTTCAAAGCCACGAGCATCGACGATGTCCTGGCCTACGCCGATGCGGCGGCGCGCGAATTGGAACACATCGATCAAGGCGACGAACGCTTGCTGCAACTGCGCGCCGGCGAAGCGCGACTGCTGGCGAGTATCGGCGATATTTGTCAGCGGCTCAGCGCGGCGCGGGCGGAAGCTGGTCGCGCCTTAAGCGCGGCGATCGTGCGCGAGCTGGGGGATCTGCGCATGGAGCGCGCCCGCTTCGACGTGCGGCTGGCGCAGGCGGAACATCCGGCTGGCTGCATCGTCGGCGACAAGCGCTACAAATTTGATGCCAAAGGCAAGGATGACGTCGAGTTCATGCTGAGCGTGAATCCGGGCGGTCAGTTGCTTCCCCTGGCGAAGGTGGCATCGGGAGGCGAAGCCGCGCGCATCATGCTGGCGCTGAAGCGAGTGCTATCTGTTGCCGATCAAACGCCGATCTTGATCTTTGATGAGGTCGATCAGGGCATCGGCGGGCGCATCGGCGCGGTAGTGGGCGAAAAGCTCTGGACGCTGGGACGCGAGCATCAAGTGCTCTGCGTGACGCATCTGCCGCAATTGGCCGGATTCGCCGACCAACATTTTCACGCGCAGAAGCTGATGCGCGGGACGGGTGTGGCGACGGACGTGCGCGCTTTGGGAGAGGACAGCGAGCGCGTTGCTGAGCTGGCGGAGATGTTAGGCACGGCCGGCGACGCGGGGCAGCAGTCGGCGCGGGAGATACTGGCGGCGGCGCGGACGCGGAAGCTGGCGCCGGAGAATCGCCAGGCGGGATAATCTGGCTGTTAATGAGGTAGAGATCAAAAGTTTTTCTGCGCGCTCAGCAGTAACAACAAAAGAGTGCAACAAAAAGGAACACTGTAGGCGTCTCGCTGAGACGCCCGCTGTATTTCCTTGGTATTTCGAGCGCGGGCGACCTGATAGGTCGCCCCTACAAATTCTCTACGTGATCGTGAAACTGTGGTGTTTCGAGGGCGGGCGACTCACAGAGTCGCCCCTACATTTGTTTGCGCGCTGGCGGGCGACCTGATAGGTCGCCCCTACGATTCCGCTATGTCGCTGTGGTGAATCAACGACCCTGCGCGTCCATGGCGGCAACCGCCGCGATCGCCACGATATCCTCGACATCATCGCCCGCCTGCAGCACGTGCACAGGCGCGCCCATGCCCAGCAGGATCGGTCCGATTGCTTCGGCTTTGCTCAAGCGCGAGAGCAGCTTGTAGGAGATGTTGGCCGCGTCCAGATTGGGGAAAACCAGCACATTGGCGTCTTTGACCTGGCTGAAGGGATAGCGATCCTCGATGATGTCGATAACTACGGCGGTATCGGCCTGCATTTCGCCATCGACCACGATATCGGGACGTTTTTCGCGCACCAGCTGGACCGCGCGCGAGACTTTGTCGCTGTGCGGATGGGGTGTGGCGCCGAAGTTGGAAAATGACAGCATCGCCACGCGCGGCGCCAGCCCCAGCGTGACGGCAAAGTCGTTAGCCAGCACCGCCACTTCCGACAGCGTCTCGGCATCGGGATCGATATTGACGGTGGCATCGGTGAAGAGGTAGGTGCGATCTTCGACGATCATCAGATAGACGCCGGAAGCACGAGTGGCGCCCGCGCGCGTGCCACAGACTTGCAGGGCCGGTCTTATCACATCGGGATATTCGTAAGCCAGTCCGCTGACCATGGCATCGGCATCGCCTCTCTTGACCATCAACGACGCGTAGTAATTGCGCTGGCGGGCCAGCGAGCGCGCCTTGCCGACGGTGAAGCCTTTGCGATGGCGCAATTCATACAGCATGTCGCCATACGCGAACAGATTGTCCTCCAGGTAATGATCGAAACAAACCGGCTCGTAGTTCAATCCCAGGCTGTCAATCGTTTCACGAATGCGCTGCGGCCGTCCCATCAGGATTGGATCACCGATGCCTTCGTCGCGGACTTGCATGGCGGCGCGGATAATCTTGGGTTCTTCGCCCTCGGGGAAAACGATGCGCTGGCGCTGTCCCATGCGGGCGCGATTGATGATGTTTTGGCGCACCTGCCGTCCGATGCCCTGGCGCGCAATCAGTTCCTGTCGATACTCGTCCATATCGAGCTGGCGCCGCGCCACGCCGGAATCCATAGCCGCTTGCGCCACCGCCGGCGCCACCCACAGCAGCACGCGCGGATCAAGCGGTTTGGGAATCAGATAGTCTTTGCCGAATTTTATGGAATCCTGTCCATAAGCGGCCAGCACGCTATCGGGCACATCTTCGTGCGCCAGCGCCGCCAGGGCTCGCGCCGCCGCCATTTTCATTTCTTCGTTGATGCCGGTGGCATAGACATCCAGCGCGCCGCGGAAGATGAAGGGGAAACCCAGTACATTGTTGACCTGGTTGACATAATCGCTGCGACCGGTGCCGATGATGGCGTCGGGGCGCACCTCCAGCGCCAGCTCCGGCATGATCTCCGGCGTGGGATTGGCCATTACGAAGAGCATCGGATCCGGCGCCATGCCCATGATCATCTCCTGCGTGACTGAACCGGCAATCGACAAACCCAGCAGCACGTCGGCGCCCTGCAAGGCGTCGTGTAGCGTGCGCGCTTCGGTCGGGACGGCGAATTCGGATTTGTACATATTCATGCCGTCCTCGCGCTGATGGTGGATCACGCCGCGCGAATCCAACATCAAGACGTTTTCCCGCGATACACCCAGCGACTTGACAAATTTGCCGGTGGCGATGGCGCTGGCGCCGGCGCCGTTGATCACCACTTTGATGTCCTCAATACGCTTGCCGGTGATCTCCAGAGCATTGAGCAGCGCCGCGCCCGAGATGATAGCTGTGCCGTGCTGGTCGTCGTGGAAAACCGGAATATCCAATTCTTCGATCAGCCGCTCTTCAATTTCGAAGCATTCCGGCGCCTTGATGTCCTCGAGGTTGATGCCGCCGAAGGTCGGCGCCAGGGCCGTACAAACTTCAATGATCTCGTCGGCGCTCTGCGACGTGATCTCGATATCGAAGACATCGACATCGGCGAATTTCTTGAAGAGCACGCCCTTGCCTTCCATGACCGGCTTGGACGCCAGCGGTCCGCGATCGCCCAGGCCCAGGATGGCGCTGCCGTTGGAAATCACCGCCACCAGGTTGGCGCGCGCTGTCATCTCGAAGACAGCGAGCGGGTCTTTGTCGATCTCCAGCACGGCTTCGGCGACGCCGGGCGAGTAGGCCAGGGACAGATGCAGCTGGCTGTCGAGCGGCTTGCTGGGCGTGACTTCGATTTTGCCCGGGCGTCCGCGGCGGTGGTAATCGAGGGCTTCCTGGCGTGTGAATGAGACCATGGCGGTTTCCTCCTTAGGAGAGGTGTGAACGCTACCATTATTTTAGCGTAAGTGCGGCGTGGGGCGAGACAAGGGCCGCCCCTACAGTTGTCAATTCTGCGGCGGAGGCGGATGTAGGAGCGACCCACTGGGTCACCCGCGAACTTAAGTAGCACTTTGTCAGCGCTGCCAATGAGGTGTGTGGGAACTATTTGATTTGTCGGATCGCATCCAAGAAAGGTTGATCGAGATCAACTCGTTCATCGGCGGCTTGCCACAATTCCCTAGCGTGGCTTTGCGTCTGGCCGGTGAATAGCCATACGGCAATCCCTTCCCTCCGCGCCTCTTCAAAGGCAGGCACCATATCGCTATCTCCGGTAACGACCGCGGCATGCGTGATGGAGCGCTTGGCGCTCAGTAATGCGAAATCCAAACCTAGCAGTAGATCGACTTGCTTTTGTTGGTAGATCGGCTGTCCTTGATTATCCTTGCCACGATACTTAACAACACCCAATCTTACGGTAAAACTAGATAGCCGCTCTAGAGCGTCGTAGAACTGACGGCGTTTCTGGAAGAATTTTCTTTCACGTTCAGTAGGGGGATTACTTTGGTGTGGTAAGCCATTGTAATAATAAGTTCGCAACAGATCAATTGTTGCTGCAGGGTTTCGTGCGTTTACCCGCCTAAGTATCTCGGAAGAGAGTTTTTCGTAATCAACCCATACTGCATTCTTCTTGGCGACCTTATCCAAATACGCTCCATCAACAAAAATCGCTAAGCGAAACATCATTGATCCTTAGCCGTGGCTGAAATAAACGGAGAGGCTAGGAATTTTCGCTAGCCTCCCGTAAATTGCCTGACGAACTATCTTGAGGTCGCCAGGGGGTATTGTCACCCCACTTTACGCCAATAGACGGCATATGTCAAGCCCATAAGATCAAGCGGGTGTGGCTAAATCGTGGATATGGGACGCAAAGCGAACTCAGCACTGGGGGATTAACCACAGAGACCACAGAGGGCACAGAGATATGTTTCAATTGCTCTGAAGCTGCTACATCCACAAAAGTCGCCACTCCCAGTCAGGCCGCGTTACTCAAACGGATAGCGCGGCCCGACCTTGCAATAGCGCACGCTTTTGGGCGAGACAAGTCTCGCCACTGCAATTGTCGACTGTTCCGGAGGGGCGCCCGGCGGTATACGGTTTCAATTCAACTTGCCGCAGATGGTATCGGCGAAGGCTTCGGTGCTTTTGCCATTGCCGCCGAGGATATCGGCGGTATAATCGCCCTCGCGCAGCGCCTCATAAACGGCGCGCTCGATTCGGTCGGCGACATCGGGCTGCTTCCAATGATGTCGCACCAGCATGGCCGCGCTGAGCACAACGGCGGTGGGGTTGGCGACGCCCTTGCCGGCGATATCCGGGGCCGTCCCGTGAACGGGTTCGGCAATGGCGACATCGCTGCCCAGATTGAGCGCCGGCGCCAAACCCAGACCGCCACCCCAAGCCGCCGCCATATCCGATAAGATGTCGCCATAGAGATTGGACGTCAACACGATATCGAAGCGCGCTGGATCCTTGACCATCCAATAGGCCGCCGTATCGACCAGCAGCTCATCGGATTCGATATCGGGATACTCCCGCGCCACTTCAAAGCAGACGCGGCGGAACAGGCCGTCAGTCTGCGGCAGGACATTGCCCTTGTGCACGATAGTGACTCGCTTGCGTCCTTCCGAGAGCGCCAGCTGGAAGGCGGTATGAGCGATGCGCTCTGTGGCTTTGCGCGTGATCAGTTTGGTGGCGGTGCCGGTATTGCCGTCGCCGGCTGTGTGTTCATCGCCGATATAGAGGTCTTCGGTGTTTTCGCGCACGACCACCAGGTCAATGCCTTCGCGCGCGGTCGGCACCGGCAGGAAGCGCGTCGGACGCAGGTTGGCGTGCGTTTGCATGGCGCGGCGCAGTTTCACGATCGGCGACGAGTAGCCCGCTACTTCATATGGCGGTGAATCGCAGGCGCCAAAGAGCACCGCTTTCACGTGCGCCGCCTGCTGAACTGTCTCGGCCGGCAGCGCATTGCCGGTCCGTTCAAAGGTATCCCAGCCCGCGTCTGCGTATGTCACACTCAAGTCAGGGATAACTTGTCGCAAGACGCGCAACGCGACAGGCACGACTTCCTGGCCGATGCCGTCGCCCTTTATCACACAGAGTTCCACAGCAGCCCTCTCCTCGGATTGATTGACCTGCGCCAAAAGAAGAATCTATTGGCTGAAAATAATGAGCGCTAATCGGCCAAACACGCCCGGTTCATGCAGATTCTGCAGAGGCTACTGTATATTGTTTACATTGTTGCACATTTCGTCTCGTTTGTCGAATTTTCGTCAGATTTTCTTGCAAATCAAGCGTCTGGATGCACGGCACGCCGTCAAAGACGCGCTGGCGCGTGGCATTGACCTTTGCATACCGGCGCCGGATCCGACATTTTATGCCTATACGGAGGCTTCCGCCAGCATACGCGCCTTGACCGTTGTTCACTTCTGCTGCGGAATCGCGTACAATACTTGGCAGGCACGATGCCTATGCCTCTCTTATTGTTTAGCGGCAGGATCAAACAACGCATTCACGAGAATGATACGCATCCATCGCATCCACAGGCAGGCTCAAATTCAGTGACGGGGCTCAAACCGTGCGTCCGCTGTGAATCTGAATTGCCGCCCGCAGCCTTCCCCCATCCGGAAAGCGCCTTCTGCAACGATTGTACTGAAGAGATCGTGAGTATCATTCGCACCAAGTACAATGCCATCGAAGCCGCGCACTTCCGCGCCAAGCTGCGCCGCCGCTCCCGCGAAGCCATGGAAGAACTGCGTCGCAAACTGTCGTAGCATAATATCAATGGGAGACGATTAGCGTAAAGTTATCGTGCTGCCGCTGGTTGTTTTCTCCACAACCATCTGCACGGGAAAGGACTCGCGCATTTCCTCGAAATGCGTGATCACCAGGATGAGATCGAAATCCGATTGAATCCGGCTGATGGCATCCACCAGCTTATCGCGACCATCGACATCCTGGGAGCCGAATCCTTCGTCGATGAATAGCGTGCGCAGATGCGCGCCAGCCCGCCGCGCCAGCAGCTTGGACAAGGCGATGCGCAGGGCGAAATTGATGCGAAAAGCCTCGCCGCCGCTGAAGAGCTCATAGTCGCGCGCGCCCAGCTCATCGGATATTTCGATATCCAGCGTCTCCGCCAACTCGCCGGAGTTCATCTCGCGCTGCGTATGCAATGCGATCGTCATGCGGCCGTCGGTCATGCGGGCCAGCAGATCGTTGGCTTCCGCCTCCAGTTCTGGAATTGCAGATTCGATGATCATAGCCGGAACGCCATTCTTGCCGAAGGCGGCGCGCAATTCCGCCAACATAGCGCGCTGGTCTTGGCCGGCGTCCAGGCGTTCTTCCAGACGCCGCTTGTTGACGCGCCCGCTGGCGATGGCGTTGAGTTCCTGCTGCAGGATCGTTCGGCGCTCGTGCAAGGCGGCGACTTCGGCGCGCTTGGCATCCAGCGTAATCCGCAGGTCTCGCTCCCGCGCCGCTTGCGCATCCAAAGCTTGAATCGCCGCTTGGATCTGCGCCAATTGCGCTTGATCCGATGCCAGCGTCTCGCCAAGCGAACGAAGCCTGGAGACGGCCGACTCTCGCTGCTGCTGCGCTTCCGGCAGGTTGAGACGCGCAAATTCAAGCAGTTTTTGCCGGCGTTCGAAAGCGCTCAAGTTCTCCAGTTGATCGCGAACATCGGCGTGTGAATCCGCATCGTAGCCGATGCGCGAGCGCGCTTCGTCCAATGCCGCCAACTGACGCCGCCATTCGCCGCCATAATTCTCGCTTTGAAGCTGAGTTTCGATTTGTCGCAGTTCGCTTTGCACCGATTCCAGCGCTGCCCCCGCTTCTTGCGATTTCACATGTTGCGATTCCAGCGCGCCCATGCGCCCTTGCAACGCCGGCAAGTTCTTGAGTTGCAGCGCCCAGCCGTCGAGTTGCGCCTGCCCTGCGCGGCTCTCCTCAGCGAGCTCTTTAATATCTTCGTTGCAGAGGCGATACTGCTCGCGCTTGCCGTCGCGTTCCTCTGTCAGCGCTGCCAGCATCTGATCGCGATGGCTCGCCGTCAAGTCTTGCCCGCAGAGCGGACAAGTCGCGCCGTCCGCCGCCTCCAGCCGCGCCATGCGCTCGTTTAGCGCCCTGCCCTCTTGCTTCAAGATCTGCAGCCGCTCGCCAAGACCCGATTGGCGTTCCTTCAGTTTCTGCAGCGAGTTGGCGACATCGTTACGTCTGGAATCCAGGGTCTGCAGGGCGGCGACCTCGCTCCTGACCGCGTCCAGGTCGGCGTCGGCATCCGCTGAAAGCTGCTCTTCCAGATTATGTATGCGCTCGCGCCGAACATCACGCTCGCGCTGAAGCGCCGCGCGCTGCGCATTCAGCGCGTTCTCGAGCTTGTGGGCTTGCGCGTCCAATTCGTTCTTTTGCGCCAACTGTTCGGCGATGGCGCTTTGGTCTTCGCGCGCCTGCAGCAATTGCTGGTATCCGGTTTCGGTTTCACCGGCCCGCGCGATGATCGCCTCATACTCGGCGATCTTGTCCTTCTGCCGCTCAATCTCCGCCTCCACCGCCGCGATATCATCCTGGCAGCCGCGGATACGACGCGTCAGCGCCGACAGGTTTTCGCGTTCGCGCCCCAATAATGCAGCGGCATTGACCAGCGCTTGATGCTGGGAATTGATGCGATCCAGTTCGGATTGCGCATCCGCGTACTCAAGCGCCACCGCGTCCATCTGCCGCTGAAGTTGGGGTTCGCCGGCGATTTCGGCGTCGATGCGCCGGATATCATGTTCGAGGATATCGATCTGACGCGAGAGATCGTGCAGTCGGTCTCGGGCGCGGGCGTCATATTCTGCCCAGCGATCCAATCCCAGCAGATCCGCCAGGATGCGTTTGCGTTCGGCCGCCGTTTTAGTGGTGAAGGCATCGGCGCGCCCCTGCTGCAGGAATGCCGAATGCACAAAAGTTTCGTAGTCGAGGCGCAGGATGTCATTGATCTTGTCTTGCGTTCGCCGCAGACCCGGCTCATTGATGACGCGCGGCGAACCGTCCGCGGACCACACCAGCAGGTCGAGCGTCCCGCGGCTGCCTCGGCCCGCTATCGCCCGCCGTCGCACGATGCGATAACGGATGCCTTCCTGAACAAAATCGAGACTGACCTGAGCTTCTTTCTGCCCCAGGTGAATCAAGTCGTCATCGCGTTTCGCCCGCGCCTTGCCCCAAAGCGCCCAGGTCATCGCATCGAGAATGGACGACTTGCCCACGCCATTCTGCCCGGTCAAACACGCCAAATTAATGCCGTCGAATGCGATCGGCTCGGGCGCGCGATAAGCCAGAAAGTTCTGCATTTCGAGGCGAATGGGAAGCACCTGGTATGCCCTCGCTTTACTGCCGCGCTAGCGCTGAAGTATAATCGACTTGAACGCGGGATTTCAAAGCGCAGATTAGTTGTGGAGCCAGCAGGGAGTCGCGCATGCTCACGGCGCTATACGATGGCAACTGCGTGATTTGCCAATCGACCCGGCAAACATTTCTGGCGCTGGACTGGCGCGGAAGAATTGAGTTCGTTGACCTGCATCATCGCGCCGGTTGGTCTTCGCGTTTCCCGAGCTTGGCCGCAGACAAGCTGATGGGCGAAATCCACGTGATTGACGCGCGAGGGACGATCACCACCGGCTTCCAGGCGACGCGGCACATGTTGAAAGAAGTGCCGCTGGGATGGCCCTTTTGGCTGCTGCTGCAGATCCCCGGCATGGATGCCGTGGGCATTCGCGTGTATCGATTCATCGCCCGTCATCGTTATGGCATCAACCGTTTGCTCGGTCGGCAGCTGCCGGATTGCGCCGACGGCCATTGCGCGATACCTCAATAGTCAGCGCATTGTCGATCATCATAAACCCAATAACGGCGCGTCAGCACGCCGCGTCCGTTATCGATGCGACCGAGCAGTTGACCGCCATTGGCTTCAATGATTTTGCGCGATGGCAAGTTGTCGTCGTCGCAGGTGATCAAGATATTGCGGATGCCGCGTTGACGCGCCGCTTCAATGCCCAATTGGCAGAGCCGCTTGCCGTATCCCTTTCCGCGCTGCGAGGGACGAATGGTGTATCCGATATGCCCGCCGTAACGCCGCAAGCTGTCATTGAGATGGTGACGCAGACTCAGATCGCCAACGTAACCGATGCCCGGCGCGATCAACCAGTACGTCGTGGCCGGCGCCATGCCCGCAAGCGGCTCGGTTTCAGCTTGTCGCATCACCTCAAGGAATTCACCGAATCGTGAACTGAGAATCTCGGGATGCCAGGTTGGCTCCAGATTCTCTTCGATGTATTCGTATACGGCGGCAATATAGCTGTCTTTGTATTCCCGGCAGGGGCGCGTGAGAAACGGCTCTTCGCTCGTCATGCGTCTTGATCTCAGCCGTTCGGCGGCAGCGAATGGCGCCGCCGCGTCGTCACAATATTATCAATCTTATGCGCGAACGTTCGATGAATCGGCGATTAGAGAAAAGCGCAAATGACGGGCTCGCGCATGTCGGACCAATTGTGGATTCACATATCATTGGCTGACTATGCTGGGAAAAAACACGGAGGCGGCAGCGCCGCTGGAAGCATGTAAAGGGCTCAAGCGCCGGATTAGGCTTCCTGCGCCGATTCCTCGGTCGCGGCGTCGGCCTCGGCGACTTCTTCCGGATCGTCTTGATCTTCCCAACTGATGATCCAGATGCAGGCGCCGGCAACCAAGACTGTGGCTACGATCAGCGCCAGCCATTGCGACGGCAGCAGGCCGACGTTGCGCGCCTCGTACACCAGCAAGGCGACCATGCCACCGGCCAGTACGACCCAAGCGCTGATCCGAGGATGGTCGATTACCCACTTTACGCCCGGATTGTTTTGCATGAGACAAAGTTCCTTAGATCGGATACGCCATCAGTATAGTCCGATTCCATCAATCGATACAAGTGCAAAGCAGAGGGCGCCAAAGGCCGCGCCAAAACTTTTACGTGATTCTTGCGAAACGCGCTTACCCTCGCCTCGTATACACCAGTAAGGCAAGGGATATGGGGACATACAAATGACAAGACAACAGAAGCGCAAGGTTGAGTGGTCGTTTGATTTTGAGAGCATAGGCGATCGCATCTCGCAATTCGTCACCGACAGGGTTGGCGAAGAAGTGGAGGTTGAGTATTACGAGCATTTCGAGCCGCGCGACGGCGCGACATCCGCCCGCATTGATATTGGATTCTCCGTCGGCAAAGCCAGCCTCAGCGCTCTGGAACCGGATAGCGGTAATTTATTCGAGGCGCGCATCCATACCATCGGCGAGCATGATTATGAAGTCAGCGGCGGCGACGAACGCCACATCGCCCTGCGGCAGCGGGGACGCATTCCGCACGGCATCGCCCGCATCATCGGCAACGATCAAGACTTGAGTTGGGACATACGACTGGCGCGGGACATCCCTTGTCGGCTGCGTCTGAGCGGCGGCATCGGCGAATGCGCAATCGACCTGAGCCATCTGCAAATGGACGCCATAGAGCTGGAAACCGGCATCGGCACGGTTGATCTGATCCTGCCTGCCCAACACAGCGCATTTTCGGCGCGCGTCACCGGTGGCGTCGGCAAGACCGATATCGCGATTCCGGCCGGCTGCGCCGGTCGCCTCGTCATCAAAGGCGGGGTTGGCGAAACCACGATCGGAGTTTCACCCGAATCCGCTATCCGGCTTGTCGCGAATACCGGGCTGGGCAAGGTCAAGCTGCCGGAGCGGCTGATCCGTCATGGAGACCACCGTGACTTCATGTCCACGAAGGGCGTGTGGGAAACTGAAGGCTTCGATAGCGCCGAGCAACAAACCACTATCGAATTTGACGGTGGTATCGGCAGCTTTCAGATTAAGACTTTTGAAGTGCTGTAATCAACAAGGACGCATGCGCATCACGCGCGGGCAGTGTTCTAACCGTCGGCTGCGGCTTCCGCCGGCGGCTCCTCTTTCGTTTGCACCATCTTGGTCAGCATTTGCGTCAGCTGACGAGTCGCTTCGTCGACGGTTGTTTCCGCGCAAATCACGGCGATCTCGTAACTGAGCATCTTCATGAGCTGGCCCTTCATCTTGGTTTCGACCGCTGTCAGCTTTTCGCTTTGTTCACGCCAATAGAGATCGCGCAGCGCCTGCGCCAGCGGCTCCGGCTCCCGGGTTTGAATCTGCTTTTGGATGCTGGCTTGCCGGGCGCGATAGTCATCGGAGAGTTGGGCGGGCGGCAGCGCAAAAACCTGTTCGATCACCGTCAGATCTTCTATGGCGGGCCGGATATTCATGTCGGGCGCCGCCTCGACCGGGATCATCACTTCGCCGCGTTCGCCAACCAATTCGACGATGTGGTAGGCGCGGGTCTTGCCCTTAAGGGTCAGCTTCTTCTTGCCGACCACTGTTCCGGCGCCATATCGGGGATGGACAATCTGGTCTCCAGTAGAATACATATACGTCTCCCCTTCTTTCTGTCACAAACCGCCGCGCAGCGCGCCACTTATTGTGTTTGAGCGTTGCATCGCTATCGATGCTTCCGCTGACGCGCATTCGCCTTGCAGCCTGCGTTGTAACTGTTTCTACGCTCAACCGGTTCCGTTGGTTGCTTCAGCACTCCTCCGCGAACCCTCGCGAGGCTAATGGCGCCCAATTTTGATACACATTGCACAAAGGAAACTCTCACCGCCGACACAATGCAACGTGAGAACGATACGCCGTCGCAGGGGTGGCGATTCCCCGGCTCGAATGCGTGTCAACTGTTTGGTTTGAGCGCGACTGTAATCTAGGAGCGGAATTCGGTTGAGAAAGACAGACTAATGTTGTTCGAATTTTCTTCACCAAAGTATTATAGCACGAAGGGAGCGCATTCTCAAGGCTGCGCGCTCGGCGACCGGGACCGGCGACCCACGGTCGATTGTGCTATTTCGCCAGATCGATAGTGCTATTTCGCCAGATAAGCATCCGGACGGCGATCTTCAAAAACCGGGATTGTCCGCCGCACTTGGTCCACGATGGCCAGATCGATCTGCGCCGACAGCAAACCTGCGCTTTCGTCCGCCTCGGCGATGACGACGCCCCAGGGATCAATGATCATCGAGTGACCGCCGAAGGTTGTGCCGCCGGTTTCGCCACAGGCATTCGTCGCCGCGACAAAACACTGATTCTCGATCGCCCGCGCGATCAATAAGCTTCGCCAATGCTCCACCCGCGCCGCCGGCCACTCAGCGCAAATGACGATCAGCTTGGCGCCATCGGCAACGGCGTAGCGCCGAAAGAGTTCGGGGAAGCGCAAATCGTAACAGATGGCCAGGCCGGTCATGCCCCAAGGCGCATCCAGCGCCACGGGCGTCTCGCCTTCGCCCAGCCACTTGTGCTCGTCAAAGAGGCGGAACAAGTGAATCTTGCGATAGACCGCCAGTATCTCGCCATCCGGGGCATGCCAGGTCGCGCAATTCATCACCTGGCCGTTGCGCCGCTCCAGTATCGAGCCGCAGACGGCAATCTGATGTTTCGAAGCCGCTTGAGAGATCTGCGCGAACATGCCAGCGCCGAGCTGATCGGCGTAATCGGCTGCGTTCTCCAGGTCGTAACCGGTCGACCACAGTTCCGGCAGCAGCACCAAGTCCGAGCCGCGACGCGCCGCGTCGGCGATCATGCCTTCGGCGGTCTCCAGGTTGTCTTCCACGCGGCCGAGCTTGATATGCATTTGTCCCAGGCTGATGGAGAGTTTGGTCATGGCGGGCCTTCTTTACCTATTCACTGAAATATCTTGTACAGGAATTTAACCACAGAAGCAATTCCAAGTTAATCGCGCAACTTGCTGACATATGGTGAGTAATATCCAAAAACTTGGACAACCTTGTAAGGCTTGTCCGCATCTGACGAATACGCGCTGAATTCGAGCTCGTTACCTGCGGGCGACTCATAGAGTCGCCCCTACGACCGGCCTTATGCGCGGAAATCAGCAGGGCTGATGCAGCTTTTGACTGGGAAACGCTCCCCATCCCAATTGGAACGAGTGATGATCGGAGGTTTTGTCAGAGTAGTGGACAAGCCTTGTAGGGGCGTGCCGGTGGCTTGCCCGCCTTTGCCAAATCCAACCCATCACGTTTTCGCATGACTTACTTAGTTCTACTGAGGGCACAGTGAACACAGAGAGATTTTGATACGGCCGCGCCAGCGAAAGTGTGCCGCTGATCCGCCGTCTCTACCTTTGGTTATCGGCCGTCGATCGCTTCGCCCTTGGAGTTCCGACCAGCTCGGCAATCTACGCCCGCAAGGCGACGCCTGCGATATCGGCGCAATTGAATACATGGGCGAATGACAATTCAGCCGGGCGAGTCCGTTCAGCCGTCCAGGCCGATGGAGACGAACTTGGCATCGAGATATTCGCGCAAGCCCTCTTGCCCGCCCTCACGGCCGAAGCCGCTGGTCTTGATACCTCCGAAGGGCGCCTCGGCTGTGGCCGGCACCATGTCATTGACGCCGATAATGCCGAATTCCAGCCCCTCATAGACGCGCGTAGCGGTGGTCAAGTCCCGCGTCATCGCATATCCGGCCAAGCCGTAAGGCGTGTCGTTCGCCAGTTGCAGCGCTTCGTCGATATCCTTGAAGGTGCTGACCGCCATCACCGGGCCGAAGACCTCATCACAGCCCAGCCGCATATCAGACGTCACATCGGTCAGCACGGTCGGCTGATAAAAGTAGCCCTGCTCAAGGGCGGGTCGCGCGCCTCCGGTCACCAGCGCGGCCTTTTGCTCCAGCGCGTCCCCCACGAAGAGTTCGACTTTATCGCGGCCAGCGGCAGTCACCATGGGTCCGTTGGTCACGCCGGCGCGCATACCATCGCCGACGACCAGCTTGTCGGTCTCGCGCGCGACGCCATCGAGGAAGGCTTCCAGGGCCGGTTGTTCGACATAAAAGCGCGTGGGCGAAATGCAAACCTGCCCATTGTTGCGGAATTTCGCGATCACGCCTTGCTGCGCCGCCCAATCCAAATCGGCATCGGCGAAGACCAGCACCGGCGCGCTGCCGCCCAGTTCCAGGCTCAGCTTCTTGATGCCGTCGGCAGCGCCGCGCATCAGGATCTGGCCCACGCGCTGCGAACCGGTGAAACTGAGTTTGCGCACGCGCGGATCGCGCAGGATGGTTTCGCCCATGATCTGCGGATCGCCATTGATGAGATTGACGACGCCGCGCGGCAATCCCGCCTCGACCATCACATTGACCAACGCCATGGCGGACATCGGCGTCAGCTCGCTCGGTCTGCCGACGATAGTGCAGCCCGCCGCCAGCGCGGCCGCCCATTTGCGCGCCAATAGATAAGCCGGGAAGTTCCAGGCGGTGATAGTCGCCACGACGCCGACCGGCTGTGGCAGCGAGAGCAATCGTTTGCCCGGTTTGCGCGCGGGAATGACGCGGCCGTAGGCGCGTTTGCCCTCTTCCGCGAACCAGTCAAACAGATCGGCGCAAGCGCCCCATTCGCCGGCCGCTTCACCCAGCGGCTTGCCACACTCCGCCGTCATGATCGGCGCCAGCGCATCGACGCGCGCGCGAATGGCATCGGCGATATCACGCAGGATGCCGCCGCGGTCATACGCTGTCAGCCCGCGCCAGGCCGGCAAGGCCGCCGCAGCCGCAGCGATGGCGCGCGTGGTTTCCGCAGCGCCGCCAAATGGCGCCCGCCCGATTATCGCTTCGGTGGCGGGATTGACCACCTCCCAGGTGGCGCCGTCCTCCGCATCGCTCCATTGGCCGTCAATCAGCATTTGATAGCGCATGCCTGCCGCTCCCTTGATCGCATATTCATCCGCCTATGATAGCAGACCGGATAGCCAAGATCCCAGAATTGAACCGATTGCGCTTGCGGCCGACGAAGCGCCAAAGGGGCGCGGATGCCTTATGGCTAGTTTGTCGCGGCTGATTGGTTGCAGGAATGAGAACCATACTATTAAGAGGGATCGCCGAATGCGGAGCGGATGTGACAATAATGGCAATAGGCGAAGCGCCCCTCGAGACCAGCCCTCGGCGGAACACA